>CAVREZ010000006.1:0-408869 GCA_963720285.1 uncultured Acidobacteriota bacterium
TAGGTTTCGGGGTAGGGCGGGGCGCGCGGGCTCATGCCCATCTATTGCCAGAATTTTCTTTTCGGATCAATAGCTTGATATTTTCGCACTGGGGTCGCAAAAGAACAGAAACGAGCGCCGCTTCGAAGGCGCGTGCGCGCCGCCTATGGTGTAATGGCCGTCCAAAGGCAATTTGGCGGCCCCGCACGGCTGTATAGACATACAGCAACCGATCGCCGCGTCACGCACTCATGGCTTCAAAACGCCCTGTCATCGGCATACCCGCGGACCGGCGCATGCTCGGTTCGCAGCCGTATCATCTGGTCGGCGAGAAATACCTGGCCGCGGTGCTCGATGGGGCGCGCGGCGTGCCGTTGATCGTGCCGGCCATCGGCCGGGAACTCTGCCTCGATGAGCTGTTTGATACGCTCGATGGCCTGCTGTTCATGGGCAGCCCCTCCAATGTCGAGCCGCGCCTCACCGCAGTGCCTCATCTGGATCGCCACCGCCGCTCTTTCCGCATCGCTCATCGGAGCGCAGATGTACACACGCAGCCACCGTGTCCACTCCGGCATGGCCGACGAGATGATCCGCATGGCCGTTGAGCAATTCCTGCCCGCAGTCGGCGCAGGAGGCCTGCTCACCTTCGTCATCTGCCGCTTTGCCCCTTCAGCACTCTGGATGCTCCCCGGCCTCTGGCAAGTCATCTTCAGCCTCGGCATCTTCTCTTCCTGCCGCTTCCTGCCCAGGCTCACCATGGCCTGCGGAGCCTGGTATCTCGTCACCGGCCTTTACTGTCTCTCCCTCGCCGATACCCGCGCGCTCTCGCCATGGGCAATGGGCATTCCCTTCGGCGTCGGACAGTTTCTCGTCGCCGCCATCCTCTTCGTTAACGCAAAGGAGAACGCCGATGAAGCCTAAGCCCGACGTCAGTGAAAATCAAGCTGACTCCGAAGGCCGCTTCGCCTATGAGGGCCTGGATCGCGTGATTCACGAGCGCGCCCGACTCAGCGTTCTCACCTCTCTCATCACGCATGCCAAAGGCGTCACCTTCAACGACCTCAAGCAGCTCTGTCCCTCACCGACGGCAACCTCAGCCGCCATCTCCGCGTCCTCGAACAGCGAAGAAATGGTCGAGATCGTCAAAGGCCACGAAGAGCTTCAACAACCGCCCGCAAACCCTCTGCCGCATGACGGCCCTGGGGCGCCCGCTTCCTTGAATACCTCTCCACCCTCGAACAGGTAGTCCAAGACGCCGCCAAAGTCAGCAAAGACGAAGCTCCCTCCCCCGCTCTGCCTCGCGGGCTCGCACCCTCACGAGCCTAAATTTTTTTGCCCATCTACTTTGCAATGCAAAGTTATCTGAAAGGACTGCAGAATGAGTGAAGTTTCCATCGCAAACCCAGGCGTGCATATCAAATTCGGCTCGCGTTCCATGGGAGTGAAGCTTGTCATCGTTTGCGCCCTGGCTCTTGCCATGACCATCCCAGCCTTTTTCGTCGAAGGAATCGTCAACGACAGAACGAGAAATGCAGAAGAGGTAGTGCGGGAAATCAGCAGCCATGTAGGAGGAAAGCAAACTTTTCTTGGGCCTACCTTGGCGATTCCTTACACGGTTCCTCCCCGATCAAAGACAGACTCCCCTGCCCGGGGTGTCTATTTCATCTTTCCTGCGGAAGCAAACGCCACCATAGCAACGGCTACTCAGGAGCGACGGCGTTCGCTCTTCCGTGTTCCTATTTTTCAGGCAAGCCTGAATATGGGGGCCACCTTCGATCTCTCGCATACACCGTCGTCCGCCCCTGAAGGCGCGCAACTTGATTGGGATCACGCTGAAATTCTCATTGGTGTTTCCGATCCTCGCGGAGCTCTTGCCGATGCAACCCTCGATGCGGGCGGGAAAACTGTCACCTTAACACCAGCTCAGACAGTCTCAGACCTCGTCTTTGGAAAAGACGCAAGCCAATCTCTCAAGCTCACACTCTTCGGTGCTACTGCTACTGGACTAGTCAGGCAAGGTGCCCAATTTGCCCTCTCAGCGAATATGCGTTTCTCCGGAGCACAGCGTGTTGCCATCCTCGCTTACGGCAAGACGACGCATGTTTCGATGCAGGGTGACTGGCCAAATCCCGGCTTTGATGGTGGCTTTCTTCCGGAGAATCGGAATACCTCAACGAATAGCTTCTCTGCTCAATGGACAATACCTTATATCGCTCGCGGCGTCCGCGCAGAGAGCACCGATATCTCCACGGTCGGCCTTGAACAAACCGCTCTCGGAGTTTCCTTCGTTGAGTTGGCCGATCCATACCAGTCCGTCAACCGTTCCCTTAAATACATGCCGCTGTTTCTCGGTCTGTTGTTCCTCACTTACTTCCTCTTTGAAGTCACCTCTCGGAAGCGCGTTCATCCGGCCCAATACATTCTTGTTGGCGTCGCGCAGATTATCTTCTACCTGCTCTTACTCTCGTTCGCCGAGCGTATTGGCTTCGACTACGCTTTCCTGATCGCGGGCGTCTCCACTGTCGTCCTGCTTTCCCTCAATACCGCTTGGATCTTTGCTTCACGCACGCAGGGCTTCCGAGCATTTGCGATCCTCGCTCCGCTTTACAGCCTGATCTACACATTGCTTCGCCTTGAAGACAACGCACTGCTCGTAGGCGCTATCGCCAGCTTCCTCGCCATTGCGGCAGTCATGTATTTCACCAGACGAATCGACTGGTACAGCTCGCTTCCGTCGAACACTTCTCCCCAAGCCTCTGTTCCTTACACTCCTTCGGGAGTCGTTTAGAGCCGCATTCTCCACTCTCTTTCGAGCACGAGGAACCCATGACCACCCCATCCAAAATCACACCCATAACCTTTGTGCAGCAAGGCAGCCGCAACCTCCACGTCGCGATCATCATGGACGGCAACGGCCGCTGGGCCGCGCGCGCGGACGGCCCCGTATCGGCCGGGCACCGCGCCGGGCGCGGCGACTCGCAGCGTCGTCGAGCGCCGCTCGGACCTCGGTCTCGCGACGCTGACCCTGTACGCGTTCTCCTCGGACAACTGGGGGCGCCCGCGTGCGGAGGTCGGGCGCTCTTCTGGCTCATGCGCGGCGGCTTGCGGCGGAAGTCGATCGGTGTTCCGCGACCATGAGCGCGCGCCTCTCGATCATTGGGCGGCGGGACCGGCTGCCCGTGGTCTGCAGCGCGCGGTGGCAGCGCCGAGCAGGCCACGGCGGCGGGCGAGGCCTTCGGCTCCGCGTCGCGATCGACTACTCCGCGCGCGAGGCTATCCCCGAGCGGCCGCCGCCTGGACCGCCGACCGACCCCGACGCGCGACGAGTCGGCCGGTTGCTCGCCGCTATCGACCACGGCGAGCCGGCCCCCGAGGTCGACCTGCTGATCCGGACCGGCGGCGACCAGCGCCTCAGCGACTTTCTCCTCTGGGAATGCGCGTACGCGGAGCTCTATCTTCACCACCCGCATGTGGCCGGACTTTGACGCCGCGGAGCTCGCCCGGCAGTGGCGGACTTCCGCCGCCGCGAACGCCGCTTCGGTGGCCTGCCAAACAACGACACTAACCCAATCGAACAACCGCTGACGGCGCTTGTACCCTAGACGGAAGCCTCTGCATGCCGGACAACAACTATCTCCGCGCCATCCGCTTCTGGCTAGCCATCTTCATCGCTGGACTCGTCCTCAGCGGCGTTACCGCCTTCCCGCTCGAAACCGAACTCCGCTGGCTTCTCCGCCTGTTGCAATCGAACGCCTTTAAGCCCATCGCGCAATCCACTCATCCTCTCCCATGGATTCCATGGCTCGACCGCGTCTACACCGCCCTCTCTTCCACTAACCGCCAGTATCCATTCCTCGCCTACGGCACCGACTGGCTGGCCTTCGCGCATCAGGGTCTGTTCACACTACTCGGGGTGGTGTCGCCGGGGGCCAATTTTTACGAGTTCTAGGAGCGAGGAGTGACACATACCGGGTGTCTGTTAGCGACGAGCGACAACGAAATCGGGAAAATTGGCCCCGGCCCGAAGGGTCGCGGCGCAAATTGGGCCATACTTCATTATCATCCTCGACGGCGGATCCGCCACAGCCTTCGGACTCGGCTTCGCCTGGCCCAATTTGCGCTCGCAACGACAGCCATCCCAGTAGTGTGAACAGGCCCTAGTCCTCGCCATCGCATTCATCGGCCCGTACCGCGATCCTGTCCGCAATCGCTGGCTCTTCGATTTCGGACTCATCGCCTGCGCCGGCGTCATTCCGCTCGCGCTCATCGCCGGACCTATCCGGGGAATACCGCTCTCCTGGCGTCTCATCGATTGCAGCTTCGGCGTCTTCGGCTGCATGCCGCTTCTTCTCTGCAAAAAACATCTGCGCGCCCTTGAGGACGCGCAGACCGACATTCGATATACCGATTCAACCGGCCCGCTAGGCCACCATCACCGCAGTGCGAATCTCGTGCTTCCGCACCGTCAGCCGCTCCACAAGATCGGTCCTGACCTCGTATCCGCGGCCCGGCGTATCCGGAATCACGATCTCGCCCTTCGGCGACACCGTTACTTCCGGCTCAATGATGTCCTCGGCCCAGTACCGCTTCGATGCCGAAACATCCCCCGGCAGCGAGATAGTTCTCAAGCGTCGAAAGCGCGATGTTGTGCGAGCGCCCGATGCCCGACTCCAGCATCCCGCCGCACCACACCGGAATCCCCCGCTCATACGCCGCATTGTGCACCGCAATCGCTTCGGAGAATCCGCCCACGCGCCCTAGCTTGATGTTGATGATCCGGCACGACTCCATCTCAATCGCCGCCAGCGCATCGCGCCGGTTGCGAATCGATTCATCCAGACAGATCGCCGTGTTCAACTGCTTCTGCAGCATCGAGTGGTAATAGAAGTCGTCATACCACAGCGGTTGCTCGATCATCAGCAGATCAAACTGCATCAAAGTTCGCCAGATGATCCGCGTCCTTCAGCCGGTACGCCGAGTTCGCATCCACGCTCAGCGTAATGTCCGGGAAACTTCGCCGCACCCGCTCCAGCACATCCACATCCCAGCCCGGCTTGCACTTCAGCTTAATCCGCTGATATCCCGCCGAAACTTCGCGGTCGATCAAGTCCAGCAGCTCCGGAATCGAAGACTGAATACCGATCGAAACACCGCATGGAATCGTCTCCCGCGTTCCGCCGAGCAACTGGCTCAGAGAGATCCCCTTCCTCTGCGCTTCCAGATCCCAGATCGCATTTTCCAGCGTCGCCTTGGCCATGCGGTTGCCGCGCACCAGCGACATAAGCCGCGGGCACTCGCCGCCGTTTTCCGGAGCGGCCGCGGCCAGCGTCGGTCCCAGCTCGTCCACAATCACCTGCCAGCAGGTGTCTACGGACTCTTCCGAAAAATGCGGATGCTCACCCGCCGTGCACTCGCCCCAGCCGATCAGGCCTTCTGAGTGGATTTCCGCCAGCACCACCCGGCGATCGCGCGTGGTGCCGAAACTGGTTTGAAAAGGGCGCACGAGTGGAAGATGAAGTTCTCGTAGGTAAATGGCATCAATCTTCATGTTGGCTCAGTCCTGATCTGCTGATGTTGCATGGCCTCGGATCGCTGCCGTCCCGAAGCCTATGCTGTTCGCAGCGAGAGAAACCCTCCCGGATTCCCGCTCACACGCGCGATAAATCTGCTTCGACTCCATGATGTTCCGTGATCGCCGGCTGAACTTCCGGACGCATGCCTGGTTCCTTCCATTGGCCCAGGTGATAGGTTCCGTTGCCCTTGGCATCCCGGGAAAATCCAATCACTGCCAGTCCCGCTGCAAACGCCTTCTGAAATTGAAGCCGGTTCTCAGCCTGAAGCCTTTGCGCCAGATGCCGCTGCTCGTCGTCGGCTTTCCAGTTGTAGATCGCCGCCGGCACCTTGATTTCCGTCGACGACATCTGCAGCAAGTCTTTGGAAACAAAGCCTTCCTGACCCTTTCCGGTCCCTTCAATAGCTTCTGTCACCCTCGGAGACAGAAGCCACCACTCGGCCACCAACCGGTCCGTCTGCAGCCCGCCTTGAAGACGAGAAGAGGATACACCATAAAAGTTCTCCTCATAGCGCCGAACAATCGCACCCAGCTTGTGGATATTGAGGAAAGCGTTCTTGATCTCTACCGGATCGAAGGTCCACTCCATCCGCTCAAATCCCCGCGCAATCGCGTCTTCGCGTTGCGCCAGCTTGAGCCGCGCCCCGATGCTCTGGTTGCGATATCCCTCGCGCACCGCCAGCATGTGCGAGTGCAGATACGACTCCGGCGCTCCGGTCCTCGATTCCGCTCCGGTCTTCACTCCAGGCAGGCCAAACGCAAACCCGATCATCGAACTTGCGTCTCCCGGGTCGTCCGCATGCTTCACGTCAAACGCGCCAATCACCTGCCCGCCAATCTTCCTGGCCACCAGAAACACGCGTCGCGGAATCACATCGCCATCGCTGTAGCCCCACACTTCAATCTGCAGATCCACGCAGGCCTGCAACTCATCGAAGCCTTTGCACTCGCGAATAACAATCATGCCCCTGCTCCACTCACCGCTGTCCGATCCACCTTTTTCAGGGTATTTTTGGCCGCCACCCATAGAGCTTCCAGCTCTTCCGGCTTCAATTCACCCAGCGGCCGATCCGTACTCTCTTCCATCTGCCGAAACCGCTGCCGGAAGCGCGCATTCGTTCCCCGCAGCGCCATCTCTGCATCCCCACCCAGATGCCGCCCCAGGTTCACTACCGTAAACAACAGATCCCCAAGCTCACTCTCGATCTCTTCCTGCCGCGCCGTTGCGTTCTCCGAATCATCCGCCGCCTGCACCAGCTCTGCCGTTTCTTCCTCCAGCTTCGCCAGCAGATCGCGCCAGTGGCTCCAGTCAAACCCCACCTTCGCCGCCTTCGACCCCAGCTTCGCCGCCTCAGCCAATGCAGGCTGCGAACGCTGCACCTGATCCAGCAGTGATTCGCCTGCTTCCTGCTTCTTCTTTTCCGCTTGCTTAATCTGCTCCCAGTTCGCCAGCACGCGCGCCGCCGAGCCTTCGACATTCGCGTCCACGCTCACGGCGTTCCCGGCAGCAGCCGACGCCGCCTCTCCGAATACATGTGGATGCCGCCGGATCAGCTTCCGATTCAGCGTCTCCAAAACATCCGTAATCTCAAAGCGCCCATCCTCCGGAGCCATCTCGCTCGCCATCTGCGCATAAAACAGCACCTGCAGCAGCAGATCGCCCAGCTCCTCGGTCAAATGCGGCCAGTCGCGGCGCTCGATCGCATCCAGCACCTCGTACGTCTCTTCCAATGTGTATTTGCGAATCGAATCGAAGCTCTGTTCGCGGTCCCACGGGCAGCCGCCCGACCTTCGCAAACGAGCCATAATGGCCACGGAATCCGCAAAAGCAGCAGCCGCTCTCCGGTGCGCGTCTGCCTCTATCACCACTTCAGACAGCGCCGCAGCATCCCCCGGCAAAGTGGGAGTCGTTCCAGGCTCCATACTCATACTGTAACCTGCCAATGGCGGCAGAATGAAGTAGCATCCCACTCCGGTACGCTCTGGTTCTGACCAGACAATTCATTCTCCAGGGGAACAAGCGATCATCAGCGCCGAAGCAATCCGGGTCGTCACCGCGCTATTCGCGTTCCTGCTCGGACTCGCCTTCGGCAGCTTCCTGAACGTCCTCCTCATCCGCTTTCCTGAGGAAGAAAGTCTCGTAACCCCGCGCTCTCACTGCCGTCACTGCGATCACACCCTCGCCTGGTGGGAAAACATCCCCGTCTTGAGCTGGCTTATCCTTCGCGGACGCTGCCGCCAGTGCCACACCTCCATCGGTCTCCGCTACCCCGCCATTGAGCTCACAGTCGGCATCCTCTGGGCAGCCTGCTGGTGGAGACTCTCGTCTCCGCTCTTCGCGCCTTCTGCGGACACCGCCAGCTCAACCGCAGTTCTTGTTCCTGCGCTCGGCTTTCCCATCCTGTGTTGGCTCCTCGTCGCCCTTGCCGCCCTCGACTTCGAATACCTCTGGCTGCCCGACATCCTCACCCTCCCCGGCACGGCACTCGGCTTTCTATATACCCTCATCCGCTATTGGCCCCACGAACAATTCCGCGAACTCCCGGCCATCCTTCACCTCACCTGGACTTCTCTCCTCGCCATACTCGCCGGCACAGCCATCGTCCTGCTCATCCGGCTTCTTTACTGGATCGTCCGCCGTCAGGAAGGAATGGGCCTCGGCGACGCCAAGCTCATGGCTCTGCTCGGCGCGTGGCTCGGCTTGCAGGGCGCCATCGAGACCTTCATCCTCGCCGTCTTCGCGGGATGCGCAGCCGCGCTGGTATGGCTGCTGGTCCGGGCCGTCCGCGGAAAATCAAGCGGCTGGGCCACACTGCCGCTCCCTTTCGGCACGGTCCTGTGCGCCTGCGCTTTGCTTGAAATATTTTCACCGCATTGGCTGATAGGAAACTGGATGCTTCTCATCTGAAGCCATGTCGCGGCCTGTCTCAAGACGGCGCTTTTGCTTCCTGCGCCGCCGAAGCCGTTTGCGCCTTCGCATATCGGATCGTAGCTCTCAATTGTTTTTCATGATGCTTCGCGTGCACTGCATGATATCGCCGCCATTCGTCCACACGCAGCACCCCGAAAAACGGATGCTCCCCGCATACCTGAATGCCGAATTTCTTCCGCGCCTGCACCAGGTAGTGGTCCATCTCTTCAGCAACACTTAGAAAACGGCTCGCAATCGCCGGTCCGTCCTCGACGGTGTAGCTCTCCGGGCGAAAGGCACGTATCGTCCGAATTCCCTCCGGCATGTGCCCCAACGCGATTGTCTGCATCCGCACAAAAGATTCCAGCAGGCCGCGCCCGGGCTTCGACGTCTTTCCCGACTTCAAATGACGGCTTACCGTGGCAGAGGTTTGCTGATAGGTGAGGATCAGATGCTCCATGATCTGCTGAGCACACCATCGGCCCGCGCCGGGCAATGGGAGAATTTGCGCCTCATCCTTACTCACAATCGAGATTTGCTCAGCCAGAGGTTCCAGGGCAGACTTCAGAACTGGGTGCATGAATAGCCGCGAGACTCGTCCCTTCTTTTTGGGTAGCCAAGGCTAAGTCGCAGTGATGCAGGAAGGAACGGTGAAGAAACGTGCTGTGAAAAGCTATGACCGAGAGTATATAGAATTAATTTCTTCTAGTTACGGCTATTTTTGCGCATGACCTGCTAAATTCAGCTCCGCTTCGACCTCTTCCATTGCCTTTCGTGCGGCCTTCCCGTGCGGCCCGGTCGGATCGTAAGTCAGAAATAGCTTGTAGTGCTGGTCCGCTTCCTTGAGCATTCCTAAGTGCCGCTCGGCTTCGGCCAGCCCCCAAACGGCATCCTGATTTTCTTTATCTGCGGTAAACGCCGCCGCAAACCGCGCCTGGGCAGCCCGCCAGTTCTTCCGGTCAAGGTAAAACTGGCCTACGTTCACATCTTCGTGCACGTCCTCCACCGGCACAGGGGGCGGAGCCTGAGCTGTATCCGGCGCCGGCGCAGCGTTGACCCCCGACAAACTCGAGCTGAACCCATCATCTGTCCCTGCATCGGAAGACTGCCCCGGTCGATCCGGCGAACGCACCGGATCGCCGTCTGGATCGCGGCGGCCCGGTGTACCTGAATTCGCGCCACTCCCAGCATCCGGCCGAGCCGCCGTCCCCTGTTCCGTAGGGATGATCGGCGCATCCGTGTCCTCGCCGGGAAATGGATTCTCGCTGGTCTTCTTCGGCGTAGCCCCGGCCTTGGAACCATCCGTCTGCTGCCCCGAAGCGGGCTGTCCCGCCGTGGACGGCTGCGGAGCCGGTGCCTGCGGAGCATCCCCCGGAAAAGGATTGTCGCTCGAGCTGGCAGGCTTCGCGCTCTGCCCGCTCGTAGTCTGACCACTTCCGCTTTGCCCAGCCCCGCTCTGGCCAGTCGCAGTCCCGCTCTGAGCCAGCGCCGCCGCCCCGGCCGAAAGCCACAGCGCCGCCAATGCAATAAGAACCCCTTGCGCCGCAGGGGCTCGTTTCGCCGTATTCAGGATGATCTCTTTCTGCCGCTTCATACCACTCAATTCCCGGGCTTTTCGCGCAACGCTTTCGTCACGCTGTCTTCAATGTTAGGATGCGATCTTGAGGCATCGCAGAACGCATCTCCGTTGTCCTTGAAAATCACCCCCCGGATACCGCCTCATTCACAGAATATGGGATTGATCGTTCGTTCGTCAGCCATCCATGCCGCCGGTTGTTACACCACTACGCCTGTTCGTAAAGGCGAGCGTGTTGCCGAATACACCGGGCGCCGCATTAAAAAAGAAGAAGCCGACGAGCTTTACGTAAACTACCCCGTCACCTATCTCTTTGGACTGGGCGACGGCGACATCGTCATCGACGGCTTCTGCACCGCCATGTTCATCAATCACAGCTGTGAAGGCAACTGCGAAACCCGCGAAGACGACGATGGCCGCGTCTGGATCATGGCCCTCCGCGACATCCCGGCCGAAACCGAGATCACCTACGACTATTGCCTCTATGACGGCAGCGACGATCCCTGTACCTGCTATTGCGGAGCTTCCATCTGCCGCGGCTCCATGTACTCCACCTCCGAAATCCGCCGCCGCAAAGCCGAAACCCTCAAAGCCGCAAAGAAACGCGGCAAACGCAAAGCCGTCAAATCACGCACTTCCGCCTGACTTGAAGCGCCCAATCCAACCACAACCCGCACCCCAATACCGTTTACAATCCTCTGCCATGACCCCAGCACGCACGATCTTCCTCTCTGCTCTCGCCACAGCCCTGGTCGCATCCGTTCTGCCTCATTCCCGCGCGCTCGCGGCAACGCCAGAGGAAGACGCAGTCCTCGCCCCTGTCCACGAGCTCTTCAACGGCATGTCCAGCCGTGACGGAGCAGCCATCAAAGCCTCCGCCATCCCCGCCGCCAACATGATCCTCATGCGCGACGGCAAGCCTCACCAGATGACCATCGAGGCTTTTGCCGACCGCCTCAGCAAGCCTGCTGGCGACGCCAAACAAGCCCCGATCGAAGAGCGCATTCACGACCCCCTCGTCCGCATCGACAACGACCTCGCCGTCGTCTGGGCGCCGTTTGAATTTCTCACCGACGGCAAAGTCGACCACTGCGGCACCGATCTCTTCAACCTCGTCCGCATCGATGGCAAATGGCTCATCGCCAGCGTAGCCGACACCGGCCGCAAAGACTGCCCTGCCAGATAGACGCACACCTCTGCCTCGTACATCGCGGATGAGCTGATTCATGCACGCAAAAGGCCGCACGTGCCTGTACCGTTAGACCTCGTTTTCCACCTGCGATTCGCAATCGCGTCTCCCGCGAACTATTACAATCCATCTGGGAGAAACCAAGCACATGGGCTATCAGGTACTGGCGCGCAAATACCGTCCGCAGCGTTTTTTGGACGTAGCCGGCCAGGACCACGTCACCCGCACTCTTACCAATGCCCTCACCCAGGGACGCATCGCCCACGGCTACATCTTTTCCGGCCACCGAGGTATCGGCAAAACCACCATCGCCCGCATCCTGGCCATGGCCCTCAACTGCCGCACCACTGTAGGTTCGCCCGAGCGCCCAACCGTCGAGCCGTGCCTGCAATGCCTTCCCTGCCGCGAGATCTCCTCCGGCGGTAACGCCAGCGGCGACGAAACCATCTCCCACTCCTTCGACTTCATCGAAATCGACGCCGCCTCCAACCGCGGCATCGACGACGTCCGCTCCATCATCCAGCAGGCAGAGGTCCGCCCCGCCCGCGACCGCTACAAGATCTTCCTCCTCGACGAAGCCCACCAGATCACCGACGCAGCCTTCAACGCCATCCTCAAGACCCTCGAAGAACCACCCGACTGGGTCATCTTCATGATGGCCACCACCGAGCCGGAAAACATTCCTCAGACCATCCGCTCGCGCTGCCAGCACTTCAGCTTTCACGCCGTCAAGTTCGACGACATCCTCGCCCAGCTCCGAGCCATCTCTGAACACGAACACGTCGCCACCGATGAAACGGCCCTCGCGCTACTCGCCGAAGCCGGCGACGGCTCCATGCGCGACGCGCTCTCCATCATGGACCAGGCCATCGCCTCGGCCCCGCTTGAAAACGGCCGTCCATTGCTACAGGGCGAGCAGATCCGCGAGCTCATGGGGTCCGTCCCCAACACCGTCTTCGAACGCCTCATGGAGTCCGTCAGCGCACAGGACACCGCAAAGCTGATGGAAGACCTCGACAAGCTGCTCAGCGCCGGCAACAGCCCCTCCGCGCTCGCCCGCCAGCTCGTCCGCTACCTGCGCAACTGCCTCATGGCCAAGCTCGGCGGCGAAAACACCCAGCTCCTGGCCATCGCTCAGGACGAGCGCGCCCGCGCCGCGCGCACCGCCCAGCTCTTCACTGAAGACGACCTGACCCGCAATCTCCAGATCGCCCTCCGCACCTTCGACGACCTCAACTTCCGCCAGGAACAGCGTTTCCACCTCGAGCTAGGTCTACTCAAGCTCATCCAGGCCCAGAAGCTGCTCCCCGTCGAAGAAATCCTCAGCGGCATGGCCTCTTCCGCTACCCGCCGATCGGCTGCCCCAACCAGTCCTGCGTCATCCCCCGCTCGAACATCGACTGCGCCCTCGCCGATCCGCCCAGCAACTCTGGCGCAGCCGCGCCCTTCGACACCATCATCACCGTCTATCTCGCCCTTCGGCAGCACGTCGCAACGCTCCGATCTTTCATCAGCCACCGCGCCCACGCTCGGCCCGATCCCGGTCCCCGATCTACCCCGCCACGCGCCCGAGTCAGTCTCCGGCGCCACTACGGCAGGCGCACTGGCTCTCGAAATTCCCGAGCAGCCCCCGATCGAGCCTGTTCTCTCCGCTTCAACCATATCTACATCCGAACCAATCAAGACTTCGTCAAAGCCCGTCGAGGCCTCGACAGCTCCCACCAGTCTTTCCCAAACCGCCTCTATCGAAATTTCGCCGTCAGCCGAAATCGCGGAGGAAGCAGGGGGCTTCAGCTCCCTGAATCAAGCCCCCTTAAACGAAGGGGCTTTAGCCCCGGAGAAATTTCCACCCTCAACCGCCCAGCCTCCAAGCTCTGTATACAACCTCGACACCATCATCACCGCCGTCGCCCAGGCCCTCGCCTCCGGCGGCCACGGCACCGCCGCGACCCTCCTCGAAGGCGGCAAATGGACCATCGAGGGTGGCGTAGTCCGCATGGAAGTCGACTGCAAAGCGAAGATGATCAAGCTCACCTTCAACGCCGCAGCCGAAAAGCTTATCCGTCAGGGGCTCGCAGAGTCCGGTGCGCCCACCCGCTTCATGATCCTCCCCGGCGAAGGCCTGGCCACGCCCGGCGCAGCAAGAGTCCGCGCGTCCCTCGGCAGCATCGAACAGGAGGCACGCAATAACCCCCTCGTCCTTGAAGCGATGTCGGTCTTCAACGCGGAAATCGTCAGCGTCATCGACCTCCGCAAGGATTAGGATCAGAAGAGGGGCAAAAGCCCCTCACGTGTCTCGGAGCTTGTCATGTTCAACCCGCTCAAATTGCAGGAGATGCTTTCCCAGGCCAGCCAGATGCAGGAAGAGGTGCAGCGCAAGCTCGCACAGACCGTCATCGAGGGCTCCAGCGGCGGCGGCGCCGTCACCGTCACCATGAACGGCAAAAAGCAGCTCCTGAAACTCCACATCGACCCCTCCGCTGTCACCAGCCTCACCGGCAGCACCGCCGACGTTGAAATGCTGGAAGACCTCATCGTAGCCGCCGTAAACGACGCTGGCCGCAAAGCCGAA
The DNA here is from genome assembly GCA_963720285.1 of uncultured Acidobacteriota bacterium. GTDB lineage: Bacteria > Acidobacteriota > Terriglobia > Terriglobales > Acidobacteriaceae > Acidicapsa. The sequence goes on from CAVREZ010000006.1 coordinate 13,800, forward strand.
GAAGCCCTGCAGGGCCAGCTAAAAGGCATGCTAGGCGGCATGAATCTCCCCGGCATGGGCTGATCTCCCTTTTGACAAAGAACGCGCACACCGGCTACGAACGCTGTCAGGTCCTTCGTACTCACGCTGCTCATCAAGTGAAGCGCTTTTCCGGTACCAATCCCGAAACCAGTACCGATCCTGAAAGATGGCACCGAAGCGTTTGCTCCTTATAACTTCCGGTTGGGCGACCACCCAACCCGAGCCATAAACTCATCTTCGGATTCACTCCCCTGGCGAGACCTGTTCAGTCTCTCGACCGCCATTCCTGGGGCATGAGATTATTCTTGACGACCGGAAGCCATCTCATAAACCTGTGGATGTTGGAGATGCCTCGTGTGAGACCCGCAATCGAAGCGGGTCTCAGATCTTCCGTCGAAGTCGCGAAAGCATATATGAGACAGCTTCCAGGGAACTCGCGCTAGAATGGCGCACCGCGTCTTCGATGCTTTTTGTGCCCTCGAAATGCTAACCATACCTATAAGGGGATACGACCGCTATGACATTGTCCATTGAAGCCCAGGCGTCCCGCCGTGAATTCATTAAAACCACTGGCAAACTAGCTGCGGTTTCGGCTTTGGCCAACGTAACCCTTCCCGGTGCCTACGCTGCGGGCAGCGACCTGATCCAAGTTGCACTGATCGGCTGCGGTGGACGCGGCGGCGGCGCAGCAGCCAACGCGCTCTCCGTGAAGCGCGGCCCTGTCAAGCTGGTGGCCATGGCCGACATCTTCCCGGATCGCCTCCAGAAAGACCTGACCCAGTTGCAGACAAAGTTTCCCAGTCAGGTAGATGTGCCGCAGGAACGCCAGTTCATCGGCTTCGACGCTTATCAGAAAGCGATGGATTGTTTGAAGCCGGGCGACATCGCCATTTTCGCTACACCGCCGGCGTTTCGCTGGGTACATTTCACTTACGCGATCCAGAAGGGTCTGAATGTTTTCATGGAGAAGCCGCTTACGGCTGACGGACCCACCAGCAAACGCATGTTCAAGCTGGGGCAGGAGGCCCAGGCCAAGAACCTGAAGGTCGGTGTGGGGTTGATGTCGCGCCACAACCGGGCGATGCAGGAACTGGCCAATCGCGTCCACGATGGCGAGATTGGTGAAATCATCATGCAGCGGGGTTACCGCATGCACGGGATAGGCGGATATTTCAACTCGCTTCCGAAACCAGCCGGTATCACCGACCTCCTTTACCAGATCCAGCGCTTCCACAGTTTCATCTGGGCTAGCGGCGGCTGCTTCAACGACTTCTATATCCACTTGATCGATCAGTTGGGGTGGATGAAGAACGAGTGGCCTGTGAAGGCTCAGGCGCTGGGCGGCCGGGAGTATCGCACCAGTCCTGAAGGAATCATGTATGTAGATCAGAATTTCGACACATACTCCGTGGAATACACATACGCCGACGGCACCAGGTTCTTTTTCGACGGGCGCACTATGCCCGGATGCGAGGTGATCTATACCAGCGCCCTGCACGGGACCAAAGGGTCTGCAGTCGCCTCGAAGGAAGGCGATTGCGGACAGCCGTCAAGCCTGTATGCAAGCCAGGACCTGGTTTCCAAGATGTTGTGGGAATCCAAGGTAAAGCCGGATGAGCAGGACCCGTATCAAAACGAATGGAATGATTTGATCGATGCCGTTCGAGACGACAAGCCCTACAACGAGGTGAAGCGTGGGGTGGAAGCCAGCCTGGTTTCGAGCATGGGCCGCATGGCCGCCCACACCGGCCGGGAAGTGACGTTTGACCAGATGCTCAACTGCGACTTCGAAATGTCGCCGAACACAGACAAGTTCACCATGGATTCCCCAGCGCCACTGGTTGCCGATGCCAATGGCCGATATCCTGTGCCGCAACCGGGAATCGTGACCTCACGCGAATATCGAGCCTAGAAATATCGAGCCTGGAAGTATCGAGCTTAGACTTGTCGCTGTGAGGTTTCGCTCGCCGGCAACCGTCGCACCTCGAACTTCTCTGTCGGCTCCGTTTTTATTCCTATACCCTAGAGCCATGTCTCGCTTTGCAGAGCCCATGGCTCGCCTGATTGAAGAGCTTAAAAAACTGCCCGGGGTCGGAACAAAGAGCGCGCAAAGATTCGCCTTCCATCTGCTTCGTTCAAGCGATGAGGATGCCGAAGCACTGGCGTCCGCCGTCCGAGAGCTCAAGGCCAGCCTGCGCCTCTGCTCCATCTGCAACAACGTCACCGACATCGACCCCTGCGTCTATTGCGCCAGCCCCACGCGCAACCAGCGCCTCGTCTGCGTCGTTGAAGAAGCCACCAGCATAGCCGCCGTCGAGCGCACCCGCAATTACAACGGCGTCTACCACGTCCTCCACGGCACGCTCTCGCCACTCCATGGAGTAGGCCCCGACCAGCTCCGCACCGCCAACCTGATCTCCCGCGTAGAACAAGGCGGCATCGACGAAGTCATCCTCGCCACCAGCCCCACCCTCGAAGGCGAAGCAACCGCCAATTGGATCGCCACCGCCCTGCATTCCCTCACCCGCTCCGGCCACGCGATCCGCATCACCCGCATAGCCACCGGCGTCCCCGCCGGCAGTGACATCGAATACGCCGACGAAGTAACCATGGCCCGAGCCCTCGAAGGCCGCCACGAGCTCTAGCCCCCGACCCCGGGAAAAAGACGAAATTTGGGCCCCATTTGCAACAAATCTCTATCCAAACTCCCCGGCATCGTGGTTTACACTCAACAAAGCAAATGACAACTGGCAACTCTCATTCGCTTTCCGGCATCGCAGCCCCGACAATGCTGTGATTGCCCAATTTCGCGAACCACGGCTTCGCGCATTCTACATATGGAGTTCTTACGTTTTGTTTCTGCGCCGTCTGACTTCCCTTTGTCGCCTCGTTCTTTCTGGCCGATCCGCAGCCATCGCCCTTTTGACTCTCGCTTGCGCTACTGCGCCAGCCGCTCAGAGCCGCAAGACCGTGGCTCACAAGCACTCCCGCCTGCACGCTCTCGCCCATGCCTTTGTCAACGTCGCCGTACCCGAAGTCGGATTCCTGCCCGACTACGACGCAGAAGCGGTACCCGATGACGGCCAGAAATATGAAATTAAAATGGCCCACCCTTACACGGGAGACGTGGTCGATGTGGTGTACCGCATCGGCGACACCTACATCCCCGAGGCCCTCGATCAGCTCAACAATTTCCTGCGCGACACGCACAACGAAGAAGTGAACCAGTACGATCCCCGCACCTTCGACGTGCTGCATACCATGCTCGCCAGGATCGGCAAGCCCAACGCTGTCATCGACGTGCTCTCCGGCTATCGCTCCCAGGAAACCAACGACGAGTTGCGCGCCAGCGGAACGACCAACGCAGCCGAGCACTCCCAGCACATCGTTGCTAAAGCCGTTGACCTGCGCGTTCCCGGCGTACCCGCTCCCGTACTGCGCGACGCAGCGCTGTCACTCCAGGCGGGCGGAGTTGGCTACTATCCCAGAAGCCAGTTTGTCCACGTAGACGTAGGCCCGGTCAGGAAGTGGACTTACTCCCCGCACGCCGGCCACAGACACTCTCGCCACTCCCGGCACCGCCACCACGCTTGAGCGCCAGATGCGAATGATGGGTTGCGACGCGCGGACAGACCGGCAAGCGACCGTCCGGCGCCCACACATCACACTTGCGTTTTCAGCTTCTCAGCTTCGCCAGCAGGTCTTGCGGATGCATCGGTTTCGCCAGGATCTCGAACTCATTTCCCTGAGCCCGCGCCTTCTCCAGCAGATCAGCCGTAGCCGCCTGCCCGGAAAACAGCAGAATCTTGATCTGCGGCAGAATCTCCCTGATCTTGATCGCGGCGTCGATCCCGTTCATCCCGCCCATGATCACATCCGAAATCAGCATGTCAGGCCGGTACTCCGACGCCAGTTCCAGCGCCTTTTCGCCAGAATAGGCAACACGGGCCTGGAACCCGCTGTTGTTGAGAATCATCGCCAGCGTATCGGCAATGACGCGTTCGTCATCAGCTACCAGAACTCGTGATTTCTGCGCAGTTTCGGCCATAATCTCCTTACGGAAAATACTCGGGGAGGGTCCGGAAAGATGCCCGCTGAATCAAGCCACCGTCACATTCAACGCCGTACGGTCTTCAAGACTTTCATTCCGCCCATTTGGCGTTCTTTTTAACCATGAGACGTTCATTTCATGCCACAGGTTGGGCAGCATCTCGTGAAAAATGCGATGACCTGAAGAATTGAATACCATTCAACCACACCGCAGGCAGTGAGATCGGTGGCGCAGTATCTCCGCAACTCAAGCTATCGAAAAACGCTCTAAAGGAATGATACGCTGTGGCCATACATCGGCCGAAAGTCTTTGCGCCGTCTTCCGCTCCTGCGTTTCAACAGTCCAAACATCAGGCTGCTCAGGTCTCCTGCGGACCACGTGCCCCTCCGGTTCATGCATTTCGGCTTCATGCAGCTTTGACTTCGGTGTCCTAAACTAACAGGTTCTCGCTTCTAACTTTCATCTGAAGATCGATTCGCATTTCATATAGGAGACGTCCCTGTGCCCGACGCCATTGCCACCAGCACCTCCGGCGCCGAAACCGCCACCCCAGGCGCCACGCCCATCATCCGGGCTGAGCGCATAGAGAAGTACTACGCCCAGCCCAGCCAGAACCGCATCCAGGTCATCTCGCCTACCGACCTTTCCATCGTCCCCGGCGAAATCCTCGCCCTCCTCGGCCCTTCCGGTTCCGGCAAGTCCACCATGCTGCGCATGCTTTCCGGTCTATCCCGGCCCAGCGCCGGACAGGTCTACTGGCACGAGAAACCCATCGGCGACGCCGAAATCAATGTCTCCATCGTCTTCCAGAGCTTCGCCCTCTTCCCCTGGCTCACCGTCCTCGAAAATGTCGAAGCTCCCCTCAAAGCCCGCGGCGTAGACCCGGAAACCCGCCGCGAGCGCAGCCTCAACATGCTCACCACCGTCGGCCTCGAAGGCTTCCAGGCCGCCTACCCCAAAGAGCTCTCTGGAGGCATGCGCCAGCGGGTTGGCTTCGCCCGCGCTCTCGTCGTCGAGCCCGAAGTCCTGTTCATGGATGAGCCTTTTCCCGCCCTCGATGTCCTTACGGCCGAGAATCTTAGAAGCGAACTCCTCGAGCTTTGGTCCAACAAGACCATGCCCACCCAAGCCGTCTTCATCGTCACCCACAACATCGAAGAAGCCGTCCTCCTCGCCGACCGCATCATCGTACTCGGCCGCAACCCAGGCCACATCCGCACCGACTTCAGGGTGCAGCTCCAGCATCCGCGCGACCGCAAGTCCGACCCCTTCACCAACCTCGTCGACTACATCTACAAAGTCCTCACCCGCCCCGAAATCGCCGCGGCAGCCCCCGACCAGCTCACCGGCAAACCCGTTCGCGACCAGCGACAGATGCACTACCAGATGCTGCCGCACGCAAGGCCAGGCGGCGTAGCCGGACTTTTGGAGTTATTGATCGACAAAGGCGGACGCGATGACATCTACCGCCTCGCCGACGATCTCGCCTTCGAAGTCGACGACCTTCTCCCCATCGTCGACGCCGCACAGATTCTGGGCTTCCTCAAGGTCGAGGAGGGTGACGCCTCCATTACTCCCAATGGCGCCGATTTTGCCAATTCAGAGATCCTCCGGCAAAAGGAGCTCTTCCGCGACGCCGCCCTCGAAAACGTCCTTCTCCTGCGCCAGATCCGCCGCGCCATTGAAACCAAATCCGACAACACCGTCCCCCAGGAGTTCTTCCTCGACATACTCGACGAACAGTTCAGTGCCGATGAATCTCAGCGTCAGGTCGAAACTGCCGTCAACTGGGGCCGCTACGCCGAGCTCTTCGACTTCGACGCCGCCCGCCGCCGCTTCATCTTGCCAGAAGCTGAACAGGAAGAAGCCGAGACCGCCGACGCCGAGGACGCCGAATGAAGCTGCCTCAGATCAACGTCCGCTTCCAACCCCGCCTTCAGCCCCGCTTTCAGCCCTTTGCCCGATCGCTGGTCATGGTGCGCTCCTGGCCAGTCGTCATCGACCTTGGCCTCGCCGTCTGCCTGCTCGCCGCCTTCTTCGCACTTGTCCACACCGGCCACTATGTCTTTGGCACTCCAGTCCCCGTCGTTCCCATCTCTCACTCCCTCAGCGCCCTGCCCCTTTATTCCTTCTACTCAGTTGTCCGCATCGGCATCGCCTACCTGCTCTCGCTCGCCTTCGCCATCAGCTATGGATACACCGCCGCCTACAACCCCCGCGTTGAAGCCTGGATGGTCGCCACCCTCGACATCCTTCAATCCATCCCCGTCCTTAGCTTTCTCCCGCCTGTAGTCCTCGCCATGGTCGCCCTCGTTCCCGGCCACCAGCTAGGCATCGAGCTCGGCGTCGTCCTCCTCATCTTCACCGGACAGGTCTGGAACCTCGCCTTCAGCTTCTACTCATCCCTCAAATCCATTCCCAAGGAGATGCTCGAAGCCTCCCGCATCTACCGCTACTCCGCCTGGCAGCGCTTCTGGCAACTTGAGATGCCCTACGCCACCATCGGCCTCGTCTGGAACTCCATCGTCTCCGTTGCCGGCGGCTGGTTCGCCCTCATCGCTTGCGAGATGTTCACCATGGGCGACCGCAACTTCCAGCTCCCGGGCCTCGGGAGCTATCTCAAAACCGCCTCCGACTCCGGCGACTTCCCCGCCCTCATCGCTGGCATCGCCACCGTCATCCTCATCGTCGTCGCCACCGATCAGCTAGTGTGGCGGCCTTTGATTGCCTGGTCCGACAAGTTCAAGTTCGAGCAGGTGGAGTCCGCCGACCGTGTCACCTCGCCCATCCTCGAGCTCATCCAGCGTTCCCACCTGCTCAGCACCCTCCCGTCCCGCCTCTGGTCCGGAATCGAAGAGCCCCTCTACCGGCGCCTCTCCCGCAGCCGCGATAACCGAGTCATTCACCCCCTCGACGACGATCAATCCCGCCAGAAATCTTCAGTCGTCTTCTGGCTGATCAGCGCGCTCATCTTCGCTCTCATCGCCTGGGGAGCCAGCAAAGCCGTTATCCTCCTCAGTCAGCTCACCGGCAGCCAGATCGTCACGCTGCTTGAAGGCGCAGTCGCCAGCTTCTTCCGCGTCAACGTCTCGCTCCTCATCTCTGCCCTCTGGACCATCCCCGTCGGCGTCGCCATCGGCTTCAACCCCAGGCTTGCCCGCATCGTTCAGCCCGTCGCGCAGATCTTCGCCTCCGTACCCGCGACAGCATTCTTCCCCGTCCTGCTCCTCGGCCTCGTCAAGCTGGGCGGCGGACTCGGCATCGGCAGCATCGCCCTCATGCTCCTCGGCACCCAGTGGTACATCCTCTTCAACGTCATCGCCGGAGCCATGTCCATCCCCTCCGACCTCCGCGAAGCGGCCTCCCTCTACAAATTCACCCGCTACCAGCGCTGGACCACCCTGATCCTCCCCGGAATCTTCCCCTACCTCATCACCGGCATGGTCACCGCCTCAGGCGGAGCCTGGAACGCCTCCGTCTTCGCCGAATACTTCAAAATCGGCAACCAGACCCTGCAAACCCTCGGCCTCGGCCAGCAAATCGACATAGCCACCGACGCCGGCCAGTTCCCCATCCTCCTCGCCGCCACCATCCTCATCTCACTAATGGTAGTCAGCATGAACCGCCTAATCTGGCGCCGCCTCTACCGCCTAGCCGAAACCAAATACAAACTCCTCGCATAACTCACAAGAAGAGTTGTCATCCATCCTGAGCACATAAGCATTGAGTCGTTTGCAGATCCTCATCGATTCAAACATTGGGGTTGCACCTCGCAAAGAATTCATGCTGGTTTTTTCGGCTGGATCGCTCGGCCGGGTCAGACCCAAGGAATATAGGATTTTTTCCTTGACATACTCCGAGAACGGAGCCACCCTGTCATGCGTGCAAGAAAGTGGGCTCAGAAACTTACTCCCAGTTTGCACAATTTCAAGTCTCACGGCTTTATCCAAGCAAATTCCCAATTGGTTGGAGGCTACTGGTGAAACGAATCAGCGTTTTGCTGGGTGCTCTGCTGTTCCTGACTGCTGCGCCGAGTTTTGGGCAGTGCTACGGTCTGTCCGTAGGCACATACGGAAGTTGTCAAAGTAGCGGCTGCTTCATGCAGTACGCAAAAGCACCCGAAAATGGAACTAAGGTAATTTGGAACCACTACAACATACTCTGCTGTGGCAGTTATGTGACCGCATGGGTTAATACTGGAGCAAGTTGTGAAGCTGACTTTTCCGCCAAAGAGAAATCCACCATGGAGTTGCTTCTCAGCCGAGGTATTCGCCTGAGGGCAAAAGATTGCATGGGGCGTCCAGTGATATATACATCACCCGCCGGAGTGGTGGCTCACAACTCCCCACCCATCGATTTGTTAAATCATGACAAGCTTTATGTCGGCGAGCTCTTGAAGGAGCAGAAGCAGTGAAACTAACCGGGCTAATAGTTGCCACCAGCTTCTGTTGTTACGTCAGTGCTTCAGGCCAACAGACCTCAAAACTTACCCACTCGACTGGCAACGCGGAGGTGTTTACGTTACCAGTCGAGAACGTCAATCTTGGCGTCGACGGGAAGCACATAATTGGTGTTCCGAACACGAACAGCATGAGTTATCCAGTTCATGGAGCGAGTGATGGAACCATCTTCGTTGAAATGTATGACGACTCCAAACCGCAGACCTCGCCTTTCGTCGTCGGAGACATCTACGCGATTTCTGAGGACGCGAAGGTCACCCGGATTCAGCGCAAGTCACCGGACGATCTGGAGGAGGTTGTCTTTCGGGACGTTTACGCGAGCGACAGCGTCGTCGCAAGTCTTGGGTCTGGAAGTCCACGAAAGAAAAGTCCAGATGAGAGGCCATCTCGCGAAATCGACTATTTCATCTGCCTTTCGAAACGTGACGGAACATTTGAAAAGCTAATCCCTTTGAAGGGACTGAGGTTTCAACCGCTCAAAATTGCACTGCTTGAATCCGGGCGATTTTTCGTGGCTGGTATCGATGACCTCAACAAGATTCCTGTTCTTGCGATGCTTGACAGCGACGGGCAGTACCTCAGGCCAGTCGACTTAGACAATCGCCCCTTCGACAACTCAAAAAGTCTTCACACTATTTACCCGCATTTGGACACCAGTGCAGGGGCAGGAGAGGCTGCAATCTCGAACTCAGGATTCGTTCCTTTTGGAGAGCGGATATTGTTCTACGTGCCGGGAACCAAATTGCCTGTCCACATCCTCGGTCAGGGAGGAGAGGACAATTCCATACCATTGCACCTGCCCAACGATTACCTCATTGAAACGATACTGCCATGTGCGAAGAACGACACGTGGGTAATTAGAGCGCAAGCAGTTCAACAGTTCGCCCAAATGCAGAGCGAGGGCGTGATTTCTAATCCCCGGCAAGCGTTGTTCGAGGTAAACCCGTTCGACGGCCGGGCTCTTCGCCGGTTGGATATTGCCGGAGGTGTTTATCCGGGTCAAGTAGACTCTGCCGCCAACAAGAAGCTAATCTGCCTTCGCCAAACTGCAGATATGCAGAAAAGCCCCGCTGCTTGGTTTGCTGTGGAACAGGACCGATAAATGGATCTTGGCCTCCAGTTTCAATTGGGCAACGGACAACATAGTGCATTACAAAGAACCCGGCTCTCGCCGCACCCTCAAATGAGAACTGGGGTCTATTTTGTTCTTTGGCGAGTGCCCACGGTCCCTCGCATTTGGGGACCGGGGTGGGAAGCCTCGGGCGGGTGATCCAGATTCGAAATTGCCTCACTGAGGCCCGGGGTACGATGTTTCCATGACTAACAAGCTAACCCGGTATCAGCAAACATGCGATTTCCGTTCGTCACTTTCAGTTGACACTGCGCAAGGCCCGCGTCGGCTCTCCAGCCGCGCGCAACCTCTCTAACCAATCAATCCCAGGAATTGATCTCGTTATCGCGCGTGGAACATACCACAAGACGCATAATTGCAACCAGCCCTCAGGCTCATGCACAAACACTCATAATTCCAAGCAAATCCATCGCTAACGGAACCAGTAAATTGCAAGAAACTTCGCTTGACAGGGCATCTCGACCCACACCCGCCTGAAACCGAATGTTCCACGAGGAACATTTTTCCCCTTCGCCAGAAAATTGCTCCGCGTGGAGCATTTTCGGTCACGGTTTGCGCTCTCAACAAGCGTCCTCCCTCAGGGAACAAATCCCCACCCCACACCAAACCATACCCACCTATGCAGCCCTTCCGTCCTGACCCGAAGGAACACCATGCACAGCTTCGCCCCCCGGCCCCATCCTTTCATCTGACAAGATTTTCCACTCACGTTACTCCCAGCCGCGAAGTCGATCAGCATCTCGTGCTACGATTCAGCCAAAAGCGGGAGGACTCATGCAGCTCTGGTTACAGGATCTTCGCTACGCATTTCGCACACTACGCAAAAACCTCGTCTTGACGATGGTAATTGTGGCTTCCCTGGCGATCGGAATCGGCGCCAACTCGGCCATTTTCAGCGTGGTCGATGCGCTGCTGTTGCGCCCGCTCCCGTATCCGAATGCGGACCGCTTGGCGGCTGTGTGGCTGCATTCCCCCGGCATTGGCATTCTGCGCGACTGGCCATCCCCCGGCGAGTACATCGACTTGCAGAATGAAAACCATTCGTTCGAGCAGATGGCGCTCGCGCAAAGCCGCACCTTCACACTGACCGGACGAGATCAGCCCGAGAGGGTCAATGGGATGAGTGCGCAGTCGAGCTTGTTAAATATGCTTGGCGCGAAAGCTTTGCTTGGACGCACTTTGTTGTCTGAGGAAGACAGGCCAGGCAAACCCCCGGTCGTGATACTGAGCAACGGCGCATGGAAGCGCCTGTTCAGCTCTGATCCCAATATTGTCGGCAAGAGCATCACGCTCGATGCGCATTCGTTTACCGTGGCAGGCGTGCTGCCGAGCAGCTTCATGCTTAACGCGGAAGTGATGCCCGCGGAAGGCCCTATGGACAAGGTGGACATGTTTCTGCCATTGCCATTGGGAGCGGATGCCGCACAACGCAGAGGCGACGAAAACTACAACATCATCGTCCGCCTCAAGCCGGGCGTTTCACTGCAACAGGCGCAAGCTGACGTCAATGTAATCGCCAACCACATCCGCGAAAAAGACAGGCGCGACCTCACTTTCGGCATGGATGTTGTTGGCTTGCAGGAACAAGTTGTCGGAGATGTTCGACGCGCTCTCCTGGTACTGCTCGGCTCGGTGGCTCTGGTATTGCTGATCGCCTGCGCCAACATCGCCAACCTCTTGCTCGCCCGGGCAGCGGGCCGCGAGAAGGAAATCGCCATACGCAGCGCATTGGGAGCGGGCTGGCAGCGCCTGGTGCGGCAATTGATGACAGAGAGTGTTCTGCTGGGGCTATTAGGTGGAGCTGCGGGGCTTGGTGTTGCGCGACTGAGCCTGGCGATCGTGCGTACGATGAACCCGGGCAACATTCCACGACTGGAAGACATTGGTATCAATGGCTCGGTTCTGGCTTTCACCTTCATCCTCTCTGTTGCCACCGGCGTTCTCTTCGGACTTGCACCGGCATGGCGAGCCATCAAAGTCGACGTAAGCTCATCGCTGAAAGCTGGCGGACGAAGTGGACAGTCCGATGGCGGTCTGCACATGAGACGGCACCGTCTGCGTAGCGTGCTCGTTGTCTCAGAACTTGCGTTTTCACTCATGCTGCTGATCGGCGCGGGATTGCTCATACGCAGCTTCATCCGTTTGCAGAACGTTGCTCCCGGCTTCACAACGGACCACGTAATGACGATGCAAGTGGTGGCCGACAGGGCGAAATATCACGACGGCAAGTCCATCACCGGTTTCTGGCGTGACAGCGACCTGCGCATCGCGCACCTGCCCGGTGTTGTCGCGGAAGGTGAGGTTTCGGCACTCCCGCTGACAGGGACTATCGGATGGGGAGGGATCCACGTAGAGGGATATACTCCGCCGCCAGGGCAAGAGCTGCAGGTCGACCAGAGAACAGCGAGCTCCGGCTACTTCCACGCCATGGAGATTCCGTTGGTGGCTGGCCGGTTTTTCTCAGAGCAGGACACTGCGGATATGCCGCCGGTTACGATCATCGACAGAAAGTTCGCAGAACGCTTCTGGCCGCACAATGACGCGATCGGCAAGCACTTGTGGTTTGATCCCAAGAAGCCCATCACGATCGTCGGCGTTGTGGGAACAGTCAAACAATACGGTCTGGATACAGATAGCAAGATCGCAACGTATTTCCCCTCGGAGCAGCAACCCGATCGCGGAATGTTTCTGGTAGCTCGTTCCTTGTCGGATGATACGGGCCTTTCTAGCGCAATTGTCAGTGAAATACACGCCGTCGATCCCTCGGCCGTTGTGTACGGCATTCGCACCATGCAGGGCCGCCTGTATGATTCGCTCGCGCGACAGCGCTTCTCCAGCACGATGCTGGCTGCGTTTGCGGGCTTTGCCTTGTTGCTGGCCGCGGTCGGCCTCTACGGAGTTATCTCCTACCTGGTCTCGCAAAGCACGCACGATATCGGCATTCTGGTAGCCCTGGGTGCGCGACCCGCAAACATCATTCGTCTGGTGGTGCGACAGGGGATGCAATTGACCTTGGCAGGCATCCTTGTCGGACTTGCCGGAGCCGCAGTGCTCACTCGCGTGATCGCGAGCCTTTTGTTCGGAGTCAGCAGCACGGACCTGATGACGTTCCTCGGTGTACCCGTGTTGCTGGCCGCAGTCGCCTTGGCAGCCACCGTCATCCCTGCGTGGCGAGCCACCAGCGTGGACCCGATCACGGCATTGCGCGAAGAATAGCGCCGCAGAAATTGCGCGTTGTTGCCTGGGTCTGACCATTGGAGCGGTTCTCGAATCCGACCAGGTATTGAGGGACGCAATCATTAAGTGACTCGGCGATTTGGCATCAACGCGACCTTGCTTGTGACATCGCGCGTGTATGGTTTTTTTCCCTGAGCGCCTTCTCTTTTGTGACATCACGCCCGTGCCACCGATCGAACGAGACAGGGCATCTCCAGGGATCACGCGATATATGAGCCCTGTACTGTTCAGATGCAGAGCGACGATCAGTGAGGCTGTGAGTCCCTTTCAGCATCATCAGTCGGCGCGAACGACGGCAGGTATCTGCCGAAGTTTAATTCGAAGTCGCTCCTAACGCCATAACCGATATTGCGGACCTTTACGCGGCGCAGCTGAGCACTGGGCAACGCCAGCAGTGAAAAAAAGAGATCGTTGCTCGACTGAAGCTCGGTGGCTGTCGGCGTTCCGAAGCGATTGACCTGACCCTTTGCCGCGGCCAGCGTTTCACGATCGAAGGACGCGAGACGCCGAACGAGAGTATCGACAAACGAGTCGAGGTCGTCATCGTCCAGCGTGCGGTTCAACCAGCCATAGCGCTCCGCGATGTCGGCGTCGAAGTCGTCGCCGCTTAGCACTATTTCGAGTGCTCGCGAGCGGCCCACTAATCGCGGGAGCCATTCCAGCGCTCCGCCACCCGGAACCAGTCCGACGCCGATCTCGGGCTGGCCGAATACGGCGCTTTGCCTGCTGGCGAAGCGCATGTCGCAGGCCAGTACGAACTCATTACCGATGCCGCGCGTGCGGCCGCGAATCTTGGCAATACTCACGACTGGCGTGGACGAGAGGCGAAGCACAAAGTCGCGCCAAAGGCCCAGCGTCTCTGGCCGTTCAGCTGCCTTGGCTACATCGAGATGGGCCACGAAAAAATCGGGATTCGCCGACTGGAACACTACGACCTTCACGGACGGGTCCGCTTCGAGGTCGGTCATTAACGCTCTCAATTCGTCGATCGTTGCGGGAAGAAACATGTTGATCGGCGGGTTGCTGAAGGTGATCGTCCACAAGCCCGGATGTGTGCGGTCGGTGTTGAACTGCGTGCTCATCGCCTCTGTAACGATGGTTGCGGCCATGGATTCCTCCTTTACCGTGATGTTGAGGTTTGCAAACGCTGTGCGGACTGTTTGTGGTTTGAACGCGGTGAGATGCGGCGTTCGCCAAATTCACCGTCATGGACAAGGCATGCAGCCCTCTTCAGCTAGCCAGCGACGAGCTGCTGTCCCCCGTCAATGTCGTAGGTCGCACCCGTGAGAGCCGTGTTGCTCATGATGTGAACAGCGAGCGCGGCCACGTCAGCCGCTGTCACGACGCGCCGGATGGGAAGGGTGGCGCGAAGCTGATTGCGGCGGTTGTCGAGCTCTTCGCCGAGGAGCGATGCAGATAACGGTGTATCAACAAAGCCCGCAGCGATGAGGTTGACCCGGATGGGCGCGAGTTCGAGCGCGAGACTGGCGGTGAGAGCGGGCAGCGCGGCGGTTACTGTCGAAACGATCCCAAGCTCGATATTCGTGCGGCGGCCGCCGGTGCCGCCCATGAATAACAGCGTGCCGCCGGGTCTTACTTTCCCGGCGGCGTTGCGAGCGACCTGAAACATCAACATGAGGTGCACGTCGAAAGCGTGGCGCGCCTGCTCGAGCTCCATATCGAGAAGGCGACCATAGTGCGGCCGCCCGGCTGTGACCATCACGTGATCGATCATGGCCGGCAGGTCGTCGAAGAATTGCTTCAGTCTGGCCGGCTCATTGACGTCGAAGCTCGCGACGCTCAGCGGTTCGAGCTCACGGGCGGCGAGTTCGAGGCGTTCAGGATCCCGGCCGGTGAGGATGAGGCTTGCGCCCTCAGCACGTGCTCGCCGTGCGGTTTCGAGTCCGATGCCTGCGCTGCCGCCGATGACAACGACAGTTTGCCCGAGGAGTTCCGGTTCGCGCCGGACAGGAGAAGAAATTGTTGAGGTGCTCATGATTTCTCCACGAATCCAGGATCAAAGGCCTCGAAGTCGCGGCAGGGCCGCCTCGGTCCCGCCGCCGTCCTTTATTGCGGCAGCTCCGCGCCGGATTGCTCCGCCACCATGTGGGCCGCGTACCATTCCGGCCAGTTCTCGTCGCGCTGTCCGATACGCTTCTCATGCTCGCCGCGGGCAGCCTCTGCACGCCGGAATGCGCTCGCCAGATCGGTCGCCGATGCGAAGCTTGTCGCTGTGCTATCGATGCGACCCGGCACGCGAGTAGTGATTTCCTGGAACAGCCAGCCGTTCCCGTCCGGATCGCTGAACGAGGCGAAGGAGCGGTAGCTGCGACGCTCGGGATCAGGACCGTTGACCCGGATCCGTCCAAACAGGTAGGGCTCGTCCGGGCCGGAGTACGCGTCACCTGCACCGTGGAACACCTCGCCGACCTGAACTCCGCGCCAGCGCAGATTCTGGCGCGCGGCCTCAATGTCAGAAACGATCAGATAAAGGCCCTGCGCGGAGCCGGGAGCAGCCGCCGTGACGTTCTTGCCGAAGATGACCGAACACCCGGAGCCAGGCGGCGTGAACTGAATCACGCGAAAGTCCTTACCATTGTCGTAGTCTGCGTCCAGTCGCCACCCAAGCCTTGCGTAGAACTCCTTTGCGCGATCAATATCCGAGACAGGGATCACAACAATTTCGAACTTCATGTCAATCTTCGCGACGCTCGAATTGCTGGCGTCGCTAACCTGAACTTCTTCCGTCGCATTTGCCATGTTCTTTCCTCCTTCATTCAACTCCGTGGAGAGATATCGCCGAATGCAAACGTCAGCCGACAGAGTCACTTACCTCACCAGTGATGACGTTCGATGCCGTTTGCGAAGTGAGACCTGTTCCGTTGGTTGTGAGTGTCTTAGAGGTTCACAGCCACCTCGGAGAAAACTCCACGGGGCGACTGAAACCTCCATTCGTTTCTCCTGAACGGAGGGACGAATCATGGTCTCGAATTCATAAGTTTTGTTGGTGTTGCTCTTCAAGCTGTGCCGTAGGATGTTTCTCTACGCATGGCGGTTTCGGTGAAAACGGGCCTGAAAAGAAAAATCTTGGTGAACCGGGTTTGCTGATGTGTTTGAATGGCGTCCTGGGGGTTGGAACAGTGTTAATCCGCGGGCACTGGAAACCGACCGTGCCCGAGCGTATAGCCGAACATGCGATCCCGCCGGGAACAAATCTCCACCCCACACCGTAACAACCTATGCAGCCCTTCCGTCCTGACCCGAAGGAGACACCATGCCCAGCTTCACCCCCGCACCCAAACTCGCTCTCGCATACGCACTACCTCTTCTCTTAGCTATCCCCCTCAGCGCCCAGTCCTTCACTACCTCTCAATGCCACGGAGACGAAGGCAACACCAGCAACAACAATTTCTTCGGCGGGCATGACAAGGCCTGCGAGCTCCGCCGCGCCACCCTGCCCCTCGTCAACGGACAACTCAGCGTCTCCGGCAAAAACGGCGGCATCGAAGTCATCGGCGAAGATCGTCACGACATCGCCCTCGAAGCCCGCGTCATCGCCCAGGCCTCAAGTACCGAGCGAGCCGAATCCCTGCTTTCGGAAATCAAAGTCCTCACCGACGGCACCATCCGCGCCGAAGGCCCCACGTTTTCCAACGGGCTTTTCGGATTGCTCGGCGGGACCAGCTGGTACGTCAACTACCGGCTCCACGTCCCACGCCACCTGGCCGCCCAGCTCCATTCCGAAAACGGCGGCATCGACCTCTCCAACATCGACGGCGAGATTGACGCTGAGACCACCAATGGCGGCCTAACCCTCCACAACCTCGGTGGAAAGGTTCACGCAACCACCGTGAATGGCGGCCTTAACGTCGTCCTTGACGGCGCTCAGTGGCAGGGCGAAGGACTTTTTGCCAAATCCACCAATGGCGGCGTCTCCGTCAAAGCCCCCGAAGGCTATTCCGCCCACCTGATCGCAGCCACCGTAAACGGAGGCATCTCCGTAGCCTTCCCCATCACAATCCACGGCTCAGTCAGCCATCACCTCGACACACAAATCGGCCAGGGCGGCCCAACCATCCAGCTGGAAACCACCAACGGCGGCGTCTCTATCGATCGCGATGAGAAAGAGTAGCCAATCCTTTCGCGCATCACTGCCGCGCATTCATCCACGCTGCAACTCCCCAATCCGTCCAAACACGCAAAGCACAACCCGGTTGCATCGCTCACCCATAAACGGAAATGCATTCTTGCCGCTCTCCCCAACGTGCGCAAACAACCAGCTGCGCATCATCGCGTGCCCTCGGTGCAGACGAACCTTCACATTCTCCTCAGTAAGTTCAAGCGAAGCCGCCGTCTCCGCGGTGCTCATCTGCTCAACGTCGCGCATCATCACCACCGTGCGGTATTGATCTGGAAGACCCAGAATGGCCTCTTCCAGCAACCCGCCAACTTCAGCGAAGCTCGCGCGTTGCTCCGGATCAGGCGATGACTCCACCACGCTCATAAGCCCCTCTTCGTCACGCTCATTCTCTTCAAATTGAAAATTTCGCTTGCGCATTCGCAACCTACGCAGAGCCTCGTTAATAGTGATCCGCGTCAGCCAGATCGAGAACATCGCCTCACCTGCATATTGATCGAGATGCTGGTAGGCCCGCACATACGCTTCCTGCATCACATCTTCCGCCTCCGCGCCATCACGCACGATCGCGCAGGCGATGCGATAAAGACGCTGATTGTAGCGGCGCATGATGATCTCGTACAAAGCTGTCTCACCGGCCTTCACTCGCTCAACTACTTCCAGGTCGGTCCAGCTTTCAAAACCTGTCGCCTCTAAATTCCCTGCAATTTTCATCTGTCTCCTTAAAGGAGTCGCCGCCAGCCATAAGGTTACAAACGCCAATCTCGTTCTAAAAATACAGAACATTTTGTCCCAACAAAGCTTCACCTTGTAACCAATTGCCCGCTCGCTACTCATTTCAGCAGAGGGAAACATGGCAGACTCAAATCGCCTCAACATCGCGCTCTGGACTCTGAAGCTCGGTCTTGGCATAGGTCCCTTCGTTGCAGGCATCGACAAGTTCTTCAACAAACTAACGGACTGGACCATGTATCTAAGTCCACTCGCCACACGCGTCGTACCGCTAAGCGCTTCAACCTTCATGCACATTGTCGGCGTAATCGAAATCGTTGCGGGATTGGTAGTGCTCAGTCGCTGGACCAGAATCGGCAGCTACATCGTGATGCTTTGGCTTGTCGGCATCGCAATCAATCTCGTCACAACCGGCATGTTCTTCGATTTAGCGATCCGCGACCTGGAGATCGCACTCGGCGCATTCGCCCTGTCGCAACTCTCCGCCGCACAGGAAGAACATGCACCCGCGCGCGCCACATAACAGATTGCACCTGTTTTCAAATCGACCGAAACCAGGTAAACGCCACCACAACCCAACCGGAGAATCCAGATGAAGAAACTAGCTTCTTTACTCTTGCTGACGGGCCTCGCTGCAATGCCCGCATTGGCATTCGGCGCTACCTACAGCGACGTCCCAGTCGTCGATGTCAACTGCTCCAAGAAAGTAGCCTCCAGCCCCGACACCCACACACGCGAATGCGCACTGAAGTGTGCAAGCAGCGGTTTCGGAATTGTGACCAATGATCAAAAGTTTCTAAAGTTCGACGCCACAGGAAACGCAAAGATCGTTGAAGAGCTCAAAGCTTCAGGAAAGGCCGACCACCTGCGCGTTAACGTCACCGGAGAAGTACACGGCGACACACTCAAAGTCGCAACTGTAACTCTCTTGTAACGGCAGAAAATCTACAACAACATCAGCTTCATCCGGCACAGGCCCCTCCCTTTGGCAAAGGGAGGGGCCTTGCCTTATCGATTCGATCCAAATGCAAGCAATCTCCTTCCCATTCCGAGCCACAATCGCATACACCGGCGGATCCATCCAAGTCCCCTGGCACGCAAACCCAAGCTTCTCCTCCGCCGTAAGCTCGCGGTCATCCGAGATCAGCAGTTCCGCCGCTGTAGGCGAATTCCGCCGCATCGGCTCGCCATCCTTGAACGCCATCGGCTTAACCACCGGCCCTGGAATGCGCCCAGTCATCGCCCGCGGCGGGCTTGTCCAAATCCGCTCTCCCCTGGGGGTGAATCACAGATCACTCGATCCCGCAGCATGCTAACTTGCTAGAAGTATGCCCGCCATCCTAACCCCCGAAGACCACATCCAGCGCGTCCGCCGCATCGCCCTCGCACTGCCCGAATCCACCGAGAAGCTTTCCCACGGCGAACCGACCTTCTTCGTCCGCAAAAAGGTCTTCGTCATGTTCTCCAACAACCACCACAACGATGGCCGCATCGCCATCTGGATCCCCGTCCCCATCGGCCACCAACCCGCCATGATCGCCGAAGCCCCCGAAATCTACTTAAAACCACCCTACGTCGGCGTCAAAGGCTGGGTCGGCGTCCAGTTAGGCCAGATCAATAACGAAATCCTCACCACCCTCATCCACCAGGCCTGGAAACTAACCGCCCCCAGAGCAATCCATTCAGCCTCCGCGCAGGCAAGACGCGATTGAGCACGAACCGGCTGGCCACCGTGCACCCCTGCGCGCGGCTGATACACCCAACCAACCTCAAAGCGCCTGCTCCACGATTGCCCGAATTCCGTTGTGCCGCAATCTAGTCGGGGTTATGATTTGGCAACTCACCAGGAATCCAATCAAGGAGTCCAATGTGAAACGAAAGCTGTTTCGCCGGGCCCTGGTACTCGCAATCTGTTTTGGATTAGCGTCGCAAACTCCTTCCTCCAAAGCCGAGACGCTCAAAACCGTCGGTGACGAACTCGTCATCGCAATCGTCGCCGTCAGCGCCGCCGTCGTCGTAGTGGTCATTCTGGCGGTCCGCCACCAGGCATCCACCAAAGGCTGCGTCTCCCGCGGTCCGGAGGGACTGCAAATCACCAGCCTCGACAACTCCGTCACCTACCAGCTCTCCGGCGACACCGCGCCCCTCAGGCCCGGAGAGCTCGTGCGCCTCAAGGGCAAAAAGAAGTCCGCCAGGCACAACGGCGGTCAGCCCCTGCTAATCGTCTCCAAAATCGGCAAAGACTACGGAGCTTGCCCCACCCGCCCCTGACGCGACACTCCTGATCTCGACGGTCTTGGCGCTAAATCCCGCCCGTCGTACAGAACCACCTCCGATTTCTCTAGGTTCTCTCGCCTCGATTGGGTATAAAAGTCGATTAAGAACGACTGATCGACTACGTTATATCCCTTCGAGGTCAGCATGATTCCCAAAAGACTTTTCGCAATCCTCTTCTGTTGTGTCCTCTCCTCCGTCCTCGCCGCCAAATCCTTCGCTCAAGCCACCACCTCACTAGGCGGCCGCGTCACCGACAAAAGCGGCGCCATCATCCCCGGCGCATCCCTCGAACTAACTCTTGTCACCACGGGCGCCACCCGCACCGGCACTTCCAACTCCGCCGGCGAATTCCAGTTCTCCCAGCTCGCGCCGGGCCGCTACACTCTCAACGTCTCCGCGCCCGGCTTCGCAACAGCCAAGCGCGAGAACATGGATCTGCTCGTCAGCCAGCCCGAGACCGTCAACGTCATCCTCAATGTCGCTAACGTCACCCAGCAGGTCACTGTTACAAGCGAGATCCAGCCCGTCCTCAATACAACGGACGCCACCATGGGCAACGCCTTCGACAGCCAGCAGGTATCCTCTCTGCCTATCGAAGGCCGCAACGTTCCCGATCTTCTCAGCCTCCAGCCCGGCGTCACCTATCTCGGCCGTACCGATGACAATAACGGCACCAACGCCGTCGGCAACAATACAAGCGACTCCCGCAGCGGCGCGGTCAACGGAGGCCGCAGCGACCAGTCCAACATCACCCTCGACGGCGTCGACGTCAACGACATCAACAACGGCTACGCCTTCACCAGCGTCCTCCGCGTCACCCAGGACTCCGTCTCCGAGTTCCGCGTCACCACCAGCAACCCCGACGCCGATGCAGGTCGCTCCTCCGGCGCACAGGTCGCCCTCGTCACCAAGAGCGGCGGCAATCAGTATCACGGCGCGGTCTACGAATACAACCGAAGCAACTTCCTCGAAGCCAACGACTTCTTCAACAAGCAGCAGGAGCTTGCCGCTGGAGAACCGAACACCCCGACCAAGCTGATCCGCAACGTCTTCGGCGGAGCCGTCGGACGGCCCTGTCAGGAAAGACCACATCTTCTTCTTCGTCAACTACGAGGGCCGCCGCGACATGAAGGCACCAGCGTCAATGCCGGTACCGTACCCACCCCGCAGTACCGTGGCGGCAATCTTCAGTATGAATACGTAAACGGAGGAGGAGACTCTGTCTACGCCCTTACTCCGAACGACATCAAGAACATGGACCCGCAGGGCATCGGCGAAAACGCCGCCATGATTCAGCTCTTCAATTCCTACCCTGCGGGCAATGACCCCACTCAGGGCGACGGACTCAACACCGAGGGATATCGCTTCCCGTACACGCTCAATCGCAGCTACAACACCTACATTGCCCGCCTCGACTGGAACATCGGCAAGAGCGGCAAACACACTCTCTTCTGGCGCGGCAATCTGCAGAATGACAACGAGCCCACAGCTCCAGCTTTTCCGGGTCAGCCTGCCTCATCCACAACTTTGACCAATAACAAGGGCTTCGCCGCCGGTTATACCGCGGTACTGACCAATAACCTCGTCAATAACTTCCGCTACGGACTCACACGCCAGGGTGTAGACAACGCCGGCATTTCCAATCAGCCTCAGATTGAGCTCGCAGCGGTTGCACAGCCACAAGCCTTCACCCGTTCCACCTCATACATCATCCCAGTGCAAAACATCGTCGATGACGTCTCCTGGACCAAGCACACGCACAACTTCCAGTTCGGTATGAATCTCCGTCTCATCGATGACCGCCGCGTCGGCAATGCCAGTTCCTTCCCCGACGGCCAGATGAACCAGGGCTGGCTCTCCAACGGCTCCACCGTAGCGAACAGTGGAGGTCCCTTCGACCCGCCCGTCTACGGTTATCCCACAGTCGACTTCTCCAACTACGGCAATGAATACAACAGCGCGCTGCTCGCCATGACCGGCATCATCACCGAGGGCGACGCCATCTACAACTACGACAAGACCGGAGCCCTGCTGGCTGTCGGCGCTCCCGTCAAGCGCGACTACGGCTGGAAGGAATCCGAAATCTACTTCCAGGACTCCTGGAAGGCCACACATAACCTCACCCTCACCTACGGCCTCCGTTACTCCTACCTCCAGCCACCCGCTGAAAAGTCCGGCAACCAGGTCAATCCCTGCATGTTCCAGGGCTCAGTCTGCAAACAGTACTCGCTCACCGACTACTACGAAGGCAGCGCCCAACAGGCAGCAAACGGAGGCGCAGCCAGCAACGTCGGCGAGCTGGCTTTTGACCTCAGCGGACGCTACAACCACCGCCCCGACTTCTGGCAGGCCGAAAAGCTCGACTTCGCGCCCCGCTTCGCCTTCGCCTACTCTCCTACTCCTTCCGATGGCGCGCTGCTCAAGCTCCTCGGCAACGGCAAAAGTACCATCCGCGGCGGCTATTCGCTGGTCTTCGATCACTTCGGTGCAGCTACCGTCAATACCTTCGACACCAACGGCTCCTTCGGCCTTTCAAGCGACCTCTCCAACACTCCCGGCACCGTTGCCATCGGCACCGCGCCGCGTTTCACCAACATCTCGACCATTCCCTCCGGACTGTTGCCCGCGGCTCCAGCAGGCGGCTTCCCTGCTGTTCCAGCATCCACTCAGTTCGCTATCAGTTGGGGACTCGACTCCGCTATCAAGACCCCCTACTCGCACCTGGTCGACTTTTCTGTCGCTCGTGAATTGCGCAATGGCTCGTCAATTGAGGTTTCCTACGTAGGCCGCTTTGCGCATCATCTGCTCGCACAGGAAGACGTAGCCATGCCCATCAACCTGATGTCGGGCGGCACTTCTTACTTCTCGGCTGCGCGTCAGCTCGCCATACTTTCGCGCGCCGGAACCCCCGTCAGCTCCGTGCAGACGATGCCCTACTTTCAGCAGCTCTTCTCCGCGCTCAACGGAGTCGATCTTGGCTTGGGCTTCGGTCCCGCCACCGCAACGCAAAATGTTTATCAGCTCTTTGCACAGAATCTATATAACGAAACCTACGCACTTTACGAACTTGATGTGCCCGATTCTCTGAGCCAGGCAGGCGTCAATCCTAACCAGACCTACCCCTCTTTCCGCTTCTATCACGATCAATACTCAGCTCTGTATGGCTGGCGCTCTGTAGCTTACTCCAATTACAACGCGTTGGAAGTTGTCTATCGCCAGCGTATTGGGGCTGGCCTGCAGGCCGATTTCAACTACACCTACTCGAAGTCGATGGACATCGTCTCGCAGGCCGAGCGCCTGAACACCTCGGCAGGCACCAACTACGCCCAGATCATCAATAGTTGGGGGCCTAATCAGCTTTACGGTGTCTCCGACTATGACGCAACACACCAGCTCAACTCCAACTATCTCTGGACGCTCCCTGTAGGTCGCGGCAAACGTTTCGCAGCGTCAGCTAATCGGCTTACAGACGCCTTCATTGGCGGCTGGGAAACCACCGGCATTATCCGCTGGACCAGCGGCTTTCCGTTCATAATGGACAACGGCGCCTACTACCCCACCAACTGGGACATCGAAGGCTGGGCCACGCAGATCGCGAAGATCCCCTCGCAGGCCTCCAAACGCGGGCATCTACAGCAACGCTTTGCCGATCCGTCCTCTGTCTTCGCCTCCTTTGACCATGCGTTACCCGGCGATTCCGGCACCCGCAACTCAATGCGTGGCGATGGCTACTTCTCCTGGGATACCGGCCTCGACAAGGAATTCCACATCACCGAGCGCGCCAAGCTGCAGCTTCGCTGGGAGATGTTCAACATCACCAACAGCGTCCGCTTCGACTCCCACTCCATCAGCGCGACACTCGACAACCCGCAGAACTTCGGCGAGGCAACCGTCGAGCTCACCAACAAGCGCCTCGCCCAGTTCTCCGGCCGCATCGAGTTCTAGGTCGCTTTGATCGAACACAATCGCGATGCCTCGACTCCAGCCAAAAGCCCCATCCTTACTCAAAAGGATGGGGCTTGATTTATCTACATTGGCGTCACGACCGCTTTATTCACTCGACGCAACAGTGAGCTGACCCTTAATCCAGCGATTGATGCGGGCATCCAGCACATCAAGCGGAAGCGCACCGCCGGAAAGAATCTCATCATGGAAAGCCTTGAGATCGAATTTGGATCCTAGCTGATCTTTCGCACGCTCGCGCAGCTCAATGATCTTGAGCTGACCAAGCTTATAGCTGCATGCCTGCCCGGGGCCAGCAATATAGCGGTCTGTCTCCGCCTGAATCGTAGGCTCATCGATGGCATGCGAATCGCGCATATACTGCACCACCTGATCGCGGCTCCAACCCATGTCGTGAATGCCGGTATCGACCACCAAACGCACAGCGCGAAAAAGCTCCGAACGCAGGCGCCCATAATCTGAGCCCGGATCCTGATAAAAGCCGATCTCTTTACCCAGCTCTTCAGCATAGAGTCCCCAGCCCTCGGTGTACGCCGAGTTTCCGCCATGCTTGCGGAACTCAGGCAAGCCCGTCAGCGACTGCTGAATCGTGATCTGCAGATGATGGCCGGGCACACCCTCGTGGTAAGCAACTGCCTCATCGTTGATAAAGCTCCGATGTGTCGGATCGGAAACGGCAACCGAAACGCGGCCCGGGCGCTTTCCATCCGGCGTTCCACCCTGATAATGCGTAGCGGCCGCAGCCTGGAAAGGCGGGATCGGCTCGACAGTAACGGCAGTTTTGGGCAACAGGTTAAACAGCTCAGGCAAACGCGGCTGCATCTGATCGATGTACTTGCGGAAATCATCGACGATCGCCTCCGCGGAAGCAGGCTTGTACTTCGGATCGTTCTCAACGTGATCCCGGAAGCTCGCCAGATCTTTATACCCATTGGCCTTGGCCAGGGCTGTCATCTCTCCAGTAATGCGATCGACCTCCTTCAGGCCAATGGCATGAATCTGCTCCGCCGTCAGGTCCGTCGTCGTAAAGCGGCGAAGCGTAGCCTGATAGCTGCGCTTCCCGCCTCCCAGCGAATTAATCGAAAGCGTGGTGCGCCCCTGAGGGATATAGTTCGTGCGGATAAACTCAGCAAACTGTCTGTACGCCGGGAAGACTTCGTTGTTCACCGTCGCGGTAATCTCATCGCTCAGCCGCTTCTTGTCAGCATCAGAAAAGCTGGCCGGAAACTTCTTCAGCGGAAGGATGAATGGGTCGGCAGCGATCACGCCCTCCGCCTGCCCCGGGATCTTCTCCGCGATAAAACGCACCGGCATCAGGTGATCCTTTACCCCGGCGGTCAGTACATCTTCTGTTTGCTGGAATGCCTTGGGAATCTGATGAAGGCGAGAAATGTAGTCCTCATAATGCTTCACCGAATCGAACGGCATTGAAAGCGGCATATCCGCGAGACTGGCGTGGATACCCCCGCCGCCACCCGACGAGCTGAGCGGCATCTCGAACTCCTTCAGGTCGTAATCGTCCACGCGCTGCTGTAGTTGGCGCTCAAAAAGATCATGTGAGATCAGATCCTGCTCAGGAAACCCACTCGCATCGATCGCCTTGATGCGCGCCAGATCCTCAACATCTCGCTGATGGCGCGCCGCAGCAGCGGTGAGCGAATAGTCGCCGAGCTGGTCGTTATAGCGATAGTCTCCCACCGCAGTCGCCAGCATCGGACTCATCTTCAGACTGGCTTGCCAGGCATCGTCAAAGAGCGCGTTCTGTGCAGCCAGGCGCGAGGCCACAGAACTGGTTGCTTGCGTGAATGCGACTTGAGACACAGCGGCCAGGACAAGAGCGGAGGCAACAAGCAGGTTAGGACGCATGCGCACCAGCGTAGCAGAGCGGCTCGAATTACAAGCCTGAAACTTCGCCGCCATGCCGGAAACCTTTTCGCCTCTTCCAGAATCAGATAAGCTATGTGCGACCACCCGGTTTCTTTTTCGGGTCTCTTTACCGGAGGTCAGCTATGTTAGCCAGCATCTCCAAAGGCCAGGAAACCCGCCAGCGCATCATCGCCGAAGCCGCCGCCATCTTTAACCAGCGCGGCTACGAGCGCTGCTCCATCCAGGCCATCATGGAGGCCACAGGTCTCGAAAAAGGCGGCATCTACCGCCACTTCGAGAGCAAGGAAGAACTCGCCGCCGAAGCTTTTGATTTCGCCTGGCGCGCCTCCATGGCAAAACGCCGCCAGGGCCTTGAATCGAT
The DNA here is from genome assembly GCA_963720285.1 of uncultured Acidobacteriota bacterium. Lineage (GTDB taxonomy): Bacteria > Acidobacteriota > Terriglobia > Terriglobales > Acidobacteriaceae > Acidicapsa. The sequence continues at coordinate 40,059 of CAVREZ010000006.1, forward strand.
TCCCAACGCAGCCGACCGGCTCAAGCAGCACGTCGCCAACTTCATCCACCGTACCGGCATTCCTGGCGGTTGCCCGCTGCTCAACACCGCCGTTGACTCCGAAAATGGTAATCCTGTTCTCCGTGAGCGCGTCCGTACTGCTCTTGCCGGCTGGCAGCGGATGATCATCGACACCGTGCAATCCGGCAAATCCGCAGGCACAATCCGAGCCAACGTGGATTCGATCCAGGCTGCGAATTACATCATTGCAACGATTGAAGGGTCCATGCTCGTCAGTCGCATCGAGGGCACCGATCGTCCCGTCAAGCAGGCAATCATTCGCCTTCACGCCTGGATCGATACCGATATTCGCGCCTCCGTGGACTAAGGCCAGCGGAAAGGCGAATCAATCCACAGCCCCCGGTCATCTAATTCCCGTCTGCGCGACCTGCACTATCTCCTTTTCCGTCAACAGCGGCTCAAAGTGAAATAACCGATAAAGCGCGAATCGCACACCGATCCTGCCGCATCTTTTACGAGACCGATTGGTCTCTTTTTAGCTTTCATCGTTTGCTCATATAGCCACCGCGCAACCGAACGAAAGGAATTATAGTGGCAGACTCCACCGTTCTCGACCAGCCAGCGACAGCGCAGCCGGGCTCGGTTACAACCATCGTTGCTCCAGCCTCTGCAGTTCAGCCCACCCGGCGCGTCATCAATCCCTGGGTCGTAGCCCTCACCGTTACGCTCGCGACCTTCATGGAGCTGCTCGACACCTCCATCGCCAACGTCTCTCTCCCCTACATCGCCGGCGGACTCGGCCGCAGCTTCGACGAAGTCACGTGGATCCTCACCACCTACCTCGTCGCCAACGCCGTCGTCCTGCCCATGAGCGCCTGGCTCAGCCGCGTCTTCGGACGCAAAGCCTATTACATGGGCTGCGTAGCCCTCTTCACCATCACTTCTCTCGGCTGCGGACTAGCCCCGAGCCTCGGCTTTCTGCTTCTTTGTCGCGTCCTCCAGGGCATCGGCGGCGGCGGTCTCGCCCCCGTCGAACAAGCCATCCTGGTCGACACCTTCCCCGCCAGCAAACGAGCCTCGGCTTTCGCGCTCTACACCGTCGCCATCGTCACCGCGCCGGCCATCGGCCCAGTTCTCGGCGGCTGGATCACGGACAACTACAACTGGCGCTGGGTCTTCCTCATCAATATCCCAATCGGCGCGCTCTCCATTTTCCTCACCAACCGCTTCGTCCACGACCCGCCGGCCTTCGAAGAGGAGCGCAAAAGCCTCCGTACCTCCGGCGGCCTGCACATCGACGGCATGGGCATCGCGCTCGTCGGCCTCGGCTCCGCAACCCTCGAGCTCTTCCTCGACCGCGGTCAGATCGACGACTGGTTCGGCAGCCCCTTTATCACCTGGATGTTCATCATCGCCGTCGTCTGCTGGTTCACCGCCATCTGGTGGGAGCTGAATCAAAAAGACCCCATCATCGACCTGCGCCTGCTCGCCAACCGCAACTTCACCATCGCCACGGTCTTTTACTTCGTCTTCGGCGTCGGCCTGTTCGCCACCACCACGATGATCCCGCAGATCCTGCAATCCCTCTACGGCTATCGCGCCGTCGACGCCGGCCTTGTCCTCGGCCCCGGAGCCTTCGTCATCACCCTGCTCGCCCCCGTCGGAGCACAGCTAATCCAGCGCGGAATTGTCCATCCCAAGACACTGCTGCTCTTCAGCCTGGTGACGGTCTTCGCCTCCATGATGTTCTACGCGAGCTTCAACCTCCAGACCGACTACAACCACTACGCGCTCGCCCGCGCCCTGCAGGGCCTCGGCTACGCCTTCTTCTTTGTCCCCATCTCGCTCATCGCCTATTCGCAGCTCCGGCCAGATCAGAACAACCGCGCCTCCAGCCTCACCAACCTGGCCCGCAACTGGGGCGGCAGCTTCGGCATCGCCTTCGTCACCGCCGCCAGCGAACGCCGCCAGAGCCTGCACCAGACCCGCACCGGCGATGCTCTCCCCGCATCCTCCGGACCGCTCCAGCAAGCCGTCCAGTCCACAGCCGCCTATCTACACTCCCACGGCTACTCCGCCGCCGACTCGCTCCGCGCCTCCTACCTGCACTACTACCAGCAGCTCGACGACCAAACCCGCCTGCTCGGCTTCATGGACTGCTTCCGCGTTATCGGCATTCTTACTCTGGCTATGGTCCCGGTTGTCTTCTTCATTCGCAGCTTCAAGGTCAGCGGCAAACCCTCCGGCGGCCATTGATTCTGGCACGCTTTCCCGATCACTCCACTCAGAACGGAAAGGAAGTAATCATGACCGCCTCAACCGAATCGCTCTTTGCAACAGCCGCCATCAAGAGCTGGGAAATCTGGCTCACCCGCCTCGACAAAACCTTCGACTCTCTCACCGACGAGCAACTCGATCGCCCCATCACTCCCGGCCGCAACAGCGCCTTCTACATCCTGGGCCACCTCATCGCAGTCAACGACAGCATGATTCCGCAGCTTCGCCTCGGCGAAGCCTCCTATCCGGATCTCTTTGAGACATTCGTCAAGCAACCCGACCGCGCCGCCAGCTACCCGCCGGCCTCACAACTCCGTCAATCCTGGAAAGCGCTCAACACTCGTCTGGCCGACCTCCTGGCTCAGCTCTCACCCTCGGAATGGCTCGAACGCCACGCCACGGTAAGCGAAGAAGATTTCGTGAAAGAGCCGCACAGGAACCGGCTCGCAGTCCTGCTCAGCCGTACCAGCCATCTCTCATACCATCTGGGCCAGCTACAGTTGAGGGAAAAGCAAGATCGCTCATGACGATACTTATAGCACTAATTAAATCAATAATTTAAGTGTTTATATCGAAAGCATTACTTTATACGAAAACGTCAATTGTTGCTGCTTATGGTTCCGCGACGGTCTGATTGTCTAAAGGAGATCAGACCGGTTTCGCGGCTTCTTGCGGGACCAATTTCCGTCTCCGCATCGACACCCAGATCAGCACAGCGCCGGCAGCGACCGACCCCACGCTCGCCAGTTGCGCATTCGACAAACCAAGCAGAATCTTCGGGTTGCGCCTGATAAATTCAACTAAAAAGCGAGCCAGTCCGGTCAGCACCAGGTACTCGCCCACAATCTCGCCCACAGGCCGTAACTTGCTGGCCCGCCTCCACAACCACCACGCGATCAGAAGACAGACAATGAATTCGTACAACGGCGTCGGATGCACCCGCACTCCCGGCGGCGTCGGATCGATTCCATTCGGAAATCCCATCGCCCACGGCAGCTTACTCGGAATTCCATAATCTCCATCCCCCGACGTCAGGCACCCGATCCGCCCCACGGCGTACCCTACGGCCGCCGCCGGCGAAGCCAGATCTAGCATCCGCAGCGCACTCAGTCCGGCCTTTTTTCCTTGGAGGATCAGCGCCAGGATGCCGCCCACCAGCCCGCCAAACCACGCGAATCCACCGGTCGAGATCAGAGCCCGCCATCCATCCAGTTGGAACTCCTCCGGCGTATCGACCACATGCCACAGCTTCGCGCCAATGATCCCGGCCACCACCGCAAGCGCCACGATCCCCAGCGCGTCGGCATCCACATGCTCTCTCTGGAAGCTCTTGTGCAGCACAAATGCCCCGCAAATCGTCGCCACCCAAAGCATCAGGCCAAAGGTCGGCACATCCCACGGTCCAACCGGGATGACGTAGCTGCCAAAGTGCAGCACAAAATGAATTCCAATATGGATATACGGCAGCATTCTCTCCCGAGTATAGACGCCGCGCCGTATAAACAGGCTTCAGTCGGGCTCCAGTAGAACTATTCCACTCGCGCCTTGTGCACAGTCGAGGTCAGATTCCGCCCCATCGCGACCGAAGCACAGACCACCCCGCCATACAGCGCGCCAACCACCCCCAGACTCGCCACATCCTGTCCCGTCAGATACAGCCCGCGAACCGGCGTCCGCGCCCCCATTTCGCGCAGCAGAAACCGCTCCGGCGTCGCGGCAATCCCATAAATCTCCCCATGGCCGTAATTCATAAAGTGCCGCGTCGTCACCGGCGTCGACAGCTCAGCGCATGTGACATTCCCCTTCACCGCCGGGACCTGCCGCTCCAGCTCCGCCATCAGCCGTCCGGCCAGCCGCTGCTTCAGCACGTCATACTCCTCGCCCCGCCGCTTCCACTTCACTTCTGCCCATCTGGCAAACGCCGCATACGGAGCCATCGTGATCGCCTCCACCGTGCTGTGCCCAGGGCGCCGTTCCTGAAACTTTGGATCCTTTGCCGACGGAAACGACAGATACACCCCCGGAAACGGCGCCTCTATATCCTCAGCAAAACGCCGCACATTCGCGTCATGATCCAGCGTCGGATAAACCCACAGATTCGTCCCAGCCAGACCAAGCTCCGCATCGGTCTTGCTCAGCCCGACATACAGGCTCAAATGCGCCGTCGAGGGAGTCAACTTGCGCAGCCCTGCCCGCAAACCATCCATCGCCGTTAAATCCCCTGGCAGCAACCGCTCCACCGTATTCGCCGCCCCCGCATCGCTGATCACCATGGGTGCGTGAAACTCCCGCCCGTCTTCCATTCGGACACCCGCGGCCTTCCCTTGCCCCAGCAGAATCTCCGTTACCTCAGCACCAGTCACCACCGCCCCGCCGCGCCGCTCGATCTGCGGAGCCATCGCCCGCGCAATCACCCCCGCACCGCCCACCGGATAGCTCGCCCCGCCAAAGTAGTGCTCCGCAATCGTCGCGTGCACCGCAAAGCTGCTCTCCGCTGGAGACAGCCCATAATCTCCCCACTGCGCCGTCAGCACTCCGGCCAACTCCGGATTTTTCGTGATCCCTTCCATCACTTCCGCTGTTGTCCGCCGCGCCCAGCGCAGATACGGCATCCGCATCAACCCTCCAGCCAGCTTCGCAATCGGCCCCGGCACGGCCTTTTCTGCGTAATACAACCCGCTCACCCGGTTGCACGCCATCACCGCCGCGATATACCGGTCAATCGCATCCGCCTCGCCAGGAAAATATCCCTTCATCCCCTCCCGGAGCCGTTCCAGCCCTGCTGCGAAATCAAACCGGCGATCATCCACAACCACCCGGTCATAAGCCTCCGGCATCGGCTGCCACTCCACCTGCCCCGCCGTTACATGATCGAAAGCCCGCCGCACATTCGACCGGCTATCTCCCATCTGCCCGATGTAATGCAGCCCCACATCCCACTCGTACCCCGGCCTGCTGAAGGTATGCGTAAACCCGCCCGCCTCGTAGTGCCGCTCCAGCACCAGCACGCGCTTGCCGCCATGCGCCGCCAGCAGCACCGCCGCCGTCAGCCCGCCTATCCCCGACCCGATCACGATCGCGTCCCACGCATCTGAAAGCTTCGCCTGCCTGTACCCAATACCCGCCACGGTTCACCTCCGCTGAGAGGCATCAAATGCGCCCATCAGGCCGATGTTGACATCGACAACATTAACTTAGTCGATAAATGTTGCGCATGTCAACATTGATCTGTTAGAAATCTTCCGTGGCCGTCAACGCAACCGATCAGCCGTATCACCACCCCAATCTCCGCCAAACCCTGCTCGACGCGGCAGTCGTTCTCATCGGAGAAGTCGGTCCTCGCGCCTTCACCCTGCGCGAAATCGCCCGCCGCGCCGGCGTCTCCCACAACGCCCCCTACCGTCACTTCACCAGCAAAGACGAGCTGCTGACTGCCGTAGCCGCCGAAGGCTTCGAACGCCTCATCCAGACCATGCGCGCCAGTCAGCAAAGCTCCCAATCCCCAACCGAGCGCCTCATCCTCGCCGGCCGCTGCTACGTCGAGTTCGCCCTTCACTGGCCCAATCACTTCGCCGTCATGTTCGACCAGGGAGCCGCCCCACCGCCGCCACCGTTCTCGACCGGCTGCGCCCCAGCCAACATCGGTCAAGAAGCCTTTCGCGTCCTCCTCGACAGCATCATCGCGGTCCAACAATCCGGAGAGCTTCCGCCCGGCGACCCCATGCCCCACGCCTTCACCGCCTGGTCCCTCGTCCACGGCATCGCCAAGCTCGCCATCAGCGGCAACCTGCCGATGGACCACGATGCGATCCTCCAGTTCACCGCAACCGCCGCCCGGCGCATCCCCACGCCGCATCCAGACCCCGCACGGCATTTGGGCCTCGGGTAGTGGGTCACTTTGAATCCACCGCTTTTGATTGTGGACGGTAACTCCGAAATTGAGTTCCGCAAAGCGCGTTTATCGTTACTGATCGCCTTCGATAAGGTCAAGGCGAAGAACCAGCAGGATCGCCTCAGTGACCAATCCTTTTCGCAGTGATCCTTGCATGCTTGTTCTCTGTAAGGAGAGCCCCGTCGTCAGGCCCATGATGATCTCGGCAAGGTTTTTGGGGTCAGATGGTGGAGTACGTTCCAGCTTCGCAAAGAGCTTGGTCACGAGTCCGGCCATAGTCTCGATGTGGGTGCGGTGCAGCTTGCCATAGGTCTTTGCGAACGTCTTGTCCCGGCAGGCCTGTAGCTGAAACTCAGCCGAGAGAAGCCCGAAGTCGAAATCCGAGGCGCCTTCGCTCTGAGTGTTGCGGATGAGCGCGACTAGCTCCGCCCCAGAAACGTCCCGCATAAGCAGCTGTGCCAACGCTTCAATTTCTCGCCGCTTGTGTATATCGAGAAGCTCAAGAAAGATCGTTTCCTTGCTTTCAAAATTGGAATAAAACGCTCCTTTGGAGTAGCCCGCGTTCTCCGCTATAAGATCGACGGACGCGCCTTCATATCCGCCTTTCGCAAATAATTGCGCTGCGGAATCCAGAAGCCTCGTCCTGGTTTCAAGCCGGCTCTCCTGCCGGGTCAATCTCTGCCTGATTGTCTTTGCCACATTCTCAGCATAACCCACGGAAACTATTTGCAACTCAAATACCATACGGTATATCTATACCAGTGGAGATACTGTGCGCGAGTGTTCGGCCCAACTCCGGGAGGAATGATGGCAAAGACAATATTGATTACAGGTGCATCGAGTGGCATTGGGCGGGCGAGTGCGCTCTACTTTGCAGAAAAGGGCTGGAATGTAGCTGCGACGATGCGCGATCCGCTTAAGGCCGATGCCGCACTTCAGCATCCGCAGATCAGTGTGTTCGCGCTGGACGTCACGGATGCCGGCTCTATCGCTCGCGCCGTTGACGAGACGCTCGCCCGTTACCAGAAGATCGATGTCCTGCTGAACAACGCGGGTTACGCTTTGTTCGGCCCGATCGAAGCGAGCGACAGAGGACAGATTCAACATCAGTTTGCGACGAACTTCTTCGGCTTGATCGAAGTTACTCAGCAAGTCATCCCGGCGATGCGCACCGCTGGCGAAGGCCTGATCCTGAATGTATCTTCCATCGTGGGCCGTCTGGCGCTGCCTTATGCTTCTTCTTACGTCGCAACAAAGTTTGCAGTGGAAGGCTTGAGCGAATCGATGCGCTATGAGCTAGAACCGTTCCACATTCGCGTGAAAATCATCGAACCCGGCAGCATTCTTACCGAGTTCGGCAAAGGCAGCATGCAGGTTGCGACGAGCGAACCCTATCGGGCAAGCATGAATAAATTTCTCGGCGTCTTCACAAAAAGTAATGCCAGGGCAGCGAGTCCGGAAGACGTTGCGAAAGTTATTTACCGTGCCGCGAATGATGCGTCAAACCGGTTTCGCTATCTCGCCAAGCCCGGCCCGCTCTTCTGGTTGAACCGGTTCTTGCCCGATGCAGCATGGCGGCGCCTGTTGGTGAAGGCGATGGTGAAATAGAAGGAGCTCGACGATGAATTTACTTTTGCTGGGGGCCACGGGGCTCGTGGGAAGAAATGTGTTGGCGCAGGCTCTTGCGAATCCCGCCGTTACTCGCGTGATCGCACCAACCCGGCGTGCATTGGAACCCCATCCGAAGCTCACAAACCCCGTGTCCGATCACCTGGAGGCGTTGTTGTCAGAAGGGATCAATCAAGGAATCGACGGGATCGCCTGCTGTCTTGGAACGACGATCAAAAAAGCAGGCTCGAAAGAAGCATTTCGCCAAGTGGACTACGCGCTGCCGTTGAAGTTTGCGCGAGACGCGCACCAGCATGGAGTGGACACGTTCGTCCTCGTCTCAGCCAGTACTGCGTCTGTCAACTCTGCGGTGTTCTATTCCAGAATCAAAGGCGAAGTCGAGCGGGACATCGGGCTTGTGGGCTTCAGGTCCCTGACCATCGTTCGGCCCAGCCTGATCGGCGGTCAACGCGATGAGCCACGCCGCATGGAGCAAATTGCACTACGACTCCTGCCGATTCTTGCGCCCATTCTGCCGAAGAAGCTTCAGATCAACCCCGCTGACACGATCGCCGTCGCATGTCTGAATGCTGTCATAGCTGGCGATCCAGGATTCCATATCCGCAATGCCGAAAGCCTCGTCGCCGGTTGGTACTGATAAGTCCTCTTATGGGAAGTGGTAGTTGGTTCGACTGACGACATTCCGTAGATCGAAAATTTCAAATTGAGCCGCTACCGGACCCCACGAAAAGTTGACCTCTCCACAGCCTCACAGGCGATACTTGAGAACATGGGAACAACCACAGCTCAGGGACTCGAAGTCCTCCTCTCACGCGATCAGATTGCCGAACGCGTCCGCCAGATGGGCGAGCAGATTTCCAACGATCTCGCCGGCGAAAAGCTCGTCATGATCGGCGTCCTCAAAGGAGCCGCCCCGTTTCTCGCTGACCTCGCCCGCTCCGTCACCGTCGACGCCACCTTCGACTTTGTCGCCGTCAAGAGCTACCCTAAGGGCAGCCAGACCTCCTCCGGCGCAGTCAAGCTCATCAAGGACCTCGACGAGCCCATCGAAGGCAAAAACGTCCTCATCGTCGAAGACATCCTCGACACGGGCCTCACGCTCTCGTTCCTGCGCAAACTCTTCCAGCAGCATCACCCCAGGAGCCTGCGCATTGCTGCACTGCTCGACAAGCCCTCGCGCCGCATCGAGCAGATCGACGCAGACTACGTCGGATTCGCCATCCCCAATCTTTTCGTCATCGGCTACGGCATGGACTTCTCCGAGCGCTACCGCAACCTGCCCGACATCTGCCTCATGCCGCCAGACGCCATATAAATCAGAACCAGGCGCATCCTTCGGCAGCAATGCGGACGAGCATCGAAGCCGCGGCCCGCGTCCCTACAAAAGTGGCCCTAACACAGAAGCGGTATCGCGCCAGATAGGCGCGGCCGCATTTTCGAGCTATACTCCATTTCCGGTGCTCCGTTTGCGCCGAACTTTTACATCCGGAACTCTGCGCTTCCCGTCTTTATAAGTGCGCGCTTTCGCCCAGCAATGCTACGAACTCCGGTCCGCTGCATCCAACAGGAGTAGAACGAACATGTCGAACACAACATCCATCTCTTCCAGTCCTTTAGCCAATCTGGCCGCCGACATCGACGTCGATCTCGATATCGACAATGGCAACTTCGACGCCGCCGGCTTTGCCGCCCAGGCGCTCTCCGGATGGAGCAACCTGGCCGCCGTCATCGACCACACCCTGCTCAAACCCGAGGCCACCCGCACGCAGGTAGAGAACCTCTGCGACGAAGCCATTCGCTATCGCTTCGCCTGCGCCATGATTAACCCCGTCTGGGTCTCGGCCGCCGCCACGCTTCTCGCCGGAACCGGCATTCCCATCGGCGTCGTCCTCGGCTTCCCTCTCGGTGCGACCCTGGCCTCAACCCTCCGCCAGGAAGCCTCCGCGCTCATTCGCCTCGGCGCCCGCGAGCTCGACATGGTTCTTTCGATCGGTCAGCTCAAAAGCGGCGACTTTGCAGCCGTCGAGCGCAACATTCGTGGCGTCGCCGAAGTCGCGCATCACCACGGAGCCATCGTCAAGGTCATCCTCGAAACCTGCCTGCTCTCGGTCGAAGAAAAGCTCCGCGCCTCGGAGATCGCTATCGCAGCCGGCACAGACTTCCTCAAAACCTCAACCGGCTTCTCGACCGGCGGCGCAACCACGGCCGACGTGGCCCTGCTGCGCGGTGTAGCCGGAGCCCGCTGCGGCGTAAAGGCCTCCGGCGGCATCCGCAGCCTCGCCGACGCAAAAGCCATGCTCGAAGCCGGAGCCACCCGCATCGGCGCCTCTGCCTCCGTCAGCATCGTCCGCGAGCTAGGCGCGGAGTAACACGTCACGTGTGGACAGCCAGGCTTTTCTTCGCCGTCCGCGCGCCCCAGTCCTCCGGCGCTAAATCGCGCACATGCTGCGAAAACAGCCAGCGATGCCCCTCCAGATCCTCCACCGCGTATTGCCGCTCTCCATACACGGTGTCGTGCAGCTCTTCCACTATCCGCGCGCCCTCGTCTCTCGAACGCGCGTAATGCGTATCCACGTCATCCAGAAAAACCGTAAGGTAAGCAGTCCCATGCCCAAGCTGCGCCGGAACCTTGAATCCCCGTGCCCGCGACAGCATCAGGTACGCACTCCCGCAATACACCTGAGCACCGCTCACCGGTCCTCCCGGCTCGCCATAACGATAGTGCTCCTGGAATCCGAATACGCGCTCCAACCACAACAGCGCATCGGGAATGCACTGATACATCACATGCGGCAAAACAGTATCGGTCGGCACGGAACGGTTCTTCATCATGGCTCGCCATTTTAGGCCCATTTCAGAGATTTGTGCAGGCTTTTCCACAACACAAAAAATGGTTCGCGGCACCTTCCAATCCCGGCGTCACACCATCCACGCCCCACTCTCGAAGCATTCCCGTTCCGCTACAATCATCCCCAATGCCTGATGAAGCATCACTTCCCCGGCCCGAACCGGAAACAACCCTCGAACCAGCCCGCGAAGACCACCATTCCGTGGATCTGGAAGGAGATTACCGTCCAGCGGCAGGCACTTATCTTGATCCCGTAAACGCCCGCGTCGACCCGGCCGATTACGCCTACCTGCTTCGCCTCGCCGAGGCTCTCAATAACACCCTCGACCTGCGTACCCTGCTCAAGCGCACCTCCGAGCTCGTCCGCGCCGTCATTCCCTACCGCATCTTCGCCATCCTGCTCCTCAACGAAAACGGCAAAGACCTCCGCATGCGTTTCCAGATCGGCCACACCGCCGAGGTCGAGCGCATGCGCTTTCCACTCGGCGAAGGCATCGTGGGCCGCGTCGCGCAAACCCGTACTGCGGTGCTCATCAACGACGTCTCCAAAGTCGAAAACTACATCTCCGCCAACGACCAGGTTCGATCCGAGCTCGCCGTTCCCCTCATCAACAAAAACAAGGTCATCGGCGTACTCGACATCGAGAGCGAAGAGGTCGACCACTTCCGCCCCGAGCATCTCCATCTGCTCACCCTCACCGCATCGCGCATCGGCCAGGCCATCGAGAATGCGCGCCTCTACTCCCGCGTCTCGCGCCAGACGCAGACACTGCAGGTCCTCAACGAAATTTCCGTCGAGCTAACCTCCATCCTCGACCTCGACCAGCTCTTCGAGCGCATCGGCCAGCTCCTTCGCCGCGTCATCGACTACCAGATGTTCACCATCATGCTCGTCGACCCCAAGGGCGAGCGCCTCGTCACCCGCTACGCCTGGCGCTTCGGCCACGCCACCACCCCCTCGCGCTCTCTGCCCATCACTACCGGACTCGTCGGAGCGGCCGTCGCCGAGTGGCGTCTCATCAACGTGCCCGATGTGCGTCTCGACCCGCGCTATCACATGGTCAATCCCGAAACGCGCTCCGAGATGATCGTGCCGCTCTTCTACAAGAACCGCGTTATCGGCGTCCTCGATCTTGAACACGTAAAGCCCAACTTCTTTCACGAGCGCCACGAGCGCACCGTCACCACCCTCGCCGCGCAGATCGCCATTGCCATCGAGAACGCGCGTCTTTATCAGCAGGTCGTCCGCCATGAGCAGCAACTCGAGCGCGATCTCGCCATGGCCCGCCAGGTCCAGTTGCGCCTGCTTCCCGCCGAGTGTCCCATCCATAAGAACGCGGAACTCGCCGCCCGCTTCCTTCCCGCGCGCTCCATCGGCGGCGATCTCTACGACTTCGCCGAATACGATGCCGACCGTTCCGCCATCATCCTCGGCGATGTCAGCGGCAAAGCCGCCCCTGCGGCCCTCTTCGCCGCACTCGTCAGCGGCATCATGCGCTCCGCGGCCATGCACCATCCCTCGCCCGCAGAAATGCTCAAGCAGCTCAACGAATCCCTCCAGGAGCGGCGTCTCGACTCGCAATACGTCACCATGCTTTACGCCCTATGGAACGACGATAACCGCACCCTCCAGGTCGCCAATGCCGGAGCCGTGCAGCCCGTCTTCTGCCGCGGCGGCGAAATCAAAACCCTCGCCGTCGAGGGCTTCCCGCTCGGCATGTTCCCCGAAGCCGATTACGAAGAGATCTCCGTAGCCGCCCAGCCCGGCGACGCCTTTGTCTTCATCTCCGACGGCATCACCGACGCCGAAAACGCACAAGGCGACATGTACGGCACCGACCGCCTAACCGACATCCTCTGCGGCCATCGCGAACTGCCCGCCGTGCAGATCGCCGAAGCCATCTTCGCCGACGTAGCCCGCTTCCAGGCAGGCAAAGCCCGCTTCGACGACGAAACCATCCTCGTCCTCCGCGTCCGATAATCCCTTTGCTTAGTCGCCGCTTGCCGCTCATTCAAATCTGATCAATTTTGCACAGTCACCGGATTGCAACGCGGCTGTCACCGCCGCGCAATAACCGCCTCATACCGTCTGTCCTCGGAAGCAACAACTCCCCAAGCGAGGTAGACAAACGATGGCCACGGACCGCCGCACCTTCCTGCAACTGCTCACCACCAGTGCCGCCGCAGCAACTTTCCCCACCAGCATCGCCCGCGCTCTTCAGCTCCCCGCCAACAACCGCACCCGCTCCATCCGCGACGTAGAACACATCGTCATCCTCATGCAGGAGAATCGCTCCTTCGACCACTACTTCGGCACGCTTCGCGGCGTCCGAGGCTTCGGCGACCCGCGCGTCGCAAAGCTCCCCAGCGGCGACCCGCTCTGGTACCAGCCCAATGGCCAGGACTACGTACTGCCCTTCCATCCCGGCGCACCCAACCTCGGCCTCCAGTTCCTGCAAGACCTCGCCCATGACTGGACCACCACCCACGCAGCCTGGAACAACGGCCAGCAGGACCAGTGGGTGCCGCAAAAAGGCACCACCACCATGGCCCACCTCACCCGCAGCGACATCCCCTTCCATTACGCGCTAGCCGACGCCTTCACCATCTGCGACGCCTATCACTGTTCGCTCCTCGGACCCACCGACCCCAACCGCTATTACATGTGGACCGGTTGGGTCGGCAACGACGGCAAGCTCGGCGGTCCCGTCATCGACAACGCCGAACTCGGCTACGACTGGCACACCTACCCCGAACGTCTCCAGGCGGCCGGCGTCTCATGGAAGATCTATCAGGATCAAGGCGCAGGCCTTGACGCAGCCCACTTCTGGGGATGGGGCGAAGACGCCTACATCGGTAACTACGGCGACAACTCACTGCTCTACTTCCACCAGTATCAGAATGCACCGGCCAACAGCCCGCTCGCCCAGCGAGCCCGCACCGGCACTAACATCTCGGCCAGCGGCACGCTTTTCGATCAGTTCCGCAATGATGTGCAGTCCGGCAAGCTTCCCCAGGTCTCCTGGATCGTCGCTCCCGAGGCCTACACCGAGCATCCCAACTGGCCCGCCAATTACGGCGCATGGTACGTCTCGCAGATGCTTGACGCTCTCACCTCCGACCCCGAAGTCTGGAGCAAGACTGTCTTCCTGCTTACCTACGACGAAAACGACGGTTTCTTCGATCACGCCCTGCCGCCAACCGTCCCCACCTCGCGCGCCAACGGCATCTCTACCGTTGACACCATCAACGAGATCTTCAACGGCGCACCGTCGTACACCATCTCTGACTACCCGGCAGGCCCCTACGGCATGGGCATCCGCGTGCCGATGATCGCCATCTCTCCCTGGAGCAAAGGCGGCTGGGTCAACTCAGAAATCTTCGATCACACTTCCATCATCCGCTTCATCGAGCACCGCTTCGGCCTCGAATACCCCGGCATCAACGAGCCCAACATCACCCCATGGCGTCGCGCCGTCTCCGGCAATCTCACCTCGGCCTTCAATTTCCAGTCACCCAACGACGCCAAGGTCCCGCTGCCCAGCACCGTAGCCTACATCCCACCCGATAACAACCGCCACCCCGACTATGTACCAACCCCGCCTTCGGATCAGTCCATCCCCACGCAAGAGCCCGGCACCCGTCCCGCGCGCGCCATACCTTATGAGCTCCACGTACACGGATCAGCTAATCTCTCCAGCGGCTCCTTCCAGATCGAATTCGGCAACACAGGCAAGACCGCCGTCTATAACGTGCGCTCCGGCAACTCGTCTTTCGGTCCCTGGACCTACACCGTAGGCACCCACGCCGAAGTCAGCGACACGTGGCCCATAGCCGCACAGAACCTCAGCGCCTACGATCTCTCCGTATACGGTCCCAACGGCTTCCTGCGCAGCTTCAAAGGTCGCATCGCCGGCAACCATCCAACCAATCTCGACGTCCGCTCCGCCTATGACATCCGCCGCAATGGCATCACTCTCACCATCCGCAACCTCGCGCAAACCACTGAAGTCCGCGTCACCGACGCCTACACCGGCGACACCTTCAAACGCAACCTTAAATCAGGCGAAACCCTCGTCAACAGTTGGCCTCTCGACAGCTCTCATGGCTGGTATGACCTCACCGTCTCAGTCGAATCCGACTCGTACTTCGCCTACCAGTTCGCCGGCCACGTAGAAACCGGCCAGGACAGCGTCACCGACCCCGCCATCCGCAAAACCGAATAACCATATTGCCCGCAAGCTTCAGACAGGTAGGCAAACCTCAGACAGGGAGGCCGGGGATTTATCCCCGGCATCAAATCAACGCAATCATCGGGGGCTTCAGCCCCTGAGGCGAGTTTTTCGATCTCCACGGAATCCTCAACTGTTCATCCAATCACCGTCATGTGCAGACCACTCCGCGCATAACGGCTCCATCACAGCCTGTATCCTTAGCAGCATGAGCCACAAGATTCGCTGGGGCGTCCTCAGCACCGCAAACATCGGTCTGAAAAAAGTTCTGCCCGCCATGCAGCTCGGGCTGCTCACCACCGTTGACGCCATCGCCTCACGCGACCTGGCGAAAGCCCGCGCCGCCGCCGGCACGCTCGGTATCCCCAAAGCCTACGGCTCTTACGAAGAACTCCTCGCCGATCCCGACATCGACGCCATCTACAACCCGCTCCCCAACCAGCTCCACGTTCCCTGGACTATCAAAGCCGCAGAAGCCGGCAAGCACGTCCTCTGCGAAAAGCCGCTAAGCCTCACCGTCGCCGAAGCCAAGACCTTGCTCGAAGTCCGCGCCCGCACCGGAGTCAAAATCGGCGAAGCCTTCATGATCCGCACCTACCCGCAGTGGCTGCGCATCCGCGAAATTCTCGCGTCAGGCCGCATCGGTGAGCTGCGCTCCGTCTCCGGCTTCTTCAGCTACTACAACACCGACAAGGCCAACATCCGCAACCACGTCGAGTCCGGCGGCGGAGCACTCTACGACATCGGCTGCTACTGCATCCACGCCTCGCGCTACGCCTTCGGCGGCCTGCCTACACGCGTCGTCGGACTCATCGACCGCGACCCCGAAACCCACGTAGACCGCCTCACCTCGGCTCTGCTCGATTTCCCCGCCGGCCACTCCATCTTTACCTGCTCCACGCAGCTCGTCCCCCACCAGCGCGTGCAGTTCTACGGCACCAAAGGCCACATCGAGATCGAGATCCCCTTCAACGCCCCCAAAGACCGTCCAACGCGCATCTTCATCGACATCGGCGGAGAGCTCTTCGGATCAGGCATCAGCACCGAAGTCTTCCCCGTCCAGGATCAATACACACTGCAGGGCGACGCCTTCTCCAAAGCCATTCTCGAAGACACCGAAGTACCAGTCCCTCTCGAAGACGCCATCGCCAACATGGCCGTAATCGAAGCCATCTTCCGCTCCGCCCAAACCAATCAATGGGAAGTTCCGCAACCGTAGTACCGGACTTTGCCCTGAATTCTCAATAGATGCCGGGGATCAGCCGTTTTGTGCTGCGGCTGTAGTCGTCGTAATCGGCTCCGAAAGCCCGGCGGAGCGCAGTCTCTTCCACATGAATGCGATACACCACCGCCAGAGTCGGCGGAACCAGGACAACGGCAAAACAGGCCCATGTGCGTGCGTGAAGAGCAAAGGCCAGGAAGATCAGTTCCAGGCCAAGATAGGAAGGATGACGCACCAGACGGTAAAGCCCGCTTTGTTGTAACTTCTGTCCGGTGCGCGTCGCTACATTCGCGCTGAAGGCTCTGCCCAGCGTAGAGATAGCCACGGCACGAACTCCCAACCCTAGGATCAAAATCCCAAACGCAACCGGCCGTAGCCAACTATAACTTCCCGGCATATCGACGAGGAACAAATTGTGCATCCACCCGGCTGTATTAAGCGATGCGAAAATAACAATCCATAGAATGATCTGCGTCCCTCGATCCTGTATCTTGCCTTGACCCCGCCCGGTTGTTGTGATCAGGGCGATGAGGATTTCCCCTACCGCCCATATAGCTGCCAATGTATTGAAAAAGAATTCGAGATTCATGGTTGTCCTCCCGTGACCTTGTTAGAAGAGTGCACTGCGCGGACATGGGAAACCAGTAGCAGCTGTCATCGATGAAAGATGACACGCATCATCGTGACACTTGTCATGCGTTCCATGTGACAACTTTGGGTACCGCAATCGTTTGTCCGGTGGCATGATGAGGGTATGAGCGACGGATCGTCACACGTGCCAGAGCGAGATGCGTTAGCCGCGGATATTGGCAACGGCGACTCGAAGCGGAAGTTTCTCCGCGGCCGCTGGATCGTGCGCTGGGTCGGAATACTCTATTCCGTGTATTTCTTTGTTGTGCCGGCTTATGGGCACTCGCTCGCGGTTTGGATCGAATTCTCGGTCTTTTACGCGGCCTTCCTCATTCTTTATTTTCTCGTCGCGGAGCTTACTGGACGCAGGCAGACAGTAGCCTTTGTATTGTTCTTTCTCATCGCCTTTCTCTATTACCCGCTCAACCAGGAAACCTATGGTGTGTTTGTCTATCCTTTCGCGATGCTTTGCCTTCTCCTCAGTCGGTTGCGCACCCTGTTCCTTGTGCTCATTGCGATGATGGGCGGAGTCGTAGCGGAAACCCTCTACCTTGGTCGCCCCTTTGTCATTGCCGAAAGTGTCCTCTTCCTCTGCGTGATCTTTGGGCTCAGCAACTTTGCTTTTGCCCAGCAGGCACGAACTAATTCTCTCTTGGAGCGTGCAAACCGTGAAATCGAACGTCTCTCCCAGGAAGCTGAGCGCGAGCGCATCGCACGCGATCTGCACGACCTCCTTGGCCATACTCTGACCGTCATTGCAGTGAAGCTCGATCTCGCCCGTCGGCTTCTGTCCCAGGATTCAGATCGAGCCCGAAACGAAATCGTCGAAGCGGAGCAGACCGCCCGGAATGCCCTCGCCGAGATTCGAGAAGCAGTATCCGGCTACCGCGCCGAGGGCCTCGATGCGGAGATCAGTCGCGCCCGGCAAAGCCTGCATTCCGCTGATGTCAAACTGATCTCCACTATTGCTCCGATGAGCCTCTCATCAATCCAGGTCAACGTGCTTTGCCTAGCCCTCCGCGAGGCCGTAACGAACATCGTTCGCCATGCTCATGCAACCATCTGCAACGTCACGCTATCCGCGAAGGACGACCTGATTTACCTCACGATTGAAGACAATGGACCAGGCGGCCAGATTCGCGAAGGCAATGGCTTGCGCGGCATGCGAGAACGGCTTCAACCCATGACCGGAACCATGAAGCTGACAAACTCGGCAAATGGAGGAACATGCCTTGAGCTAACATTGCCGCTGGAGCGCGAAGTCCCGGCTCAATCGACTTCTCGATTGCTGAGAGAGACGGATAAACCGTGACTCAAAAGATACGCGTGGTGCTGGCGGAGGACCAAAGTATGTTGCGAGGTGCACTCGCCGCGCTCCTGTCGATCGAATCCGATATCGAGGTGCTTGGATCGTTCTCCGATGGGGAGCAGGCTCTACATGCGATTGGAAAGCATCGTCCGGAGATTTTGATAACCGACATCGAAATGCCGAAGATGAGCGGACTCGAACTCACCGCACGCGTAAAAGAGCTGTACCCGGACACACGCGTCCTGATACTAACCACCTTCGCGCGCCCCGGATATTTGCGGCGAGCACTCGACGCTGGAGCATCTGCCTATCTCCTCAAGGACCAGCCGTCTGAAGAACTCGCCGACGCAGTCCGCAAGGTGAGCCGGGGAGCTCGTATCGTTGACCCCCAGCTTGCGTCGCAGATATGGAGCACCGAAAAAGACCCGCTCACCGAGCGAGAACGTGTGATCCTGCGACGCGCCGGTGATGGCGAAACCACCGCTGAACTGGCGCGTTCCCTGCGGCTGACCGAGGGAACCGTACGCAATTATCTCTCGGAAGCCATCTCCAAATTGCACGCTTCCAATCGGTTTGAAGCAGCCCGGATAGCTCGCAACAATGGATGGCTCTGAGATGCGAAGGTAGCCGCGGCGGGCATCAGTCTCTTCGCACACTCCGTCGATAGCGGACCTCACGAATGTATCGCGCTCCTCCATCCAACGATGGATCAACGCCCACGACTCCTCCCTTACACTCGCCGCATGGCAATTCCCACCGAACCCATCGGCAGCATTCCCCGGCCCGCGTCCCTTCTTCAGGCCATCTCCGCCTTCAACGCCGGCAGCATTCCTAAACGCACTCTGGACAAGGCCTGCATTGCCGCTCTCCGCGACACCATCCAGCGCTTCGAGCAGACTGGCTCGCCCGTCATCACGGATGGTGAACAGTCCAAGCCTAGTTTCGCCACCTATCCCCTGCTCGGCCTGAGTCTCGCACCCGACGGTGTCGTCATCCCCTTTGCCGATGGACACACCCGCCAGCTCCCTCGCCTCACCGCAGGCCCGTTCCGCTACGGTGTGCACGCCGGCAGCTATACCGCGACAGCCAAAGCTCTCACGGCCCTCCCCATCAAACAGGCCGTCGTCTCCGCCTCCGCGCTCAGCCTGCTCTATCCCGCCGATGGCGTCCCAGACTATCCGCGCGAAGCATTTCTCGCCGATCTCATCGATGAAGCCGAATTTGATATCCGCGGTGCACTCCAGGCCGGCGCAACCACTGTTCAGATCGACTTCACCGAAGCTCGCCTTTCGCTCAAGCTCGACCCCTCCGGCGGTCTGCTGCGCAGCTTCATCGATCTCAACAACTCGGTTCTCGACCGCTTCTCCGCCGAAGACCGCCAGCGCATCGGCGTCCACGTCTGCCCCGGCGGCGACCACGATTCCACCCACAGCGCCGACGTCGATTACGCCGCTCTGCTGCCCGATCTCTTCCAGCTCAACGCAGGCCGCTTCTATCTCCAGATGGCCAGCGAGCCCGACCGCAAACGCTCCCTGCAAATCGTCCAATTGGCCGTCAAGCCGCACCAAACCGTCTTCATCGGCGTCATCGACCCCATAAACCCCACCATCGAAACACCCGATCAGGTGCGCGATCGTGTTCTCGAAGCTGCTTCTTTCCTCTCGCTCAACCAGCTCGGCGTCACAGACGATTGCGGCTTTTCTCCCTTCGCCGACGACACCTCCACGGCCCGCGACACCGCCTTCGCCAAAATCAAATCGCGCGTCGAAGGCGTCAATCTAGCTTCTAAGGAACTTGGTCTTTCATCAGGACCATCTCTGTGATTTTTTCCCAGGAAAAATCCACCTGCTCATGTTCCGCAAGGGGCCGCAGGAACTCCGAAATGCCTTGATTGAGCCGCTTCAGCCCAAGGCGTGAGTTGTCCGTCACTAGCGAAATACGGCGAGCACAACCCGGGCAACTTCCTCCAGGGCGTTCTTGTCTGAATAGAGCCTTGCTATGGCTCTCATTCCCTGAATCGTAACGACGAAGAAGCGGGTGAGATCTTTTGCATCCTGCTTCATGCTGAGCTCTTTCTGCTTGCGGGCGCGCAAAAGCGCTATTTTAAAAATTGCTTCTGCTTGGTTTTGGTTATCGCGCAGAAACTTGCCGACGCTGGCCTTCCATCCCCGCTCCGATAAACTAGAAACATTCAAGATCGAAGCACCGACCACGGAGCCAGCTTGCACACAGCCCTCGAAGAACGCCTCATCCGCCCCGCACGCAACATTAACGGCAGCCTGCGCCTGCCCGGCGACAAGTCCATCAGCCATCGCTACGGCATGCTCGCCGCTTTTGCTCAGGGCACCTCGCGCTTCACCAACTTCTCCACCGGCGCCGACTGCGCTTCCACCCTCTCCTGCATGAGCGCCCTCGGCGCCAAAGTCGACCGCAAAGAAGACGGAGTCATCGAAGTCACCGGCGTCGGAGGCAGGGTCCAACCAGCCCGGCAGCCCACTCGACTGCGGCAACTCCGGCTCGACAATGCGCATGATCTCCGGCCTGCTCGCGCCCCAGCAAGGTGAGTTCACCCTCATCGGCGACGCCTCACTCTCGCGCCGCCCGATGGAGCGCATCCGCAAGCCCCTCGACGCCATGGGCGCGAACCTCACGCTCACCGAAGGCCATGCACCCATCATCATCAACGGTGCGCCACTTACCGCCTCGACTACACAACCCCAGTCCCAAGCGCACAGGTCAAGACCTGCGTCCTCCTCGCCGGCCTGCAAACTCCCGGCGCCACCACCGTCCACGAATCCGTCCGCACCCGCGACCACAGCGAACTCGCCCTCCGCGCCTTCGGAGCCAACGTCGAGCGCGGCCGTCTGGAGGAATCGGACTACGTCTCCATCAGCGGCCCGCAAACCCTGCAGGCCATCGAAAGCCGCAGTCCCCGGCGACATCTCCTCGGCAGCCTTCTTCCTCTGCGCCGCCGCTCTCTTCCCCGGTTCGCAGCTTCTGCTCGACTCGCTCGGCCTCAATCCCACACGCGCCTTCGTTGCTCGACGTGCTCACCTCACTGGGCGCGCAGATCGCCGTGCTCAATCTCGAAGAGAAGCACTGCCGAGCTCGTCGGCACAGTGCAGATCTCCGCGCCTGCCGAAGGCCTCGGCAGCACCGCCGTCACCGGCGCGCTCGCCGCGCAACTCATCGACGAGCTGCCCGTCCTCGCAGCCATCGCTCCCTACACCACGCGGCGGCATCCGCATCCGCGACGCCAAAGAGCTGCGCGTCAAGGAGAGCCGACCGCATCGCCCTCGTCGTCGAAGAACCTACGCGCCATGGGCGCCGAAGTCGAAGAGTTCGAAGATGGCATGGACGTCCCCGGCGGCCAGACCCTGCACGGCGCCACCATCGACTCCGGCGGCGATCACCGCATAGCCATGGCCTTCAGCGTCGCCGCCCTGCGCGCCGAAGGCGAGACGCTCATTCACGGCTCGGAATCCGCCGCCATCAGCTTCCCCGAGTTCTTCGACCTGCTCGACCAAATCGCCGAACGATAGCCAGACTTCCGAGCAAACAAGAATGGCCCGGCAAGAGCAATCGCATCTGCCGGGCCATTCTCTTGCTCAAACTACTGCTGTGGTT
Organism: uncultured Acidobacteriota bacterium; assembly: GCA_963720285.1. Classification (GTDB taxonomy): domain Bacteria; phylum Acidobacteriota; class Terriglobia; order Terriglobales; family Acidobacteriaceae; genus Acidicapsa. The sequence goes on from CAVREZ010000006.1 coordinate 61,725, forward strand.
GTGGCTGTTGAGGCTGCGACTGCGGTTTGGGCTCAGGCTGCTGTCCCTGTTGCTTGATCTGCTTCTCCTGATTCTGCCGCTCCTGCGGCGTCGGAAGCTTCGGCTCCTTCGCAGGCTTGCGCCGGCTCAACGCCCGGGAATCACGGCTGATTGCTTCAACCGTGCCCGTCGCGGCATCCATCAGATTGATGCCATAGTGCTGCAGCGTCGTAGCCAGCAACTGGTACAGCGCCGCGCGGTCCTTTGCATAGCCGCGCGCGCAGCCGTCAGGTTATTCTCAGCGGTAGCAAGGTTGCGCTCCTGCTGCAATACATTCGCCGTCGTCGAAGCGCCCAGGTGCAGCTTCTTCTGTTCCGCATCCAGGCTCTGCGCGTTGTACTTCTGCGAAGCGTCTGCTGCCAGCACCGCCGCCCGGTCGTTCGTCAGCGCAAACTGCGCGTTCACCACCTGCATCCGGATCTGGTGTAGAGCTGCTCCAGCCGCAACTGCTGCCTGGCGATACTCCATCAGCGACCGCTCCTGGTCGGCTGCGCCGTGCGGTTGCGCAACGGGACAGTCAAGGTAAAGCCCGACGCCTTTATCCGGAGCCGAACTGTTGAACAGGTTCTGCAGCACGGTGCCGTAGCCAGCCGTCGGAAAGCCCCCGGCGGATAGGTTGTGCCCGTGAAGAAATTGAGCGCTTCGGGGCTTTGCGAGCCCCCCAGGCCGCTCGATCCATAGAACACATAGCCATCCAGCGTGGGCAGCAGCGCATTGCTCGCGCCCTTCAGCGTAATCTGGTCATTCTTCAGCGTCAACGCGGCCTGCTCCAGCTCGGGCCGCTGCTTGAAGCTTCCTGCACCAGCGCTTCCGCAGGCTGCGTCTCTTCTGGTAATCGCTCCAGGCTCACGCGATCAGTCGGAATCACCGGAGCTGCGATCAGCGCGGGGTCGTTCAGGTTGCGCGCAATCGCCTGCTTGATGATCAGCTGCTGATAGTTCAGATCGCTTTGCGAACTGATCAGCGCTTGCTGATCCGTTGCCACCGACGAGTCGGCCGTTCACTACATCCAGCGGAGCCATCGTGCCGATCTCAAGCTGCTTGCGGTCGTCGGATGCCACTTGCTTGCTCTGGTCCAGAGCCCGCTCTTTCGCCTGCAGATCCTCATAGCCGCTCACCAGCGCCCAGTAGATGTTTTCCACCTGATTTACGGTGTAAAGCACCTGCTGCCGGAAAGCCGAATCCGTAATGCGCCTGTCGTAGATCGCCTCCTGGACAAAGCGCCGGTTGATCCACGTGCCTGCGCCATACAGAAACGGCTGTGTGAGCGTCGCTTTGAATACCGAGGAAAGTTGCGGGCTGTAGTCCACAAAGGGGTTGTCGGTCGTGATGCGCTGGTTGGTGATCGTCGCCTGCAGCGTAGCGCCGGTGCGGAAGGCTTGGTTGTAGCCGAAGTTGTACTGATCGGTGTTGGTGGTCAGTGTGGTTTTGCCGCCCGAGAACAGCGTGTTGGACTGCGGAGCAGTGGCGCGCTCCCACTGCAACGTTCCGGTGATATATGGGTCGTAGTTCGGCGGCAGCGGTCCCGAACCATCTGTCGAGATCACCAGGCCTGTCGCGCCCGATGCAGCGCCGGCCGAGGTGCCACCCGGTCCACCGCCCACCGTCAGCGTCGAAGAACTTCCACCCAGGGTGTTCTGCACCAGGCCTGAGTTGACGCCGCGCAACAGCGAGCCCGCCTTGGCCCGCAGAATATCCGTATCGGCAATATCCAGGTTATAGCGCGCAATCGCGAGATCGTAATTGTTCTCAAGCGCCAGCGTAATCGCATCGCTCAGGCTCAGGTAGATCTTGCCGTCCTTCACCAGGTCCGTCAGCCGCAGCGAATTCATGAAGTTCGCGTTCGGCACGTCGGCGCCCTCGTAGAACTTCTTCGGATTCGTGATCACCTCATACGGCTTCAGATAGTTCTTGCTCGTGCTGCGCATGAACAGCGGCTCCGTATCAATCGGTGTAGGCGCGGCCGGCAGCTCATTGAACACCTTATTCCCCGCCTGGGGAGAGGTCTGCTGCGCAAATAGCCCGGGAGGCATCGCCGTCGTTAAGCCCAACAGCACCACCGCCGTTGCGCGCAGTTTACCGGCTCCGCTCTCGCGGGCCTTTTTCGCTCTTGCCGCTGTCGTACGGCCCGCTTTTTCCCGAGTCCGATCAAGATTCCGGTACAAATGCATGAATCCTCTCCACATAATTCTTAAAACTGAGTGGGACGCCACTGAACCAGACTCACCAGCTTGCCCTTCGGACGCAATTTCTCATCAACCGCGCCGCGTGTCTGGAATCAATCGAGTAAGCAACTCTAGTGCTATCGGATGGATACGCCCTTGAAGCCCAATTCGTTCCCGCAAAAGGGTCTGTGCGCAGATTAACAAGGAAGATTCCCCTGGCATCTACATCCGCTCCGGCATTCGCACCCCTGGAGCTCGTGCAGCGCCGAGGCAAGTCTATCGCAGCCGTCTCTCCTATCCTCTCAACTCCAATAAAATCAGGAACAGAGGCCTGATGCAAAACTGGAAGCTCACTCTGGCATACGACGGTACGGCCTTCTTCGGCTGGCAGGTCCAGCCCGGCCTGCCCACCATTCAGGGAGAGCTGCAGTCGGCCATCGGCCGCATCCTCGGTTCCGGCTGGGGCGAGCCTCCATTGCCGCAAGGCTCCGGCCGCACCGACGCCGGCGTCCACGCCCTCGGTCAGGTCGCCAGCGTGACCATCGAACCACCGATCCCCGGCGACAACCTGCTCCGGGCCCTCAACCGCACCCTGCCCGCGGCCATCCGCGTGCTCTCCGTCGAACCGGTTCCTCCTGAATTCCACGCTCGCCACTCCGCTCGCGCCAAGACATACGAATACCGCATCTTCCGCGGCGGCCTCTGCCCTCCATTCATGGCTCCCTACCTCCACCCCTGCCGCTGGAAGCTCGATCTGACCGCTCTGCACGACGCAGCCCAGGCCGTCATCGGCGAACACGACTTCACCAGCCTCGCCGCCGCCGACCCAGAAGCCACGGCCCGCGCAGGGGAAGACTCAGAGCCCAAATCCGCGGTCCGGACCATCCACAGCTCCCAGTGGACCATCTCCGAAGGCGACCTGCTCCTCTACCGCGTCCATGGCAACGGATTCCTCCACCACATGGTCCGCAATCTCGTCGGCACCATGCTCGAAATCGGTCGCGGCCAGTTCCCTTCCGGTTCCATGATGCAGATTCTTGAAGCCCGCAGCCGCTCCGCCGCCGGGCCCACAGCTCCGGCCAAGGGGTTGTTCCTGCATTCCGTCGAATACGGAGATTCCGAACCTTCCGTCACCCAACCGTCCTGAACACGTAATCTTTGCAGCCTGTTAACCTGAAAAAGTAAGTATGGCGATCGGTTCGCGCAGCTCGTTCTTCTCCCGCGTCACCTCTTTGGCAGCTCAGCGCGGATTGCATGAAGCCATCCGCTGGCTGCATCTGCATCGCCAACACATGATCGGCTGGCAGACCGAGTTGATCGCCATCCCCGCGCCGCCCTTCGGCGAAGAAGCCCGCAGCGCATGGCTCGCCGCCCAGTTTCGCAAAACCGGCCTGGATAACGTCGAGATTGACGCCATTGGCAATGTCTTCGGAATGCTGCCGTCGCCCTCTACAGAGACCGCCAGGACCCCAGTCGTTTTGCTCTCGGCCCACCTCGACACCGTCTTCCCCGCCGATACACCGCTCGACATCAACGTGCAGGATGAAAGGATCGAGGCTCCCGGAGCCTGTGACAATGCCTCCGGCGTCATCGGCATGCTGGCCATAGCGCGCGCAATGGTCGCAGCCCAGCTCACTCCACCGGCAACACTCGTTTTCTGCGGCAACGTCGGCGAAGAAGGCGAAGGCGATCTGCGCGGCGTCCGCCACATCTACAAAGAGTGGCCCCTCGCCCAGCGCATCGCCGCGCATATCGTCCTCGATGGAGCAGGCAACGAAACCGCGGTGACCCAGGCCCTCGGCAGCCGCCGCTACCGCGTCACCGTCACCGGCCCTGGAGGCCACAGCTTTACCGACGCCGGCTCCCCCAATCCCATCCTCGTCCTCAGCTCGGCCTTCGCGGGCCTCACCCGTGTTCCGCTCAACCCTTACCCCAACGAGCCCCGCGTCACGCTCAACGTCGGCACCATCCAGGGCGGCACCTCCGTCAACACCATCCCCGAAAGCGTGACTGCTTCGGTCGAATTCCGCTCCACCGCGACCCAGTCCCTCGTGCGCATGGAAGTCGCCCTGCACCGCGCCATCGAAGACGCCGTCGAAACTGCCAACGCGGAAGCGGCCAGCCGCGCAGCCTCCGCCCACTCCCTGCCCCGCAACACCCTCATCCGCTTCGCCATCGAAAAAATCGGCAACCGCCCCGCGGCCGACTCTTCCCGTGACTCCGCTATGCTCGAAGCCATCAAGGCCGTCGACCGGCATCTGGGCCTGCGCACCGACTTCCGCCTCGGCTCAACCGACGCCAACATCCCGCTCTCGCTCGGCATCCCCTCGGCCTCGCTCGGCTCCGGAGGCGACGGCGGCGGGGCGCACACTCGCGCCGAGTGGTACTCCGCCGTGAATCGAGACCTGGGCCTCCGCCGCATTCTGCTGCTCGCGCTGACACTGCTCGACTGGGCCGCGGCAGAGAGATAACTTCGACGAAAGCCCCTAGCTTCTCATGCGTGGATTGATCCAGCGGTACGTCAGATCCGTCAGCAGATTCACCAGCACATAGGTCAGCCCGATCGTCAGCAGCGCACCCTGCACCAGCGCGTAGTCGCGGCCTGAGATCGCCGCCACCACCAGCCGTCCCAGTCCCGGCCAGCTGAAGATCATCTCCGTAACAATTGCGCCGGCCAGCAGCGTGCCAAACTGCAGACCCACCACCGTCACAATCGGAACCAGCGCATTGGGTAGTGCATGGCGGTAGATCACCGCCCGCTCACTCAGCCCCTTGGCCCGCGCCGTGCGGATGTAGTCGCGGTGCAACTCTTCCAGCATCGTCGTTCGTACCATGCGCGTCAGAATCGCCGCCAGCGAAGCACCCATCGCAATCGCGGGCAGCACCAGGTATTGCCAGCCGCCCATCAGGAAGCCCATCAGCGTATTGCTCGGCCCCGCTCCCGAAACGGGCAACCATCCAAAGCTGATGGAGAAGACCAGAATCAGGATCGGCCCCAGTGCAAAAGCTGGAAACGAAAGTCCCGAAAGGCTCAGCACGCCAATGGTCTGGTCCTGCCAGCGACTGCGGTAGAGCGCCGCCGTCACGCCCGCCGGAACCGCAATCAGCAGCCCCACCAACAACGCCGCCGCCGTCAACTCAATCGTGTATGGATACCGGGTCGCGATCAGGTGCAGCACCGTGTCATGCAATCGGATCGAGTCGCCCAGATCGCCATGCAGCACGCCGCGCCAGTAATGCAGATACTGCACATGCAGCGGCAGATCGAGTGCGTACTGATGCCGCAGCGCCGTCAGGTCGGCTGCGGTAGCGCCCTCGCCCAGCATCTGCTCCACCGGGTCGCCGGGCACGATGTGAATCAGCAGAAACACCAGCGAAACCACCACCCAGACCACCGGCAGCGTCAGCGCAACTCGCGTGAGAATCGACTTCATGGGCCAGCCTTCACAATACAGCGCCAGGCAGCGCAGGCCGCAAGATTCCATGCAGTCATGGACCATGGACCGTCGCCGCTCGCCAAAACCTGCCTTCAGCAGGCGCCGTCAGCAGCGAATTCCGTGCAAGGTTCAAAGCGAGGCAGACAAATATGCCCGCTTATGGCGGCGATGGAGTGCCGGACCACAAGCGGGCCATTTTATTGCGGGTGCGGATAAGGCTAGATCGTCGGCGCGACGATGAAGAGATCGATGGCCGGGGGTGGCTCAATCTCGGGTAGATCGCCATGCGCGTAGCGGCCCTCCGCTACATCCGACAGAACCTGGTTGGAGGTGTCTTCCGTGCGGGTAGAGTTGACATGCAGTTTGCGGACCGCCTGCATGAGGGTCGTTGCGAGCAGGAATTTATTCTCGATCCTGCGGGATGCCTTGTGGACCAGATCAGATCGCATTATTTGCCTTTTTTTGCGGTTGGTTATGGAGAGTGGGCAATAAGAGCCGAAGCGGACCGTAGCTGAACTGTCGCCGGAGTAGCTGGCAGGAGATTGCAGAAATGGCGCGGCTACCGGTCGATGCGGCTGAATCTGGAAGGGAAAGCCTCTCTCATACCAGTGTACGCTGCCCAGAGGTGTTTTGGCGGCCCGCAGCCCGGAAAGGTTCACGCAGCCCCATTCCGTCGCGAGCAGAGCGAGATATTTGCCCCACGCTCTTATTTCGGGATTTCCAGTTCTGCTGAATCGAGGGCCTCCGCAGTGAGCGCAGCGAAGGCGTGTTTGCACACGGTTGACCGGGTGATTGCAGCAGACTCATCCGTACCGGGCATCCCGGGACAGAATCCGTGAGTAACTGACACTTCGTACCCGCCGATGGCTTCCCTGCCTGTAAACTTGATCCTCGAAATTCCTTCGATTTCAAGAAGCAGCGGGTATTCCCTGAAAGAGAATTCCCGATCCACTCTCTGAAAAGGCCGCGCCGCTTCGGCGATCAGGCCGGCTGGCGTGCTTGCACAGACACCTTTTCCCAAAGGCACGTTAGTGATGGCGCCAGCGGCGAAAACCAGCCGATCTTCGCGCAGCAAAGAAAGCCCCATCCCGGTACATGCCGTGCGCGAGAGATAGAATTTGTCGCCAGCCTGAAAGACGGAGAGCATGCGCTTGTCGACCCAGAAGGATGCGGTTGAAACGCTCGCATTCTTCTCTCCAGAAGCTCGGAGCGTCAGCCGGGCAAGCGGAATCTTCATCGGTTTACGGCCAGACGGCAGTTCCGTGGCAAATGCCGTGACAGCAAGAGTCGGGTTGTATCCTACCAGCCGCGAGTCCCCCAAATGATCTCCGGTATACCGAATCTCTTCGGCCAGTTCAACGCTCCAGGGCGATTCGCGCTGGTCTTCAGGAGGGACTGTTGCCACATATCGGAAGGTACCGCTCGCCGGCATCACAATAGCCCTGCTCCTATCCATCAGATCCGGGTCACCTGTCGACGAGAATCGAGAACGATCTCACAAGTCTGTGAAATCGGGGTGCGCGGGAAAGCCGTTGGGAGGATCGCTGTCGTTGCGAGAGAAGAGTCCTACGTACTTGCAATTTCCCTGGTAGTAATAGAGGATTTGGGGAACGCTGCCATTCAAACCGTAACCGTGATCCGCTGAGTAGTTCCCCTCATTGGCTGTCACCTTGATAATAGTCGCGTGTCCTTGCACCGATTGGGCAAGAAAATAGGTGTGACAAATGTGACAGGGGAACGCGTTCTGAAGCAGCAGGTATACGGTGGCTGCCGGCAAATTGTTAAATACCTGCCGTTCGGCATGATCCGCCGCGACGCGATTGTTGCCCTGGTGCGCTCCATTTCGGCGTTGCTGCCACCTGTCGACGTTGGGAGTGTATCCACTCACTTCGATTGCCAAGGCTTCCTCCTATAGATGGGTTGGTGCCCGCAGGCCAGTATAGGGGATTTTGGGCGGTTTCAAGTTGAGCCGGTGCGTAAAGCTGCTCGATAGTACTATGGCCGTGCTGCGCACGAATTTGCTCCATGTCTCAGAAGTGAGACGTGGAGCACCCTCACCGAGGATTTATCAGGTTGACGGCAATTCGTTCACGAGCGTTTCAGGATGACGCGGACATAGACTTCATCGCTTCGATGGCCTCGATACGCGCCTTTTTGAGCGTGGCGACAGGGTCTTCTGACGGATAAAACTCCATCGTGATGAACTTGTCATATTTGAGCTGCGCGAGTTTGCGGTAGATATTGCGATAGTCTATTTCGCCGGTGCCAGGCTCATGCCGGCCGGGAACGTCGGCAATGTGTACAAGAGCGACCAGATCAATGTTCTGTTCAAGTTTCTCGATAAGGTTTCCCGCTCCGCGCTGCTCGTGGTAGAAGTCGTACAGCACGCGCACATGCGGACTAGCGACCGCACGGGCAATTGCGAAACCCTCGCTCACGCTGGTCATGTACATGGTTGGGCTTTCAAGAACATCGATCGGCTCAATGACGATCTGAACATTGTTGGCTGCGGCGAGATCGGCGGCGCGTTTCAGATTCTCGATACAGGCCTCATGCTGCGTCGCGGGCGAGATTGAGTCGATGCGAGGCCCTGATTTCAGATTGATCTGCGGGCTCTCCAGCGTTTTTGCGATTTTGAATTGCTCCGCCAGCTCGGTAAGAAGCGCGTCGGTCCCATTGGGATCGGCGAACCCTGATTTGACGCCGCTGAGCATATCAAAGCGCATGTGGAGCGAGCGCATCTTGGCCATCACCCGCTGCGTCTCGTCGCTCGACCATTTGTGGAATTCACCAACCAGCTCAACACCCTGATAGCCGGCCTCGGCAACGATCTCGAGACAGCGGTCGAAAGCCGTCTGCTTTTCCAGAGTCCAAAGCATGACGGAGAAGCGGGGTTGCGCGGGAAAGGGAGAAGGTGTGGTCGGAAGCTGCGCGCGAAGAAGCGATGGGCTGAGACCTGCTACGGCAATGAACTTGCTGAACTCTCGACGATTCATGACACTTCATCTTACGATGCCGATGGATGCCGATGGATATCGACGAGGCTTCGAAAAACATGGGAACGATGAGAGGTAAGGTTCGTGCCGCGCTCAAATCATGCTCACATCTCTGCGAGATGTGGGGCACCTCTATGGTCTTCATTCAAATCCGAGCCACCCGCCTGTGCGCAGGGTGGTATTTGTGATGAAGAATGGGCGGGCTTACAAGAACGTTGCTTGGTAGGGAATTCATGCCGGGTGGGTTTGGGATTTAGGAGCCCCCTCGTTCGGGCTCCCATTCATCGATTGGATGAGGATCGAGCCAGTCTTCGCGACGCTCTTGCTTTTCCTGTTCTCGCCGCTTTTCTTGTTCTTGGCGCTCTTCCCGGCCATCGCTCATGAAGTCATCCTGCTTTCAGTTTAAAAGAATCATCTGCATATAAAGGTACCCGGCCCAATAAGCCAGGCGGGGATAGCGGTGCTTCCTTGGCGCTGGAACATTCGTCAACGCTTTGAACATGACGAGAAACTATCCGGTGGGTTTCGTGCCGCGCACGAATTTGGCTCACATCTCTGCGAAATGTGTGGCACCCTCCGTGGTCGTCATTCAGATCTGGGCCGCCCAGCGTATCGGCGCAAGGACCACATGAGTCCACCTAACCGCCAGAAATCGTCTATGCGTCGGGGCCCTCATCCGCACGAAGATCATTCCTGATTTTGTCGCGGGGCTCTTCGCCTGGTTCCAGATTGCCCTCCACTACCGCATCCGAGCGAGCGATGCCGGTGTTGGGGTGATGACGGCGCAGAGTCTCGCTGGTGTCTTCGTTCCCTGGATCGACACTCTCTGCACCTTTCTCGTCCGCTAATGGAAAGATGCGGAGGTATCTTGAACGTTGGCCAAACTAAGGATCTGAAACGTATCCGGTGGTTTGCTTCACTTTAAGATGTGCGCGCGACCGGCGTATGCCGCGCGTTTGCAGAAAGGGCAAGACTATTATGGCTGTGGACGCTGGCAGGCAGTGGAGATCGGATGACAGGTACGAGGCGTATGTACGCGATCGGCTGGTGAACTATCCACGTTTTTTCAAGAACCATTCGGGAGATTCTCTGCCAAGTATGACGGCCACCATTCCCGGACAGTTCAATCCATCTGGACACGGCATCGACATTTTGGCGATCGACAAGAGTCGCAAACTGTGGATTATCGAAGTCTCCCGTGGCAGCAACAGGGGTGCTGCACTGGTCAAACACTTAGGTACACGGAGGGACGGCAATGCGCAGATGTCTCCAGCGTGGCGGGTCCAAAAGAAGGACAAATTTCTAGATCTTCCCGACGCCCACGAGAAGCTGGTTGCACTCTTTGACGTTGCCGGAATGACGCAGGATCAGACACGGGAATTGTTAAAAATTAAGCTCGAAGACCACCGGGTAGCGATTCTCGTGCCGGACGGATGCCATGTCGAGGGACATAACACGGAGCTAGTCTTCGGCCGGGATATCTACACGTTTTTTGTAACACCAGGTATCTCATCCCGTTCACGGTGAAAGCGCAGTTATCCAAACGAGTCCGGAACGCTCCCGCCCACCCATATCCATTCCTTCGCTGGATTCCTTGACTGTTCATATCCAGGTTCTTCCAGGTGTGCAGGCTGGAAGATTGCGAGAAATCCACGTTTGACTGACGTTGCCGCCGCAGGTGTATGATTCGACGCCGTGGGAGAAGTCGCATTCGTGTGCGTACTCTCCGGAACGAGGTGCATCTATGGCAACGATTACGTCTTTACAACCCGGGCTTTTGGGTGGGAGCCGGCACGGCTTTCGCGAGCGGTATGGAAACTTCATTGGCGGCGAGTGGGTGGCCCCGGTTTCCGGCCAGTATTTTGAAAACGTCACGCCGGTAACCGGCAAAGTCTTCTGCGAAATTCCTCGCTCCAACGCCGCCGATGTAGACCGCGCCCTTGACGCGGCACACAAGGCAAAGCACTCCTGGGGACGCACCAGCGCAGCACAGCGCGCAGTCATCCTCAACCAGATCGCCCAGCGCATGGAAGACAATCTCGAAGTGCTGGCCGAGGCCGAGGCCTGGGACAACGGCAAGCCGATCCGCGAGACCCGCGCCGCCGACCTTCCGCTGGCCATCGATCACTGGCGCTACTTCGCCGGCTGCATTCGCGCGCAGGAAGGCACAATCTCCGAGATCGACCACGACACCGTCGCGTATCACTTCCATGAGCCGCTGGGCGTAGTAGGCCAGATCATTCCGTGGAACTTCCCTCTGCTGATGGCAACGTGGAAGCTGGCCCCTGCACTGGCCGCGGGCAACTGCGTAGTCATCAAGCCGGCCGAGCAGACACCCGCCAGCATTCTGGTATGGGCCGAGTTGATCGGCGACCTGCTGCCCGCGGGCGTGCTCAACATCGTGAACGGCTTCGGCCTGGAAGCGGGCAAGCCGCTGGCCTCAAGCAGCCGCATCGCCAAGATCGCCTTCACCGGCGAAACCACGACGGGCCGTCTGATCATGCAGTACGCCAGCCAGAACCTCATTCCTATGACTCTGGAGTTGGGCGGCAAGAGCCCGAACATCTTCTTCGACGACGTGATGCGCGAGGACGACGACTTCTTCGACAAAGCGCTTGAAGGCTTCACCATGTTTGCGCTCAATCAAGGCGAAGTCTGCACGTGCCCCAGCCGCGCGCTGATTCAGGAGAGCATCTATGACAAGTTCATGGAGCGGGCACTGAAGCGCGTCGCCGCCGTCAAGCAGGGCAATCCGCTGGACTCGTCCACAATGATCGGTGCGCAGGCCTCCAGCGAGCAGCTTGAGAAGATCCTCAGCTATATGGACATCGGCAGACAGGAGGGCGCGAAGGTCCTCGCAGGCGGCGAGCGAGCGCAGCTTGAGGGCGATCTCGAAAACGGCTACTACGTGAAGCCCACCGTCTTCGAGGGCCATAACAAGATGCGCATCTTCCAGGAAGAAATCTTCGGGCCCGTGGTAAGCGTGACGACGTTCAAGAACGACGACGAAGCGCTGGAGATTGCCAACGACACGCTGTACGGCCTGGGCGCGGGCGTATGGAGCCGCGATGCGAATCGCTGCTATCGCTTCGGTCGCGAGGTACAGGCAGGACGCGTCTGGACCAACTGCTATCACGCCTATCCCGCGCACGCAGCCTTCGGCGGTTACAAGCAGAGCGGCATCGGACGCGAGAACCACCGCATGATGCTCGACCACTATCAGCAGACCAAGAACATGCTGGTCAGCTACAGCCCCAAGGCGCTCGGATTCTTCTAGAAACCACCGAACCTAAAATGAAATCCCGCGGATGCCACAGCATTCGCGGGATTTTTGTTTTCAGGCAGCGCTCTTGCACAAAATGAAAACGCGCCGCAGTCAAAATAGCTGACTGCGGCGCGGCTGAAAATTGAATTTGCCTTTCGCTTAGAACGCGTACTTGAGCGAAAGCTGCGTAGAACGGTTGCCGTTGACGGTGCCGGTGATCTGGCCGAAGTTGCTGTCGGTCATACCGCTGTCGGGAGCAGCGTAGTCGGCGATGTTGAAGGCGTTGAAGAAGTCGGCACGGAAATCGACATGCTGTTCATGCCAGACTTTGAAGGTCTTGGCGACAGACATATCGATGTTCTGGAAGCTCGGCCCGCGAAGAGCGCCGGGACGAAGCTGTCCGAAAGCCGTTGTCGGGCTGCTGCTGATAGATACAGGTGCCGTCGTCCTGGTTAGGTCCGCAGGACGTGCCCTGAACCGCGGTACCGTAGTAGGCGTTGATCGACTTGTTGACGACGTGGAGCGGGCGAAGCTGGTTGGGCCGTGCAGCTCCAGTAAAGGCGTCCACCTGGGTCGAGTAGTTGGCCGGTGACGACACCGTAACCGGGAAGCCGGAGTAGTAGACCTGCGCACCGCTGAGCTTCCAGCCGCCGACGGCCTCGTCCATTATCGCGTTCATGCCGCTGCCGAACCGCTTGCCGCGTCCGAAGGGCAGTTCATACACGCCGGTCACGGAGATGTTGTGGCGGGTGTCCATGCCTGCCGGGCCCCACTCAGCGCCCATGTCGTAGACGTCCTGCTGATAGTACTGGCCGCTGTTGATGTTGCTGACGCCGTAGAAGCCGATGTCATCGGTCAGAGACTTCGACAGCGTGTAGTTGGCCGTGAGTTCGAGGCCATCGGTGAGACGCTGGCGAAAAACAGCCTGCAGCGCGTTGTAGTTGCTTGCCGATTCGGTCTGGGTGATCTTGAGCACGCCGTCCTGACCAACGATGCTGGCGTAGGGCGCGGTTGCACCCGGAGCGGTGAGCTGGTTACCCCAGAAGGGATCGGTGAGGTGATGGCCGAGGATGCCGACATAGCCGAGCTGAATCGTCGACTCCTTGGCAATCTGGTATTCGGTCGTGAGACTGAACTCCTGGGTGATGGCCGGTTTCAGGTCCTTGGGCCATACATAGAACGTGGTCGTGGGAACCTGTGTAGTCGGGAAGCCTGCTGAAGTCTGGTAGTACGAACCCGGTGAGTAGCTGGTGACAATTCCCCCCGCATTCGTGGTGCCTGCCGGTGTTACCCCTTGCTCTTCAAAGTCAGAGTGGAAGGGCGGGTTCTGGGTAAGGCGAAGGTTGGCGCCGGTGCCTTCAAGATAGCTCGAGATACCGTAGCCGCCGCGAACGACGAACCGCGGAGTTATCTGATACGCAAAGCCGACGCGAGGCTGGAACTGAGTATAGGTCGGGTCATAGAGAGCGCGGCTTGCGCCGTTTACGCCCGCGTACTCGATCTGCTTGGTGTCCATGTTGACGTTGGCATCTTGTTGTTGACTTCGAAGATCGGCTGATCGAACTCCCAACGCAGACCGAGGTTAACGGTAAGGTTGTCGAGGAGCTTCCAGTCGTCCTGTGCGTACACACCATCACGCCACTGGCGCTGACCGGTACGGCCGGTAACGGCGCCGATGGCAACGTCGTTCGAACGGTCGAGCATGAAGTCGGCAAACGGATATGGCGTGGGGTTAGGCTGAAAGGGGTTCTCAACGTATACGCCGTTGTAGTTGAACTGGCCGAGTTCGCCGTCGTTGCCAGGATAGAAACTGTTCTGCTGGTAACGAATGAACTCAGCGCCGAACTTGAGCAGATGCTTGCCCTTCTGCCAGGTAGAGCGTGTCGGAATATCCGAAGATATTGTCGATGAAGATTTCCGGCGTCGGGTTGGTGCCGAAGCTGCTTGGATATCCAGCGGCGCCGGTAACGCTGAAGTTCTGCAGGCTGAAGCCGGCAGTCTGCTGTGGATTGCTGGGGATACCGACAAGCCTGATTGCCGGTGAGACCGAAAATGCCGCTGGGGTCAGTGGAAACGCCACTGTTGAAGCGGATGCGTCCGTAGTTTGCGCTGAACTGGTTCACGATTGCCGGAGTGAACGATGTGCACCCAGTTGGAGTCAAACAGATGATCCGGATAGTTGCTGGCACTCGGGAACTGGACAGGCAGTGGATCGGCTGTAGCGCCATCCGCCGCATAACCCTGCGAGTAGCGGAAGGATAGCGCATCGCTGTTGCCCAGATGCCAGTCGATCTTTGCGTCGCCCTGATCGTTGGTCGCGAAGCTGCCGGAGGGCCCTACGAAGTTGTTGAAGATTCCGGTCGGATCGCTTTCCGAGATCGACGCATTGTTGGGCAGCGGATAGGCACTGGTGTTGCCGAACAAATAGGTCGCGACCGGATTTTTGATCGGAATCTGGTTATTGGCATACGGCGTGGGCTGACCCGTGAGCGGGTCGACGTTCTGCGTATCGTACAACTGGATTCCCCCTCCAGGCAGCGCGAGAAGGGACGATAGATCGCCATTGCGGAATGCTTGCGTCGCGACGCTGTAGTCCGTCACACCGCCAACGTGAGAGCGAAAGCCCAGGTAGTCGACGAAGAAGAAAAGCTTGTCATGGAAGATCGGACCGCCAAAGGTTCCACCAAACTGTGTCGTCGTGTAGGGATTCTTCGGAAGCGGCGTGGGGTTGTTGTCGTTACCCCAACTATTCGCGTCCAGCTTGTAGTCCTTCAGAAAGCCGTAGGCGCTGCCATGCCAGCTGTTGCTGCCGCTCTTGGTCACCGCGAGGACAGTGCCGCCGTTCACGTTGCCGAACTCAGCGTTCGCGTTGGAGGCGATAACACGCACTTGATCCAGAGCCTCGGGGCTCGGGTTGTATCCCAGCGTGTTGTTGATGTTCTCGTTGATTTCCTGTCCGTCAAGCAGATAGTTGTTCGACTGCTGGCGGTTTCCGTCTACCGAGACTTCGTTGCCGGCGTTGGTCGAGCGCTCCATCGAGTTGTTGCTGCCGTAGGAGTTGAAGCCCGTAGAGACCGCGCCCGGTGTATAAACCGTGAGCTGGCTGAAGTCCAGTCCGTTCAGAGGAACGTTAGCGATGGTGTTTTCAGTGAACGTCTCACCAAGTGTGGCGCTTTCCGTGTTGAGAATCGGCTGATATTGATCGGAGACCTCGACCGAGGTCGAAGCCGCGCCTACCTTGAGCGCAATGTCCACCTTCGCGGTCTGGTCGATTTCCAGTGGGAAGGGACCGTAGTTGGCCTTATTGAATCCGTTGGCTTCCACCGTGATGGTGTAGCGGCCAATCTGCAGGAACCGGATCGAGTATTCGCCGGCTTGGTTTGTCGTATCTTTCGTTTGAACTCCGGTTGCCGAATTCGTCGCTGTAACGCTAGCGCCCGCAACGATTGCACCACTGGAGTCCGTCACTGTGCCGCGAACTGAACCTGTCACCGTCTGGGCCGTCGCGGTCAGCGTACAGGCCAGAACTACCAACGGGACGATCCAGAAACACAAACGCTTCATCATCAAAGCCCCCTTTGTTAGGTTTTAAAAAAAAGGTGGTCACAACTCCACGACGGCGTACTTAGCACCGTCACGTTAGAGCAGAATGGGAAGAACGCCAGCCTCTCCGGTCTAGCGATATATTGCCGGGAAAAATGACGTTATGCGAACGCTACATGAATATTCGAAAGATGACAAGATCAAATCGATGGAAAACGATCAAAAAGCGGATCAGTTTACCCTGAAACCGATTTACCAATTGAACTCTCACTCTCGATGTCCAATGAAAGCTTCTGAGCGTTTGGCTCATCCCAGGAAATATATTGCGCGCTGCTGAAATGCTGATACATACTTAAGGATCATTATGAAGCTTCCGGAAAAACACCAGGAACGATGCGGGGAACCACCGGAAATGCCTGAAATGCAGGCAGATATCGCACGCCAGCCGATCGGTATTTTGTCCGCTGCCGGACATGCATACGGCCGATCCAGCACAGGATGGGGGCATAATCAGGAATGCGTCGTTGGTGGCAATTTCTCGTTTTCTTACTTGCGGCTCAGGCTGCAATCGCGGCTTCATCGCACCCGATCCTTCCCATCGGCTCACCTGCGCCGGATTTCTCCCTGCCAGGCGTCGATGGCAAGGTGCACCGGCTGAGCAACTACGCCTCCAGTCCTGTGCTGGCCGTCATCTTCACCTGCAACCACTGCCCCATCGCGCAGGTATACGAGCAACGCATCCAGAAGCTCTATGACGACTACAAGGGCAAGGGTGTCGCTGTGGTAGCCATCGAGCCCAATGACCCAAAAGCAATCCGCATCGACGAGCTTGACTCCTCAGACATGAGCGACACCCTCGCCGAGATGAAGCTGCGCGTCGCCTACAAGCACCTCACCTATCCCTATCTATATGACGGAGACACGCAGCAGGTGACCCGGGCCTACGGTCCGCAGGCAACACCACATGTCTTTCTCTTCGACCAGCAGCGGCATCTTCGTTACGAAGGCCGCTTCGATGACAACTTCCGAATCGAGCATGTCAAAAGCAACGACGCGCGCAATGCAATCGATGATCTATTGGCGCACAAAACCATCGCCGTAACTCATACCGGCGTCTTTGGCTGCTCCACCAAGTGGAGTGAGAAGCAGGCCGGCAGCGCCGCCGCCCTCGAAAAAATCGATGCGCAGCCCGTAACTCTCGATATGGTCTCGAAAGCCGGCTTGGCAAAGCTACGCGCGAACCCAACGCATCAGCTGATGCTCATCGACTTCTGGGCCACCTGGTGCGGCTCTTGCATAGCCGAGTTCTCTGACCTGCAGGACACGCTGCGCATGTATCAGGATCGCGACTTCTCGCTGGTCACAGTCTCAGCCAACACGCCCGACGAGCGCGCCGCTGTGCAGAAATTTCTCGAAAAGAAGCATGCAACCAGCAAGAATCTGCTCTTCGATTCGGACGACACCACCGGCCATCAGGCAGCCTTCGATCCCAGGTGGGACTCGGCAGTTCCCTACACCGTTCTGCTCTCGCCTGACGGCAAAGTTCTCTACAAAGAGATGGGCACAGCCGACATGCTTGAGCTGCGGCGCACTATTCTAGCCAATCTGCCCGCCGCCTACATTGGCTTTAAGCATTACTGGCAAGGCCACTAGAGCAGAAGCTGGGTTAATGTAAGGCCTATCACCGATCTCCCCAGGCATTTTCATCGAGAAAATGCCTGCATCACAGATAGCGGATACATCACACTATCCTGCTTCTGCTCCAGACACGGCAACCGCGCTGCGAGCCGCAACATCACAAGCCTGCAGCACAGCACCCGTAATCTGCGCTTCCCCGCCCAGTTCGCTCGCGATCAGCTCCACGTCGAACCGCAGGCCGAGTTCTGCGATGTGCTTACGGGTAGCCTCGACATAAGTTGCATTCAGGCCGACGCCACCGCCCATGATAAACAGCCTGCAGTTCAAAATCATCGCCAGATTGCAGATAGCGTAGGCAAGAGTTCGCGTCGCCTGTGCGAGCACCTGTTCTGCAAGAGATTCACCAGCCTGCGCATGAGCAATGATCTCAGCGGTGTTGAGATCCAGCGGCAAAGCCGTAGCGTCCCCACTCCACCGGCTTTGCCAGAGCGACCGAATTCCCTCGCCGCCAACCATCGCTTCAAGCGGGCCAGGCTTGCCCGGATCAACCGGCTCCGTCGATGTGCCGGGCACCATCATGTAGCCCACCTCTCCCGCGCGCCACGTATCGCCCCGAACCAATTCGCCATTCAACACAATTCCAGCGCCGACCCCCGTGCCGATCGCAAGGAAGACGAAGTTCTTCACCGCGCGCGCAACTCCGCCGCGGGCCTCACCAAACGCCGCCATGTTCACGTCGTTGTCGACAAACGCCGGCACTCCCAGCGCCGACTCCAACATCGCCTGCAGCGGCACATCGCGCCAGCCCATCAGATAAGACGTAGCTATTACGATGCCACGGTCGCTATCCGTAACTCCCGGAGCCCCGGCCGCGATAGCGCGCAATGATTCGCGTGCAGCAGATCTGTCAGAGAGCAGTTGATCCACGCCCTCGCTGATGAGTCCGACAATCTTCTCCGCATCGCGAATGCCTGTCGTAGAGCATGTCCACCGCGACACGATGGTTCCACTCAAGTCCGCCAGAGCAACCCGCAGATTGGTTCCACCGATATCGACACCGGCAACATAGCTGCCGGATGAGAACGGGCTGCTTTCTTCGGCGGATACATCATGAGAGCCGGACGGGGAGAACTGCATTCGTTCAAATACCTCTTGGTGTTAGAAATGCGAAACAAGAAACTATATGGCCGCCGAGGAACCCGCCGCGCTGATGCTCTCGAGCTCAATGCCCTTGGTCTCAGGAACGACGAACCGCACAAAGAATAGCGTGAGAACGCAGAAGCCCGCGTAAATGGCGAATGTCGCGCTGTTCCCCGCCGCCTGGATCAAAGACAGAAACGTCAACGACACAACAAAGTTCGAAGCGCCCGATCCGAGCGTCGCCGCGGCAGCTCCGCGTCCGCGCAATCGCAGCGGAAACACCTCCGCAACGAGAATCCACGCAATCGGTCCCATGCTGCACGCAAAACACGCAATGTAAACCATCAGGCAGCTCATCGCCACAATGCCAAGCGCCGGACCCGCCAACGCCTTGCTGTGAAACGCAAACGAGAGCACCAGCAGCGATAGCGTCATACCACCAACGCCGTAGTAGAGCAGCGGCTTGCGCCCCAGCTTGTCCACCAGGACAAGCGCAATCACCGTCGCAAGCACATTAACAGCCGCAACAAGAAACGTCGCCCAGATAGCAGCTTTATCCGAGCTCACCCCGGCGAGCGAAAAAATGCGCGGTCCATAATAGATGATGGTGTTCACGCCGGTCACCTGCTGCAACACCGTAAATCCCGCGGCTATCAGCAACGATCGCCGCACAGTCGGAGTAAACAGCGCGCTCCAGCGGCGCTCCACCGCAGCATTCAAACTGCCTTGTATCTCCTGCAACAATCCCTGTGCTCCCGTTGCATCCGAGAGCGAACGCAGCACGACGAGTGCCTCCTGCCCTCGCCCGTTCGCCATCAGCCAGCGCGGGCTTTCAGGCACAGTCAGAACAAGCGCGAGAAACAACACCGCCGGCGCTGCTCCCAGGCCGAACATCGAACGCCATGCATGGGAACCAGCCAGCGCGTATCCCGCCAGATCGGCCAGCGCAATGCCCAGCGTAAGCGCAAACTGGTACAGCGCAATCAGCCTTCCCCGCATCTGCGGCGGCGACATCTCCGAGACATAAACCGGCGCCGTGACCGATGTGAATCCAATAGCCAGACCAAGCAGCACACGCGCAAAGATCAGCGTCCATACATTCGGCGAAAGCGGCGCCAGTAATGAACCAACCGTAAACACCGCCCCGCCCCAGAGCAGAATCGCCCGCCGGCCGAATCGATCCGAAGCCGCACCGCCCGCAATCGCCCCCACCAGAGAGCCAATCAGCACCACGCTGACAACCACCTCTTCCATCTGTGTCGAGAGTGCAAACGTCGAACGCACATAGATCAGCGCCGCCGCAATGATGCCCATGTCGTATCCGTAAAGGATGCCGCCAAGGCCCGCAATCAGCGACACCTTCCACAGGAATCCATAACGAATCACCGGCGCGGTGACAGAAGTAGCGTGCGTCAAACAGAGCTCCAGGCGGATGAAATGATGCTTCAGCCAGTGTAGATTCGATTATGACGACTTTGTAAATAAACTTGCATAAGATAACAGATTTTGTTCTGCTGAACGATAAAGGAAGTCAAGGGAGGAAGCCAGAAATGCAGTCCGCAGCACAAGGATCACCGCGGTGGGTCGGAGGCGTGGAGCCGCCGAAAGAGCTGCTGAATGCGACGGGGACGGAGATCCTGGAGCTCGAATGCAGACAGCAGCCCGAAAAGCTGCGCGCGCTGATCGAGACTTACGCAACCGATGCAGCCGTCGGCGAAGAGCTGGCCGCGTTGCGTGCGCTCGCCCGGCAGCCGGGCCCGGTACTCTTCCTGGGCATGGGCGCGTCGTACTGTTCCGCCATCGCCGGCGCTACTCATCTGCAATCGCATGGCCGCTCTTCGTTTGTTCTCGATGCAGGCGAATGGCTGCACTATGGCCTTACGACATGGAAAGAGGCCGCGCTTTCGATGCTGCTGACCACCTCGGGTGAAAGCGCCGAACTCGTCGAACTGATGAGGTCCCGCTCCCTTTCGAAACTCGGGCTCATCTGCAATAACACCGCCAGCACCTGCTGGAATCTCGCCGAACACAAACTGCCGATCCTCGCCGGCCCCGAATACGGCAACGCAACCAAAACCTACACCAACGCCACCGCCGCGGCCATCATCTCCGCAGCTGAAATGCTTGACCAAACCTGGTTGCAGGAAGCACAACACGCAACCAGGGTTGTGGCAACGCACCTTGACAGTCTTTTCGCCCGGCGTGCAGAGCTCGAATCCTTCTGCCGTGGCGCCGCCAATATCGAGATCGTCGGCCGCGGCGCAGCTTACGGCGCAGCAATCATGGGCGCTCTCACGATTCGCGAGATGAGCGGATTCCGCGCCGCACCGCATACAGGCGCAGGCTTCAAGCACGGCCCAAATCTCGACGTGGATGCAACCCACGTGGCCATCATCTTCGCCCTCGGCCGCGCCGCATCCCTTGGCGTCAAGCTCGCGCAGGAGTGCAACCGCCGCGGCGGCAAAGTCGTGCTCGTATCGTCCGAAGACCACGATGCCACAAGCACACTGTATCCAGTCAGGCTCGATGCTGTGGCAGAGCCATGGGAAGGCATCACCGGCATCATCGTTCCCCAGGCACTCACCCTCGCAATGATCGAACGCAACGGCTGCCGCCTTCCCCCGCGCTTTCAGTACGGAGTTATGGAGCAGTAGAGCCAAGCCACAAAAGCGCATTGTCGAAGAGCCGGTTCTGCACCGGACTGTCGAAGATCTTTTCGCCGTGCCCCATATTCACATAGAGCATGCGATACTGCGTATTCGTCCACACCACCGGCACATCGCCGCCGCGAATCGTATCCTTCAGCCCAAGCGGAAAGTTTGACTTGTCGAGCGACACCAGCACCTTCACATCCTTGCTCAACCGCGGGCTCGGCTTCCAGATGTACCACTCGTTGATAGGCGAGGTGAAAGTAGCTGGAAGACCCTTGGTTACTGGACTCGAGCGATCCTCAACATCCAGCAGTGCCGGCAGCGGGGGCCAGCTATTGCCATAAAACACCGTGCCACCGAGAAAATCTACAAACCACGGCCAGTGCGTCCCCTCGTCATTAAATGCCGCGATGTGAAAGCCAAGCCATCCACCGCCATGGTTCATGTACTGCTCAAAACCCTCGCGCTGCTTCGCAGTCTGCGGAAAATCATCGAGCCACAGCACAACCTGCACATCCTTAAGCCGCGCCTCGTTAAGATCATCCCAATTGGTCGTGGTCGCGAAGTCGAAGTCTTCCTTCTTCGCCAGCGCAGCGTAATACTTCATCGCCTGCTCGGCAAATAAGACGTGATCCTTCTCGACGTTGGTCGAATAAAAAGCCAGCATATGAAACCGCCGGCGCTCCGCATGTAACTGAGGCATGCAAAGCAACACCAGAGGCGCGATCAACAAGGCTCGACAAAGGGCGCGTCTCATTTCTGGCTCGCCCAGCGAATCGCGTTACGAAAGATCGTTGTGTAAGCGGTGTTCTCAAACAAATCCGGATGATGCCCCATGAAGATATAGACATTGCGCGCCTTCATATGCTCGTTACTCCAGATCACCGGATGATCGCCGCCCATCTTGATAGTAGTGTTCGGCGAGTAGGAATTCTCATCCACCCTCGCCAGCACATGGACATTGGGTCGCGGAGATTTGTTGTACGTGTACCACTCCTCGTCCTTGACCACAAAACTCTTCGGAACGCCCTTCATGACTGGATGATTGCCGTCTTCCACGTTTACCCTGCCAGTCGCAAAGGTGGCAATGTATTGCGTATAGCGAATGCCGCCCATGAAGTCGGAAAACCACTGCCACATCGGGTAGCCGTCAAACTCGCCAAGCAGCGTTGCATGGTGAAATCCGATCCATCCCCCGCGGCCCTCTTCGATGTACCGCTTGAAAGCCTCGACAGCCGTCGGCTTCCACGCATACGGCGGGTAGTTGAGCTGAATGAAGAGCTGGTAATGCGACAGGAACGCGTCGTCGATCTTGTCCGTATTCTCGATGTAATCGATCGCGAAACCATCGGCAGCTGCTTCCTTCGCCAGCCAGATCTTGGCCGCATCGACAAACGGTTTATGAATCCCGCCAGCCTCGGCAATCGCGATGACGCGAAACTTCGGCTGCGTCTCCTGCGACCTGCCAACGAGCGGTAAGAATAAGACAGCGATGAGAGCCAGCACCATCAGTACGCTTCGTCTCTCGTGCTTGTCGGTTTGCTGAATGATCAATCCCGGCATCGGCAGATTCATCCTCTCCGAATTTGTGCCCTGTATGTGCACCCAAAACAGCCCGCAATTTCACATCTTGCGCGGTTCGACATCACGGCAGATACTTAGTAAACAACATGAAGTATCTCACCCGCACCACTCTCTGCAAAGCGGAAGTTTGCCCCCGAAGGCTTGTTTACCCGCCACATGCCGCGCGATCACTCACAGTCGCATCGGCTCTGCTGATCGCGGCATCGTGCGCCTTCGCATTGCCTGCGGATACTGCCGACGTAGGCCTGCTCAACCCAGCCGCAGCCGCTTTCAATAGCGCCACAAGCAAAGCCTATGTCGTCGATCAATACGGCGGACGCGTTGCCGTCACCAATGACGTAACCAGTAAAACCAGTTATGTTGCAGTCGGCGCCGGCCCCGTCTCCATCGCCGCGGATACCGCCAACGGCCGCGCCTATGTGCTCAATGCCGACGATGGCACGGTAAGCGTTCTCGATGGTAAAACCGATGCCGTGATCGCAACCCTCAAAGTAGGCGATCACCCCTACTCCATCGCCGCCGATTCAAAGGCTGGCAAAATCTACGTGACTCGCACCTACAACAACCACCTGATGATCATCGATGCTGCAACCAATGAATTATCGAGCGTGCAGGCGGGCTCGCCAGACCTCATCGCCGTTGATCACGCCACAGGAACCGTCTACATGCTCGGATACGAAGGCGGCAATCTTAAGACAATGGACGGCGCGACGCACGCGATAACTGAGACGACAGTCGGGATGCACGCCTGGGGCATGGCGGTGAACGACGCCACAGGCACGCTCTATGTTGCGCGACCCGACAACGCAGAAGTCGCAGTCATGAAGCGCGGCCAAGCCACCATCAACCACATCAAAACCGGCCACATTCCATGCGCCCTTGCCGTGAATGCAAAGACTAATCGCATCTACGCCGTAAACTACGCCGACAGCAGCATCGCTGTCATCGACGGAGCCAGTAGTACTGGTGTCGCAACCACCCACGTCGGCCGTCGCCCCGAAGCCATCGTCGCCGATACCCTGCATAATCGTATCTACGTGGCAAATACGCTCGGCAACAGCGTGACAATCATCGATGGCGCATCAAGCCTCGCAATCGCAACGGTCGATGCAGGCAACGCCCCATACGCGCTGGCGGTCGATCAAGCCAAAGGCATTCTGCACGTGGCTAACGTCGACAAGAATCAGCCAGCCACAGTCATTGATGTAAGCCGCTTCAATAAAGCGCACTGACTCTCTCTGTCACGAATCATGCCTTAAGGATGAGGCTCCGACATCGAAGGCGGCGCATCGCTCGGCGCGCTGCCCCATCCATAGTTAGGCTTGTCGCCCATCTCAAGCGCCAGCGTTCCGCCCTGGTCGATATCCGCATGGCGAAACCACGGCTTATCGAGCGGCTCACCATTCAACTGTGCCGACTGGATGTATTTGTTCTGCGCCGAAGCATTATGCGCAATGATCGTGAAGGCTTTGCCATTGCCCATGTGGATCACAGTCTTTTCAAAGATCGGGCTGCCGATCTCATACACCGGACTACCCGGACACACGGGATAGAATCCCATCGCGCTCAACACATACCACGAAGAAGTCTCGCCGCCATCGTCGTCTCCCGGAATGCCCAGAGGGCCATCGCCATACCAGACATCCATCAACTTGCGCACACGCTTCTGCGTCTTCCACGGCTGGCCTGAAAAGTCGTAGAGATACGGAATGTGAAAGCTCGGCTCATTGCCCTGCGCGTAGAGCCCGACAAGTCCTGTGGCGTCGGGAAACTGCCCCAGGAACGCAAACTTCGAAGTGCCATACTGTTCGACAAAGAGCCGGTCAAGCTTCGCGTTGAACTTATCGCGGCCGCCCATCAACTGAATCATGCCAGCAGCATCGTGCTGCACGCCAAAGGTATAAAGCCACGCGTCTACTTCGGTGAAGTACTCGCGGCCGCCCTGCCCGCCACCCAGCTTGGGATCGAAATGCGCTACCCAGTTGCCATCAGCGCTTTTCGGAGCCATGAATCCAATCGCCGGGTTATAAAGGTTGGCGTAGTTACGTGCCAGCTTTGTGAAATACGCCGCATCCTGCTCCTTGCCCAGATCCTTTGCAAGCTGCGCGACGCTCCAATCGTCGTAGCTATTTTCGATGGTGACAGAGACAGCCTGACGTCGTTCTCCCGTCACTGCTGGAACCGTCTCCTTCTCGCCCCACGCCAGCGCAGGAAAGAATCCCTTGTCGAAATAGACCTTGTCGAGGCTCGTCAGCGGCCCGCGATTCCAAGGCAGCAGCGTTGTCTCCGTCGCGTTCTTCTTCATCGCCGCGTAAGCTTCCTGCACGTCAAAGTCGCGATAGCCCTTGCTGTATAGGTCGAGAATCATCGGCGACGCATGATGCCCAATCATCACCTGTTGATCACCCGCGACCGAAGGGAATGACGGCATCCATCCGCTCTGCTCATACATGCGGATATACGAGCGCACCATGTCTTCCTGCCGGTGCGCATCGAGCAATATCTGCAGCGGATGCAGCGAGCGGTACGTATCCCACATGCCATCGTCGACATAGAAATCATGCCCGTCGGCGTTGTGCACCTTGTAGTCATACCCGCTGAAGTAACGCCCATCTTCGGTAATATCCGTCATGCGGCCCATCGACCGCCACAGCGCCGTATAGAAGATGGTCCGCTGCTTCTCTGTGCCGCCAACAGCATCCACCTTGCCCAGAGCGCGGTTCCATTCATCCCGCGTGGCATTCTTCACCTTCGCAAAATCCCACGTCGGAATCTCGCGATCCAGATTGTTCTTCGCCTGCTCCGCGCTGATGTATGAGATGCCCACACGAACTTCGATCACATCGCCTGCCTGTGTAGCTGCGTCCGATACAAAGCCGACGTGATTGCCGTTCGCGCTCGCGTTATGAGCAAGCTGCGTTCCGGTCCAGGTCTGATACGAAGCGACCGGCTTCGAAAACTCCGCATAGAAATACTGCGTCGTCGTCCCCGCGGCGTGAATAAGTTGTCCAATGGGCCCGTCAAGCTCTTCACTTCCCTGCACTGCGTGATCGTTCACCACCTCGATGCGGCTCTTCTTGCCAAGGCCCAGCGACAGGTGCGCATTCTGTGAGGCCGGAAAAGTAAACCGGTAGTAAACCGCCTCGGGGCTCGCCGTAAGCTCGGCGTGAATGTTCCACGTCTGCAGATCTGCGGCATAGTCATACGGCGTCGCGGTTTCGAAGTCGTGATCGAAGTCCGAAGCATAAGCCGAAAGCGAAGTGCTCGCTTCGCCTGTCGAAGCCATCAGAATCGCAGGCCCTGCCGGAAAGCCGTAGATCTTGTCTGCCAGGTAACGATCCTGAATACCCGGCGTGGTTACCGGAGCGATACGCGCCATGCCGTGCGGCCACTGCACATACGGCATCGTAGCGGTCAGCAGAATGCCGATGCCGCCTATGTTGGGGTCGACATAATCAACCGGCTGTTTCTGCGCGAACAGGGTGAAGCTTGCGAGAGCCGTCGCGGCAAACATCGCTATGGGAGCCAGCTTGAATGATGGAGTCATCGCCTCTTCTTTTTGGAAGCCTCAGCCTTGGCATCTGCAGAGTCGTGTGCCAGTATAATCGGCGCCATATCTGCTCCGGTCCGCTTCACCAGATTGCCCTCGAGACGGAACGAAAGAGTACGCTCCGAAACTGGCCGCGTCACCCCGGTCTCCGGATCTACTTTGATATCCGGCCCGTTCGCAATGGCAAAACTGAAAACCGGCTCATCCTGGCCGTTCACGTTTTCATGCGTAATCTTCAACGGAAGATAACCTTGCAGGCCGCGCATTCGATACGCAGTCTCATAACGATGATGATTCAGGCTCCAGGTAAACACCCGCACCTGGTTGAAGTCGTACGGCAATCCATTCTTCAATGGAGCAAGTACCGTCACGTACTCTGTCATCTTCTTCGATTCCACTGGAGCAGCAGCTCCCGCCGTCGCGTCGTCACTCGCGATCATCGTCCTGCGCTCTTTGCCGTTCTTCTGCTTCGCCCGCCTGCTCTCGCGGCCGCTGCCGTCGTCGATCACCGTCGTCAGCGGATACGCCGCGATCATGCGCTGATCCTCAGAGTACTGCCCCACTTCGTCAGGAACATCAACATCAACGCGATTGGCCAGCAGCCATCCCGTGTGTCCGCCGTCATCGCGGATAAGCCACCAGTCCTCCATCGGCGGCAGCGCAGGCTGCTCCGTTTCCAAACCCGTATTCCGTTCCACAGCCTTCCCCGTAGACGCCATCGTGGAACCAGGCTTCGATCGCAGCGACGAAGGCGTCTCTGCTTTGAGCGTCGGCTGCGGAGCGCCCGGCTGCACCTTCGGCACCGTGCCGCGCTGCAGCATCTGCACCTTGGTGTTGCCCGGAATCAGGAGAAAATGCTGCGTCTCGCGGCCGGGAAGCACATGCATGTACAGATCGTCGCGCAGTACTCCGTTCGCCACTACCGGATCGTTCGCATGTTTCTTCTCAAGGTCCTCAAACTGCGCGTAGGTGCTGTCGTCGATAACGGAGTGCTCTTCAAGCCAGCCGATCTCGCCCTTCGGTGTGCGCACCTTGACGAACCGCTTGCCATGTTCCAGAACATCGAGCACTTCGCCATTGGTCACAAGCGCAACGCGATTCGAGACCGCGGCCACGCGATCATGCAGATAAACCTGTCGCGCGGAGACGTACACATGCTCCTGCTGTTTTGCGTGGAAGCGCGAGCAGCCGGCAAGCATCACCGTCATGAGCGTAAGGCTTATCAGAAGACTGCGCACATGCGCAGAGCGCCGGGCGTCGCATAATCGTGAACGAGGAGATGTGGCAGAAAACAAGGTCACGGTACCGCAGTCTGGATTAAGAATAGCAAAGCCATCACACAAGAGCCGCGAATACAGGGACGGGTTCCACGAAGCGCATCCCTTGAGTCACGCCCAGCTATCCTGCGTGAGGCTCAAGCCCGCGTCTCAATGCGAGAGCGCGACGGCATTCGACAGCGAAGGATCCGCGGACCCTGTTGTCGTAGTGGCCTGCACATCGAGATTGCCCGCCGTCGTCGCATCGAACTTATAGAGCCATAGGTTCGGATTCGTCCCGTAGCCGATCACCGTAACGTAGCTCTCGGTGCTGTCTTCCGCAATGCCCAGCGGCAGCTTTCCCGTAGCAAACGGTGAATCGGTGAGCGCCGTAAGCACGCCCGCGCTGGCTGAAAATCCAGAGATCGTGTTATCTGTCTCATTGGTCACATACACATACGATCCCGTGGGATCAGCCAGAATCGCCGAGGGCCCAATGCCCACAGCCACATCCTTCTCGGCGCTCGTGGTCAGGTTGGCAACGGGAAATGTTCGCAGCGAGCCCGCGACCGCGGTGGTCGCAGTGCTCGCCTCTGCAACGTACAGATACGTAGAGGTAGGGTCGACCGCGACCGCGTTATCCGCCACATTCGTCGCCCCCGAAGTCAGCGGAATCGCCACGCGCGAGCCCCACGGTGTGCTGCTGGTCGACGATGGGCTGAATCCGAAAGCATTCACGCCGCCCGTTCCAATCGCCACGAACACGTTATTGTTCGCGGGCGACATTACTACCCTGGGAGTCGGCGCGGCAAAAGTCGACGTCGCCGAATACACAGCGCCGGTAGGTACGCCCAGCGTTGAATCGATAGGAAGCGCATCAACCTCCGTCGACGCCCGATACGTAACGATCAGCCACGAATTTGTCGAATCAACGGCCATGGACTGAACAATCAGACCAGCCTTATTGAGATACGCTACGTTCCCGTTGTTGCCCTCGGTCAGCGCGCCCCCGGTTCCGATGGTGTAAACAAAAACGCCCAAGGTGGTAGATACAAACAGGAACTCATTGTTCGGCGCAACCACAATGGAGGTCGGCAAAGCCGGCAGAGTGACCGGACTCCCGCTCACCGCCGTCAGCACGCCGCTGGTATCTGTGTACTCCGTAACCGTGCCGCCGCCGCCCGAGCTGTTGACATTCGTAACGTAGGCGTAAGTGGTCGAGCCGGTTGTCGAACCGCCTCCATTGTTGACTGCGGTGAAGAAGCCCTTGCAGCCGGTGAGCCCAAGCGCTATCGAAAGCGGCACAACCACACCTGACCGGATCGACCTGCGCAAAAACAACCCATAACTCATGTATCAGATCTCCCAACCGTCGGCTGTGTAGCTGCTGCATCCGGATTCCCGGATATTGAAGGCGCCAGCACAGAATAGCGCAAATCCCATGCCCATGACCTGCGATCCACCCGGGCGAGCGCGCTCTCAAACCAGACGCGGGAGAGATGTTAAACGCTTGCGAAAACTGGCATTTACAATCCGATCATGCGTTCCCGCTTGATTTATGTTTCCGCCGTCTTCGTCGTCGCTGCAGCAATTCTCCCATACGCCGTCGCTGAAAAACACAGCGCTCGCCAGGAGATATGCGCCCCCTGCGTGCGAGCTGACCTCGGCTTTCTCGCCAGCGACGAGCTGCATGGCCGCGGATCGGGAACACGCGACGAGCACCTGGCAGCGCTCTATACCGCTTCCCTCCTTCAGTCTTTCGGTTTGGAGCCGGCCGGTGAGAACGGCAGCTATATCCAGCGTGCGCCGCTTCCCAATCCCTTCCCCGAACGGCTGGCCGCCTATTTGAAAGCGAAAGGTTTCGACCAGAATCAGCGCACCGACACCTGGAACACCCTCGCCCTGCTCCGTGGCACGGACTCGCCCGCCGCCCCGGCGCAACCCAGCGAAGTGATCCTGCTCACCGCTCATCAGGACCACCTCGGCCTCGGTAATCCTGTCGACGGCGATGCAATCTACAACGGCGCGGACGATGACGCCTCCGGTACAACCGCCGTACTCGAATTGGCCCGCGCCCTGAGCAAAGCGCCGCGTCCTAAACGATCGATTCTTTTCGTTCTCTTCGGCTCCGAAGAGCTGGGCGGCTACGGCAACGCCTACTTCCTCGAGCATCCGCCGGTTCCGCTGACGCAGATCGTAGCCAATCTTGAATTCGAAATGATCGGCAGGCCCGACCCGGCGTTGCCCAGCAAGACCCTCTGGCTCACCGGCTATGAGCGCTCCAACCTCGGCCCGGAACTTGCCAAACACGGCGCAGCCATCTCCGCCGATCCGCACCCCGATCAGCACTTTTTCCGCCGCTCCGACAACTACGCCCTCGCGAAACGCGGCATCGTCGCCCAGACCGTCTCAAGCTTCGGCCTGCACAAGGACTACCATGAGCCCTCCGACGACCTCTCGCACATCGACTTCGACTTCGTCACTCACTCGATACAGTCGATGATTGAGCCGGTCCGCTGGCTGGCCGACACCAACTGGCATCCAGCCTGGAACGCCGGAGGCAAACCGTAACCGGGGCTTCGCCTCCGCACTCGCGATCATAAGACAATGGCAGCTCTGGGTTAAGCGACGGCGACGGGCTCTTCCACGTGCACAGCCGCAGCATCCAGCACCGGCCCAAGCGCGTGAATAACCGAAGCAACTCGCACTACAGCCAGAATCAACTCTTCGCTGGCGCCCTTCTCCCGAACCACCTTCTCATGCGCATCGACGCACTTGCCGCAACCATTGATGGCAGAAACCGCCAGCGACCACAGCTCAAAATCCACCGGATCGGCGCCATGCGAGCGGATCGCGTTCATGCGCAGGCGCGCCGGCATGGTCGAATATTTCTCATTCGAGCTGAGGTGATGAAAACGATAGAAGATGTTGTTCATCCCCATGATGGCCGCCGCTGCCTTGGCAGCCTCCAGCGCCGTCGGGGAAAGATGCTTCGCACCCTCAGCCAATGCAGCCGCCGTAAGCATTGCGCTGCGTGTGGCAATCGCCGAGGCAACCACCGTTCCCCACAACTGCTGCGCCGTCAACTCGGCATTGTTGCGCACCAGCGAGGAATAGTTCAGCTTTAAATCTTTCGCGTAGTCAGGTAAAGAATCGATGATGGGGTCAAGTGACATGATGGCTGTCTCCGTTCGGTAAAACAAGGTGTTGCAGAAAAAGCAGATATGGGGAAAGCTCAACGCCGCCCGCACAAGCCAGCCATGCTGACCTACGCGGGGAGCGCGAATCGAATTTCATAAAAAGCCAGCGCCTCAGGCGTGAATCGTCTCTTCGCCCTTCTTCCAGTTGCAGGGGCAGAGCTCATCCGTCTGCAGCGCATCCAGTACGCGCAGCACTTCGCCAGGGTTGCGGCCCACCGAGAGATCGGTCACGTAGACAAAGCGGATCACATTCTGCGGATCGACGATAAACGTCGCGCGCTGCGAAACACCAGCCTTCAGATCAAGAATGCCAAGCTGCTCCGAGAGATCGCGCTTGATATCCGACAGCATCGGAAACGGCAGATCCTTCAGATCGGCGTGATTGTTGCGCCACGCCAGGTGCACAAACTCCGAGTCGATGCTCGCGCCGAGAAGCTGTGCGTCGCGATCCAGGAACTCCTGGTTCAGCTTGCCAAATGCGGCAATTTCCGTAGGGCAAACAAAGGTAAAGTCCATGGGCCAGAAGAAGACAACCTTCCACTTCCCGGGATAGCTATTTTCCGTGATCTTTTCAAAGGCTTTTTGAGGATCGAGATCGACAACTCCCGTAAGGTTAAACGCAGGAAACTGCTCGCCGACACTAAGCATGCAAATGACTCCTTGATGATGAAAAAAGTTAGAGACCGTGGTTTGCAGACACGTATGCCAACGTCTGCGGTGAATACATCCGGATGAAAAATTCTGCCCAGCCCGGCTGCGCGAGGGGCAACAGGAATTAGATGGTTCTCCCGGCGAAAAGACTCCGGGGCACAGGTTTCGCCCCTCGCAGCACTTCGCGGAAATCCGCTTCATGCGTGCACAAAACCACAAATACTGATATTTCCTATTATCTCTGATTCGCGAAACAGAGTCTCGCTTCGTGAATCACCGGGACTGCAGCGTCTCCCACGCCAGCGCCGCACCCGTCAGGTCTTCGATCGCCATCCCCAGCGACTTGAACACCCGTCGTCCGGCCGGCGGCGAAGGCGCCGTACCGGCCAGAATCTCACCAAGCTCCGCATAGACCTTCGCGCCGGAAAGCAATACGTCGCCCGACTCGTTTTCCGAGCCCTGCCGCGACTCGGCAATCAGGCACCCCGCCATCACCTCATCGTCCAGCTCTCGGAGCTGCGGCCCCACCGCGCCTGCCGCAACCACCAGCGACTCCACCCGCAGCCACTTGCCCATCAGCACCGGCTGAGTAGCCGAAGTCACCGTCACCACCACATCCGAATCCGCAACCTGTTCAATCGATACGGCCGCACCACCCATCTCCGCCGCGACAGCCTGAGCCTTCTCTGCATTCCTGCCCCAGACACGAATGCTGCCCGGTTCACGAAACGCCGGCCACACCTGCCGCAAAGCCTCAATGTGCGCCCGCGCCTGCACTCCCGAGCCGAGAATCCCCAGCGTCGTCGCATTCCGCGGCGCAAGCGCCTCAACAGCAACCGCGGAGACAGCCGCGGTGCGCATCTCCGTAATCAGCCGCCCATCCATCACCGCAAGCGCTTCGCCGGTCGCGCGATCCAGTAGCTCAATCATCGCCAGATGCGTATGCCTGCCCAGCGCGGCATTCCCCGGATAGAACGTCACCGTCTTCACCGCCATATACCGGCCATGGATCACCGGCATCACAGCGAACCAGCCTGCCGCTACACCAGCCTCGTCCTTCACGCGCAGCACGCTGCGCAGCGGTTGCTCCACCTTACCAGTGGAGTAATCAATCAAAGCCTGGCGAATGGCAGGAATCAGCGCGTCGTAGCTAAGCGCCGTGCGAATCTGTTCTTCAGAGACGTACATTGCAACCAGTCTACGTCGTATCGCCTGCCGCTCCTACCGCAGCAACATTCACTGCGGAGTATCCAGCGGATGCTGGCTCTTCTCGTAAAACTCTTTCTGCAATTTTAAGCTCGCATCGTCGGCTTGAATACCCTTGATCGCATTCGCAACCGAATCGATCCACCAGTTCATCTGAAATTCGCCCAGCTCGTGCGTCGCAGCCGAACCATCCCCCGCGTAGTGATCGGGAAATTTGGCATACCACCAGATGCCCGTGTATACGCCTTCCGGAAGATTCTCGCGATGCTGGTCGGCGCCCGACTCCGATTGCGCTCGATCCATATGCAGCAGATCTGGCCGCGCAATCATCATCTTCGATGTCTCGCTCTCCCCGGCATGCGCATCCACGGTTGTCTTTTTCTTCGGACCGCCGGAAGGCGGCGTACGCTCGTCGAAGATATAAACCACATAGTCGTGCGGCTTATCCAACTGCGACTGAGCGAAGTAAGGCAACAGGCTATTGTTACCGCCATGTCCGTTCACAATCAGGATCTTTCTGCAGCCATTGCGCCCCATCTCATCCGTTGTCGCTTGCAGCAGCTCAAGCTGCAGCTCGCGCGGATAAGCCACCGTCCCCGGCTCATGCCGCGCCTCCGCAATCTGGCCAAAGTAATACTCGGGAAACACCACCGCATACTGCTTCGCGGCAGCGTGCAGCGCGGCATAGCGAACATCGAGCAGATCCGTGCCGATCGGCATGTGCGGCCCATGCTTCTCAAGGATGCCGAACGGCAGCACGCACGTATTCTTCGCCTGCTCGATCGCGTGAACAAAGTCTGGACCAGTCAATTCTTCCCAATGTACCGACAACCCGGAAGATGCAGGAGATTGGGCAGGAAGGCATATCGGTGCAAGCGAGGCGGCAACCATGGCTGCGCACGTCACGAAGATGGAAAATCGACTCATGAAAATCTCTCCCGGCAATTCGTGTTCTGGGCGGATTGTAGAGGAAACTCCGCACCATGCTATACGGCGAGTGTCCTAGGGCCGATTCACCTCCCGGAACGGACACCCGCCGAATAATGCCTGCACTGCCGGTTTTTTATTGACACACACGGTACGGCTCTACTTGGATCAAGAGATACAGCAGAAAAACACCGTGAACATTCAGCAAGCGGGGAGCAGACATAAGCATGGAGCAAAACAGCGAAGCGGGCAGTGTAAAGTCGGCAGGATTTGGATTCCGGTTGGAGACTCTGAGGCAGGACCTGCGCTTCGCCGCGCGCCAACTGGCGCGCAACCCCGGCTTCGCCATCACCACCATCCTCACGCTCGCACTCGGTATCGGCGCAACGACAGCCGTTTTCAGCGTAGCTTACGGTGTCCTCATCGATCCTTTTCCCTACAAAGACGTTAAGACCCTCGCCACTCCCAAGCTCTGCTGGCCAGACCGCCCCGAGTGCAGCTGGCGCGTCTATACGCCGGAACAATTTCTCGAACTGGCGCAGAAGACCGATATCTTCAGCGGCGTCACCGCATCCACCGTCGGCATGGTCACGCTTACCGGAGGCCCTGAGCCCGAGCGCATCCGCGGCAACTACATCACGCCCAACACCTTCGACGTCCTCGGTGTCCATCCCCTCGCCGGCCGCGGCACCGTGGAAGACGACGTGCGCCCAAGCCATGGAGAAGTAGCGCTCCTCAGCTACCGCTATTGGCAGGCGCACTATAGCGGCAGCACCTCAGTCCTCGGCCAGGTGCTCGACATCGACGGTCACCCCCGCACCGTCATCGGCGTCATGCCGCCTCGTTTCCTCTGGCGCGGAGCCGACGTCTACCTGCCCATCGCCATCACCAACCAGTATGAGATCCAGGGCCATCGCTACTTCACGCTCGTCGGTCGCCTCAAGCCCGGTGTTACTGACGCACAAGCCGCTGTTGAGCTAAAGCCCATCTTCGATGAGTTCTCCAAAGCCTCGCCTGTTCTCTTCCCCAAAGACCTGCGCGTCGGCATTCTGACCTTCCCTGAGATGTTCAAATCCAACCTGGCCAGCACGCTCTATCTGCTCCTCGGTTCGGTCTTCGTCCTGCTCTTCATCGCCTGCGTCAACGTTTCAAGCCTGCTGCTCGCCCGCGCCGTCAATCGCGAACACGAGTTCGTCGTCCGCGCCTCCATCGGCGCCTCACGCGTGCGGCTCGTGCGTCAGACTCTTACAGAATCGCTCCTGCTCGCTCTCGCAGCCATGCCGCTCGCTCTCGGCTTTGCCTACGCGGGCCTGCAGGCCATGCTGCGCATCGTTCCCACCGACACTATTCCCGACGAAGCACACGTCGCTATGAACACACCTGTGCTGCTTGCATCGCTGGCCGTCGCGCTCTTCACCGTCATGATCTTTGGCCTCGCGCCCGCATGGCATAGCGCCAACACTCGCCTCGCCGCCGTCCTGAACAGCGTCCGCTCCGGCGGCAGCCGAGCCCAACGCCGCCTGCTCAGCGGCTTCGTCGTCACCGAGATAGCGCTCTCACTCGCGCTCCTCATGCTCGCCGGCCTCATGATCCGCTCTCTCGTTGCTGTCGAGGCCGTCCCGGTTCCCTTCCCGCCCGACAAAACACTCATGATGGGTCTGCCGCTGAATGAAGCGCACTATCCCACGCCGGATAGCCACATCGGCTTCTCGCGTCAGTTGCTCGACCGCGTCCGCGCTCTGCCCGGCGTAAAAGACGCGACCATCGACTCAGCCTTCCCCTTCATGGATATGGACGCTGAGCGCATCCAGATCCCGGGCCAGCCGATCGATAAGCGCGTCATCTCGCTCCATCTCACCGACCCAAACTATCTCGGCATTTCCGGCCTCAAACTTGTTAGCGGCCACTTCCTCGACGAGCGTGAAATCACAGCCAAAGCACGCGACGCCGTCGTCAGTGAAAGCTTCGTCACGCGATATTTCAACGGTGCGAGCCCGCTTGGTCGAACCATCGAGTTGCCGGAGTTCAAGGCTGACGGAAAAGCACCACTAGGCCAGATCCCCTTCACTGTCGTCGGCGTCGTCACCGATATGCCCTTCTTCATCGGCTTCCAGGAGAGTTATCCCCACGTGTACCTGCCCTACACAGTGGCGCCC
This sequence comes from uncultured Acidobacteriota bacterium, assembly GCA_963720285.1. GTDB lineage: Bacteria > Acidobacteriota > Terriglobia > Terriglobales > Acidobacteriaceae > Acidicapsa. Next base: position 97,129 of record CAVREZ010000006.1, read on the forward strand.
GCCGGTGCCAGCACTCTCGTTGTTTCAACCAGCCTTCCCGCAGACGAGTTATTGAATCCCGTGCGTCAGTCGGTCTACGCAATCGATAGAAATCAACCCATCGTAGACGCAATGAGCATGAAGCAGATGCTCGACATGTATGGCTACGCCGGCGCGCGCTTCGCCTTCGTCCTTTTCGGTACATTCGCTGCAGCAGCGCTGACGCTTTCGCTCGTCGGCATCTACGGCGTGCTCTCCTTCATCACCTCGCAGCGCACACAGGAGATCGGCGTCCGCATGGCGCTCGGCGCCTCACGCAGCAACGTCATGTGGATGATCCTGCGGCAGGCCGCCCTGCTCGCCGCGCTGGGCGTCGCCGTCGGACTTCCGCTCGCCTTCTTCGCAGGCCGCTTCGCCAAAGATCAGCTCGTAAACACCTCGCAGCATGACCCGCTATCAATGGCCATCGCCGTCTGCATTCTGCCGCTGCTGGCCGTCGCCGGCACACTGCTCCCTGCGCGCCGTGCCGCGGCCATCGACCCCGCGCGCGCCTTGCGCGCGGAGTAAGGATGCGCTGACAGTCAACAACAGTCGTGGTATCGTCACTGTGCAGCAGGAACTTCGCAAATCTCGTGAGGACATCTTGCTCTGGCTCATCGCACACACCGAGATATTTTTCCCCGCCCTGCTTGTTGGTTTGATTCTGGTCGTGGAATTCGGCTTCCGGATAAGGCGCGTATCTCCTGAGATAAGCGTTGAGCTCCAGCCAGTGATCGAATCGGCGCGCGACGGTCTGGGCGTGCTGCTTAGCCTCCTGCTCGGATTCAGTTTGCCGTTGTCCCTGCCCCATTATGAGCAGCGCACCCAACTGGTGACCGACGAAGCGAACGCCATCGCAACCGTCAACAGCGCGCCCAGATGCTGCCGGGGCGATTCGAGATAAAATCCTGCAGCCGTTGCCTGAGTACGTCGATAGCCGCCTCAAGTTTGCCGCCGCAGACCTGGATGACCCAGACATGGTAGCGGCCGTCAATCGTGCAAAGTATTTGCAGCAAGAGATGTGGCAGGGAACCCTGATGGCCGCGCAACAGAATCTCAATCAGATAACGCCGACAATGATACAGGCAGTCGGGCAGTTATCCGACCTGATCGAAGAAAGATATGCCGCGGCGGAAAGACACATCCCCACTGTCATATGGGTGGTTTTCATTCTGATATCTTCGCTGACCTGTTTCGTTGTGGGGTACGCCATGCGGTGCAGAGTGTGGCTGGGCTTGTTTGTTCTACCCCTCACGGTCGCAATCGTGCTTTCACTGATCTCGGAGCTCGATAATTCTCGCGCAGGATTCGTCCGCGTAAGCCAGCAAAGCATGCTCCGAATTCAGCAAGACCTGAAGGCGCAGGCAATCCCCGCCCGATAGAGCGTTTTCGATTCGAGTCTTTGCAGAACGCGGACAGCAAAGATGTCCGATCGCCGCAGAAAAGCGCTCGGAGAACGCGGCAAAGCATGTGAAATTGAGCAGAATACCGGCGAAAATGGCAAGGTTCAGGGCAATTCGCGTCACGGGATAAACCTGGATCACGATGATACCGGCAGGACCAGAAAACGACTTGCGGGCAAAGTAAACTCTCTTCCCGAAATGCCCGTCTATCAACGCAAGCTGCATGACTCGGGAGTCGGGGGCGCAGGAACTGATTGCCGGATTGCAGAGAGGAGACCTTATGAAGATTTTTCGGATTCTGTTTGCCGTCGTCGCGCTTGCAGTCCTAACCAGTGCGGTAGTGCCCGCGGAAGCTGCCGGTCATCATCATCATCACCACCATCGCGCCCGCTAACGCTATGCAAGAGTATTTGCTGAGATCTTATGAATTAAGGCTCAGAGAAAATCTGTCTTTCTCGATTGAAGAAAAAACGTGCCCACCAGCAACAACGCGATGACTCCAAACTCCGCAACGAGCAGAGTCGTCGCCGCTGAACTCCACATCACCGCTGGCCCATTCATCCCCTTGTTGATGCCCGGCACATGGGCAACCAGATATCCACAGATATCGAGTGCTACGTTCCCTACCATGATCGCGGCGACCGTCCATCCCTGCGACTCTGTCACCACCGCCACGCAGATGCTCAGGCAAGTACCAACCAGAATCTCGACCGACATAATCACAGTGAAAGGCAACAGTCCGTGTGGTACTCCGTGCGGCACCGCGAACAACGCAAGACTGCCCATCACCAGCACCAGCCACGGAACCAGAAAGATCAGCAGCGGCCCCAGCAGCTTGGACGCGGTGTACTCGCGGTAGGAGACCGGGAGGCTCATCACAAAGGGCAGCGTCTGCTCCTTGCGCTCGTGCACAATCATTGCCATGGCGAGTTGCGCGCTGACCGCGACCAGGGAAGTGATCAGCAGGATAAGTCCGATCATGAAGGCGGCATTTCCACCGATGCAAACAATTCCGAGCGAAACCACACCGCCCGCCAGCGAGCCCAGAATCATCCAGCGCTGCAAGTACCAGTCCTTCAGCATCAGAACTTTGACCATCGCGTAGTTCATACGACTTCAACCTCCCTTCTGTGCTGCACATTGGCGACAAAAATCTCTTCCAGCGTCATGTTGTCCACCGCTTGAACCGTCGCCCCAAGATCCTGACATAGCGACACCATCGCCGGTTCGAAGCAGTTCGTCGTCAGAACCGGCAAGCGGCCGCTTCCACCCACGCCAATCACTCCAGGAAGATCTGGCAGCGCACCATCCTGCGGCAGCACCAGCCTCAAACGCCGCCAGCGATCCAGAAACAACTCCTTGTCGTCGGAGTCGATAATCTTTCCCCGGTCGATAAACGTAATCTGATCCGACATCTGCTCCACATCCTGCGTGTTGTGCGACGAAAACAGCACCGTGCGCTCCTCATCCTCCAGCACCGCCATCATCTCTCCCAGCACCTCGTGCCGCGCCACCGGATCGAGCCCCGTCGTTGGTTCATCCAATACCAGCAGCCGAGGCCTCCTTGCCATGGCCAGCAGCAAAGCCGCCTTTACCCTCTGGCCATGCGACATTCCTTTGATCTTCTGCTCGGCCTTCAGGTCAAACCGCTTCAGCAGCACATTCGCGTACCCCTGGTCCCATCCTGGATAAATCGAGCTCACAAACTTCATGTGCCATGCGAGCGTTGCCGCACCATATAACCGCATGTCCTCAGACACAAAGCCAATGTCGAGCTTGGCTGCTCTTTGCTGCGCCGGCATCGGATGCCCCAATACCCGCACCGTTCCTGCATCCTGACGCACCAGCCCCATCAAAATGCGAAGCGTCGTGGACTTACCGGCGCCGTTCGCGCCGATGAATCCCATGATGCATCCCGTGGGTAATTCCAGGTCGATGTTGTCGAGATGGAAGTGCGGATACCGCTTGCTCACTCCCGCAAACTCAACCGTAAGATCGTTCATGACATCTCCTTGCTCATCCGTTCATCGAGCAGGCGACTCCTCGCCTCACGCAATCGTGCAGCCACTTCCTCCGGAGTAAGACCCAGCAGTTCTCCCAGCCGCACTGCCTGTTCGAGCCGCTCCACCAGCTCTTCTTCATACAAGCGCGGGTTCAAATCGGCATGCGGTGCAACCATCGAGCCCTTACCGTGCTGGGTCACAATCACGCCCTCGCGCTCAAGTTCCAGGTACGCCCGCTTCACCGTGATCACACTCACTCGCATCGCAACCGCAAGCTGTCGAATCGACGGGATCTCCTGCCCCGGTGCCCAATCACCAACCGACACTCTCTGCCGGATCTGCTCGACAATCTGCAAATACATCGGTCGGCCATCGGACTGAGAGATCACAAGATCACTGTGCATATCAATATACTGAGTATACACAGTTAAAGACGACAAAAATCGTAACTAATGGAAAATTTTTAGATTTTTTGCAGGCATTGAACCGCAACGAGAGTGGCAAGCATGAGTTCGAAAGAAGCCCGGAACCCGGTACTTCAACTCGCGCAACTAGCGATACATTTGTGAGTCTTAATTCGGCCGATTGTTCGAATTCGACTTGCGCCGAAACCGCTCATCAATCGGCTGACGCCCTTTGAATCCCGACTCCATCGTGTGCCAGTGCTCAATCGCCGTCTCACCGCTTTTCCAGCAGAGCAGGACGACATCATCATCCACGCGGCACGGAAAATCCAGCAGCCCGGTATCCAGATCCTTGATCTGCACGCCGATCTCATCGATCTCGCTCACCAGTTCACGCGCCTGGTCAACGTGCTCTTCCAACTGCCCGCGCCGCATGGCCACGCCGCCTATATCGACCCTCATGCCGCCAGTCAGATGAATGCGCCGCGACAAATCATCCAGCTCTGCCTCAATCTTTTCCGCGGCCGTCTTGCTCTCCATCGCCCGCTTCAGCAGCGACTCCACAAGCGGCAGCATCGATTGCGCCTCATCCAGCGTAAAAGTCTTCATCATGAAACCACGGGCCCGTGAGAATGATTCATTCTCTCTAGGATACGCCCGCGGTTTCTCAAAAGAAAGCAAAGCGGCAGCGCCTTTGTGTTACCAGCACATCACAATTCGGTAACGCGAAGCAGTGCCGCAAGTGATCGTCGCAGAGTGCGATTTAGTTACGCGGACCAATCTCCAGCATCCGATCCAGCGCAATCCGCGCCCAGTGCTTCACCGACTTGCGCACCTGGATGCGATTCACCACGTTGCCTTCGACCAGGTTCTCCAGCGCCCACGCCAGATGCTGCGGACTGATGCGATACATCGTCGTGCAGAGGCAGCCCGCATCGATCCAGCGTGATGATCTTCTTGCCCTCCGCCGCAAACCGCTTCGCCAGCCGGTTGACCAGATGAATCTCCGTCCCAATCGCAAACGTCGTGCCCGCCGGCGCCTCCTCCACAATCTGAATCAGCCGCTCCGTCGAGCCCAGCGCATCGGCCTTCTGGCACACCTCCCAGCGGCACTCCGGATGCACAATCACCTGAATCCCCGGATACTTCGCCCGCACTTGATCCACATGGCCCGGCAGAAACCGCTGATGCACCGAGCAGTGCCCCTTCCACAGCAAAATCCGGCTCGCGTCAAAGTCCAGCCTTCGTCTGCCCGCCCTGCAGCCGCCCACGGATCCCATACCGCCATCTCGTCCATCGGAATCCCCATCGCATGACCCGTGTTACGGCCCAGATGTTGATCCGGCAAAAACAAAATCCGCTTGCCCCGCGCAAACGCCCACTCAAACGCCGCGCCGCGCATTCGACGAGGTGCAAACCAGCCCGCCGCGCTCGCCGCAAAACGCCTTGATCGCCGCCGTCGAATTCATATACGTCAGCGGCATCAGTCCCTCCGCTATGCCCAGCTTTTCAAGCGCCTCCCAGCCTGCCTCAACCTGCGAAATCTCCGCCATATCCGCCATCGAGCAGCCCGCATTCAGGTCAGGCAAAATCACCTGCTGAATCGTTGCCGCTGCATCCTGCCGTCCAGCAGATCCGCGCTTTCGGCCATGAAATGCACGCCGCAGAAGATCAGATGTATTCGGCCTCAGTCTCGGCCGCAATCTTCGAGAGCTTGTAGCTGTCGCCGGTGTAATCCGCAAAGCGAATCACTTCATCGCGCTGGTAGTGATGGCCAAGCAGCAGCACGCGAGAGCCAAGCTTCGCTCGCGCAGCAGCAATGCGGTCATCCATAGTGTGATCGGGCAGATCGAGATAGTTCTCTAAACTGCAGGATTGCCGGGCATCGACTTCGATCCCGGGTACTTCCTCTAAGAAAGAAGACACCTTATATTCCGCCTTCAGTCCGCGCGTCTGAGAGACCCACGAACGGGGATGTTGAAAGCAAACCGGCTGCAGTGGATTCGCTGCCAGGCCTTTAGGCTCAGCCCAACCCACGGGGATGTTGCAACCCTTTCATCATTGGACGCGGGCATTGTTCGCGCAGATTCGAGAATTGCCTCGAAAATCAACGCGACCGCTCATCGTCCGTCCTCATTATTGTAACGTGAATGCAACGGGCAACAGACGCGGAACCCGTCCATCCGCGCGCCTGAGCAATCTCGCTTGAGCAATCCGAGGAGCGGACGATGACGAACGATCGTGAACTACTGAAAGCAGCCTATACACACTTCAATGCACGCGAACTCGACGCGGTGCTGGCGCTCATGACACCCGATGTCCAATGGCCCAACGGCATGGAAGGCGGCTGGGTCTACTGTCACGCAGGCGTGCGCGACTATTGGACCCGCCAGTGGGCCATCCTCGATCCACACGTCGAGCCTGAAGAATTTCGCGACGAAGCCGACGGCCGCATCGCCATCTCGGTCCATCAGGTTGTTCACGACAAACAGGGCGCCCTGCTCGCGGACCAGATGGTGGAACACATCTACCGCCTCGAAGGCGGTCTCATCCAAAGCATGGAGATCCGCGTACTTCAAACATAACCGGCGCGATTGAGACGCCATTCCAGTACCCGAACCCGGCTTGTCCATACTCGTACCTTCGGCGGGCGTCCCACGCGTTTGTGACTGCTCGCTGCCGACAGGTATCATTAGCCAAAGCCGGAATTTACGCCCACATCCGGGCACTATGGGATCGATGTCAGCTTTGCTACCTCCACTGCACATTCAAACCGCAAGCATCGGCATCCCCGACACTCTTTTTCTGATGCTGCTCGCTCTCGTCGTCTTCGGCCCGCGCCGCCTGCCGGAGATCGGCCGCCAGATCGGCAAGCTCATGTACGAGTTTCGCAAGGTCTCCAACGACTTCAAGTACCAGATGGAAGAAGAGTTGCGATCCGCCGAAGAAGCCGATCGACAGAAAAAGATGCAGGCTGACGCGGCAGCCCGCGCCGCTGCCGCACCACCGCCTTCGGAGCCAACACCTGTTGAGCCTGCGAAGCCGGAAGCTACGCAAGAACCCGAACCATCCGCCTACGGATACTCATCCGGCGCTGCCCCGGATACTGCGGACGCCGCACCAGCCATCGACGGCGAAGTCCGCGGCGAGCCGCGCCGCTTTCCCCCCGATGAGGTCCGCATCCAGCCGCCCAGCACAGGTGAAACCGTAGCCGCCAGCCGCCCCTTCCGCACCTCGCCTGAAAGCACAGTGTCGGAAAGCGCGGAAGCGCAACCCGGCACAACCGAAACCCCGTCCGAAGTGACCGGCGAAACAGCGGCAACGCCAGAGACCGAAGCACCCGCCCCAACCGGCGAATCATCAGGAATGGAGCAGCCAGCCCACCATGCCTGATTTTTCCAACCTGCCCGACGCCATCGACCGCGCCAAGGCCGCCATCACCGACCGCGCCGAGCTACCCGGCATGAGCCTCTTCGAACACCTCGACGAGCTCCGCCGCCGACTCATTCACGCCATCCTCTACCTCGCCGCCGGATACGTCGTCGCCGTCTTCTTCGCGCCCCGTCTCTACAAGATCGTCCAGGCCCCGCTCGACGCCATCCATGTCCAGCTCAACTTCACCCACCCGGCCGATCTCGTCAACCTCCGCTACATCCAGATCCCGCTCGTCGCCGGAACCATCCTGGCCGCGCCCTTCATTCTCTTTCAGGTCTGGCTCTTCATCTCGCCCGGCCTCTACCAGCGGGAAAAACGCTTCGTCGTGCCTTTCATGGCCTCGGCCATTGTGCTGTTTTTCAGCGGCACGTTTCTCGGCTACCACTATGTCTTCCCCGGCATGATGAAGTTCCTCATCAGCGACCTCAGCGCGCAACTCGGCATTCACCCCATCATCAGCATCGAGGAGTACACCAGCTTCTTCATGTCGCTCATCCTCGGCATGGGTGCAGTCTTCGAGATGCCGGTCGTCATCTTCTTCCTCGCCATGTTCGGCATCGTGAGTCCCAGGTTTCTCTGGAAGAACTTCCGCTACGCCATCCTCGTCATCTTCATCATCGTCGAGATCATCACCCCATCGCCCGACATCACCACCCAGTTCGCCTTCGCCGTCCCAATGCTGCTGCTCTACATCATCAGCATCGGCGTAGCGTGGTGGGTCCATCCTGACCGAAAACGCGTCAAGGAGCAGGCGGCATGAGATCGCACCGCGCAACACTCGCAGCCATGCTTCTAAGCCTTGCGCTGCCCGTCTGTGCGCCTCTCCGTGCGTCAGCCCAGCATTTCAACGGCGACCGCGCCTTCGACATCACCAGACAGTTCGTCGCCATCGGCCCGCGATGGGTCGGCAGCCCCGGCCACGCCAAGGCCGAGGCTTTCCTGCGCCACGAGTTCAAACACGACCATCTCGAAGAAGACACCTTCACCGCCAACACCCCCATCGGCCCCGTTCCGATGCGCAACTTCATCGCCAAGTTTCCCGGTAAAAAGGATGGCATCATCGTCCTCTGCACCCACTACGAAACCAACTACCCGCTCAAAGACACCAGTTTCGCAGGCGCCAATGACGGCGGTTCCACCACCGGCCTGCTCATCGAAATCGCTAACGAGCTGCGCCCGCAAATGACCGGCGGCAAGCTCGACGGCTACAGCGTCTGGCTGCTCTTTGACGATGGCGAAGAAGCCATCGCCAACCCGCCCTACAGCGCCGGCCAGTGGAGCGACTCCACAGCCATGTGGGGCACCCGCCATCTAGCCGCCAAATGGAGCCAGGACGGCACGCTACAACGCATCAAAGCCTTCCTGCTCGCAGACATGATCGGCGACAAAGACCTCAATGTCTTGAAGGAAACCCAATCCACACCATGGCTAAGCGCTCTGGTAGCCGAAGCTGCCCGTAACACTGGCCACGCAAAGTATTTCTTCGCCTCCGAAGGCGCGGAAGAAGACGACCATCTGCCCTTCCTCAAGCGTGGCGTGCCATCCATCGACATCATCGACGTCGACTACGGACCGCACAACGCCCAAACCCCCGACGGCTATCACCACACCGTCCAGGACACCATGGACAAGATCAGCCCCAAGAGCCTCACCATCGCCGGCGACGTCTTCCTCGAATCCATCAAGCTGATCGACCGCCGTTAAAGCCCTCGTCACCACCGCATTTTCGTGTCGTACGTGGTTTCGTAAAACACATCAGCCACTGCTTCTATTACGCGCAGTATGACCATGCCTGCCAGGATCGAGCACTTTCCTGCTCTCCCAAATTGCCATCGATGCTCTAGCATCAAGACATGCACTCTGCGACGGCGGTCCTGCTTCTGGGCCCAGCATCATGGAACACCCAAATCGCCGGCGCGCCTATCCTCTGGTGGATCGGCTTCCACATCGCCGTCCTCGCCCTCATCACCGCGGACGCGCTCCTGCCCCACAGCCGCAGCGACAAGCCACGGCCCAAACTCGCCTGGCTCTGGAGTCTCTTCGTCGCCCTCGCCGCAGGCGGATTCGCCTTCTGGCTCAACTTCGAAAAAGGCCGCCAGGCCGCCCTCGAATTCGTCTCCGGCTACACCATCGAGACCTCGCTCAGCATCGACAACCTCTTCGTCTTCCTCATCCTGTTTCGCGGATTCGCCATCAACCATCGCGAGCAGCATCGCGCCCTGCTCTGGGGCGTCTTCGGAGCCATCGTCCTCCGCGCAGTCTTCATCGCCCTCGGCGTCTCGCTGCTCGACCACTTCGCCTGGATCTCCTACATCTTCGGAGCCATCCTGCTCTACGCGGCCTGGCGTCTGGTCCGCGGCCAATCAGCCTCCGATGCGCTCCCCGGCTGGGTCGTCCAGATCCAGAAACACCAGCGCGCCTGCTCTTCGTCATCCTCGCCGTAGAAGCCACAGACCTGATCTTCGCCGTCGACTCCATCCCCGCCGTGCTCGCCGTCTCGCGCGATCCGTTCGTGGTGTACACCTCGAACATCGCAGCCATCCTCGGCCTCCGCTCGCTCTACTTAGCGCTCTCGAGTCTCCTCGATCGCTTCCACTATCTGCACTACGGGCTCGGCGCGCTGCTCGCCTTCGTCGCCGCCAAGATGCTCTTAGCCGACTGGATCGAAATCCCCACCGTCTGGTCGCTAGTCATCATGGCGGTGATTCTGTGCATCACTGCTCTGGCTTCGTTGACGAAAAGAGGCAGCACCGCAACGCCTGCCCCAAAACACTGATTACCAGCGCTCGAACCGCACATTTCCGTCAACAAAGACCGAGTGCTTCTGGAATCGTCATCGTCCCGCCTCGGATAGTCCTCGCGAAAATGCGCCCCTCGGCTCTCCGTCCGCGCAATCGCCGAAACCAGAATCGCCCGCGCCACCGTCACCAGCGACCGCAGCTCCAGCAATCCCCTGCTCTGCCCACCAGCTTCATCCAGATCGCCAACCGAAGCCGCAATCGCATCCAGCTCCATCAGCCCCCGGCGCAGCGTAGTCTCCTCCCGCAACAGCCCCGCGTCACGCCACATCATCCGTCGCAAGTCGCCCCGCAGCCCCTCGACCACCGCTTCGTCAGCGGCATTCAAGCCCACTGGCGCATCATTCTCCTGCGACGCATCCGTAACAGACCCACCATCCGCAAGCATCGCCTCCGCCGCCCGAGCCCCAAACACCAGCCCCTCCAGCAGCGAATTCGAAGCCAGCCGGTTCCCCCCATGCACCCCCGTACAAGCCGCCTCACCCGCCGCATACAGCCCCGTCAAACTGGTGCGACCATCCAGATCGGTGCGTATCCCGCCCATCAGGTAATGCGCCGCCGGCCGCACCGGAATCAGGTCCGTCGCCAGATCCAGCCCATGTGCGGCAAGAAACCCGCTGATCCCCGGAAACCGCTCAGGAATCGCCATGCCATGCACCCTGCCGTCGAGATGCCGCATATCCAGATACACCGGCCTTGCGCTCCCGGCCGCATCCATCCCCTCGCGCGCAATCGCCCGCGCCACCACATCCCGCGGAGCCAGCTCCAGCCCCGCATGATAGCGCTCCATAAACCGTTCGCCACGGTCGTTGCGCAGATAAGCGCCCTCGCCCCGCAGCGCCTCTGAAAGCAGAAACCGCGCCACCCCCGGCAGCGACAGCGCCGTCGGATGAAACTGGTAAAACTCCATATCCGCCAGCGCCGCCCCAGCCTGCGCCGCCAGCGCAATCCCATCGCCCGTCGCCACCGCAGGGTTCGTCGTATCCGAATACACCTGTCCCGCTCCGCCCGAAGCAATCAGCACCGCCCGTGCCATCACCCGCCGCGCGGACCGCGCAGCATCCTCGCCTCGCGCACCCGTCACGACAGCCCCGCACACACGTCCGTTGGCGACAATCAGCCGCGTCGCCATCGTCCATTCCGCAAACCTGATCCGTGGATGACGCAACGCCAGCGCCGCCAGCGAACGGCTGATCTCCGCCCCCGTAGCATCCCCATTGGCATGCAATATCCGCGGCCTCGAATGCGCCGCCTCCCGCGTCCGCAGCAGCCTGCCGCCCTCAGCAGCAGGCTCCCGATCAAACCTCGCGCCCCACGCAATCAGCTCCGCCACGCGCTCCGGCCCCTCGGCCACCAGCGCCTGCGCCGCCGCGCGATTCACCAGCCCGTCGCCCGCCGCAATCGTGTCGTCCAGATGCAGCGCAATCTCGCCGCCGTCCTGCTCCGCTACCGCAATCCCGCCCTGCGCATAATGCGTGTTCGATTCCCCGACCGACTCTTTCGTCACCACCAGCACATCGCCATGCTCAGCCAGCGCAACCGCAGCCCGCAGCCCCGCCACTCCCGCGCCAATCACCAGATAATCTACCGATTCCACTTGCGGCATAACCCCAAAGACTACCACTTAGAGATGCCATAGGATCTGTACAGGAAACAACCAACATCGGCGGTTGGGTGGTAGCATGAGCGAATCGTGAAGTGGATTTACAAAGTGCATACCCCAATGGAAAGATTTATGTGGGCATGGATTTGACCGGAACGTTCAGGTATTTCGGATCCGTGGATTCCAAGAGATTGGAGGCCGACTTCACGTCTGAGCAACGGCGCGATTTCACTATAAGACGCGAAATCCTCTGGGAATCCGAGGATGCAACGAACGCAGAGGTGAGGCGCACGGAAGTGGAATTCATTAGGAAATTTCGCTCCAACGACCCGTCCATCGGCTATAACCGCTGGCCGAAATTTATACCTTAGCTAAACAGAGGCCAACACATTTTCCCTACATCATCCATATGCAGGCTCGAGATCATCGGCCGCACCCCCCAATCCCGCATCGTGACCGCTGCGTTACGATGAAGAAGATGCAGATAGTAAAGGTCCAGACCCCATCCGCGAAGTACCCGATCTTCGCCGGCACGGGGCTTATCGACACCCTCGAACCGCGCATGGAGCGCGTCCTCGCCGCCCTCGGACGCACGCTCCCCAAGCGCCTCTTCGTCCTCACCTCTCCCGAAATCTGGGATCTCTGGTCCAGGCGCTTCCTCGGCTCCTTCGCCAATGAAGTAATAATCCTGCAACTTCCCTCCGGCGAGCGCCACAAAAACCTCCGCTCCGTAGAAAAACTCCTGCGCCAGATGGCCGCGTCAGGCGGCGACCGCAGCTCGCTCCTCATCGCCTTCGGTGGAGGCATCGTCGGCGACGTCGGCGGCTTCGTAGCCTCCAGTTTCATGCGCGGCATCGATTTCTTCCAGGTCCCCTCCACCTTCCTCTCGCAGGTCGACTCCTCCGTCGGCGGCAAGGTCGGCGTCAATCTCCCCGAGGGCAAAAATCTCGTCGGCAGCTTCCATCACCCCCTCGCCGTCTTCGCCGACATGGAGTTGCTCAGCACCCTGCCCGACCGCGAACTTCGCGCCGGCCTCTTCGAAAGCGTCAAAGCAGGCATGATCCGCGACCGCGCCCTCCTCCGCTTCATGGAAGAGAACTCCGCGCGCATCCTTCACCGCGACACCGCTTCGCTAGAAAAAGTCATCGCCGCCTCCATCCGCATGAAGGCCGAAGTCGTCAGCAAAGACGAACGCGAAAACGGCCTGCGCATGATCCTCAACCTCGGCCACACTCTCGGCCACGCCATCGAGTCTGTCACCGGCTACCGCAAGCTGCTGCACGGCGAGGCAGTCGGCTGGGGCATCATCGCCGCGCTCTACCTCGGCCGCAAGCGCCGCACCATCACCGAAGCGCAGTTTGACCGCCTCATGGGCCTCGTCTACCTCTACGGCCCGCTACCCGCGCTCAAGCTCAACCCCCAGCGACTCGTCGACGCCAGCGCCAAAGATAAGAAGCATCGCGGCGACATCCGCCGCTTCATCCTGCCCGTCGGCATCGGCGACGCCACCGTAGTCGAAGACGTCACCACCAACGAACTCCTCGAAGCCGCCCGCTACATGCTCGCCCTCGCCAAAGAGCGCCCTTCCCGTGAACCCGAAGCCAAAGCATCGTAAAAATCAAGAAACTTTGAAGATCAAAAACCGGAGGGAGTAGGGGCTTCAACCCCTCGGAATGTTGACAAGCTCATCAACTCGTAAACAAGCTCATTAAAAGGTAGGCCGGGGATTTATCCCCGGCAAAAAACGAGCCCAATCATCAGGGCTTTAGCCCCTGAGGCGAGTTTGTCGACTTTGCCAGCCTCTGAAAAGCAGCCAGAACATCAGGGCCTTTAGACCCGGCTAAGGCACTCAAGAAGGATCAGCAAACAGTTGAGCGGAACCGCAACAAAACGAGCCACCATCCACGGAGCAACCCCCGAAGGCGCAGCCGACGAGCGCAGCGCCGCAGCAGCCGTCCGCCAGATGTTCAACTCCATCGCCCCGCGCTACGACCTGCTCAACCATGTCCTCTCAGCCAACATCGACCGCCTCTGGTGGTGGCGCACCGCCCGCCGCTTCCGCGCCATCCTCGCCAACCCCGACGCCGCCGTCCTCGACATCTGCTGCGGCACCGGCGACATGACCATGGCCCTGCTCCGTCGCCGCCCGCACGGCTCACGCCCGGTAATCGCGGCCGACTTCGCTCACCAGATGCTGGCCCGCGGAGCCCGCAAATTCACCCGCCCCTTCCAACGCCACGGCAGCGCCATCCCACTCGAAGCCGACGCCCTTCACCTGCCCCTGCAATCCTGCTCGCTCGACCTCATCACCACCGCATTCGGTTTCCGAAATCTCGCCAACTATCGCGAAGGCCTCGCCGAGTTCCACCGCGTCCTCCGCCCCGGCGGCCAGCTAGGCATCCTCGACTTCAGCGAGCCCGACGGCCTCCTCGGCAAGCTCTACCACTTCTACTTCCATCGCGTACTGCCCGCCATCGGCCGCCTCATCTGCGGCAAAAACGGCCCATACAACTACCTGCCCACTTCCGTGCAGAAGTTTCCCCCACCCCCCGCCATGTTAGCGATGATGCGCGAAGCCGGCTTCACCAGCGTCTCCTGGACTCCCTACACCTTCGGCATCGCCGGCCTCTACATCGGCACACGCGGCGAAAATTAGGGAATCGCATTACATCGCGCTGTGGCTCGGATTAAAAAGCTCTTCCTCCGGCTCCACATGCACCAGCACCTTCACCACACGGTTCACCTCATCCAGCACGCGATCCTCCACCAGATGCCCAAGCGCATGCCCCGTCCGCACCGTCAGGTTGCCATTCACCACCACATGCAGATCAACGTAGTAGCGGAAGCCCACCTTGCGCACGAAGCATTTCTCCAGGCCAATCACTCCGGGCACCGCCGCCGCAACTTTCCGCACATGCTCTTCAATATCCGGCGGCGGAGCCGTATCCAGAATCTCTCTCAACGGCGATTGCAGTTGCCGCCAGGCGTTGTACAAAATCACTGGCACTGCGCACAGCGCAGCCCAGTCATCCGCATTGGGATTCTTCGTAATCAGCGCTACAGAAATCCCGACAAATGCAAAAACTGAGGTGATCGCATCCGACAGGTGATGCCACGCATCGCTCTGCACCGCGGTGCTGTCGATATCGCTCGCCACGCTCGATACGTAGCGCGCCAGCAGTACCTTCAGAGCTACCACCACCAGCAGCACATACAGGGTGTAAGGCAGTGGCAGCTGATGCAGCGTCTGAATCAGCGATATGCTTTCAAACGCAATAAAGAGCGCGGCAATACCCATACACACGCTCACGATCGCGGCGGCTACAGGCTCAGCCTTCCCGTGTCCGTAAGGATGCTCCTTATCCGGCGGTTTCATCGCAAAGCGCAGCCCGAAATACACCACCCCCGAGCTGAACACATCCGAAAACGACTCGATCCCGTCCGCCACCAGCGCGAACGAGTGCCCCATCACCCCCACCAGGCACTTGCACAGGGCGAGAAAGAAGTTGCTCGCAATGCTGATCAGCGAGGAATGAAGCCCTCGTCTGACCTGCATCTCAATTTCCGAGTGATTTTCCATCCGGTCCGCTCTGCCGTTCTCCTCACCGCTGGCTCTGCAATTCTAAATGCGCGCCTCGTTACCCCTGAAAACAACGTCAAAACGCCGTCTATTTCCTCATTTCGAGCCCGCTCGCGCTTCCCCAAAGAAGCAAATTGCGATCAAATCTGTGGAATATGTGGATAAGTGACGGATTTGCACCGTTTTAGGCTTATTTCCACAGAAAAAGGCTAATTAAAGATGTACTTACAAAACTGAAATAGGTGTTTAATCAATCTCAACGAAGAGTGATCTTCCAGAAGGAGCAAGTAGACGAAAAGCAGATAGACCGAGGCGGAAGGAACTTAGGAGAAGGAGTTAGACGAGCCGAAAGGCGAGGCTAAGTCGAGTAACTTAGGGGAGCGCTGCAGACGGGATCAGCGAGCAGGACAACCTGAAAGCTGGCAACAGTGGACGGGACGGAATGCTAGAAAGCTTGCTCAGCGGATATGATGTCGAAGAGTGCAGGAAACTCAGGCCTAGCCTGGATGTCCGGTACAAACCCGGCATGATGAAGTTGATCCGGTACCGAATCGGACCTTCGAAAAACGGAGCGTAAAAGGGCGAGGGACCGCAAGGTTCCCCGCCCTTTTCAGCGTTTAGAGCCTATCTCAGCCCTGCTTATTCCAGGTAACCTCTCGCAAGCGAACGAGAACTTCCTGTCGGATATATCCATTAACTGCCATCGCTGCAGCTTCTTGTCGCCGAACCTATCGTGCCCCGCTGCGACCTTTCTCAACGTTTAGAATCAAATAGTCAGAATTCAGGCCTTTGGAGGCCATTATGATCGCTCGCAGCGACTGGAATTCCGCTGAGCCCAGTCCCGATATCTACATAGGAAAAACGGATTCCGGCCATACCATCCGAATGGACGCATCCTCGCAACATACCGGAGGCCCAAGCCCCATGGAGATGGTTCTCACCGCGCTCTGCGGCTGCACCTCCGTCGATGTCGTCCACATCCTGCAGAAAAAACGTCAGCCGCTCGAATCGCTCACCGTCTCTGCAGAAGCCGAGAAGCGCAAAGATCCGCCAAACTACTTCACCAAAATCCACCTCATCTATACGGTGCGTGGCCAGAACGGCCAGCCGCTCAGCCGCAAGGCGGTCGAAGACGCGATCGATCTCTCCAAGAACAAATACTGCTCTGTCTCCGCCATGCTCGAGAAATCCGCCGAGATCGACTTCACTATCGACTACAACGATGTCGAACCCCTGCCATGAACCCATCGTGCCAACAGCCCATCGCAACGGCGGGCATAAACTAACTCAGTCATGCGGATTCGTATCAAGCCCGGCAGAATTCGCCTCCGGCCCATCCAGAATTTCTTTCAGGGCGCCATGCTCTTTGCTGCGCTCTTGCTGGTCGCCCTGGCCTCGGCCGTGCTGACCATGCAGTTCGCCATCCACGGCGCCGAAGTGCGCGTCCCCAATCTACGCGGCATGACCATCGCCGAGGCTCGCAGCCAGACCGCCGGCCTCCGGCTCAATCTCGAAGTCGACAACCACTACTACTCATCGGACGTCGCCGCCGGCCACATCCTCACCCAGTCCCCTGCGCCCAGCTCCGTCGTCCGCCGCGACTGGCACGTTCGCGTCGCCGACAGCCTCGGCCCGCAAAAAGTCGAAGTCCCCAACGTAGTCGGCACGCAGGAGCGCGCCGCGGCCCTCAACCTCCGCCACGCCAGCCTCGAAGAAGGCACCCCGGCCCAGATCCCCTGGCCCGCCGCCGAGCCCGGCACCGTCCTCGCCCAAGACCCGCAGGCCAAAGCCCAGGGCATCGAAAAACCCAGCGTCAATCTGCTCGTAGCCGCAGCCGACGACGCCCACCCCGACGGCTTCGTCATGCCGGATCTCTCCGGCCTGCCCGTCCTCACCGCCCAGGCCATGCTCACCCGCGTCGGCATCAAGTTCGACGCTCCAAAATTTCAGGACATCCCGATCCCCGCCGTCTCCGCCAATCCGGCTTCAACCACCACCTCCGGAACCGCACCACCGCCCGTCCCCGCGCCAATCCACCCCTCGGCCGCTCCAGGCACCGTCATCGGCCAATCCCCGCCAGCCGGTTTCAAGGTTGAGGTCGGCTCCACTGTCGCGCTTACGGTTGCAAAATAGAGGTCAGAGAGTTCGCTCAATCAGCGCCGCGAAGAAGCCATCCGTCTGCAGCTTCGTCTCGAGGCCGGCAATCGGCATCCCCGGCAGCAGCAGCATCGCGCCTTCCGCCGTAAGCGACCACCCCAGCACCGTTTGCCCTTCGTCCTTGAGCCGTCCCAGTTCCACAAGCCGGGCAATCGGTCCCGCCAGTGAAACCTGCCTCCAGCCCGCCATCTGCCCCAGCACCTCGGCAATCACATCCTGATTCTCCTCCGGCTCCAGCGAACACGTCGAATACACAACGCGCACCATCTGTCCCGGCAGTGATCTCTGCTCCGCGGAACGCAAAACGCTGCTTAGGATCGCACACTGCCGCTCGTGATGCCGCGCCAGATCTCCCACCTGCAGCCGATGCCGAATCTCCGGATTCCGCCCCAGCGTTCCCGTCCCGCTGCAAGGCACATCCGCCAGAATCAGGTCCCAACCCGGTTCCCCGCCCTCATCCGAATCTTGCTTCCATTCCGGATCGGCTTCCAGCGGTTCATTCGGACTGGCCGCATCCCCGGCAAGAGCAACGGCATCGTCCTCCCGAACAGCGATTCGGCCGAACAGTGCCGGGGCAGCCTCCGCCGCCTCACCCATCCGCACTCGCAGCGCCTCGCAGCGGCCGGGATGCACCTCCAGCGCCGTCACCTCCGCCTCCGGATGCCGCTCCGCCAGAATCAGTGTCTTCCCTCCCGGCGCGGCACAGCAGTCCAAAATGCGCCGTGGTGAATCGACAGCCACAGCAGCCAGCTCCGCTATCAGCTGCGAGCCTTCGTCCTGTATGCGGAACGCCGCATCCGCAAACCGCTCCGAACCAGCAATGTCTCCATCCGCCACGCTTCTGGCCGAAGTCAACAGTGCCCCGGGACTGAGACGAATTCCCTGCTCTGTAAGTCTGGCCTCGATCTCGTTCCCCGTCAGGCGCACCGTCTGCACCGGCTGCTTCTGTCCGTGGCGGCAGATTGCCCTCGCCTTATCGGCGCCATAGAAGCGCACCCAGCGCTCCACAAGCCACGTCGGATGCGCTTCGGCTTCCGCAATCAACCTGCTGTCGCCACTCTCCACCGGCTTCCACGCCGCAGCCTTGGGCATCGCCGCTACCTTGCGCAGAACCGCGTTGACCATCCCTGCGGAAAACGTGTGTCCGGCCGCCTTGCAAACCGCGACGCTCTCGCCAATAGCGGCATACGCCGGAATACGATCCAGGAACAGAAGCTGATACGCCCCCATCCACAGCGCAGTCTGCACTTCGAGATCCAGGCGCGAATTAGGCTTCGCCAGCAGCGGACGAATCAGTGCCTCCAGCCGGATCTGCCAGCGCAGCACGCCCAGAACCAGCGTGGTGCAAAGCCCGCGATCCGGCGCAGTCAGAGCCGAAACCGCCTTCGAACGCAGCCGCACATCCGAATGCGCTCCGCTTCGCCCGATCTCGAACAATATCCGGAAGGCTTCGCGCCGGGCAGGCGAAATCGTATCGCTCTTCGCGCTCCTCATGCCAGCCGCACGCCCGCAACCGACGGGTTGCCGCGCAGGAAATCGGCTGCACTCATACGATTACGCCCTTCCGGTTGAACTTCGAGCAATTCAAACACAGTTCCGCCTGCACAGCCAGCAAAGATGCGCGATCCCTCCACGCGAATCTCTCCCGGCGCAAGCTCCGCGCCAGCCATCTCCACCGGCTTCAACCGGTGGACAATCAGCTTCTTTCCCTCTAGCAGCGCAAACGCCCCAGGCCACGGTTGAAATCCCCGCCACCGGTTCCACAGTTCCACCGCCGTTCTCACAGCAAAGTCCATGTGCCCGTCTTCGCGCGTCAGAATCGGCGCCAGCGTCGCTCGCGCGTGGTCCTGCGCCTGCGGCATAATCGTTCCCGCAGCCAGCCCCGCAAGTGTCTCCACCATCAGCGGAGCGCCCGCCGCAGCCAGTACCGGGAACATATCCGCCGCCGTCTGCTCCGGCCCAACCTGCACCACCTGCTGCATCAGCATCGGCCCGGTATCCAGACCCTCCTCCAGTAGCATCGTCGTGTTCCCCGTCTCCGTCTCGCCGTTGGCTATAGCCCACTGAATCGGCGCAGCCCCGCGATACTTCGGCAGCAGCGACCCATGCAGATTGATGCACCCCAGCCGAGGCAGCGCCAGCATCCACGCCGGAATAATCCGCCCATACGCCACCACCACAATCGCATCCGGCCCTATCGCCTCAAGCCGCTCGCGAAACTCCAGATTGTTCTTGATCTTCTCCGGCTGCGTTACCGGCAATCCATGCTTCAGCGCCGCTTGCTTCACCGGCGGAGCCGTCATCATCTGCTTGCGCCCCACCGGCCGGTCCGGCTGGCTCACCACCAGCGCAATCTCATGCCCTGCGGCAATCACCGCCTCCAGCGTAGGCACGGCAAACTCCGGCGTTCCGCAGAAAACCAGCCGCAAAGCCGTCACCGGAGCCTCCGCTCTACCACTCGCCGGCACGCTGCATCTTGCGAATCTTGCGCAGCGCCAGATCGCGCTTCAGCCCGCTGATGCGAAAAATAAACAGCACCCCATCCAGATGATCGATCTCGTGCTGCATGCAGCGCGACAGCAGCTCTTCACCCTCAGCCTCGAACCACTTGCCATTCTCATCCTGCGCGCGAATCTTCACCTTCGCCGCGCGCACCACCTTCTCGCGTATCTCTGGAAAGCTCAGGCAGCCTTCTTCCTCATACAGCTTGCCCTCACGATGAATAATCTCCGGATTGATCAACACCATCTTCTGCGCCGGATCCTTCCCGGCACTCAGGTCGATCACCGTGACGCGCTTCGACACCGCCACCTGCGGAGCCGCGAGGCCTATGCCCTGCGCCGTATACATCGTCTCGAACAGGTCCGCGACAAACTGCCGCAGCTCGTCATTGAACTCGGTTACAGGCTCGCCCGGCTGCTGCAGCACGGGTTCGGGATATTTCACAATCGTCAGAATCATGGTTGCGTCTTGCTCAGGGCCTCGCCGCGTACATGCGCAGCGAGTGCCTCAGAAATTCCTTATCTGTTGGATGTATCCATCATAGTTCCGCTTTAGCTCGTCCAAAGAGTCGCCGCCAAACTTCTCCAGCACCTGCTGCGCGACGATAAACGCCACCATCGCCTCCGCGGCCACGCCCGCCGCCGGCACCACGCACAGATCGCTGCGCTCATAGCTCGCCGCCGTAGCCTCGCGCGTATCGAACCGCACCGACTCCAGCGGCCTCCTCAGCGTCGAAATCGGCTTCAGATACCCGCGCACCACAATGTCCTCGCCATTTGAGATGCCGCCCTCGATACCGCCGGCATTATTCTGGTGCCGCGCAAAGCGCGTTGGCTTTTCAGGATTCTCTTCACCGTAGTGAATAGCATCATGCACCTGCGACCCAAACGATTCAGCCGCCGTCACGCCGCGCCCAATCTCCACCGCCTTCACGGCCTGCAGACTCATCACCGCCCACGCCAGCAGCCCATCCAGCCGCTCATCCCAATTGGCATACGTGCCCACACCCGGCGGCAGGTTGTGCACTACCACTTCGAAGACACCGCCCACCGTATCGCCCGTGCGCGAAACCTCCTCAACCTCGGCTTTCATGCGCGCTTCGGTCTCGGCATCGACGCAGCTCAGCAGCACGTCCTGCTTCTCGCTGACAGCAACAATCTCATCCCATTGCGCAGGGCGTTCCAACTCCACATGCCCCACGCGAATCACATGGCTCAGAACCTCAATACCCAGCGCCCGCAGCAGCAGCTTGGCAAACGCACCCGCCGCCACCCGCGAAGTCGACTCCCGCGCCGAAGCTCGCTCCAGCACATACCGCGCGTCCTTGAAGTTGTACTTGAGCGCGCCCGGCAGATCGGCATGCCCCGGCCGCGGAGAAGCCACAGCCTGGTGCTTAGCCGGATCGCCCGCCTCCACCGGCAGCTTCTCTTCCCAGTTCTTCCAGTCGCGGTTCGGAATCTGAATGGCAATCGGCGACCCAATCGTCTTCCCATGCCGCACACCCGAAAGGATATGCACCTTGTCCGTCTCGATCTTCATCCGGCCGCCGCGCCCATACCCCTGCTGGCGCCGCCAAAGCTCGCGGTTGATAAAGTCAAAATCGACAGGAATCCCGGCAGGCAAGCCGGAAATGAGCGCAATCAAAGCCTCGCCGTGCGACTCCCCGGCAGTTTCAAAACGAATCATGACCTATTGATTGTAACGGAGATGACATCGCTGTTATCCAGCGTTAGAAGCAAGAGCAGCCATCTGACCATCCAAAGGCTGGACGATCGCAATACGACCTCAAACGCCAAAATATCTGAACCCGCATTGGCCGATCTCGAGATCTTCAGGGATGCGCTTTCCCAAGTAGATCTGTTTCACTTTGTTATCGGCCTCAACGCCTACGAATCCGATTCTTGGACTGTTGTGAGTCGAATCAAATCCTGGAAAGTTCTTTTTGATGAGCTGGTGCGGCCACGCATCCAACCACTCCGTTGGAATGAATACGCCAACAACAACCCCATTCGCGCAGCCGAGCACAAACTCAACATTTTTCACTCTTTCCCGGCGAAGACGCCAAGCAAAGCGCGCCGCATCGTAGATACTTCTGCTTCCGACGCTCTTTGAGATCGCGACCAGCAAGAGACGATGTCTTGGAGAGAACACGTCGACGTCCATCAATTCTTGAGCTCACTATCTTCCCAAGTTCGAACTACCCCAAAAACCAATCCCACTGCTCCTCAGTAAGCGGCACCACCGACAACCGCCCAATCAGCACCAGCGGCGACTGCGCAAACAGCGGCTCAGCCTTAATCGCCGCCAGTGTCTTCGGCATCTTCAGCCGCTTCCCCGCCTTCACCGTCACCACCGGCACCTTCGGATCGGCCGCATCGACGCTGACCACCGTCCCCGTCCCAACGCCAGTCTTCTCATCACCCGTGTGATAGAAGATCCACTTCGTCCCCTTCGGCATCTCGCGCAGATGCTTCACCGCCGTAGGATTCGTCACCCCATCCCACACCGTCTCCTTGTCGCGGAGAAAGTCATCAAAGGAATACACATCCGGCTCAGTCTTAAACAGGAAGTAGCTCATATCCTCGCCATCTTACTTCGTCTCGGCCATCTTCTGCCGGCAATCAGGCCGCGGGTACCCGCTCAACCGCCAGACGAAGTCCCATCACTTTGAGGACAGCCGCCAAACTGCGAAGCTCCGGATTCCCATCCTCAGACAGTGTCCGATAGAGCTGAGTAGGGTTCAGGCTCGCCTGCTTCGCGACAGCAGGAACACCGCCAAAAGCCTTTGCCAACTGCCGTAACGCGATCAGAAGCTCTCCCTGCTCTCCGTCTTCAAGAATGCTGTTGAGCAACTGAACCGCATATTCCGGATCTTCCCGGAAGCGTTCGGCCATCGCGTCATCATGAGATCGATCAATCATTTCGCCTCCTTTCCTGCGTCTCTGCGTTGCCAGTCTTTCCAGTAATCACAAGCTCTATCGATGTCAGCGTCTTGACTGCCTTTGTCACCGCCACAAGGCAGCAATACAACTTTTCCGCCGGACACCGCATAATACACGCGGACTCCAGGTCCCACGTCGATCCGTAGCTCCCATACTCCATCCCGGCAAAACTTGTGATCGCCAAAATTACCAAGCTCAACCCGGTTTACCCGCCGGTCCACCGCAATCCGAAGTTTGGTATCACGCAATTTGCGATGCCACTCTTCGAAGACATCTTTCCCTTCGACCGTCAGATAGTGGCGAATCTCATATATATTCATATTTTCGTTTATAAACGATTTGCTCGCAACCCCTAAATTACAGATGCCCCTTACTCAGTTCTTCTGCTCTCCAGCATTTAGCCAAGCCCGCGAATTCAGCATAGTCCGCTGATCCAGCGCCCAGATCTTATCCGTCATCTCATCCGCAGCCCTGCCCATCCGCGCCGCCTTCTGGAACTCCGTCATCAGCGTCTGCATCTTCGCGTCCATGTCATCCAGAAAATTCAGCATCAGCGCCTCAGGAATCATCGGCAGCTTCGGCGATCCAAACTCCAGCTTCCCGTGATGGCTCAGAATCATGTGCAGCACCAGCGTCTTCAGCCGCGGCGGAAAATCAGGCAGCGCATCCATCGTCCTCTCCACCAGCGACGCCCCAATCTGAATATGCCCCAGCAATTGCCCCTCCAGCGTGTACTCAAACCCCGTCGCCCACGCCAGCTCGCGAATCTTGCCAATGTCATGCAGAATCACGCCCGTCAACACCAAGTCACGCATCAGCATCGGGTAATGCGGCACCACGCGATCTGCCAGCCCAATCAGGCTCACCACATGCTCCAGCAAGCCCGCCCAGCCACGCATGATGCAGTTGCTTCGCCGCCGGAGCCTCGCGAAACGCCTCACTCACCACCGAATCAGCCAGTACCGCCTCCACCAGCCGCTTCAGGTCCGGATCGGTAAAGCTCGCCACTGCCTGCTGCAGCTTCGCCCATAACTCCGGCACGCTATACGTAGTCGCAGGCAGCAGATCGGCCCGGTCAAAATCTCCCGGGGCCATGCCCTTCAGCATGTCAACCTTGAGCTGCAGCACGCCTTCAAACTTCGAGACGCACCCACGAATCTTCACCACATCGCCCCTGGCAAAGTCCGCGGCAATCCGGTGATCGGTCACATCCCACACCCGCGCCTCGATCTGCCCCGAGTTATCCCCGAGTATCAGGCTCAGATACGGCTTCCCATTGCGCGTCGTCCGCTGCTGCTTGCTCAACACCAGAAAGATCGCGTCAAACGACCTGTTCTCATCAAATCGCGCGAGATCGGTTACAAAAACTTCTTTCATACTCGGGCAGCTTACAGCATTCCCCTTGACCCCTACGACCGGCGGCAAGCAGTTGCTCTTGAAAACCGGGCCCAAAACAAAACTGCCGGCATCGCTGCCGGCAGTTTTTATTGAACCTCAACATCCGCTATTGCGGAGTCGTACCCTCTGGCGTAGTGCTTGGCGGCGTCTTAGCCGGAGCAGGCGCACCCTGCACCGCCGGTGCTGGCGTCATCGGTACCGGCTGCTTCGGGGTCTCATCCTTCGGCCGCTCCTGCATGCGCGTCTTCTGCCCATCCGCGGTCTGATGCTTCTTTTTCTTCTGCTTCGCTGTGTTGCCATTCAGGCCCAGCGGCGCAGACTGCGTCTGCCGGTCAGCCACTTCCTGCGCATCTGCGGGCGCAGGCGCAAAGTTGTCCAGTGCCGGTCCTTGAGACTTCTTCTCCTTCGGCAGCTTCGATCGATCGCGGAATCGCGACTTTTTCTCCGGCGGAGCCTGATCCAGCGGATTATTGATCTCCGCCGTGGTGGCGTCTGTCTGATCCTTCGGCAGCGCACCTGCGTCCTCAACCTTCGTCGCTGCCGCATTCGGCAGCGTTTCACGAGGAGCCTGTCCATAGCGAATCTTCTCCCGCTTGCCCGGCTTCTCCGAAACCGGCGTAGCGGCCTTCGCCGGTTTGCTCGTCGCGGGCTTGGCAGGCGTCGTATCCGCCGACACCTGCACTACAGCAGCCTTGTCCTTGTTGCGGAATTCATGCTCCGTCTCGCGGAACCGCGTGCGCTGCACTTTTTTCTTCTTCTTCGGAGCGGGAGGCGTATACGCGCTGTAAACGATATTCGAGTGAATTTCCGCGGGAGTAGCACTGGTGTCGGAGTATCCATCCTTGGTGTCGATGTTGATGTAGGCCTCGTCTCGCATCTGCGACAGATACGCGCGGATCGCCGGCTCCATCCGGCTCTCGAACAGAGCCTCTTCCACCTGCGGTTCAACATCCTTGTATGGAGCCACGCCGCCCACGTTGTGCTCGATCACCTTGAAGATCACATACCCCTGCCGCGTCCGGATCGGCGCCGTGTACTCTCCGGCCTTCAGGCTAAAAGTCGCATCTTCAAACACCTTGTTCAACCCGCCGCGCTGGAACTTGCCCATATCGCCGCCTTCGGCTGCGGTCTGCCCATCGCTCTGCGCACGGGCAATCACGTCAAAACTCGTGCCCGCCTTCAGCTTGGCCTCAATATCGTCCGCCTTGGCCTTGGCCGCCGCCACCTTCTGCGGATCGTCCGTGCCATCTGTACCGGCGCCCGTCGAGACCATGATCTCCGCCAGGTGAATGCTCTCCGGCTGCTGGTAGTCCGACTTGTGCGCCTCGTAATACCGTTGCGCTTCGCCAGGGGTGATCTGCACCTTGTGCCCGATCTCCTCGCGCATCACATCCTGCGTAACGATCTGGTTGCGGATATTCTGCTTAAAGTCTTCAAACGAAACACCCTGCTCCTTGGCCGCCTTTTCCAGATCGTCCATCGTGGCCAGGTTGTACTTCTTGCGGATATCGTCCAGCTGCTTGATCAGTTCGTCGTCGCCCGTGATACCCAGTTCCTTGGCCTTGGAGAGCCAGAGCTGCTGGTCGATCAGGTTGCGTAACAGATCTTTGTGCCCGTCGGCAATCTGCTGCATCGTCTCGCCGCGCTGCCGTGCAGCCTCGTCCATCTCTTTCTCGGCGCGGTCGAAATCGGAGCTGGAGATCACCTGGTCGTTGACACGTGCAATCGCCTGCTCCACAACCTGCCCGCCATAAGCACTTTGCGGAGCAGATCGGAAGGATGCGCCTGGGCTTGCGCGCCAACTGCGGCCAACCCGGCCACCAGCGCCAGGGCAGCGGTTCGCGGAACGAATCCGGAGGGGACGAACGAAGAATATGCGGAGAAGCGGGATGATCGTAAGGTCATAAGAATTCAACAGGAGGTCGCCCCAGAATCCGGCAAGCGCCCTCGCGGTTGCTCCGCAACTCGGCTTGATCCTTAGACGCAATTGTAAACGTCCCGAAAGCACCATGCCCGTCTCGAACCGGACGGAATCGTCCCGGCTTGAACCCCGATCTGCAAACCGCAATCTCCAGTGCGCCAATACCCCGATGAGTCTTTCCCGGCCGCCCCGCGTCAAACTCCGTACGATGCTATACTTTCCCTCAAGATTGCTCCGTCTGCCCCCTACGGCGAATTGGACCTTTGCTGTGTTTCCGGTCCCGTCCTCCGGCCCTCTTTCGGGCCTGGTTCGGGTTCTTCAGAGCAAGACCTCTGCCAATGGCAGCGGCAGCGTCTGGAGGTTTTTCCACTCATGACACCCCGCGCCCGCCGGGCGATTTTCTCTCTCCTCCTCTTCTTCGGCGTCTGCGCCGTCGCCGGAACCCTGTTGCAGAGCAAGGTAGGCGCCCAGTCCGCCGCGGACGAATCCAGCTCCGCGACAATCTCAAGTCCTTCACCAACGTCTATGCCCTGGTCGAGCAGAACTACGCCGAGCCCATCGACGGCGACAAAGCCGACACCGTCATCTACGACGGCGCCATCCCCGGCATGCTGCGGGTCCTCGATCCGCACTCCAACTTCCACGACCCGAAGGACTACGCCCGCATGCAGGAAGATCAGCGCGGCCACTATTTCGGCATCGGCATGCTGATCCAGCAGCAGAACAACAAGATCTATCGTCCTCACTCCCTACGAGGGCACGCCGTCCTACCGCGCCGGCATCCAACCCGGCGACATCATCGTCTCCGTCGACGGCAAAAGCACCGAAAGCATGAACTCGGAAACGTGGCCAAGGCGCTCAAGGGCCCCAGGGGCACCCACGTCGCCGTCACCATCACCCGCGAAGGCCAGAGCAAGCCGCTCACCTTCGATCTCGTCCGCGACGAGATTCCTCACCCCTCCGTCGATCTCAAATACGAGATCCGCCCCGGCGTCGGCTACATCCACCTGACTAAGTTCCAGGAGACCACCGCCAAGGAAGTCGATGACGCCATCGACAGCTTCGGCAACATGAAGGGCCTGGTCTTCGACCTGCGCGGTAACCCCGGCGGCCTGCTCAGCCAGGCTGTTGAGGTCTGCGATCACCTGCTCGCCAAGGGTCAGGTCATCGTCTCGCAGCGTGGCCGCGCCTATCCCGATCAGGTCTACACCGCCACTCACGGCAACGGCGGCCACACCTTCCCGATCGTCGTTCTGGTCAATCGCAACACCGCCTCAGCCGCCGAAATCGTCTCCGGCGCACTTCAGGACCACGACCGCGCCCTCATCGTCGGCGAAACCACCTTCGGCAAAGGCCTCGTCCAGACCGTCTACAACCTCTCGGAAAACACCGGCCTCGCCCTGACCACCTACCACTACTACACGCCGTCGGGACGCCTCATCCAGCGCAAATACACAGGGCGTCTCGCTCTACGACTACTACAACCACGCCAACGCGCTGCCGGCCGACAACAGCAATAAGGAAGTGAAGCTCACCGACTCCGGACGCACCGTCTACGGCGGCGGCGGCATCACCCCCGACGAGAAGATCAGCCCCCCAAGTCCAACAACTTCATGGACACGCTGCTCTATAACGACGCCTTCTTCCACTTCACCCCGTACTACCTCTCGAATCACACCGTCGATAAGGACTTCAAGGTGGATGACGCCGTCATGGCCTCGTTCAAGCAGTTCCTCACCACCCAGAACATCCCCTTCACCGATGCCGACATCACCTCCGGCGGTGACTGGCTCAAGACCAACATCCGCGCCACCATCATCGGCTACCAGGACGGCGAGACAGTCCGCCTGAAGACCCTGGCCGACTGGGACCCAATGATCCAGAAAGCCATCACCTACCTGCCCGAAGCCCAAGCCCTAGAAGACACCGCCCACAAGGTGCTAGCAGAAAAAGCCGAAGCCCGCACCGGCGTCAACCAGTAAATCTCATCTCAGCATGAACAAAGGCCATCCATCACGGATGGCCTTTTTCATTGCCCTAACCACTCTTCCACGGGCGGGTGGCCCACCCTTTCGTTCCACACGTTGAACCCACCACAACTCTCAGGGTGCCCCATCCTTTCTACGCCCTTCGTAGAAAGGGTGGGGATAGCAGATACTCGCAGCGCCCAGCCACATTCGTGCGCAGCACGAACCATCTACAATCTCAAACATGCCCACAGGTCTCGTCCGATACCAAAAGCCGGAGGCTTCCACTTCCTCACCTTCAGTTGTTATCGGCGGCAACCCTTCCTCGACCAGACCAACGGTTACGACATCTTCGAGCAGGAACTCGAATCACTCCGCATCCAACACCTGTTCATCATCGCCGGATACGTCCTCATGCCCGAGCACGTCCATCTCCTCGTCAACGAACCAGCAGACAAACCGTTGGCAACCGTTCTTCAAATCCTCAAACAGAAAACATCCCGACGACTGAAGTCGAAAACCGAGCCGCAATTCTGGCAGCGCCGTTACTGCGATTTCAACGTGCGCACCGAAGAGAAGACTGCTGAAAAGCTGCGCTACATGCACCGCAACCAGTGACTCGCGGCCTGGTCTCAAAGCCCGAAGACTGGCCATGGTCGAGTTATCGTCACTATCTGACAGGCCAGTTGGGTGAGAAGGGGAGTATGGTGGGTGCATGTAGGCAGCTTTAGCAGTTTTTTGGTGGAGTTGAAATCGCAGTAACGGGCTGCAGAATTGCGGCTGGTTTTCAACTTCAGTGTGGGATGTTTTTTGTGTTTGATTTGAAGAACGAGTTCAACGGTTTGTATCATTGTAGACGAGGAGATGGACGTGCTGGGCATGAGGACGTATTTGACGATGATGAACAGGTGTTGGATGCGGAGTAATTCGAGTTCCTGCTCGAAGATGTCGTAACCGTTCTTCAAATCCTCAAACAGAAAACATCCCGACGACTGAAGTCGAAAACCGAGCCGCAATTCTGGCAGCGCCGTTACTGCGATTTCAACGTGCGCACCGAAGAGAAGACTGCTGAAAAGCTGCGCTACATGCACCGCAACCAGTGACTCGCGGCCTGGTCTCAAAGCCCGAAGACTGGCCATGGTCGAGTTATCGTCACTATCTGACAGGCCAGCGCGGCACTGTCGAAATTGAATCGCACTGGACCTCCTTTCATCGCAAACAAATATCCCAAAGAACACTCGACCATCCTTAATTCCCACCCTTCCCGCAAACTGCGCGGAAAGGATGGGGCACCTATGATCTTTCAAGAGGTTGTCCATTCGAGATTGCCCGGAGAAGCTGGTTGTGACGAGCAACTAGGAACTTCGGAGAAAACGAGGAAGAAGGAGCAGAACCACCGGAATGAGGAGACAAAGACGCAAAGAAGGTAATCTTTATGAGATTTGCCTTGGTGATGGCACCCTTGTCTATGCACGGAAAGGCACGTTCGGTGCGATCGCTGTCTATGACTCGCGAACCGATCATGATCTGTCTATCGATGAGGTGGTCAAGCTCCCTGTACTCTTCTATGTGAGCGTAATGGATTACGCGATCAAGTCGGGCATTTGGAAGATCGTGGGCAATCGATCCCTTGTGGATGCACCTTTGCCCGAAGTTCCTCCTACGGGCATAAAAGACGTAATCGACAGGGGGATATTTCGGATTTATTTCAATAACGGACAGATGCGAAGTGCGACGCGCGAGGAGATTGAGGGACTCGAACCTGCGATGTCTTGGCATCCCGAAAGGGTTAAACAGCGCTTACTCGACTACTACAACGGCTTCCCTGACAAGTGGAAGGAGTCTCTGACAGAATATTACCCTTTGGCGAGAGGCCTCGGTCCCAGACCACAATGAGGGTGCCCGGGTCCCTCGCATTTAGGGACCGGGATGGGATGCGGATGCCCCAGACTCCGCTTCTGAGACCCGCGTTACAACGCTCCCATGACCAGCAAGATAGGTAGTCCACCTCAAACTCATGACACCGCGTTCAACGTAAATCGATGCTTCCCCTTGCCCACCGCCACATCCCCCGTCGCTCCCTTAAGCGACCATCCATCTGGAATCTGCAACGTCGCTCGAACCGGCACCTCAATCTCAATCCGAACCGTGCGCCCCACATGCGTCCATGAGCTACGAATCAACCCCAGCGAAGACCGGTAGCTGGCGCTTACCTTTTGCAGCTTCCCCGGAAACGCAGGCCGCACACGAATCTGCCCATCAGCCGGACGGCTGCGGTCAACATCAATGCCGCCTAACCCGCGATAAAACCACTCCTCCGCATGCCCAAGCATGAAATGATTTTGCGAGTTGTCCGGGTCAGCATCCCAGGCCTCGGTCAATGCAGTCGCGCCGTGCGCAATCAAATCGCCGTAACTAGGCGCGTCAGTCCGGGAAAGCATGGCATACAAGACATCCGAGCGGCCCCCGTCTGTAAGCGCGCGCACGACATAATGAAACCCAACATCCCCAGCCGTCACATGATCCTGATGTTGATGAATATCGGCCACCAGATGATCCAGCACCGCAGCGCGACGCTCCTGCGGAACCAGCCCGACCACAAGCGGCATCGCATTGGCCGTCTGGCTGCCAGTGTCATACGAACCAAGATCAGCATGAAAGAAACGTGCGTTGAAAGTCTCTTTTAAAGACGCCGCTTCAGACTCGTATTGCTCCACATCCGCCTGCCTGCCCAGCAATCCGGCAATCTTGGCAAGGTCCGTCAACAACTCGTAGTAGGTCGCGGTAGCCGTCACCCCTTTGCTCGTGAGCTTGGATTCACCCGGCTCCCCCGGCCCGATGTCATACCAGTCGCCAAGACCATACTCCAGCAAGCCATCCTTCAACTTCCCCTGAAGATACGCCGCATAGCGCTGCATCCCGTCATAATGCGGACGCAGCACACTCACATCGCCATACGCCTGGTAAGCCTCCCATGTGCTCAGCACGATGGACGCTCCCCATTCAGGCGAGTCGCGAAAACCTCCATCAAAAACCACATACTCCGGAGCGATGCTCGGCACCAGGCCGTCCGTCCGCTGTGCATTTCCAAGATCGTCCGCAAGTTTGGCGTACTGCGCCCGCAGATCATAGTTGTCCATCAGCGCCGTTCCAGCCAGGTGCGTCTGCTCCAGCCATCCCAGCTTCTCGCGATGCGGACAGTCTGTAAGCACGCTCATCATATTGCTGAGCATCGCCCGATCGATCAACCGATGAATCTTGTTCAGCAACTCATCGGAAGAGGCAAAGCTCCCATCCACGCGCACATCGTCATGCACAAAGCTCCCGCTGAGATGCTCAATGTGCACCGTGCCGGTGGTTTCCACGCGAACATACCGGAAGCCGGTGTAACTGAAACGCGGATGCCATGTTTCCCGCCCCTCTCCGCGCAGAACATACGTAAAAGAATTCTCGGAGTCGGCAAACATATTCGCGCTGCGCTGCGTTACATCTCCCTTCTCATCCAGCAGCTCACCGGCCACGAGCTTCACAGAAGCTCCTCTTTCCCCCGTAACCGTAATCTCAGGCCAGCCGGAAAAGTTCTGGCCAAGGTCGTACACCGTAATACCGGCACGCGGATGCGTGACGGCAACCGGCTCGAAACGCTCGAATGCCTTGATCGCTGGCAACGTCGCAGGCTGCAACACCCCACCCGGCCCATCTACAGGCTGCGCGGCGCTCCATCCTCCATCGGAAAAACCCGGCCCATCCCATCCCGGCTCTTCCAGGCGCGCATCGTAATCTTCGCCGCCATAGATGGAAGTAAACACAATTGGACCGGCATACCACTTCCATGAGCCGTCACTCACCACATATTGCTCGCGGCCATCTTTGTATTGGAGACGCAGGCACGCAATGAACTTGGGGTCTCCGTAAGAACCGGAAAACTTCGTATAGCGTCCCTCGGTCTCAACCACGTTATACATGCCGTTGCCGACCAACACTCCCAACGCATTGCCGCCCCGATGCAGCAGCCGCGTCACATCATAAGTGTCATAGAGAACGCGCTTCCTGTAATCCGTCCAGCCAGGCGTAAGAACAGAATCAGTCACATCACGTCCGTTCAGGTGCGCCTCGTACTGCCCCAGCCCAGAAATACGCAGTTCCGCACTCGCCAGCGGTCTATCCACATGAAAGCTCTTACGAAAGATCGGCATCTCAGCCTCACCGGTCTGGGCCCCCGACGCAATCCAACCAGCTCCATGCCATTCGCCACTTTGCGCCGCAACTATGATCGGAAAAAGCAAGCACACCAACGCCGCCAGCTTAACGGTGTTTTTCATGCCCTTCATCCTCTCATCGCCGACCGCATATAGACCCGATCACATTTCAAATCTCAATCCAGCGCAATCCTTCACACTCACACTAACGCCAGCCCCATCACCGCATCCATCGCCCGTGACGTGTTAAACAACAACACCTCCGGCGCAAATTTATAAAACGGCACCGGCGGAATCATCTCCGCCGTCAGCCACCCGTCATATCCGATAGCGCGAAGCCCGCTCATCACAGCCGGCCAGTTCACATCCCCCGAAAGTATCTCCACAAACCCATCGACACCGCCCACCGCGCGTCGATAATCCTTCAGATGCACGCGCCGTATCTGCTGCCCCAGCACCGATATCCAGTGCTCCGGATACCCAATAGCCAGCGTGTTGCCCACATCGAAATACGAGCCCACCCACTCGCTCTCAAACTGCGCAATAAACTGTCGCATCTCCATCGGACTAAGCAAAAACTTGTTCCACACATTTTCAATGCATATGCGAACCTCGCATCGCTCCGCAACCGGCAGCACTGCGCGCACAAACTCAGTAGCCCGCTGCCACGCCTTGTCATACGGCACCACTTCGCAATTGGGAATAAAGTCCGCACCCACCGTCCCCGGCACCACAAGAATCGCATCCAGCCCAAGCGCATGCGCCGTCTCGATCTGCTTCCTGCCAATCGCCTCAGCACGCGCACGCACAGCCGGATCTTCGCTCGCAGCATTCGCGCCCCAGTAAAGCCCCGTAGCCAGCCCGCTCAACTCCACACCACTCTTCTCAGCCAGTGAACGCAACGCCGCAATCTCCTGCTGCGTGCTCTGCAGAGTCAGCGGACCGTCCTCGCTCAGATCGATCTCGAATCCATCAAAGCCAGCCTCACGAGCCAGCCGCAGCTTATCGCCCAGCGTCATTGCAGCAGGAAAAGACCATATACTCACCGACTTCTTCATACATCGCCTCCTACGCTCACCACGCGCCGCATGCGCGCCGACTCAATCTCCGCAAACACCACCTCCAGCGAATCACGCGCATCCTCCAGCGTCGCATCCACCGGCGGCTTGCCGCTCAAGAGGCAGGCGACAAACGTCTGCAGTTCATTGAAGTACCCACCCAGACTCGAAATATTTCCCCCCGCCCCCTGCGACTCGCCCACAGCGGGCGCCTGGAATGCCAGCGGCTCCGGCGCGGCGTCACTCCAGGTGATAGTCAATGTAGGCGATTTCCCCGAATCGAAGTCGATGCAGGCCTTCTCAAACATCGCCTGAAACGCCATCCGAAAACCCCACTTCGCCGGATAGTTCCATCCACCCTCCGCCGACACCACCACATCCGGATAGTCATACAGCGTAAAGATATGCGCCGGGCCGCTGTAATCAAAGACTGCCCGCGACTGCACCGCACCCGGCTTGCCCAGCAGCGCCAACACAAAATCGGTATCGTGAATATGCAGATCCAGCGCAGCCCCACCCGACCGTTGCTCCTGGTTGAGCCAGTTATTAGCCGCATATTCCGGACGCCCTGATTGCCGAGTCATCGACAAACTCAGCAATCGCCCGCCTTTGTCCTCGTGAACAAACTGCCGCAGCGCCAGATACTCAGGCCAGAAGCGAATGCAGTGCCCCACCTGCGCCATCACTCCGGCCCTCTTGGCCGCCCCAATGATCCGATCCGCGGCAGCTAGCGAAGGCGCAAGCGGCTTCTCGCAAAACAGATGGCGTCCGCTCTCCAGTGCAATCAGCGCATCCGCTTCATGCGCATCCAGCGGAGTACAGACATCCACCATCTCCGTCTCAGGCCGCGCCGCCAGCAGATCCGGCAGCGAGTCATACACCGGCACATCCAGCCCAAGCTCCTTCAGCTTCCCCCGCACCAGCTCCGTGCGTGGATCGGCCACACCCACCAGCCGCGCTCCGGCCAACTGCGCATAAATCTGCGCATGCATATTTCCCATAAATCCAAAGCCTACAAGCGCAATATTCACTGAACTCACAATAGCCTCCGTCACCTGTCTGCAACCTAACAAATGTTCTTTGCGGTATATTTGCAAAATCGACTGAATTTTTGTTTTTTCTGTCTATCTCTTGAACACTGGCAACAACACCAAATGACAGCACCTCTCCAATCTCTCACTCGCGCCCTTGTTACGCCTCGGAGCTACTTCCACGGTCGCACCCACGCGGAAACATGCGTTCCCAACAACATCCTCATCTTTCGAAGAGCTACCGGAGCCGACCTTCGCCGCGCCACATTTGAACTGCGCCCGCATCACCGATTCGTGCTCATCTTCAATCTCAAAACCGCAGGCACCGTCCGCATCGACCGCGAAGACGTCGAGTTGCACCCCGGCGAAGGCATCCTCATCCTTCCCTATCAGTTCCACGCCTTCCCGCGTACACATCGCGAAGACATCCTCTGGCTCATCGTCACCTTCGAGTGCGATCGCCCTGCCCCAATCGAACAGTTCCGCGGCCAAGCCTTCCAGTTCAACTCATCCATCCGCAGCCGCCTGACCGCATCGCTGCAGCTCTACACAGCACGACAGCAGGAGTCCTCCAACCAAATCCTCGCCCTTGAAATCGCCAGTATCCTCGCGCAGCTCCAGCCGCGCCTCCGCGACTCCAAAGCCACTCCAGTACTCGCCGACCGCCGCTCCACTCAACTCCTAAACGACATCGAAACTTACCTGCGCCAATCGCATCCCACCAGCGTCCGCATGCAAGACCTCGCCCGCCGTCTCCACATCTCCGAGAGCAGCCTGCGTGCACGCTTCCGCACCGCCTTCGGCTCAAGCCTCGGAGCCTACCTGCGCAACTATCGCCTGCATGTCGCCATGGAACACATCCGCGACACCCGCCACAATATCACCGAGATCGCCAGCAACCTCGGCTTCCCCGACTCAGCCACCTTCACCCGCTTCATCCGCCGCCAAACCGGCTACACCCCCAGCGAATTCAGACGACGGCTCATCCACTAGAGCGAATTCGACTAAAACTTCTCGACTACGAAAGCTCAGTCGGGCATTCTTGTGTACATCCATTCGATTTCTTCGAAGTTCCTGGCTGCTCGTCACAACCAGCTTCTCCGGTCCCTCTCGGATGAACAACCTGTTGAAAGACCACAGGCACCCGGCATGCCACTGGCCCCTCGCTTTTGGGGACCGGGCCGATCCACTTTTCACCCCATCATTTAGCCCGGCCCCTGACGGCTATGCTACGATTCGCCAATGTTAAGGCGAGGTGATTTCGATAAGCGCCGCACTGAAATCGATAAAAAGTTCCGC
The DNA here is from genome assembly GCA_963720285.1 of uncultured Acidobacteriota bacterium. Lineage (GTDB taxonomy): Bacteria > Acidobacteriota > Terriglobia > Terriglobales > Acidobacteriaceae > Acidicapsa. The sequence continues at coordinate 132,847 of CAVREZ010000006.1, forward strand.
CCCATTCTTGAGGCGAAGGACACGAATCGCCAGGAAAAAAGACAGATTGCGGAGCAGATGGACTACGAGCTACGTGAAATCGATTACGAAGAGAGCAGATATATCGATTCCAAGCTGTTCATGACCGCAATGGATCTCGACGTCGATATTCCATCGAAGAATCAGACTGATCTATGGGATGATTCGACGCTGCCACCGGTCCTAAGTGTCAGAGGACGATTTACGCTTCGGAAGGCAATTGACGATGAAAAAGTTCGTCGGCGAGACGTTGCTGCATGGTGGTGGAAGACCGTGATCATTCCTGGCCTCGCCGCAGCGACTGGATTGGTTGGGGCGCTCACAGGGTTATTCGCGGTACTTCATCACGCTGGAAAATAATATCCACTGTTATTCGACCTCTTTGATCCTTGAATGGAATGCCGCATTTGGCCGGTGGGCTTGATGCCAAGGAGAAACTCAGTCACTCTGAGGATGCCCCGGCTCCCGTACCATATTTACAGGATCACCAATTCATGCGCCTTCTCCCCTGTTGCCTCGCTCTCTGTGTCTCCATTGCTGGCTTTGGCCAGGCAGCTGCCCTTGGCCAGGCTGCAACCATCGCCCAGCCCGCGCCCAAACCTATCCCGGTAAAAGTAGTCGTCGTCGCCATGTTCGAAGCAGGCAACGACACCGGCGACCAGCCCGGCGAACTCCAGTACTGGGTCGAGCGCGACCACCTCGACACCATCTACCCCCTCCCCACCGCATACCATGACGTCCGCATGAACGCCGACGGCGAACTAGCCATCGTCACCGGCCAGGGCACCGCCCACGCCGCCAGCACCATCATGGCCCTCGGCCTCGATCCTCGTTTTGATCTCACCCACGCCTACTGGCTCATCGCCGGCATCGCCGGAGGCAACCCACAAGTCGCATCGATAGGCTCCGCAGCCTGGGCCAACTGGATCGTCGACAGCGACCTCGGCTACGAAATCGATGGCCGCGAAATCCCCACCGGCTGGTCCACAGGTGTCCTTCCCCTGCGCAAGAACTCACCCTTCGAATCACCCGCCACGCCCCTCGCAGGCCAGGTCTTTCAAACCAACCACACCTTCACGGATTGGGCCTACAACCTCACCCGCCACGTCGAACTCCCCGACAACGATCACCTCAAAGAGCTGCGCTCTCACTTCGACTCCCCTGCAGCTCAGCAGCCGCCTCATGTGATCGAAGGCGACGAAGTCTCCGGCTCGCGCTACTGGCACGGCAAGCTCATGAACGACTGGGCTCAGCAATGGATGACCTACTTCAGCAACGGGCAGGGCCGCTTCGCCACCACCGCCATGGAAGACACCGGCACCCTCCAGTCCCTACAGAACCTCGCGCACTCCAACAAAGTCGACTGGAACCGCATCCTCGTCCTGCGCACCGTCAGCAACTTCGACCAGCAGCCCAACGGCCTCGACGCCGCCGGCAGCCTCTCCCGTCAGCGCATCGGCCAATACGGCGCTTACCTTCCCTCGCTCGAAGCCGCCTACCGCGTCGGCCACGCCGTCGTCGCCGAGCTCATCGCGCATTGGCCGCAATACGAAAAATCCGTCCCCGCAGCCCCGTCGAGCATCCACTAGCTACCAAGCTCTCTGAGGTCACACCCATGGAACCAACACTCGAGACCTGCCTTCCGCTGCTGTCGCAAACTCCCGCCACGCTCACCGCTCTGTTGCAAGGCCTCACTCCCGCGCAACTAGATCGCAACGAAGGCCGCGATTCTCAGGGCCACGACACCTGGAACCCCCACGAAATCGTCGCCCATCTCATCCACACCGACCTCGTCAGCTGGATGCCCCGCATCCGCCACACCCTCGAATTCGGCCAGTCTCAGCCATTCCCACCCTTCAGCCGCACCGGCCACCGCGAACTCGACCTCGTAGCCCCCATCGCTGAGCTTTTGCAGCAATTCGCCGAAACCCGTCGCACCAATCTCGACCAGCTCCTCGCCCTCCATCTCCAGCCCACCGACCTCGCCCGCAGCGGCCATCATCCCGTCCTCGGCACCGTCACCATCTCCCAATTACTCTCGGCCTGGACCACCCACGACCTCACCCATCTCCATCAGCTCATACGCCTCCTCGCCGATCCATTTCGCGAATCCGTCGGCCCATTTCATCGCTTGCTCGGCGTCCTCCAGTGCCAGGGTCACAGCACACCCGCATAGCGATGCAGGCAATCTGAAGACTGAGCAATCCTCAAAACCCCTGAAAGATGTTTTTGAAATTGCCAAAAGTAATATCGTTCCAAAATGGTCATCGCTGAGAACAAGCGAGATAAGGCCTGCATCCAACTCGGGAATGTGCGCCTTGCTCCAAAGCAGATCCACTCCCCCTTCTCGGCGCAGCTCCGACGCGATGGCCGCCTCGCTGTTGGCATCGATGCCACCCAGTGGATTGCGCTTCGTCACCGACACCCAACCCGGCATCCGCCGTTATCGCCGCGGCAAAGGCTACCTCTACACCATGCCGGCCAACGAAAGCCCGACCGGCCGCCCCACACCCATCCACGACGAAGCCACCCTCGCTCGCATCAAGTCGCTCGATATTCCCGCCTCATGGCGTCAGGTGTGGATCTCGCCTCAACCCGGCGGCCACCTACAGGCCACCGGACGCGACCTCCGCGGCCGTCGCCAGAGCCGCTACCACCCCCACTGGCGCACCTTCCGCGACGAAACACGCTTCGACCAGATGCTCCGTTTCAGCGAGATCCTGCCCGCCATGCGCTCTCGTGTCGAATCCGACATCGACCTGCCCGGCATGCCTCGCGAACGCATCCTCGCCATCCTCATCCGTCTCATGGACTCAGCCGGGCGCAGCAACGGCAACAGTCACCTTCGCGAAGCCGCAGAGGAAATCGGGATCGCAAAGCACACAAAATCGCAACCCAACAGCACCACCTGCTTCCAGATCAACGGCAAAGGTAAAAAACACAAGCTCGACATCGGCGACCACCATCTCAACCGCGTCGTCTGCGAATACGTCGACCTGCCCGGCTTCGAGCTGTTTCAATACACCGACAACCACGGCAAACGCGCCCGCATCGGCTGCTCCGACATCAACGACTACGTGTACTCCAGTTCCTGCGGCGAGTTCACTGCCCGTGACTTCCGCACCTGGTCCGGTTCGCTTCTCGCCTTCGAATTCCTCTGCCAGTCCCCGTTGCCCAAAGCCAGAGACGAAGCCGGCAAGCGCGTCACCGAGGCCGTGAGCCGTGTCTCAAACCAGCTCTCGCATACGCCGGCCATCTGCCGCAAATGCCTCATCCATCCCGCCGTCATCGAGAGCTACCTCGGCGGCACCATCCAGCGCTGGCTCCACTCCGCCAACGGCACCCACGACGGCAAACACCGCCACGACGGCTTCCTCAAGCTCGCCCTGCATGAGCGCTGCCTCTTCTGCCTGCTCGAAGACTGGGCAGAGAGATCGAGATTGGTCACCGCTTGACGCGGCGCCCCGCCCAGCGGTATTTTCGTCTTAACACGGGAAAGGAGGATGATCCGATATATGAGTTCTGACAGTAGTAAGCAAGTCCAACGTGAGGTGACTGAGGCCTAGGGCGTCGCGCCCCAGCCCCAGCGTAAGACCCAATGGCAGCGTGCCAACGGGCCACTGGTCATCGCGGAAGTGTGCGACGGCCCCAGTCAACATCGGCCAATCCCAACAGATCACCCAAAAGCGGCCTGAGCACACCTCGTGTTCAGGCCGCTTTTGCGTTGTATAAGCAAAGCTTTTCGCGGCAGCCGTACTGAGTTCCCCGGTTCCTGGCTTCCAGAGCGAGCAGACGGGTACCCCTGCGAAACACCGCCGGTTTTGCATCAATAAATACCCGGAATCAGCCGCCAGGTCCGTGCAACATAGGCATCGTATTCGGCGCCGAAATGCTCTCTCAGAAGGCGCTCTTCAGAGCGAATGCGAGGGACGAGCGGCACCAGCAATGTCAATGCGATCACAACGCCTGCCCAGCCGCGAAACGCCAATCCCCAACCCAGCATATTGATAACCATTCCCAGATAGCTGGGGTTGCGAATCAGACTGTAAATCCCATGCGTCTCCAGCGTATGGCCTGACTGAATGGCCACCAGCCCGCTGAACCGCGAACCCAGCACAAAGACGGGCCACAGCCGCAGCGCTCCGCCGAGCACGTACAGAATCACCCCTGCCCAGCGGGTTGTTTCTCTCCGTCGATGGTCCACAGGCCAATGCGGTCTGCATAGGGCGGCACGGCAGCGCTGGCAACCGCAATCGCGCCGAACACGAGGAAGACCCAGCGGTTGCCGCGGTCCTCCTTCTCGCCGGAGCTCAGGTTCACGTTGCTGAGAGGTCCGACAAGGATCAATCCCAGAGTGGCAATCGCCAACGCAACCAGCGCCGGATGGCTGAAGAACGTTGTCCATCCGCCGAGCAGGATCATCGCCAGCCCGAACTGCACGATTGCCACGATGAGGCTAAAGACGAGCACTCTTGCCGGAGTCAAGCTGCTCTTCATGATTTGAACCTCTCTCGATATGAAACAACAACATATTTGTTATATTCGATATATGCCGAATTTGACAAATAAAGAAATACGGGAAACCCGCGACCGCTTCATCCGCGGTATGGCTCAACTGCTTGTGCCGCTCGGGGTTCCCCCCACCGCAGCGCGTCTCTACGGCTATCTGTTGCTCTGCGAGGAGCCGGTTAGCCTGGATCGCATGGTAGCCGACCTTGAAATCAGCAAGAGCACGGCCAGCGTCGCGGCTCATCTGCTGGAGATGTACACGCTCGTCCGCCGCAGCGGTCAGCGCGGCACACGCCGGGTGTTGTTCGAGGCATCAGATGACTACACCGGAATGATGAATGCGCAGAAGCGTTCGCTCGAACAATTGGCCGCCTTGATCAAGCAGGGAGCCCAAAGTTCGTCCAGCAAAAAAACGCGCGAGCGCCTCAGAACCATGGCTGAGTTTTACCTCGTAAATCGCAATGCGCTGGAATCCGCGCAAAGAGAGTGGTCGGCACAAAAGTGAAGGATGCACTGCCCGGCTAACAGAATTCAGCGTTCGATTTGCAATGCGGAATCGCCTTATGCTGATCAAGTCTCTTGCGCCTTAGGGCGAGTTGATGGTGACCGGCTCAGGTCTGGATACGCCAGTTCCACCACAAAATCGGGTGCCCCAGGTCCGGGGTCCCCAGCGACAGGTCTTCGTCGCTGGGCAGGAGGTCTCGCTTCTGAGACCAGGGAAACCACAAACCCCGCACTCACACCCAAACCGAACAAGCCCGAACGTCTCTGCGAGGAACCGGAAGCCACCAGAGACACCCCCGCAGTACACTCACCCCATGACCTTCACCAAGCGTCTCCGCGACCGCATCCGCAGCGGCGAAATCACCTGCACCATCCGCTTCTGGATCAGCCCCCGCGTCATCGCAGGCAACCGCTACCAGATGGAAGAAGGCCATATCGAAGTCAACAGCATTCAGCTCATCGGCCTGCCCGACATCACGCCACAGTTAGCCCGCCGATCCGGCTTCCTCGGCGTCCTCGACCTGCTCAAAGTAGCCAAACACGGCAAAGGCGAAAACATCTACCTCATCCACTTCCACTACATCCCGCCAAAACCATCGCGCGCTCCCTCATCGTGAAGGAAACACAATCCCCTCAACGGCATGTTCGCTCAGAGACACGGCAGGTCCTCCGCCCTTGCGGACAATTAGTTCATGTTCATTGCAAAATACAGCGTAACTGGAACCGCGAGCCCCTCCTTCGCTTCCCCACCAGACTCTCCATCGGCCCCTCGCCAATTCGCAAACCCCTTCGATTTCGGTATCGCATCGGGAGAAATCACCAGCGTCACCTCCATCGGCTTACCCCCACCCAGCGTCTGCGGAATCTCCGAATACATCTCAACATAGACCCAGCAGACAACAAGTCCGACAAAACAGTAGATACACAGATTGGCGAACCTGACCAGCGCGGCAATCCAGACCGTCCACGAGAGCACCCGCGTCAACCTGGGCCAGCGCCTCCTTATTGATCTCAGCACCAAGCTTGGTAGCTTTCCATTCCGCAAGCGGATCGACGTGAAATCTCTTCTCGATAAACCGAAAATAAGCCCGCATCATCCACTGAAAAAATCGCTCGGTAAACCCGGCAAGCCCCAGCGGCGATGCAAACAGTGCCAGCGCCTTCACCCATAGATCGGACACTTTCCAAAACAACTCCGCCTGAGTCTCGCTCGTGGCGAGCTTCTGAAGATTCTTCTCCCGGTCGCGCAGCGACCCCATCGTCGTCCGAATCGACAAGCGGACGCCGGAGTAAATCTTGTCCAGAAAATAGATCAGCACAGCCACCGGCAACCCTATCCATACATTCACCGGCTCCATCAGCTGCAGCATTGGCACGCCCAGCCGGTGCTTATGAACTAACACGATGCCAAAACCACACAAGTAAGCAACCGCGCCCCACTTCAGCAGCGGTTCAATGTCATGCCAGTCGCGGCGCGGTGCGGCGGATTCCACAACCTTTTCAAGCTCAGCCATTGGATATGTCCCGAATGATCGGCATCGTATCACGCATGCTGTTTGCGCTCGGGAACAAATAGCGCCGCAAGGCACAAAACATCTACAGAATCCTCTGCGCCCGCAATCATCACGGCGTCTCGATATATTTGCCGGAACTCAGTGATCTACGGGGTGGAAACGTCTGCTATCTTGAATCATTCTAAAAATTCCGCCGGTTGATCCGCGAAATCCAGCCCTTTCGAGAATTCCGGAAACGAACGATCCGCGCGAAATCCCAATTGCAGTGCGCCTCACCGTCCAGGTAGTGTCCTGTTGGGGCAGTCCATGGAAGCGTCGTTTCAAAAATCGAACACTATTCGGAGAGCCCACATGATCAACGAACATATCGTTCGCTGCTTTCGCGTTGTCGGCAGTGCCATAGGCGGTAGTACCGTCTTCGCTGCCCTTCTTGCCGGAATCAGCTACAGCCCCGCGGCAATTGCTCAGACCGCGGCGCACCAAAGCAAGACCGCAGGGATTGCTCAAAAGAACGACGAAGAGTACACGAAGAGAATCCACGAGTATCTCCAGGACCCGCGCATCACCACCGAACTCGTCGATCACCTGCCCGCATCGAGCACCGTTCCGACACCGCTGAAGTTCTTCGGCAAGATGCCCGGCCAGCCCGGCGAGCTCTATTACAACGAAGAGATCAACAGCTACTACGAAAAACTCGCGCAGGTCTCGCCCCGCGCCAAGTTCTGGAAGATCGGCAAGTCCGAAGAAGGCCGCGACGAAGTCATCCTCGCCATCGCCGACGAAGCCACCATCAAGAACCTCGACAAATACAAAGACCAACTCGCCGCCCTGACCGATCCGCGCAAGACCACCGAAGAGCAGGCGCGCCAGATCATCAAGACCGCCAAGCCCATCTACTGGATCACCAGCGGCATCCACTCCCCCGAAACCGGCGGCCCGCAGATGCTGGTCGAGCTGGCCTATCGCCTCATCGTCGAGGAGACTCCCTTCATCCAGGAGATCCGCAACAACTCCATCATCCTCATCACGCCCGTAGTCGAAACCGACGGCCGCGATAAGGAAGTCGACACCTACTACTACGGCAAGAAGACCGGCAAGCCCAAGCCGCCGCTCATGTACTGGGGCAAGTATGTTGCGCACGACAACAACCGCGACGGCATGGGCCAATACCTCAAGCTCACGCAGAACATCACCAAGACCGTGCTCGACTGGCACCCCACCGTCCTTCACGATCTGCACGAAGCGCAGAGCTATCTCTATGTCTCCACCGGCACCGGCCCCTACAACGATTCGCTCGATCCCATCGCCATCAGCGAGTGGTGGTCGCTTGCCGCAGACCGAAGTCATGGAGATGGCCAAGCGCAACGTCCCCGGCGTCTTCACCTACGGCTTCTACGACGGCTGGGTACCCAACTATCTCTTCTGGATCGCCATCACGCACAACTCCTTCGGCCGCTTCTACGAAGTGCAATCCTACGGCCCTGATAACAACCCCAATCTGCGGTTGCCCGCAACCACGACAAGCCGCGAGTGGTATCGTCCCAATCCTCCACTGCCCTCCATCAAGTGGGGACCGCGCAACAACACCAACATCCAGGAATCCGCGCTGCTCATCGCCTTGCATCAGGTAGCGAAGGACAAAGAGCTCTATCTCGAGAACTACTGGCTCAAGAACAAGCGCTCCGTGGACAAAGGCAAGGATGGTCCCACATTCGGCTGGGTAATTCCCGCCACCCAGCGCCGCAAAGTCGAAGCCGCCGATCTGGTCAACGACCTGCGCCGTCAGGGAGTAGAAGTGCAGCGCGCCGATAACGCCGGCCAGTTCGGCAAAATAAACGTCGCCGCCGGCGACTACATCATCCGCGCCGATCAGCCCTACCGCACGCTGGTCGATATGTACTTCTCGCTGCAGAACTACCCAGCCGCCAACCCGCTTCCCTACGACGACACCGGCTGGACCATGCCGCTCATGCGCGATGTCGATGTGAAGACCGTTACTGACAAAAGCATCCTGGGCCAGCCAATGACCCTGCTCACCGCCGACGCATCCGTGGCAGGCAGCATCCAGGGCACTGGCAACATCCTCGTCGTCGATCACACCACCGACAACACGCTCGTCACCTTCCGCTTCAAGAACGCCGACACCAAGATGCTCGCCGCCGAAGACGACTTCGACCTGGGCGGCCATCACTTCCGCGCCGGAGCCTTCATCATTCCTGACGCAGACGCAGCAAAGCTCGGCCCATCCATCAAGGAGTACGGCCTCTCCGCATGGGCCACCTCCTCCATGCCCTCGGTTAAAACCCACGACCTCAACGTCCCCCGCATCGGCTTCGTTCACTCCTGGCAGCGCACGCAGGATGAAGGCTGGGTACGCGCCGCACTCGATCACTACGACATCCCCTACACCTACTTCGCCGACCAGAAGCTGCGCGAAGGCAACCTCCGCAGCAAGTACGATGTCATCCTCTACCCCAGCGTCGGCGGCAGCTCCATCTCGCAGGTCAATGGCATCCCCAAGACCGGCGCCGACCCCATCCCCTACAAGAAAACCGAGCTCACCCCCAACCTCGGCGCGCTCGACTCCAGCGATGACATTCGCGGCGGCATGGGCATCGACGGCCTCGCCGAGCTGGCGAAGTTCGTCGAACAGGGCGGCACGCTCATCACCGAAGGCTCCACCACCACCATCCTGCCCGACTTCGGCATCCTCAGCGGCATCTCCATCGAGCACCCGCGCAACATGTACGCCAAAGGCTCCATCATGCGCGGCATCATCACCGACACCAAAAGCCCCATCGTCTACGGATACGACGGCACGCAACTGCCCATCTATTTCGGCGGCGATCCCGTGCTTCAGGTAGCCTCCGCAGGCGGCGGCGGCACCGGCGGCATCCGCGGCGGCGCTTCCACCGCACCCGGCGTCGGAGCCGACATCACACCCAATGCCGTCCCCGAGCATCTCTCGCCCTACACGCCCGAAGACGCCGAAGCAGCCAGCTCCGACAAGCACGAGCAGATCAGCGAAGAAGCAGCCACACGCCAGATGATGCGTCAATTCGGCATGGCTACCGAGAGCAACGAAAAGCCACGCGTCGTCATGGCCTTCCCCAAAAACGCCAACGACATCCTGCTCTCCGGCGAACTCGCCGGAGGCGAAGCACTCACCGGCCGCGCCCTCGCCATCGACGTTCCGCTCGGTCAGGGACACGTCGTCATGTTCGCTCTGCGCCCCTTCTGGCGCTGGCAAACCCAGGGCACCTTCTTCCTCGGCTTCAACACCATCCTCAACTGGGACGATCTGAACGCAGGCGCCCCCAAACCAAAGAAGGACCACGAAGAGCAGCCGGGCTCATAACGAACAACAGATGCGTGCCGCGCAGGTGTGACTTGCGGCAGCCCGCATCTCCTCCAACATCAGCCATCGGTTTCAATATCAACCACCGATTTATCATCCGCCGGTTCATCAATCACCGGTTCGTCATCTTGAGCAAAGCGAAGGATCCGCTTTTTGTTCTTGCCTCTCTGTCCGTCATTCCCGAAGGGGATCCGCTTCACCTTCGCGCAAAGCGCGAACCCATCATCCGACGCAAACACTCGGAGCGCCAAAAGAAAAAGCCCCGGCACGTAACCGGGGCTTGCTGGTATTGCTCTACAAAAACGACAACCGCTCACACCGCCGTCGCCCTCGCGCAAAAACTCACTTCGTAAAGATGTTGTTATCCTTGTCGAACTTCTGCTCAGTCTTCGAAGCCTTCTTCGCCAACTCACCAGCGTCTTTATCCACTCTGGTCTTTGCTGTGTCCTCTCCCTTGGCATCATCCGACTTGCGTACGATTTCGTCTTCACTCTTGACCATAAAAATCTCCTGGCCAAGAGATGCCGGGACGCCCCAGCGAGTTATCCCGCACCTGTTCAATACAGCACGTTGCCCTCGACATGACCGATAGTGCCGCGCCGGATTTCACCAGGAACGCAATCGAAGAAGGCCCCTCGCGTACCCCATCTCTAGCGCTCAAGTCTCGGCTTCCGAGGATAATACCGAAGAGCTATTCCATCGATCCACAAACACGTATAAACTTCTTCGCATCCTCCACAGGGAGACAAAGTTTCGTGAATCGACTTGCTGTACTATCCCAAATCTGCATTCTGGCGTGCGCTTCGGTAGCCTTCGCCAGCTCCCATCCCAACTACACGCCACGGCCCTACCATGCCAAAGTTCATCAGAAGGCCCCACACGGCTCTCATTTTCAGAAAGCAACCAAACATCCCAAGCCAAAAACACATAACCGGCACTAGAAGCTGTCTCATAAACCCAAGACCGATCGAAACTCCTCGGATGAGACCCGCAATCAAAGCGGGTCGCAGGTCGTTCGACGAAGCTTCAAAAGCATATATGAGACAGCTTCTAGGCTCACAAGTAGGTCTGGCTCGAACGAGAGATCACGGGCTGGTGGCCCACCCTTCATTTTCTCCGTTTCAGAAGCCTCCACAACTCTAGGGGTGCCCCATCCTTTCCGCGTTCTGTGCGGAAAGGGTGGGATAACGGATGCCCGCAGCCCTTAACCACACTCGTGCGCAGCACGAACCCCTCGCCGGTGCCCCAAGGTCTCGCTTCTGAGACCGGGGAACAGCGAATCTTATCAATGGAATAACTCATCGCCGGCTATCTGTTTAGCCTCGGACTCCTGGGCGATCCGTAAGGTCACGCAAACCCGGAAAATACATTAAGGCGCCGACAGCGCAGGAATGATCACTTGGTTAGTTACCTCGGAAGAAATCTGGTGCGCGTGTGAGTTCGCGTCCACATAGACACTAAAGTTGCCTCCACCTAACTTCTGGTCGGCTGCTTGCGTCACCTTTTCGTATTCCCGTATTTCGCGCTCTAGGTCCATGGTTCCCTTGCCTTGAACAGGACAGGCCACCTGAAAACAACAGCTATCAAATTTGTTCAAAACCTGTATCTGTCTTCTGCCGGCCGTCGTAGACCCGAGTGCGTACAAATTCAGATAGCTCGGAATGGAAGCTTGCTCTTTGTCATCGGGATTCAGTCCACACTCGCCGGGAATGCTCCTCGGGCGAGTGCCCGCCGTGGGAACACTGAGCCTGATACGCGGATCTAAGGCTGCGTATAAGGTGGTGGTCCACCCGCCTCCCTACAGGCCGATCATGTCTACTCTGGCATATTTGAGCTTATTCAGAGCGTAGTTAACGGTTTGCACAGCGGGAGCTACAAATAACTGAAGCGCGCTACCGGGCTGACTCGAAGGAAACGTAGCAAACAGTTTGTTGTGGAAGGGAATAATATCTGCATTAGTACAGTGGTCTGGCCGTGGCATATACAGCGTCGCCACGGAGTATCGCTTCATCAATAAAGTCCTGATTAGCCCTTGCAATCCCAGCCCCGGATCATCAAACCGGCAACTATGGCCTTGATGCACGATAACCAGCCGGTTCGGACTTCCCTTGGCAACAAACAAATATCCAACATTTCTGAACCCCGCAGGCCCCTCAAATGACAGTTTTTCCAACCGCTCGAACGCTTGACTGTTCGTCAGCCCCATTTCCTTCACTGCCGCTGTCCACTCAGCCTGAGCAGGAGCCAGAACCGTCACACTCGGTAGCGACTGCATTGGAATACCGGGCTCACCCCAAACCATATCAATCAAGCTCGACCTTCCGGATTCGAGTGACGTGACGGTTACAGTACTATCGGGAACTTGTGACCACATCCGGCCACAGAGAGCAACACCAATCCAAAGCACGGCCAACGAAAACCGATTCATGGCGCGAATCATATCGAGAAACGAGTAGGAACTCAATCTGCGGGTTTCAGTCGAACTTCTGAGGCGGGTGTCCCATATCTGAAATCGCACCGCTGAGGGTGCCTGTAGATGATCAAGACGTTGTTCCTTTTTTCCGCGGCTATGTAGCCGGAGTTTTTCCTTTGCCGGTAAATTGTCGTTACGGTAGTTGAGTCACGCCGTCAAGGCTTTCGGGCATAGGAACGCCCTCAACCGCTTGTGCGGCAAGACCTTGACCGCGCAGCTCAACTACCCAGGTTGTGAAATTTCTCCGGCAAAGGAAAAACAAGAAAACAAATTGTTTCTTGGACCTTTCCAAAAGAAAAGGAACAACGTGTTGAAAGATCACGGGTGCCCCAGGTCCGGGGTCCCCAGCGACAGGTTTTCGTCGCTGGGGTGGAGGTCTCGCTTTTGAGACCTGGGAACAGCGAATCTTCATTAACGGAATAACTCACCGGCTCCGATCACGCTCCATCCACGGCTTCAACTCATCCATCTCACGAATTAGTCTTTGCAGCCTTCGAACGGGCAGCCACCCGCCGAGTGCCCCATCCTTTCTACGTTCTTCGTGGAAAGGGTGGGATAACGACTGCTCGCAGCACCTAACCACATTCGTGCGCAGCACGAATCCCTCGCCGGTTCCAGGTCTCGCTTCTAGGGCCCGGTGCTACCGCATTCGTTCGAGACGCCACTAAGGCGCAATCGGTCTTCCACTCGTCCTCGGAGTCGCTACCGGAGCGGCTGCTCCAAGAAGTACGGTGACCAAAGGCGGAGGATTGTCGTGTTCGGTGAGTGGTTTGGCGATTCTGCGCCAACTGAGTACAGGCGCTGTCAGAAATTGCGGCTGTGAAAGATCGATCACGGATCACATGTCACATTGCGGATCGATCTTCGACCTGTACGCTCCTTTGGTGAGCCTCCACACCTGTTCTGCTCTAGGAGACCTGCGCAAAGCCAGCTGGAGAGGCAGTCGAGCCTGCTACTTGCGGATTGGGTTTCCTATTACCGCTCAATCTCGGCAGTTACTCAAGCATTACTCGAAGAATTTGAAATACTTTGCAATACTCTCTGAAACCGTGGTTCACTTCGCAAAGGCGCGAATGTTGGATCGACAGGGAGATACGGTATCCAGCCGGACCGCTCTATATACGCTCTTTCCAGATAATCAAGCGCATGCTCGTATTCATGCAGTCCCACGTGAATCGTACCGAGTTCATACGCCGCTACGTAGCGGCTCTTCGATAATTCCTTTAATGTGCCGAGTATGTGAACTGCTTTGTCCCTATCACCGGCAACTGCGCATGCATGTCCGAGCGCAGACAGCATGAATGTGCTTCCCGAGAGCTGATATGACTTTTCTAGTGCCTTTACGGCGTCGTGGATACTTCCAAGCTGTTCGAGAGCGAGACCCTTGAAGTAATGAGCTTTATGAAAGTTCGGTTCCATTTCGAGAAGCTTGTTCGATTCTTCGAGTTCCTCCTCGTAATGTCCCCCCATGTGGTAGTGCCATGCGAGGTGCGAATTGATAAGCAGGTCGAAAGGATCGAGTTCGATAATGCGCAGGCTGTGTTCCAGCGACTCTTTCATCCTTCCCTGGGCGACCAGCAGGTGAGAGTACCAGTGGTGAGCGTGGGAGTAATTGGGATTCAGATCAATGGCTCGCTTAAACGCGACCTCGGCGCAGCCCCAGTCCCACTCATAGTGGAAGTGACAATAGCCACGGGAGGTGTGTGCTTCCGCCAGATTGGAATCCAGCTGGAGTGCCCGACTGGCGGCGGCCTTGCCCCGTTCCAATGCGATCGCGGGCTCCAGAACACCGGCTTCCCATGCGCCTAATGTGTTGTAGCAGTCGGCGAGCCCAGCGTGGGCGAGAGCGAAGGCTGGATCGAGTGCAACCGCCTCATCGAACAACTCAATTGCTTTTTCTACATAACCCGCACCCGGGCGCTTGGCCCAGAAGTATCTTCCCCGCAAGTAAAGACGATAGGCTTCGGAATTTTCAGTCGACCGATGAGATACGCCGCGCGGCGCCCCAGTGCGCTGCTTCGATCCAAGGCGATCCCGCAAAGCCAATGCGATTGTCGATGGAAGCAGTGAAAGCTCCTGGATGAGTGGCTGATAGCTGGCTCCCCAAAGGCGCAAACCCTGAGTTGTGCTGATAAGCTCAGCTCTCACCAGCACATGGTCGCCAGATGGATGCACACTTCCAATCACTACTGCCTGTACACCGAGTTCGCGCCCTGCTTCCTGCGGGTCACGCGCCTTGAATCGGTAGGCCGAATTACGAGCGATTACTTTTGCGATCCCGCGAATCTGACAGACAGCGTCAATCAGGGCTTCGGTCATGCCTTCACACAGATAGTCCAGGTCTGAGCTATCTGAATTGCTCGTGAAAGGCAGAATCGCTACGGAAATGATGCGCCTGGTGTTGGTGTCCGTTCCATTCTCGAGCGAGATAAATCGGTATCCAACCCGCGGCACTGTTTCGATGTAGCTATTGTTGCCTTTGGCCCCCGGAGGTCTGCCCAGCACGACTCGCAGTTTACGGACAGCAGCGCTCAATCCATTATCGAAATCGAGAAACACATCAAGCGGCCAAATCTGCATTCGTAACTGATCTCGCGTTAACACCTCGCCACGATGTTCAAGGAACGTGGTCAGGAGCCGAAAGACCTGGTTCTGCAGCCTGACTGGTCGGTTATTCCTGCGAAGTTCGCCGGCGCGAAGGTCAACCTCATACTGATCGAATCTGATAACTCCTCCAACCTCCGGCATGTCTTCCCCCTTAAAATCGAATGATTATCCCACAAAAACTTCATAACTGGCAGATGTATCGTGGTTTCTGCAACTTAGCAGAACAGGAATTGATAAGAAGCTGATAAGCCTTCGCCCATGGCTCAAGTCCGCGTGCATGAGCCATGATCGACACCAGTTTGGCAGCGTCCTCGCCTCACGCCAAAGACTTCAACCGTTGAAGAACTAAGGCTATAGGCAGTATGCGCTGTCCGAAATCAAGAGGATGGAGGTTTCGTGTGAAAAATAAGGCTTTCCTGCTGTCTACGCAAATTGCGGTCATGGTCCTGGCGCTGAGCAGTGTGTCGGTTGCTCAGGGTCCGCGCTCTACCACACTCAAGGGAACGATCAACGACTACAACCCCTTCGCGATGGGAGGGTACGAGATTCGCGGAACGTGGTCGCTCGATGTCTACCCTAATTTCGATGTCGTCGATTTTCGTGCGGCACTGAACATGGAGCATTCCGACCTTTGGATGATCGCCAACAAAACGACCGACACGACCCTGCGTGACCAACATACCCATCACTTCACCATGAAGGACGCACGCGTGATCTCTGATCCTAACTACGTGGCAGAGAACTGTCCTACCGCCCACTTCGCCGTTGCCGCCACGACAACCGGTTTTGTCGTTGTCGGGATGGCGAGCACTACCGGGAATGGGGGCAACGCGCCTTTTGCACCCGACGGCGAAAAGTCCCAGCTCATGGTCTGCATCACCGGATCAGATAAGGTGCCGTTCTCAAATATCACGCTGATGTTTGCCCCGGGCTCAAAAGCGAGCAATCACTTCGGAACTGTTCCGATTAACGGCGTTGTCCGGCACTAGCCGGGTGCCCCACCCCTACTTTTTTATCTACCGAACTTACCGCAACTCTCAGGGTGCCCCACCCTTTCCGCGTACTTTGTGGAAAGGGTGGGATAACGACTGCTCGAAGCGCCTGACCAAATTCGTGCGCAGCACGAACCGCTCACCCATCAAACTTCTCCATAACTCATCGTCTGCGATCACGCTCCATAAGCGGCTTCAACTTATCCATCTCGTTAGCAACACTATTCCGCCGCATAGCCTCTTCCATCTTCTTATCAACCAGCTTATATAACTGATCCTTCCGGTCTGCGACTTCCGGCTCCGGCGCGCGGTTTGGAAAATATGCCGCTTCCCTCACCCGCCTATCCCTAAGCCTCCGCGCGGTCACATCCGGCCGCATCCGCATCGAGAGAGCCGCCATCTCCAGATCCCATCCTTCCATCCGAACCTCGGCTCGCATCACTCCCATCCGCCGCAGCGCCGCCAGACCCGCCGCCGGATTCAGAAACCGTCGTGGTCTGCCCCCCTTCACACTCACCAGCTCGGCAATCGCCTCTGTCTGCGTAGAAGCTCGAATCGCGAAACTCGCGTCCCTTGCTTCCAGCCACACCTGCCGGAATGCTCCCGCCTGCCACAGCACCCCAAAGTCGCTCTGCGTGTAATAGAGCCTCTCTGGAGCGCGATCCTCCAGCTTCATCTTCCTCGTCATTCACTCTCCCGACTTTTATTGCGCATCGTCCGACGCGGATTACGCAGCGTCTCACCCTGATTGCGCAACGTCCGATTCCGATTGCGCAAAGTCTCACGCCGATTGCGCTTCGTTTCACGAACATTGCGCATCGTCCCGAAGCCTCCTGAATCGAATTTCCAGACCCGCGCAGCCTATAATCAAAAGTGAAGAATTGTTCCCAAACCCCTCAATTCATCGTAGGGAATCGCACCATAATTCCACGCAATCCTTTTGCCTAAGACCCATGTCGAACGATGCCATCCTCATCCGCGGCGCGCGGACACACAACTTAAAGAACATCAGCTGCGACATTCCGCACGGAAAGCTGACCGTTGTTTCCGGTGTCTCCGGCTCCGGCAAGTCGTCCCTGGCCTTCGATACCGTCTACGCCGAGGGCCAGCGCCGCTACGTCGAATCGCTCTCCGCCTACGCCCGCCAATTCCTGGAACGTATTGAAAAACCAGACGTTGACCTCATCGACGGCCTCGCCCCGGCCATCGCCATCAAGCAGAAAAACACCACCCGCAACCCCCGCTCCACCGTCGCGACCGCCACCGAAATCTACGACTACATGCGGCTTCTCTACGCCCGCTGCGGCACCGTCCACTGCATCCACTGCGACGGATTAGTAGGCCGCGACTCGGTCGACGAGATCGCCGCCGCCGTCCTCGCTCTGCCCGAAGGCACCCGCCTCCATGCCATCTTCCCAATCCGCAGCAAAGCCGAAGACGAGAAAAAAGAAGAAGCAAAACCAGTCCGCCGAACCCGCAAAACAGCCGTAAAGCAAGCAGAATCAGTCGAAATCTCACCCTCACCGCTCACCGAAGCAATGAAAACGCGCCTCTCGGAACTCCGCGCCAAAGGCTTCAACCGCCTCTACCAGCACGGCCAGATCTTCGAATTTTCAAGCCCGGAATCCCTGCTCGACCTCGACTTTTCCCTGCCCGTTTTCGTCCTCATCGACCGCATCGTCGTCGATCCGGAGAATCGCGGCCGCATCGTGGACGCCACCGAAATCGCCTATCGCGAGTCAGGCGAAGTGATCTTCGAGGAAGTCCCACGCGATTCCGAGATCGACCCCCGCGACCGTGTAAAGCATCGTTTCTCAGGCGCTTACGAGTGCCGCACCTGCCACAAACCAGGCCGCGAACCCGAGCCGCGCCTGTTCTCCTTCAACAACCCATTCGGTGCCTGCCCACGCTGCCAGGGCTTTGGCAACACCATCGATTTCGACCTCAACCTGATCGTCCCAAACAAGTCGCTCTCGCTCAATGACGGAGCCATCGATCCCTGGAATCGCCCTAAATATCGCAACTGGTTCACCGATCTCAAGCGCCAATCCAAAGCTCTCGGCATCCCCATGGATGTGCCCTGGCAGGACCTCACGCCGCTCCAGCAGGAGATCCTGCTCTATGGCGACAAGAGCCCGCAGGGCACCGGATTCGCCGGCATCTACGGCTTCTTCAACGAGATGGAGCGCAAGAAGTACAAGCTGCACGTCCGGGTAATGCTCTCGAAATACAGGGGATACGCCACCTGCCCCGAGTGCCGCGGCCAGCGTCTGCGCGCCGAGGCCCGCGCCGTGCGCCTCAGCGGCAAGAACATCTGCGAAGCAAGCGCCCTTACCATTTCTGCCGCGAAAAACTTCTTCGACACGCTGCAACTGAGCGCGATGCACGAAGAAATTGCCGGGCCGATTCTTGAAGAGGTCCGCGACCGCATCAAGTTCCTCGATGCGGTTGGCCTTGATTACTTGACGCTGGACCGGTTGGCCAGCACGCTCTCCGGCGGCGAAGCCCAGCGGATTCAGTTAGCTACCTCGCTCGGTTCACGGCTTGTAGGAGCTCTTTACGTGCTCGACGAACCCTCGATCGGCCTGCACACGCGCGATACAGACCGTCTCATCCGCATCCTCAAAAACCTGAGGGATCTAGGCAATACGATCCTCGTCGTCGAACACGATCCGGACGTGTTGCGCTCGGCGGATCACCTGCTCGACCTCGGCCCCGGTGCTGGCGAGTTTGGCGGCAAGCTGCTCGCCGAGGGCACGGTTCCCGAGATCCTCGCCAACTCCAACTCATTGACAGGCCGCTACTTATCCGGACAGCTTTCGATTCCTGTCCCTTCGCGCCGTCGCGAGCCAGGGCGCGAGCAGCTGATCCTGCGCGGCGCACGAGCCAACAATCTCAAAAACATCGACGTAGAGATTCCACTGGGAATGCTGGTTGCCATCACCGGCGTTTCCGGATCAGGCAAGTCATCGCTGGTGCATCAGGTGCTTTACCGGGCTGTCGCCCGCGCACTTGGTCAGTCCGATGGAGCAGACCCGACAGGGCTTTTCAAAGACCTGAAGGGTGCCGAGCGACTCAACGATGTTGTGCTGGTGGATCAGACACCGATTGGGCGCACGCCGCGTTCTAATCCAGTCACTTACATCAAGGCATTTGATCTGATACGCGAGCTTTTTGCCGCGCAACCCGAGGCGAAAAAGCTCTCGCTTACGCCAGGCCATTTCTCGTTCAATATTCCCGGCGGGCGCTGCAAGACCTGCGAAGGCGACGGCACCGTCACGGTGGAGATGCAGTTTCTAGCCGATGTGGAACTGCCCTGCGAGGACTGCAACGGAACGCGCTATCAGGCAAAGATTCTCGGCGTGCACTACAAGGGCAAGAGCATCCACGAAGTGCTGAATATGACGGTGAAGGAAGCGCTGCGCTTCTTCGTTGGCATCCCGCGCCTTCTCGACCGGCTCACAGTGCTGGACGAGGTCGGCCTCGGCTATCTGCGGCTGGGGCAATCGGCCACAACGCTCTCGGGCGGCGAGGCACAGCGCGTGAAACTGGCGGCGCATCTGGCGCAGGTGCGTGCGGCTAATTCCAATGCGAAGCCGAGCCAGGCCAGCCGGGTGCTCTACATCCTTGATGAGCCGACGACGGGCCTGCACTTCGACGATGTCTCGAAGCTGCTGACGGCCCTGCGCAAACTGATCGACGGCGGCGGTTCGCTGATCGTGATCGAGCACAACCTGGACGTGATCAAGTCGGCGGACTGGGTGATCGACCTTGGGCCGGAAGGCGGCTCGGGCGGCGGCCAGATCGTGGCGACGGGAACGCCGGAAGAGATTGCGGCGAACCTGCATTCGTTTACCGGGCAGTGGCTGGCGAAGGTGCTGTAAGCATCGCTCAAGTCCGAATCCTCTGGATCTAACTCTGCTCATCCAGCGATTTGAGGGACCTGCCATCCAACGTTGTCCATGCTATAAGTCCGTTTGCACTTCCGCCGTGGATTACTGCCGCTGCTGCCGAGGGGCTCGAAAACTCCACATCACTGGTGAAGAGCAAGTAGCCATTCGAAGCTATCAATGTCTCGTCCGCGATCAACTGTTTACGTCTAGCGGAGACATAGGGATATTTTTCAGCAGATTTTCGTTCGTCAAGAACCGCAGTCGAGCCTCGGAAAACAACGAAACCATTTGCGGTGCGCTGACCTTTGGCCTCGGCCCCTTTTAATCGGCACACGAGAACGCCACCAGGCTGGTTATGTGGACTCACTTGAGCTATCGGCGTTAAAAGTTCGCATCCCATTACGGGGAGCAATAAGCGTAAACGGTCGAGGAAATGTTCCATATCCTCACGGTCGGACTCTGGTAGCTTCGCTCCCCCCGCTTGATTTTGCTGAAGGGTAAACCGCCTAATCTTATCCGCTTCATCCAGCAGCCGGTTTTCGAGGTATCTCACGTGCGCCTTTGTGAGGTTTTCGTCTTTGCTTACAAACACTATCGCTGAGATCCATTCCTTGGCCTTATGTTGCTTTAGGCGATCACGGATTATTTCCGCCTCCCCGATGTAGGTGTTCGGGGCATTCGTCTGAGGATCGCTCCCGATGAGTATGTATACTCCCGGCTTACCTAATTCTTCGCGGGCAAGAAGATCGTCGATTTCTGTGCGCGGTGCGGCAATGGCCTTTCCGGTCCAATTGATAATCTCTGCGATCCGCAAGCTCTTTGCGTCTCCGCGTGGAAGAAATAGCTTTATATTGGCCGACGGCATATATGTTCCGAAGAATATCACCGGAACGGAGGTGAATATGCACGGAGAAAGCAGGTCCGATTGTGATGCCCGTCTTCCTGGGGCTTCGAGCACAAACATCTCGTCGAACAAAGTTGACTCTAAATCGACAACAGACTCTTGTTACTCCCGACCTTCAAAGGTGGCCAGAATCTCGTCGGGCAGCGGAGCGTCGAAGTCGTCTGCTATCCAGCCTTTGCCCGTGAGAAGACCGAGTTTCAATGGTCGCTTTTCTTGCATGAGCATTGTCAGGCGGGCGATGGGTTTGCCATTGCGGGCGATGATGATGTCTTCGCCTGCTGCTGCCCTATCGACGAACTTGGAAAACTGGTTCTTCGCTTCAGAGATATTAACCGTCGTCGCCATGTGTGCCTTTTCACTTGCCTGAGTATAGCCGGATCTGTCATAGCCGGGCTGGAAAAGGCATCGTGCTGGAGAAGCAGATTCCCTATCGGGAATGACAGAAAGAAAAGCCAAAGCAGATTCTTCGCTGCGCTCAGAATGACAAAACCACCTTGGAAAATGAACTTGAAGGCAAGAGGTTTTACATCGGCTCACACGCGCAGGAAGAGCTTTCTGCGGTACATCCAGTAGAGGACTGACCAGTAGAGCAGCATGACGGCTATGCCGGTGAGCAGGGGCTCGTAGCCGGGGCCGAAGATCTGGAATGGTGCGCGGCTGAAGTGGATGTGCAGGTTGTCGATGAGGAAGTCTTCCCAGAGATGGGCGATAAGGTAGGCGGCGATGGAGTTCATGCCGACGACGACGAGCGGGAAGGCCCAGCGGCGGTAGCCTTTGACATCGATGATCCACGAGAAGGCGGCGAGAAAGAGGAAGCAGACGCCGCCGCTGCAGAGCGTCCAGGCGGGCGTCCAGATGCGCTTGACGATGGGGCAGATGCCGGCCGAAGTGCAGCAGCCAGGCCGGCGGCAAGCAGAGCGCTGCGCCGGCGATGAGGAACTTCTTGATCGGGAATGCGTCGGCGCGGCTTCGCGGAACCACTCGCCGGCGCGCAGTCCGAGGATCATGGTGCCGAGCGTGGGAATGAAGCTGAGCGTGAGGTAGCCGCCGTCGTTGTAGACAGGAAGCGCGACGCTCGCGGCAGAAGATTGAGGAACCAGACGGTCGAAGGCCTGGCCGAGGTTGCTGTTCTTGTTCCAGTGCGAGAGCGAAGCCGGTGAAGTTGTAGTGCCAGTCCGCTGGCACGCCGACTGCTGCATAGTCGAAGCCTGGCCCCGGTGCGGGATAGAGCGCCCAGGCCAGCCAATAGCCGAAGAGGATGCGCCGCAAATGCAATCCACTGCCGCGCGAGCGCGGCGGAAGGCGAGCAGGAAGCAGAAGGTATAGCCGAGGCCGATCTGCGTGAGCGTGTCTTCAAAGGTGAAGTAGGTCTGCGGGCGGCCTGAGTCGAGCGCAGGAAGAACCCCAGGAAGATCAGCACGAGGCTGCGCCACATGGTGTGGAAGAGATGCTTCTGAAAGCTGTCGCCTTTGCGCTGACGGCTGGCGAGGGAGTACGGAAGAGCGACGCCCACCAGGAATGTAAAGCCGGGCTGGATCGTGTCATGCAGGCTCATGCCGGCCCACTCGACGTGCTCTGGTTGATAGGCGAGGATGTGCCAGAAGACGCTGGCGGGATACGCCTTCCATGACATGCCAGAACTGCATGACTTCGCCCATCATGAGCAGCATGACAAGGCCGCGATAGGCGTCGACGGCCATGTTGCGCGACATGGCGGCGACCGGGCGTTCCGCTGCAGTTCGCGGAGGAGGAGCTTTATCGATGACGGCCGTTGCGCTCATGTGGATTCTCTATACCCTTTGCTCGAAAACGTTCGAGGCGATTCTGAGCGGGGATGGTTGAATGCGGAATCATCGCATATTGCGACGCAGGATTGAAAGCGTTTCCTTCCGGCGGTTTATAGTGTTGGTCACACAAGTTGTTGCGAACCAGGCGAAGCAGAAATAGAAAAGTGTAAATTCGAGTGGCCGCATGGGCGGACAAGGGGAGCCATGAGCGAAAAGTTGCCGGAGTTGTTGAATGATCGGTCGCGCAGAGATTTTTTGAAGCTGGGAGCGGCGTCCGCCGTGGGTATGGGGGCAGCGGGACTGGGCATTGCTCCGCTACACGCAGAGGCCGCAGACGGGTCGCCTGAGAGCAAGCCAGAAGCGGCACACGCCGGGTCGATGATCGGTGTTCCGTTTGCGGCGGAAGAGGCCCGGATCGGGATGATCGGCATTGGCGGACGCGGCACGAGCCTGCTGGAGAATCTGCTGGGAGCGGATGCGAAGGTGCTGGCGCTGTGCGATGTAGTGGCTGAGAAGGCGGAACACGGGCAAGCGATGGTGGTGAAAGCGGGCCAGCCTGCTCCGGATCTCTACACCAAGGGCGACCATCACTTCGAAGAACTGGTGGCGCGCAAGGATCTGAACCTGGTGATCATTGCCACTCCATGGAACTGGCATGTGGAGATGGCGGTGGCGGCGATGAAGCACGGCAAGCATGCGGCGACGGAGGTTCCGGCGGCGACATCGATTGAGGATTGCTGGAAGCTGGTGGATACCTCGGAGCAGACGCGGCGGCACTGCATGATGCTGGAGAACTGCTGCTATGGCGCGAGCGAGACGACGGTGCTGCGCATGACGCATGCGGGGCTGTTTGGCGATCTGCTGTATGGCGAGGGTGCGTATCTGCATGATCTGCGCGGGGAGCTGTTTTCGCACCAGGGCGAGGGGCTGTGGCGGAGGGCGTTTCACACGACGATGAATGGGAATCTCTATCCAACGCATGGGCTGGGTCCGGTGGCGAATTACATGAGCATCCAACGCGGGGACCGGTTCGATTACCTGGTGTCGATGAGCACGCCGCAGCGGGGGCTGGATGAGTACCGCAAGGCGCATCTGGAGAAGGACGATCCACGATGGGCGGAGAAGTATATCAACGGGGACATGAACACTTCGCTGATTAAAACAGCCAAGGGCCTGAATATTACGGTCAAGCATGATGTGTCGAATCCGCGACCCTACAGCCGGATCAACATGATCGCGGGAACGAAAGGGCTATTCGAGGATTATCCGCCGCGGATTTATTTCGATGGGCAGGCGGGCGGCGAGGAGTGGGGATCGCTGGATGCGTGGAAGCAGTATGAGCATCCGCTATGGACGAAGGAAGGCGAGATTGCCAAGAAGCTCGGCGGGCACGGGGGTATGGACTTCATCATGCTCTACCGGCTGCTTGAGTGCATGCGCGAAGGGCTGGCGCCGGACATGGATGTGTACGATGCGGCGACGTGGTCGGCGCCGGGTCCCCTGAGCCGGGCTTCGGTGGCGGAAGGGTCGACAGCCAAGAAGTTTCCGGACTTCACGCGTGGAAAGTGGCAACAACGGTCGGCTTCGGCGATTGCGGTGTCTTGATTCAAGAAGGAACCGGGCGGGCGGGGTACGGCGAAATACTGCCGTTCCCTGCCCTTTCGCGTCTAATGGCGAGACCGCAGTGGCGAGTGGCCGCGTGCCGGTACACTTGAACTGAGGATGTTTGTGCGCCGACTGCTGTTTTTGCCGCTTTTTCTGCTTTTTTGTGGATATCTCCGCGCTCAGGATGCCGCACCTGCTAAAGACGTAGCGCCAGTGGATGCGCAGGTCGAGGTTTCGCCCGAGATCACGAAGGCTGAGGGGGCTCTTTCGCAGAGCGACTGGAAGACGGCGGAGCCGATCCTGGACGCGTGGATTGCCGGACATCCAACGGACGCGCGGGCGCTGTTTGATGCGGGTTATGCTGCCGACGCGCAGGGCCGGAACGACGATGCCGTGGCGCTGTATCAGCGGGCAGTGGCGGCGAATGCGAAGAGCTTCGATGCACAGATTTCGCTGGGGCTGCTGCTGGCGCGAATGGGAAAGCCCGCGGATGCGCGTCCGGCGCTGTGGGCGGCGACCGAGCTCGATCCGGGGGCGGTGGGACCGGCTGCCAAGGCCAAAGCCTGGCGAGCGCTCGCACGGATCGACGCCGAGGGGCTCAACGGCGGCGATCCCGATTCGCAACAGGCCTCGATTGACCTGCTGGAGGCCCTGAAGCTGAGTCCGGAGACTCCGGAAGACACGCTGCTCGCGGCGCAGTTGGCGGAGCGCAACGGTGATATGACCGGGGCGGAGGCAGCGTATCGACGGACGCTGAAGAGCCAACCGGACTCAAAGGAGGCGACGGCTGGGCTGGCGCACATTCTGATTACACAGAAGAAGTACGCGGATGCCGAGGCGCTGCTGACGCCGCTGCAGAAGAAGTATCCGACGGACGCGACGCTGACGGCGCAACTGGCCGCGGTATTGGTGGCCGAGGACAAAGCCGAGGCGCTGCCGTTGCTGGAGCAGTACCACCAGCAACATCCTCAGGACCGGACGATGACGCTGATGTTGGCGCAGGTGGAGGCGGACGGTGGGAATTACGAGGAATCGGACCAGTTCTACGTAACGCTGCTGGCCGGCGATCCGAAGAATGCCGATCTGCTGTCTGGACATGGGCAGAATCTCATCCGCCTAAAGCGCTATGGCGAGGCGATGCGGGCTTTTCAGGCGGCAACTGCCATCGATGGGACAGACGGAGAGGCGTGGAACGGGCTGGCTTTTGCATCGTTTCAGATGCACCAGCCTGAAGTAACGCTGAAAGCTCTTTCGACCAGATCAAAATATTTACCCGAAACCCCGATCATCCTCTTCCTTTACGGGGCATCCTACGATACGCTTCGAAACAAGAAGCAGGCCGCCGCCTACTATCACCGTTTCCTGGAATCCGCCCAAGGCAAGTTTCCCGATCAGGAGTGGCAGGCGCGACAGCGGTTGGCGCTCATGGAGAAAAACCCATAAGCTGCCGATGAACCGGAAAGTTCCGGAGGTTCGGTATGCGTTGCAAGGTTTCGCGTTTCGCTTGCTCTCTGGCAGTTGTCTCATTCCTGTTAACTACGGTTCCGGACTGTCGGGCATTTGGAAATCTGGACGATAAGCAACCGAGCGCCCAATCCATTGCAGCGTTAGAACTCAAAGCGAGCCTGGCTGCTCCGAAGGAGCAATGCTTCCTCTATGCCGAACTCGTACACGAGATGATTGAGTTCTCCTCGGCCGAGTACGCGGCAGGCAACTACCAGCAGGGCGCGGACACACTGAAGCAGGTGAACGGGTTTGCGCTGAAGATTCACATGCTGGTGACGGACAACGAGAAGCGGCTGAAGAATGCGCAGATTCTGCTGCGGCATACGGCGTTTCGGCTGACTGAGTTGCTGCACTCCACCTCGATGGAAGATCATCCCCTGATAGAGAAGACGCTCGCCCAGGTGAACCAGGTGCAGAACGAAGCGATGCTGCAGGTCTTCCGGAAATAGCACTTCGCTGGTCTACAAAACACTCCACTGCGAGGCCGCTGGTGTGCTTGAATGGTGGCCTGAGAATTCTGCGTTCCGAGGGCGCGTTATGCCTCCGAAAATTCCCTGCTTGCTGCTGTCGGCCACGCTCCTGGTGGCTGCACCTGTCGTGTTGCTCGCGCAGCATCAGCGCACTGCTTCGTTGACCGACTCGGAAGTGGAGGCCGTGCGTGAGGCGGCAGTTTTTCCGGTGGAGCGGTTGAAGCTGTATACGAAGTTTCTGAATGAGCGCTCCGACAAGATCAAGGCGCTGACGAACCGGCCCAAATCTGGCCAGCGCGTTCTGAAGCTCGACGACGACCTGCAGGACTTTACGGCGCTGATGGACGAGATGAATGACAATCTGGATGATTACGGCGACCGGCACTCGGATGTTCGCCCGGCCCTGAAGCCGCTGACGGAAGATTCTACGCACTGGTTGAATATTTTGCGCGCGCTGCCGGGCGAAGCAGGGTTTGACCTTTCACGCAAAGAGGCGATCGAGGCCGGCGAAGACCTGGATGACCATATCAAGCGCCTGTTGAGCGAGCAGAACAACTACTTCGCCACGCACAAGGATGAAAAGGGCCAGGAGCGGGACGACGACCAGACGAAATCGGCCGATCAACCTAAAACCGATCAGCCCAAACCAGACGCTCCCAAAAACTAATACTTTTCAACGCAGTAGCTTCATCAAGCCCTTTGACGGCAGGTCTGGAACGAGAAAGCTGCGCGGATTGCCGGTGGCGGCGCAGAGCGCTTCGGCTGCAAGATATCCGCTGCGGGCGGCGGACTCCATCGTAGAAGGCCAGCCTGTCTGGCGTCCAGTCTCCGGCGAGGAAGCAGTTGGGCCACGGCGAAATGGCTCCGGGCGCGCAGTGCGTCGATGCCTGGCGGCACGCCGAAGGTAGCGCGGACTTCCTTGATGAGCGCCGACTTCACCAGCTTTGGCCTCGGCGGCTATGGGAAAGAATTCGCTTAAGCTGGCTGATTGTTCGGCTGATGGCTTCTTCGCGGCTGAGGGCCGCGAACTCGCGGGAGGCGCTGACGACGAGCTCCACATAACTGGCTTTGGAGTCGCGCACGGGCTGCCAGCGGGATTTGTGGTACATCCAGTGAACATCGCGGTCGAGCAGAACAGCGTGGTCGAGCTCGGTGATTTCGCGGTCAAACCAGAGGTGCACGCTGCAGATGGGCCAGTGCTCGTATGTGGTTTATGCGCGACGCAAGTTCGGCTGCGCCGGGGATGGCGGGCATATTGGGAAGCAACCGCGCCGTGGCCTCGAAGGGCAGCGCGAGAACCAATGCCTGAACATCGAAGGTCTCCGCGCGCGTGCGGAGGATCCAGCGGCTGGTTTCTTCTTCCCATGAAGCCGACTCGACGTTGGCATGGAAGACGATGCGGCCGTTTCTGGCTTCGATGTATTTGCGCGCGCCATCGTAAAGTTCGCTGAGCGGAACGCGGCTCATACCCATGGCGCCGGCCCAGGCTGAGTTGAGAAAGAGCTCGCGAATAACCTTGGCGGCGTAAGGATAGCTGATCTGGTCAAGATCGGCGTTGAGAGCGCTGGCGATGACGAGCCGCCAGAAGCGTTCGAGCGCGCCCGGCGACTGACGATGGCGTGTGAGCCAGTTCTCCAGATTTTCATTCGCGCCGGAGTTGCGATGCAGTGCTCTCTCGATCATGACTGAGGTGAAAGCCGAGATGAGCAAGAGCTTGTCGCGCAGAGAGAAGCATTTGGCGCCAAGAATCGCGGGCAGGCCGTGCATGGGCGGAGGCAGTGCCGAGGGTTTAAGCGTGGAGCGGCGGCCACCCGGCTCGATGAGCGTCATGCGGCTGTCCCAGAAGATCTTGTCTGCTACGCCGATGCGCTCATAGAAACCTGCGAGATTGGTGCAGCAGCCGAAGAGCACATGCTGGCAGTTGTCGATGACTTCCTCGGTGCCGGGATGAAGATACGAAGAGGCGCGTCCGCCGAGATAACCTCGGCGCTCTAGCACGGTGACCTGATAGCCCGCATCGGCCAGCGCGCAGGCGGCTGCCAGACCTGCGACTCCGCCACCGACAACTGCGACGGAGTTTATCGCCGCTGAAGACGTCGACTGTGGTGAAGGATGCGGAGCGCTAGACATAGTAAAAGAGAAAACTCGTACTACTTCGAGAATAAAGGCCGGAAGGCGCGTATCGCGAAGATGCGGGCAAGGCCGGACCCGAGGATAGCCAGCTTCTGCACAGTGGGAACGCTGGCGCGCGAGGAGAAGACGTCGTAATCGGCACGCTCAATGCGCTTGAGAAGCTGGTGATAGATGCTGACGAGCACGCGGAGCGCGGGGCGGCTTTCAACATCGATTAACGGCAGCAGCTTCTCCGCAGAAGCATAGTAGGATTCCGCGCGGTTGCCGATCTCGCGCAGCAATCCACGCTCATGCTCTGTTGGCGCGGAGGGCGGATGATGCAGCAACTGCTCCAGCGTCACGTTGTGGCGCGTGAGGTCTTCGAGCGGCAGATAGATGCGGTTGCGTTCCGCATCTTCGGCAACGTCACGGAGGATATTGGTGAGCTGGAAGGCAATGCCGGTCTCTTCGGCGAGTTTTTCGGCGCGCGGATCGGAATAGCCGAAGATGCGGATACAGACCAGCCCTACGACCGAAGCGACCAGGTAGCAGTAACGATAGAGATCGGAAAGGTGTGCGTAGGTGTCGGGGCCAGCCGCATTGTCGCGGCTTCAAGATCCATCGTGGTGCCGGCGACGAGCTCATCGAGCAGGCTGATGGGGAATCTGAAAGCGTGAGGCTGCGTCGCGGACAGCGATGAAGACTGGATCATCGGTTGCCGCACCTTCACGAGCCTGCTTCCAGGCCGCAAGCCATTCGGCGAGCTGGCGGCGGCGCTCTTCACGAGAGAAGCTCTCATCGTCCGAGAGATCATCTGCCTTGCGCATGAAGGCGTAGATGGCGCAGATGGCATTGCGGCGCGAAGGCGGGAGGGCGACAAAGGAGTAGTAGAAGTTTTTGGCTTCGCGTTTGGCGATGGCGCGGCAGATCTCGTAGGCCTGATCGAGGGTTGGAATTGCGAGAGGAATTGCGGGCCGGTCCATCAAGGTTGATCCGTCCAAAGCTGACCCATTTGCCGATCCTGCGGTCATGCTGCCCGGCTCTTGAGACGCATGCCGGGAAGAAGCTTGCCGGAGACTGCCCGCAATGCGAGGGCTATCTTGGTTGCCTTGGAGATGGCAGGACGCGCGGAGAGAACATCATAATCACGATGCTTCGATGGCGCGAAGAATTTCAAGACCGCCGCGGCTGAAGAGATCGAGATCGAGCGCCAGTTCCTTGTCGACCATGCCGACCAGCGGTAGTCCCGCTTCGAAGAGGCTGCGCGCGTAATCGACCTGTTCTTTGAGCAGTGCGCGAAATTCCGGAGTAACGCTGCCCCTGGCGATGGTCTCTTCCGTGACGTCGAGGCGGGCCATGGCATCGGCGGGCAGGTAGATGCGGTCGCGCTGCTGGTAGTCGCTGGCAACGTCCTGCCAGAAGTTCGCGAGTTGCAGCGCGGTGCAGGTGTAGTCGGAGAGGCGGAAGCGCTCGGCGTCGGTGTAGCCGCAGATGTAGAGGACGAGGCGGCCTACGGGGTTAGCGGAGTACTTGCAGTAGGCGAGCACCTGTTCCATGTCTGGAAAGCGGCGGACGGTCTGGTCCTGTTTGAAGGCAGTGAGCAGATCGGCGAAGGGCTCTTTGGGGATGTTGCAGGCGCGGATGGTTTCGGCAAGAGCAACGAAGACAGGATGCCGCGCGCGGCCGGCGTAGCAGGCATCCAGCTCTTCGGTCCACTGGTCGAGAAGAGCGATGGATTGCTCACGATTGCCGGTTTCGTCTCCAAGATCGTCGGAGACTCGGCAGTAGGCGTAGACGGAGTGGAAGTGTGGACGCAGACGCTTGGGCAGGAACCAGGATGCGACGTGGAAGTTCTCGTAGTGGGTTTCGGCGAGATTGCGGCACCAGGCACGAGCTTCCTCGATAGTGGGAGCCACCTCGGGAATGCGATAGCTTGCAGGCAGTGCGGCCCAGCCTAGCTGGCAGCAACAACTCGACCGACGGCTGCTCCTTGATCCGGATTGGGTGCGGTGCTCACGATGCTTTTATCGTACCGCCTTGGCTGGTTGACGGGCCGGTGCGGTTGGCAGGATGGCGGTCTTGATGTGGCATTGCCGTGATTGCCTCGATCGAGCAGTGTGGCGAAGACAGCCTTGAAATCGGCGAAGCGTCGCATGGCCGGTGATGAACCGGTCGGCCTGGAACCTGGCCGCTGACGATGAGCTGAAACGCTCGCGGCAGATTGCCGGTGTGTGATGGAAGGTCGCTTTGAGCGTAAGGTCGCCGTAGTGGAGACGGTTGGTATCGAACTGGACGTGCGTACCGGTCTCGGGCCCACCGAAGAAGTTGACGACGCCACCGTTGCGGACCATATCGACAGCCTGTTCCCATGTTTCCGGGCGGGCTACGGCTTCAATGGCAATATCGACGCCGCGGTTGGCGGGCGTGAGTTCGCGCACGGCACGGGTAATATCGCCGGAGGACATGGAAGACACGGTCTGGATAACGTGTGCGGCTCCCAAAGCACGCGCGGTTTTCACCTGCGCATCGTATTTGACGACCGCGACGACGCGGCATCCGAGAAGTGCTGCAACGTGAATCAGCATGAGGCCGAGCGGGCCGCCGCCGATGACGGCTACGGTATCGCCGGGGCGAGGATTCGAATCCCGCAGCCCATGAAGGGCGCACGCAAGCGGCTCGGTAAGCGCTGCGAACTCCAGCGGCACGTCTTCAGGGACGAGAAGCGTGTTCTTCTCGACGATGCGAGGCGTAATGCGCACATACTCTGCATAAGCACCGTTGTTGAAGATGATATCTTCGCAGAGATTTTCCTGGTGGCGCTCGCAGAAGTAGCAGATGCCGCACGGAGCGGAGTTGATAGGGACGACTCGATCTCCGGGGACGAATCCTGTGACGCCTTCGCCGACCTCGGCCACAATACCGGCGAGCTCGTGGCCGAAGAGGGCCGGTGGGTGGATCATCTTGGCATGATAGCCGCGGCGAAATACCTTCAGGTCGGTGCCGCAGGTAAGCGCCGCGGCGACGCGGACAATGAGTTCACCCGCCCTGGCACGCGGCACTTCGACCTGTTCGAGGCGCACGTCTTCCTGTCCATAGAGAACCGCCGCTGTCATGGTTTTTGGCAGCGTCTCTGCGTCGGTCGTTGAGATTAGATCTGAAACTGTGGGAGACATAGCGGTTAGGCTCCGGCCGACAGCGCCTCGTGTTCAATGAGTATTTTCATCGAGGTAGCTGAAGGATTGGATGCGACTTGGATGGCTTCGACTGCACTTTCTAACGAGTAGCGGTGGGAAATGAGCCCGGTGAGATCGAAGCCATTGCGGTATCCACCGAAGACGAGTTCTTCTACTTCGGGCTCGATATCGACGGATGAGGAGTAGGAGCCGAGCAGGAATTTCTCGTCCATGCAGACCATGCCTGGATCGAAGGTGGCTTCGCCGTACTGGGTCTGGGCGAAGAGCAGAACCTTGCCGCCTGGACGAACGGCATTCATGGCAATCTTGATGAGCGCATTGCCGCCGACGGCGATGATGACGGCGTCGGCGCCACGGCCTTCGGTGGCTTCTCGGAGACGCTGGGCGACGTCTTCGGTTGCCGGCATGGATGGGATGGCGGAGGCCGTATTTGGCGGCGATGGCGTGGCGCTCGGCGATAGAGATCCGAAGTAAAGACGGTTGCGCCGGTGCGCTGCGAAAGCGCGGCGAGCATGATCCCGATGGGGCCCTGGCCGATTACCAGAACGGTTTCGTCAGGCTGAGGGTTGAGTGACTTCACCCCCTTGAGGACGGTGTTGACCGGCTCGACGAAGGCCGCTTGCTCAAAGGGGATGCCGTCGGGAATGCGGATGACGCCGCCGCCGCGAACGATCCAATCCATGGCGCGGACGTATTGCGCGAAACCGCCGCCTGAGGGGGTGAATCCCGCAGTGACTCCGGCGGGTTTATAAACCGGGCACTGTGCGTAGGTGTGCTTGCGGCAGTAATAGCACTGGCCACAGGGGACGTGGTGATAAACCATCACGCGCTCGCCAACGGAGAAGTTATCGACACCGTCGCCAACGGCTGCGATGGTGCCGGCGGTCTCGTGGCCGAAGATACGCGGGGCGGAGTGAGAACCGGTGTGGATCTTTTTGAGGTCGGTGCCGCAGATGCCGCAGCAGGCGACGCGAATGAGAAGCTCACCGGGACCGATCTCGGGCACCGGCACCGTTTCCACGCGAATGTCGTCGATGCCGCGGTAGACGGCGGCGCGCATGGCGGAAGGGATGGAAGTCGTGAGTGTTTCCTGCGGTGCTGTCACGGTGCTCATGCTGAACGTGTCCTGCTCTCCTCAATGTGGGCTCGGATTTCGAGCTGTAGGCGCTCCGCAGCCAGTTTAGCGCTCTTCGCCATGTTACGGACAGGGGACCAGAGAGATGGGCGAAGTGCCACGTGCAGGCCGAAGGCTGCCTCGCGGAATTGTCCGTCTGCCGTGGAGAACTGCTCCATGTCGGGAATTTCGAAATCAGACTCGTCGGAGATGGCCTTGATTACGCGGAAAGGAATGTCGCCAGCCCGGGCGAGACGGGCGACCGCCGAGGCTTCCATATCGACGGCGAGGGCGTAATAGGAGGCGGAGAGCCGCTCTTTTTCCGCGGGGCTTGCCGGAGTCGCAATGGTCACGAGGACTTCGGCCGGCTCGGTAGAGTCGGGCTCGGAGACAAAGAAGCGCTCGCCCGTTCTGACGTCGACAACAATTGTCGGATGTATGACATCGCCGACGTGCAGTTGGGGATTGCAGGCTCCGGCCCACCCTACGGAAACGAGTTCCGTGGCGGGACAGAGATCGAGAGCAGCCTGGACTGCGAGCGAGGCGCGATGAGCGCCCATGCCCGCGAAGGCTACGACAGCATCGTTGTTCCAGTAGAGATGGATGCGATTTGACTGCAGCTTTTCTTCGGTATGCCAGCCCTGGAGCAGCGCAGCGACTTCACGCTCGAAAGCGGCTATGAAGATGGGCCGCGGCCGTGAGTCGATGATCATGATGCGGGTGCGTATCCGTGGGCGCGGAACCACTCGATGGCTACCCGCATGGCGGGGTAGACGGGGGCGACGCGGAAGCCAAGCTCCTGCTGCGCGCGTGCGGATGAAGCGAACATCTTTTTGCGGCCCATTTTCACTTCTTCCAGAGTAGCGCGTGGCTCTTTGCGGAGGATGCGGCCGGTGATGTTTTCTTCGAAGAATGCGTACGTTGCGGCAACCGCGAAGGGAATCTCGGTGGTGGGCGACGGAATACCGGTGATGGCGGACATCTTGTCGAGGATCTGCTTGAGGGTCAGGTTTTCTCCGCCGAGAATGTAGCGGCGGCCGGGAGTTCCCTGCTCCAGTGCATCGGCGTGGGTTTTGGCGACTTCGCAGACATCGACGAGATTGAGGCCGGTGTCGACGTAGGCGGGAAATTTGTGATTGAGGAAGTCTACGAAAATGCGGCCAGTCGGCGTTGGTTTGGCGTCGTTGGAGCCAATGGGCGTGGTGGGGTTGAGGATCACCACCTGCTGTCCTGCTTCGGCGGCTTTGATGGCTTCGAGCTCGGCAAGGAACTTGGACCGCTTGTAATGGCCGACCATGTCGGCGAGCGAGACGGGGGTGTCTTCGTTGATGATGAGGCCATCTTTGCGGAAGCGCATGGTGGCCACGCTCGATGTGTAGACGAGGCGGCGGACGCCGGCTTCGCGGGCGAGGCGCAGCAGTTCGCGGGTGCCATCGACGTTGGCGCGGTACATCGTTGCGGGATCGGGGATCCAGAGGCGGTAGTCGGCTGCTATGTGCATGACAGCGTCGCAGCCTTCGAGCGCTGGTGCGATGGAGGAGGGATCGCCGAGATCGCCGATGTGGGTGTCGCCCTGGCTGCCGGTAAAGATGCCTTCGAGGTTGGCCAGGTTGCTGCTCTTGCGGACAAGCAGCCGTAGATCAGCGCCACGCGAAGCTAACTCACGCGCGACGTGGTGGCCGACGAATCCGGTGGCGCCGGTTAAAAATATCTTCATACGAGTGAACAGTGGTCAGTGGACAGTCTATCGTCACGCGCATCTGACGACTCGTTTCAGATATCTGAAAGAAAGGAATTCCTATCTTGCATCCGCTTAGTCGAGGGCTTCGGGGTGCAGGCCGATGTTTTGTTCGCCGGCGGCTTTCTTCTCGGCGTACTTCTTCACCCAATCTTCCCAGTGCTTGCCTGCGGCGCGATCCTTGCCGCTGAACTCGATGCGGGCGATGTCGGCGTAGCCGGCTTTGCGCTTCTCGGTCCCTTTGGCTGGGAAGAAGCGTACGAAGGAATCGGCGAGGCCTTTGCCGGTGAAGCGATCGAAGACGTAGCCCTCGACGCGCTCGCCATTCTTGAAGGTCAGGGTGATGTCGCCGCGATAGTCGAAAGCCTTCTCAAGCGCGTTGCGGATATCTTCTTCGCTGGCGAGTTCCGGAATCCAGCCTTCGAGGTTTTCGTGCTCGAAGCCTTCAACAACCTCAAGCTCGTCGATGTTGACTGCGGAGTGCTGCGTGGGCTGGCTCATGCGCTGGTCCTCATAGGTTCGTCCTTATGCGTTCGTTTGGCCAAGTGTCGCGATAGGCGTAGCGGGCGCGATGACGGTGACGAGATGTTCGTGCTCCGCGGCAAAGCTGGAATGATTGTCGAGAAGCGCAAGAGCTTCCTTGTCTGTATACGCCGAGAAAAGCGCGGCCTTAGCCATGGCGAAGAAGCCGGCCAGCGAGCCAAAGCCATGGGAGACCGCCGTCGGCTCATAGCCGCAGCTCACCATGCAATTGGCGCATTTGGGGTTGCCGCTGGACGTGCCGTAGTTCTCCCACTCGGTGGTTTCCATCAGCTCCTTGAAGCTGTCGGCGTAGCCATCCTGCAGCAGGTAGCAAGGCTTCTGCCAGCCGAAGATGTTATAGGCGGGCGAGCCCCAGGGCGTGCACTCATAATTGCGCTTGCCCATCAGGAACTCGAGAAAGAGTGGAGACATATTGAACTTCCACGACTTCTTGCGGTTCGAGAGGATGGCGCGGAAAAGGCGGCGCGATTTGGCGCGACCGAGGAAGTGCTGCTGGTCGGGCGCTTTGTCATAGCTGTAGCCGGGCGAGAGCACGATGCCTTCGACGCCCAGCGACATCACGGTGTCGAAGTATTCGCGGACCATGTTTGGATCGGTGCCGTCAAAGAAGGTGGAGTTGGGCGTAACGCGGAAGCCGCGCCTGACGGCCTCCTTGATGCCTTCAACGGCAAGATCCCACCCGCCTTCGCGGCAGACCGACATGTCGTGGTGCTCGCGCTCGCCGTCGAGATGTACCGAAAAGGTCAGATACTTCGACGGAGTGAACTCGTGGATGCGTTTCTTGAGCTCAAGCGCGTTGGTGCAGAGATAGATGTACTTTTTGCGGGCTACGAGGCCGTTAACGATCTCGACGATCTGCGGATGCAGCAGAGGCTCGCCACCGGGGATGGAGACCATGGGCGCGCCGGCTTCTTCGACTGCGGCGAAGCACTCTTCCGGCGAGAGCTGCTTCTTGAGAATGTGCGGCGGATACTGCACCTTGCCGCATCCGGCGCAGGCCAGGTTGCAGCGGAAGAGTGGTTCGAGCATAAGCACCAATGGATAGCGCTTCTCGCCTTTGATTCTCTTCCCGATGATGTAGCTTGCAACCGTCCACATCTGTGAGATGGGTACAGCCATCGTTCAAACCTCCTGCGCAGCCGGTCAGGCCGCGGGTTCCATCGCCCGCTTGTATGTGGTCAACGCCAGCAGCGGGAAATAATTCCGATACATGTGATAGGCAAGGTAAAAGACGCGCGGGAAACCCGTGCCTGTGTAAAGCGCCTGGCGGGTCACTCCATCGCCAACGGACTCATCCCACTCGCCATTAATCTTCTGCCGCTCCAGCAGCCAGCGAATGCCCTTGGCCACGGAATCGCTGCGCGTATCGCCTGCAGCGAGCAGACCGAGAATCGCCCAGGCCGTCTGCGAAGGCGTGCTGGCGCCAACGCCGCGTGTATCGGGATCGTCGTAGCTCAGGCAGCTTTCGCCCCAGCCGCCGTCCGTGTTCTGCACCATGCGAATCCACTCGGCGGCCTGTTGAATCTGCGGCTCGTTGTGGTCGAATTCCATGGCTTCGAGTCCGCGGAGAACGAGGAATGTGCCGTAGATGTAGTTCACGCCCCAGCGGCCAAACCAGCTTCCATCCGGCTCCTGCTCGCGCAGAATGAACTGAATCGCTTTCTCGACGCGCGGGTCCTGGCGCGTATAACCATAGCCGGCCAGCATCTCAAGTATGCGGCCGGTGATGTCGACGGTCGGCGGGTCCAGCATCGCGTTGTGGTCGGCGAACGGGATGTACTGGAAGATCATCTTCGTGTTGTCTTTATCGAAGCTGCCCCAGCCGCCGTTCTTGCACTGCATGGCGAATTCCCACCCAATGGCCCGCTGCGCCACGTCGTACTGATAGCGTTCGCGGGGATTGTCCACCTTGCTCAGCGCGAGCAAAACCTGCGCGGTATCGTCGGTATCCGGATAGAACTCATTGTTGAACTCGAAGTACCAGCCGCCCGGCTCCGCGCCGCGCACCTTTACGGCCCAGTCGCCCTTGTGCCGGACCTCTTTCGAGAGCATCCAGTCAACCGCCTTGAGCAGCCGGGGATCATCCTTGGAGACACCAGCCTCGCCGAGGGCGAAGACCGCGTAGGCCGTGTCCCATACGGGCGACATGCAGGGCTGCATACGGAAGGTCGGTTCGGAGTAGTCGGGAATGCCGGGCTCTTCGATGCCGAGCTTCTCGAACTCGTCGCGGGCGCGGATGACCTGCGGATCGTCGTCGGAGTAGCCGAGGCAGCGCAACGCGAGGATCGCATTGAGCATCGCCGGATAGATCGCACCCAGACCGTCGGACATCTCTAGCCGCTCAAGCATCCACTTCTCAGCGCGCCTCAGAGCGATCTTACGCAGCGGGCGCAGATATACGGCTTCGCCCCAATGCATCATGCGGTCGACGACCAGAAAGAAATTGCGCCAGGAGAGCAGCTTCGACTTGTCCATGCGCAGGCGAAGATTTGCGTGCTCGCGACCGCCGACGAAGAGCTCGTCGATTCCCTGCTCCGGTGCGATTTTCTTGTACGGCTTCTTCGCGTAGATGATGGACAGCGGAACGAGAATGGCGCGCGACCAGGACGATATCTCGTAGATATTGAAGTAGAACCAGCTGGGCGCCAGCACGATCTCCGGTGGAACGGCCGGGACTGCGTCGTAGTCGTACTGACCCAACGCGCACAGATAAATCTTGGTGAAGGTATTGCACTCAACGACGCCGCCGTGGGCAAGAATCCAATCGCGTGCACGGACCAGAATCGGATGCTCCGTGGTCATGCCCATGAGCTTGCATGCGAAGTAGCACTTGACCGAAAGCGAGATGTTGCCGGGACCGCCGGGATAGATGCTCCAGCTTCCATCGTCGTTCTGATACCGGAGCATTTCGCGGAGAGCGCGCTCCATGCGGCCCGGGTCGCCGCTCTCAAGCAGAACATGCAGGAAGATGTAATCGGCCTCGAGCATCGAGTCGGCCTCGAGCTCGCCGCACCAGTAACCGTCCGGATGTTGTTCCGAAAAGATGAAATCCGTGGAGCGGTCAATAGCCGATTCCACGTCAGAAAGCTTGGCATCGATTCTACCAAATCGGGGCGCACGAGGGGACTCGCCGCCGGACCCACTCTTAAACTCGCTCGTGAGGCCAGATACAGCGGGTTGTTTACTCGTATGAAAATTACTCATGCGCTCTCAAAAGCTGCAAGTTCCCGAGAACCCGCTGTACGACTACACAGCCCTCGGCTGCAGGGCGGAAATTTGAAACCACGGTCGCGAACTGCTAGCGCACCGGGACCGGTTGCGCGCCGCTTGCTCCGCCGATTGCCTGAACGATCTCCGGCGGTAATCCAAAGCGTACGTTTTCCGGCATCACTTCTACCTCTTCGACGCTGGAATAGCCATTGCGTTGCAAATAATTGATGACATCCTCGACGAGAACCTCAGGGGCCGAAGCGCCAGCCGTAACCGCAACCGTATCAGCACCTTCAAGCCACGTGGGATCGATCGCGGCGGAGTTGTCGATCAGGTAAGCCTGGGTGCCGAGGTTATTTGAAACCTCAACAAGGCGGTTCGAGTTCGAGCTGTTGGTCGAGCCGACCACGAGAACGAGGTCGGCTCCGTCGGCGACATTGCGAACAGCGACCTGGCGGTTCTCGGTGGCGTAACAGATGTCCTGCGTATGCGGACCGGCGATATTGGGGAATTTGATCTTAAGCGCGTGGATGATGTCGCGCGCCTCGTCGAGCGAGAGCGTGGTCTGCGTCAGATAGGCGACGCGGTCCGGATCGGGAACAATCAGACTGTCAACCTCTTCCGCGCTCGAAACAACCTGGGTTGCCTCAGGCGCTTCGCCCAGAGTTCCCTCGATCTCATCGTGATCGCGATGGCCAATCAGGATCAGCGAATAACCCTGCTTGGCAAATTTGACAGCCTCGACATGAACCTTGGTCACCAGCGGGCATGTAGCATCGATGACCTTGAGGCCGCGGGCCTTGCTGACCTCGCGCACGGCAGGCGAAACACCGTGGGCACTGTAGATGACACGCTGGCCCTCTGGAACCTCTTCGATTTCGTGAACAAAAATCGCGCCTTTTTCCGCCAGCTCATTGACCACGAAACGGTTATGCACAATCTCGCGGCGAACGTAGATGGGAGCACCGAAGGTATCGAGCGCAATTTTGACGATGTCGATGGCGCGCACAACGCCCGCGCAGAATCCGCGTGGCTTGAGCAGCAAAACGCGCTTCTTGACTTCTACAGCGTCCGAAGGACCGGAATGAGGGATGGGTTCCGAGGCTAAAAGTGTCACACTCCAAGTATACCAAGGAGTTAACCCTTTGCGGGCAGCATCTGTTGCACAGCAGGAATACCGGCTGTAACTTCTGCTACTTACCGGTTTTGGCTGGTTTCTTCGCGATGATCAAGTCGGCGATCTTAGCGTAGGTCGCAGCAGGCACGATGTTACGGCTCTTGAGCTGCGTTTTCATGGCGTAGGGGCGGCCGTCGATGATCTTCTGCGCGTAGACATCGCCGACGCCGGGGAGCGCCTTGAGCTGGTCCTTGGTGGCGGAGTTGATATCAACCAGTGCGGTGGTAGCTGCGGCTGCAGGAGGATTGGCTGGAGAGGGTGTGCGCAGAGCAAGGGCGGGTGCAACGCCGATGAGCAGGGTTAGTACAAACGCAAACACAGTAGTGGCGAGACGGTTGGCTTTCATGTGGGCTTGCTCTCCTCCGGTTAGCTCTCAATGCCGGGATTTCGCGGCCCGGCCATCATAATGCGAATTGGGCTGTCTGTGGCAAGACGCACCCTTCGAGTACGAAGAAAATTCACGCTAGTTAACCTCAGAAGTCTCCAATCTATTTGAACTGATCCGTGTCCTTGAGCCGCTTGACGTCCAGCAAGTCCTGATCTCGACCGGCCTGGAACTTGTTGTGGATCAGATCTGATCTTGAAATCAGCGAAGCTGGAATACTGCCATCAATGAGACCATCGACACGATTTTTCCAGGCGTCTTCAAAGGCAACACCAGAAATCTGTTGCAGAAGATCAACACGTGCTGGTGGTTGTCCGATCTGGAACGTCGAATCATCTCGAAAATCAGCCGGTGTGAGCCCATCGAGAGGAGCACCAAACTGCGCAAGTGCCTTATAGACGGCCTCGCTATTGGCAACATCCGTTGCGATAAACAAATCCAGATCTTTTGTGGCACGCGGCTCAACATAGACACCGAACGCATATCCGCCGACGATAAGGTACCTAACTCCTTGCTCGTGGAACGCGAGTAAGAGTTCTTTGAGGTCTGGAGGCATCATTGCTTATGGTTCCTTTGAAAGCCGCGGCAAATCCATATGCGGCTTCACTCACGTCCCAGACTGCGGAAAGACGATCGCCTACAGGAAGGCTTTGCCAGTAGCGGTAGGTTTCGAATTCCTGCTGAGCTGGATCGAGAACCCGCTGAATTGTTCTGGTTTTCTGCATCACTCGTTCCATTATAGGCTTTTTCAACAACAACTTACCGACTCGCGGCGATCATCTGGCTGGCGTGGTGCTGGCTGGCTTCGGTGACTACGGCGCCGCTCAGCATGCGGGCTACTTCTTCGATGCGCGAGTGGTCGTCGAGCAAACGAATCTGGGTCTTGGTGCGGCCTTGTGATTCGCGCTTCTCGATGACGAAGTGCTGATCGGCGAAGGCGGCTATCTGCGGCAGATGCGTGACGCACAGCACCTGCTGGACGCGGCTCAGAGATTTGAGTTTCTGCCCGACGGCTTCCGCGGCGCGGCCTCCGATGCCGATGTCGATTTCGTCGAAGACCAGGGTTCGTGGTGCGACTTTCCTGGCGGAAGCTTTGCCGGAAGGGCGGCCAGTTCCCTCTTCAACGCTGACTTTGAGCGCGAGCATGACGCGGCTCATTTCGCCGCCGGAGGCAATCTCATCGAGCGGCTTCAACGGCTCGCCTGGGTTGGTGGCGATGCGATATTCGACTTCGTCCCATCCATGGGATGCCCAGCCGGTCTCGTCCTTGCGCGGGGTGACCGTGACCTCGAAGCGCACTTTCATGGCGAGATCGTTGATCTGTTTTTCAGCCAGGCGAGCGAGTTTTGTCGCTGCCGCGGCGCGCGCCGTGCTCAATGCCTGTGCCTGCTCAACGTAGCGGGCACGGGCCTTCTCAAGATCGGCGCGAAGCTGCTTCAGGATCCCGTCGCGGTCTTCGACTTCCGAGAGTTTTCGCGCAACATCTTCGCCAAATGCGATGACCTCGGCGATGCTGCCGCCGTACTTGCGTTTGAGCCGGTCGAGGGTGACGAGGCGCTCTTCTATCTCCGCGAGGCGCTCGGGGGATGCGTTGATGTTCTGCGCATAATCACGGAGGGTATCGCTAAGGTCGTCGACGATGGCGCGGGCCGACGCAAGCTGCTGTGCTGAATCCGCAAACCTGTTATCGAAGCGGGCCAATTCCTCGACGTTTCTCTGCGCATTGCGGAGGGATGCCTCGGCAGAGCCGGTTCCATCGTAGAGCAGGTCGAAGGCTCCCATGGCGGCGGCGTAGATCTTTTCGGCATTCGCCAGAACGCGCTTTTCGTTTTCGAGTTCTGCGTCTTCGCCTGCAACGAGTTGCGCAGATTCGATCTCCCTGCGCTGAAAGGCCCACATATCGACCATTCGCAGGCGATCTTGTTCGCCGCTTTCCAGGTCATCAAGCTTCCCGGCTGTCTCACGCCATGTGGCGTGGGCTTCGGCAACGTTCGTCGTATCGAGGCCCGCAAAACGATCGAGCAGGATTCGCTGCTGGGCCTGGTCGAAGCTCGACAGCGTTTCGCTCTGCGCGTGAACCAGCGCGAGTTCGGGAGCAAGGAGTTTAAGCACGGCAACCGTGGCGGGCTGGTTGTTGACGAAGACGCGGCCCTTGCCGTTGGCAAGAATCTCGCGGCGGAGGATAATCTCCGATCCCGTGGAATCGATGCCGTTCTCGTCGAGAATCGCGTCCGCGGCCCGGGTTGCTTCAAAAACACAGGAGACGACAGCGCGATCGGCGCCATGGCGCACCACGTCTGCCGAGGCTTTGCCGCCCATCAGCAATGCCAGCGCGTCGACGAGAATCGACTTGCCGGCGCCGGTCTCACCGGTGAGCAGATTGAGGCCAGGTCCGAAGACGGCAATGGCGTGATCGATGACGGCGTAGTTCTCAGCGCGCAGTTCCACGAGCATGGTGTGTACATTTTCCGCTATCGAGATGCCCGAGGTCCCGGTCTACAATAAGAAATGCGGTAGCTCGGTCGACTGTGAAGCCCGTAGAGGAGCGGATCGAGCGCAGCATACCATGACCCGCACTTGTAGAACTGCTTTCGGAGGCGGCTGAGAATCAACTTACGCATGAGTTGACTCTTCTTGCGCATCTTTGCAATGGGAATCCGCCTATCAACTTGGATAGGGAATTTCTATCTGCTAATTTTTTAGTTGAGGTATACGCCGATTTTTGCAGCTTCCCTTTTTCTGCTGTATCAGGCGGACACATCCGCTCCACCACCGCAGGCCAGCTCCAGCGCACTGGTCGAAATGATCACCAACAGCGGGCCTGTAGCTATCGCTGTTTTGGTGGTGCTGGCAATCGCAAGCATCTACTCCTGGACGCTGATCTTCTCCAAAATGAGCAGTTTCGGCAAGGCTACCAAGCAGAGCCGAAGGTTCATCCGGACCTTTCGCAAGGCGACACGGCTGCAGGAGATTGCAGCGATCACCGCCGATTATGTGCCCAGCCCGCTCGCGATCGTTTTCGAAGAGGTGTACGAGGTATATAAACGCCAGACTGGCGGTTACGGCCCTCCACGCAACATCACTCCGCTGGAGCGCGCCGCGCAGACCGCAGGCAGCGAAGCACTTACGCGGCTGGAGCAGCGCCTGACGTGGCTTGCGACAATTGCTTCGTCGGCGACGTTTGTCGGCCTGTTCGGCACTGTAATGGGGGTCGTCGAGGCATTTCACGGCCTGGGTACCGCCGGGTCGGCGACGTTGCGTGCGGTTGCCCCCGGCATCTCGGAAGCGCTGATCACGACGGCTGCCGGTATCTTTGTCGCTGTCCCGGCGGGTGTTGCCTATAACCAGTTCACCGCCAGACTGCGCCTCTTTGCCTCTGGCATCGATGATTTCGCACGCGAATTACTTAATTCGCTGGAAGAGATTCCGCAACGCGCCGTGGCCCAGGCCGGGCAACGCGGCATGGATCCGGTAGCCCACATGGGCCGCGAGGTCTAAGCATGGCCTTTACTACAACAGGTGGACGCACTCAGACTTCACTGGCTGAGATCAACATCACGCCGCTTGTCGACGTAGTGCTGGTGCTGCTGGTGATCTTCATGATCACTGCCCCGGTGCTGCAGTCAGGCATCGAGGTTGCTGTTCCGAAGACGCGCACCGTGAAGGAAATCAGCCAGACGCATGTAGTCGTCAGTATCGCGAAGGACCAGACGGTGTACCTGGGCGACCAGCCAGTGAATGTGCACGATCTTCCCGCTCGCTTACTCCAAAACGGACAAGACCCGACGCATCAGGTGATCTATCTCCGCGCCGACGAACGCGTGCCTTTCGGAGCCTTTGCAACCGTCATGGATGCCGTAAAGCAGGCAGGCATTACCAACATCAGCATCGTTACGCAGCCGCTGGATAAGTCCGGCAGCAATCCGTAATCAGGAGTCGCGCGGATATTCCGCGCAACATAAGCCGG
Source organism: uncultured Acidobacteriota bacterium (assembly GCA_963720285.1). GTDB lineage: Bacteria > Acidobacteriota > Terriglobia > Terriglobales > Acidobacteriaceae > Acidicapsa. Next base: position 176,427 of record CAVREZ010000006.1, read on the forward strand.
GCCAGCACGATCAAAAATGTATGGGCGACGGAATACAGGTCGGTAGTCACTTTGAAGAGATCGAGCGGGAGTTCGTACAGGACCCGATCGGCCGCTTCACCGGCTATGCGCTTCTGTTTCATGTTCTGCTCTTCGGCGGCATCATCGGCTTCGCTTATCTCGAGGCTCCTTTCCTCAAAATAACTGGGGCGGCAACAACAATGGCGGAGCGATCCAGGTACAACTGGTGAGCAGCGCAATTCCTCTGCCAACGGTACATCCGCCAAGCGAAAATGTTTTGGCTACGGAAAAGCCCAGCGAAGCGCCCGCTCCCCCTACACCGAAAGCAAAAGAGACGGTGGACGAGAAAGCGATCCCGATTCCATCCAAAATAGAGGCTCCGAAGAAGCAGGCAAAGCAGAAGCAGCAGGTCAGCGCGCCGCCGAAGCCCGTGGTCGCTCCGCAGAATCAGCGAAGTTCTGCTCATCAACAGCCTGCGCCTAACAATAAAGCCGCCTATGGCGAGCAGGCAGCGAACAATATGCAACGCGCCATGCAGCCGAGCACAGTCTCAAGCAACGGCCAGGTTGCGGTATCGGGCGGTGCACGCGGCTTCAACTATCCGTATTACGTCGACAATATTCAACGCAAGATGAAAGAAAACCTGTACCGCGGCGAGGTCGACACCAGGACCACGGTGGGCGCGCGCACGTACATTCTTTTCGTTATTCGCCGCGACGGCAGTGCGACGGATGTGAAGCTCGACCGCTCCAGCGGCAGCCCTACCCTGGATCAGGCATGTCTGCGCGCTGCGCGGCGTGTTGACACTTTTGGACCTCTGCCTTCGCCGCCGGGCGATGGCAATCTCAATGTCTCGTATTTTTGCGACTATGATCAATAACGTTTGGAAACTCGCGCGAGAGGCGCACTACGATGCATCGCTGTTTCATGTTCTATCGCGCGTATCACCTTCGGCCTCACGATTCCGAGCCCGATTATCCTGGCTCAGGTCAGGAGAAGGACAAACATTCCCGATGATTGCTCCTCTTATCAAACTTCCTCGTATTTTGCCTGGCTTTCTACTCGCTTCACTGCTGTTCCTGATTCCCACATCCGAACTCCAAGCACAGGACTGGGTGCGCGCCGGCAGCGGACTCAATAACAATCCGATTCGTCTTGCTGCCGCCGATCTCAAGCCGGTTGGCAACGATCCGCAAACGCCAGAGCTGAAGAACGTATTCGATGCGACGCTTTATGGCGATCTCAGTGCCTCGGGTGTCTTCGACATGGTTTCGAAGAGCATGGCTCCCTCGGTCACGCCGGGTTCGCCGCAGGAGATCAACCTGCCTCAGTGGTCCGCAGCCCCGGCGAATGCTTCGATGGTGGCTTTTGGCTCAATGAATGTAGGCGGCGGCAGGGTCACTGTGAGCGGCTGGCTGGTGGATGCAAAGACCGCGGGCAACCCACCCATCCTGGGCAAACAGTATGGCGACTCGGCCAGCACGGATAATGCGCGCGCGATTGCGCACCGCTTTGCCGACGACATTATTGCCCAGCTCACCGGGACGAGAGGAATCGCAGAGACCAAGATTTACTTCGTAAGCGCCCGCGGTGGAACAAAGGAAGTCTGGGTGATGGACTACGACGGGCAGAACCAGCATGTGGTGGTGCACGGCGGCCCATCGCTTTCTCCGCGCATATCTCCCGACAACACGCGCGTCGCCTACTCTTCACTGGGACGCGAGGGATGGGCAATCCAGATGTATTCGCTGGAGCTGGGGCGACACGCCTCTTTTCCGTGCGGCGTTCCCGGAGGCAGCAATTTTTCGCCCGCCTGGTCGGCGGACGGCGGACGGGTTGCGTTCTCTTCTTCGCGGTCGGGTGACCCTGAGATCTGGGTGTGCGACGCAAGCGGAGGTGGGGCACGCAAACTTACGGCATTCCGCGGACCCGATGTTTCGCCCACCTGGAATCCAAAGACTGGCGCTCAGATCGCCTGGGTGAGCGGACGAACCGGACTGCCGCAGATCTACATCATGGATGCGGATGGCGGCAACGTTACGCGCATGACAGACGGAGGCTATGCGATTTCTCCGTCGTGGTCGCCTAATGGACAGTTCCTGACCTTCTCGTGGAATCGCAAGTACGGACCGGGCGCACCGGGCGGTCAGGACATTTATGTGATGGACATAGCTTCACTGAAGTGGTCGCAGTTGACGCACGATTCTGGCAGCAACGATTTTCCGAGCTGGTCACCCGATAACAGACACATCGTATTTGAACGCGCCATCGGCGGCCACACCTCCCTCTGGAGCATGCTGGCCGATGGCACGGACCAACATCAGCTCACTCGCTCCGGCAAGGACTTTATGCCGAACTGGAGCTGGAAATAACGTTTAGTTCCGGCGCACGATCCCGGGGCTTTTGAACGACAAAAGTAGGAACTTTAACAAACAGAAACTTCAAAAATAAGGAGAAAAGACTTGAGCTCCCGAACCCGTGTTCTCACCTGCCTGGTTTTGCTCGCCGCCGTTATCGGCTTTGCTGGTTGTAAGAAAAAATCGACGGCAGGCAACACCACGCCGCCGGGCATGAACGGTCCGACGCCAACCGCACAATTGACTGCATCACCCAACACCATCACGGCTGGCGATCAGGTTGTTCTCTCCTGGCGCACGACCGATGCAACCAGTATCTCGATCGACGGAATTGGCGATGTTCCCAGCTCCGGCGTGAAGACGGTTACACCCAGCGAGTCGACCAGCTATCATCTCGTGGCTCGCGGCGACGGCGGCACGGCGGATGCTACGGCACGCGTCACGGTCGGTCAGCCGCAGAACGCGGTCGCGGTCCCAAATAACATGGACGAGGGCAACCTGACCGAAGAGCAAAAGTTCAAGGCCAGCGTGCAGGACATCTTCTTCGACTACGACAGCTATGATGTTCGCGGCGACGCGCAGGCCACTATGTCGAAGTCGGCGGCATACCTGGCGCAGAACCCCAACATCAAGGTGCTGATCGGCGGCTACTGCGATGAGCGCGGATCGAACGAGTACAACCTGACACTGGGCCAAAGCCGGGCAAACTCGGCGAAGCAGGCGCTGGTGCAGGCGGGTGTCTCTCCGGACCGTATCCGAACGGTGAGCTACGGCAAGGAAAAGCCATTCTGCACTGAGTCCACGGAAGAGTGCTGGCAGCAGAACCGCCGCGCTGGATTCTCCATCGATCGATAAGACCGGAAGCCGGTGAGCTGTTTCTTTGGATATGGCTAACCGGCTCCGCGATCATCGATAATGTAATTTGCAACTGCGGCAGTCGAGGCCTGGCCTTCACTGCCGCAATCCATTTACCGAACAGACTGCGAGATTCTTATGCAACGTCCTTCTTTGTCGCGAATCGTGCGTTTCCGGAATGTGGCCCTGCTTATGGCCGCCACGTTGATTCCCTCCCTGCCCGCGCATGCGGCTTCGAAGGAGATCATCGAACTGCAGACTCAGGTGCAGCAGCTCCTGGACATGGTGCAGCGGCTTCAATCCACGGCCGACTCGCGCTTCGGAGTATTGCAGCACCTGGTGGAACAGAGCACGGATGGCGTAAACCAGATGACTGCGGCGGTGAACTCGATGCAGCAGAAGATGAATGCGCAGTCGGAGGCAAACAGCGGCAAGCTCGACGGTGTTTCGGGCCAGGTGCAGTCTCTGAATGACTCGATCGACGAGCTGAAGACTCGCATGGGCAAGCTCGACAAGGAGCTGCAGGACATGCAGTCGCAATTGCAGACGATGCAGGCGCAGTCGGCCGCAGGGGCCAATCCAGCCGGTGCTCAGCCGGGGCAGCAGGGCACACAGCAGCAGCCGGGAACGCCCGGGCAGCAGAGCCAGCCTGGAACTGGAGACAACGGCGGCGCACCTCAAGTGCCTCAGCAGCCGCAAGATCAGGCTCCGCCGCTGCAGGATAGCTACCAGAGCGGCCTGCGCGACTATAACGCAGCACGGTATGACGTGGCTGCAGGCGAGTTTGGCGACATCATCCACTACTATCCGAACGATCCGCTGGCTGGAAATGCTCAGTTTTATCTTGGCGAAATCTCGTACCGGCAACAGAAGTATCGCGACGCCATCAAGGCCTATAACGGGGTCCTTGAGAACTTTGCCGGCAGCCCGAAGGCACCTGCTGCGCAGCTTCGCAAGGGCGAGTCGCTCTTGCAGATTGGCCAGCGTGATCAGGGCATTCACGAGTTGCGGTCGTTGATTCAGCGCTACCCGCAGACCCCGGAAGCTTCTCAGGCGCGCAGCAAGCTCAATGCAATGGGCGTGCGCATCAATCCCCGGCCGAGCTAGTGGTAGCCACATAGATTCGCGTCTGCATGCGATTGAGAATTACCCTGGCCTGGTTCTCGATATAAGGACAGCAAATGCGAAAGGAGCTCCGCACGGAGCTCCTTTTGCATTGCCTCGAACCTTTTTACTGCAGGCTGGCCATTACCTTGTCGAGCGCTTCCTTCGTTGGCCGGATCACTGACTCAGGCAGCGAGCCGAGCGGTTCATCCACCAGATTAAGCAGATCAATGAAGCTCGGCTTCTGGGGATCGACATAGAAGACCCCAGTGAGCACTTCACCGCCTTCATGTGCTTCCATGAGGGCCTTGACCGCTCCAATTTTGCTGGTCGGGTCGTAGTCTTCACGCAGCTTGCGCAGACGCAGGCTCGAACCATCGTGGAGCTTCACGTCGGTCGTTGTGCCGGGATCGTACTCGACGTTGATATCTTCGAAACTTGGCACAAAGCCCAGTTCGTTGATCGGTTCGTCATGCTCCTGCATGAACTTGTAGCTCTTGGTCGACCCTTCATGATCGTTGAAGGTAACACAAGGGCTGATGACATCGAGCATCACGGTGCCCTTGTGCGCAATGGCGGCCTTGAGCATGGCCAGAAGCTGCTTCTTGTCGCCCGAGAAGGAGCGGCCAACGAAGGTAGCGCCAAGCTGGATGGCGAGCGAGCAGGTGTCGATCGGCGGCAGATCGTTAATCACGCCGGTCTTCAACTTGGAGCCAATGTCGGCCGTCGCTGAGAACTGGCCCTTGGTGAGGCCGTACACGCCGTTGTCTTCAATGATGTAGATCATGGGAAGATTGCGGCGCAGCAGGTGAACGAACTGGCCCATGCCGATCGATGCCGTATCGCCGTCGCCGGAGACGCCGAGCGCGAGCATCGTGTGATTGGCGAGGATCGAGCCGGTTGCTACCGACGGCATGCGTCCGTGCACGCTGTTGAAGCTGTGCGCGCGGTTCATGAAGTAGGCAGGGCTTTTGGAAGAACAGCCGATACCAGAAAGCTTCATCACGCGCTCAGGCTGGACGCCCATCTCATACATCGCATCGATGATGCGTTCGGAGATGGCGTTGTGCCCGCAGCCGGCGCAAAGCGTGGTCTTGCCGCCGCGGTATTCGATGACCGGCAAACCAATGCGATTGACCTTGGGCGCCGGAGGCGGTGTTGCAGTTGCTGTAGCCATGACCTAGAGGCCCTCCTGTGCGATCAGTTCCGTGGTGACGGAGCTGGCGTCAATCGGCAATCCGTTGAAGTGAAGAATGCTGCGGAACTTGGTAGCTTCGCTTGCAGCCAGATCAAGCTTCAGCAAGCTGGCAAGCTGCGCATCGCGATCCTGCTCCACGACGTAGATGCGATCGTGCGAGGCGACGAATTCGTGAATCTCATCCGTGAAGGGATAGGCGCGCACGCGGAGATAATCGACATCGAGATCGCGATCCTTCTTCATTTCATCCAGAGATTCGGTAATCGCGAAGTCCGAGGAGCCGTAAGCGATGATGCCGATCTTCGACGTGCCATCTTTCACGATCGAAGGCCTGGGAACCAATGTTCGCGCGGTATCGAACTTGCGCGACAGCCGATCCATGAGCTCGACGTATTCATCAGGCTTCTCGGTGTAAGCGCTCGTGGAGTTGTGCCCCGAGCCACGAGTGAAGTAAGCAGCCTTGGGATGATCGGTGCCTGGCAGTGTGCGCCAGCCGATGGCATCGCCATCCACATCGGCATAACGTGCAAAACCGCCAAGCCGGTTGAGATCTTCGGCAGACAGTACCTTGCCGCGATCGATGGGCTTCGTTGGATACTCGAAGGGCTCCGACATCCAGTTGTTCATGCCCAGATCTAGATCGGTGAGCACGAATACCGGCGTCTGCAGACGCTCGGCAAGATTGAAGGCTTCATAACCAAACTCGAAGCACTCCTTCACCGACCCGGGAAGCAAGATCACATGTTTCGTGTCGCCGTGCGACAGGACTGCGGTGGAGAGAAGATCGGCCTGCGAGGTGCGCGTCGGCATCCCTGTCGAGGGGCCCGTGCGCTGCACGTCAAAGATGACGCCGGGAATCTCAGCGAAGTAGCCAAGACCAGCGAACTCAGCCATGAGCGAGATGCCAGGCCCTGAGGTAGAAGTCATGGAACGCGCGCCAGCCCAGCCTGCGCCGAGCACCATACCGATGGCGGCGAGTTCGTCTTCCGCCTGAACAACTGCGAAGGTCGCCTTGCCTTCTTCGGTGATGCGGAATCTCTTGAGATATTCGGCAGTCGCCTCAATCAGCGAAGTCGATGGGGTGATTGGATACCATGCAACGACCGTGACGCCGGCGAAGACCGCACCGAGACCGCATGCCGCGTTGCCGTCGATGATGATCTTGCCGGCAGTGGCGTTCATGTGCTCGATGACGTATGGATCATGCTTGGTCAGGTTCTCCGCGAAATAGGCCGCGCCAGCCTTGACTGCGCCAAAGTTGAGCTCCATCGCCTTCTGCTTTTTGGCAAACTGCTTCTTGAGGGCTGCCTCGACACTGTTCATGTCAATGCCGAGCATCTGTGCCACGACGCCCACGAAGACCATATTCTTCACAAGCTTGCGCAGCTTGGCCTCTGGGCAGACTTGCGCGGTGATCTTATCGAATGGAACCGGATAGCAGGTCACATCATCGCGGTACTGCTTGAGGTTTTGATTCTCTTCGTAAATAGCGACTGCTCCAGCAGGCAGCGCGAGGATGTCGTCCTTGGCAGTCTCCGGATTCAGCGCAACCAGCAGATCGATTTCCTTGCGGCGTGCGACGTATCCGTCTTTGCTGGCGCGGATGGTGAACCAGGTGGGTAGTCCGGCAATGTTGGAGGGGAACAGATTTTTTCCGCTAACGGGAACACCCATTCCAAAAATGCTCTTCAGCAGTACGCTATTGGCCGATTGCGAACCGGACCCGTTGACCGTTGCGACTACGATGCTGAAGTCATTTACTACACGTCTCGCAGCGCTTGGCAGCGCCGCTTCGCTCTGTTCGTGACCCAGAGCCAGGTCTCCTATCGCCATGTGGCGGGAATCCCTTCGATTGAAATGTCCAGAAAGACAAAACTCTCTCTTCAGCAAGCAATTATAGTCACTTAGAGATACAGATGTCGCTTTGGGGACCCAAATGATTACGGCTCAAATGGATACATTTCCCATTCTCGTAAGTTACAAAAGACCGGTCTCAGATTGTGGTTAATCTGAACGCCAATAAGCGCTGCCTTAGTGGCGAATCTGAGCCAGCAGGCTTTCTACCCGCGCTCTGGTTGCCGCGTCCAGAGGCAACAGCGGGCTGCGGGGCTTGCCGCCGTAGTAGCCGTTGAAGTCGCAGGCGTACTTGATGCCGGCGATTCCCAGCTCTCCACCGACCACGTTGCCGGCTTCGGCAACGTGCCGCTGCTTTTCTGCGGCGAGTGCGTGGTCGTGGTCTTTCCACGCGGTGTAGATCTCCTGGCAGGCCTGCGGCGCGCAGGTAGCAAAGGCAAGGATAGCTCCGCTGACGCCAAGGTCCAGCGACTCTTTCAACGTAGAAGTCGAACCCACCAACACCTGGAATCCAACCTCCTTGGTACGCGTTCGGATCGCAGGCGGAGGAGACGCAATCGTTAGAGCCACCGCGAGCTCCGTTCCGCCGATCAAACCGTCGGCAGGGATGAAGTTCAACGGCATCGCCCGGGGCGCGAGCATCCGGCCCGTGACCGCTTCAAAGACCGGGGTCACTGCGATCGTACGCTTTGGCGCAGCCTGCGTGGCTTCGACAACCTTGCGCACGCGCTCGACGTTTCCGCTGGATTCCTTCAAACCGATAATGTTGGCGTGGTTTGCCAGTTCCGCGACTACCTCCACCGGAATCTCAGCCTGGGTGAACTTGGGAATCGAGTACAGGATCACCGGAAGTGGTGAATGATCGGCCACAGTACGGAAGTAGTGAAGCAATACTTCAGGAGTGAGCTGCGGGCGGTAGTAGCAGGGGTTGCGCACCAGAACGGCATCGTAGCCATGGCTCGCCGCATGCACTGCAAGCTCTACCGTGGCCTTCACGCTCTCGCGGCCAATACCGGCGATCAGCACTTTCTCATCGGCCGCTGCGCGGGCGGCTACCTTCAGGACCTCGCGGGTTTCGGCATCGTCGAGTGCAACCGCTTCGCCGGTCGAACCCAGCACAACCAACCCTGACAGTGCGGTGAGCGAGAGCCGGGACACATTGAATTCCAGCTTTTTGAAATAGATACGCTCATCCGGATAGAACGGCGTTGTCACAGGAGCGAAGAGGCCTTCGAGGAGCATGGTTCCATTGTAGATGGCATTCGGGATGAAGAAACGCGGTATCCGGACGGTCAATGCCCTGACGGGCATGGCGCTCAAGAAGACAGGGGCGTAGGCAAAGGCCTACGCCGGCACCGGATGTAGTTGCTGCAGCGAGACCACCGAAATCTTTTGCCGCTGCATGGCTGCTATTCCCTCGGCCGCAGCTATTGCAGCGGCAACGGTTGTGATCGTAGGGATACGTGCCAGCACGGCTGCTCGACGAAGTGCTTTTTCATCGAAGATGGTGTCCTGGCCGCGCGGTGTGTTTACGATGAGCTGAATGCGCTCGCTCTTGATGAGGTCGACAACGTTCGGACGGCCTTCTTTGACCTTGAAGACGCGCTCTACGGTAAGGCCTAGTTTTTCCAACTCCCGCGCGGTGCCCTCGGTGGCGACGAGGTGGAAGCCGAGTTCGACGTAGCGCTTCGCAAGAACGGCCGCAGCAGCCTTGTCCGGATCATTCACGCTCATGAAGACGGTGCCGCTGAGCGGAAGCACCTGGCCGGCCGAGAGCTGCGCCTTGGCGAAAGCCTCGCCAAAGTTGTCGGCCACGCCCATCACTTCGCCGGTGGACTTCATCTCAGGGCTGAGCACGGTGTCGGCGCCGGGGAATTTGTTCCACGGAAAGACCGGCGACTTGACGTAGAAGTGCGGTCCAGGATCGAGGTCCTGGCGATTCTCAACCTGTTCGGGCAGAAAATCGCGCAGCTTCCGGCCCGTCATAAGACGTGAAGCGATCTTGGCCAGCGGCACGCCCGTCGCCTTCGAAACGTAAGGAACAGTGCGCGAGGCGCGCGGGTTGACTTCGATCACGAAGACCTGATCGTCGCCGTTGGCATCGCGCTGGATCGCAAACTGCAGGTTGACAAGACCAACGACCTTGAGCGCCATCGCCAGCTTGCGCGTGTAGGCGCGGATGATGTCGAGCGTCTCGGGACGGATATCGACCGGGGGCAGCACGCAGGATGAGTCGCCGGAGTGAATGCCGGCCTCTTCGATGTGCTGCATGATGGCTGCGATGAGCACGTCTTCTGAATCGCAGAGCGCATCAACGTCGACTTCGACAGCGGATTCAAGGAAGTGATCCACGAGCACCGGGCGGTCAGAGGAATACTCGACTGCGGTGCGCATGTAATGCGCGACTTCGGCAGCGTTGTAGGCGATGACCATGGCGCGGCCGCCGAGCACATACGACGGGCGCACGAGCACCGGGTACCCGATGCGGTCGGCAACTGCCAGCGCCTCTTCGACAGACGTGGAGGTGCCGCCGGCAGGCTGCGGAATCTGCAAATCTTCAAGCAGCTTGCCGAAGCGCTTGCGGTCTTCGGCCAGGTCGATCGACTCGGGCGAGGTGCCAATGATGGGCACGCCAGCTTTGCGCAGACGCTGCGCGAGGTTGAGCGGAGTCTGTCCGCCAAACTGCACGATCATGCCGATTTCTGCGCCGGACTGGGCCTCATGCTCATAAATGGCGAGCACGTCTTCGAGCGTGAGCGGCTCAAAGTAGAGGCGATCGCTGGTGTCGTAGTCGGTGGAGACGGTCTCGGGATTGCAATTGACCATGATGGTCTCGTAGCCGTCTTCCTTGAGCGCAAAGGCCGCGTGGCAGCAGCAGTAATCGAACTCGATTCCCTGCCCGATGCGGTTGGGACCGCTGCCCAGGATGATGATCTTGCGGGTCGATGTCGGAGGCGCTTCATCCTCTTCGTCGTATGTGGAGTAGAAGTACGGTGTGTGCGATTCGAACTCGGCGGCGCAGGTATCCACCAGCTTGAATACCGGCCGGATGCCGTGCGCATAGCGCAGTTCCCGCACCTGGGCGATACCGTCGTGGCCCTCCAGATGCCATTCTGTTGCAATGCGCTCATCGCTCAGGCCGTGGCGCTTCCAGCGTCGCAGATCCGAGGCCAAAACGGTTTCAGGACTCAGCGTTGAGATGCTGCGCTGCGACTCGACAATCTCACGGACCTGGTAGAGGAACCATGGGTCCATGCCAGTGTAACGAGCCACTTCACGCACGCTCAGGCCGCGGTCAAAGGCGAAGCGGATATAGTTGAGGCGCTCAGGCTGCGGCGTGACCAAACGCTGGGTCAGGCGGCGCGGATTCAGCTCTTCGCTGCCCGTCTTCTTGCCTGTTTCAAGCGAGCGCAATGCCTTCATCAGTGACTCTTTGAAGGTACGGCCAATGGCCATCACTTCACCAACAGACTTCATCTGCGGGCCGAGCGTGTCGTCCGCGCCCGGAAACTTCTCGAACTGCCACTTGGGGATCTTGGTGACGACGTAGTCAATCGTCGGCTCAAAGCATGCGGGGGTCATACGCGTGATGTCGTTGGGAATCTCGTCGAGCGTATAGCCTACGGCGAGCTTGGCCGCGATCTTGGCAATCGGAAAGCCCGTAGCCTTTGATGCCAGTGCCGACGAGCGCGAGACGCGCGGATTCATTTCGATGACGGTCATGCGGCCATTGGCCGGGTTCACAGCAAACTGCACATTGGAACCGCCCGTCTCGACGCCGATTTCGCGCATCACAGCGATCGCCGCATCGCGCATTTTCTGGTATTCGCGATCCGTCAGAGTCTGCGCAGGGGCGACGGTGATGGAGTCACCGGTGTGCACGCCCATGGCGTCGAAGTTCTCGATGGAGCATACGATGATGACGTTGTCTGCGAGATCGCGCATGACCTCGAGCTCGTACTCCTTCCACCCGAGCACGGACTCTTCGATCAGGCACTCATGCACCGGCGAAAGGCTCAAACCGTTGGAGAGAATTTCCATCAGCTCTTCACGGTTGTAGGCGATGCCGCCGCCCGAGCCGCCGAGGGTAAAGCTGGGTCGGATGAGGATCGGGAAACCGATCTTCTGGGCGAAGTCCATGCCGTCGCGAAGGTTGTTAGCGAGGATCGACTTCGAAACTTCAAGGCCGATGCGCACCATCGCGTCTTTGAAGAGCAGACGGTCTTCAGCCTTCTTGATGGCCTCGAGTTTGGCGCCGATCATCTCCACGCCGTATTTGTCGAGGATGCCGGCATCGGAAAGATCAACGGCGAGATTGAGCGCGGTCTGACCACCAACGGTCGGCAGCAGCGCGAACTTGCCAGAGCCAGGCTCCATCATCGCCGACTCGACGCGGATGATCTCTTCGACATAGGGCAGCGTGAGCGGCTCGATATAGGTGCGGTCGGCCAGCTCGGGATCAGTCATGATGGTGGCCGGGTTGGAATTCACCAGCACCACCTCAAAGCCGTCCTGCCTGAGGGCCTTGCAGGCCTGCGTGCCTGAGTAGTCGAACTCGGCGGACTGGCCAATCACGATCGGCCCCGAGCCGATCACAAGTATCTTCTGGATGTCATTTCTTCGTGGCATCTTGTTCTATATTCCTGACTTAAATCTGAGCGCGTTTCGGGTGAAGGGTACGGGCTTCAGCCCGTACAATCCTCAAGCTCTGATGAGAAGGGCTTGAGCCCCCGAGGAAAATCTGAATTCGGAAAACCAATGTAGGGATAGAGCGCGGAGTCCTCAACGAGCCGGGCTTCGACCGGGTTCATTCGGATGTAGTTCAAGCGATGCTTCCAATCCTCTTCATCCCGTATACGGTGATCTGTGAATCCCGACTGCCAAATCTCGGCATGCGATTGAAATTCGCGTTTCGCCCGGAATGAGTAGCCACCTTTTATCAATTGAACGGCTTTTTCGAGTGATTCCGCAGGTGTGATCAGGCAATGCAAATGATCGGGCATCACAACGAAGGCGTGAAATGAATAGCTGGCCTCACCGTAATGGTTAAGAACCTGACACAGGAGATCAGCCCACCGTTCAGATGAGAAGAGTCTCCTTCGCGCCCAGGTCTGAGTAGAGACGAAATACGAGTACCGATTACTCGGATATTGCTCGCGAGTTGGTCGCATTTATCTCCCTCCGGGGCTAAAGCCCCATTCTCATGACCGATTTGATGTACGGGCTAAAGCCCGTACCCTTCACCCGATGGCGTTCGGTCCAGAACTAAAGTCGTGGCCTTTCAAAACATGCTTGAGCCAACGGGGTTGCGGACCGAAGCCTATATCCTTGATTTGCTTTCGTTCCAGCATGGCCCAAAAAACAGCGGAGCCAATAGCCCCGCTGTCTGGAAACGCCGATGTTCTCGCTCGCGGCGTACGTCATCCCTTCCACTCCTCCATCATTTTGCGGAAGTCGCGGAAGAGATAGTGCGAATCATGTGGGCCCGGTGCGGCTTCGGGATGATACTGCACGGTGAAGAGGGGCAGCGTCTTATGCCGCAGACCTTCCAGCGTGTTGTCGTTCAGATCTACGTGCGTGAGATCAACCTCGTTGGCGTTGATCGTATCCGGATCGACGGCAAAGTTGTGATTGTGCGCCGTGATCTCGACCTTGCCGGTGACATTGTTCTTCACCGGGTGGTTGCCGCCGTGATGGCCGAACTTGAGCTTGTAGGTCTTGCCGCCCAGCGCCAGTCCGGTGAGTTGATGCCCGAGGCAGATGCCGAAGATCGGAGTGCGGCCCATCATCTCGCGAATCGCCTTAACGGCGTAGTCGACAGGCTCCGGATCACCGGGACCGTTCGACAGGAAAACACCGTCCGGCTTGAGCGACATCACTTCATCGGCGCGCGTTTCCGCGGGAACAACGGTGACGCGGCAGCCTTCGCGGGTCAACATACGCAGAATGTTTCGCTTGATGCCGAAATCGTAAGCCACCACATGAAGCTTCCTGCCGGAATTGCCCGGGTCACAGCCCGAAAGTAACGGGTCGCCACTCTGGTTATTCGCGTCGCTCTCATCGAAGGTGAATTGCGTCTTTGTCGAGACCACCCTGGCCAGATCGGTGCCGTCCATCTTGCGAATCGACCGCGCCTTGGCGATGAGCTTTTCCGGATCTGTCTCGGCCGTGGAAATGACTCCGCGCATCACGCCGTTGTTGCGCAGATGCCGAACAAGAGCGCGCGTGTCGATCTCGGCCAGCACCGGAACCTGATAGCGCTCCATGTACTCGTCGGTCACCTGCTCCGAGCGCCAGTTGGAGCTGACAGACGAAAACTCGCGCACGATCAAGCCCTCGATGTAGGGCTTGGCGGCCTCGTTATCTGCCTGATTGGTGCCGTAGTTGCCGATTTGAGGATTGGTAAGCACTACGATCTGACCCGCATAGGAGGGGTCAGTCGCAATTTCCTGATAACCGGTTAAGGAGGTATTGAAGACCACTTCGCCCAGGGCTTCTCCCGGTGCTCCGTATCCTTCGCCCAGAAAAATGCGCCCGTCTTCGAGCGCAAGAGTCGCTTGCATCGCGTCTCCGAGGAGTGGATTCAATCGATTCTAACAGGTTTTTCCGCGCATTTCCGAGAAGGTTCGAGGCGCACTCGTTTTGTTGATCGAGCGTCGCTGCGGCGCATCAGGGATGCGCAGTTTGCGCCAGTCGAAGAGCGGAAAGCCATTGAGAAAAAGGCCGATAAGGATCAGCAGCAGGCTGCGCCACGCGACATGCGCAGCTAACTGAATCCGCGTCGCCCCGCGCGCCGCCCTGGACGCGAAGGAGAAGGTCATTGGGACGCCGGCCAAAAACAGAAATGAGGGGAAGATCCTGTTCGTCGTAGTTGAGCCGTTCCAGTCTGCGTGCTTCAGCGGCCGGTAAACGTGGTCCCACGATCCGGCGTTCGTCACCAGAACCATACCCGCTACGAGCAGACCGCGGAAGACGTCCACCGAGACGAGACGCCGGGACTGCGGCACAGTTGAACTGGCCGCGTTGCCTGGCGCAGTGAGAGTTGCGGTTGTCATGAACGGGAATTCCCTCAGGCCCGCAACTGTAGCATGCGACGTACATCTAGCGCAATCGTTTGCGCAATATGGCTGAAAAAGGCTGCTAACTGCCCGCTTCTTGATTGATTTTCAGGGTTATAGCGATCACAACGGGCAGTTTAGTGCACTACTCCGACGTCCTGTCTCGGCCAGTACACGAACTCGGCTTTGCCGTAGATCAGGTCGCGTTTTACGGGGCCGAATTCGCGGCTATCCGAGGAAATCGAGCGGTGGTCGCCCATGACAAAATACTCGTTTGGAGAAATCACCGTCGCCTGCATCGACCTGTCGTCTCGATACGCAGAAGGAACGTATGGCTCCTTGATGGCTTTGCCGTTTACGAAGACCTGTCCGTCATCGATGCGGAGATGGTCGCCTGGAACAGCGATCACGCGCTTGATGTAGCTTTTGCTGGGATCGCGCGGATAGTGAAAGACCACAACGTCGCTGCGTTCGATCGCGGTGAAGTGATAGACAAACTTGTTAATGAAGAGGCGGTCCTGATCGACCAGTCGCGGCAGCATGCTGGTGCCTTCTACCCGAACCGGTTGATACAGAAAGGTAATGATCAGGACAGAGGCAAGCGCCGCAAAGAACAAATCCCTTACCCAGAGTTTCCATCCGGGAACCTTTAGGTGTGCGGGTGATGAATTTTCAGCACTTAACGGGGTAGAGGAAGGCACCTGCTGCGTTTGCAATGTATCGTCTTCCAGCGGCGTCAGTTCCCTTTCCATTGTTCTCAGTTTACTCGCTTATTTACTCGCAGCCTAGACTGCCGGGAGGACAAAGCAGCGGCGTCTTGTCCAATATGGGCTTGGCAAGAGGCTTCGGCTGATTGGGCGAGGAAACCAAAGACGTTGCCGCGCCGGGTGTTCCTGAGGTTGCGGATAAGTTCTCCGCCTGCAACAAAAGGGGCCGCTGGAAGATCATCTCCACCTGGCTTCCGCTGGGTATTTCTACGTCGGCGCCGCGGGTAAAGAGCGAGACAACGCCTACGGTCGCTGCACCTGCGGCCAAGCCGATCAGTCCGCCCGAGATCGGATGTCCGGCAACCGCCCCGCCAATCGTTCCGACGGTCGCGCCGGTCGGGAGAGCGATCTTGGCCGTCTCACCTGCGTTTCTTCCCTTGCCTGCATCCTGCACGATGGTTCCCTCACCGTCATTTTTCACGGTCTGGTGCTTGGCGCCCGGCAGGCTGTTCACGCCCCCGGGGATTTCAACCACCGTACCGTTGGGGAAAATCATCGAAGTGAAGTGCATATCGAGCTGAGACCTGCCCTTGATGCGGCCTGCGCGGACGACGCGGTCTACCACTCCCTGGACGTACACCCCGGCGGGAATCAAGACATGGTTGCCGACGACGACAGGAAATGCGGAGGTCAGATACACGCCGTCACCGGGCTTGGCCGATTTGGAATTGACGCCGCTCTTCAACTGCAGCAGCACCTTAGTGCCAGCCGGAACTTCATAGGTCGGAGCAGGGGCGGCTGGCGCGGACAAAGAAGCAGCCTGTGGGCTGCTCTCAACAGCCGAGGCCTGTGGAGTCGCGGCCTGGCTTCCGGCTTGCGCCGCATCCGCCGCCGGTAACTGAGCTGCGCAGACTGCGGCCGCTCCGCAAAGAACTGCCGTCAACGCGATTCGCCGCAATTCCGCCACGCTGCCCTCCATCCACACTGCAATCTGAGCTCTTGAAATAGACGTCGACCGGATACTTCAGGATAGCCCCTGTAGAACTCGCCAAACAAAAATTCCACACCTCGGCACGGCGTAGATGATTTCGCGATAGGATGCGAGTCACGAGGGAGAGCAACCGTGACATCTGAGCCGAAACCTGAATTCCCCGGCGGCGGTCCGCACGGTTCATTTGTCCAGGTCTATGCGGTGCTTCGGAAAGCCATCGAGGAGCGCGTCTTTCCTGGTTGCGCTTTTGGTGTAATGCAGCGGGGAGAGGTCGTTCTGCTCGATGCGCTTGGGCACTTCACGTATTGGGACGAAGATGAAGACGCCCACCAAGTGACGCCCAACACCATATATGACGTCGCAAGCATCACTAAAGCCGTGGCGACGACCTCAATCGCGATGCTGCTGTATCAATCAGGCCGTCTGAATCTGGATACGCCTCTGGGGGAAATACTCCCTGGCTTCATCATCGGCAGGGATTCGACGGCGCGGGCCCGCAAAGTGACAATCCGGCATCTGCTGGCGCACAACTCCGGCCTTCCTGGATACGTGCCTATGTTTAAGACAGCAACGTCAGCACAATCTCTGCTGCGGGAGTGTCTCATGCTGCCCATTGAGGCCGAGCCTGGCGAGCGCGCGGAATACTCCGATCCCGGCTTCATTCTGCTCGGCAAGGCTTTGGAGACAATCCTGCGCCAGGATCTCGCATCGTGGTCCACCCAGCATGTTTTTGTCCCGCTGAAAATGTCCGACTCGCTATTTACGCCACCTTTGTCCGACCGTTCGGAGATTCCACCGACCGAGGTCGATACTTCTTTTCGTCATCGCCGGATTCAGGGCGAGGTGCAGGATGAACACGCATACCTGCTTGGCGGCGGTGCGGGGCACGCGGGACTTTTCAGCAATGTCCCGGACCTGCTTCGTTTTGCACAGGCCATCCTCGATCCCGGCGCGGTTTCGTTCTTCCATCCGGCAACCGTGGAAGCGTTTGCGCGGAGCCAGCCGCCTGAGGGGTCTTCGCGAGCGCTCGGTTGGGATATGCCGTCGTCGGAGTCGTCTTCAGGAACGCATTTTTCGCGAAATTCCATAGGGCATCTTGGCTATTCCGGCTGCTCTTTATGGATCGACCGGGATGCAGGCGTCGCTGTGACGCTGCTCACCAACCGCACATGGCCCAGCCGAGAGTCCCAGTTCATCCGGACGGTCAGACCGGCTTTCCACGATGCGGTCAGAGAAGCTCTATGAGCACAGAAACTTTGAGAAAATTACATAGGATGAGCCGTGGAGTGACGATAAAACTACCATCCCCCAAAAGCGTGACAAATCGCACATTCTGAAACCAAACAGTAGGACTACAATCGGGATAGCCAGGGACCAACACGAAGATGCCCACAAGCACGATCATGACTGAAGCGCCAGCGACGACAGAAAAGCCTAAAAAAGATAACGCGGCGCTGCTTCAACGCCTTACCACCGAGAGCCAGAACGAAGCCTCCCAGGGGCTGGATACCAAGTCCGCTCTCGAAATCGCGCGAATCATCAACCACGAAGACGCCAAGATCGCCGCAGCCGTCAAGAAAGCGCTGCCAGAAATCGCCCAGGTGATCGACCAGGTAGCGCGCAGCCTTCGTGACGGCGGCCGGCTCATTTACGTTGGCGCGGGATCGAGTGGCCGTATTGCAGCTCTCGACGCCTCGGAATGTCCCCCCACCTACTCGACCGCTCCCGGACAGGTGCAATACATCATGGCCGGCGGTCCCAAGGCGCTCGCCTCAGCCGTTGAAGTCAACGAAGATTCGGAAGAACTCGGCCAGCGCGATATTGCCCGCCGCCGCCCTACCCGCAAAGACATCATCATCGGGCTTTCGGCTTCAGGCCGCACACCTTATGTAGTGGCAGCCGTGGCCTACGCGCGGGCTCGCGGCGCAAAAACTGCCGCCGTTACCTGCAACTACGACACTGCTCTTGCAGCCGCGGCCGATATCGCCATCGTGGCCGAGGTTGGCCCTGAAGTAGTTTCCGGCTCGACGCGCATGAAAGCCGGCACCGCCCAGAAGATGGTTCTCAACATGATCACCACGGGCGCCATGACGCGGCTTGGCTATGTGTACGAAAACCTGATGGTGAACGTGCACATGCAGAATTCGAAGCTGGTCGAGCGCGGCATCCGCATCCTGATGCGGGCCTGTGACATCGACCGCGAGACTGCGGTGAATACCATCAAGAGCGCAGGTCGCAGCGTTCCGGTTGCGCTGGTGATGCTCAAGGCCAAGGTCGACAAGCCAGAGGCCGTGCGCCGATTGGCAAAGTCGGACGGCAACGTTCGCCTCGCGATTGAGGACACGGTTCTCGAGCTTTAGCCCTCCATATTGCCGCCTCAGATTCCGCGCCATTTAGGTAGCACCTGCCTCGACGCCGCGGAATCTATACTGACATCTCAGGAGTCGGCAATTTCATGGATAAATTCGTCGTCCGCGGTGGCAATCCGCTGGTAGGCACCATTCGCGTTTCCGGAGCGAAAAACTCCGCTCTTCCCTGCATGGCCGCGGCTATTCTTACCGAAGACAAGGTCATTCTCGAAAATATCCCGCAGGTACAGGACATCGAAACAGAGCGCAAGCTGCTCGCCTCGATGGGTGCGGAGGTCGAGCTTGGCTACGGACGGGCGCAGCATCGCACGACCATCAGTTGCCGGAATCTTTCCGACCCAGTGGCCAAATACGAGATCGTCAAGACCATGCGCGCCAGCGCGCTGGTGCTCGGTCCGCTGCTGGCCCGCTGCGGCATGGCTCGCGTAGCAATGCCCGGCGGATGCGCTATCGGCGGCCGGCCCATCGACCTGCATCTGAAGGGTCTGGAAAAGATGGGCGCGGAGATCGTTCAAGAACACGGTTACCTGGAAGCACGCGCATCGCGGCTCAAGGGCGCGCACATTGTTTTCGACAAGATCACCGTCACTGGCACAGAAGACCTGTTGATGGCGGCGGTGCTCGCCGACGGCGAGACGCTGATGGAAAATTGTGCGATGGAGCCCGAGGTCACCGATCTGGCGGCTTTGCTTACAGCCATGGGAGCACAGATCGAAGGTGCCGGAACCTCAACTATTCGTGTCAAGGGAGTGGGCAAACTGCACGGAGCGCAGCATCGAATCAACCCCGACCGCATTGAAGTCGGCACGTTCCTCGTTGCCGGCGCCATTACCAGGGGTGATCTGATCGTGGCCAACTGCAATCCGTCGCATGTGGGAGCAGTGATGGGCAAGCTGCAGGAGTGCGGCGCGCGTGTCGATGTGCTCGGCCACGACTCCATCCGCGTACGTGCCGACGGAGCGCTCAAGGCCGCCGATATATCCACCCAGGAATATCCCGGCTTCCCGACCGACATGCAAGCGCAGTATATGGCTCTGGCGACGCAGGCCGAGGGAACTTCGCAAATCCAGGAGAACATCTTCGAGAACCGCTTCATGCACGTGCAGGAACTTGTTCGCATGGGCGCGAACATAGCTGTCGATGGCCGCACGGCAACGGTTCGCGGAGGAACGCATCTTTCCGCCGCTGCCGTCATGTGCTCGGATCTGCGTGCTTCGGCGTCGCTCGTTCTGGCTGCGCTGGTGGCTGATGGCGAATCGATTCTCGATCGCGTTTATCACATGGATCGCGGCTATGAACGCATCGAAGAAAAGCTGCGCGGAGTCGGAGCACAAATTCGTCGCATGGGAAATGTCTTCGCGCGTAAGGAAGAGCCGGTTGCGGCCATCTGATCGTCTGGCTGCATCGATAAGCTAACGCCAGCTCACTGCAAGATGCCAGCGCAGATGCCGCACTGCGGTTTTGCGCAATACCGTTTCATACTCCTTGAGTTCGCGGACGATGAATTCCGTCTCAGAGCCCAGCGCAGCGGGCGAAATGGCCAGAAAATCCAGCAGCGCTCTTATTGTGCGCAGTCCGTCGTCCGGGGAGTACCACTGAGGCTGCGGCAGATGAGTGGTCCACCCTGGATCGCCCGCTCCCTGGTCCAGCAAAAGCGCCATCGAATTCCGGTCGGCCGAGAAAAACTCCAGCAGTGGCTGCACGCTCAGCCGGTCGGCGAGCCGCTCAAGTCCGTCTTCGTTCCGAGCCAAGGCGTGGCCGTTTACGAAAATATCGAAGCCGGGGTCGTCGCCCTCCACCACGATGTACAGGCTCGCGCTCATCGACTTGAGTGTACCCGAAATCCGGCTCCGCGCTCGATGAATCAGCGCGGTAGCACCCGTCCACGAAACTCAAAGCAGATGGGAAATCCCTGTGACGCACATGAAATCTGGCCCATCAACGAATGTGCATCTCTTTTACCTTCAAGTAAAACAGCGCAATTGTTCATCGAAAGTTTTCCACCTAACACCAATGCGTGATCTGAATTTTCGTTCTAATGGGCGATGCTTGAAAGATTGGAGAGGTAAAGGCCTTCGTGGGACCAAGGCCCCTTGAGCGAGCGATCACCCCCGGCTGATTGTGCCGATAGAGCTAACCAGGAAATGGTTGAGTTTGCAGGTTCGCTGACCATCATTGAATCCACCAGGAAGGGGCCTTATGGATTGGTCGAAAATTCCCGATATCTTGGCAATCGCCTCCCTGGCCTCCGCCTTCTTTTCCATCTCGCACAGGCATCGGACTGCCCAGCACCAGCTTTGGCTGGCTGGCTGGCTCCTGATCGTGATTCACTTTCTGGCATTCCTGTTCGCGGGTCTTCGTGGCGCGGCCGGCCTGGTGAGCCTGGGATTTGGCTTGGTAACACTTATCGTTGCGGGCGTTTGCTTTATGTGGGCGACCGTTCCTTCGGAAACCCGTGTCAACAACCGCCGGCTCGCGATAGTGACAGCGGGGTCGATGTCTTTCTATTGCATCCTTGCGGTGCTTCCAGTATCCGTTCCCAACTGGCTGCTGGACGCTGCGGCAATCGCAATCGGTTTAGCTCCTCTGACAGTAGCTATTTATTACCTGCGCTACTCGCAGCACGCCCTGCGGTGGCTTACCGTGGGACTTCAATTCGCGTTGGGAGCGGAGCTCCTCGTATTGCGGCGCCAGTCTCACGGCAATCTCGATCTCTGTGTCAACGCAATACTCTTCGTCGTCTTCTTCAGTTGCTGCCTCTACTTCTGGTACACGCACAAAATCAGTACGACAGGCTCCGCTATCACCGTATGCGGATTTTTTGCATGGTCCATGGTCTTTGTCGCCGCACCGCTGGTTGAGCACTACCTGCCAAATCTGAAGGTCGAAGATGAAATTTGGAATCTGCCGAAGTATGTTGTCGCCATCGGTATGCTCCTGCTGATGCTGGAAAAGCAAATTGAGCGATCGCAGTACCTGGCACTGCATGATGACCTGACCGCATTGGCGAACCGCCGGCTCTTTCAGGACCGGCTTGGTAATGCCGTGGAGCGCGCACGCCGCTCAGGAACCTCGCTTGCTCTGATGCAGGTGGATCTGGATGGTTTCAAGGCGATCAACGACAATCACGGTCACCACGTCGGCGACCTGCTGTTGCAACAGATCGCGGCACTGCTCCTTCGCCGAGTGCGCCGCTCCGATACAGTGGCACGTACCGGCGGTGACGAGTTTTCCATCGTCCTTGAAGAACCATCGAGCCGCGAAGACGCCGAACTCGTTGCGGAGTCGCTGATCCGCATTCTGCGGGAGCCGATCTTACTCGCGGGCAAGCCCGTAATCGTAGGCGCGAGCATCGGAGTCGCGGTCTTTCCCCATGATGCCTCCGATCCTGACTCCCTCTGCATCGAAGCCGACATGCGCATGTATCAAGTGAAGCAGGATCGCAAAGAGGTTGCGAGCGTTCCGCACGAGCGGATGAGCGTCAATCTCGAATCGCAAACCATGGTTGGTTAGCTATCCGCAACATGCGCGAAATGAATGGAGCACCCGGAGCATGGGGATGCAGGCAAAAAGCAGATCCTCGCGTTGCTCAGCAGGACAGTTGCACTTTTTGCGGGCATCCTGACTTTTTAGGTGTTGTCGGTATCAGTGATTTTACGCAGGTAGACCGAGTAGCGCTCGTCCGTGATCTGATTCAGAGGTACGAGTGTGTGATGGGGCTCGCGGCCTTTGGTGCGGAACTGAAGCGGATACTCTGGCGAAGCCTCGATCTGTTCGAACCAGACGTTCCATCGGGCGGAGCTGGCGCGGCTGTTCGCGTCTGCTGCCATGATGGCGTGCGACGACGCAGATCGACTGCAGGCATCGGGTAGCCATCGTCGAATCCGCGCGGGCCGGAGCCGCCGTAGATCATGGAGGTCGTCAGGCCTTCGGTGCCGAGACGCGCGGCGAGCACAAGCGGGCCGTACATCGCCGCCTGCGACCTGTCTTGTCGTCGGGCGTGGTGTCGATGTGGAGCGTGAGCGGCATATCGACGGTGACGACATCGCCGGCCTTCCACGGATGTTCGAGCGTGAGATAGCTCGAGGGCGTGGCGGTGACATCCTGCTGCGTCGCCGTTCACGCTGACGGTCGACGCCCTTGGTGGCCCAGTAAGGAACGCGGATCTTGAGCGCGGTGTGGCTCGACGGTGCGGCGTCGATGGTGAGGGTGATGCGTTCGTCGTTAGGGAAGTTTCGTCGTCTGCCGGAGCTTCAGGCCGCGCTCTTTCCAATCGAGCGTGGAGGGAATGAAGAGGTTGACGAAGACGCGAAGCTGTCATCGTGGAAGTAGATGGAGTCGGTGAGCTTGGAATACTCTTCGCTGCCCGTGCCGGTGCAGCACCAGAAGGCATCGAAGGGCGTGCCGAATGTCTTGTACATGCCGGGCTGCAGCGGGACGTAATACATGAGCATGCCGTTGCGGTCCTGCGTGCCGTAGCGCACGTTGAAGAGCAGGCGCTCGTAGTAGTCGAAGAATTTCGGCGTCGGGGTTCTGGCCGAAGAGATGGCGCGCGAGCTTCATCATGTTGTAGGAGCAGCAGCACTCTTCAGCCGCGGGGCCGAGCTGCGTGGCGATGGCGTCGGGCGCGTGCCACATTTCGCCGTTGCTGGTGCCGCCGGTGCAGTAGGCGTGGTGCTCGGTGACGATGCGATAGAAGTTTTCGCTGATCTGGCCGATAGCGCATCGTCGCCGGTCAGCTCGTAGCCGCGGGCTGCGCCAATCACCTTGGGGATGTTGGTATTGGCGTGGTTGCCGTCGAGCTTGTCTTCATCGGCGGCGAGCGGATCGAAGATCTTGTGGTGCTCGAAGCGATAGCCGAGATCGCGATACTTGGCGTTGCCGGTGATGGCGTAGAGATTGAAGGACGGCTTCATTCATGCCGCCCTGCTCGACGAGCAGCACGTGCTGCCAGTCATCGTCGGCTGAAATGAGCTGGAGTACGTGTCTGGCCCAGTCGGCCATGCGCAGAGCCATGTCGAGCGCCTGCTTGTTGCCGGTGTGCTCATACATGTCGATCAGGCCGGCCATGATCTTGTGGTAGGTGTAGAAGGGCGCCCAGACTCTTTCATGCTTGCGCAGGCGGTCGTAAAAAGTCGGCGGGATAGGCGCCGAGATAGCCGTCTTTCGGCCTGGCACTCGGCGAGCATCTGCGACCAGATCGTTGGCTTTGGCGGCGGATGGGCTCGTCGCCGGTGCTGGCGTGCATCAGCGCGCAGGACGAGAGATAGTGGCCGACGTAGTGGCCGCGCAGTTCGCAGTCAGGAGCCTCCCATCCGCCCAGCGGATCGGCGTCGGAAGGAATGCCGGCGGTGACGCGGAAGTTGTGCGCCAGGCGCTCGTTGGGCAGCGAGTAGAGGTAGCTGCGGTTCAGCTCCATCGTGTCTTTCCAAAGCCGGGCAGCAGGCGGACATCGGGCATGGCGAACGGCTCGGCCTTCCACTTGACCTTGGCTACGGATGGACGTGAACGAGGTTGCGGGTGGCGACGTCGGCGCCGCCTGCGGAGGCGCCTGTTCGCTGCGAAGGGGTGTGGAGGCGAGAGCGGCTTTGGAAGGAAGCAGTGTTGCGGCTCCGAGCGCTCCGGCACTGCCGAGAAACCGTCTGCGTGTAAATCCTGACTTCATGTTTACTCCTATGAGCTTGCTTGATTCTTAATTTCTGAGTGGGCTGGTTCAGGCCCATTGTGCGACGACTTCGAAGGTTCGCTGGCCGCGTGTGGGGAAGATGCGCTGCGTCGTTATGCCTTCCGGCGGGCTGGATTGCTGATCCATTGATCTGCAGAGAGGATAACGTTTTCCCATCGGGAATGCGAAATGTGGTTTGGATTTCGCCAGGAAGTTTTTGGGCTTCGGTGAAATCAATTTTTGCGATGGATCGGGTCGCCTGAGGTCGAAAGCGAGTAATCGACGCGGCCCCAGCGGGTAGGAGCGGATTGGATAGCGATGGGTTTGCCGGAGGCGAGCCAAACGCGAGGAATGGCGCGACCGAAGTAGAGGCGATCTGCATCGGGATCTTCAAAGACCAGCATCCAGCGGACGAGCAGAGGGATGGTCTGCTGGGCTGGGATACAGAAGAGCGTGTCGTCGCCGGTGATGCCGGAGACTTCACCGGCGGTCCAACTGCCGCGGGAGTGATCGTGATAACGATGCGCGTAGAGGAAGAGCAGGTATTCTTCGATGCGGTCGAGGCGGAGGAGGGCCTGGGCGTATCCATAGGAGATGAAGCCGAGGATGTCGCGGCCGGTTGGATGGGCGGGCTCTACGTTGGCGACGACACCGAGTGTGGTGGCCCCGTAGGCGCGCATGCAGTCGATGATGGCCGAGGTCTGTTCGTCGGGAATGACGGCGGGCTGGAGAAGTTCGGCGTAGCAGCGATGCGGCCATCCTTGCTCGCTTGGATGCTCTTTGGCGAGTGCATCGCGGAACATGATGGGAGCTCCGGGGAGTGGGCCGATATAGGGAGGATTGTGCGTGCGATCAGTGCTGGCGGTGATGCTTTGTTGCAGGCGCGGTTGGAGCGTATTGGCGCGGTGATGCCAACTCGAGACCTTCTCTTCCCTGCTCCAGTTCAGCTCATCCCATACGGAAGCGATGTCGCGCCAGCCGCGGACGGCGAAGGCGCTGTTGGCGAAGTAGGGCTTGTTCCAGACAGAGGGATTGGAAGCGAGGCAGGAGTCGGACTCACACCAGCCGTGGATAAGGCCGTAGCCGCGATCGGATTTCGGAAGTTGCAGCGATTCGTCGTGGAGCTCTTCGAGGATGGCTGCAGTGGCCTCGATCTTGCGGCGGTGGCGGGCGAGCAGATCGTGGTCGCCGGTGTAGCGATAGTAGCGGGCGATGAGGGATAAGGTGAGGCCGAACTGCGCGGTTTCAGGGCCTCGCATGTTGATCATGCCCTGATCGTCGGTGAAGCTGGTGAAGTAGTTGTCGAAGATGTCGCCTGCCTGCTGGAATCGGCCGCACTCGAGGTTGGCGTAGAGGGACATGGTGAAGATGTCCTGAAAGCCATCGTACTCGGGGCCGTAGTAGTCGCGATCGACTGCGCCGTACTTGGGATAGGTGCCTCCGGGACGCACCATTAGCTCCTTGGCGAAGGCGTGGGCGACCATGTCGGACCAGCTCTCGTCGGGTAGTGTGATGGAAACCAGACTGGAGAGTTCGCGATCCCAATAGAGAGCGAACTGGAGCAGGCCGCGGTAGTAGTCCTCGGGCTTCGGGGGCTGACGGCGCCGGGTATAGGCGGGGTAGCTGTAGCCGTATTCAACGCGGGTGATGGCGCCGTCTTTGATGAGAGCGGTGCGATGCCAGGTCTGGACGATGAAGCGATCTTTCGCTGTGACGTCGCCAAAGACGACGATTTCATACCATGCGTTGTCGCCTGCGGGCATGAGCTTGCGGACGGCGGGCATCCAGCTGCCGATGAGGCCTTCGTGGCGCTTGCGGGCGAGGTCGTTGGTCAGCTCTGGAAAATATTGAATGGGATGATAGGTGCGCGTGCTGCCCGAGGGATAAACGGGCATGGTGTCGCTGCACTCCGTAGTTCCGAGAATGGTGTTCCACCTGGGCCGATAGCCGCGCTCCTTGTGCTCGGCTGAGTCCATGGGTGGGGCGGCGCGGCGGACTTCTGCTTCGTCCGGGTCGCCGTGGGCGAGAAGTTTATCGGCGAGAAGATCGGGGCCGGAAAGGCCGATGTCGTGCAACTGCAGCCCGAGATACTGTGGGCCTTCTTCAGGAAAGACGGCCTCGGCACTCTTGCGCAGGACTCTCGCCTGTCCTTTGGCGGAAACGAAGGTGATCACTCCGTCTCGAACGCGGAGATCTTCATAAGCCTTCCAGGTGTCGCCATCGTACTCAAAAGACGCGAGGAGATGATGGCCGTCCACGGAAATATTGGCAGCGTCCTGTTCCAGCAAGCCGGGATTGCGAGACTCGGCGTGCGGAGATGAGGCGGTTGCGGCGTTAGCTCCGAGATGCAGTGCCGCTGTACCGGCAGCCACGGTCTGCAGGAATCGTCTGCGATTCATCCTTCTCCTCGTTTGTTGCCCGTTTGGGATGCGACGTGAAATCTGTCTCGCCAGCGCCGAAGGCTTCTTGCAGGATTGCCCGGTGGTAAACGTTATACCGGAAATTGGGTATTGTATACAACATCGTATTCTAAAAATCGCGCCCAATTTGGGGGAGTCTTGAGGACGGCGGAGACTTACCGGCATCTTGCCGACCTTAGAATCCCTTGTATGCGCGGAAGCGGAGATCGGCGGATGAGAGCGTTGGAGGGCGTGATCGCGCGGCTGGCCGTACTGGCGCTGCTGTCATCCGCATTCATCTTCGATGCCCGAGCGCAAAGCTCGGCAAGACCGGAACCCGCAGCCTCAACCGGTGCGACAGTGTCCCAGTCTTCGGATGCAAATGACGCGGCGGTGGAACTGCGAACGGGATCCGACCTGACACGTCAGGGACGGCTCAATGAAGCGATTCCGCATCTACAGGCGGCGCGACGGCTTGGCGCGGATAGCTATGCAACATCGGTGAATCTATCGATCTGCTACCTCGGCCTGCGGCGCGGCAAAGAAGCGGCGAACACGTTGCGCGAATTGATCCGGGAGGGCTATGACACGCCGGCAGTTGAGAATCTGCTGACGCAGGCGCTGCTGTGGAGCGGAGAGAATGAGGCGGCATTCGAGGCTTTTCAGAGAGCTGTTGGGCTTGCTCCAAAGGACGAGAAGCTGTACGACTACGTGGCCGATGCATGCACCGACCTGAGGGACTATGCGCTGGGGCTGAAGATGATCGAGACGGGGCTGACGCATCTGCCGGATTCTGCGCGGCTGCATTATGAGCGCGGACTTTTTCTGGCGCAGCTGGACCGGCTGGACGAGGGGCGTGCGGAGTTTGACCGCGCCGCGACCTTGGCTCCGGGCCAATATATCGGTTATCTGGCGCTGGCGCAGAGGCACCTCTATGACATGGATTACAAAGGAGCGATTGCGAATCTGCGGCAGGCGATTCAGAGCGGGCCCAGGGACTACCGGCTGCTTTCGCTGCTGGGAGATGTGCTGCTTAAGGCGGACGCGGCTCCGGGACAGCCGGAATTTGGGGAGGCGCGATCTGACCTGGAAGAGGCCGAGCGTGAGCAGCCTGACTTCCCCGCCACGCAACTGGCGCTGGGCCAGTTGTATGCGCGGGAAGAGCGGTATGCAGAGGCTCGCGGGCATCTGGAAGCGGCGCGACGGCTGGAGCCGGAAAATCCGGCCGTCTATTCCAACCTGGCGCACGTTTACCGGCGGCTGGGGCTCATCAAAGAGGCGGAGGCCACGGAGGCGCAGCTTCGACGTCTGCTGGAGGCGCGGAAGGCGGACACCGGGCGGCCGGCGGTTCAATAAAGCAAGGCGGGAACCCTGTATTTGACAAGGTCGAACCGGCTTTGCCGCTATGGTTTTAACGGGTGAAAATGTCGCGAAGTTAATTAAAGATTGACAATAAATACAATATCGAATACAAGTTGAAACACAACTCCGGGCCGTCCTGCGGCAGGGCCTCCGGGGACAAACCCCAGACTGACTGCCGCTCCCGAGCGATTGCATACCGGCAATTCATCCCTTTGAACGCTTTCTCAAGGCGTTTGAAGAGTCGATCGAATGGTAAACCGGGAAAACGTTTTTTCACTTTTGGAGGAGTTCTATGTTCTGCAGTCCATTTCCACGATTGCTTAGCCGCATCCTGGCTGGTGCTGCCCTGCTGTTTCTTCCCACTGCGCTGTTGCAGGCTCAGAGCGGATCGCAGGGAACGATTGTCGTCAATGTCACCGATCCCAGCGGCGGGCTGGTGCCCCAGGCTGGATTGAAGCTGGTTGCGCAAGGTACGAACGATGTGCGAACTGCACTCACCTCGGCCGATGGTGCATACACGTTTGCCGCGCTGCCGATCGGCACCTATACGCTCACGATCAGCAAATCGGGCTATGCAACGAAGGTTTACGATTCGGTGCTGGTCGAGGCTTCGCAGGCGACTCCCATCAACGCCGCTGTCATCGTTGGAAGTGCAAGCGATACGGTGAGTGTGAACGCGGAGTCTACGCCCTCGCTTGAGACCAGCTCGAATGCGATCGGCATGGTCGTCGATATGAGGCAGATTGAAGACCTGCCGTTGAATGGCCGCGACCTGACTACGTTTACCTCATTGGTGGCTGGGTACAACGGCACCTACAATGGCTTGCCGTCTAACGACCAGGGCAGCAACATCGACGGCGTAATCGGACAATCGAGCCGCATGAAGTTCAGCGGGAATATTGAGCCGGCGGTTTCGCCGCGCCTGGAAGACATTGAAGAAATGTCGATCCAGACCGACCAGCTTGATCTGAACTCGGGATTTGGACAGGCGAGCACGCAGGTGAACTTTGTATCGCGTCACGGCAGCAAATCAGTTCCATGGACGCGCGTATGAGGACTTTCGCAACGCGTGGCTGAACGCAAACAGCTGGACCAATGACGCAAATCAGGTCTCAAAACCCGCGCTGCACCTCAATGACTTTGGCGTGAGCGTGGGCGGGCCTATTCTGCACGACAAGCTTTTCTACTTCGGTACGTACGCCATGAAGAAGCAGCCGGGCAGCGTGATTGCGTATAACGATATTTTTACCGCGGCGGCGCAGTCAGGTAACTTTACCTATACCGGCACGGATGGCACACCGCGCACCATCAACCTGCTGCAGGTTGCCGGTCAAAGCAACAGCGGCCTTCCGACCACCGTGAACAGCTCAGATTGCCAGTCAGTTCACAGCGATCAACACGGCGGCTTCGAGCGGCTCGCTTACGGCGAACGTCGGACCCCAACTACCAGCAGATCGCGTGGCTCAACAGTTCGCCGACTACGTATCTACTATCCGGCGGTGCGAGTCGATTACAACCTGTCGGAAAAGGCGCGGATGAACCTCTCCTGGCTGATGACAAAGACGTCGCAGCCGAGCAACACGGCCGCAGACTTCCCGGGCTCGGGGTTCTCGAACCAGATAGCGGGTAGCGCGACCAAGAACTATACCTCGTCTTACGGGTTCGATTACACGATCAGTCCGCGACTGATCAACCAGTTCAAGGCCGGCTTCCTGTATGACGCGACAGCTTACGCGTATAACGCTTCGCCGCTCTATGAAACCGAGCCCTCGGTTGCGTGGAACTATCCCGGCGTGACTTATCCGATGTCGGGACAGGCGTACAATCTGCCCATCAGCACGTATTACCCGATCTTCAATCTTTCCGATTCGATGACCTGGCAGAAGGGCCGTCATACGGTGCAGTATGGCGTTTCATGGTACCGTGAGCAGGATCACTACTGGAACGCGCCGGCAGGCTTCTCGAACTACGCATTGGGATTGGCCACGGGCGATCCGGCGATCAACGCTTTTACGAACTCAGGAACGAATGCTGACGCTGCCGGATGCCGGACAACACGGATCTTGGCAAGGCGCAGCAGCTCTACGCCATTCTGACGGGACGAGTCTCCGGCGTTACCGGTGAGTCTCCATACAACATCAAGCAACAGAGCTACAACACGCCGGGGCAGACGGGCGAGTATCCGCTGGATGAGCTTTCGACGGCATTTGGTTTCTTTGCCGAGGACTCGTGGAAGGCAACGTCGAGCCTGATGCTGAACTATGGATTGCGCTGGGACTTTACCGGAGCGGAGCATGACCTGACTGGCTTCTACCATTCGGCCGACGTCCCTTCGATCTATGGACCGACGGCGGTTGGTGATCTCTTTCAACCCGGATCGGAGACGGGCAATCAGAATCCCGCGCTGACAGCTTCGACGAATCCTTACAATCCATGGAAGGTGACGCCGCAACCGGCGATTGGCTTTGTGTGGAATCCGCGCGTGGCGGACGGTCCGTGGAAGGCTCTTCTCGGAGACGGCCAAACGGTGGTGCGCGGCGGGTTTGCGCTGCGCCGGTTTACCGAGCCTTACCAGTACTTCTGGGATTATGCGACCGATTACGGATCGTTCTACTACCAGTACTTCACTCTGAATGCCAACACGACGGGCACGACGGGAACATTTACGCCGGGCAGTCTTTCGCTGGGCAGCTCGCTTCCGGCCTTTGGGCTTTCTCCATCGAGTTACCAGTCGACGGCTCCGGAATCGGAGTTTACCTTCGAGAACTCGACGCCTGTCTTTGGCCTGGACAAGAACATCAAGCAGCCTTACTCAGAGTCGTGGAATTTCGGCGTCCAGCGCGCGCTGGGGCACTCACTGGCGCTTGAGGTTCGCTACAACGGCAACCGGACGATTCACCAGTGGATTGGGATCGATCCAAACGAAGTGAATGTTTTTGAGAATGGTTTCCTGTCGGAGTTCAAGCGTGCGCAAGCAAACTTAGCGGCCAGCGGAGGCACCTCGTTCGCGCCGAGCTACGGCAATGCGACGCCCACTTTCACCGCGGCATTTGGAGGTCCTTCGGCTTCGGACTTTACCAACGCGCAGTTCATCAACTATCTGAATACAGGCCAGGTGGGTGCGATGGCGAGCGTGCTGGCCAACGTGGCGGGAACGGTGCCCTACTTCTGCAACCTGGTGGGTGCGAGCTTTGCGCCTTGCGCGACCAACGCGGGATATACGGGCGGCGGCGCTGGATATGCCACGAACTTCTTCGTGGCCAATCCGTATGCGGCTGGCACCAACCCAGGGTATAGCCCGGGATTGAACTCGACCGGACAACTGATGTCGGCAGGCTACTCAAACTACAACGCGGTGCAGGTTGATCTGCGGCAGGGCAACTGGCATGGGCTGCAGTACGATGCGAACTACACGTGGAGCCACAGTCTTGGCGTGGCCTCAAACAACCAATGGACTGGCGCCTTCAATGCCTTTACCGTGCGCAACATTGCCAAGAGCTACGGGCCGAGCCTGTTCGATCTGCGCAATGTGATGCATGTGAATGGCACGTATGACCTGCCGGTCGGCCGGGGACGGCAGTTCCTGAATAACAGCCCGATTCTGGATAAGGTAATTGGCGGCTGGACGGTGGCGTCGATTGTGACTTACCAGACAGGCGAGCCGATGCAATTGACGGGCGGAAACAACACCTACAACGACTATGGCGATGGCGGCATTACGCTGAGCGGCGTGACGGCGTCGCAGTTGCAGAAGGCCGTCGGCGTGTATCGAGTGCCGGGGGCGACGTTTGCCAACCTGATCAACCCGAAGTACCTGACCAGTACGAGCGGCGGGGCCAGCGCCACGTACATCAATCCAAACACTACTGCGGGAACGATTGGGCAGGTGCTCTATCTGCATGGACCCAAGCAGTTCTATCAGGACATTTCACTGACGAAGGCGGTGCCCATTCACGATGCGCTGAGGTTCCGGCTGCAGGCCTCGTTCCTGAATGCCTGGAATCATCCGGTCTTTGGAGATGCAACGGGAACTGGGTTTGGCTACACGGGGAATGTGCAGAGCTCTTCGTTTGGATTGTTTGGGGTGTCGAATGAGTCTGGCGGTGAGACGCCGGGCTTTGGACGAACGATTGAGCTGCGCGGGAATATCGATTTCTAAGTAGATCGCTCGTGGGCCGGACGCTGAAGGATAGCGTCCGGCCTTTTCTTTTTGGAGGGACAGTTCGACGAGTTTCTATTGCAAAGCTTGCTGGGCCTTCTGCCGAGCTATCCAAGTATTCATGTGCTCTTCGAGGATGTCGAGAGGCAGCGGGCCTTCTTCGAGGATGGCGTCGTGGAATCTGCGGATGTCGAAGCGGCTGCCGAGTGTCTTGCGGGCCTGTTCGCGCAAACGGAGGATGGTCATCTGACCCATCTTGTACGAGAGCGCCTGCCCAGGCCATGCAATGTAGCGGTCGGTTTCGGTGGCGATGTTCTGCGCATCCATCGCCGTGTGCTCCGTGAAGAAATCGATCATCTGCTGGCGTGACCAGTGCTTGTAGTGGACTCCTGTATCGACAACGAGACGGACAGATCTCCACATTTCGTTTTCGAGGCGGCCGTATTCGCTGTAGGGGTCCTGGTAGAAACCCATCTCGTAGGCGAGACGTTCGGCATAGAGCGCCCAGCCCTCGGAGTAGGCATCGTATGAGGCATTCTTGCGGAAAGCGGGAATTCCTTGCAGGTTCTCGGCGATGGAGAACTGCAGGTGATGGCCGGGGATGCCCTCGTGATAGGCGATGGCCTCCACGTTGAGAAGAAGACGCTTCTGAGGCGCGTATTCATTGACGTTGATACGACCGGGGCGCGAGCCGTCCGCGGTGCCGGGTGAGTAGTCGGCGGGGACGGCATCAGGCGCGCGGAAAGCGTCCATGACAACGACCTGGAGTTTGGTGGGTGGAAGCTTGCCGAAATACTGCGGCAGCTTGAGCTGCATCTGGTCGACATAGTGCTGATAGAGATCGAAGATCTGCTGGCCCGATTTGCCGTAGAGATCTCGGTCATCGCGGATGTGCTGGTTGAAGCTCTTGAGGTCTTTGTAGCCGAGCGAGTTGGCCAGCTTGAGCATCTGAGCGTCGATCTCAGTGACCTGCTTCAGGCCCATCTCATGAATCTCTTCCGGAGTTAGATTAGTTGTGGTTTCATCTTTGACGGCATCGCGGTAGCGGGCGTCGCCGTCTGGAAGAGACCAGATGCCATATTCGGTACGGCCGTGCGGCGCATAGTCATCTTTCACAAAGTGGGCGAACTTGGCGTAGGCGGGATTGATCTCGGTTTTGATCGCGTTGAGGATGGCATCGCGCAGACGCTGCTGATCCGCCGCCGAAATGTCGGCCGGAAATTTCGAAAGCGGTGAGGCGAATGGGCTCTTATCGGGCGCACTGTCGGCGATTCCCTGGGCCTCCTGTCCTACTTTTTCGAGCAGGTAGCGCGGCGGCATCAGATGATCGCGCAAACCGAGGCGCATGTCTTCGGTGACCTGATCGAAGACGTGCGGAATAGCGTGGATGCGTGCGATGTAATTCTCGTAATCTTTGACGTTCTCGAATGGCATCTGCGAAGCCATGGCGGCGTAATCGAGGTGGATGCCATTCATCTGGTTGACGGGCATCTCCCAGTCCTTCCATTTCGCTTGCTCGACAGACTCGCGAAGGCCACGCAGCATGAGCTCTTTGTTGAGCACGTCTTCGGGTGAGAAGCCGGTGGTGTCGATGCTCTCGAAGAGGTTGATTTCGGATTCCTCTTCAGATGTCTCGCGGTCGATGGCTTGTGGCGAGTAGTCACTGAGCCGATCGTTGTAGCGGGAGTCGCCTACGTAGGTGGCCATCTCCGGATGGGTCCGCAACTCGCGCTGCCACTCGGCATCGATTGCGGTATGGAACTTATTGAGTCGCGATGTGAGATCGGGCGCTTGCGCATGCGCGAGAACGGCGCTTAAACCGACTCCCGTGACAACGCTGGTCACCAGGGATATCGATGCTATGAATTTCATTCGTACCTCCAATAAGAATGCGGACTGACTCGGAGTATACGGGTTTGTATACAATAGACGGAACCCAATATTGAGGCGTGCCAGCACAAGGAAGGTTTGCGCTGTACTCCTCTCGGAAATGGAGCGCCGCGGCTGATTCTTTTTTCTTCAATGCGGTCTTCGCGATCGATGCGATTGCTGATGCAGGTGCTCGCGTTTGCTGCGATGAGTGTGGTCACGTTGGCGACCGTAGCGCAAGGGAGCCAGCCTGCCGCATCCGATGTGGAGCGGGGGATTGCATTGGTGGAGAGCGGCAAGTGCCAGGAGGCGTTGCCAGTGCTGAAGCACGGATTGCCCACTGCGAAGGGCGAGCAGAAATATCATGTGCAGATGGCGCTGGTGCGATGCGCGATGGCGATGGATCAGGAACAGGCCGCGGTGGATACGCTGCTCGCGTTGAAGCGGGAGAATCCAAACGATCCGGAAGTGCTGTATATTTCGACGCACTACTTCTCTGAGCTCGGAATGCGCGCGGCGCGGCAGTTACAGTCTGTTGCGCCAACATCGTATCAGGAACAGAGGCTGGAAGCGGAGACGCTGGAGTCGGAAGGCAAGAACGACGAGGCTGCCACAGTCTATAACAAGATTCTCGCTACGAACCCGAAGGTCACGGGCATTCACTACAGGCTGGGGCAGATTGCGCTGGCGAAGGCTGGTGACAACGGGCCGACTGACGATGCAAAGTCTGAGTTTGAGAAGGAGCTTCAGGTAGACCCGACGAATGCCGCTGCGGAGTTTATTCTGGGCGAGCTGGCGCGGCGCGCGGCGAACTGGGATGAGGCGATTAAGCACTTCTCGCGCGCGGCGAGCCTCGACGCGGGTTTCAGCGAAGCGTATCTTGCGCTGGGCATGTCGCTGGGAGCTTCGGGAAAATATGCAGAGGCAGTCAAGCCGCTGATGACCTATACGAAGCTGGAGCCGGACGATCCAGCGGGGCACTACCAGCTTGCGCAGGCTTATTCGCGCACGGGCGACAAGGCAGGGGCTATGCGCGAACTTGAACTCCAGAAGCAGGCTGCGAGCCGCGCAAAGGCGATGGATAATGCAGAAGGTCACGCCGTTCATCCGTGACGCGCATGAGCTCCTTTTTTACACGCCGGCAGATGCTGAAGCTACTGAGCGCCGGCATGGCTTCGGGGCTGCCCGCGACACGCGGCTTTTCTCTTCCATCCTTACTGCCAAATGACGCAGGACTGCCGCTGTTTGCCGAGATTCCGGCGGCGAAAAGCGGCATTACGTGGACACACACGGCTGGTCTTTCTCCACAGATGTATCTGCCGGAGACGGTGGGCGCGGGATGCGCATTCCTCGACTACGACAGTGACGGGTGGATGGATGTCTATCTTGTGAACAGCGGGCCGTGCGACTTCTACACGCCGGGTAAGCCGCTGCGCAATGCGCTCTACAAAAACAATCGCGATGGGACGTTTACCGATGTGACGCAGAAGGCAGGCGTACCGGGCAGTGCATATGGCATGGGCGTTGCCGTGGGCGATTACAACAACGATGGGTTGCCCGATCTGTATGTGACGCAGTATCCGCACAGCATTCTGTATCGCAACAACGGTGATGGGACATTTACGGATGTCACCGCGAAAGCTGGCGTTGCCGCTCCGGGATGGGGGACGAGCGCTGTCTGGTTTGACTATGACAACGACGGCAAGCTCGATCTGTTCGTGTGCCGCTTTGCGGATTTCAGCAAGCAGAAGAATGTTGTGTGCGGCGGCCCCGCTGCTGTGGATCGCTACTACTGCAAACCGAATGTATATCGCGCCGATGCCGAGCTGGCTTTTTCACAACAATGGAGATGGAACATTTACCGATGTGAGCCACGAGTCGGGCATTGCTGCTTCGCTGGGAAAGGCCTGGGGAGTAGTCGCTGCGGATATCGATGGCAATGGGTGGATGGATTTGTTTGTTGGCAACGACACGGCGCCGAATTTTCTCTTTCTGAATCGTGGCAGGGGCAAGTTTGAAGAGACGGGCGCACTGGCAGGAGTTGCTTACAATCCGTTTGGTGCGGCGCGCTCGGGCATGGGTGTGGATGCGGCGGATCTGGATCAGGATGGGTGGCTCGATCTGTTTGTCGCGAATGTGGATCACGAAATGTATTCGCTCTATCACAACAACAAGGACGCGACGTTTGAAGACCAAGCGGTGTCATCGGGAATTGGCGCGATTACGCGCATGATGAGTGGTTGGGGACTGAAGTTTTTCGATTACGACAATGACGGCAATCTTGATCTGATGCTTGCCAATGGGCATCCGGATACGACGGTGGATGAGCATCATCCGGGACTGCAATATTACGAGGACCTGCTGTTGTTTCACGGTGAACCGAGCGGCAAATTAACGAATGTGAGCAATCAGGCGGGTCCGGCGTTTGCACAACGCATTGCCGGGCGCAGTCTTGCGCTTGGAGATTTCGACAACGATGGCGCGGTGGATGTGCTGGTGACGGTTAACGATAGCGCGCCGGTGCTGCTGCGTAATGAAGCTGCGCGGAGGAATCACTGGCTGGGTGTACGGCTGGTTGGAACGAAGTCGAATATCGATGCGATTGGTGCGCAGATAACGTATCAGAGCGGCGACCTGAAGCGGCATCGCACCAAGGTTGGCGGAGGCAGCTATCTTGCTTCGCATGATCCACGCATGGTGCTTGGGCTGGGTCAACGAACGAAGCTGGATTGGCTTGAGGTGAAGTGGCCACAGCCGGGTGGGACGACGCAGCGGTTTACGAGGCTGCCGATCGATCGCTACGTCACGATCACGGAAGGGTCGGAGCGCTGGACTTAGTCTGTGAAGAGCGGCCTCACTTACCGCTTCAGACTGCTGAAAGACTGAGAATGTTCCCTCAGGGGCTTCAGTGACTGCGTGAGAACCGAGTTGACGGAGGATATGTCTGGATTTGAGTTTTGAAGTTGATTTGGATGTAGGGGAGATTTGTTCTGTTTCAGGTTTTGGGTATGTTTATGCGTGAGTTTTTGTGTGGATGCGAGTGAGGTTGTATGCGATGGTGGCCAGGGTGAACTCGTTGCCAACGCGTTTGAGGCTTCTGGTTCTGAACTGGCGCATGTTGCGTTGTTGTTTGAGCACTCCGAAGACGGGTTCGACGATGGCTTTTCGTCTGGCGTAGGCAGCTCTTCCGGTATCGTTGTCGAGTTTTTGGCGCATCCTCAGGTGAGCCGGGGCACAGGCTTTGAATCGGCACTGGACACCTAGGTTGAGTGCCTGCGCGAGGTTCGAGTCGGGAACATATGCGTCGAGGTTCTGCTTTTCCATCTGTTCCAAGTTGGCGATGGAGAAGAAGCCGCTGTCGGCCAGCACCTGGCCGGGGGCTGAGCCGCATCGCTGGCGTGTCTGCTCGATCATGGGCAGTAGGGAGTGGTTGTCGGCGGCGTTCTGTGTGACGCGCTGGGCGACGATCAGATGGTCGTCCGAGACGGCGATCTCGGCGGTGTAGCCGAGCACGAAATGGCCTCCGCGCTGGCGCAGGAAGCGAGCATCCTCATCGGTGCGCGAGAGCTTCTTGAGCGCACTCTTCTGCAGCCGTTCCAGCCTCTGTGGCAGTTCTGCCAGCTTGTCTTCCAACACGCCGATGGCCACCGCCAGACCACCCGGCTCGGCATCGTCGCGGTCGGCGGCCTGCTGCCAACTGCGTACCTGACGGCGCAGTCTGGCTCGTGTATCGCGCAACGCCTGCTCGCTGTCGATCCGGTCGCGGCAGGCGCTGGCCTGGATACGCGTCGAATCGATCGCTACCCGCCCCAGCTTGCCCAGCCCCAGTGTCCGCGCCATCTCCAGAACTTGCGTGAAGCAGTCGTTCAAGGCCAGAGTATGGCGACGCCGGAACGCGCTCAGTGTCCAGTTATCCACCCGCGCGCCGCCGGCAAGATAGCGCAGCGGCAAGTCCTCGACAACACGCCGCGCCAGTTGCCGCGCACTGGTAATGCCCAATGCGTAGGCGTAAAGCCAAACACCCAGCATCAACTCAGGGGCGTACAGCGCACCGCCCTCGGCTCCATAAGCCTGCTCAAACCGGCTCAGGTCCAACCGCTCCACCACCCGGCGTACGAAAAAGCAGAGGTGATCGGCTCCCAACTCATCCCGCACACTCGGCGGCAGCAAATAAGCCTGATCCGGACTGTAATCCATGAAACGCGACATACTCTCTTGTCGCTCATCGCTTCGGTGGAAATCAAGTGACTCCCAGAGTTCTCACGCAGTCACTTTAGCCCGTACCCTTCAAACTCGACACGGCGCTATTGACCGCGTCCAGTTGAGGTGATCGTTTCTTTCGAGTCGATGGCATTCCATGCTGGCGTTGATTCGTTGAGCAGGTTGCGAACGAAGAAGCCGAGCAGCTTACGCTCGCCGTATTTGCCGCCTGCGCCGTGGCCGCCGCCGGGAACTTCGAGAAAGTCGAAGTCCTTGCCGGCTTTGATGAGACGGTCGACGACTTGCAATGTCGAGGATGGATCGACGTTCTTATCCATCTCGCCCATGACGAGCATGAGCTTGCCTTTAAGGCGCCACGCATTATCGACGTTGGAAGATTCGGAGTATTGCGGGCCGACGGGCCAGCCCATCCATTGCTCGTTCCACCAGATCTTGTCCATGCGATTGTCGTGGCAGCCGGAGTTGGAGACGGCGACTTTGTAGAACTCGGGATAGAAGAGCAGGGCTCCCATGGAGCTTTGGCCTCCGGAGGATGTGCCGAAGACGCCGACACGCGAAATGTCATACCAAGGGTATTTTGCAGCGACGGCTTTGTGCCAGAGGATGCGGTCGGGGAAGCCTGCGTCTTTCAGATTCTGCCAGGCTACGTCGTGGAAGGCTCGCGAGCGATTGTTGGTGCCCATGCCGTCGATCTGAACTACGACGAAGCCGAGAGCTGTGAGTGGTTCGGCGCGCGTCGAAAAACTTTTGGGGACAAAGGAGCCTTGCGGGCCTGCGTAGATGTCTTCCACTACGGGATACTTCTTCTGACGGGTCAAAGTTGAGCGGACGGTAGATGATACCCCAGATCTGTGTTTTGCCGTCGCGGCCCGCGGCGTGGAATGGCTCTGGGGGCTGCCATCCGGCGGCTTTGAGCTGCGTAATGTCAGCAGTTTCGACGGTGGAGATAACGCTTGCGTCCGCAGTCTTGTGCAGCTCCATGACGGGAGCAAGGTCGATGCGTGAGTAGAGATTGATGTAGTACTTGCCGTCGTTCAGAATAGGAGAGCGCATGATTGGCGGCTACGCTAGTCAGCTCAGTTAGGCCGGTACCATCGAAGTTGATCTTGTAGCCGTGGACGAAGTACGGATCTTCGCCGTCGTTTTTGCCACTGGCTTCGAAGTAGATTTCATGCGCCTTTTCGTCTACGTGGTCGATCTGCGCGCACGACCCAGTCACCGTGCGTGATCTGGTGAATGACTTTGCCGGTGTGGCCGTCGTAGAGATAGAGGTGTTCCCATCCGTCGCGCTCGCTGGCCCAGATGATCTCTTTGCCGTCGTCGAGGTCTTTGCGGTAGCGCTTGCCGGTGTCGAATTGCGTGCCAACGAGCGGCTCGTAGTTGATGAAGGTCTTGCTGGTTTCTTCAATAAGTGTGCGGGGGCTGCCGGTGCTGGCGTCGACCTCGATGACACGATAAACCTGATGGCCGCGCTGGTTGTACTCGAAGGTGAAGGCGCGGCTAGTCTCTCCACCACTCGATTGAAGAGAGATCGTATGGGTTGGGAAAGAGTGCGTTATCGATGGGTAGTTCATGCTGCGAAGCAATGTCGAACAGGACTGGCTGCTGAAGATCGAGAACGTCGCCGGCCTTGGGATAGACCATTGTCGAGGACTCGGGCTGAAGCTGATCCTCAGGTGAGGACTCAACGTAGTGAATGAGACGGCGATAGCCGGGATGGATGCGATAGATTGCGATGTGCTTTGAGTCGGGCGACCAGGTTAGTGTTGCGATGGCGTAGTAGTTATCTTCAGAACCGTCCTGGCTGAGTACAGTGAAGGCCGGATGATTCGGCTGTTTCTCTGCGGTAGCATCGGGATGCGCGGGGCGGATGGCTACGTTGTAGTTTTCAATGTAAGCCAGCCATTTGCCGTCGGGTGAGGTCTTGGCGTGCGCGTCGCCGTTGATGGCTTTGGGTGTTGCGTCGTAGTCGTCGCCTTCGAATTCATCATCGTCGGGACGCAGCTCTGCGACTTTGGAACAGGTGTAATTGCTGAGATCGCAGGACCAGCGAATGTCCTGATAGAGGAACTTGAATGATTTTTCGTCTTTGTCGAAGCGAAGGCGATTGAGGGGAAGACTCTCGGGATGGATGGTGGTCTTGAGCGTTTTTGAGAGAGCTTCGGCGAGGCGTGGCTGGTCGAATGCCGTGTGCGACTGATGCGTGTCGGCATCGACGAGCATGTATTCGTGGCCTGCGGGGTGGCCATCGCTTGCGGCGGTTGTACGCGAATAAATGAAGTGATGCGTGCCTTCGATCCATTCTGGAGAGCCGGGCAGATGGATGGCGAGATTGCGGTATTTATCGGGCAGATTGAGTGCACGTTCGTAGTCTTCGGGACGCGGCTGATCGGCTCGGGCACGGAGCGAGAGGCCGATTGAGGTAAGCATTGCGGCTGAGAGAGATGCAAGGATTAGGTGCTGGCTGAGACGCAT
Source organism: uncultured Acidobacteriota bacterium (assembly GCA_963720285.1). Classification (GTDB taxonomy): domain Bacteria; phylum Acidobacteriota; class Terriglobia; order Terriglobales; family Acidobacteriaceae; genus Acidicapsa. The sequence continues at coordinate 217,070 of CAVREZ010000006.1, forward strand.
AAGAAAAGCTTTGCCTCCGAAGGATGGAGTTATGCCGTGCGAAGTTTGTCTTGCTTGCTCGTGCTTTCGCTACTGATTTTGGACTTGCAGGTAGATGGTGGTTGCGTTTTCGCTTAACGGAATAAGGAGTGCACCGCGTTCGGTTTCGAGAGTTTCTTTGGGCTCGATTTTGCTTATACCGGGTAGCTGCGCTGGTTGCTCGATGTGCAGGCGCGCGGCGCTGGTATAGGCGTCTTTCGCGGCGAGTTCGATGGTGACTTCATTGCTGCCGGGATGATACGAGACTCTTGCGAACTGGCCGCTATCGAGCGTAAGCCAGAGGCCGAGAGGCGCGATGTAGACACGCTGGCGGAAGCTGTCTTTGGGCGTGAGCGCAATCGCATCGTGGCTCTCGGAGAGGTTGCCTCCAAAGGAAAGCCAGCCAAGTTCGGGGTCTTTGACCAGGTAGGAACCGGTGGTCCATGCGTGGCCGAAGAAGTTGGGACCGTAGTCGCCGGAGTAGGGGTCGAAAGCCATGCGGTCGGGATAGGAGTGGAATGCGGCGGAGGCGAAACCATCCTGATCGATGCCGCTGATGGCGCCCATGTCTCCGCCGTAGCCTACGCGTAGCAGGTAGATGTCGCTGGGGTTGCGGCGATAGGTGTCGAGCACTGGAATGGCGTTGATGCCGGAGCCGTAGTGATGCAGCTGGCGTTCGAGACGTGGGTATTTGCCGCCGTAGAGGAAGTCCCAGTAGCGGCGGGCGCTGCCGTTGTATCCCCAGCTTGGAATGGTGGGCATGTAGCCGAGAATGGCGTCGAGCGTGACCTGGGCTTTGTCATCGAAGCCGAAGTGACGGGTCCACGCGTAGACCTCTTCCTGACCAGTGGAGTCCCACGGCATCTCGCTGCCGAAGGGGTACGCCTCTTTGCGCCACGCTTCGGCGCGCTTGAGCATCGCGGCTTCGAGAGTGTCGGCTTCGGTGTTCATGCCTTCGCTGCGCAGGTCGTTGAGGAGAGCTACGAAGATGTCACCTTCCATCTGGCCGAACTGCGAATAGTATTCAGCGTAGCGCGTCATGGCCATGGTGGTTTCGTAGGCCTGCGTAAGATACCAATGCCAGTCGTGATGCGTGGCGAGGCCTTCATGAAAGCGCGCGAGGCGGTAGAGCGACCAGTAGGCTGCGACGACATGGGGATAGTTGAAGGAGCGGCCGACATCTTCGCTGGCTTCGCGGCTCCAGCTTTCCCAGGTGGTCCAGTCGAGGTCTTTGCGGTAGTAGCCGGCGGGTAGCTGATCGGGCTGGTAGTAGAAGAGGCTTTTGCGCACGCCGTACTTGTGCGGGCCATTTTTGAATTGAAGTCCGCCCCAGAGCACACCGTCGACGAAGTCTTCGAGTTTGGTCACTTCTTCTTTGTCGGGCGCACCGTATTCTTTCATCGCGGCGGCGAGCCATGAGCCTGCGCCTGCTTCATCGCTGAGGCCTGCGATCCACACGCGGCTGTCCTGTGTGACCTGCTGATTTGCTTCGCGATCGTAGCTGATGACGGAGGGAGCGCGGTGGAATGGATCGTTCTTATCGTCGAACCACTGCTCGTGAAAGAGGAAGTGGCCGAGATCCGCGATGGCTTGCGACTGCGGCTTGATGACTAGGTAGTTGACGGTTTCGGTGAGTCCGCCTGCGTAGGTGATGGTGATGCGGGCGCGACCCCACTGCTTGCCGTGCAGCGAATAACGCTGCCAACCTGCCGGTGATGAAGAGGCCGGAGAAATGTCGATGGCTCCTGCGGGTTCGACGGCAATGGATTGGACTGGCTTGCTGTACTTGAGGAACAGCGAGCCGTTCTGATCTTCTGGGAGGATGTAGCCAGGAACGCCGACAGCTACGGGGCGATTGTTCGCAGCTAGCGTTTTCTCGATGCCGCGAATGGAGTCGGAGACGAGGAAGCGGAGGCCGACGGTGTGTGAGTCGCCGGGCTTAAGGATGATGCTGGTGGCAGGATTCCAGGGTTGCGCCTGCTTCCACTCGTTCTGCTGGTAGGCGGCGCTGGCGACCATCCACTCATAAAAGCCTTCGAAGGTCATGCTGCGCGGAGTTCGATCTTCAAAAAGTACTGGAGGCTTGCTTCGGCCGCGCTCCTGCGCGATGGGGGCGTAGGCTTCGAGCGGCGTGTTGCCATCAGGAACGACGAGGAGCGCTGGCCCCGATCCATTGAGGCGCGTGACCTGCACGTAGCCTGCGCCTTCGGCAATGGACGGATCGGAGAAGCTGCAGATGGTGTGCGCCTGTTCAAGTGACTTGCCGGAGATGATGTTGTCGAAGATGAGCGGGATGCCGAGAGCGCCGATCTCGATTGTCTTGCTGCCGGTATTGCGCAGTTCGAAGCGAAGAGCAAGGCGGCCGTCTTCAATGGACCAGGTGCGCGTGAGTGAGAGCGGGAAGTCGGCGGGTAGCGTGGGGCTGAGGTCTGCCTTTGCGAGCACGCTGCCTGATGCTGGAAGATCTTTGACTGCGCCGCGCTGCAGGGCTGTGGAGTAGCCACGCCACTCGGTTTCGCCTGCGGCGCGTAGCCGCAGGTCCAGATCGCCGAGGTGATAATAGCCGTCGACTGAACGAGCAGCGAGAAGCTCTCCAGGGGTGAAATCGAAGGACTCTTGACCTTCTTTGCCGCTTTCGGACTTTGGCTCCAGCGCGGCTACGGTGCCGCTGGAGCGGACCAGTTTCAAGTGAAGTTCAGGAGTGTCATAGGAAACGAAACCCGCGTCGAGCATGGCGCCCGGGCGTGCATCGCGGCCTGCCGGATAGGATTGCGCAACGAGCCTGGAGGGCGAAAGAACACAGAAAACAGCGCAGGCGAACAAGAGGGCTGAGCCGCTTTGTTGAAGCCGGCTTTTTATCGAATAGGTCACCAAATGCCTCTGCCTGTTCTCTTGAATGGCCTCACGCGAGCGGCTACAAGGATGGAAATTTGAAGCGAATCCGATTGTATACTATCTCGTATACTTTACAATCGCAATCAGAGAAGAGGTTCGCTGTAAGCTGGGAACGCGCCTCCGATCATGACTCAAATCGCAGTGAATAAATGCATTGCTATTTCGTTGAATGGCCGTCCGGTCGAGGTACCGACAGGCGCTACCGTAGCTGCGGCGCTGTTGCAGCATGGTGCAAGCAGCCGTGTATCGGTGAGCGGCGAGAAGCGGCAGCCGCTTTGTGGGATGGGGATCTGCTTTGAGTGCCGGGCTACGGTGGATGGACAGCCTCATCTACTTACCTGCCAGCTTCTGTGCAAGCCGGAAATGGTGGTTGTTACGGAATGAGCGCCTTTTTCGATTGCCTGGTGATTGGCGCAGGGCCGGGTGGGCTGGCAGCGGCAGCAACGGCTGCTGAGGCCGGTTTGCGCGTCGGGCTCGTTGATGACAATGCCGCAGCGGGAGGACAGATCTGGCGGCGCGGCAATGCGCCAGTGGCGGCGTCGCATCCGGCTGAGCGATGGATGAAGTGCATTCAGCGCGGCAAGGTAGAAGTGCTTTGCGGATGGCGGGCCACGGATGCGGGCAGCGAAGCCTCGGATAGGCCGCATATTCGCGTTGAGGGGCTGGGCGGATTTCAGGACCTGCATTACTCGAAGCTGATTGTGGCGACAGGCGCGCGAGAGCTGTTTCTTCCCTTCCCCGGATGGACGCTGCCTGGGATCTACGGCGCTGGCGGACTGCAAGCCTTCGCGAAGTCCGGTTTTGATGTTCGCGGCAAGGGCATTGTGCTCGCGGGCACCGGGCCGCTGCTGATGGCTGTGGCGGCGCATCTGCATGAAGCTGGCGGGAAGATCGTTGCAGTGGTTGAGCAGGCTCCGATGTCGCGGTTGGCGAGTCTTGGCACGCATCTTGCGATGAGTCAGCCGGGTAAGCTGATGGAAGGGCTGCGCTACCGGCTGCGGACGATGGGAACGAAATACTACTTCGGCTATTGGGTCAGCGCTGCGCACGGCGATGCCACGTTGCAGCGGCTTACGGTAACAAACGGCTCGCGGAGCTTTGAGATCGAGGCCGATTTGCTCGGAATCGGATATCACCTGGTTCCAAATACAGAACTGCCGCAATTGCTGGGATGCACGTTGGAAGATGGCTACGTTCGCGTGGATGCGACGCAGCAGAGCTCGCAGGAAGGCATTTATTGCATTGGTGAGGCGACCGGCATTGGCGGCGTAGACAAGGCACAGATCGAGGGACGGATTGCAGCGCTTGCCGCTGCGGGAAAGCTGGAGGATGCTCGATCGCTCTTTGCCGCACACGATAAGCAATCGAATTTTGTGAGGCGACTGGCGACTACGTTTGCGTTGCGAGAGGAGCTTCGTAATCTCGCAAAGGAAAATACGCTGGTATGCCGTTGCGAGGATGTATCCCATGGCGCGTTGCGTGAGTGCCGCTCATGGCGTGAGGCCAAGCTGCACACACGTTGTGGAATGGGGCCTTGCCAGGGGCGCATTTGCGGACCCGCTGCGCAGTTTTTGTATGGATGGCAGCCGCCATCGCCGCGTCCGCCGCTGTTTCCATCGAGTGTGGCAACGGTAGCGGCTATTAACGAAGTCGGCATCCACCATGAGTAGAAGAATGCTTCCATCTGAAACCGTGTAGAATCGCTGAAGATTCTCTGGCCCTCAGCGAGATTCTCCGTTACGACTCTCACTATGCCTACCTCAGCCATCAGCAAATCAAAGTCCAAGACTTCGCGCACAGCTAATGCCAAAGCCGAACATGGCACGAGCGTCACCACAGCCTTCCAGCAGATTCGCGAACTCATTGTGCACGGCAAGCTCTCGCCGGGCACCTGGATTGTGGAGAACGACCTTTGCCAGCATCTGAACATGAGCCGCACGCCGGTGCGTGGCGCGCTGTATCTGCTGCAGCGCGAAGGCTATGTACAGGAGCATCGCAACGGTAGCAAGTCGCGCATGTTGGTTTCTTCACTCACCAAGGAAGATGCGAGCGAGCTGTACCCGATCATTGGCTGCGTTGAGGGGCTGGCCGGACGCCGTGCGGCTGCGCTGCCGGAAGGTGCACGCAAAGAGCTGGCCGGCAAGCTGACGGAGATCAACGCCAAGCTGATCAAGATTGCGAAGGAGCGGGTGCTTGAGGGCTCGAATATCTTCGATCTTGACCGCGACTTCCATCGGCTGGTAGTGACGGCTGGAGCTGGCCCGCGCCTGAAAGCGCTGCATAAGGCGATTGAGCCGCAGACGGAGCGCTACTGGCGGCTGTATGCGAGCTCGATTATCAATGACCTGACGCTCTCGACGGAGGAGCATGAAGCGATCATTCGCGCGCTCAAGGAAGGCGATGCCGACAAGCTTGAGCTGGCGCTGCGCCTGAACTGGGAGAACGGCTGCAAGCGCCTGGCTCGCGTGATCGATGTGTTTGGCGAACGGGGCAGTTGGTAAAGCTGCCCTTTCGCGGTTCTTTCCTTTTTTCCATCCGAACTATTGAGTGGTGACGGCTTCCACCGTGAGCAGTGTGCTGGCTATAGCGACTGCCGGACGTGTTGCAACGGCGTGCTGGACGGCTGCGCGTGTTGCGGCGAGCTCTTCTCCTACAACTTCAAGACGGGGAGCGCGAACGCGGGCGTTTCCAACGTTGATCTCCTGCTGAACCTGCTTGATGAGCTGGATGAATTTGGGCACGGTATCCATGCGGAGAAGAGGCAGAAACCAGCGGTAGAGTTCGAAGGCCTCTGTCGATTTGCCTTCGCTGGTGAGGCGGAAGAGATCGACGCTCTCGCGCGGGAAAGCATTGACGAGTCCGGCAACCCAGCCTACAGCGCCGGCGTTGATGCCTTCGACGATTGCATCATCGACACCGACGAAGATGGAGAGGCGGTCGCCGACGAGCGCGCGAATGGCGGTAACGCGGCGCACGTCAGTGGAGGACTCCTTCACTGCCTTGAGGTTGGGATATTCGGCGGCCAGCTCCTGGATCTGCTCGGGCAGATAGTCTGTTCCGTAGGCGACCGGGTTGTTATAGAGCATGGCGGTGAGCGGCGTCGCGTTAAGGATGGCGGCTACGTGGGCTTTCATCTCACGCCAGTCGCCTTTATAGACGTAAGGTGGCAAAATCATGAGTCCCCGCGCGCCATTTGCATGCGCTGCCTTGGCGAGCGCTACGGCTTCGCTGGTAGAAAGCGCGGAGATTGCCGCGACAACTGGGACCTTGCCACCAGCGGCCCGAACCAGAGTCGCGATGATCTCGAGCTTTTCGTCGAAGGTCATGGTGGCAGCTTCGCCGAGCGAGCCAAGAGCGATCAGGCCGGTGACGCCGTTCTCAACCTGCCACTGCGCGTGACGCGCGACGAATGCGTGATCGATGCTGAGATCTTCATTAAATGCCGTGGTTAACGCCGGCATGACTCCAGTCCATTGCATGGGCTTCCTCACTCTCGTGTTGTGCTTGATCTGTATTGGCAAAACGGGCAGGCATATATGGCTCGCTGGGAATCGCTGTTTCACGGCCGGCGAGCATATCGGCGATCAACTCGCCTGTGGCAAGAGATGTTGTAATTCCAAGGCCTTCGTGGCCGGTGGCGAGCCACAGCGATTCGTCGTCGCCGTAGGGGCCGATGAGCGGCAGCTTATCGGGAGTGGCGGCGCGAAAACCGGTCCACACACGAATCGCTTTCAGCTCCGCGACGCGCGGGATGTACTCGATGGCGCGGCGCAGCATGGCGCTCACGATGGACTCGTTGACCTCACTGGTCTCAGCGCCGTATTGGCGTGAAGAGCCGATGAGAAGCTGGCCCGTGCTGCGCGGCTGCACGTTGAAGGCTATTGAGTCTCCAGTGAATTTGTGCGCGCTCTTGAGATAGCCCAGCTCGACGAGCTGATGGCGGACGAAGCCGGAGTAGCGGTCGGTGATGAGCAGGTGACCCTTGCGCTTGCGCACGGGAATGCCGGGTGTGAGGCGGGGCGATTCAGAGCCGAGGGCGTTGATTACTTTGCGGGCATGGATGATGCTGCCGTCTTCGAGTATTAGCTTGCCTTCGCCGATTGAGCTTACCTGCTTGCCGATGTAGATAGCTGCGCCGAGCTTCTGGGCCTCGCGGGTGAGCGTGAGGGCAACCACGGGGGGATAGACCACGGAGTCTTGTGGAACGAGCAACGCGCCGGCGAGAGCTGCGCGAAGATTGGGCTCGGCTTCGGCGAGCTGCGACGCGTTCAGGATGCTGGTGGGAACGCCGCGGTCGCCATACCAGCGATGTTTCTGCTCGACGGCGGTCATCTCTTCTTCGTCAGCTGCGACCCAGAGCGTGCCGCATTCCGCATATTCGCAACTGGAAGGCAGCTTCGGTGCCAGTTCGCGCCAGAGCTGCTGCGAGTAGCGCGTGAGGGTAAACTGCGCTTCGGAGTCGTCCATGACGACGACGTGGCCCATGCCAGCCGAGCTCGCGCCAGAGCCGAGCACATCGCGCTCGATGAGAGCAACACTCATGCCATGGCGCGCAAGCGAAAGAGCACAGGCAGCACCGACGATACCGCCGCCGGCAATCGCCACATCGAAGGCGGCGGTCTGAATCATCCAGCCATACCTTCGTTGGCGGGGATGCCGATGCGAAACGGGTCAGTCGGTTGGAAGACGAGCGATGACTCCGCGGTGACGAAGGCCGAGCCGGTAATGGTGGGGATGAGGCGGTCGCCATCTTGCTGCATGCAGCCAGTAAATACGCTGCCGAGGATGCCTTCCTGACGCCAGGGTTGGCCGGGCTTGAGTTTGCCATCGGCAATGAGGCAGGCCATTTTAGCGCTGGTGCCGGTTCCACAGGGAGAGCGGTCATAGGCTTTGCCGGGGCAGAGGACGAAGTTGCGGCTATGGTTGGCGGAGTCGTGCGGAGGACCGAAGAGCTCGATGTGATCAATCTCCGCGCCGTCTGCGCCTGCGATTCCCTGCTCCTTAAGCGACTGGCGAATCTTCCAGGTGAAGTCGGTCAACTCGTCGACGCGATCGAGCAAGAGTTCGAAGGGATGTTCTTCGATGAGGTAGAACCAGTTGCCTCCCCAGGCTACATCGCCGTGCAGGGTTCCATAACCGGGAACTTCAACAGGAACCCGCGCGCGATGACGGTAGGCTGTTACATTGCCGATGGTGACTTCACCGGATTCCAGAAGGGAGACGGTAACGTTGCCTACGGGCGTCTCGAAGGTGTGTTCGCCGAGGCCGATCTGGCCGAGATAAGAAAGAGTAGCGGCGACTCCGATGGTTCCGTGGCCGCACATGCCCAGGTAACCGGCGTTATTAAAGAAAATGACGCCTGCCGCGGAGGCGGGATCGACCGGCTCCACAAGCAGAGCACCGACGAGGACATCGGAACCACGGGGTTCGCAGAGGACTGCCCGGCGATAGACGTCATGAGTCGCGCGAAGCCTCGCAAGCCGCTCAGAAAGCGATCCGGTGCCCAGATGCGGACCGCCTGAAACAACACATCGCGTCGGCTCCCCTGCCGTGTGGGAGTCAATGACTTCGATCCGGTTCGGCAGATGTGATTGCATTCTTGTCCTTGCCGGCCAGTTTCAGCCGATTATTTGAATTATCCCAGCCGGGATCAAGCAAAAATCCGGGTGTAAGTCCTTGTTTACCAGACCGGACCGTAAGGTCTGAAGGCGGAACATTGCAATCTCCTTATAGTATACGAAGTTGCATACAATAATGATTAAATCAGAGAACAATGCCCTTTTCGCGCCACGCTGACATGCCGTTTGACCGTGAAACCCGCTCGCATTCCCTGAGATTAGAGACGCTGGAGCAGCCATGCTGGACGCCTGCCGGAGATCTCCAAATTTCGTGCGAAATCACGACCTGTGCTACTCTCCAATGAATGGCGTATAGCGAAAACACGGCCAGCTTGAGTGTCTCTTCGACGCTCGCTGCCTGTTGTTGTTGCCGCTAAACCCTTCTTCGTTTGCGAACCGACAGGTTCGCGTTCTTCCCCAACAGTCTCATCCGCAGGTTCGGAGTCTTCGCTTGACCTCTCTGCAACTTCATCTGGTCTTCTCCAGGCATGGCCTCGTCCAGCGAGCCTGTTGTTGCCGCTAATCTTCTTCTCCGCCTGAAGCCGTCTCATTCCATTTCATTCATTCGAATTTGAGGAAAGATCCATGTACAAGACACGGGTAACCCTGTCCGCATTTGCTTCTTTATTTGCTCTCGCCTTGTTGCTTTTGCCAAGTGCTGCGCTTGCCCAGTTGGTTGGCGGCACAATCTCTGGGTCGGTAACCGATCCGGCAAACGCAGCCGTTGGCAGCGTGCATGTGACGGTTCGCAATCAGGAGACTGGCAACACGCGCGCACTGATTACCGGGCCAGAAGGCTCATTCTCCGCGCCTTCCATCCCGGTTGGCGTATATGCCGTAACCGTCGAGCGGGATGGGTTTGCATCGCAGGAGCAGGCGGGCATTACCGTGACCGTTGGGCAGAATGTGCAGCTGCGCTTTGTACTCGCAGTCGGCAAGGTTGAGCAGACGGTATCGGTCACAGATACGCAGGTGGGCGTTGAGGTTTCGACACTACAAACACAGGGGCTGGTAGATGAGCGGCAAGTGAAGGAATTACCGCTGAACGGGCGCAGCTTCGATCAGTTGCTGCTGCTGAACCCTGCGGCGGTCAGTTATACGACGCAGCGCTCCGGCGGTGTGGGCACTTCGAACTCTTCAGTTGGCAACATGTTCTCGGTTTCCGGACGAAGGCCGCAGGACAATGTCTTTCTGCTGAACGGCATTGAATATACCGGAGCCTCGCTGATCAATGTGACGCCGGGTGGAACAAGCGGGCAACTGCTTGGAGTGGAAGCGGTGCGCGAGTTCAACGTGGTGAGCGATACGTATGGCGCGAACTATGGCAAGCGAACAGGCGGACAGATCTCCATCATCACGGCTTCGGGTACGAATCAGTTGCACGGCTCGGCATATGAATTTTTCCGCAACAGTGCGCTCGATGCGCGCAACTACTTTGATCAGGCCGATATTCCGCCGTTTGAGCGGAACAACTTTGGAGCGGCGCTTGGTGGCCCGATTCGACATGACAAGGCGTTTCTATTTGGCAACTATGAGGGCTATCGTCAGCGGCTTGGATTGAGCGATGTGACGTTTGTGCCCGATGCCGCAGCGCGAGCGGCGGCTGTGGAAAGCGTGCAGCCGCTGCTGGCGCTGTGGCCTGCCGGGACGGTTGAGCTTGGCCAGGGAATCGCTGAAGCGTTCTCAAATCCGCTGCAGCATGTGCGTGAGGATTTCGGAACGACGCGTGCCGACTTCAATTTGACGCCAAGCGATCTCCTCTTTGCCGTCTATACGGTTGACGACAGCGATGCGACGACGCCCTCGGCGAATCCGTATTCATCCATCAACGAAAATTTGCGCGAGCAGGTATTGAGCGCGCAGGAACAGCACATCTTTTCTTCGCGGTTGCTGAATACGACGCGGGTTGGATTTTCGCGCGCGACATTTGGCTTTAACAGCCTTGTCACTGGAGGAGTTGCCGGATGGGTGGATGGCGCACCTGTTGGCGCAATCGTGATCGCGGGCAGCACGGCATCCAACGGCGCGTCACAGATTACGCAGGCAGGCGCAAACACAGGCAGCAACAACGCGACCGCCCGCAATCTCTTCACTTTCGACGATCACATCTACTACACACGCGGCCATCATCAGATCGAGGCCGGAGTCTGGCTGCAACGGCTGCAATCGAACGATGCGCTGGCGCAGTACCAATTTGGCCAGGCTTCGTTTTCGACGCTGTCTACTTTTGAAAAGGGGCAGGTATCGAAATACACGATTGTCCCCACATCGACAGAGCTTGGCTGGCGTTCACTCTTCAGCGCCGGGTTTGTTGAGGATACGTGGAAGGTGACGCCGCGGCTCGAGCTGCGCGCAGGTCTACGCGTGGAGTCGTCGACGGGATGGAATGAAGCGCAGGGGCGTGCTTCCAATTACCTCTTTACCGATGGGGTGATCAACTCGACGCCGACCGTGGGCAGCTCGGCGCTCTCAGACAATCGCGCGAAGTTCATGCCTGAACCGCGTATCGGGCTTGCGTATGATCCCTTTGGCAAGGGCAAGACAGTTGTAAAGGCGGGTTTTGGCCTGCATCGCGCACTGCTCGATACGCTTGACTACCGTCTGGATCAGACAGCTCCATATAACACCACTTTTTCTTACAGCAACACAACGGTAGACAAACTGTCTTCGCTTTCGACTGCAAGCGCGACCGGCGGGCAGGTATCGCCGAGCAACGTGCAGCCTGATCTGCAGACGCCGACGGTCTTGTCGTGGACTTTGAAAGTCGAACAGGAGATTGCTCCTGCGACGATTCTGACGGTTGGCTATGTAGGGTCGCATGGGTATCACCAGATTCTGTCGGAGGATATGAACACTCCGGCTTCGGTGATCTGCCCCGAACCATCATGCCCTGCGACGCTTGCTTCGGGCACGATCTACTATCCAACGACCACGTATGCGAATCCGAACCTGGCGAACACGACGTCGTGGGTTTCGCAGGGAATCAGCAACTATCATGCGCTCGAAGCCGACGTGCGCAAGCAGATCAGCCATGGATTTCAACTGCGCGGCGTATACACGTGGTCGCGCAACCTCGACGACGGCTCGGCGTGGAATACCAGCGTTTCGGCGAACACGCCGGCTTATGTTTCGTATCCGGCGAATCCCAAGGTTGATTACGGTCCGGCTGCGACGAACATCAGCCAGACAGCGGCGATCAATGGAAGCTGGGATCTGCCGGTGGGCCATGGAAGGTTGCTCGATCCAGGGAACTCGCTGGCCAGCCATGCCATCTCAGGATGGACCGTCAGTGGTATTGTTTCCCTGCAAAGCGGTTTCCCGTTTTCACCGCAGCTTGGCTATAACCCGACCGGTAATGGAGATTCGCGTAACCCTGCGCGGCCTCAGTCGAATCCAGATTTCCATGGGCAGCTTTATCCACGCACGCCGGGTCAGTGGTTCAATCCTGAGGCGTTTGTGGCTCCATATCCCGGGAGTTTTGGAAACACTTCGCGCGATTCACTCATCGGGCCGGGGCTTGCCGATCTGGATATTTCGTTGTCAAAGACGACGACGATTCACGAGAGACTGCGGGCACAGTTTCGCGCGGAGTTCTTTAACGCGCTGAACCATGCGAACTTCTCGACGCCGAACCCTGTTGTATTCAGCGCCGGACCGACTCCGGCCAAGCCCGCGACTGATTCTGGGCTCTCGCCGACTGCAGGCGTGTTGACGGCGACGTCGACAACATCGCGGCAGCTTCAGTTTGCGCTGAAACTGCTTTTCTAAATGTACGTACCGGGGCGGCTTCACTTGAAGCTGTCCCGGCACTCTGTTAACATCTATGAAAGAGATGCGCTACGGTTCCTCAAGCCGGTGTTGTTGTTGTATGTCGAACATGTTCGACGGGTGCGCTCTCTAGTCTCTTCTTCCTTCGCGGAATCCATTCCAGGCGAAAGCGATTTGCAAGACACACCCGTGGCTGACTGGCCGGGATCGTGTCTATCGCTGTACCGGCGTCAGTACCTCAAACCACATCGAGGGCTCTATGCCGGTTGCATCACCAACAAACAGTTCCATCGATCACCCTGATTCGTTGACTCCGAATATCAGCCATCTACGCATGCTGGAGGCCGAAAGCATCCACATCCTGCGCGAAGTGGCTTCGGAGTTTGAGCGTCCGGTGATGCTCTACTCCATCGGCAAAGATTCCTCGGTAATGCTGCGCCTGGCGCAGAAGGCTTTTTACCCTGGGCCCATTCCCTTCCCTTTGCTTCACATCGACACAGGCTTCAAGTTCCACGAGATGCTGACATTTCGCGATGAGATGACGCGCTCCATTGGAGCGAAGCTGCTGGTATGGCGCAATGAGCCGGCGATTGCGGCAGGAACGAATCCGATTGTGCTCGACACCAAGCGCTGCTGCGGCCTGCTGAAGACACAGGCGCTGCTGGATGCGCTGCGGCACTACAACTTTGACGCGGCCTTTGGCGGAGCGCGGCGCGACGAGGAGAAGTCACGCGCCAAGGAGCGAATCTATTCCTTCCGCGACAATGCGGGCCAGTGGGACCCGAAGAATCAGCGCCCCGAGCTTTGGAACGTCTACAACGCGCGCATTCATCCCGGCGAAAGCATCCGCGTCTTTCCGCTCTCGAATTGGACCGAGATGGATGTGTGGCAGTACATCCATGTGGAGAACATTCCTGTGGTTGATTTGTATTTCGCCAAGGAGCGGCCGATGTATGTGCGCGGCGATGCGCTGCTGCCGATTGAGCAGGACTTTGTGGCGCGGCTCGGTGAAAAGCCGCAGATGGTGAAGAGTCGGCTGCGTTCGCTGGGTTGCAGCCCCTGCACGGGCGCAATCCGGTCAGATGCGGAGACGATTCCCGACATCATTGCCGAGTTGATTTCGTTCCGCTCGTCGGAGCGCGCCAATCGCGTGATCGACCACGACCAGGAAGGTTCGATGGAACTCAAGAAGCGGGAGGGCTATTTCTGATCATGGCCACGACTGCGTTCCCCGGTTCGTCAATTCAAGAGTATCTGCGCGAAGAGTCTCAAAAGGATCTGCTGCGCTTTTCTACCGCAGGCAGTGTGGATGATGGCAAATCCACGCTGATTGGACGGCTGTTGTATGACACACAGTCGGTGTATGAAGATCAGGTCCGCTCGATTGAAGGCAAAGGTACAACGACTCCCGGGCAGATCGATTTTGCGCTGTTGACGGATGGTCTGCGTGCAGAGCGCGAGCAGGGCATCACCATCGATGTTGCCTATCGCTACTTCTCTACTGCGCGGCGCAAGTTCATCATTGCCGATACGCCGGGCCATGAGCAGTACACACGCAACATGGCTACGGGCGCCTCGACAGCCGATGCTGCGATTGTGCTTGTGGATGGGCGCAAGGGTGTGCTTGTGCAATCGCGGCGGCATGCTTATATCGCTTCGCTGCTGCGAGTGCGGCACATCCTCGTCGCGGTCAACAAGATGGATCTTGTCGGATTCGATGAGGGAGTCTTTCATGCGATTGAAAAGGACTTTCGCGCACTGCTGAATCAGATCGCGCTTGAGACAGGTAATCCCGTTGAGGTGAAGTTTGTACCGGTCAGCGCGCTGCTTGGCGATAACGTAGTGCACCGATCGTCATCGATGACCTGGTATCAAGGACCCTCGATCCTGGAATTGCTCGAGTCGATTGAGCTTGCGGGGGATGGGGATCAGGCGTCGCTTCGATTCCCTGTGCAGCGCGTGATTCGTCCCGATCATACGTTTCGCGGGTTCGCGGGACAGATCGCTTCGGGCACGGTCCGGCAGGGAGACGTGGTGGCAGTGCTGCCCTCTGGAGTGCGTGCACAGGTGAAGCGCATCGTGACCTGGGACGGCGATCTGCGCGAGGCATCAGCCCCCTTGTCGGTAACGCTGGTGCTCGATCGTGAAGTGGACATCAGCCGCGGTGATTTGCTTGTGCCCATTGAATCGCAAGCGCAGCTTGCAACTCAAATCACGGCGGCAATGGTGTGGATGAACCAGCAGCCCCTTGAATTGAACCGGCGTTATCTCATCAAGCATGCAAGCCGGACCGCCGCGGCGTTTGTGACAGGTATCGAGTATCGATCGAATATTGCGACACTGGAGCACGAAGAGGCTACAACGCTTGAAATGAACAGCATCGGCGTCGTGCAACTGCACCTGAACAGCGCAATTGCGTTCGATTCATATGGGGAGAATCGCTCGACCGGAGCTTTCATTCTGATCGATCCGGTGACGAATGCCACGGTTGCAGCGGGAATGATCCGCCATGGAGAGTTGGGCGCATCTTCGACGTCAGCGGAAGTTGACGCTGAGCGCGGCAAGGTTTCGCACGCAGAGCGCGAAGCGCGTTGGGGCCATCGCGGCGGCGTGCTGGAGATTGCTGCTCCCGCCGATGCAGTGAATGCGATTGAGCGCTCGCTCTTCTCGCTTGGTGCGGCCGTTGTGCGCATCGATGCCGACAGCGAAGAGTTCCTGATTCATCCGCAGCTTCTGGATCGCGTCACTGCGCTGCAGAGCGGCGCAGGACTGATCGCGATTGTGGAGCATAACCGTGAGGAAGGTCCATTTACGGCGCGTGCTGGCGAAACTGAGATCGAGCTTGCTTTGAGCGATCTTTCAAAGACGGTCGCTTCGGTGCATCAACTGCTGCGAACATCGGGAATTCTGCGCACTGCGGAAAAGGTCAATTAGCTATGAGTACAGTGAGTTTTGAAATACAGATCGAGACGAAGCTGGATGCGGTGAAGGAAACGCTGCGCCGCAAGATTACGGGTAAGGGCGATGTCTGCCTGACCTGCAGCTTTCAAGCGGAAGATGTGTTGCTGACGCGGCTGGCGATCGATCTCGATCCGGCGCTGCCCGTTCTCTTTCTCGATACCGGCTACCACTTTGCCGAGACCTACACCTATCGTGATGCGATTGCGCGCGACTGGAGATTGAATCTGATCAATCTGCTGCCTGAGCAGACGGTGGCCGAACAGGAGAGCGCGTTTGGACTGCTCTATCAGAGCTCACCGGATCAATGCTGCAAACGGCGCAAGGTAGAACCGCTGTTCAAAGCTGTGGCCAACTATAGCGTCTGGATAACCGGGATGCGCCGTGAGCAGGCAAAGACCCGCGCTGCGTTGGAAGAATCCGCGCTCTTTACTCTGCCCGGTGGCAAGCAAGTGCTGAAGCTGGCGCCTCTCGCTGACTGGACCACGCGCGATGTGTGGCAGGCGTGTACGCAGCTGTCAATTCCATTGCTGCCGCTCTATGACCGTGGCTATTCGTCGATTGGCTGCGAGCCTTGTACGTCTCTGCCGGTTGATCCCAACGACCCGCGATCGGGAAGATGGGCAGGCCGTAAAGTTGAATGCGGCATTCATATCGAAGCACCGAATAGCTGACGCAAGCAAAGCGAGCAAGCCATGCCATACATCCTTGGTCTATTCATCGCGTTCTTCATATCGCTCACGGGAGTGGGCGCGGGAACGCTCACGGTACCGATACTGATTCTTTTTCTCGGCGTGCCAGCGCCCGTCGCTGTCGGGATCGGGTTGCTGTTTGCCACGGTCGTTAAGTTCATTCTGGTGCCGGCGCAGATCGTTCGAGGAAACGTGTCGTGGAGAACGCTGGGGCTGATGCTGCTGGGAGGTGTGCCCGGCGTGTTGGTTGGATCGCTCTTTTTGAAACACCTTGTCACGGCGGGAGCTAACAATTTGTTGAACGGAATTCTGGGAGCGATTCTGGTAGGCATGGCAACTTATCAGATTCTCTATTCCTTCCGGGCGCCGAATCCCGATCAGGTGCGGCGTGATCGCGCACGGTGGCTTACGTGGCTGATGCTGCCGGTGGGCATGGAAGTTGGCTTCTCCTCCGCAGGAGCTGGAGCACTGGGCTCGGCTGCGATTTTGAGTTTTACCCGGCTGGAGCCTGCGCAGGTAGTTGGAACCGATATCGCCTTTGGATTCATCCTTTCGCTCATCGGAAGCGGCGCGCACTGGAGTTCGACGCAGGGAAATACAGCGCTGCTTTTACAGCTTGTCATTGGCGGAATCTTCGGAGCAGGAATCGGCACGGCGCTAAGCACGCATATTCCACGGCGGCCATTGCGCGTTGCTCTGTGGATCTGCCTGCTTCTGCTCGGCGGCCAATTCCTGGTGAATAGCTATCATGCGCATGCCTTTCTGTGATCCCGACCGCTGACCTGCACTGAAAGCGACAGGTGAAAGCAGCAATCGACTCCCGCTCACCGCGAAACCGATGTATGCTAAGCGGCAGAGGGACCAGGTATGAGCGATATGCTTGCATCTTTCGACGAAGATCAGGATGACGGGATGGTGAATGATGCATTTGGGACCATCGATCCCGCCGACACCATGGAAACAGATCCGGACGACGATCCGGAGGCAGGCGGGAAAGGCATCGGCGAAAAAGTTGCCGAATAAACAGGCTGCCTTCTCCGCAGCAGATCAAGAGATTTTGCGATCACCCGAAGCTTTTATACCCTCGGAGAAGCCGAACAACTGGCCCTCCCTTAGCTCTGCCACGAAGAGCCACATGAGTGCTTGCGCAATTCTCTGATCTTCCAAAACACTATATTCATTTTGGCTGAGATGTGCCCGAATCCGGTTCTACCGTCACAATGATTCGCCGATACGAAGTCAGGCGAGGCGACCCATCATCGGTGACTGCGAGAATGATGTGCGCCACGCCGGAACCACGGCACGGTACAAGATTCGGTATCCAGGCCGTGCTGCATGCAGACTTCGCCTGCACTTGCGCGCGCGGAGAATCGGCGTCCGTAAGCGCAACATCGGCGCCATGCGTTCCCGTCAGGCCTGCTTCAGGATAGACAAACCACTTGTAAGTCAGTAGCTGATGGTCCGGATCGGAAGTCCCGGCCGCATCGAGCACAAGCGATTGACCAGCCTTCACCTTCAGCTCAAGCGGAGTGGTGCCTGCAACGCCGTTCACCACTACCAGCGGATTGTGATTGGCGTGCGCAAAATCCTTGATGGTCCAGTCCATGCGAGCGGCAAAGTCATTCTGGAATGCCTCGCGCCAGCGCCAGATGCTGGCTTGGTCGGAAACATGCGTGCGGCCATCGACGCCAGTAACCACGTCCTGCGAGCTCATGCGAAAGAACTCATCTCCTCCCTGCGTCCAGATCGGGTGTGTTTCGCCGTAAGGTTGCAGGTAGACATAGCGTCCGCCCCAGCCGCCCCAATCCGGCCTTCGGTAGGCATTGAGGCCGTTGTCAATCAGGCCGAGAAAGCTGGGTGTGTCTCCTTCCATGATGAACATGAATTTTGGATAGTCTTTGCCCAAAGGCCCCTTGGAGCGAATATTCGCATCGAGCCACCCATTCGTGACGAGACTTGAATCCGCACCCTCGCCGTTGCGGTAGTAGCGATCTCCACTGATACCGGTCCAGGTCGCCATGTAATAGCTGTCGCTGTCGGGGCGGCTTGGGCTAACGATGTAAAAGAGGCCAGGAAACTCGCGGCGAATCCATGGGCCTGCGTCATCCTGATCGGAAATCGAATAAACTCTCACGCGAGAAACGAGAGCCTTCATCTCTTCAGTGCTCTTCGACGAGCGCAGATCGATGAGCGCCTGGGCAAGTGTATTGGTACCACCCCAGACGCATATCCAGAGCGGCCGCAAATCGTCGCGCTCGATCGCAGCCGCCAATGCTCGCGAACCGTCAGAACCGTTGCCCTCCCCCGTTGCAGCCATGCCGTATGCATGCTGCCCCGCATAGATTCGTCGATCCAGTTCTTCGGCCTCGGGCCATCCAGTGGCATGCTTGAGAAGATTGGTTCGCACCTCGCCATAGGCATGCACAAGGGTGTGCATCGTCTCCGGATGGCTTGCTGCCTTTTGCCACGTCGAAGTGGTCGCAATCATGGCTTCAAGATCGAATTCGTTGGAATACATCAGCAGGCGCACGAAGGACATCTGGTCGTCGGGCTCGTTCCCTATATCACTGATGATGACCACGCGCGGTTTACCGCTGAAGTTATCGACCGGCTGAGGCTGCGGTTGCGACTGCGCAAAGAGAGAAACGCCGCTCACAGCAGCTAAGCCAATCGACGTGACAACGAGAAGGGTATGAAACCTGCGGATGAGATACATGATGTCCTCTGCGAAGAAAACACACCGCTGCGATTGAATACATACGCGGCATCGGAATGCATTGCTATTCGAGATGCAATCGTACATTTCCGCCCGTAAATGATGTCAATACGGTTGCCGACTATTCCCAAATCGAGGACGAAAGAAGACGACCTTATCTCGGAGAGATGGGCAGAGTGATCGTCACCTGTAGTCCCGGCGAAAGATTCCGCGCATCGATCTGACCGTGGTGAAGCAGAACTGCTCTGCGCGCAATGGAGAGGCCAAGGCCCACTCCCCCGGCGCTTGTTTCGCGCGACTCTTCTACGCGAAAGAAGGGATCGAAAATACGCGGCAACATCTCTTCGGGTACTCCAGGACCGGAGTCGCTGACCCTGATGATGCTTTCGCCGTCGATATCGTTCGCTTCTACAAGAATCGATGTGCCCGTTCCTGAATACCGAATTGCATTCCGCAGCACATTTTCTACTGCCCGCCGTAGCAGTTCCGGATTGCCGTCCATATAAGCCTTTGAGCCGATACGGCTCTCGATGCGCACTCCCCGAGACTTAGCCTCAAACGCGCAGTCTGTAACCAACTCCTGCACAAGTGGCGCGACAGAAAAAGACTGCGTCTCGCGTGAAGATGGGTCACCCTCGATGCTCGTCACTTCGAGCAGCGTGGCGATCAATTGCGAGAGCCGCATAATCTCTCGTCGCATGCGATCGAGTGCGGCCTCTGGATCAGTGGCGTTGCTCATCAACTCTGCCGCGAAGCTGAGTCTTGCAAGCGGCGAACGCAGCTCATGGGAGACATCCTGCAGCAGGCGCCTCTCGGCGGTCAGCAAGGTTTCGATTCTTTCGGCCATGCTGTCGAAGGAACGCGCTACATCGCCAATCTCATCATGGCGGCTCATTGAAACGCGTGCTGAAAGGTCACCTCTGCCGAAGCGGTCCACCGCTCCGGCAAGGCGATGCAAGGGAGAAACAATGCCAACGGAAAGAATCCATCCAAGCAGTATGATGGCCAGCGCAACCGAGACGAAATACGGAATGAATCGCGCCATCTTGATGGGCGGCGGCGCCATCAGAATCAGGTGATAGCGACGGTCTGCCGATGACTTGACGAAGACAAACTGGCCGTTGATTTTAGGAGGCGGCCCCGGCGGCCCTCTCTCCAAAGAGAGCATGCCGGAACGATCAATGCCGGAGACAAGATCGCGGCCATGCGCATCGGTGAAATAGCGCACTCCGGGAAGCGCAGTGTTGGTTTCGGAAAGATATACACCGAGAGCATGCGAGCCACCCTCTTCATACATCCTTTGCGCCTGCTGCAGTTCAAGATCGACTGAGCCTTTGAAAAAGGACCCCGTTGCTTCGTGCGAAATGCGGTCCGAGATCCTCCACATAGCAAAGGAGGAGCACAGCAAAGCAAAGGTAAAGATGAAGACAATGCGCCACTGCAGCGACTTTATCCGATTCACTTCTCCCCCACCGCAAACATATAGCCCACGCCGCGAACGGTGCGAATCGCTGGTATGCCATGCTGTTCCAGCTTCTTGCGAAGATGGCTGATGTGCACATCGAGAGAACGTTCGAAGGGACTCGACTCGCGCTGATAAAGAACCGTTGAAATTTCGTCGCGCGAGACGGTGCGCCCCGGCGAGCGCATCAATATTTCAAGTATCTGAAATTCGGTCCCGGTTATATCCAGATCCTCTCCAGAGTGCCGAACGACATGCGTGACTGGATTCAGATCCAGATCTCCGAATGCGAGCACATCCGGTTTCACAAGTGTGGCATTTGTGTAGCGGCGCATCACGGCCCGGATGCGCGCAAAGAGTTCGTCAGGAAGAAATGGCTTCGGAAGATAGTCATCGGCGCCGCTGTCCAGACCTGCGATGCGATCTCTACCCTGCGTGCGCGCGGTCAGCATGATGACAGGAATCGAGCTGCGCTTTCGCAATTGCCGCAACACTTCAAGACCGTCGAGAGCGGGCAGCATGCCGTCGAGGATTACGAGATCGTGTTTACCACTGAGTGCGGCCGCCAGGCCAGACCGCCCGTCGTAAGCACATTCCATGACGTGACCTGCCCTGATGAAATACTCCTTCATCAGGTTGCAAAGCTCAGCGTCATCATCAACCAGCAGGATCGCAGGTTTCAGTGCCGCGTCAACGGTCTCGCGAATCGAGCTTTCCTGGGTCATGGTCTGTTTCAAGTATCGCGCGCCGGGTGACACTCTGGCGTAGTGATTTCGAGGCTTTACAAATCTTAAGACGCCGCATTCCGCAATTGCCGTCTACTCCAATGAGAAGCAATGCGAAATCAAAGAGACCGCGGCATTCCAGCCACGGTCTCATGACTCCCGGATGGCGGGCAATGCATTCTTCCGCATGTTTTCTGGAGGATCGCAGCAATGCGTTTACTACAATCTGTCGCAATTTTCGTTCAGCTCTTACTCGGAACCACAATTTTCCTGAGCGTCGCTCATGCAGAGCCGCCGTCAACCGGCGCTGTACATGGTTCGGTGACCGACCCTTCGGGCGCGCTGATTCCAACCGCCACTATTGTCATCTCGAATGCCGACGGCTTTTCAAAAACAGTGCCCACGAAAGTGGATGGCACCTACGAGATCGCCGATCTGGTGCCGGGCCGTTATGCGCTGTCTATCACGGCTGAGGGTTTTGCTCCTGCAAGCAAAGAGGATGTCCTGGTGTACGGCGGCAAATCAGAGCTCGTTAACATCGTGATGCAGTTGCCTGTCGAAAAGCAGGAAGTGCAGGTTGACGCGCAAACTACTGGCGTAGACACGGCGCCAGACAACAATGCCAGCGCGATTGTGATCAAGGGCAAGGATCTGGATGCTCTATCGGACGATCCGGATGAGCTGCAGAACGAGCTCAACGCGCTGGCCGGCCCTTCCGCTGGCCCCAGCGGCGGTCAGATCTACATTGACGGCTTTACCGGTGGCCAGTTGCCGCCCAAGTCGTCGATCCGCGAGATTCGCGTCAATCAGAACCCGTTTTCGTCTCAGTACGACAAGCTGGGCTATGGCCGCGTCGAAATTCTGACCAAGCCGGGAACGGATAAGTTTCACGGCATGATGATGATCAACGGCAACGACTCCGCTTTCAATTCACTCAATCCGTTTGTGACCGATGAACCGCCATACTACAGCACCTTCTTGAATGGCTTTGCCAGCGGCTCGCTCAACAAGAATGCCTCGTGGTTTGTAAACGTCTTTCGCCGCGACAACCAGTCCAACTCGATCGTCAATGCCGAACTTCTTGACACCGCGGGCAACGAATACAATTTCTCGCAAGCCTTTGCCAATCCGCAATCGCGCCTGGATGTCAGTCCACGATTCGACTTTCAGTTGGGAGCGAAGAACACACTCAGCGTTCGCTACATGTTTGACCGGCAGAAAGATACGAACGATGGTGTGTCCCAGTTTGCTCTGGCCAGCCAGGCATACAACGTTCTCAACTACGAGAACACGCTGCAGGTAAGCGACACGCAGGTGCTGAGCCCGAACATGATCAACGAGACGCGCTTTCAGTACACACGCGACCGTGATACGCAAGCATCTCAGAGCAGCGATCCTACCGTTACGGTTCAAGGCGCATTCACCAGCGGCGGTAACGCCCTTGGAACGGTCCGCGACAATCAGGATCGCTATGAGTTGCAGAACTACACGACCGACATCGTCGGACGCCACTCGCTCAACTTTGGTACGCGACTGCGTCTCACGCGCGACTCCAATTACTCCACGTCTGGCTTCAACGGAAGCTACATCTACTCCTCGCTGACCAGCTATGCCGCGAACACTCCGTCGGAGTACACCGTCACGGCGGGCACGCCTGGAGCTTTAGTGAATCTCTTCGATGCCGGCCTGTTCTTCCAGGATGACTTCAAACTCAAACCGAATCTGACGCTCAGCTACGGCCTACGATACGAAGCTCAAAATCGTATCAGCGACCATAATGATTGGGCTCCACGGGTATCGTTCGCATGGGCTCCGCCCAGCAAGAACGGTAAGCCTGCAAAGACGGTCATTCGTGGCGGCTACGGCTGGTTCTTTGACCGTTTCGGCTCATCTTACGTGCTCGACGCGATCCGCCAGAATGGCATCAATCAACAGCAGTATGTCATCCAGAACCCTGGCTTCTACGAGAACGCTCCTTCTGCGAGTGAGCTTGCAGCCAGCAACACCGTGGCGCCAACGATCTATCAGGTCGCTCCTAATTTGAAGGCTGCGAGCAATATGCAGGCTGCAATCGGCGTTGAGCAGCAGATCGGTAAGATTGCGACATTCTCTGCAACCTACATCAACTCACACGGAGTTCATCAGTATCTGAGCGATAACATCAACGCCTATCTGCCCGGTACATATGACGCCACGACTGGAACAGGCACGCGGCCGAATGGCATCAATGAGAACATCTATCAGTTCCAGTCTGGCGGCGTGTACAACCAGAATCAGCTCATTCTCAATTACAGCGTCCGCGCCAAGCGCGTGTCTCTCTTTGGCTTCTATCTTGCAAACTTTGCCAAGGCGGATACATCCGGCGCAACGTACTTCCCCTCCAACCAGTTTGATCCTGGTGCGGATTACGGAAGATCCAACTTCGATGTACGCAATCGCTTTCTGCTTGGCGGTAATCTGAGCGCGCCGTATGGCGTTTCTATCAGCCCATTTCTGGTCGTAAACTCTGGCCAGCCGTTCAATATCGTTCTTGGCCAGGATCTCAACGGGGATAATCAATTCAACGATCGGCCCGCGTTTGCGACCGCAAGCAGCACAGATACGGCAGTCACCGACTACGGAACATTCGATCTCGACCCTGCATCAAATGCGGCGCACATTCCCTATAACTATGGCAACGGCCCGTCACAGCTGAGCATGAATATGCGTGTCAGCAAGTCGTTTGGCATTGGGCCGCGCGTAACTGCAGGATCAGGCGCGAGCGCAGGTGGCCCGGGCGGCCCTGGGGGCGGTGGACCGCCTCCGGGGGGTGGTGGGCCGGGCGGCGGCGGACCGGGCGGCGGATTAGGCCCCGGTGGCTTGAGCAGCAGCCGCAACGGTGGTCCTCCGCGGCTTGAACAGGCAGTCCCGCGCCGCTACAGCCTCACCTTCGCAGCCATGAGCAGGAACGTCTTCAACAACGTGAACCTGGCTCAACCAGTCAATGTGCTCGGATCTGCGTTATTCGGCAAGTCCAACGCGCTGGCAGGAGGGTTCTTCTCATCGCCTGCGTCCAACCGCAGCATCGATTTGCAGATGAGCTTCAACTTCTAAGAGAAGCACACATACGACTATCGCCTCACGGCGATCGATAGGCCACAAGCCTCGCGGACAAATCAGTGTCCGCGGGGCTTTTTGATTATTAGAGTCACGCTCGCGCGGGGATGCGCCGTTCAGGATTTGGGGCAGCAGGACTGAAGCAGGTCAGCCGTGTGCTCGATACTTCACCCGGCAACCGCTTGATCTCCTGTTCGATGATGGCTTGTACGCGTTCAGGAGATCCCGCTGCACGAAGATTTAGCAGCAATTCATGCTCGATGCTCGGCGAAGCATCAAGATCGCCCTCAACAGCAGGCTCTTCTTCATTTGAGCAAAGGGCTGCTTTGATCCAGCCAGTTGCTGTACGAGCGATCAGTTTGAGATGAACGATGGGAATGCGATTCGCAGTGAGGGCTTTGTCTATGTCATCGAGAAACGGGCCAGCCAGCATCGCCGAAGACATTGCAGTGGGAAGAGTTATTTTTAAACTCATGTTGAGCCACGCCAAAGCCGCCTCTGCGCGTGCGTATCTTTCATAGTCGATGTCGAGAGACCGCGCTCCAACGACCGATGAGTTGCCGAGTATTTCGTCGAGCCATTCGGCAACCCCTGCGCCGGTCTTTGCGCTGATCTGGCGCACACGTATTCCAGGCAGCTCCGCGGCATCAGGATAGAGATCGGCCTTGGTCATGCAGACGATATCCGCTTCCGCGAGTTGATTTGCCCATAGGAAATGCATATCGGCATCGGCGTTGGAGAGTTGCAATGACTCAGCCCGTGCCGGATCGACGAGCACAGTAAACGGAGCGACGCGGCAGAGATCAAACTCCTCAAGCAGAGGATTGAGAACAGTTGCGACAAGATCCGTGCAGCTTCCAACTGGCTCGGCAAAGATAACCTCTGGTGCATAAGCCCGCAGATCGGTAATAGCCGCGTGAAGATCCGAAAAGCGGCAGCAGAAGCATCCTCCTGTGACTTCACGTGAATCGACTCCGCGCAACTCAGACTGAAGCGTATCCGCCAATTCTTCGCTTTGATCGTTGAGGATAGCGGCACAGCGAACATTACGCGCTTTGAGTATCTTTGCTGCTTCGAGGATGAGCGTCGTTTTGCCTGCGCCAAGAAAGCCGCCGACAAGCACTACCCAAGATTTGCTGAATGTCTGATCCGTGTTCACGAGTGAACCTCGATCTGAAGGGGACTTTGAGGTGAGAGAGTAACGGCGTTGCCGAGAGTGACGATCATACGTTCGTTGCGATTCTCTGCAGTGCACTGCAGCGCGCTGCCGGCGACGGATGCTGTCACGTTCGGCCCCGAAGCAGCAATCTCATACGTGCGGCAATGGAGCGATCCGTGGAGCACCTTTATGGTGAACCGCGTTGTTCGCGATTGCCTGCGATAAGAGAACATTCCCCATCCGGTAGCAGTGGCCCAGAGGCAATCGAAGCTGTCGCCGGGCGCGCGCGGAATGGCGGTCAGCGAATCCTTTGATCCATCAAAGACGAAGCCGCTCAGAGCAACAAGCAACGACCATGCCGACATGGCGCGAGCGTAATGATGTCCACATTCCGCTTCATCCCACGGATTGCGTTTTTCTCCGTCATAGCGTGAGCGCGCGCTGCCTACGATCTCAATTCCCTGCGCTTCCATTCCCGACGCGATCATTAACGTTGCGGCGGGATACTCCACTCCGGTCCATCCTTCGGAGAAATAAGGGAACGGAATGGTGGGGCGTTCGACTTTTGCGTAGTCGCAGACGACGATTCCGGCTTCGTCATTCAAAGCATAGGTACGCGCCACGTTGTCATGATGGGCGAGACTTCGTTTGTAGTTGTAGCGATATATCGACTGCAGCGCGGAGTGAAGATGATCCGGCGATAGAAGCGGGCCCATGCCTCCGACGCTTGCAACATATTGGCCGATCAACTGATCGACAAAGCATCCAGCACCGACTTGATATTCGGGTTTTTCGGTATTCTCCGATCCCATATCGCTGCGCAGATTCACGGCAATCTCTTCTTTGCGGAATCCGCGAACCTTCTGGATGTAGTATTCGCCGTTGAACAGATTGGTATCGATCCATTCCCTGCCCTGCTCGTATAGCCGCCTATACTCATGCGCTGATGCATCGTCTCCGACGGCAAGAGCCATCTGCTCAGATGCATGCAGGGCGGCAAGATAGTACACGCTGCACATGGGATTCGGTCCGTAGAACTCAACATCGTAGGTGTTGTGTTGTACTCCTTCAAAGACGCCATCGCGATTGCTGTCCCATCCACCCTGAATCCAGGAAAACTCCAGCGCTTTCTTGATGCGCGGCCAGCTTTCACGCAGCCATGCGTTGTCTCCTGAGAGCTTCCAGTCGAGCCACGCGTGTACGATCTGTCCCATCTGCCCATCTGCCGCGGCGAATCCCCATCGCGCTTTGCCGTCAGGAAGCGTCTGGCGAAAATGAATCGCTCCGTCATCATCCATCGAATAGCCGAAGGCGCTCTTGCGCAGAGACCGCGCAAACGATGGAAAGAGGAACGGGGTCACCGTTTCGTAATTCCAAACGTGTGTACAGTTGCCAAAGCAGCATCCGCGCGTGTCGTCGCTGCCTTCGAAGCCGTGAAACTCTCCGTCGGCTGTTCGGAAGCAGGTTGTGGTTGCAAGCGTCGAAAGGTTGGCGCTTGCCGCATCCTTCACAGCGGCGGGCAGCGTGCTTTGTCGCAATGCGTTGGCGAATAACCGCGTTTGCGATTCGAGGTGTTCCAGGTTGCTTGCCGTATAGACGGCAGCTTCCCACGCATCGCGGAAGCGAGTGGAGTAATAGTTGCCGATGATTGTCTTGCCCTCGCCCGAAGGAGCTTCCCAGCCACACCAGTCTGGAGTGCGATTGGGAAAGTGCCATCCGAGGAAGAAGAGGAAGCTTGCGCTTTCCCCGGGAGCGATCGTTTGCTGCAGACAGAGCGCGCCGACTGAGTTGTGCGGTTCGGGCTGGGTCCCGAGTTCCCCACTCTTCGTGAACTGATCCCAGAAGAGCAGAGGCGAGTTCCACCACCGGCCTGCTGGCCAACCCGTCCAGTAGGAAAGCCTGCCTCTTTGGCCCGGAACGGCCGCAAGCGCAATCGTGCCGGCCATCGGATCGTTTTGTGGCAGGCTTGTATTCTGCATCAGCAAACCCTGCAGCCCAGCTTCGGAGCGATATGTATTCACACGCTTCTGATCCGAGTCACCGTTGCGAATCGGATTATCGAGAGAAAAGGCTATGCCCACCTTTGCCTGCATGTGGCCCGGATTTGTCACCGTATAGCGAAGCACAGCCACAGGCAGTCCCGAGTCGTCCGGCTCATGCGGGATGAACGGCGAGAAGGCATCCAACGCAACCTTCACGGGCAGCGAACGGTCTTCAAAATCGATGTGCGCCAGAGGATACTCCCCGGTAAACGTCGCGCTCTCGAGGCGGCTGAGTCCGGGCACGTTGTCGGAGCCCAGCCCATCCTGCCCCTCATAGGGCGGCGATATGCGCGACTCGAGCACACGCGCCGCAGGCTTATCGTTTCCTGACTGTACCCATATCGATGGAAAGGAGTATGACGGACGAAAGCCTTTGTTGGGCCGGTTGAAAATCTCCCAGTCGCGCAATTGGCCACGGCCGCCAAGAGCGATGCTGCCCGCAGCGACGCCGCCGAGTGGGAAAGCGATCATGCGCAGCGCCCGGCCGCGAAATATCCGGGGATAATCGACCGTATCGTGGACAGAAACAGTCTCGCGGTGGCTTGTTTCTGCATGAACGGGCGCATGCTGCAAGGCACTGGCGGCCTGGGTCGCGGTCCCCACAACGCCAGCAGCTTTCTTAATGAAGTCTCTTCTATCCAGCTTTTTTTGAGTTGTCATCTGGTTGCGTCTTTGTCCCGGCCGGCAGTCTGAGCTTCCAGATCATGCGGCGAAATAGCTGCACTTCACTCTACAGTGGCCAGCTCAGGATACGTAACCGGCCCTCCAGATCGGCAGGTTGCTCGAAGCATCTCGCAACCGCCCGCCGGACCCGACGCTGATTTCTCGAGGGCATAAACGATTTTTCGATCTCTTTCCGCGGTGTTCATTGAGAACCAATTCAGCTACCCTGGCGGAGCGTTGCCGTGAAGGGGTATTTCCGGAAACTGGAAATCAAAACGACCGATCCGCGCATCGTTGACCCGGGGTCCCTTATCCCGTTATGATGGATCGGTTGGCCGGCTCCGCGTGGCGCAATGCTGCGAGGTTGAGCTGGTCGCATGCACGGCGATCTTTTTCCGTTGCCCCCTCGTTCAATGGTAGGACAGCTGACTCTGACTCAGCATATGGTGGTTCGAATCCATCGGGGGCAACCAGTTTCGAATCATAGACTTACTGGGCACACTTCCCTTTCATTTCCAGGCCACTGAGGGGGCGTTTGAGGGGAAATGGATATTTTCCCCGAAATCACGCGCCTTTTACTAATCTCAATCCGGCTTTGTCTCTTTGGATGTTTTGTGACGCTGCAATGCAGAATCCGACGTCGATCATGCGCAATGACAAAGAAGCAGTAGAGAACTCGAAAAGTGAGCGTCGGCACGGTGAAGAAATCCATCGCCGCGATCACTTCACGATGATTGCTCAAAAATGCCACCCATCGCTTCTTTACAGCCAGCCGCCGGTATTACGCTGTGCCGGGTCTTTGTCTGGGCAATCACCACAGCAAATCGCCGCTGGCTCTATTTCGACGCTTTCTCAGTCTCAAGACGCCCTCCACGGATCCACTCAAGAATCGTGCGATATTGATCGCTGGATTCATTTCCCTGCCAACGCTGGCCGCCGTTGTGTGTGGCGAGATAATCTCCGACATTGCCTGCACTGTCTGTTGGCCGTGTCGGCTTGATCAGCATAAGACTTTTGTCGGGAGCGGCGATGTTCACGACACGCATCGCGTATTTGTAATTCTCTTTGCTGTCCTGATCGGAAAAGACGCCTTCAGCGTTCGGCGGCTCCAGCTTGAAGATCACATGACTGGCATGACAGAATACGCAGGCCATTCCATCCGGACCGCGCTTCGCCAGGATGGGTTCGATTTTAGCGACGAAATAGCGGAAGTCGAGGACCGAGCCCGGCTGGACATCCTGAAGTGCGTCGCTTAGATTCTTACCTTTCAAGACACTCGTGGCGATGAGTTTTAGCCGTGGATTGCTTGAGTTTTGCAGCTGGTCCATTGCAGCTTTGAAATCAGGCCGCTGCTCCACACCCTTGACTTTGAGCAGCGTGTCGAGTGCTGCCGCACTCACGTTGGCGTCTGGATTCAGCAAGCCGGCCAGCACTGTATCTATGACGATCGGGTACTCCAGCGGCTCCTTGATTTTCAATGCAGCCGCATGTCCGTTAAGAAAGTCCTGATCCTGGGATACCGCGCCTCCGGATACCCCGAAGTGTCTCTTGAGAAACTGCGGATTGCCCGCCTCCTCCATCAGAACTCTCAGAGCCGAGGCGTTGAGTTTCGCGAACGCCGCCTTCACTGCGGGCTCCGTCTGCGAATCGTTCAGCAATTGTTCGAAACAAACGCGCATTGCTGCGCGCTGTACATCGCGGTCATAAGAATTGAGGCTTGCAAGCACCAACTCCTGTACCTTCGGGTCGTGTATGAGGGTTGGAAAGGATGAGGCGGCGTCCAGTATCTGTGCATAATTTCCGGGCTGCGGACTCTGCTCCAGCAAAGAGCGCAAAGTCGCCTGTACATCCGGCTGCTCATGCCAAGGCGAGTTGCTGGTCAGCGTAGCCAGAAGAGGCAGCACGACGGCCTGGCTATCCGGATTTCCCTGCTTGAGTATCTCGACTACCTTGTCAATCAGTTTGGGATCGGGGGCGGTCGTGGAATCGAGGTTCAGAACGCCTCGCTGGCCACCTTCATAGACATAGCGGACGGTCTTGCGAACATCGGCATTCTTGTCTTCCGACAGGTCCAATGCCGCAAGAGTAAAGCGCGCGTCGCCGGATTCACTTAGTGTGCTGCCAGCCTTCAGCACTTCGATTTTCATGGAGTCATCGGCGCCCTTCAGACAATCGAGCAAGGCGTTTTCCAGCTCCGGCCCGGAGCTCTTGAAGAAGTGAATCAGATCGCTGTCGTTGCCAATCCGAGTCTGGAAGAAGCCGTTGGTCACGTCATATTTGAAATCCACCGCCTCGCGATACGGCGGGTATTCATAGCCGGGACGATGCAGGTCGGGCACACCGGTCACATACTTGGTGAGTACCGCAGGCAGCCCAATGGATACGGTATCGGATTTCAGCTTTGGCAGTGCATAGTGGCGGATGTGAAAATCCCACAAGGCGTTTAGAATGCCTTCGCGGCCAAGTGTCGTTCCATTGCGCAGGACCTTGGCAAGTACTTGTGCCTGGTCACGCACGACGGCTTCATAGCCAGCATTGATTCGATCTTTGTCTTCGTCTTTGGCGCTGGCTCGCACCCAGGCGGACAGGTATCCGGTATTTTCGTCCAGCAGGTCGTAGATGCTTTCTTCCAGGCCACGGCGCACCATTGCATCTGTCTCCGTGTTCAGCCGAGTGGCAAGCGCCTCCAGCGTTCCGCGGCGAACTTCCTGCTTGTCCACCTGCCAGTAGTACCAGCGCCAGATGCCACCGGCGGCTTCGAAGCGAACATAAGGCACAGGATCATCCAGATCGTGCTCCAGAGCAGCCAGCAGTTGCGGATCGTCCGTCAAGTCGCGGAAGTGTTGATTGAAGACGCGGGCTGCGCCCCAGCGCGTCCGTGCATCCGGAGAGGCCAGCGCCGCAGCAAGCAGCTTGCGCCCTTCCGGCGCTGCCTGTTGGCGTCGCGAAAGCACCATGCGGATGGCATAAGCGGAAGAGGTCTGCACCATCTTGGTTGGATCGCCGAGCCCTTTGATGAGAACCGGCATGGCTCCCGGATCAGCCATGTGGCCTAGAGCGCGAGCTGCAGCTTCGCGCGCCAGCGGCTGATCGCTTTGTGCGAGAACGTTTCGAATCTGCCGCAACTCCGCCTCCGGCGCCAGGTCCCAGAACTGGTCAAGCTGCTGTAACAGCAGCGGCAGATCATGCAGGGCAAGAGTCTTGACCGGCGCAGGATAGGCGGCATTCCAATTCTTGGTTTTGGTTGTTCCGGGATAGAGAGTAGACAGCGCCATCACCGCAAATTGAGTGGCTCGAAATGGCGTATTGAATCCCTGATAGACGGGGTCGCCCTCCCAGCTTCCCTCAGGCCGCTGAGCCGTCAACATCGCTTTGACTGCGCGGTCCAGGTGTTCGTCGCTTTCAGGGTGGTGACCTGCCTCTGCCAGTGCCAATACTGCGTTGTAGGAGACAAAGTCCGCTGGTTTGGCCTTCTTGTCGAAAGGATAGGGCCACCCGCCCTCGGGGGTTTCATATTCATAGAGCTTGGTAATGAGGGCATCGATTTGTGAAGAGTACTTTTGCCGGTCGATCTCCGACAGCAGCATGATTCTCCAATTCAAATCGATCACGTTCTTCGGTTCATAAGCCAGCGCCAGGCTTTCGACATGATCTCGTTCTTTAAGCCATTCTGAGTTATGGGTCTCGTTATAGGCTAAGTCGAATGTCTGCCAACTCTGTGAGGCAATCTCGAAGGGACTGACATCTGGTTCGCAGCCATCGGCCTCGTCCCCGGGCATTACGGTCAATCCTTTGTAATGAATTTTCAGATACTCCGCATACGGCAGATCAAACTTCTTTCGTGGTGGATCATGTGTAACATTCTGCTCGAAAGAATGGGCGATCAAAGGCAGGCGGCTGGCTTCCGTCCGCGCGGTATAGATGATGCGCACCCAATTGGTGTTCGGCTCTCCGTATAGAGGTCTGGCATTGTTGTAGATACGATCGGTCAGAAACTCAAGCCCTGCACGCTGGGTCGGTGCATAACCGTTCTGAACGGCTCTCAAATATCCACGTGTTGTGAACTGAGCCGGATGGCAAGCGATGCAGAGCTGCGTCTCAGAGTGCTGCATCGTGGTTCGCATCGCGATCGCGCCGCGGCGCGGCGTGTTTGATAGCCAGCTATCTCCCATGTTCACCAGGAAATCCATCCCGGCGCGAACCGCATCGTGTGGGTCTCTGTTGGGTGGAACAGGATATTGATATGTATGCAGTTGAAAGCTGGGATGATTCGCCGCTACCCGGACGTAGTACTCCTGCCCAGGCTGCAGGATGCGCGTCCTGAACTTATAGAGTCCGGGATAATTCTGCGTCGCTTCTACCTGATAAACAAACTCTCCAGCAGTAAATGGAACGACATCCTGTTGACCGTTCGCGTCCTTACCCGATTGAAAAAGATCGACATCCAGGGGAATATCTCGATCCGTCACATTCAATACGAAATAGACAAGCCGGGGCTGCTTTTCGCGAAACGTGAAACGGAACCATTGAAACCCCTTGACCATGGCCGCGTACCCATCTTCGCTCTTCGAGGGAGCGTAGGGGCGCTCATCGTCGCTGCCGAAAATAGTCTGACCAAGCTCGAAAGGCTGCGCCTCCTGCCACGTGCCGTTTGGCGATGCGGCGATCACGCCCCGATTCAGATCGATTGAGCCGACCGGCAACGACACCGAACTCTGCAGAATCCTGTTTAAGGAGGAGCCGATCTCGGGGACATGTACTGCGGAAGTCGACGAAAGGTTAACCGTAACCGGGCCGGCCTTCCGCGGTCGTATCGTCAGATAGAGGTCGAGGTCGGCACTGTGCAGCCATTTGGACTCGACCTCTCCCTGTGCATCATTTACCGTGACTCGCACGGCATCGTTGCCCTGGAGTTGCACGGGATCCCTCACTGACAATGTCAATCCATAGAGTGTGTCAGCGCGCGCTGTGCCCAACTTCAAAATCTTCGTAGGCGGCTGCGTCGTCAAGCTGGCGTGGACAGAATTCCCGACCGGAATGATGGCGTAGACAATCCATGCCAGAACTGGCGCCGCAACAATCGCCCAACTCGCAATACGTCGATATTTGATCATCAGTTTTTTGACTGGACCTCGCATCTTAGTTGTGCCTCTAGGATCGGTTGAAATTGCCCGTGAATATCAAAGCAGAAACTATATATGCATTGGGGTATTTCAGCGCAATTCCAAAGATCAAAGATATCGAGCCGGCAATTCCCGGCGCTGAAATAGTGCTGATCATTTCAAGCCCGGCACTCCAAGAGCAATTGGCTGTTTGGAAGGCGCGAACGACGGAGCCTGCGCTTTTTCCCGTTCCACGCTCGAAATACCGGTTACAACGCAGTCATCTCGCCGTAATCGCCCCGGCACGCCAGAAGCCCTTGAATCCAGATAGTTTTTATCAAATCCTTACGTTCCCTCTCTTGCGGTTTTAGTTCCAACCGCAGAAAGTCGAAATAGCTTCGAATGAATCACTTCTTTCCATTCTTCGGGTAAAATCTGGTCAAGCGGTGGAGATTCTCCTCAACATCACGTGGGCGGTTTGCTCTCTGATCCTGATCGGGTTCTGGGTGCGCCGAGGCATTGCGACATCCATCCCCCGGCATAGACAGCTTTTGGCGCTGGGAATGGCGGTGCTTCTGCTCCTCCCTGTCATTTCGCTGAGCGACGATCTTCTCGCCATGCAGGCGCCGGCAGAGACCGACACCTGCGTACGCCGAGTGCAGCAGCCCGACAATTCGCATCCTGCGCTGTGGCCGTTTGCAGCTGCGCTGCCGTCAACCATGTATATGCCTGCGCTGATCGGCCTGTTAAGCATGCCGCTGTCTCCCGCGGAACAAGCGCCGACCCCTTCCATCCCTGTGCATCCTGCGACGGATAGCCGTCCTCCCCCACTGGGCTGAGACCATGCCCCGAAGATTTAACTCTTAGTGAAATTGGCTGCCGGTTCACGATAGAACCGGCGAGGAAGCTATGATTCGACACGCACCTTGGGTGTATGCATTTTCGTGTCTCTGTACTGCCGTGTTCAGTCAGCAGATACACGCGCAGCAACCAGATTCCGCATCGCAGCAGCAGCTGCCGTCAGCAATCTCCGCGCAACAGGCAGTGAATGGGCCAGCCTCTCCAGGCGCCCTCACCTGGGATCAGGTCAAAGCCCGGTTTGAGGCTGCCAACCCACAGCTCAAGGCTGACTCGCTCAACGTCGACGAGTTGCGCGCGGAGCAGATCACGGCATTCCTGAGGCCCAATCCGCAGTTCACTTTCTCGGAAGACGGCGCCCAGATCGCTCCAAACAACGGAGTGTGGCAGCCTCTGAGCGGAATACAGGAACAGACAAACCTCGGCTATCTCATCGAACGCCGCAACAAGCGCCACCTGCGTCTGCAAGCCGCTCAGGACACAACTCGCTTAGCCGAATCGCAGCATCAGGACCTCGACCGCACACTGACCTTCGGCCTGCGCAGCGCATTCGTCCAGGCCCTGCAGGCCAAGGCCGCGCTCAAGCTGGCTCAAGAAGATCTGGCCTACTACGACCGCATCATCGGCATCAGCCGCGACCGGCTCCACGCCGGCGACATCGCCCAGGTCGACTTCGACCGCATCGATCTGCAGCGCGTGCAATACGAGTCGGAGCTGCAGAATGCACTGGTCAACCTCCGCACCGCGAAGATTCAGCTCATGCAGTTTCTGGATCAACGCACTCCCATCGAGCAATTCGACGTGCAGGGCCCATTCGATTTCTCGTCCGATCTTCAAGACCTGGAGCACTACCGCCAGCTATCGCTCGACAACCGGCCGGACCTGCGCGCGGCCATTCAACAGATCGAACAATCGAAGTCCGCGCACAAGCTTGCCGAAGCGAACGGATCAACCGACCCGACAGTCAGTGGATGGTGGACGCACAACGGTTCATATAACAACCCCAATGCCGACGAAACCCTCGGCCTGAGCGTGAACATCCCACTGCGTATCTTCGACCGCAAC
This sequence comes from uncultured Acidobacteriota bacterium, assembly GCA_963720285.1. GTDB lineage: Bacteria > Acidobacteriota > Terriglobia > Terriglobales > Acidobacteriaceae > Acidicapsa. The sequence goes on from CAVREZ010000006.1 coordinate 251,907, forward strand.
CAGGGCGAAAAGAAACGCACCGCAATTGACGTTGATCGTTCGACACAGCTCACCGAGCAGACCCGCGCACAGGTCTTTGCCGACGTAGACTCCGCCTACGCCACGGTACAAAGCAACGTCGAATTGCTCAAGCCTTACAAAGTCAAGTATCTCGATCAGTCCACCCGGGTGCGCGACACCATCACGTATTCTTACGAGCACGGCGGCGCGTCGCTTGCCGACTTCCTCAATGCGCAGAGCGACTACCGCACCGTCCAGCTCGCATATCTGCAACTGATCGGCACCTATCTCTCAGCAGCGAGCCAACTCAATCTGGCGGTTGGCCGCGAGGTGATTCCATGATTCCATCCCGCTTCGCGGTCGCCTCACGGTATTGGCCGCTCGTATTGCTGGTTGCTGCTTCCCTCTTCACCTCGTGCAAGAAAGAGGATTCAGGCAGCGGCGCGCCTCCGCCTGCAAACGTCGTTCATGTCCCGGACATGAACCTCATCAGTGTCGATCCGCAAAAAGTCAGCCTGTTCCCGTTACAGACCGCTGAGAAAACCGAAAGTGCCTCGCAGCTGACCGTCACCGGCTCTGTCACACCCGATGTGTCGCGGACGATTCCCGTCATCTCTCTGGCCAATGGACGTGTCGTCGACATCAAGGTTCGCCTCGACGACTACGTGAAAAAAGGCCAGCTCCTCATGAAGGTGCAGAGCCCTGATGTTTCCAACGCCTTTGACGCCTATCTCAAGGCAGTCAACGACGAACAGCTCGCGAACAAGGCCTACATCCGCGCGAAAGACTTGCTCGATCACGGCGCTATCTCACAGGCCATGTATGAACAAGCCGAGGACAGCGAGAAGAACGCCAGGGCTGACCTCACCGCTGCTGAGGAACAACTCAAGACACTCGGCGTGGACAAGGATCACCCGAGCAGCCTTATCAGTGTCTACGCCCCTGTTTCAGGCGTCGTCATCTCGCAAAACGCCACTGAAGCCGGCGCTGCCGGAGTCAACCTCTCAGGCTCGTCCACAGCATTTGTGATCGCCGATTTGAGCGAAGTCTGGATTCTCTGCGACGTCTTCGAGAACGATCTCTCCAAAGTCCACCTCGGCGAAACCGCGCAGATCCACATCAACGCCTATCCGGACAAGATCCTCAACGGCCGCATTAGCGATATCGGCCCTGTGCTTGATCCCTCCACGCGCACCGCAAAGGTGCGCATTCAGGTTCCGAATCCCGGCATTCTCAAAGTCGGCATGTTTGTGACCGCTACTTTCGCCGGCAGGACGGTGCAAACGCACGTAATTGTTCCCGCTACCGCCGTGCTGCATCTTCACGATCGCGACTGGATCTTCGTGCCGGCGGGCAACAATCAGTTCCGGCGTGTCGAAGTGCATGCAGGTCAAATGCTTGAAGGCGGCAAGCAGGAAGTCCTCTCCGGCCTCGATCCCGGCCAGCAGGTCGTTGTCAACGCACTATCGCTCGAAGCCGGGGGAGATGAGTAAATGATCCGTGCTCTCATCGATTTCGCGCTCAAGAGCCGCTGGCTCGTCATCGGCGGCGTCGTCGTGCTCACGGCGTTGGGGCATCGTTGCCTTCCGCGGACTGCCCATCGAAGCCTATCCCGACGTCGCCAACAACTACGTTCAGATCATCACGCAGTGGCCGGGGCGCTGCGCTGAAGAGATCGAGCGCCAGGTCACGGTTCCGGTCGAAATTCAAATGGCCGGCATTCCGCACCTCACTCATCTGCGCTCCACCACGCTCGCTGGGATTTCCAGCCTGATGCTGATCTTCGACGACAACTCAACCAGCGACATCAACCGCGAGCATGTCCTCGAGCGCCTGAGCCAGGTCAACCTGCCCGCCGGCCTTGTTCCTCAGATGGGTACGGACTGGAGCCCGGTAGGCCAGATCTACTGGTACACCCTCGAAAGCACCAATCCCGCCTACGACGTGATGGAGAAGAAATCGCTTGAGGACTGGACCCTCGAAAAATCCTTCAAGAGCGTTGCCTGGCGTTGTCGATGTTGCAAGCTTCGGCGGGCCCACCAAGGAATACCAGATCAAGCTCGATCCCGATAAGCTCGTCGCCTATGGCTTGAGCATCAGCCAGGTCGAGCAGCAGATCGCCAATAACAACACCAACGGCGGCGGCAGCTTTATTGAGCAGGGCGCGCAGCAGATCAACGTTCAGTCTCTCGGCCTCTACACCACCGTGCAGGACATTGAAAACACCGTCGTCAAAGCCCAGAACGGCGCACCCAATCGGATCAAGCGACATTGCCACTGTCGAGCAGGGCCCGAAGATTCGTCTCGGCCAGATCGGCCGCGTCCACGCATCGTCCTGACGGCACAATCGTCGACAATCCCGACACTGTCGAAGGCATCGTGCTGCTGCAGAAAGGCGATGACTCCGATCCCGTCCTGCAAGGCATTCACGACGAGGTAGACGAACTCAACACCCAGCATCCTGCCCAAAGGTGTGAAGGTAGTTCCCTTCCTCGATCGCTCCAAGCTCGTGACCTTCACCGTGAGACGGTCGAACACAACCTGAGCGCAGGCATGATGCTCGTCTCGATCATCCTGTTTCTCTTCCTCGGCAACATACGCGGCGCCATCATCGTCGCTCTCACCATCCCATTCGCGCTGCTGTTTGCCTCCATCTGTCTCGATCTCAGCCATATTCCGGCCAACCTGCTCTCGCTCGGCGCGCTCGACTTCGGCATGGTCGTCGATGGCTCCGTGGTGATGATCGAAAACATCGTCCGCCACTTCTCACCCGGACGACACCCGCACTCCGGCGCAGAAGATTCGCGATGCTGCGCACGAAGTGCAGCGGCCCGTCTTCTTCGCGCGCGGCATCATCATCACCTCTTACCTGCCCATCTTCACGCTGCAGGCCGTCGAGGGCCGTCTCTTCAAGCCCATGGCATGGACCGTCAGCTTCGCTCTGATCGGCGCACTGGTATTCGCCATTCATCGTCGCGCCAGTGATGGCGATCATGCTCTTCCGCAAAGGCGCCAAGGAGTGGCAGAACCCCGTGATGGAGTGGCTCATCAGCCACTACCGCACCGCTGTGCGCTCTGCCATTCACCATCGCAATGTCACGCCTCGGCATTTCGGCAGTGCTGTTTGCTATCGCGATCTATCTAACCTTCGGCGGTCCGATCGGATCGGAGTTTCTGCCCGCATCTCGACGAAGGTTCTATCTGGGTCCGCGGCACACTGCCGCCCAGCGAAGGCCCCACGGCGAGCGTCGACTTCACCAACAAAGCGCGCCTCGTCATGGCTTCATTTCCTGAAGTGACGCAGGTGGTGAGCCAGACCGGACGCCCCGACGATGGCACCGATACCGCAGGCTTCTTCAACACCGAATACTTCGTCGATCTCAAGCCGAAAGAAGAATGGCGTCCCTGTCTTCCACCAGGATAAGGAGGCGCTGATCGCCGCCATCGACAAGGAGCTTGCAGAAGTTTCCCGGCGTCATCTGGAACTACTCGCAGCCCATCTCCGACAACATGGAAGAGGCTGTCTCCGGCGTGAAAGGCGAACTCGCCGTCAAGCTCTACGGCGATGACCTGCGCACGCTTGAGAGCAAAGCCGAAGACGATCCAGTCGCAGATGGCCACCGTGAAAGGCATTGCCGACCTCGGCATCTTCCGCATCGTCGGCCAGCCCAATCTAAACTTCGCTGTCGATCGCAAGGCCGCGGCCCGCTGGGGCATCAACGTCGCCGATATTCAGGATGCGATTCAGACTGCCGTCGGCGCGAACGCTCGTCACCCAGGTGCAGCAGGGCGAAGCTCGCTACGACGTAACCTTGCGTTATCAGAAGCAATATCGCGACACCCGCGAGGCGATAGAGAATATCCGTCTGCTTGCGCCCTCCGGGAGAACGGGTCTCGCTCGACCAACTGACGAAGATCTCGACCGACGATGGCGCCGAGGCAGATCAATCGCGAAGGCGGCCAGCGCTACATCGCCATCAAGTATTCCGTCAAGGGCCGTGACCTTGGTTCAACTGTTGAAGAAGCGATCGGCAGAGTCAGAATAACGTTAAGTTGCCGACGGGCTATCACCTCGAGTGGGCCGGCGAATACGCCAGCCAGAAGCGCGCCAACAAGCGCATGGCCATCGTGATTCCCATCACCGTCCTGGCCATCTTCCTCATCCTCTACACCATGTTCCGCTCCGCCAAGTGGGCGATGCTCATTCTCGATCAGCGTGATCATGGCGTCCATTGGCGGACCGCTCGCGCTCTTCCTCACCCATACGAATTTTTCGGTTTCTTCCGCCGTCGGATTCCTCGCGCTTTTCGGAGTTTCAGTGGAGGCCGGCGTCATCATGATCGAGTTCATCAATCAGCTTCGTGCCCGCCGCAAAGGCATGGAGGAATCCACTCGCGAGCACATCGTGGCTGCTGCCGTCGAAGGTGCGGTCCTGCGCCTGCGGCCAATTATGATGACCATGCTCGTCGCCACGCTGGGACTCATGCCGGCGGCTCTTTCTCACGCCATCGGCTCGGACTCGCAGCGTCCCTTCGCTATCGTCATCGTCGGCGGCTTGCTGGCCAATCTGGTCATCGGCATCTTTCTCTTGCCGACGCTCTACGTCATGTTTGCAGGCAACAACGATGTTCTGCCAAACGTCGACGATAGCGAAGACTTCTAAAGCGCGGGGCTGGCTCTTGCCTGCTCTCGTGGTACCCACCCTTTCTACAAAAGCGTAGAAAGGGTGGGTACCACGAGAGCCTGAACCACCATCATCCTTGCCGTTGTTCTTGCTTTCTTTCTGTCATTCCCGGCAGGGAAACTGCTTCTCTCGAAGTGTGCCCATTCACATTTCACACTTCGCACTCGCCTCTACTCCTCCCGCAAAACCTCCAGCGGTCGCAAGCCCAGTATCCGATGACTCGCGATCCATCCAGTAGCCGTCGCCAGCGCAGCCGTGCCAAGCAGCGCAATCACCGTCGCCCCCCACTCGATGTGCCACGGCGCCTCCAGCTTGCGCAGCAAGATCCGCGTCAGCACGTTGGCAAAGATCACGCCGACCGTCCCGGCAAGCAATCCAAGCACCGAGAACTCCACGCTGAAGATTCTCACAATCCTCCATCGCGTCGCGCCCAGGGTCTTCAGCACCACCGCCTCGCGCATCCTGCGGAACCGCGTGCTCGCTATGCTCGAAGCCAGAATCATCAATCCGGCGAAGATCGAGAATCCGGCCAGAAACCGCACCACCATCGTGATCTGGTGCACCACGCTCTCCATGCGATCCAGCACATCTGCCAGGTTGATCACAGTCACCGTCGGATACGCCGCAAACAGCGCGCGCTCGATCGCCGGCACCCGGTTCGTCTCCACACGCACCGCGCCATACCAGACAGCCGGCGCATCCTTCAGCAGTCCCGAAGGCAGCATGAAGCTCGCGCGCCCTGCGATATGTTCTTCATCCGAACGAAAGGTCGCCGCCACCTTCAGCGGCATGGTCTTGCCATTCACCTCAACCTCAACCGCCGATCCCACTCCCACATGAATGCGCGAAGCAACCCCTTCACCAATCGCAATCTCCTTCGCATTGGGATCGCTCCACCACTTCCCCTGCCGTAACTTGTCGCCCTCAGGCAAAGCATCGGCCCAGCTCAACGAAACACTCTCCAGCATGCGCTTCGGAAAATGCTCGACCTTCAACTTCTCCAGCGGCACGCCATTCAAAGAAACAAATCGCCCACTCACGACAGGCAGCAGATCAAGCTGTTCCTTCACGCCAGACTGGCTCTTGAAGAACTGCCGTATGCCGTCGATCTCGTCGTTCGTAATATCCACCAGAAACATATTCGGCAGCTTCGGCGAAGCCGTCTCCTGAATCTCCCGCAGCACCTGCGATTGCATCAGGTACACCGCCAGAATCAGCATCACTCCCACACCCAGCGCGGCCAGCACCGCGGCCGACTGATTCCCCGGCCGGTACAGATTCGCCAACCCCTGCCGCAAAAACTGCGGCAGATGCAGCCGCACCCGGTTCAGCATCCATCGCAGCAGCCGCAAAAAACCAGCCGACAGCAGCAACAGTACAAACAGAATCGCCGCAAGGCACGCGCCAAACCACGTCCCCACCTGTGCCGAATCACTCAACGCCGCGGCAATCGCAGTTAAGGCCAGAACGATTACAAACCCGAATACCAGTTGCAGCCAATTGCGTCTGAAGAATCGTTCTATCCTGAGAAAAATCGCATTGATCGCTTCCTGTGTAAGGCGAATTGCCCCCACCGGACCAGCTTGAAATGCACTCTTGATATAGAGCCATATACTCACATCCGCAGCCTGAGCATTATCAATCATTCGACGAAATACCAGGATCGGCCTTACCTTCCGCACATCCAGCAGCGGCGGCAGACAAAACAACAGCGTCGTCAGCAACCCAGTAGCAAGCCCAGCCGAAGCCGACCGCCACGGTATCGCCAGCCGGGCATGCACTGGCAGCAGACTTCCCAGCACCGATGGCATAGCCAGCATCACGCCCGCGCCAGCCAGTACACCCAGCAATGCACCCGCAAACCCCAATCCAAGCGTCTGCAGCAGAAAGATGCGCAGCAGATCTCCCGATCCCGCGCCCACAGCTTTCAAAATCGCCAGCACATCCATGCGCTGCTCCAGATGCGCATGCATGCTCATCGCCACGCCGATCGCTCCGAGCACCATCGCGACCAGACAAATAAGGCTCAGAATCGCCGTCGCGCGATCCAGCCCCTGCGTCAGCGCCGGATTGCCCTCGCGATAATCCATCACCTGCGCCTCAGGCAGCGCGGCTTCAAGCTGCTTCCGTACCGCGGCCAGTTGCGCTGCCGCGTTTGCCGCAGTCTGCATCGTCGCAGGCAACGCTACCAGCAGCCGCTCATTCGCCCTGCTTCCTGCCGCAAGCAATCCAGTCTCATCCAGCGCTGCCCGCGAAATCAGCACTCGCGGGCCAATCGCCACACCAGCCGTCATGCGATCAGGCTCTTGTACCAGTTCGGCCGCAATACGAAAGTTATGGCCGCCCAGACGCAGCGTATCGCCAACCTTCGCCTTCATCCGCACCATGAACTCGTCCGCGACAACAACCGAATGATCCGTCAACGCCGCCTGCAACGGCATCGCCGGCTCCAGCACCGCCTCGCCGTAATACGGATACTGCGAAGGATCGACAGCCTTGAGCGAAACCAGAAGCGGCACAGGATCAGGCGGCACCGACACCATCGACACCGTCTCCGTCACCCACGTCGTGCGAATCCCCTGCGCATTCAGCGCAGCTATCTTCTTCAGTTCCTCCGCGCTCGCCCGCTGATTCGTCCGCGCCGCCAGATCGCCCGCCATCAGCGATCGCGCCTCCGTCGTAAGCGTCCCGCGAAAGATCTCGCTGAATCCACGCACGCCTACCAGCGCCGCCACACCCACCGCCACCGACAGCACCACAAACAAAAACTTCCCCGGAGCCGAACGCAGATCGCGCATCGCAATGCTCGCCGCGCGTGACCACGTCAACGATCGCGCCGCCACTACAGCACCTCTTCTGAAACAACCGCCGCAACTACATCCACGTGCTGCGCAACAACATCCTCCACTACCATCCCATCGCGCAGCACGATCTTGCGATGCGCCAGCGCCGCCACCTGTGGATCATGCGTCACCAGCACCAGCGTCGTCCCTGCATCGCGATTGCGGCTCAGCAGCAGCTCCAACACGCGCTCCCCATTCACTGAATCAAGATTGCCCGTAGGCTCATCGGCCATCACAATCGGCGGATCGACAATGAACGCCCGCGCCAGCGCCACCCTCTGCTGCTCGCCCCCCGAGAGTTGCACCGGATAATGATCCATCCGCTCGCCCAGTCCCACCTGCTCCAGCAGGCTGCGCGCCTTCGCCACGCCATTCCCCGGCCGGTTCAGCTCAAACGGCAGCAAAACGTTCTCCAGCGCCGTCAGCGTCGGAATCAGCTGATACGACTGAAAGACAAATCCCAGCTTCTGCCCGCGAACCACCGCTAGCGCAGCCTCATCCAGATTATGAATCGGCACTCCGTCCAGAAAAATCTCACCCTCGCTCGGCGTATCCAGCCCCGCCAGCAAACCCAACAGCGTGCTTTTCCCGCTCCCGCTCGCCCCCACAATCGCCACAAACTGCCCCGAAGGGATGCTGAGATCGATTCCCTTCAAAATCTCCACGCGACGCGCGCCGTTCTGAATCCACTTCTTCACTCCGCGCACTTCAATCATGCAAAAGTCCTCTTCAAAACCCGCTGGTCATCATGCATTCTTGCTTGTCTTCCCAACGCTCTCTTGCTTTGTCATCCTGAGCGCAACGAAGGATCTGCTTTTCGCCATTGCCCTTGCTTTTCCGGTCTGTCATTCCCGAAGGGAATCCGCTTCTCCCTCACCAGGCATCAACCATTCACACTCCACACTCACACCTGCCTCAAATCCTACGCGAAGACGCGGCTACCAGTTCCCTCCAGACCCCATCCCGGCGAGCACCATTGATACACTGCACACGTGAAGCCCCGCCACGCCGCCTCGCTGCTCATCGCGCTAATTCTCCTCGCCGCCTCTGCATTCGCCGCCCCACCCGCCAAAACCCTCATCTGCTTCGGCGACAGCATCACCGCCGGCTACGGCTTGGACGTCTCCCAGGCCTACCCAGCCGCACTGCAACACCTGCTCGACACCCATGGCTACCACTACCACATCATCAACGCCGGCGTAAGCGGAGCCACCAGCAAAGACGCGGTAGCCCGCGTCCAGTCCATCCTCGCCCAGCATCCTGACGTCGTCCTCGTCGAGTTCGGCGGCAACGACGGACTGCGCGGCCTGCCCCTCGACCTCACCCGCCGCAACCTCGATTCCGTCCTCACCACCCTCCAGTCCGCCCACGTCAAAATCCTCCTCGTCGGCATCACCCTCCCACCCAACTACGGCCAGGACTACATCCACAGCTTCGACGCCATCTACCGCGAAGCCGCCGCCAAACATCACGTCCCCCTCATGCCCATGCTCTACGACGGCATCTATACCCTCCCCGGCACCATCCAGTCCGACGGCATCCACCCCACCGCCCAAGGCAGCCAGCTCATCGCCGAACACATGCTCCCGCTTATCACACCTCTACTTCACAGATAAGAAACTTCGACGAAACTCTTTGCTCCGGCGAAATCGGCACAGGTACGGCCTCGACGCCGGCTAGCCATGGGAACCGAGTCCCGGGAAATCCGTTTGCGGGGATTCATCATCGGCATTGAGATTGACAACCACACTGTGATTCTCCAGTGGTAAGCTCTCGACAAACGTTTCTCACAGGAGGCTGCATGGCTTCAATCACCGGTTTTGGCGGAATATTTTTGCGAGCGGACGACCCAAAAGCTCTTTATCAGTGGTACGAGCGGCATCTCGGCCTGGTGAAGTCTGGCGGAGCATACGCGTTTCCAGTCCCGACCCAACACCCCGAGATCGTCTTCTCCGTTTTCAAGCAAGACAATGCCTACTTCCCTCCAGCACAGAAAGCAATGATCAATCTCCAGGTAGACGATCTGGATGGAGTACTGGACCGTTTGATAGACGAAGGTGTCACGGTCGATCCAAATCGCGAAAGCTATGACTTCGGAAAGTTCGGCTGGATCACCGACCCGGAGGGAAATCGTGTCGAGCTTTGGCAACCCGTCTAGCTGGTTGATGCCGAGCCGGCCCAGATTGGTCCGCGCGATGATTATCAGGAGGAATCATCCGGGGGCAGGGTCGATTGTGACGGAGACGGGCATTCCGCCCTCAGCTTGGTTACAGAGTGGTTATCGATAGGTTGACGACCGGGCACAAGAGTAGACAGGAAATGGCAAAGACAACAATACGGTGAAGTTCCGTTTTTCTGGAAGATTCATCAGTTAGCATGAGTCGATAGCTCAGCCGGACAGGTTTATGCGCGCGCCTGGCAGAGCCAATAGGTATGGCGGATTCGTAACGAGGGCTTCAGCTCCGGCTCAAACCGTTCGAAGGTCAATTCGACTCATTCGTTAATCTCCAAAGCCGCCTCGGCGCGATACTCTAAAACAAAGATTGCGGCCACAGGCGGCGGCACTGGAAATTTCGTCTTGCTGTTGGATCGCTCTGTCGATAAAGGAGAACACGGTGAAGCACTTAGCGATCGCAGGACTGTTCCTGGCCATGACCTCATGCGGCATATCGGCGCAGAATAACGCGGGCGAGCAGAAGTCTGACTCGAACTTGCCCTTCACCATCACCCAGATCACGACGTTGAGCCTGCCGTGGAGGATTGCTTTCCTCCCCGACTCGCGCATGCTCATCACCGAAAAGGTCGGCGGTCTGGAGCTGGTCACCCAGCAGGGAGCAAAGACACCCGTTGCCAACGTTCCGGCCGTTCTCTGGCAGGGCCAGGGTGGAATGCTCGGCGTCTATCTCTCGCCGCACTTCGCCACGGACCAAAACGTTTACCTCACTTATTCCGAGCCGGGTCAGCCCGGCGGTTCGAGCCTCGCGCTCGCCCGGGCCCAGTTGAAGATCGGCCACGATGCGGCGGGCAAGGAGACCGCGAGTCTCGAAGGCCTCAAGGTCATCTGGCGCGACGGCGAACGCGGCGAAGGCGGACAGTTCGGCGCAGCGATCGCCTTCTCTCCGGACAATAAGTATCTCTTCCTCTCCGTTGGCGATAGACAGCGCATGACGCCGGCTCAGGATCCCAACCAGCCGCTCGGCAAGATCCTGCGCCTCACCCTGGATGGCAAACCGGCCCCGGGCAATCCCATGGCAGGCAAAACCGGTGCGGCCACCGTGCCCGTCATCGACCCCCCCGAGGATACCGAGAAGGCAAAGACGGCCCCGGTCGTGCGGACCTACACCTTTCCCGGCCCAAACCTGACACCCTCGGAAACATGGGCTATGGGCTTCCGCACTCCCTATGGTCTGGCCTTTGCGCCCGACGGACGGCTCTGGGAAGTGGAACATGGCCCACGCGGCGGCGATGAGCTGAACCTGATCGAGCCCGGCAAAAATTATGGCTGGCCTCTGGTCTCCTACGGACACAACTACAACGGCGTCCCCGTCCCCAGTCCAGATACGCGCCCTGACCTGACCAAGCCCGTCATCTACTGGGTTCCCGTCATCGCACCGGGCAACCTCATGTTCTACAAAGGCGCTATGTTCCCGCAGTGGAATGGGTCGGCTTTTGTCAGCGGCCTGGCAACCAAAGCGCTCGTCCGCATCACCTTCGACGGCAAGGGCGGAGCGCAGGCAGTCGATCGCTGGGACGTCGGCCGCAGAGTCCGCGACATAGAGGTCGCACCAGACGGCGCGTTATGGATGATCGAGGACGCGAACCCCGGCAGTCTCTTCCGCCTTACGCCCGTGGGCATGGCCGTTGCGGCTCCCATGGCTGCTTCTGCCCAGGCGGCAACGCCTGCCTCCGCCCCAAATGGCTCTGACACTGACCACGCCAAGAGCATCATCGCCAACAACAACTGCCTCCTCTGCCATCGGGTCGGACAGGTCGGTGGGGACATCGGGCCGTCGTTGAACGGCGTAGGAACGCGGCGCACAGAGGACCAGATACGATCATCGATCCTCACTCCCTCTAAAAAGACCGCCGCCGGCGGCCCCAACCCCATGCCGCCGATGCAAGGCAAGATCTCAGACCAGGACCTGAACATCCTTGTGAACTACCTCCGCAGTCTGCCCGCTCAACCCTGAGAGCGTCCGTAAGCAAGCGAATCGTCGAGACCCGGATCAGCCTTCCGGGATTCGTACAGTCAAGCGGCATCTCGCCGGCGCAACATCCACCGGCGAGATGAGCAATTCTGCAGATCCGGCATTCGCACGCTGTCACCTCGATCGAGCAATCCACCCCAGCCACTGGCTGGCGTGACGTTTGCTGAGCCATCTCAGACACATACAATCGAGGTAGTCCGGCAGGACACTGAATGAAGCTTGCCCCCGGCAAGCGTCTTGCCCCAAAACATAGGAGAAGCAGCGTGATCAGTGAGTCAAAGAACCGTTTGGGTACCAGTCGCCGTTCCTTTCTCAAATCCACAGGATTAGCCGCCGCGGCGGTGATGACGCCTGCTGCGATGAATCTGGAAGCCGAGGCGCCCACGGTCGCGCAGCATGCATCGGCGAAGGATGAGCGCCTCACAAGCCCAGTCACACTGGTCAGCATCTTGCAGGGGACGGACTCGACGCCTTCTTTCTCACGCGGCAACACGCTGCCGATCGCCGCGCGTCCCTTTGGCATGGCGCACTGGACTCTGCAGTCCACTCCGAACACTCCATGGATGTTTCAGCCCGGTCAGCGGCGCATCCAGGGATTTCGGTCGACGCACCAGTTGAGCCCATGGCTTGGCGACTATGGCCACGCGACATTTCTGCCGATATGTGGCACTCCAGACCTGAACTACGGTTCGCGCGCCACTTCATACCGCCCGGAAGATTCGATCCTGTCGCCCCACACAATGGCGATTCGGCTGCTGCGTTACGGCATCGATGCTGAGCTCGTGCCCACCGAACGCGGTGCCCTGATCCACGTTGACTATCCCCAAGCGGATTACACCAGGCTGCAGACGCCTGGCTTTGTCCCTGGCTTCGTCTTTGACGTACCCGGCGACAATCCTCCGAAGCCAGAGCTCGATGCGACGCGGCGCACAATTCACTTCCGCTCGACGGCGAACTCCGGCGGTGTCCCGGATGACTTTGCCTGCTTTTACGTTTTGCAATTCTCCGAGTCATGGACAGGTCTTGAGCACAAAGATCAAAAGGGCCATCACTCAACGCATCTGACCTTTGCGGATAGCGTTCGCTCTCTGGATATACGCATAGCGACCTCGTTCATCTCCTTCGAGCAGGCAGAGCGCAACCTGCAGCTCGAACTCGGTACCAGATCCGCCGCTGAACTGCGAGCCGAGGCAGAGAAGGTGTGGAACGAACACTTGAAGCGCATCGAGATCGAAGGCGCATCGGAGACTCAACAGCGCACCTTCTACTCCTGTCTGTATCGCACGTTGTTGTTTCCGCGCATATGGCACGAGCCAGACGCCAGCGGAGCCATGCAGCACCGCAGCCCATACAACGGTAAGGTCGTGCCCGGTGTCATGTATGCCGACCACGGTTATTGGGATCTCTATCGCGCCTGGTACCCCATGATGACCATCCTTTTCCCCGATCGCCTCGGAGAAATTCTGCAGGCGTGGGTGAATGCCTACAAGGAAGGTGGCTGGCTGCCCCAGTTCCCATGCCCGGGATATCGCGCGTGCATGACGGGCAGCCTGATCGATTCGCTCTTCGGAGAAGCCGCCGTCAAAGGCATCAAGGGCTTCGATATGGCCGCAGCCTACGAGGGGCTCAGGAAGCACGCGACTCAGCCCGGCAACCCGGACGCAGGCTATGGACGCCGCGGCATCGAGGACTATCTGAAGTACAACTATGACCCTGCGGACAAAGTCGACCAGGCAGCCGCCGAAACCGTCGATGCTGCCTACGGCGACTATTGCATCGCGCAGGTTGCCAAGGCGCTCGGTAAAACCGACGACTACGCCATGTTCATGAAGCGCTCTGAAAACTGGCGCAACATCTTCGATCCGAGCGTGGGCTTCTTCCGCGGCAAGAATTCAGATGGCACCTACCTCGAGCCCTTCAGTCCCATCCGCTGGGGCAACCCTTATGTCGAGGGCTCGGCGTATCAGCATCGCTTCGACGCACCGCACGCCATGCCTGAGCTGATCGAGGCCATGGGCGGCAAAGAAAAGGTCGTCGCCGAACTCGAGAAGATGATCAAGATGTTCCCCGACTTCGATACCGGAGCCTACGGCGACGAGATTCACGAGATGTCCGAGATGGCGGCTGTCAACTTCGGCCAGTATGCGCAAAGCAATCAGCCCTCCCATCACATCCTCTACGTCTTCACCGTTGCAGGCCGTCAGGACCTCGCTGCCCAATGGGCCAAACGCGTGATGGACGATCTCTACACTCCCGATCTGTTTCCCGGCGATGAGGACACGGGCTCGATGGCCGCCTGGTACATCCTCAGTTCGCTCGGCTTCTACCCGCTTTGCCCAGCCAAACCCGAATACATCCTCGGAGCACCGCTGTTTCCCCGAGCCACAGTTCACCTACCAAACAACAAAACCCTTGTCGTAGAAAACGCCTGGAAAGGCGGCAGCGTAATCCGCACCTCACTCAACGGCAAACCATTGCAAAGTGGCTCGGTGCAGCACGAGGAAATAATAGCGGGTGGCCATCTTCGCTTCGCCTGAGCATTGGCGATGACAAGTTGTCTTCCGTTTACTGGACTCCAGTCCAGCCATCGATAGCGCTCTAGCAAGTTGCTTAACAACTCAATGGGCCCCACCCATCCTCGTGAGGCCTCATCGAATCCATCTGCACTTCCAAAAAGCGAGCTCAAAGGCTTTACTTGAGGCGATTCATCAGTCCGTGTGATACTCTTCGCTGTTCGAGCAGACTCCCTGGGAGTATACCGTCATGTCGAAAAAGTTATTCCTGCTCATCGCCTCCGTAGTCCTTTCCTTGCTTGCCACTCCCCTCATCGCGCAGTCCGACTACCCCTTCCGCAATTCCAGCCTGCCCACCGAGCAGCGCATCACCAATCTGCTCAGCCTGCTCACTCTCCAGGAAAAAATCGACCTCATGTCCGGTGCGCCCAAAGTACCGCGCCTCGGCATCGCCTTCACCGGCCAGGTCGAGGGGCTCCACGGTCTTGCCCTCGGCGGACCGGGCCACTGGGAAGGCCATGGCAAACAGCCGCTGCACACCACGACATTCCCGCAGGAGCGCGGCCTCGGCAACACCTGGGACCCCGCGCTGATGCAGAAGATCGGCGCGCTCGAAGGCTACGAAGCCCGCTACTACTACCAGCGCCCCGTCGATAACCGCGGCGGCCTCGTCGTCCGCGCTCCCAATGTCGATCTCGCCCGCGACCCGCGCTGGGGACGCAGCGAAGAATCCATGGGCGAAGACCCCTACCTCGTCGGCACCATGACCGTCGCCTTCCAGCACGGCCTCCAAGGCCCAGACCCCGACCACTGGCAGGCCGCCTCGCTCATGAAGCACTTCCTCGCCAACGAAAATGAAGACACCCGCGACTCCAGCTCCTCCGACTTCAGCGAGCGCCTCTTCCGTGAGTACTACTCAGTTCCCTTCCGCATGGGCTTTGAACAAGGCGGCTCACGCGGCGTCATGGCCGCTTACAACTCCTGGAACGGCATTCCCATGATGATCAACCCAGTCCTCAAAGACGTCATGATCAAGGAGTGGCACAACGACGGCATCATCTGCACCGACGGCGGCGCACTCGGCCTGCTCATCACCGCGCACAAGTCCTTCCCCGATAAGGAACACGGCGCAGCTGCAGCCGTCAAAGCCGGCATCAACTACTTCCTCGACACCTATAAGCCAGACCTCACCAAAGCCGTCTCCGATGGCCTCATAAGCGAATCCGACATCAACTCCGTCCTCCGCGGCTGGCTGCGCGTCCTCGTCAAGCTCGGCGAATTCGACGCCGTCTACTCTGCCTCAGGTGCCGCCACACCCGGCGCAGACGATCCTTACGGCCACATCGGCCGCGACAACGCCCAGCCGCCCTACGAGCGCGACTCATCGAAGCAGCTGGCACGCTTAGCCACTGACGAGTCTATAGTCCTCCTAAAGAACGAGCACCACACTCTCCCTCTAGATGCAGCAAAGCTCAAGACCATCGCCGTAATCGGCCCCTATGCTGATGACGTCCTCCTCGACTGGTACAGCGGCACGCCACCCTACGGCGTCACTCCGCTCCAGGGCATCCGCGAAGCCGCCCCCAACGCAAAAGTCACCTTCGACAAAGGCTCCGATCCCGCCGCAGCAGCCGCACTCGCCAAACAAGCCGACCTTGCCATCGTCGTAGTCGGCAACCACCCCTACTGCAACGCCACTCGCTGGAAGCAATGCGACACTCCCAGCAACGGCCGCGAAGCCGTCGACCGCAAGACCATCGTCCTTGAGCAGGAAGACCTCGTAAAGCAGGTCTACGCCGCCAACCCGCACACCATCGAAGTCCTCATCTCCAGCTTCCCCTACGCCATCGTCTGGAGCCAGCAGCACATCCCCGCCATCGTCCATCTCACCCAGAACAGCCAGGAACTGGGCCACGGCCTAGCCGATGTCCTTTTCGGTCAGTACTCACCCGCAGGCCGTCTCGTGCAGACCTGGCCCATAGGCGACGACCAGATCCTGCCCATCATGGACTACGACATCACCCACGGCCGCACCTACATGTACTCAAAGCTCAAGCCGCTCTACCCCTTCGGATACGGCCTCAGCTACACCACCTTCAGCTACCAGCCATTGCAATCCAGTTCCAAAGAGATGCCCGCCGACGGCCAGGTCCAGATCACCATCCCCGTCAAAAACACCGGGTCACGTGACAGCGACGAAATCGTCCAGCTCTACGTACAGCATCTCCACTCCGCCGTCACCCGCCCGCAAATCGAACTCGTCGGCTTCGACCGCATCCACATCGCAGCAGGCCAGACCGGCGAAGCCCACCTCACCGTCAAAGCCCGCGACCTCGCCTACTGGGATACGCTCCGCCACGCCTGGCGCGTAGAAAAAGAGCCCATCAAGCTCCTCGCCGGCGGCTCCTCCGACGCGCTCCCCGTCTCCACGCAAGTCAAGATCACCGACTCAAGGGAATACAAACCGTAAAACCAGTTCATTTGGAAACAACGTTCGTTGATGTCCTCCAGTGCCCAGACTGCTGTTCGCATCCAATGCAACATGCAAGCCGCGACGCAGGCCAAACCTAAACGAACTAAATCCAAATCCCCTCTTCTTCAGATCGTCGACGACCCTGTGCAATCCGCGAAATTCGCGGGCCTGCGGTACGTCACCGACGCGAAACCCGGCATACACCGGCTCCGCTGCGGCAAATCATTTCGCTATGTCGATGCGGACGGGACATCCTATCCGCGATCGCGAACACCTGGCTCGCATCAAGTCGCTCGTCATACCACCTGCCTGGAAAGACGTCTGGATCTCTCCCATCGCCAACGGCCACCTTCAGGCCACTGGACGCGACGCGCGGGGTCGCAAGCAAAGCCGCTACCATCCTCGCTGGCGCGAAGTTCGCGACGAAACCAAGTATGAACGCATGATCCTTTTCGGCTCTGTTCTGCCTGAGATCCGTAAACGCATCAAGCAGGATCTGACCCAGACCGGCATGCCTCGCGAGAAAATTCTCGCAACTATCATGCGCCTCATGGAAACCACATTTATCCGCGTCGGCAACGAAGAATATGCGCGAGGCAATCACTCCTATGGGTTGACCACCATGCGCAATAAACATGTCGCCGTCGATGGCCACACCGTTCATTTCGAATTTCCCGGCAAGAGCGGTGTCAAACACTCCATCGAACTTCGCGACCGTCGTCTGGCCCGAATCGTGAAGCAATGTCTCGATCTGCCCGGCTATGAGCTCTTTCAATATGTCGATGAGACCGGTGGCCGCCATAGCATCGACTCCGCAGACGTCAACGACTATCTCCGTGAGATTGCCGGCGACAGCTTCTCTGCCAAGGATTTCCGTACCTGGGCCGGCAGCGTCCTCGCCTGCGCCATGCTTCAGGAGTTTGAGCCCTATGCTTCTGAAAGCGAGGCCAAAAGGAACATCGTCGCCGCCATCAAGAGCGTCGCTCGCCAGCTAGGCAATACCCCCTCCGTCTGCCGCAAGTGTTACGTTCATCCCGCGGTACTGGAGCTTTACCTGGGTGGGACCATGGCGCAGACGCTTACCCGAATCGTCGAAGACAACACGCTCAGCGACCACATTCCGGTCGGACTTCGCAAAGAAGAACAAACCCTCTTGCGTCTACTGCGCAGTCGCTAGCTCGTTCAGATGTTTTGCATGGAAAAAGAAGGAAATGGTGCGCCCAGAGAGATTCGAACTCCCGACCCTCAGATTCGTAGTCTGATGCTCTATCCAGCTGAGCTATAGGCGCACAAAAGGCTCGTTGCAAGCCTTATCTAGACTACCAAGAATCGCGTCTTAAGGCAACGCGCCTCAGGCCTTCGCAGCCGGTGCAACAGCCTCTTCCAAAGGTGGCGGAGGCGGCACAAGCGGCAACTCCTCAACAATATGCAGGCCCGACCGGCGCACCAGTCCCGTCACCACCGCGGCATTCAAACGCGTCGCGTCATACTCCACCCGCAGTGTCTTCGCCTCGCGGTCAAAATCCATCCGCCGAATCCCGTAAACCTCGCGGGCACTCCCCAGCGCAAACACCGCCGGTTCCGACGGCTCACCCTCGTAGCGATACAAAATCTCCAGCTGCGTCATAGCTCGATGATACCAATCCTTTCTAGGGTTACAGCGTCTGCAGATACCGCAGAATCTCCGGATCGGTCCAATCCGTCGCCCCGATAAACCGCCGCCGGATCATCCCCGACTTTCCGATCACAAACGTCTCCGGCCAGCCCGTCACCTTGTATCGCTGCGCTGTCGCCTGCGAAGCCTCGCGCACGGTAAGAAAATCCACATGTCGCGCCTTCAGAAACTGCTTATACGCATCCTCATCTTCGTCAATGCTCACCGCCAGTATCGGATACTCCGGATGCTCATGATGGAACTGCTCCAGAGACGGCAACTCTTCGATGCACGGCGCGCACCAGCTGGCCCAGAAATTCACAATCACCACCCGGCCTTTGTAATCGGCCAGATGGATGGAGCTCATGTCATCCTTCACCGCAAAATTCGGCGCAGGCTCGCCAATCTCCTGCGGATGACTGCCCCGGTCGCACCCTGAGCCAAGCATCGCAAGACCAAGAGCTGAGGCAACGAGCAGCGGTTTGAGTTTCAACGACCCCACATACCTATAATACGGAGCGGGAGCCACCGCGCGATGATCGAGGCCATTACCGAAGCAGAAGCGCAGTCAGAACAACAGGCCCTCATCGAGCTCTCCGTCATCGTCCCCGCGCGCAATGAAGAAGATTGCCTCGGCGCCTGCCTCGAATCACTCGTCTCCCAATCCAGCGAGTTCTTCTCCCTCGGCCGCGACTGGGAGATCATCGTCGTCGATGATGGTTCCACCGACAAGACCCGCTCCATTGCCCGCAGCTTCGCCGGTGTCACCATCCTCGACCCCCTCAAGCTCGAAGCCGGCTGGACCGGCAAAGCCAACGCCTGCTGGACCGGCGCGCAGCAGGCACGCGGCCAATGGCTCCTCTTCACCGACGCCGACACCATTCACGAGCCCGGCAACCTGCGCCGCGCCATCCACGAGGCGGAGAAGTACAACGTCGGCGTCCTCTCCTACTCGCCAAAGCAGCTAGTCTCCGGCTTCTGGCAGCGCGCCCTCATGCCCCTCGTCTTCTGCGAACTCGCCCTCGCCTACCCGCCGGAAAAAGTCTCCAACCCCGCTCTGCGCATCGCCGCCGCCAACGGCCAGTTCCTCCTCTTCAAGCGCGAAGCCTACCGCGCAATCGGCGGCCACGCCTCGGTCAAAAGCGACGTCCTCGAAGACGTCGAACTCGCCTTCCTCGCCAAGCGCCGCAAAGCAGGCCTGCGCTTCCGCTACGCCGCCGACGCCATCTCCACGCGCATGTACCGCACCACCACCGCCATGATCGAGGGCTGGACCAAGAACCTCGCCCTCCTCTTCGGCAACGCGCTCATCCTCGCCATGTGGCGGCTGCTCGACATCGCCCTGATCCTCGGCCTTCCCTGCCTCGCCTGGCAGTTCCGCAACTACGGCGTCCAGCATGTCCCCTTCTTCACTGCGGGAACCCTGCTGTGGCTCATCTGGCTCCGAACCATCTGGCGCTTCTACGCCCGCGTAGCCAAATCCAACTTCCCCGCCGCCGACTGCGCCATCTCGCCACTGGCGCTGCCGCTCTTCGCCATCCTCCTCTACCGAAGCTGGTTCCAGAGCAACATCCTCCACCGCGTCACCTGGAAAGGCCGCGAATACCCGACGCGATAACTCCCCGTCTCGATCGATCGCCAGGATTGGTCCGCCATCGCCTCCAAACCTCCATCGGCCCCCGCGACCGGCAACAATACTCACCTGGAACCGTCAGAATAATCGTGACAACCATGTCGCGGTATAGGTAACGTGCATCTACTCCCTTGAACGGCGCTGACTCACGCCAGCGCGGCCTCTGGAGAAATCAACTGGGAGGCTTGCCGCCCGTGCCCATTGCCCGAGGTGATGAATGCCCTTAGGTCGCACCGCGCTGGTGGTTTCTACTTTCTTTCTAACCTTCGTATCCCGACCGGATTTCGCGCAGACCGCAGCCCCTCCGCGCTATGAGATTTACGGGGGCTACCTGTGGCAGTCGAACTACTTCAATGGCCTCCCCGGAGCACACAATGGAATGAACGGGTGGCAGGCAGGCGTCGGACTCCCAGCCTGGCACAACCTGCGTCCTCGCTTTGAGTACTCCCGCCTCACAGGCACCAACCTCGGCGCCGGCGAACAGGTCTTCTCCATCATGGGCGGTGGCCAGTACGAGCATGCCATCGGCCGCGAACGTCTCTTCGTCGATGCCATGTTCGGCGATCTCGGCATGAATCGCTACTGGGGGCCGCAGGGCGTCCCCGGCGAGTCCGCCTCATTCACGACATCTCTCGGCGGCGGCGTCGACACGCCCATCGACCGTCATTTTGCCGTCCGCGTCGAAGCTGACTGGCGCAACGAAAATCTTGCCCTGATCAAGGCCGTTAATAACACCGTGCCCTACCGGGTCCCCGGCCTCCCTCAGAACTTCGCCCTCCTCTCCACCAGTCTGGTCTGGATGCCCGGGGAGGCACGAGCGCGCGGAATCGCAGACATGGCCTCCAGCTCCCATCCCCCAGTCGACCAGGAACTCATCGCCGAAAGCCTGAATTCCTTCGGCCACTTCCATATCTTCGCCAACTCCTGGTGGAGCATCCTCAATGTGGCCGGTGTGGAATATGCTCGCCATTCCTGGGGTCAGGTTGCGGGAGCACGCATGGATTACGTCGCCGAAATACTCCCGGTAGTCATCCTCCGCCAGCCATCCAAGACCGATCTCTATGGAAACGTCAGAAGCGGCGCCGATCGCACCGCGGTCGCTGGCCTCGGAGTGTCTCCCATTGGCCTTCGCATGATGTGGCTGGATAAACATCCGGTTAAGCCTTACTACGAGATCAAGGGCGGCATGATCGGCTTCACGAAGAAGTCGCTTTCCAATTACGCCTCGTATGAAAACTTCAGCCTGCAGCAGAGCCTCGGCGTTCAATTCCGCCTCACCGACCGATGGGAAATGCGCACCGCTTTCAGTTTCTTCCATTTCTCCAACGCGTTTGTCGTGCCCATGAATCCAGGAGTCGACGAAATGGCATGGAGCGTGGGCCTGAGCCGTCGTCTTGGAAAGCAGCCAGCCGCAGCCGAATAAGTCCAGCCGCCGTTTGCCTGCTTTCCCTGAGAACCATCAACTGATTCTTTACGCAATACCAGCTCATTCGTTACCCGGCACAAGACAAACTTTCCGGCACAATCTGAACGAAATTAGCTCAGCCCCACTCGACGAACCAGGTCAGCAAAGCGTGGGTCATCCCGGATCGGGTCGAAATATGGATGGCTCTTGAGGAACTGCAGGATATTCGACTGCTCCTTGTAGGCCTGTTCGAGCCAATAAAAGGACTGTTCCTTATCGCCGAGACCCAGATAGGCGTTCACAAACGCGCCCGCGGGAATGTATCCAGCTGCCTTGCGCCGCTTGAGTTCCGCAAGAAGCCGCATCGCATCACGCCGCCGCCCCGCGTGGGCGTACGCCCGGATCAGAACCCCCGTGACAGCAGGACTGCCGTTAGATAGAGATAAAGCCTTCTCCAATACAGGGATTGCATCTGCTGGCTTATTGTTGGCGACGAGCGCAAATCCAAGGCCCGTCAGATTGCCTGCATTATCCGGGTGTACGGCCAAAGCGCTGCGCGACTCACGGATGGCGTCATCATACCGATGTGCCTGGAACAGAATCCACGCGACGCTGCTACCTCCGACCGCGATTGGATCCAGCGTTCGGGCGCGCCGGACTTCGGCCACAGCTTCGTCCGTACGTCCCTGGCACACCAGCCACAGGGCAAACCATGCATG
This sequence comes from uncultured Acidobacteriota bacterium, assembly GCA_963720285.1. Taxonomy (GTDB): domain Bacteria; phylum Acidobacteriota; class Terriglobia; order Terriglobales; family Acidobacteriaceae; genus Acidicapsa. Next base: position 274,039 of record CAVREZ010000006.1, read on the forward strand.
GGCCTCCGCGTTGTTCGGGTTCAATTCGAGAGCACGCCGGTATTCCGTTTCTGCTTCCGTCCAGCGCCATTCTTCCTCCAGGACAATGGCCAGCGATACGTGGGCTTCGACGAGATTCGGGTCGAGAACCAGTGCCTTTCGAGCAAAGCTGACGACTTTCGGCCGCGTTACTTCCGGAGAAACTCCGGAAAAGACCGTTCCGAGGTTGGTATAGGCCTGTGCCAGGCCCAGGTACGCTGGTGCAAACGTCGGGTCTCTCTTGAGAGCGTCCTCGAAATACGGAATACTTTCATTGGCCCCAGCTCCGTATCCACGCCCTAAAATAAACCTGCCCCTCAGATAGCTCTCGTAGACTTCAGGCGCAACAGGACGCGCCGAGCTGAGTCGCTGATGTTCTTCTCCGGTGACCGTTACTTCCACTTTTTCGGCGATGGATTGCGCCAGTTCGCTCTCAAGGGTGAGCGCATCGCTCATCTCGCGGTCATAGGTTTGGGACCAAAAATGCGTGTCGGTCGCGCCACGAATCAACTGGGCGGTAACGCGAATGCGATCGCCCTCTCTCATGACAGATCCCTCGACTATCGCGTCCGCACCAAGTGTCCTGGCGATCTCCGGTATTGAGAGCTGCGGATTTTTGAAGCGCAGCACCGACGTGTGAGAGACCACGCGCAGATCGTGAATCCCCGCGAGGCGTCCGATGAGAGCCTCGGTGATGCCATCGGCCAGGTATTCCTGCGCCGGATCTCCCGACAGGTTTCGCAGTGGCAGCACGGCCAGCGACCGAATCCCGGGCTCGGCCGTAACGGTTGTTCGATGCCGGAATACGAGCCACGCGGCAGCCAGCAGGCAGAGACAAACAATGGCGGCTAGAGCGAACCACAATCGAGGCTTCCGCACAGCCTTCGCAGCCCGGCAGTCATCACACCGTGCTCACTCGGGGCTGCCGCGGCAGTTTCTGTCTCCAGTGTTTCCGGCGTTTCGTCAGCGTGGGACTCGTCGGCATCGGTCTCGTCCGCGCGCGAACGCCGGCTCTGAATCCAGTCGTCGAGTTCCTCGGTCAGGGCATAGACGGAGCCGCGTTTCTCGTGCACATGCCGGTGGACCGGCATACCTTCGCGCTTCTCCCAGCGCTGAACCGTCGTCACATCGCGGTTCAGATAGGCAGCGATTTCCTTCCACGAATCGAGCCGCTTTTCGAGCGGCTTCCCCACGGGCGGGATGTCATACGTCGGATCACCCATAGAGATTTCCGCGGCAGTCCACCGTATCGCTGGGTGGAACGAGCCAATTGTAACCCTGCCAGGTCAAGACCGCAATAGACGGCATTTGACGGCACGTGGCTGTTCCGTGAGTTGCCGCTTGACCGGGCTTGCAGAGTCCGCGATGGTGTCGTCAGTTCAGGCGCGAAGCCGCTGAAATTCAGACCCCTCCCCCGAGTCCCAGAAGCTCGACGTTCGGGAAGCCATGAATTTTCGGCGACTCAGGCGCCAATCTCAAAACTGGAGACCCTTCATGAAAAGCAATACCCTGACTTCGGCGGTACGCGCGCTCTCACTGCTCTTGTTGGTTTCAGGCGCCTGTGCTTTGGCCCAGGACCGTTGGCCAATGCACTTCAACGGCCTGATCAACGACTATTCCCCCTCGACCGTCAAAGGCGGGCCATGGGAGATGCATGGCCAATGGACGTTGGACATCCGCCCGGATTGGCATCCGAATCGGGCTTCGTCGCTGATTTTTCCGCCGATATGACGATGTCCGACTATGGGACCACGGCCGGCCTTCCCGATGCGACCAAAGGCGGCCAGAGCCCTCACACCCATCACATCAAACTCACGGACAAAATGGTCATCACAAACATGGACGGCTGCCCCACCGTCAGCCCTGCCACCCTGACCGGCTTTCAGATCAACGGCACGGTCAGCCTGATAACGGGGAATGGAACGCAACGCCCCCTTCGAGAAGCCGGACATCCGCCTGTTTCGACGCTGCAGGTCTGCATCACCGGAGGAGACCAGGTGCCGTACTCGATAACGAACTCAAACATTTCGCTGGTCTTCGGCGGCCCCGCGACGACCCATTTCGGCACCCAGGCCATTCATGGCGTCGTGCGCAAACCGCAAGTCGACGAGATCGAAAATCGGCGATAGATTCCGTGGATGAACGGTTCGTCGTGAGAAAGGAAGTCAGGCGACGGTTTTGCCGCGACCGGCGTAATCGCACTGTCCCCATATATCCGGCGCTTCGCAATCAAGCACCGTCATCGCGAAACGCTCGAATAGCTCTGTCCTGGCGATCACCCCGTCGATCCCTCCATCGCATCCGCAGTGCCAACCAATTTTCGAGGAGAAATCCATTGAGACTCTATGCCCTATTGCTAGCCGGCGTTCTCTCGTGTGTAAGTTCGTTCGCTGCGACCGATCCCTTCGTCGGAACATGGGTGTACAACGCCCAAAAGAGCCCCAAACCAACCATCCGGTACACGATCAAGGATCTCGGCAACGACCGCTACGCCCTCACCGGCAGCACCGGCACAACAGTCGAGATCAAAGCCGACGGCGTCTCAATCCAATCGCCTCCCGGAACGACCGTCTCCTTCAAGAAGGAGGATGACCGCGACTGGGAAATGGTCAGGGACGAAGGCAGCGAGAAGATGGTGCGCACTTACAATATCTCGCCGGACGATAAGACACTGACGCTCCACGACGTGTTCACCGGCGAACAGGGAAACAATGACGAAACGCTCACAAGATATGCACGGCTCTCCCCCGGCAACAGCATCTTCGGTGAGTGGCAGTCGGTCTCGATGGAAGAGAAGACGACCGGTGAAGCACTGAAGCTCATCGTCACGCCTGTTGATTCCGATGGGCTGAGCATCAGCGTACCGGCCCGCAAGCATCTGACCGAGATGAAGTTTGACGGGAAAATGCGCGTCGATAGCGGCCCCGGCGAATTGAAGAGCCATACGTCGTCGGGAAAACGTGTCAATGACCATTTCCTTCAAATCGAGGATCAAGTCAATGGCGAGCCACAATACACGGAAGAATGGAAGCTGTCGGAAGACGCCAAGACGCTGACGATTATCACCAGAATGGCGAATTCCTCCGCAGTGTTCACGATGGTCTGGGACAAGCAGTAAAGATACGCGCTTTGCAGTTGATGATTTTGATCGTCAACTGCGCTTCGTGCCTGGGCACTCATTGACCCGGCTGGATTCGGAGATTCGTCCTCATCAACACGCTTACGTCCATCCATACGGAATCGAATCGGAAAAGGACGCGCAAACCCCGCGGGATAACACTCTTCCTTACACTGCGCCGATCGCGACCACCATGCCCTCTCGCAGGGACTTGATGTCGCGCATTGGGGGCAGACCGAAAAATCGGCTGTATTCGCGGTTGAACTGGCTCACGCTTTCATAACCGACTTCGTATGCGGCACTGGTCGCATCGATTCCGTCCATCAGCATCCGCTGCCTCGCCGCCTGCAACCGAAGCTGCTTCTGATATTGAAGAGGGCTCATCGCCGTCAACGCGCGAAACTGATGGTGAAGCGTCGACACACCCATCCGCGCAACTTCCGCAAGTTCCTCCATGCGCAGCGGCCTCGCATAGTTAGCCCGCAGCCACGCAATCGCTCTGGCAGTTCTGTAACTCAAATCGCCCGTGGTCGCAATGGCGCGCAGGCGTCCTGCCTGTGGCGTGCGCAGAATGCGATAAACAATCTCCTGCTGGAGCAGTTGGCTCAGAAACGGTATGTCCTTTGGAGTGTCGAGAAGCTCAACCAACCGAACGCAGGCGTTCAGCAATCCGATCGTCGTCTCTCCCACAGCGAGTCCGCGCCGTTGAACCGGAGCATCCGATTCCGGCAGATCTTCGCCGCTCAACACCTTCCGGATAGTCGGCATGTCGAGCCGGAGAAGCATCGACAGGAGCGGCTCCTCTTCGGATGCCTGAACGATCTGGCTCTGAACCGGCACGTCGATGGACGACAAAAGGAAGGACGATGCGTCGCAGACATACTCCGTTCCACCAAGGTTCACTCGCTTCTTTCCCTGCGCGAAGACATTGAGGCTGGGCTCGTACGTCCCTCGATAGCAGGCCGTCGGCATGGTCCGGCGAAAAAGCACCAGTCCAGGCACAGCGGTTGCGTGCTCTCCAGCCGATGGGGCATGTGCGGCAATCTTGCGGGCCAATTCCTTTCGGATGTCCACTACCGCTGCATCCGCACTCTTCTGCAAGACTCTCGCCATACCGCGCCGGCTCCTTTCACCTTTCCAGCCTATCGCCGGAAACGCCTCCGCATGCACAAAATCGATCTCTCAAGCAGGATCGGGCAAAGAATCGGCAGGATCGGGAAAGCCGCGCACCCGTCTGCCTCTGTACCGTTGGAAATGGAAACAGGCGCGTGCAATCCTCCAGGCGGCTTGCGACGGCCGTAGAAAGCGAAAAGATAATGCAGAAACGCTATCTGGGAAAAAACAACCTCGAGGTTTCAGCTCTCGGGCTCGGCTGCATGGGCATGAGCTGGTCCTACGGCGCGCCCAAAGACAAGCAGCAGATGACCTCTCTTATCCACGCTGCGGTTGAGCGCGGCATCACATTCTTCGATACCGCCGAGGTCTACGGTCCATTCCTCAATGAAGAGCTCCTCGGCGAAGCCCTCGCTCCATTCCGTGGCCAGGTTGCGATCGCAACCAAGTTCGGTTGGGAGGCAAACCCCAATGACAGCGGAAAGTGGACTGCCCTGAACAGCCGCCCGGAACGCATCAAGCTCGCAGTTGAAGGCTCACTGAAAAGGCTCCGCGTAGCCGTCATCGATCTGTATTATCAGCACCGCGTCGACCCGAACGTGCCCATCGAAGACGTCGCCGGCGCGGTGAAGGATCTCATCCGGGAGGGCAAGATCAAGCACTTCGGCCTTTCCGAAGCGGCAGCACACACCATTCGTCGCGCCCACGCCGTGCTGCCGGTGACTGCCCTGCAGAGCGAGTATTCGCTCTTCTGGCGTGATCCGGAAAAAGAGATCCTGCCCACTCTCGAAGAACTCGGAATTGGATTCGTTCCGTTCAGCCCGCTGGGCAAAGGCTTTCTCACCGGCGCCATCACCGCGGACACGAAGTTCGACAGCACCGATTTCCGCAGCACCGTTCCCCGCTTCAATGAAGAGAATCGCAAAGCAAATCAGGCACTGGTGGACCTGCTCAAGAGTTTCGCGGAACAGAAGAAAACCACCCCTGCCCGGATTGCGCTCGCGTGGCTGCTTGCCCAAAAGCCGTGGATCGTTCCAATCCCAGGCACCACAAGGCTCCAGCGACTCGAAGAAAACATCGGAGCCATCGACGTCGAATTGACCCCCGAAGACCTCAGCGCCATCGACAGCGCCTCCGCGCAAATCCAGCTCGCAGGCGCACGTTATCCAGCGTTCCACGAAAAACTGGTCGGCCGGTGATGGTTCACCCGCGGGAGGAACGGAACATGAAGGCATTTCGTCTTTTGGCGTTGGCGGCGCTGCTGGCAATCGGCGGAGTTTCCCGGGCCCAATCCGCTCACAAGACCGGCCCGGCTTCCGCAAGAGAGAGATTGATTGGAGCATGGCATTTGGTATCTCTGAGTGACCAGGCAGCAGACGGAAAGCAAAACACCGTCTCCGGCCTGAAAGGCACCCTGATCTATACACACGATGGACATATGTCGGTGCAGATCATGTACCCCGCGTCGCAGTCCGCTCTCTCCAATGATTACGTGAAGAACGGGTACGAGGCATCGTTCGGCAGCTACGACGTGGATGAGCGCGCGCATACGGTCACGCATCACGTCACGGGGTCGATCACGCCCGGACTGGTGGGGAAAGATCTGACGCGCCGCTACCAGCTCTCCGAAGGACGCCTGATCATCCGGTCGACCCGGCCGGACGAGCATTGGTTCGTCACCTGGCAGCACGACTGACCGCTCCGCAAGTCTTGCGCGGCCCTGATTACGTCCTCAAACAAATCGAGGTGAGAAACATGCCCCATGTCGTTGTCAAGCTGTGGCCTGGAAAGTCAGAAGAGCAGAAGACCCGGCTAGCCCAGGAAATCACCAAAGACGTCATGTCCATTCTCCACTATGGAGAAGAAGCAGTGTCCGTGGCATTCGAAGAGATCCAACCGCAGGATTGGATGGAAAAGGTCTACAAACCCGACATTCAGAGCCAATGGAAGAACGTATACAAGAAGCCGGGTTACGACCCCTTTTGAGCAGCCGGCGAGACGATGCATAAGATGGAAGGAGCACGCCCGATGACAAACTGGTCCCACGAGGAACTACGCAGAATTGCAGACGCCGACGACCTCCACATCGCGCCTTTCCGCGACGATGGCATGACCTACGGCACTCCGACATGGATCTGGTCTGTCATCGTAGACGACGCGCTATACGTGCGCGGCTACAACGGACAAAACTCGCGTTGGTACCAGGCCGCGCTGCGGCAAAGGGCGGGGCGGATTATCGTTGCCGGTATCACCAGGGAAGTCGCTTTCGAGCCGGTACAAGAGGCGCTCAACGACCGTATCGACGAAGCCTACCGGAAGAAGTACCGCGGCAGCCCCTACCTGAACCCGATGATCGGCCCGCGTGCACGCTCGGCAACAGTAAAGATCACGCCGCGCGACGCCAATTGACAACAAGAATTTCGAAACTCAATCAAGACTAAGGGAGACAAAACCATGGACATCAAAAGAGCCGGCACGCAGCCTTCCGGCAAAGGGCCCCGCCGACTGGTTCACCGGCACGGTGCGCATCGATCCGCTGTTCCAGGCGCCCGATCCGGCATTTGTGCAGGGCGCCAGCGTCACCTTCGAGCCCGGCGCCCGCACCGCCTGGCATACGCATCCGCTTGGCCAGACCCTGATCGTCACCGCGGGCTGCGGCTGGGCTCAGCGCGAGGGCGGTCCCATCGAGGAGATCCGGCCCGGCGACGTGGTCTGGTTCTCGCCCGGCGAGAAGCACTGGCACGGCGCCACCCCAACCACCGCCATGACCCACATCGCCATCCAGGAAAAGCTCGACGGCAAAGTCGTCGACTGGATGGAACAGGTCAGCGACGAACAATACCAGAAGCGATAACACCGGTTCGATCCGGCAATTCAAATAGATCGACAATTCAGATTTCAAAATTCGCCGGGGCTGGAATCAGAAGTTCCGGTCATAGGAGAATCCTCCCCTCAGGAACATCCAACTGACTTGAATCGACCGCCAGGAGTAAACATAGGCAGAATTAGCTCAACGCCGCGGAGAGTTTAATTAATGCTTGCCGAATCGCAGTCTCAGTGTGGGCAGCAAAGCCCAGGAGCACACCCTTGGGGTCGGGACGTTTCAACGTGTATCGGTCGATGCCGATGGCCTCAACCCCTCGAGCCGCCGCAGCCTTCTCTGCCTGTCGCGAAGTCATCCCATTCTTGAGGAATCCGACAGTATAGAGTCCTGCCCTGACGTTCGAAATTTCAAGCAACCCACCTAAATACTCATTCCCGCCTTCGATCAATGCTTCGAGGCGGCTGGCGTACAGATCACGCATCCGCCGCAGATGACGAGCCAGATGCCCGTCCACGATGAAGTCGCAAAGTACCGCCTGATCGAAACTCGAATTCCGGAAATCAGTTTGATAGCGGAAGGCCAAGAAATAGTCCATTAAGGACGGAGGCAAGACGATGTAGCCCAAACGTAAAGATGGAAACAACGTCTTGCTGAATGATCCGATGAGGATCACGTTTGAATTTTCATCCAGGCTTTGCAGCGCGGGCACCGGCTGTCCTTCAAACCGGTATTCGCTGTCATAATCATCTTCAATCACGAAAGCGCCGGCACGCGATGCCCAGTTGAGAACGGCCATCCGCCGTTCCAGAGACATGGTCACTCCCAGAGGAAACTGGTGAGCCGGCGTTAGATATACACCCTTGGCATGCGGACATAAGTTTTTTGCCGGCTGAACCGACAGTCCTTCCTCGTCTACTGGCACAGCGATGATTCTGGCGCCCACATTGCCAAAAGCAATGCTCGCCCCAAAATATCCGGGATCTTCCATCCACACCGGATCACGCCGCTTCAGGAGAAGGCGTGCCAACAGATCAAGCGCCTGCTGTATTCCGGAAACGATCATGATCTGTTCCGAGTTGCATCGCACTCCTCGTGACGCGCGCAAATAATCTGCAATCGCATCGCGCAATGGTTTATAACCGCGCCCATCTCCCGGTGTATCGAGCCATGACCTGAAATTTCGAGCGTGCTTTGCCGAAATACGTCCCCAAACCTCAGACGGGAATTCGGCAATGGCCGGATCCGCCGCGCGGAACGGACGGTTTTCTTCTTTCCAAACCAGGTCGACATAAGGCTTTGGTCGCACATAGGCCGCGATGACACTGCGAATGTAGGCGGGAGGAGTCGAAGTCGTCTGCTGGTTAGGTTGAACTGCCACGACCCGATTGACCCAGGTACCAAATCCAACTCTGCTGGATATGTATCCCTCGTCTTGCAAACGCTCGAAAACGCTGACCACCGTCCCGCGCGAAAGCCCATATTGGCGGGCGAAATCTCGCGAAGCTGGCAGCCTGGTGCCAGACCCAAGCCGGCCTTCGAGAATCGCGTTGCGCAGTTCTCCATAGAGCCAGTTCGTTAGCGTCTGATGCTGCGGACGATTCTTGAGAGTGAACTCAAACGAGCTGATGGTTTTTGGCATGAGTTTCGGATTGGTCTAACGATATTATGGGAAAATGGCTCTACCCAACATACCAATGCAATCCATACTATCAGCTTTGGAATTTGTTAAATCTGGCCGTGCTTTGAGCCGCGCTTTGAATCGGGGGTACTCAAAAATGAAGATGGATCAAATGAAAGTCGGAGTTTGGTTATACGGATTGGCGACAGTCGTAACAGGAATCCTGGATATTGTCTGGCGGCAATTCGAAGCCTCCCATCAACCGATAAAAGCTCTCAGCCAGCATATCCCCGGCGAACAGGTGCTGGCGGTCATCGCCGGTATCTGGCTGGTCGCTGCCGGCATCGCTATCCTGTGGCGACCGATCTCGCGGATCGGCGCAGCAGGATCGGCCATCATCTACTTGATCTTTGCCCTGTTCTGGGTTCCTCGGTTCTATGTGCTTACCCATCAGTTGGGTTTCGAATCGGTGTCATAGTTTTCGTCATAGGTGGGATCGGCGCACAGTTGCTTCTGGCCGCCCCGGCTGCAATCGTTTACGTTGCGACAGCAACACCCGATTCAGTATGGCGAGAGAGAGCGATCGATCGCCGCTCGTTGGATGTTGGGATTGCCTCCCATAGCCTTCGGCCTGGGACACCTCCTCAATCTTTCCGCCTACGGGCGCTTCGTCCCGCATTGGGTGCCGTTTGGTCTTTTTTGGGTAGTGCTTACCGGCATCGCTTTCCTGCTTGCAGGCGGCGCAATTCTCTCGGGAATTCAGGACGTGCTGGCCGCGAGGCTGCTGGCGCTGATGCTCTTCTTGTTTGAGTTCATGGTGGAAATACCCCCGGTCTTCGCCAACCCACGCAGCCAGGGAGCATGGGGCGGAGCCGTATACAACCTCACCGCAATCGCGAGCCTGCTGGGTATTCGCGGAGTTTGTAGGTGGCCGCTTGGCGCAGCGAGGAGAAACCGATCTTCCTGAACATTTCGTCACCGCGCGTTCAGGCGCCACAGCGACATAGTCAGCCTTCACTGCGAACTAACTTGAGATCTGTCGATTCCAGGATTGGTCCTCCGCGATGGCCACCGGATGACCACACAGAACCATGCCTGCAAGCCGGAGAACACCAGGCGTTGCCCCGGCTCGTCAGCACCTTGAATCCCCATTCGGGTTTCCCGAAGCTCTTCTGGATTTGTCGTCGAAAGAAAGTACAAAATTTCCTGTTGCTTTCCAAAAGGAAGCATGCAATTATTCCTGTTGGAAACCTAAAGGTTGATTCGCCATGAAGGAAAAGCCGGACGTCTTGCAAGGAACACTCGCGCTGATGGTCCTCAAGACACTCGATGTCCTGGGACCGCAGCACGGCTGGGGAATCGCGCGGCGCATCGAGCAGATCAGTGGAGATCTTCTGGCTGTCAACCAGGGCACGCTGTATCCCCTGCTGCTCAAGCTCGAGCATGAAGGCTCGATCGCCTCCGAGTGGGGCGCATCGGAAAACAACCGCCGGGCGCGTTTCTATCGGCTTACCAGCGCTGGCCGCAAGCAACTCCAGGCAGAGACCCGCGAGTGGGAACAAACCGCAGCGATTATCGCGCGCTTTTTCAAAGTGAAGGCGGAGGATTTAACGTGAAATTCCTGCGACGCTTCTTCATACGCCTCTCGAATCTCGCTACAGGGCGGAGTGCCGACCAACGCCTGCACGATGAGATTGCCGAACATCTGGCGTTCCAGACAGAAGAGAACATGCGCGCAGGTATGTCGCCAACCGAGGCGCGGCGGCAAGCTGCACTCAAGCTTGGTGCGGCGGAGGCAATCCGCGAACAGCACCACGCCGAGCACAGCATTCCCCTCATCGAGAATCTGCTTTTTGACCTGAAGTACGCGGTTCGCATGCTTCTAAGGTCTCCTGGATTCTCTATCATTGCGATCGCCACAATGGCGCTGGGCGTTGGAGCAACTACTGCTATCTACAGCGTGATTGACGCGACTTTGCTGCACCCATTGCCCTACCCCCAACCCGAACAGCTTGTCCGCATTGAGGACGACCTTCCCGGCGTAGAAGCACAAGATGTGGGCATCTCCGTCCCTGAGTGGAGCGACCTGCAGGGTTCCGGGATATTCCAGTCCGTGTCGGTTTCCGGTCACGGAGCAAACGTGAACCTGACCGGCAGTGCACAGCCCGAACGTCTCAGCTACAAGCACGTTACGCCGAATTACTTCGCCGTCTTCGGTGTAGACGCGCAACTGGGCCGCACATTTGATCCGCACGATGCCACTCCTGGCTTCAACCTGGAAGCCGTGATCAGCAACGGGCTCTGGAGGAGAGAGTTCGCAGCCGACCCGCACATTCTCGGCAAACCTCTGCTCCTCGACAACGACGTTTATCACGTCGTGGGCGTCATGCCGAGCGGTTTTCGCGATCTGGGCTCAACCAACGACGAACGGAATACGGAGATTTGGTTGGCGGCTGGCATGGCCGGTCTGCCGTTTCCGCCCCCGCTGCGCAGTGCACGCCAGCAAGCCCGGGTGGTCGCGCGCATGAAGCCGGGTCTCTCGATTGCGGCTGCGCAGCAACACCTCAATGCGCTGGTTGCATCGCTGAAAAAGCAATATCCGGCAGAGTATCCGGCACAGGCCGCATGGACCGTGCGCCTGATTCCGCTCAGCGAAACGGTGGTCGGCAGCGTTCGCCAATCCCTCATTCTGCTGTTCGGCGCGGTTGGATTGGTCCTGCTGATCAGTTGTGTCAACGTAGCCAATCTCCTGCTCGCCAGGGCCAGCGGGCGAGGCCGTGAGATCGCCGTTCGCCAGGCTCTGGGAGCGCAAAGAACGCGGCTCATCCGCCAGCTTCTGACCGAGATTCTGCTGCTCTTCCTGCTTGGCGGAATCGCCGGTTTTGCCATTCTCTTCTGTACCCAGCGATTCCTGCTGCGGCTTGTTCCGGAGAGCCTGCCGCACCTCAATGAGATCGCGGTTGGCTGGGGCGTGCTGGTGTTTGCTGTGGCCGTCTCCGTCTTAGCCGGAACTATCTTTGGACTCGCCCCCGCATGGCTTATGAGCGGTGTCGATTTGATCGCTACGCTCCGGCAGGAAGGACGCGGGGCAAGCGGATCGCCCGGTCGCTCGCGTGCCCGCCAAATTCTGGTCATCAGTGAGCTGGCGCTCTCTCTGGTGCTCATGGTCGCCGCGAGCCTGCTGCTGCGCAGTTTTTGGGACTTGTACAAGGCGGAGCCCGGTTTCAATCCTGACCGCGTCATGGCCATTCAGACCTGGTTGCCGGGACCTAACGATCCCAGTAAAGATATCTACCGAACCGCCACCCAGGAATCAGTCTTGCTGCGCGAAATTCTGCGCCGTAGCCGAACCCTGCCGGGCGTAGAAGAAGCGGCCATCGGCGACGTGCCCGCTCTTCCCCTGGGCCACAGCCATCCTAGCCCGCTGCCATTGATCCGCGAAGGCATCGAGACGATGGACAATCAGGCTCCTGTAATTGATAGTCCCATCGTTTCGCCCGAATACTTCCGGCTGCTGGGCATGCCGCTGTTGAGCGGACGCTCTTTCAACGACCAGGACCGTGAGGACACACCCGAGGTTGCGGTCATCAATCAGGCCGCGGCTCGCATGTACTGGCCAAACCAAAACCCGCTTGGCAAACGCGTTCGTTTGCACCTGGATGCTCGCGAGCTGTTGAACTCTACCCAACCAGCCTGGACCACGATCGTCGGCGTCATTGCGGATGCCCGCACGGAATCGTTGGCGGATGCGGCAATTCCGCAGATCTACCGTAGCGTGTACCAGCATCCCGCCAAAAGCCTGGCCGTCTTCCTTCGCGGGCAACTCGATCCGAGCACCATTCTTGGAAAGGAGCGAAGTCAGATTCAATCTATCGATCCGGGACTTCCGGTCTTCCATGCGGATACGCTGGATGACTTGCTCTCTACATCGCTTTCCGCCAGGCGGTTCTCGATGGAGATGGTGGCCTTTTTTGCAGCTACTGCCTTGTTGCTCGCTGGACTCGGAATCTACGGGACCATTTCCTTTGTCGTGAATGAACAAAGACGTGAGATCGCGATTCGCCTCGCGCTGGGAGCTCAAAGAGGCATCATCCTCAAGATGGTCCTGCGCCGGGGACTCGGTCTGGCCGCCGCTGGCGCCGGGCTGGGGGTGGCCGGTGCGCTCATCGTCTCTCATCTGATGGCCGGACTGCTCTACGGCGTGTCACCTACCGATCTGCCCACTTTCGCTGGCGTCACCCTTTTACTTACCACTGTCGCGCTCGCCGCCAGCTATATCCCGGCACTGCGCGCCATGCGCCTCGATCCAATCACGACACTCCACTCCGAATGACTTCCTGGCACTGCTCGATACTTGTCTTCGCAAGCCGCGGCCATAGCATATCGATGATCAGAAATGTAATCGGCAGAGCGTAAGCGCTGCACTACGCTTACACCATGCCGATGGCGCACTCTCGGATGCGCCATATTCAAAGCATCCATTCGCTGATGCAACGGAATGAGGTGAACGGTCGACGCACTGATCGCTTATTTGGACTGAATCAGCAACCTGGTGGAGCAAGAGGCCCCACGGACAGCAGCTTGAAGGACATCAAACCCTGCGCGGTCAGCGAAAGCGCATCCAGCGTCGCCTTTGATCCTCCGGTTCGAGCGGTGGGCACGAGCTCATCTCAAGGAAGGATTCTCGCTGCAGCTTGCCGCCCGAGCATTGGCGGCTAGCACGCGTACTTTGCAACGCCGTTGCGATGCTGTGCTCGGCAAATCGCCGCTCGCTTATTTTCAGGACCTGCGAGTGGAGCACGCGCAATCTCTTCTACACGGAAACGATGTTGACATCGAAGCTATCGCAGCAGAGGTCGGGTACGCCGACGGAGCAACATTGCGAACTCTCCTGCGACAACGGCTGGGACGAGGTGTGCGCGATCTGCGTGCTGACCTGCGCTGACACTGGCGGCGCAGGGTGACGTGCGCGGCTATGCCGGTACCGTCAGAGTACCGATCTGTCTCAGGCGTGCTGGGTCTCGTCAGACTCGGTCGGTAGGGAGGCGCCCAGCCAGCCGCTGATCCCCGCAGACATGACGCGGACGTTAGGGTAGCCCATGGCTTTTGCCCGGCGAGCTGCGTTGGGCGCTTTGCGGCACATGAAGTTTGAACAGTAGAAGACCAGCTCGGAATCGCGGTTCGAAGGCAGATCGGTTTCGCTGTAAGCAACAGGATCGAGGGAAAGGGCTCCTGGCACTCGAGCGCGAAGCCAGCTTTGCTTCGAATTCACGTCAATCACGGTTACGGATTCGTTGTGCATCCGATTCAGCAATTCCGCGGGCGAGATGACCTCGAGCCCCATGAGTCGCGCGAACATAATCTTTCCTCCGCTTTCTAAAAGGTCAAATGGAGTTCCGCCTGGTCCGGGGAAGGATCAGCTGGACAAAGCTGAGCAGTATAGCGGCCGGGAGCAGGATGTACATCGCTGTCTCGGCTTGAACTATCGGCAGCGTCAGCCACGCCACGCACACCGCGGCCCCGGCCAGCACCCACGTCCAACCCGCGAAGCGGCGCGCGGTCTGAGCTCTCGCCGGGTCGCAGCGCAGACTGGCGAGGGGTGTGAGCACCTTCGGCATCGCATTTCCGGTAAACGCGAGGAAAGCGCCCGCAATGGCCATGACGGCGCGCCTCGCAAAATCGGGGCTGCTGGTTGCACCAGACGACGCCGCGAGCCGGTCACCCAGCGCAACGAGAAGCATCAAACCGGCAAAGACGATTGCGGCTCTGACCGAGTCTTCCCTTTTACCGCGGGCTCCATCCTCTGCCGGTCGACGAGAAACGCGGGACCAGGCCAGGCCCATGCAGCCAATCGCGATGAGGGCTAAGGCCCAGGAGAGAGCGAGATCGGGTCTCAGACGCCAGTTGCCGATGGCCAGCGCCGCACTGAGGGCGAGTAATCCCGGTGCAAGATAGTTGGTAATTGTTCTGACTGGCATGATTCAGTTTCCTTTCCGGAGCGCGCGCGACGTTTCTGTGCTGTGTTTCGCCGGGTTGCGATCTGCCTCTGCATCCCTCATGTCCCAGCCAAGCGAATCGGCGAAGCCGAGAAGCGCATCCTCGAGCACCGACATTTTGAGCCGGTAGATGACGGTTCTGCCGTTTTTTTCCGCGTCAATGAGCCCAGCCTCCTGGAGAACAGCGAAATGGGCGGACATGGTCGGCTTGGAAACGGGGAAGTGTTCAGCCAACTCGCCCGCAGACATGGGTCGCTCGCGGAGTATCTGCAAAACGCGACGGCGGCCAGGATCCGCGAGAGCTCTGAAGACCCGGTTCATGTATTGATATTTAGCTAAATATCTAAATAATGTCAAATTTCTACGGCAAGGACTTTGGTCGGGATTGTTCCAAGGACGTGTGCGGGTTCAGGGATGGGTCGCGGCGGCTTCTCCGGCGATTCGCGCCCAGTAAACCTGGCTCGGTATGTGAGGTCTGTTTGCAGCGCTGTAGTTGCTCCATTATCGCCAAATCACCCATCGATGAAGATTCTTACCGCGAGCTTGCCTGAGATTCACAGGCATAGATACACAAAACCATGCCTGAAAGCCGGAAAACAGTAGAGAAAATACGCCTTGTCCCAGCTCGTCGGCACCCCTGAATCCTCTAATCCTGCAAAGCATCGTATTTGCGTGGCATCCTAGATAAGAAGGGCCATTGCAAATGATTCTCCTAACCCGCCGGGCAACTTTTTCCTCATCCCACTACTACTGGAATCCCGCCTGGTCCGAGAAAAGGAACCGCGAAGTCTTCGGCAAGTGTGCCAACCGCAACGGACACGGCCACAACTACACCATCGAAGTCACCGTTTCCGGCACACCCGACCCCGTCACCGGCTTCGTCGTCGATCTCAAATGGCTCAAGGACGTCATCGAAGACCACGTCCTCTCCATCTACGACCATCGTCATCTCAACCACGAAGTGCCCGAGTTCGAGTCCACCATCCCCACCACGGAAAACATGGCCGTCTTCATCTGGAAACGCCTCGAGCTACCGGTCGCTTCCGCAGGCGGGGCAAAACTCAGCCGCATCCGTGTCTATGAAACCCCCGACATCTTCGCCGAGTACCGCGGCGAGCAGGGCGACAGCGCCGGAGCCGAAGCATGACCGCCTACTTCACCCGCGCCTACACCTTCAGCGCCAGCCACCGGCTCCATACCGATGCATTCTCAGCCGAAGCGAACCGCTCTACCTACGGCAAGTGCAACAACCCCTACGGCCACGGACACAACTATCGCGTCGAAGTCACCATCGCCGGCCCCATCGATCCCGAGACCGGCATGGTCATCAACATGGCCACCCTCGATTCCGTCGTGCAAACGAAAATCCTCAACCGCTTCGACCACATGAACCTCAACCTCGATCCCCTCTTCGCATCACAGGTCTCAACCACCGAGAATCTGACGATCGAGATTTTCAATCTTCTTTTCGACGCACTCAAACCAGCGCGTCTTCACCTGATCCGAATCGAAGAAACCGAAAACAACTTCTTCGAATACAGCGCTGCCTGAGCCCCCTGGCACTCTGCGCACAGGCATTGCGCATCGCCCGGCACCGGTTGCACGCTGGAACGCGCCGATTGCGCATTGCGTCACAGTGACTGCGCATGGTCGAGCAAGGATTGCGCACCCTTTGCGGACTCTTGACATCGAAAAGCCTGTGGAGCACCATCCATCGCTCGTTCATACTGGACTCAAGGACCATCCAATGCCCCGACCCATCGTTGTCAGCAAGGCCCCCAGACAGTCAACCGCCATCCAGGAACTCGCGCCCGACCCTGAAACCGGCCTCGCCTCCTATTCCACCCAGGATCTCTACCGCGAACTGCTTGGCCGCTTCCACGAAGACCCCAACCGCGACGGCCTGCTCTCCACACCCATGCGGGTTGAGAAAGCCATGGATTACCTGACCCACGGCTACGACATGAACCCCACCGAGATCCTCCGCGGAGCCCTCTTCGACGTCGACTACGACGAGATGGTCATCGTCAAGGATGTCGAGATCTACTCGCTCTGCGAGCACCATTTGTTGCCCTTTTTCGGACGCGCCCACGTCGCCTATATTCCAAACGGAAAGGTCATTGGATTAAGTAAGATACCGCGACTTGTTGAAGTATTTGCTCGCCGCCTGCAGGTCCAGGAACGAATCACCCGCCAGGTAGCCGAAGCCATCCAGGAAGCTATCGAGCCCCGAGGTGTGGGCGTAGTCATCGAGGCCCGTCACCTCTGCATGATGATGCGCGGCGTCGAAAAACAGCAGTCTTCCACCGTCACATCCGCCATGCTCGGTGTCTTCCGCGAGCAGCAGACGAGGGCAGAATTCCTGTCCCTCGTTCGCCAGCCCCATTCCGGCAACAGCCTCTAGTTCCTCCTCAGACTGTCATCCGGAAGCGCAGAGCTTTGCCGTCAGAGGCTAAAAGCTTGTATCCCGCGCGAAGTGAAGGATCTTTTTTTCAGCAATTTGCGCACGATTAACTGATCTTTATCTTTATAGCAGCCCGTTTCCTGATCCTTCACCCGACCCGCTAAACTGAAGTGAATGAATGGGCTGCTAGTCATCGATAAGCCGGGCGGCATCACCTCGCACGACGTCGTTAACCGCGTGCGCCGCATCATCCGCGAGCAATCCGTAGGCCACCTGGGAACGCTCGATCCCATGGCCACCGGCGTCCTTCCCCTGCTCCTGGGCAGATTTACCCGTCTGGCGCAGTTCTTCTCCACCGCCGACAAGACCTACACCGGTCACATCCGCTTCGGCTTCGCCACCGACACCTATGACGCTGAAGGCCAGCCGCAGGGCGCTGCAGTCACTCCATCCCTCACACTCGACCAGGTGCGCCACGCCGCCGCCCCATTCCGCGGCGAAATCGAGCAGATGCCCCCTGCCTTTTCCGCCAAAAAGATCGGCGGTAAGCCCGCCTACAAGCTCGCCCGCGAAGGCAAGCCCGTCGGCCTGAAACCCAAAACCATTCAGATTCACGAGTTCGAGGTCATCAGCCTCGAAGGCGATACCGCCTCATTCCGCATCCAGGTCAGTGCCGGAGGCTACATCCGCTCCGTCGCCCACGAACTAGGCCAGGCCCTCGGCTGCGGAGCCCACCTGAGCTCCCTTCGCCGCACCCAGGCCGGAGCCTTTTCGATTGAGCAGGCCCACACGCTCGAATCCCTCACCTCCACCGGCGCGGAGCAGGCGTTCATCCATCCCCGCAGCCTGCTGCCTGAGCTGCCCGGTGTCTGCGGCGATGCCATCGCCCTCGGCAAGCTGCGCAACGGGGCCCAGGCCAACCTGCCGGAGTACTCTGACGCCGAGCTGGTCAAGGTCTTCGACGGCCAGCGCGACCTCGTCGCCATCGCCCGCCGCGTCGCCGGTACGCTCTTCCAGCCCACAGCCGTCCTCGGCTGAACCCGAATACGCCCCAAAAAGCAAAAGCCGCATTGGATAAATCTCCAATGCGGCTTTACATTCCCCCAAAAACAGAAAAGCTCGATCTCAGTACAACCTGAACCGGACCTCGACGCTCACCATCACTGGAACAGGTTTCCCAGTCTTCTGGTCGATGGAAGGCTTGAACTTGTACTGTCTCACCGCCGCGATCGCCTTCTCATCCAAACCCATACCCAGCGTACGGCTTACGTGAACGTTCTGCGGATTTCCCTGCGCATCGACAATGAGGCTTACCACCACCGTGCCCTCGTACTTGGCGCGCCGCGCCTCATCCGAGAACTCAGCTTCCACCGAGTGAATCAGCTGCGGGGCGGTAACTCCATCGCCCACGCGCCGCAGGCCGCCACCCACGTTGCCGCCCGTTCCCGGACCGAAACCGTCGCCATTGCCGCTGCCAAGGCCGCCGTTGCCGCCGTTGCCCATACCGCCGTTTGAGCCAGGGCCCGACGAAGCCAGCGTGACATTCGGCGAATTCGTCATGCCCACCAGCGGCAGAGTCGGATTATCCGGCAGCTTGATGTTCGGTTGGACATCGATCGCCGCAGCTATCGGAATTTTTGGCTTGTCGAGCTGCACCGGCGTCGGCGGCACAATCGGGTCTTTCTCAATCTTCGGTAGATGCCCCTTGTTCGCGGGCGTCAGATCATGCGCGCCGCCGCCGCCGCCGCCGCCAATCTTGCCGCTCTTCGGCGTCATTGGCTTCCACGCGGAAACGTCGACATTTCCCAGCGTTATGGTCTTCACTACCGGGGCCAGTTGATCCCGGAAAGCAAACAGGAACAACGCCAGAATTCCAAGATTGACGCCCGCCGAGATCGCCAGCGACACCGGACTCCGCTTCACCGCCATCGGGTCCGCGACGGCAATCGGAGTGCTCGTCAGCTCCAGGGGCGGTAGCTTGGGCGGGAAAAAGAGATCGTGGACATTCTCAAAAAGCTGCTTCCAGAAAGGCTTCTCTTCAAAAGCCTTGCCCAGAAAGGCGTCCAGCTCATGACCCGTTTCGCCCGGTCCGGCGCTCGTGGCGCCGCCCATGTGGCCGTTCACCGAGCCAGGAGTGCCAGCCTCGGTCTCTGGCGGGTTTAGTAGATCGTTTGCCATATTCTGCCGGTTCGTATTCTCCCCACCGGGGCGGCCTGGTTCATCCAGAGGGCCATTTTGGCCGATATTCTGACCCATCCCATCATTATGATGGACCCTGCGCCTCGTTGTCTCGCATTCGAGTTCACTTCGGCACACTACTGTTTTCGCACTCGGATTTCAAGTACCACATATCCCGGCGCGGTCATGACCGGAAGAGGCCATATTCACAATAGACGAGACGCGCGAGGTCTAGTTACCGGATTTTCTTTTTCTTCCATTTACACTGAAATTTGAACCACTTTTCTATCTGTCATCCGGAGTAGGAATGCCCGCTGTGCCTGAACTGAAGGCGACGCTCACGTTGCCCAAGACCGATTTCCCCATGAAAGCCAACCTGCCCCAGAACGAGCCCACGCGGCTCCAGCGCTGGGCAGAGATGGATATCTACGCCCGCCTCCGCGAAACCGCTGCGAAGCCATTGGGTGGAAAACCCCGCCCCAGCTACATCCTCCATGACGGTCCGCCCTACGCCAACGGCCCTATTCATCTCGGCCACGCCCTTAACAAAGGACTTAAGGATTTCGTCGTTAAGTCGAAGACAATGGCGGGCTTCGACTCACCGTATGTCCCAGGCTTCGACTGCCACGGCCTGCCCATCGAGATCAAAGTTGACGAACAGCTAGGCCGCAAAAAGCTCGAGATGCCGGCCCCTGCCGTCCTCGAAGCCTGCCGCGCCTACGCCCAGAAGTACATCGATCTGCAGACAAAACAGTTCGTGCGCCTCGGCGTCTTTGGCCGCTGGGACGATCCCTACAAGACCATGTCGCGCGACTACGAAGCGCGCACCCTCGAGACCTTCTACGGCTTCTTCGAAAAGGGCTTCGTCTACCGCGGACTGAAACCGGTCTACTGGTGCATCCACGACCGCACCGCCCTCGCCGACGCTGAAATCGAGTACGCGCAGCACACCAGCCCCTCCGTTTATGTGCGCTATAAGCTTACATCCAACATCAAAGCGTTAGGTGAAGAAACCGCCGCAAACTTATCAGGGCGCGAAGTTTACACGATCATTTGGACCACCACTCCGTGGACCCTTCCGGCCTCGCTCGCTGTTGCCTTCCACCCCAACTTCGAGTACGTCGCTTTCACCTCAAGTCAAGATCCGAACGCGCCCGTCTACATCGTCGCTGCGGCTTTGGCCGCCTCGGTCGCCACAGCCTGCCACCTCGGCGAGCCGACGGTCCTTGCCCGCTTCCCCGGCGACCGGCTTGACCGCTCCACCTTCCGGCATCCCTTCCTGGACCGCTCCATCCTCGGCGTCAACGCCGACTACGTCACGGCCGATCAGGGCACCGGCGCAGTCCACACCGCCCCATCGCACGGCGCAGACGACTTCTATACCGGCGTCCGCTACGGCCTCGACCCCACCACGCGCGTCGACAACGCCGGTGTTATCCATGTGGATACCTCGGCGTGGCATGAGTCCGAGCCGCCCGCCTTCGACGGCAAGCGCGTCTTCCAGGCCAACCCCCTCATCATCGAACTGCTCAAGGAGCGCGGAGCCCTGCTCGGCAGCGAAAAGATCGAGCACTCCTACCCGCACTGCTGGCGCTGCCACAATCCCGTCATCTTCCGCGCCACCGAGCAGTGGTTCATCGGCCTCGATATCCCTGTGCTGCGCGCCGACGGATCTGAGACCACTTTCCGCCAGCTCACCATCGAAGAGATCGCCAAGGTCAAATGGGACCCAGCCTGGGGCCAGGAGCGCATCACCAACATGATCGCCACGCGCCCAGACTGGTGCATCAGCCGCCAGCGCATCTGGGGCGTACCCATCGCCGTCTTCCTCTGCAAGCAATGCAACGCGCCCATCGAAGACCCGGCACTCAACAAACGCGTCGTCGAGCTATTCGAAACCAGGGGAGCCGAGGCCTGGCACACCACCTCTGTCGAGGACCTGCTGCCCGCCGGAATCGGTTGCAAAAAGTGCGGCGCTTCTGGACCGGCAGGCGAAGTCTTCCGCAAGGAAACCGACATCCTCGACGTCTGGTTCGACTCCGGCTCAAGCTGGCACGCCGTCGCCGAAACAGATCCCGACCTGCGCGGCGAATACAACAAAGCCGGCAGACAGGTTCTCTACCTCGAAGGCGGCGACCAGCACCGCGGCTGGTTTCACTCTTCTTTACTGGCGTCGGTCGCCCTGCGCGGACACGCGCCCTACAGTCACGTCGCTACCGCCGGCTGGACCCTCGACGAGCTGGGACGCGCCATGTCCAAGTCGCTCGGCAACGGCGTCGACCCGGTCGAGATCGCGGAAAAGATGGGCGGCGAAATCGTTCGTCTCTGGGTCGCTTCCATCGACTTCCGCGAAGACATGGCCGCCAGCGACAACCTGATGAAGCGCTGCGCCGAGATCTACCGCAAGCTGCGCAATACCTTCCGCTTCCTGCTCGGCAACCTCAGCGGATTCGACCCGGCTACCCATCAGGTGGCAACCGCTGACCTTGAGCCGCTTGACCGCTACATGCTCGCCCGCACCCGAGAGCTAACCGAGCAGGTGCTGCGCTGGTACGAAGCCTTCGAGTTCCACCGCATCTACCACGCGGTCAACGAATTCTGCATCGCCGACCTGAGCGCCTTCTACCTCGACGTGCTCAAGGACCGCATGTACACGTTCGCTCCCACGTCAACAGCTCGGCGCTCCGCCCAGACCGTGCTTTGGAAGATCACCGAAACCCTCGTACGCCTGCTGGCTCCCATCCTCAGCTTCACCGCCGACGAAGTCTGGGATTACCTGCCGCACGTCGAAGGACGCGAAGCCAGCGTGCATCTCGCGCTCTTCCCAACTCCCGAGTCCATCTACGCCGACGATCCGGCACCGCTGCTCGCTGAGTGGAAGCAGATCTTCGCTGTGCGCGACTCAGCTCTGCTGGTGCTCGAAGAGGCTCGCCAGGAGAAACACATCGGCAAAGGCCTCGAAGCCGACATTGAGATCCGCGCCGCTGGCGACCTGCTCGCGCTACTGCGGAAGTACGAAGGCAGTCTCAAGGAAGTCCTCAACGTCTCCGCCGTTCGCGTTCTCGATGGTCCCGAGCTTAAGGTCATTGCTCTTCCCGCCGCAGGCCACAAATGCGCCCGCTGCTGGAACTTCATGCCCGAAGTCGCAAACTACGGCGCATGGGCGAACGTCTGCACCCGTTGTCACAACGCGCTCAAAGCCATGGGCATCGAGCCTCCGACTGAGGAGGCCGCTTGAGCGCCAGCCGAAATTCCCGCCTTCCCTGGCTGCTCCTGATCTCCGTCGCGGTGCTCCTGCTCGACCGCTGGAGCAAAATCTGGGTCGCCGCCCACATTGAGTTGGGCCACGCCCTCACCGTCATCCCGCATGTCTTCCGCATCTCGCATGTGCTCAATGACGGCGCGGCGTTCTCGCTCTTCTCCGAGTCAGCCTCACCCGAACACGTGCGCTGGGGCCTGATCGCCTTCTCCACCATCGCTGCGCTGGCTGTGTTAATCGCACTCGTCCGCATCGGCCGCCGCTTCACGCTCACCACCGTCGCGCTCGCGCTGGTCCTGGGCGGCGCCATCGGCAATGACTACGACCGCATCCGCTTCGCCTACGTCATCGACTTCCTCGAAGTCCACATCGTCCACTACCACTGGCCCGACTTCAACGTAGCCGACTCCGCCATCGTCATCGGCGCATGCCTGCTGCTTCTCGACAGCCTCCTGCCAAAGAAACACGAGCCAGCGCCACCCGTAGAATCAACACCCATCGCAAGCTGAATTCGTTCTAAATAGAAACGCCGCCTGAACTGAACCTCCAGGCGGCGTTTCAGCATGCAGCGCTGAGTGTTGAAGGGTACGGGCTTCAGCCCGTACATCAAGCCCGCAGAATCATCCGGGCTTTAGCCCCCGAGGGATCAATTTTCCGCGGGGCTTCGAACTCATCTACGATCCTCGCTTCAAAACTGGAAGAACGTCTCGATATTGATCGTCCGGTCCGGCGACCCCGCGCCGAACATCGACGACAGCGAAGTCGACTGCCCAAACAGCGGCGACCCCAACACACCCACCGGCGCAGCCAGGTTGCGATGGTTCAGCACATTATTCGAGGCCACCGCAAAACCCCACGTGTACTTGCGCACAATCTCCTTCTTCACCGGCTTCGCGGGAGCCTTCGCGTCCTTGGCCGGAGCAGGAGCGGGAGGAGCATCATCCGGCACCACCGGGCCGAAGTTAAAGGTGCGATTGACCCGCAGATTGGCAATAAACAGGCTCGGCCCCTTGCCGTAGTCGATCGGAATAATCTTCTGCCCGGCGATCGGGTCCGCATCGAACGTGCCCCACTTCGTTACGTACACACTCGACCGCGAGAGATCCGTGGCAAACGCCGGCCTGTCATTAAAGATAGTGTCGCCATTCAGATCCTGCCCCACCGTAATGTTGAACGGCGCGCCCGATTGATACACGATGAAGGGATTGATCCCGAACCGCCAGGGCAGCCGCGTAAATCCACCCAGAAACAGCCGCTGCCGGTAGTCGTACGAAGCGCGCCCATAGTCCGCGTGCAGATCGTATCCATTCGATGGAAATGTGCCCACGCCCGCAGTATTCGCATCCGCCTTGCTCAGCATGTAGTAGCCAAAGAGTCCCGCATGCTTGGTATGCAGATTGCCGTTCACCGTCAGCCGGTTGCGCCCCGACGCTCCCTCCGATTCGTACTCGTAGATATTCTCGTTCGTGCCCATCGGCCTCGTTCCGCTCTCTGGATCGTTCGGGTCGTAGGTCCCCGGCAGCGGCGCATTGATATTGCGCGTCAGGAACAGATGCTCGCCCCGCGACCACATATACGTCGCCGACAGCGATACATACTTGCCGATCGGCTTATCGACGCCGATTCCGCCCATCATCGTGTAAGGTGACCGCAGCTCTGGATTGATCTGATAGATCGTCGGCGCGCCCGCCGAGTTCGCCGAGCAATCTCCGGAAATCCCCGTGCAGGTATCCGGGAAAAAGTCCGGATTGCTGACCACAGCCTCGGTCTGCGTCACGCCATTCTGCCGATCGGCCTGCAGGATATTGCCTGATTGAAACCGCTGATAGAACCATCCGTATCCAGCCCGGATCACCGCGCGTGGCGGCTTGTTCTTCTGCCCAGGAATCGCCCAGGCCACACCGACACGCGGACCAAAGTCCGCATGATCGTGTATCTGCGTCTGCGACTCGAACCGCAGCCCATAGCTAAGAGTTACGTCTTTTGTAACTTTCCAGTTATCCTCGCCGTATAGCCCGGTATCCACCATCGAAGCCACAACGCCGGCCTTGCCAAAGCTCTGCAGATACTGGCTCGCTCCGCCACCGGCCGCGCGAATCTCCGCCCCTGTCAATCCCTGCTGCAGGCCCTGCTCCGTGATCTGATACGCCGCAACCGATGCAAACGTGAACTGCCCATTGAAATTCGCCGTCGAGTAGTTCGAATCTCGTACACCGCGCAGCCGTCCACCCATATTCAGGTCATGCTTGCCCACATCCATCTGCAGATAGTCCTGAAACTCGTAATGATCCTGGTTATCCTTCGTCAGCCCGGCGACATTGCCGCCACCCGTAAATCCGCCCTGCACATTCACCGCAACATCGGTCGAAACCGGCGTCGAGTTATTCCTGTCCCGCATGTACTGAAAGCGCGTCTCGTTCACCACATGCGCACCATACGTCTGCGTATCGCTGAACTGCAGTACCTGCTCCGTGTTATCGGTATTCAACCCCTGCGAAGCGAGCGCGAACTGCCCCACGCCGCTGTTCGTCTGCGTATTGCGCCCCAATTGATAGCGCAGGCTGATCGTCTGCCGCTCACCCCACTGCCAATCCACGCGCGGCGCAAGAAACAGTTCCATCGTCGGCGTCGGAACCGACGCGGTAAAGCTCTCCGGCTGCAAGGTAGTAGTGTCCAGAATCACGGCGTTCACAATCGCCTGGTTCACCGAGTTCTGCCCATACACGCCCATAAAGAACGACGTCTTCTTATTGATGGGCCCGTTCAAATCGCCATCGAAAAGAAACAGGTGATACGCCGGCTGAAAATCAACAAACGGATTCTGCGCATTCCACGCCGAGTCATTCCCGCGCATCCATACGTCGCCATGCAGCTTATCCGTACCCGGCTTCGTGAATATCTCGATGCGCCCATATCCTAGCTGGTCATACTGCGCCGAGTAAGGATTCTGATTGATCCGTATCTCGCGAATCGACGACTTAGGCGGCAGCTTACCCGCCGTAAATCCATCCACATAAAACTGCGAACCAGACTCCGGATCGGACCCCGCAATCGCCTGTAACTGCTGCGTCATCTCATCCGAATCTTCCGACAGCGCATCGAGCGCGGCGCCCTTGATCACGATCGCCGACCCATTATTCTCCGGGCTCGCATCGGTCTCGGTGCCCGACACTTCCACCTGCTGCTGCTGCACCTGGATCGTCAGCGCCAGCGTCACCTGCTGCACCTTGCCCGCCGCAACCATCAGCCCGGTTTTCGTCGCCTTGTTGAATCCCGGCGCCTCAGCCTCAATAATGTACTTACCCGGAGCAAGCCCCGGCACCGTAAACCGCCCCATCTCATCCGCCGTAACTGTCACCGGAGCCGCGCCATCGCGCGCAATCGTCACCTTCGCGCCCGGCACCAAAGCGCCTTCCTGATCCGTCACCGTTCCACTGATCGTCCCGGCCACCGATGCAGCCACCGACGAATCATCCTCGGCTACAGCCGCCTCACAGCACACGGCCCCACAGCATGGCACAACAGCGAGCCACAATCCAAGCAACACGCGAGCCAATACACGCATAAGAGAGCATTCCAATCCCAGTCCGCCACAGGCGCGCGGTAACTCGCGAGTCCGTTCGGCGGAAAAATGGCACAGCAAATCTGCAGTACAGCTACCCGCAGTCAATAAGTCGAAATAACCATTGAAGAGTCAGGGCCGGAAACAGGGCCCAGAGGGGAAAGACGCGACGCTTACAGCACGCCGCAGAAAACGAGCGATCCACCCGTGCTGAATATCAGACGTTGCAAACGGAAAAATCGCTCCACCATGGCACGAAGTTAGTAACGGAAACTTCAACCTGATTTTTCGTGCCCCAACCAATCTTCGGTAATACCCCGTTTCGCGATTTGCATTTCCGGTTTACAATCAAGCCAACTTTCCCGAACAGGCTGCTTCGCTGCGCTGTCCGATCCCAGACCGGCTGGCAGACAAGATCATCTGCAATCGTCAACCGATCGCAGCATTGCCGGGAAAAACGAGAAAGCAGGCACGCGGCCTTCCCCCAGAGCCGCATGAGGCTGCGTAGTGCGGCATCAAGGGGAGGTCATCATGCAACTGCAGCGCGAGCCCGCTGAATCCGTCACCGGTTTTGAGTCCTTCGATATCTCCGTCACCAAACAAGCAGCCGGCCCCGAATCCATCGTCCACTCGATCTCCGGGCTGGGCGTCCGTGAAGCCCTCCTCGAAGACATCGCCCTCAAGATCATCTATCTCTCCGGCCCGTTCACACTGCTCGACCTCGCCGCCCACACCCGCATCAGCTTTGGCGCCGCCGAGCAGCTCTTCGCCCGCCTGCGCAGCAAATTGCTCTGCTCAGTCACCGGCATGGTTGGCAACGTGCCCGAGATCGCCATCACCAGCCAGGGACGCACCCGCGCCCTCGAGCTTATGGCCCAGAGCCAATATGCCGGGCCCATGCCCGTCTCGCTTGAGAGCTACATCGCAGAAGTGCACAAGCAGAGCCTCCACAACCTCAAAATCCACGCCGCCGACGTCGAACGCGCTTTCAGCGATCTCGTCTTTGACCAGCGCATCCTCAACCAGTTCGGCACCGCCCTCAACTCCGGCGCGCCGATCTTTCTCTACGGACCTCCCGGCACAGGCAAATCCGCTGCCGCCGAGCGTTTCTCCCGTGTGCTCTCGCTCGATGAGGTCAACATCCCCCACGCCGTTGAAGTGGACGGCCAGATCATCACCGTCTTCGACCCCGTCCTGCACCACCCCATCGGCCAGTCCGCTACCGCCGCGCGCCGCTCCACCAGCCGCGACGAACGCTGGGTCCGCTGCAAGCGCCCGCATGTCCTCGTCGGCGGCGAGCTCACCATCGAGATGCTCGACCTGCAATACAACCCGTCCGCCAAGTACTACACCGGCCCCGCGCAAATGAAGGCCAACAACGGCGTCCTCATCATCGACGACTTCGGCCGCCAGCGCATCGCCCCCGAAGACCTGCTCAATCGCTGGGTAGTGCCCCTCGACCGCCGTATCGAGTTCCTCACCCTCGCCGGCGGACGCAAAATCGAGATTCCCTTCGAGATGCTCGTCGTCTTCGCCACCAACCGCGACCCCGCCACCATCCTCGACGCCGCCTTCCTGCGCCGCATTCAGACCAAGATCCACCTCGGCGAAATCTCTACCGCCCATTTCCGCCGCATCTTTGAACAGGTCGCCGGCAATCTCGGTCTCCACACCGCCCCTGAGGTTATAGACGAGGTCATCCACCTCACTCGCCACAGCTACCACCAGGAGTTGCGCGCCTGCCAGCCCCGGGACCTCATCAATCAAGTCTGCTGGGCCGCAAGATACGAAGACCGCGAGCCAGTGCTCGACCTGACCACACTAACCCGAGCCGCCGAGAGCTACTTCCTGCCCTCGCACTGAGAACCGGGCAACTTTGGCATCTACTGGCGCGTTGCCGCCCTCAGCAAAACGACGGATCTGTTCATTGCTCAGACCATCACAACTCGGGAGCGGGTTATTCAGCTCTCTTTGCGTGCCGGCCTGACCCAACCCCGCGCTTCATCATCTGTTGGGCTTGAAAACTGCCTCTGGAAGAACGGGACCCGTACGTCTTGTCGAGGTAGAGCGCAATGCCGCAACAGTTGTGGGTTGCGGATCGGAAACAGACAGCGCGTTTATAACATCCCCACTGTAGACAGCCTGCAGACTATCGGCGCCCGCGGGAAGGCCATTGATAGTCAGGCTGGCGCTGTTTCCGACGAGAGGCGCTGTTCCCACTAATACTCCGTTACACAGAAACGAGATGCTTCCGGTGAGGGATGCCTCACTGCCGGAGGCCATCGCAGTCAAGGTAACGGGAAAACCTGCGGTAACCCCATCGGAAGGCGCAGCTAACTTGGTCTCAGTTTGCGCTTTGTTATTAAACTGAGAATCTAGATAAGCAATCCGCAGGTTGAGCCAGTTAACAAGATAATTGACCTCGCCATCATAATTTCCAGCAGCCTCGGGATTGGGCCAGACTTCGAGCCCCAGCATGGGCCACCGGTTGTAGTTGTTGACTTGCGATTGCTCAAGAGTGGATGCTTGTGTCCGGATCGAAGTTATCCAGTTCGCAAAGACACCATTTTTCTGCAAAGCATTCCACTGTGCGCCGACATCTGCTTTGAAGCCTGGATCTCTAAACCACTGCGCGTACCATGGAGCCTGAGTTTGCATCCATGGAAGGGTCGGATTGACGATTGTGGCATAGTTGATGTTGCCCGAGCTGACATCGAAGTCCCATACAGGACCCATATAAATAAAGGGGTTATTCTCATCCTTATACAGATAATCACTACTCCAGAAGCTTCCACCGTCTACATTGCCCATCACATCCATCACAATGTAATAGTTAACAGCAGAAGCTTCATCGAAATAGGCTCGCCAGCCCAGGGTCGGGTCTGTAAAGTTACTTGAAAACAAAGCGTTTTCAGCAGTATCCATGTAACTCGTAATATACGCAGTCTGTTGGGGAACCTCTGGATCGGGAGTGAAATCAGGATCAACCAGCCCTATATCCACACCCTGAGGCGTATTAAACATGTACGCTTCACCGTTGGTATGATCGATTTCCATCAGATATCCGCCCGTGATCTTACTTGCCTTCGTGTCAGTCTCGGCGAGTTCATTGATATTGACCCTGTGGCTATCTACTTTTACTTCCTCAATGAGCTGGTAATTCCCCTCATATTCACCGTTCAGGTATAGTTCGACAAACAATGAATGTGGAGCCCAGGGCATCAGCGTCGAAGTCCCGCTCGGGGTCGGAATAGTACCCGTATCAGAGCTGGGAACAGCGGTTTCCGTCAGATAATCACCGTCGTAAGGGATAGCATTGGCCAGAGCCGATGCCGCCCAATCCCGAAGCAGCGTCTTGTCGTCATAGTTAGCCAACAGGACGTAGCTCTTGCTCTTGTCACATACCGCATTCCCGGAACCAGTCACGTAAGGGCACTGCAGCCCCATGCTCCCAAGAAGGTCGACACTGGTATCCAGCTTGACTTTATATGGCAGCTTGGGCATATTCGCCGTCGAGTTGCCGTGCACATGAAATGTAGCTGTGCCGTTGAGGTATGTGCTCTGACCATTTGCCGAGGTAATCGTTACATTGCCCGGGACATCGGTGACAGTGCTCGTGACAGGCGTCCCGCTTGTATCGATAGTCACCACCGGCAGGTTTATCGAGGACGCCGAAGGCGCGAAGGATGGATTCGAAATGGAAATCGTAAGGTTTAACGGAGTGCTCAGCTGGCTTCCACCGGCAGTGGAGAGAACATTCACCTGCGTCGTAAACGCAGTGTTTTGAGAGACCTGTCCGGAATTAAACCCCTCCTGCCCCGCGGCGAGCGAAGCGCTTAGATAGATGGTTCCGGTACCTCCGCCCATGATCCTCGCATCTGTAGCGGTGATTCCCGAAGGCAGTCCACTCACGGTCACAATGATGGGATCTTGGTATGCGGTGCTGGTCGAAGTCACAGTCAAAGGAAGACTCTGCTCACCGGGATGGATCGTTAAACTCGCAGTGGAAACTTTAACCCCGAGCGCCCCGGAGACATTCACCTGCGAAGAACATCCTGTGACAACTATCAGCAGGAGTTGGCCGAGTATAGGCAAAAGGGAAACAACACGCATATTGCAAGAACCATTTTTCATTTGTGATTCTCTCCTGGACGCATCGCAATCCGACCGGCAGAGCATTCCAATGGTCGTTCAAATCGCAAACGTTCGTAGCGAATCACTGGCGTGAGGCAATGGATAGATCGCCTGGCTTGGTCTGATTTAATTGGTCTGGTCTAATTAGCTGTACAAGTATATGATTCGACGCCCCGAATCTGTCTAGGAGGCTCTGGTTTTTGTCGGGTGACTCCGCCAAACAGATCACGCCCCTGTTTGCAGAAGCCCAGACACGGCAAACCATCCCCTATCAAATGCGAGAGGTGAGAGGCTCGTCTGTGAATCTTCATCCCTCCAGCATTTCGCTTGCCCGGATGGAGACTTCGCCTCGCTGCCACTGAAAGCTACTTCCTGTCGTCACACTGTTGAACGATACATTCAAGCTCGCCGATTACCAGAGCGGGTCTCGCTGGATCAATTCACCGATAACGAAATTGTGGTGGTCCCAGTTGCCGTTCCGCTTGTTGCCGTGACCACCACGGCGTAGCTGCCCGCGGAAGTACCGGGGAGGTTCGATCCGCCTCCGTTGGTCGAATGACCGCCGCATCCAAATACAACACCACCGAGAACAACAACAACCAGGATCAACGGGAACATCCTGCGCCAGCGGCGGCGTGGCAAAAAGCCTAGCAGCAATAGAGCAGCAAATATTTTCAGCGCACCTTGGGTTTCAGACTTCTCGGCCATGCCAGAGGCTGTTGTCGATACAGTCAGCGTTACGCTTAATGAACCACCAGCAGCGATCTGTCCCTGAGCGGGATTAATAACGCATGCCGGCGGATCAGTCGCTGTCCCCGTGCCTTGAAAGCTCACCTTGCACGTCAGAGAAACCATCCCACTGAATCCGTCTTGCGAAGAGATCGTCAGCGTATCGGTCGCACTGCCTCCCGGAGCGCTGATCGTCATGCTTTGTGGCGACGCTGTGATCCCAACCGTAGTCCCGGTGCCTGTCAATGTCGCTGTTTGCGGTGAGCCCGCGGCATTGTCGAAAACACTGATAGCGCCCGTTCGCGATCCGGCAGCCGTTGGAGTGAAGGTGACCGAGACCGTGCAGTTCGCCGCAACGGCCAAACTCGTACCGCATGTATTTGTCTCAGCAAAATCGCCCGAAGCGGTAATCGAAGTAAAGCTTAAAGGCGCAGTTCCAGAGTTCGTCAGAGTAATCATCTGGGCGGCGCTTGTCGAGCCTACTGTTTGTGCTTCAAATATCAGGCTGCCTGGCGTGATAGCGATCACCGGGGCCGGTACGATGCCCGTGCCCGACAGCGACACCATCTGCGGCGTACCGTTTGCATTATCCGTGATCGTTAGCGTTCCAATGCGCGTGCCAGCTGCTATCGGTGTAAAGGTCACCGAGATGTTGCAATTTGCGTCCGCCGCCAGCGATGTTCCGCAAGTGTTCGTCTGTGCAAAATCTCCGGAAGCCCCAACTGAAGCGATCGTTAATGCTGCCTGTCCCGAGTTGGTCAGCATCACAGTCTGCGCCGCGCTTGTCGACCCAACTGCCTGTTGCGCAAAACCGAGCGTCGTTGCCGAGAGCGTCACCGCTGGAGCAATGCCCACTCCAGTGAGGGCGATGGTTTGTGGTGACCCGGGTCCATTATCCGTCAGCGTTACGATGCCGGTACGAGTTCCAGTTGCGGTCGGCGTAAAGGTCACCGTGATGTTGCAGTTTGCGCCCGCCGCCAGCGATGTTCCGCAAGTGTTCGTCTGTGCAAAATCTCCGGAAGCCCCAACTGAAGCGATCGTTAATGCTGCCTGTCCCGAGTTGGTCAGCATCACAGTCTGCGCCGCGCTTGTCGACCCAACTGCCTGCTGCGCAAAACCGAGCGTCGTTGCCGAGAGCGTCACCGCAGGAGCCGTGCCCGTCCCCGTCAACGCCACCGTCTGCGGAGACCCCGTCGCACTATCGGCAATCGTCAGCGTTCCCGGGCGAGTCCCCGTAGCTGTCGGCGTAAACGTCACGACGATACTGCACGTCGCACCAGTCACCAGCGAACTTCCACAGGTATTTGTTTCGGCAAAATCTCCTGAAGCAGCCACCGAAGTGATCTTCAGCGCAGCCGTCCCCGAGTTCGTCAGCGTCACCGTCTGCGCTGCGCTTGTCGATCCGACTGTCTGCTGCGCAAAACTGAGCGCCGTCGCTGAGAGGGTCACCGGCCCGACGCCCGTTCCCGTCAGCGCTGCCATCTGTGGCGAATTACTCGCCGTATCCGTAATAGTCAATGTTCCCGTACGCGTCCCTGCAGCCGTCGGCTTGAACGCCACCTCCACGTTGCAGGAGCTATACAGGCCCAGCGTCGCCCCTTCGCACGAGAAGTTGAGGTCCTTATTCCACACAAAATCTCCCGACACCACGATTGAGGAGATCGCGTACGACGCCCCCTGCCCCGTATAGGCCACCTTCACAATCTGCACGTCGCTCGTCGTACCCACCGCCTGCGCTGCAAACGTCAGTGCCATCGGCATCAGGGTTATCGGAGGAACGCCTCCATTCAGCGGGACTTGCCATGACAGGTTGCTGGCACTATCCGTGACCGTCAATGTTCCAGTGCGAATTCCGGGCGCCGTTGGCTTAAAGGTTACAAGTGCACTGCAAGAACCATTCGCAGGCACGGGTCCATTGCAGTTATTCGTTACCGCAAAATCGCCTGTCGCGCTAACCGATGAGAAGGTGATTGGCACAGTCGAGTAGTTGTTTACCGTAACCGTCTGCGCCGGACTCGTTGTACCAACCGCCTGCGCCGCAAAGTTCAACACCAGCGGCGAGACGACTACGTTGACAACGGTTGCCGATCCACTCAGCGTCACCTGTTGGGGCGAGCTATTTGCATTGTCTACTACAACCAACGCGGCTGACGTCGAAGCATCGGCGGACGGGGGTGTAAAAATCACGCTGATAGTGCAGCTTGCTCCTGCGGCTAACGTTGTCCCGCATGTATTCGTCTCCGTCCACCACGAACTAGCCGCGATGGATGTGATACTGAGCACACCTTTGCCTTGATTGGTTAAAGTCACTGTCTGTGTTGTGCTTGATCCACCCGCCTGGGGAGGAAATGTCAATTGCGTGGGCGACAATACCGGATCGGGCGGATAGACCGTTTCATTGCCCACCAAGGCCACCGATTGCGGTGAGCCCGTCGCGGTATTGGCAACCGAAAGCGTAGCAGTCTGTTTTCCCGCAGTTGTTGGCGTAAAAATGACAGAGACCGTGCAGGTGTCGCTGGGCTCCAGCATGCCGCATGTATTTGTCTGCGTGAACTCCGATGCATCCGTCCCTGCAATGCTGATTCCGCTGATCGTCACATCCGCACTGCCGATGTTGGTAATCGTGACAGGCGCAGCATTCGATGGGGAGCCTACCTGGCTCGCGAAAACTTCAAGTGTCGCCGGCGTGATGCTCAGCGCATACTCCGAACCAGCCGCAGGATTCATCTTGCTTACAAATCCGCTTCCTCCCGCCGTTTCAAATGCGCCGGCTGTCGTCGGAAAATCGCTCGACTCAGGGTCGCCGCCGATATAGATATTCCCCGAGCTGTCTGCGGCGACTGCAGTGGCAGAATCTCCCTGACTATAGGATGAAGCCGAACCGCTGCCGCCCAGGTACGAGGAATAAAGCAACACTGATCCGGCTGGATTGAGCTTGAAAACGAATGCATTCGTGCTTTTGTTCGTCAGCCCGGCATTCGTGCTTTGAGCTGCATTCGTAGTCACAGGAAAATCTGCCGAACCCGTCCATCCCGCAACGTAGGTGTCTCCTGCCGCATCTATGGCAATCGCGTTGCCTTGATCCCCATACCCCACGGAGGTGCTGTCTACCTGGGGCTTAGCCGCCGTGCCGGTCCCGCCCAGGTATGTCGAATACACCAGCGCCGTCCCCGCGGGGTTCATCTTCGTTACGAACACATTCGTGAGGCCTGGCGGAGCAACATTGTTCGGCTGCAGCGCGCCGCTCGTTATCGGAAAATCCTGCGACCCGGCTGATCCGGTCACATAGGCATTTCCCGAGCTATCCACCGCAATCGCATTCCCCGCATCGCTCATATTCGTACTCTGCCCATACGAATTCGTGTAGTTCCTCCCGCTGCCGCCGAGGTACGTGGCATATCCCAGTGCCGTCCCAGTAGGATTTATCTTCGCCACATAGGCGTTCGCCCCATGCGCGCTATGATTCGTACCCTGGTACGCCCCGGGCGTCACAGGGATTCCCCCGCCGGCCGATCCGGTAATATAGGCCGCGCCGCTCGTATCCACGGCAATTCCGGCAGAATAGGCGTACCCGCTGGCGAAGCACGTCGTATATACCAGGCTTGCCCCATTAGGCGTGAGCTTCGTCATAAAGACCGGGCCGCTGGACTGCAGGGCTCCAGGTGTCGTCGGAAAATCAATCGAGTTGACATCCCCTGTTACATACGTCGCACCTGTGGCATCCACGGCAATGCCTGTTCCCATGTCTCCTATTCCGTTGCCCAACCCGCTGCCGCCCATGTAGGTCGAATAGATGAGTCCGCTGCCGGTTGGGTTCAACTCTGTGATAAACGCAGCGTCATTGCCTGCCTCGCCTGCAGGGTTCGTCGACTGAACAGGATTCATCAACGGGAAGTCGAATGAATAGGTAAAGCCGGTAAGATATGCATCCCCGCTCGCATCGACCGCAATCGCCAGGCCTCCATCGCCTGCACCAATCAACGGCGGTAGAATCTGGTCGCCGCCTGAGCCGCCCAGGTAGGTGGCATAGATTACATCCGTTCCGCTCGCATTCAGCTTCATCACATACGCATTTCCACCCCACCCGGTATGGTTGTTGTCCGCCTGCTGATACGCCCCCGGCGTCGGAGAGATCGCCGTCGCCGCGCCCGTAATATATGTCTCGCCCGCGGTATCGACCGCAACCGCCGCAACAGACGCGCCATTGATATACGTCGAATACGAGAGCACCGGATCGATAATCAACGGTCTCGACCGGTCATAGGCCCCTAAGCGAAAGCCCGTTGTCGAGCCATTCAACAGCTGGAAACCTCCTGAAACCGTACGCCGGCGGCCATTTCTTTCCTGGTAAATTACCGGCCGCTTGAACACAACCTTTCCATCCTTCAGCGCGATCTCGAGATCTCCGGCAGAATTAAGCCTGAGATGCGCAGTACCAAACTGCATCCGAATCAAGTCCGGATCGGCACCCGCCGCCACCACAAAGTCATATTCCAGTCGTCGCTGATTGCCGTAATACAGCAGATCCACGCCGGGATAGACCTGCGTGAGCCGCACCTTGCGATAGGTCGGCAGTTCCGTATACCATTTCGCCGGATCGTTGCCTATCAGATAATTCACGCGGCCGGGTAAAAGCTCCTCACCCGTAACTCGCGTTTGCTGGCGTGTGGACTCAGAACTCTTTTCTCGCTCATCCACCAAACTCATCCGCAAACGTGTGGAGGCCGCCGTGCATAGTGATACAGATCTCGATGACTTCAGATTAGCTACGCTGCATGCGGAGGAATCACGCAACCATAGCATCGCATCTGGACCCTCGATAGCTAACGAATAACCCTCTCCGCGGGCTACGAATCTTATACCGGACCCCGCTTGGCCACGATTTTCTTCAAAAGCCAGTGGGAGTGATCCATAGTTGCGTGCAAGAACGGAAGGTGCGGAAGCCTGCGCTACAGCGTCTCGGGGAAAACTCGTTATCAAGGTGGATGCAATGGCAACCAAAAGAAGCTTTCTAACTGCCGACGTAGAGTGAGCGATGGGGGATGACATCAACTTGCTCCTTCCCGTCCGATTTGTTTCCCAGATTTGGGCGTCTCTTACGATACCCCTAACTAGAACCTCCTGGAAAACAAAATAACTTCAAAATTTCCCTCCGCGAAAACCTCAATCGACCGCCGGAGCTGCCTAAGTCTGGCAATATTCATCCAGCAATATGGCCCTTACGGATCGGATCTGAGACTTGGGTGGCTCCGCATCTCAACACTCTTCGTCGTCCTACATACACTTCGCGTGCGCCCAGCACAATCGATTTACCTTCTTCAAAATTTCGCGCGAAAAGTGCCAGCTCACACGTTTTACTAGTACACTTGCGCGGGTATCGCGGGTTGCGTAACAATGCTCCCGAAAACTCTTCCGGAAGGGTCCAGTATGACGTTCGCTTCGCCTTGGCGACTTCGCCTATCCGCCGCATTCGCCTTTGCGGCTTTCGCTGCCAGTAGCACGCTCGTTGCGCAGTCTCCGCGCCGCCGTCCGCCCGAGCCTCCATGGGCTCATGCCAAATATATGGACAAAAGCCTCTCGCCCGACGAGCGCGCCGACCTTGTCCTCAAAGAGCTGACCCTCGACGAAAAGATCGATCTTATACACGGTCAGGGCATGCCCGGCTGGGGCAAGCCCAAGCCTAACTACTATCTCGGCAACGGCGGTGCAGGCTTCGTCCTCGGCATTGATAGGCTTGGCATTCCATCGATCCAGATGAGTGATGCAGCCTACGGCGTGCGCTCCAGCGCGATGAACGGCCGCTACTCCACTGCCCTGCCCTCGAACGTAGGTGCAGCGGCAAGCTGGGACCCCGAAGCAGCCTGCGCCTATGGCGAAGTCATCGGCAGCGAACTGCGCGCCCAGGGCTACAACATGACATTAGGCGGCGGAGTTAACCTGACTCGCGAACCGCGAAACGGACGTACCTTTGAATACCAGGGCGAAGACCCTGTCCTCGCCGGAACGCTCGTAGGCAACCGCATCAAGTGCGAGCAGGCGCAGCACGTCATCGGTGACATCAAGCACTACGCCGTCAATGACCAGGAGAGCGGCCGCAACGAAGTCGATTCAGTAATCAGCAAGCGCGATATGCAGGAGAGCGACCTGCTCGCCTTCCACATCGGCATCGAGGTCGGCAACCCGCAGGCCGTCATGTGCAGCTACAACGCCATCAACGGCGACTATGCCTGCGAAAACCACTACACGCTCACCGACGTGCTGCGCAACGAATGGCACTTCAAAGGCTTCGTGCTATCGGACTGGGGCGGCACACACTCCACCATCAAAGCCTCTGCCGCGGGCCTCGACCAGGAGCAGCCGCAGGAAAACTTCTACGGCGATTCCTTCAAGAAAGCCGTGCAGGACGGCAAAATTCCCATGGCTGAACTCGATGAGCATGCGCGCCGTGTTCTGCGCGCCGAGTTCGCTGCCGGACTGGTCGATAACCCGGTTCATAAGAGCGTGGTCGATGTATTCGGCGACATCGAAAAAGCCCGCAAGATCGAAGACGGCAGTATTGTGCTGCTGAAGAACTCGAATAATCTTCTTCCGCTCGATAAAGCTTCCATCAAGTCCATTGCAGTGATCGGCGACCACGCGGATTACGGCATGATCAGCGGTGGCGGCTCGGCACAAGTAGATCCGCCCGGAGCACCCAATCCGCAGTGGCTCGAGCATGTCTGGTTTCCCACCTCGCCGCTGAAGTCGATTCAGGCCCAGGCACCATCGGCCAAGGTTGAATTCGCATCGGGTAAAGATCTCGAAGCTGCGGCTGAGCTTGCAAAGAAGTCGGATGTGGCCATCGTCTTCGTTCAGCAGTGGGAGAGTGAGGGTATGGACCTCAAGGATCTGTCACTGCCCGATGGACAGGACAAGATTGTAGATGCGGTTGCGAAAGCAAATCCGAAGACGATCGTGGTGATTGAGTCAGGTACGGCAGTAACGATGCCGTGGGTAGACAATGTGGGCGCAATTGCCGAGGCCTGGTATGCAGGCAGCGCGGGTTCGGATGCTGTGGCCGATGTGCTGTTTGGCGATGTGAACCCTGCCGCCAAGCTGCCGATCACCTTCCCCAGGAGCATCGAAGATCTGCCGCATCCGAAGCTGGTGATGCCGCCTCCGCGTTCGCAGGGACCGTCGCCGGTGATGCGCGATGAGGGCGCCAAGCCGACCTTTGCTGTGCACTACGACGAGGGCGTAAAGATTGGCTACAAGTGGTATGACGCAGAGAACAAGCCCGTGCTCTTTCCATTTGGATTCGGGCTGTCGTATACGACTTACTCGTATTCGGATATCAAGGTCAGCCACGACGAAGAACCGAAGGTGACGTTCAAGGTAACAAATACGGGCAGCCGCGCTGGAGTTGAGGTTGCCGAGGTCTACGCGGGATTGCCAACTTCGGCGCAGGAGCCTCCGAAGCGGCTGGTGGGCTTTACGCGCGTTTCACTGGCGCCGGGCGAGAGCAAGGAAGTTTCGGTGAGCGTACCGCGCCTGTATCTCGAGATCTTTGACGAGGGCGCGAACGGATTCAAGCTGGTGCCGGGCGGTTACACCTTCATGGTTGGGGGCTCGTCGCAGGATCTGCCGCTGAAGCAGGAGGTCTCGCTGAACTAGCTCCAGGAATGTTCCACGTGGAGCAATTTTGATTGCTCCCTGAATTGCTCCACGTGGAGCAATTTTTGCTGTGATCACGGAATGTTCCTCGTGGAACATTTTGTTTTGGGGCGACGAGGGCTGGGAGGCTATGTCAAGTGAAGTTTTCTGCAACTTACTAACTTAGTTAGTGATATTTTTGCGTGGAATTATGGGTGTTTGTGCATCGGGATCATGGTTTCGTGGAATTTATGCGTGTTGTGCTATGTTCCACACACGATGACGATGACCAGGCAGGAACGGGACGAGCGGGATGCGGCATTTGAGCAACTGATGGAGGAGATGCGGCAGGAGCATTTGCGGCGGCGAAGAGCGCCGGAAAGCGGGCTGTTTCGAGAGCTACAGGAGACGCGACGACGGCTGGGATGGACGCAGGCGGAGCTGGCGCGGAGAGCGGGGACAAATCAGGCGGCGATTGCCCGGCTGGAGCGGGGACAGGGGATGCCGCGGTTGAGGACGCTGCATCGGCTGGCTGAGGTGATGGGGGTGAAGCTGGTTGTTCGACTGGAAGTGGATTGAAGATGAGGGGGTTCGTGCTGCACACGAATTTGGTTAGGCGCTGCGGGCTTTGGTGGTTCCCACCCTTTTCGCAAAGTGCGCGAAAAGGATGGGGCACCCGGCATCTCAGGTCTCAGAATCGAGACCCGGTCCACCTGCACGAGCAGTCCACGGAGTATCTGATCGACCCACTTGCCAACCGCGTTCTGAGAACTCGACGTACGCGCTTTCTGGACCGAAGACATGGAAGTACTCATCGTCATCCGTCGTATCGCCGATGATGTCCACAGAAAACCCATTCTCCAAGTTCATTCGAACACTAGATTTGGATATTTGTTGAATGGAAGCGAGTCGCCCGAAGTCTAACGCTCCTAGCTTCGCGTCCAACTCTCCAATATCTGTAGAGTGGCTCTTCGCCAGTAGAGTACCTGCGCCATTGACTACCTTCCAGTCTCCACTATAGGTTCCCAACTCCCACCGCCGATACTGCCTTCTACGTCTTTTAGGCTCCAATGACTCTTCACCAAATCCGAGGCTGATACTTCGCATCGAGCCGACTTCCTTGCGGGTACACGGCTGACCGACAATTTGG
The DNA here is from genome assembly GCA_963720285.1 of uncultured Acidobacteriota bacterium. Taxonomy (GTDB): domain Bacteria; phylum Acidobacteriota; class Terriglobia; order Terriglobales; family Acidobacteriaceae; genus Acidicapsa. Next base: position 313,774 of record CAVREZ010000006.1, read on the forward strand.
TCGAAGATCTCATTCACTGTAGGGTTCATTGAACTGTCCATATCTCGCATTATTTCAACCATCCCGGAGGAGTCTTTCCGTGGTCCTCGTAGATCGCGCGCGCGTCGTCTTTTAGCTGCTGCATAGTACGATCTCCCGCGCCCTTCAGCTTCTCATCATGGAAGTCGCGACGTGCGTCCTTGCCCAAGTCTTTCTCAATTTGTTTAGCAACTCTTAGAGCTTGTTTCTCAGAAGCAGCCTGCCCTCCCTCTTCTGCACCCACTTCGGCCGCCGTCGCGGCCTCGGTTTCCGCAGCCTCTGCTCCCCCTTCTAGTAGGGCCTCTTCAAGAGCGATTTCTTCGGGAAGTGCTAGCTCAGAGGCTCCGCCATCAATAACGCCGCTGATGGCTGTTGCTCCCATCACCACACCTCCAATCGTCTTGACGGTCTTAGGATGATGCCCCAGCCACCTTCTCGCTCCTTGAAACTGCCACCAATCTGGGACGTCGTGGCAGTTCGCATTGACGGTCAAAGCTCCTGTCTTAGGGTCGGTTGACGAGGTCTGCGCGCCACACTCCTGATGGTGTCCGTCTGGATCGCGTTGCTTTAAGGGATTGTTGCCAACATAGCTGTACAGGTTTAGCGACTGTGGGTCTCTCAGTGATGCGTAAGGAACTGCCTCTGGATTCTTGCTCCAGTCAGGCGACATCCACCGGCCCATGTTGGAACCGTAGTATCTGGCCCCGAAGTAGTCGAGCCCTGATTCTGCGTCGCGTTCTTTGCCCGTGTAACGAGATGCAAATGCACAAACTTCGGGCCGAGTCGTAGACAAAAGCCTGTGCATCGTAATGTTACCTTTAGGGGGATTGAACGGATGTTTTGCCGGGAGTGCGCACACAGAGGGCGCGTTTGTTCGTGTAGAACGTCACCTCGTCGCCGCCGAACGACCGGCCTTCGTTGAAGTCGAATCGCCACGCCCAGCCCGAAGGATGGCCGCGATCATCATTTTTCTGGTTGCTGCTCCACTGATTGCCGGTCAAGAACAGGTTGCCCTTTACATGCCATGTGGCAGCGGTTCCTTTGCCGGAAGGCCCCATGAGTCCAGGTGCATTGGCATCCTTGTCATAGATGCCTTTCAGCTCTTCGAGAGACGCCAGTCGCCAGTCGGAGTCACCAGCCAACCGTAGATCGTGGCAGTATTTCACCGCCTTCTTCCAGGTCACGTCTTTACCGTTGTCCTTTCCAGCCCACATCAGGCCCGTGGATGGATCGGTCCAAAAGCCGCGCGCTTGAGTGTCCTGCGTGCGGCTCTGGCTTTCCAGTGCTGACTGAGCGCCCCCGTTGAGAGTAGCGACAGAGAGCAGAAGCACGGCGATTCTAAACCAATATTTCACGATGTATGCTCCTATTTCCAACTGCCTACATACCACTGGAACGCATCGACGACTCCGAAGAACGCCCCCATCTTGAGCCCCGAACTCCGCCAGCATTCCGGATGAGAGTGTTGTTGCTCTGGATGAGCGCCTTCGCTGTTTCCGGAGACACATGCAGGCCGAAGTAGTGGCCGGTGTTCTGGATCGTGATGTCATGCGAGAAGAAGCTGTAGTCATGAACTGATGCCGCCCAGTCGCCTTGCCCTCCCGGCGGCCCCATACCGCCGGGAGCAGCCGAGTGATCATCGTTGGGATCGAGCGGACCACTGAGAAGCTTCATCCCTAGACTGCCATGCAGTTCTTTTCTCGTCCGGTTAGGAAATGGATGTACGGATCAAGTCCAGGTACTCCGTCTTTTGTAAGCTGACCTGACAGCCAATCGGCGTTCGCTGACGCAAAGCCAGCACACCCGCCGCAAGCTGTGTCACTCGCATTGAAGCCTGTGTTATCGCCTGCGCCAAACATGGTGTAATCGACCGTAGCGCTGCTACCCGACCCGTTGATCGAACCCACTTGGAATAGGCCGGTGGTGTTGTTAAAGTGTGCCCAGTTTTCAGAAGCGTAACCGGGCACCCAGCTTCCACCGTTCTGCCCGCACTCTCCTGAGTTGCTGTTGTGATCAATGGATTCCACGCGATTGCCAGCGTCGTTAGCGTAAACGCAGTCGAGACCAGTTGGATCAAGGTAGATTAGCGGATTGTTTAATCGAGCGTAAGCATACAGATTCCAGTCTGTGGGTCTTCAGGATGTTGGGCAAGAAGGCCGCTAGGATCGGGACTCATGAAGCGTCCCATGCCCGATCCATAGTATCTAGCCCCGAAGTAGTCGAGCCCTGATTCTGCGTCTCTTTCTTTGCCGGTGAAGTGCGTCGGTCCCGGATTGGGCGTGGGCGAGCCTTCGCCGAAAGGATAGCTCGTCCAGGTCGAGTACACTCCGCCCCCGACTGTGGACCGCACGCGCTCGGTGCCCAGCCAGTCGGCATGAGTGAAGTAGGTCGCGCCACCGTTGTAAGTAGCCACATGCTGCCCGCCGGCATACACCTCGCCCCGATTCCACACACCCGCGGAGCTGATCTCGCTTATCTCATGGCCAGAGAGATCATACAGATAATCCACCGTAGACCCAGCTATTTTGCGGACACGCCGCCCGTCGGCATCGTAGACGTAGCTGGCAATCACAGTTCCGCCCGTCGTGCTAACACTTGAGATGCGCTCTTCAGCGTCGTAAGCGTACGTGTACGATGTGTCGTTGATGACGTTGCCCGCCAGGTCATAGGTGAATTGCGGAATTCGGTTGTTGCCGCTCGGAATGGAATATTGCGGAGTCAGGCAGCTTCCGCTGTACGTGTTTTGCTGATAGCGATTGCCATAACGGTCGTAGACCTCCGCGCATCCCAGGCCGGAGTTCGAAACCGCCGTATTCAACCGGTCGAAATCATCGTAAGTATAGGCCCAGTTGCCATTAATGTTGTCCGAGTCTGATTGGACGTCTCCATTCGGTTCGTAGGAGAGGCCGAGACTGTAAATGGTCGAGCCCGTCCCCCCGGTCATCGTCGAACCCGAACCGGACGAACTGAACGATGCCGGACTGAATCCATTGCTGCTCGCATTCGAACTGGTCAGCGCATAGTTAGTGTAAGCGCCCTCAGTCTTGCTTGTCAGGGTAACGACATTTCCGGAGGCCGAGGCAGTCACGGAAGGAGAATTCGTGTTCACGGCTGCAGCCAGAGAAGAAGCGACGGTGCTTGTCGTATCGTTCTGGCCATAGCTTGCGCTGCTCGTGGTGCCGTTCACGGTGATCGAAACTGTGCCGCTGTCGTATACATAGGTCGCGTTTGTGCCGCCCGTCAATGCCGCGCCGGAATTCCCAAGAGAAAATGACGACGAGGTGAAATTCGAAGTGCTGTAACTGGTCGAAGATGTGAGCGAATAATTTGTGCCTGTGCCCGTCGTCCGAGCCGTCAGGTTCACCACTGCGCCGGAGGCCGTTGCCGACACCGCTGCCGAGCCGTCGCCATTGATGGCCGAGGCGAGCCCGGAAGCGATTGAGCTTGGCGTGGAGCCGCTGCCCCAGGAGTAAGTGTCCGCATGACCGTTAACCGTGAGCGTCGCTGCGCCCGAGTCGTAGACCGTGTTATACGTGGGATTCGCTCCCCCGGTCATATTGCAGCAACACACATTGACCTCACCTTATTCCAATCGTTTCCTTCCCTCAAAATGAACCGTACGGAAACCGAGCCGCGCTTAGCTGACAACTGGGATAGTACGCGTATTTATACTCAGGACTATTTCGTTCCCGATAATCCTCAAATGGCTCAGATTGTGGAGGCAGATCAGAATGATCGCAAAGACGCTATTCATGCTGACTCGCAAAAAGTGGGCAAAGCCGATAGCGAACGCCGCATCGCAACAGCATCTTTGCTGCATGAAGGCAAGCTGCATACGGGACACGATTTTGAGAGCGCGGCCCTGATTTTCCAGCACGGCGTGACTTCCGATGATTACCTGCTCGCACACGTGCTTGCCATGGTCGCAATCAGCAAGGGACAAACTGGAGCGGTCTGGATCTCTGCGGCTACGCTTGATCGTTATTTGCAGAGCATCCATCAGTCTCAGGTTTTGGGAACACAATTCACCACGCCAGGCAAGGAGCCAACCACGCAAGAGCCTTACAATCGCGATCTGGTTTCAGACTCCTTACGCATGTACATGGGGGTGCCAAATAAGGCTGCGCAGGAAGCACAAAGACAGCAGTACGATATGCAGCGCGGGATAAGCAGTAGATCTTCACAAAGCGAATCTCACTGAATCAATCACGCTGAACTCTCTCTCTCTCTTCGGTCTATGCGCCTTGCCGTATATGCTCTGCTTTTACGTCGTTTGCGGTGAAGAGTGCGAAGAATGGAGCGCCTTCGGCTGCGGCTTCTACTGCCGGGCGGCCATTGGCTTCCTGACGCTCTACCAGACAAACGACTGCGGCTACGGTCATGCCGGCATCGCGGGCTGCCTGTATGGCGTTGATGGTCGAGCCGCCGGTAGTGCAGACGTCGTCCACAATGACCACACGAGCGCCTTCGCGGCAGAATCCCTCGATGCGGCGGCCTGTGCCGTGCGCCTTCTCTGCCTTGCGGACCAGAAAGCCGTGCAGCAAAGGAACGCCGGGCTGCTGCTGGGCGCGCCATGCGCTGGCCGTGGCTACGTTGCAGACGATGGGATCGGCGCCCATGGTTAGGCCGCCTACGGCGTCGGCTTCGATGCCGTGCTCTTCGAGCAGTTCCAGCACGGAATGGCCTGTAGCGCGGCCACCTTCGGCGTGGAGCGTGGTGGTGCGGCAGTCGATGTAGTAGTCGCTTTTGGCGCCGGATGCGAGCGTGAATTGGCCGAGACGAAAGCTGATGCGGGCGAGTAAGGAGAGAAGTTGATGCTTATGCGTGAGCGGATTTTGATCGGAACTCATCTTTCAAAGTCTATCAAGCAGGAAACGTTCGGAAGCTGATGCGGCGACTAGAGTATTTTCGCTTCTAGTCTCTACAATCGAGAGCTGCGAAGCGGGTCCGCAGCAAGAACGGGCTTCGTAAAAGACCAGGGCTAAAGCCCCAGATCAGTATCAGCAGTTTTCAGGGGCATAAATGCCCCTGCTCCCTCCGGATTGCTCGGCCTGAAAATTACTGCTGGGCGGTCTGCGGCATCAGGTTAAGCGGCTGGGTGAGCGTAAACAGCACCACCGCACCCGGTTCCAGAGTGGCCTGGGGATGATCGACCAGGATATGTGTCGTCACGATGCCAGCGCCGATGGCACTGCCAGCCAGCGCGCCCACTGGCCCAGCAACAACAGCGCCGGTTATAGCACCTGTGCCTACAACGGCGCCGTACTCGATCTCGTTCTTTGTTTTCCGCGATCCGGCGTTGACGGTGCCTTCAGAACCGACGCGCGTCTTCGATCCGGGCGTTCCGGTTACTTCGGCGCGAAGCTGATAGTGCGTGCCGTCTGGCAGCATCACCGACTCAGGCTGTAGCCGGAAGCTGCCATGTCCGCCGAGATGATCGCCTGCGGATACGGAGGAGACGCGGCCTTCGATTTCCGAACCGGCCGGTATCAGCACCTTGCCCTCTTGCAGAACGTCGGTCGCTACCTTGCCGCGGAATGGCTGGTTGCGCTCGGAATCTGTGGAGGAGATCCGGTCCATCAGACGAACCCGAATCGTTGCCCCCTCCTGCAACTCTCCTGGAGGCGCGGGCAGCGGGTGAACGATGTCTCCATCGGGATCGGCAGAGGCTATGCGGGTGGATACGGCGGGTTGCGGCTGGTCGGCCGCTGGTTGCTCCGGCTGGTCATCGACTGCGCTCGGCTGCGGCTGCGAGTCGGGAGCAGGGGCAGGGGTCACCGGATGCGCCGGCGAAGGTTTGGGCTGGGGCTGCGGCGTATCCGAAGTCGCGGTAATTGGGTCGCTCGGCGGCGTCGAAACTCCCTGATACTGATCCTGCTGCCCCGATTGCTGACCTGACTGCTGGCCCGTCTGCTGCGCAAGGGCGACACCCGCCATCGAAAGCGATGCACACACAAAGATCGAAGCAAATGGAAGAGTGCGTCGTATACCCATCTTTCCCTCCTTGTAGCGGCGGCCCATGCGGTGTTCATGAGCGGAGAATCCCTTACTGCATCGAACACAAATTTTCGGCAAAAGTTGTGAGATGCCGCCGCCGGTCCTGCAAAAAACGGCAATTTCTCACTCTTGATCTTAGCTGCGCGCGCAACTCTTCGACAGCGAAACTTTGGCGCATTTGTGCGCGAGAGTGTCGCACGAGGCACGAATCTTTCTCGGCAACCTCGCTTTCGGGCAGCGGCTGGACGCGCAGGCGTCACAATCCGGGGACCCTCCGTTTGTTAAACTACCGAAGGCAATAATCTACACATTGCATGAGGATCAGAGCATCGATGGCGCATTTTCTTACAACGATTCAGAGCCTTGCAGGCCAGGCTCTTGCCGTCGATCGCCGCCCTAAATTGAAAGATCGCCTGCAGCACCGCATTGCGAGGACTGATATGACTGAAATTGCTGCTATTCGCGCCCGCGAGATTCTGGATTCGCGCGGCAACCCCACTGTTGAAGCTGATGTGATTCTGGAAAGCGGCGCTTTGGGCCGTGCTGCCGTTCCCTCCGGCGCCTCTACCGGCGAGCATGAGGCCGTTGAGCTGCGTGACGGAGACAAGTCCCACTTCCTGGGCAAAGGCGTGCTGCAGGCCGTTGAAAACATAGAAACCGTCATCGCGCCGGAGCTTGAGGGCTTCGACGCGGCCAACCAGCGATTGCTGGACTTCACGATGATTCAGCTCGACGGGACGGCGAACAAGTCGAAGCTGGGTGCGAATGCGATCCTGGCCGTCTCGATGGCTGCCGCCCGCGCCGTGGCGCAGACACTGGAGATTCCGCTGTATCGCTACCTTGGCGGAGCGAACGCCAGCGTGCTGCCGACACCGATGATGAATGTGCTCAATGGCGGAGCGCATGCCGACTCAAGCGTGGACTTTCAGGAGTTCATGGTGATGCCGGTGGGGGCGGAGCGTTTCTCGGATGCGCTGCGCTGGGGCGCTGAGGTTTTCCATACGCTGAAGGGCGTGCTCAAGAAGAAAGGCTACTCGACCGCCGTGGGCGATGAGGGTGGGTTTGCGCCGTCTCTCACCTCGAACACCGAAGCGATCGATGTGATTCTTGAGGCTATTACTCTGGCTGGATACAAGCCGGGCGAGCAGATCGCCATTGCTCTCGATCCGGCGTCGAGCGAGTTCTATAACAAGGACAAGGGCAAGTACATCTTCAAGAAGAGCGACAAGCGCGAGCTCTCCAGCGAAGAGATGGTGGACTTTTACGCGGACTGGGTTCGCCAGTTTCCGATTGTTTCGCTTGAGGACGGTTTGGCCGAAGATGACTGGGATGGGTGGCGTGTACTCACCGACAAGCTGGGCAGCAAGATTCAGCTTGTGGGTGACGATCTTTTTGTGACCAATGTGAAGCGGCTGCAGCGCGGCATTGAAGAGGGCGTCGGCAACTCGATCCTGATCAAACTTAACCAGATCGGAACCGTGACGGAGACCTTCGAAGCGATTCAGCTTGCGAGCCGTTATGGCTACACCAGCGTGATCAGCCATCGCAGCGGCGAGACCGAAGATACGTTCATCGCCGACTTTGCCGTGGCGACCGGCGTGGGCCAGATCAAGACCGGTTCGGCCAGCCGCACGGATCGCATCGCCAAGTACAACCAGCTTCTGCGCATTGAGGAAGAACTCGGGCAGGGGGCTACGTTCCTTGGGCTTGAGAGCTTGAATTACAACGAGTAGGACCTGCCGTCCAGGCAGCCGCGGCCTTTGGCCGCCACGTAAATTCGTGGCGCTCCCGTTGGTCGCGGCGGCATCTCTTCTATCTCGCTCGGCCTTTGTCTCTTTGGCTGTCATCCCGCAGGATCTGTTTCACTGGCCCGCGAACAAAACCACCGCATAGAAGGAGCCATCGTGCCCACCGTAAAACGCCCGCTCGTATTGACCATTCTTGATGGATGGGGTTATTCGCCCAAGACGGAAGCTAATGCCATTGCTCTGGCCCGCAAGCCTGCGTATGACAAGCTGCTGGCGGAGTATCCCAATACGCTGATTCGCGCGGCGGAGCATTTTGTGGGATTGCCGGATGGGCAGATGGGCAACAGTGAGGTTGGGCATCTGAATCTTGGCGCGGGGCGTGTGGTGCAGATGGACATTACGCGCATCGACCGGATGATTGCCGAGGATAAGTTTACGAGCGATCCGGCGATTGTGAAGGCGATGCACCGTGCACGCGAGGGAGAGCGTCAGCTTCATATTATTGGCTTGCTGTCGGATGGCGGAGTGCATTCGCACCAGGAGCATTTGTATGCTCTGTTGCGTGCGGCGAAGGCGCATGGAGTGAATCGCTTGTTAGTGCATGCCTTCCTGGATGGGCGCGATACGCTGCCTACCTCCGGTGCGGGCTATCTGGATAAGCTGCTGAAGAAGATGCACGAATACGGTGTGGGCAAGCTGGCTAGCGTGAGCGGGCGCTACTACGCGATGGACCGCGATCGCAAGTGGGATCGAGAGCGCAAGGCGTTTACAGCGATGTGCTTTGCGAAGGCTGAGGGCGGATCGACGAGCGATCCGGTGGGGCATCTGAAGAACTGTTACAACAACGGCGTCACGGACGAGTTCACGATTCCTTATGTCGTGACCGATGTAGCGGGCAAACCGCATGGAGTCATCCGCGATGAGGATGTGGTCATCAACTTCAACTACCGCGCCGACCGCGCGAGGCAGATCACTCGCGTGCTTACGCGCGAAAGCGGCCTGAACCAGGCCGGCGGACGCAATCTTGACTCGTGGGAATCACTGGATGAGATTATTCCGCGCAGTGAGATTCCGAAAGGGCTGCACTATCTCTGCATGACGCAGTACGACAAGGCGTATTCGCTGCCGATGGTGATTCTGCCGCAGTCGATGGATAACATCCTGGCGAATATTCTCGGCGCGGCGCAGCTACGCAACCTGCGCGTGGCGGAGACGGAAAAGTATGCGCACGTGACTTACTTCTTCAACGGCGGTGTCGAAGTTCCCTTCCCTGGCGAAGACAGAACACTTATTCCGTCGCAGAAGGTCGCCACTTATGACCTGGCGCCGGAGATGTCGGCTGAAGGCATTGGCGACACCATCGTCAAGGCCATCCACGACACGGCATTCGATCTGGTTATCGCCAACTTCGCCAACGCCGACATGGTTGGCCATAGCGGCAAGCTTGAGCCGACGATCAAGGCTGTCGAATGCGTTGACGCGCAGCTTGCGCGCATCTACAAGGCGCTGCGGGAAAAGGGCGGAAGCTGGCTCATCACCGCGGATCATGGAAATGCCGAGCAGATGATCGACCCGGCTACAGGTGGTCCACACACGGCGCATACCACCAATCCGGTGCCGCTGGTTTATGTCGGGGAAGATGCGAACAAGTTCACTCTGCGGACGGATGGCAGCCTGCGCGACATCAGCCCTACGCTGATCAATCTGCTGAGCCTGCATCTGCCCAAGGAGATGACTGGCGGCGATCTGCGGGTGCCGATAACAGCTTAGTTATCGGGCCGCGCAGGCAGCGCAACGAAGAAATACCGGAACCATCCTCTGAGTAGGAAAGCTTATCACCACACCGATCCCAGCGGAATTTCAACGCTCCGAATCCTTGTCCGATGCCAGGTATAAGTCGCGAGTAGATCTCCATTGCGCAGCTGGATCAGCGCAGGATAAGAAAACTCCATCCCCGGCTCGTTTTCCAGCGTGCGGAATTGACGGAATGTGATGCCGTCCTGTGACACAGCGAGAGCCAGCGGCGAACGGCCGTCGGTGACTGGGTTGTCGATGAGCACATAGCGGCCGTCACGCAGATGGACTATATCGATGCCTGAGTTGGGATTGGGCAGGTCGAGAGCGCGAGGCGTGCTCCAGGTAATGCCGGCGTCGTAGGAGTCGGAGATGCAGATGCGGCCGATATTGCTGGAGGAGCGCGCGTAGAAGCGCAGGTGCTTTCCCGCGACCTGGATCACGGTTGGCTGGATGAGGCCGGTGGTCTGCTCGGGATCGATTGTGCCAATTGCCTGGTTCGTTCCATTGAGCGGCGAGCCAGTCAGGGCGCGAATTGCGCTGTCAGGCAAAGTATAGGGTCCATGTTTTTCGAAATGAAGACCGTTGTCTGTGCTGCGCTCGATCCATGCCGCCCAGGCGTGATAGCTTTCCACGGACGAGCCGCTGACTACCGTGCCGTCTTCCATCACGAGCGGCTTGGCGCGAATGGGGCCGAGGATGCCGGCGGGCAGATGTTCAGGCTTTGACCAGGTGGCTCCATCGTCGGTGCTGATCATGCGTGCGCCTGTCCAGCCGGCCACCACGGGGCCGAACTTGTAATAGAGCCACAGGCGTCCGTCGCGTGTGTGGAACAGCACTGGATTCCAGGCGGCAATCTTAGGCTCGCGCACCATGAGGAAAGGCGCGCTCCATCCCGCCTTGGTGTGCCGAGCACCCCAGATGGCTACATCAGGCTTGCCCTCGCCCGAGCCGCCGAACCACGCAGCGAGCCAATCGCCATTGCGCAGCTCGACCACAGTGGAGGCGTGGCAACTGGCGAAGGGAGCGCTCGAGAAGATAGGCTCCGGTTGCGGCAATGAGCCGCTGGCAGCAGCGTGTGCGATGACAGAAGCGGCCAGGGCAATCAGGGTGAGATAGACATAACAGCGTGAGCTATAGCGAATCACCTTTTCAATGTAATGGGTTCTGCGAATCTCCAGCGAAACGACGTTTGGACTCGGCACCATCGATGCTACTTCGCGCCAGCGTCGATCGAGGCAGGCATCTCGCGACGCACATCTTTGGCGGGCTTATCTTCGCGAAGGCCTTTGAATGCAGCCTGGCGTACGAGATTGTCTGCAGTCCAGGTGGCAAAGGATATCTGAGCGACCAGTTTTGGTGTGACCCAATGCACGCCGCGCCGGGCGGCGACCGGAACGGCCGCAAAGGGAGCGGCATCGCGGCGCAGCCTCTCAAGCCTGTCGCGCAAGCTCTTGTGTGTTGCCTGCGTAAATCCAGTCCCGGTGCGCCCGGCGTAGATCAGTTTGCTGCCCTCGTAATAGCCGAGCAGAAGCGCGCCGACGCCATAGCTGCCATTTGACGGAAGCGTAAAGCCGCCGATCACCAGCTCCTGCTCGCGGTAGCACTTGGTCTTGAGCCAACTTGCACTGCGGCCTTTCGCATAAGCGCCATCGGCGCGTTTACTGACGATGCCCTCTGCGCCGATTTTGCATGCATGCTCAAAGACGAGCTTGCCGTTGGATTCAAGATGCTCGCTCAACCGTGCGGTTTCAGAGGGATGGAGTGCAAGTAGATCGGCGAGATATTGCTTGCGCTGGAGCAGTGGCAGATCACGGAGCGAGTGTCCGTTGAGATGCAGCAGGTCAAAGACGAAATAGGTTAGCTGCTGCGCGCTGCCGTCTTGAAATGCTGCCTGCAATGCGGCGAAGCTTGTGAGGCCGCCTGGCAGTAGAGCTACCACTTCACCGTCGAAGATCGCGCTCTCAACCGGCAGCGCGGCCAATGCATCAGCTATCGGCTTCATCCGGTGTGTCCAGTCGAGGCCTGTGCGGGTGAGCAGGCGCACTGAGGAGCGCGAAGCGTCCACGTGAGCCTGAATGCGATAACCGTCGAGTTTGAGCTCATGCACCCAACCTTTGCCGGCGGGTGGAGAGCTCACCTGAACGGCAAGCTGAGGAGATAAAAATTCCGGCATCACCTCTTTGCGGGTGTCATGCAGATCGGGATGAAATTTCCGCGCTGGTTCCGGGCGCTTCTTTCGCTTGGCCGCCATCGGAGGTTATGCCGACTTGCGTGATCGCTGTCCGCGCTTTGCGGGCTTCACCAGTGCAATTCCGTGAGATTTGCTTCCGCTCTTGCGGACTTTTGCGGGTGGTTTCTTTTCCGTCACACTGCGACGCAGGGCGTCCATCAGGTTGACTACCTTCGTCGATGCAGGCCGCTCTTCCCTGGGCAAAGGCTTGTGTTTCAGCTTGGCGTCGACGAGAGCGCGCAACGCAACTTCATACTCATCTTTGAATCTTGCGGCGTCGAACTTTGCGGTCTTGCGCTGTATGAGTTCCTTGGCGAGCGATAGCTGCTCGGCATCGACACTTGTCTTTTTGATCTCTGAAAAATATTGCTTTGGATCGCGGAGCTCGGCGGCGTAGCGCATCGTATAGCCCATCATTCCGGCGAGCGATTCATCGTTTGGCACGGCAATGGCCATGAGGTGCTCGCGTCCACCGAAGGCAATTTTTCCCAGGCCAACCTTTCCGGTTTGCCGCAGGGCCTTGCGCACGACAGCAAAGGCCTCGGCCTGCGCATCGTCTTCGGGCAGGATGAAGTAGGGCCGCTCGAGCATGGATGGATCCAGCTCCTGCATGCCTACAAACTGCGCGATCTCGATTGTCTGCCTGGACGGAATGCGGACTTTTTCCAGCTCGTCCGGTTCGAGGGTGATGTACTTGCCTTTGCTGTATTCGTAGCCTTTGACGATGTCGTCATTGGTAACAGCGTTGCCATCGTCGCCAGCCACGTTCTGGTGGTGGACGCGCTGACCGGATTTGCGGTGGATTTGATGGAAACGGATTTCGCTCTTTGCCTCGGTTGCAGGAAAGATCTTGATGCCAAACGAGACCAGTGAAATCTGCAACCTGCCTGACCAAAACGGACGCGCCATGGCTAACCCTCAGTAACAGCTGAGATTCCACCATCGGACGCGAAGATGCCTGAATCGTGGCCGCAAAATGCGGGAGCCCCGAGCGGGGAGGGCTCGGGGCTCATCTGGGGGTGGTTTATCTGTCGGTTCAGTATTGGGATGCGGGCGCCGCGGAGCGAGTTGCCTCGTCCGAAACTAATTCCCTGATCCCTGGGGGGTGGGCTGTTGCGCGGTGGCGTCGGCCGAGTTGGAGAGGACCTGAATGTCGACGCGACGATTCTTCGCGCGGCCTTCACGGGTGGTGTTGTCCGCAACTTCCTTATCCTTGCCGATGCCGATCAGGTAGAAGCGGTGGGCAGGGATGCTGTACTTGGAAGCCAGATACTGAACGACAGTGTCGGCACGGCGCTGGCTGAGTGCGTAGTTGTACTCGGCGCTGCCGGTGGAGTCTGTGCCGCCGGTGACCTCAACAATGTAGCTCTTGGCGCTGGCCAGGGTCTGGCCGAAGGTGTCGAGCTGGGCCTTGTCGTCTTTGGTCAGGTTGGACTTGTCAAAGCCGAAAGTCACGGACATGTTGTTGATGGACTTGTAGTTATCGAGACCAGCGACGACGTCGGAGAGCTTGTCGGCGCGGTTGACTGCATCATTTGCAGCGGTTTGAGCCTGACCAGCAGCGGTAGTTGCGCCCTGAGCGTTCTGGGTGGCTTGATCGGCAGATCCCTGCGCCTTGGTGATGCCGGCCTGGGCGCGCTCGTCGGTATCCTTAATGGCGCGGTTGTTGGCAGCGGTTTTGTCGTTGAGCTGGTTTGCCTGATCGATGATGGGCGCAGTCTGCGTCTTGACATAGTTCTTGGTGGCGCAGCCGGAGAGAAGCGAAATGGCGACGGCCAGAACGGAATAGTTCAAAGACTTCATGGTTTGCATCGTTTGGCTTCCTTTCGATGGTCTTATTTTTGTGCTGCGCCGCCCATCGAGGCAGGAGGCGCGAATATCGTTCGCTTACGGTAGAAGCACGTCGATCACCAAAGGCTGCGCTGCCATTATCGATCTGAAAACAAGCAAGTTAATGCCTGAATTTAGACGCTATTGAGGATGCTAGGAGTGTAAATTTTACACGGAATGGAAATGGTTACTGTGTAGCGGTGTCCGTCTGGCGGTGGGATTGGACCATGGCAGGAGCTGGCGGCGGCGGAAGCATGAAAATCGCTACACTGAAAGGAGTGGCCGGCTTCCCCTGCCCGCCTCTGATACGGCTGACCCAGATCTCATGGATCTTTACGAGAAAATACGGACTTTGCCTACGCAGCCCGGGGTGTATCTGTACAAGAACGCCGAGGGGCAGGTGATCTATGTCGGCAAGGCGCGCAATCTGCGATCGCGGGTGCGGAGCTATCTGCTGGAGGCGAACCAGGCCAACGCCAAGACCGGAACGCTAATGCGTGAGGCGGTCGACGTCGAGTACATTCTGGTGGCCAACGAGATGGAGGCGCTGGCGCTTGAGAACAACCTGATCAAGCAGAAGAAGCCGCGCTTCAACATTCTGCTGCGGGACGACAAGACGTATCCGTATGTGAAGCTGACGCTGGCGGACCGGTATCCGAAGGTGTTTGTGACGCGGCGGCTCAGGAAGGATGGGTCGGCGTACTACGGGCCGTATTTCCCGGGGAACCTGGCGTATCGAGTGGCGGAGGTGATTCACCGCAGCTTCCTGATTCCGAGCTGCAAGGTGGATCTGTCGCGGTATCATCCGCGGGCGTGTTTGCAGTACTACATTCACCGCTGCCTGGGCCCCTGCGTCGAAGGACTGACGACGCCTGAGGCTTATGGGTTGGCGGTGAAGGACGCGCAGCTTTTTCTGGAGGGACGGCACGCGGAGTTGAAACGGTCGCTCGAAGCGCGGATGACCGAGGCGGCCGAGGCAGAACAGTTTGAGCTGGCGGCGCGGTATCGCGATCTGATTTCGACGGTGCACCAGATCGAGGAGAAGCAGCGGATCGCGACGACTGAGTCGGACGACGTGGATGTGTTTGGGTATCACTATGAGGCCGGAGCGCTGGCGGCGAATCTCTTTCACATTCGCAACGGGAAGATCGTGGACCGGCGGGAGATGTTCTGGGAGGAGCTGCCGGAGTTTATGAGCGAGGGCGATGAGGAAGCGGCAGAGGCTTCAGAAATGCTCGATGGAGGGGCGGTTCCGGAAGAGATGTCTTTTGATGCGGGGCTGTTCTTCTCTGCATTGCTGAAGCAGGTCTACATCGATCAGCAGTATGTACCGAAGACAATTTTAACGCCGGTGGATTTTGCGGATCGCGAGGCTCTTGGGAAGCTGCTTGCGGAACGAAACGGCCATCGTGTGGAGTTGGCTGCGCCGCAGCGAGGAGATAAGCGTTCGCTGATTGATCTGGCCGGGCAGAACGCGAAGCAGTCGTATATTCAGCGCTTCCGCGTGATGGAGCCCTCGCGCAAAGCGATACAGGAGACGCTGGCAGATGTGCTGATGCTGCCGGATCTGCCGAAGCGCATCGAGTGCTTCGATATCTCGCATATCCAGGGCGCGGAGACCGTGGCGTCGATGGTGGTGTGGGAAGACGGGGAGATGAAGAAGTCCGCATATCGCAAGTTTCAGGTGAAGACGGTCACTGGCGTGGACGATTTCGCATCGATGCGCGAGATTGTTCTGCGGCGGTATAAGCGGGTGAAGGATGAGAACGAAGCGAATCCTTCGATGCCTTCGCTGGTGCTGATCGACGGCGGGCTCGGGCAGTTGCATGCGGCGGCCGATGCGCTGGAGGAATTGGGATTTACTTCGCAACCGCTGGCTTCGATTGCGAAGCGCGAGGAAGTGATCTACGTATATGGCAGCGAAGATGAGCCAGTGGTGCTGGACAGACGATCGCCGGTGCTGCACCTGGTACAGAAGATTCGCGATGAGAGCCATCGATTTGCGATTGGGTATCATCGCAAGCGGCGCGAGATGCGGGATCGCGATTCGGAGCTGCTGGCGATTCAGGGCGTGGGCGCGCAGACGCGGCAGCGGCTGCTGACGCATTTTGGAAGCCTGCGCGAGGTACGCGAGGCGACGGTCGAGTCGCTGGCGGCGGTGGTGCTGCCTAAAACTGCTGAAGCCATCTGGCAACACTTTCACACCGACAGACAAGTGTGACGGGAAGTGAATTCTTCAGGCGGTTGCGCCACCGATTTTATCCGGTCGAAGGCTTCCTGATTTTTAAACCGCACGGACCGATTAAGTTTTTAGCGATAACCCGCGCGGGGGAAAATACCTTGTCTTAGCGCTGTGAATGGCAACATGAGGTTGCCTAAGACCATGTTAGGATCGGAGTCCATGAGGGGTTGTCGTTCATGTTCCTAACCAAATTTCTCCCTCCCGTCTTCGCCCAAAAATGTCGTGAGGTGATTAGAACGGCAAGGAAACCATCATTGCTTTATAAAAACCGGGAGTTCGAGTTGACTCCCTCACTCGATTTTGTGCTTTCCCACTTCTGCCGTACTCATGATGATGTAAGGTTTCTCCAAATTGGAGCTTTTGACGGGATGAAGGGCGATCCCTTGTTCCCGCTCATGGAAAAATATCCACTGAGAGGAACCCTGGTGGAACCGCAGCCCGAGCCGTTTCAACGTCTCCAGTCGAATTATTCGCATTTCGGTCCATCCCGCTTCACTTTCGTCAATGCGGCTCTCTCCGAACAAGATGGTTTTATATCGTTTTATAAGGTGTCGGCACGCCATGGAGACCCGTCCTGGCTACCTGAATTGGCTAGTTTCGATCGCAATGTAATTCTGAAGATGCGCGGCAAAATAAAAGACTGCGAGTCACGGATCTACACGAGCGAAGTTCGTACCGTGACGTTCGGTTCACTCTTCGCAGAACTTGAAACAGAGCGGGTAGATCTATTGCAAATCGATGCTGAAGGCTATGATTCCGAGATTTTGCGTCTTTTCGACGTACCGAAAAGAGCACCGGCCATCATTCGATTTGAACATCGATTCATGTCGAAGCCCGAACATACTTCGTGGATCCGGATGTTAACCGAACAAGGTTATAGGGTGGCACTCGAACCGCAAGACACTCTTGCTTACAGAGTGGACGCGACACGCACGCAGTGATGCTGACGGCGTTTGGTTTTGAATCCGGCGAGCGCCGCCAAGTAACCGCTTGCTCCGATATCGAAAACTAAACTATCGGAATTCCAGATGCCGGCTGGAATTGCTTCAGACCAAAGCATTCATTCAAATAATCAAGATTCCTTCTGCCGCAGTGATGCTCGACAGCCTGACGAACCACTTCGCGATCCAGTTGAAAGTGGAGCATATTCCGAACACTGTTCGCGATTCTTGGGATATCCAATGATGTTTCAGACAAACCAAGTTTGTGCTCCGAGAACAACTGCATTGTGCTGCTGCCAGACGGAGAGTGAACGAGAATGGGCTTTGCCGCCATCAGGTATGTACTCATCTTGGTGGGCAGGCTGGTCTCTCGGAAAATGCGATGGCGGGGGTTGAAGGAATACATCGAGTAGACGAAGGCGGTGTGCTGCAGGCGGCGAATGACTTCCTCTTCTGGGGTGTTGCCGGCGTTTTCGACGATGTCTGGAAATTCCTTCTCTGCCGCCGTCATGGCGGGGGACACGCCGTAGTTCGTCACGCGGAATTTGACCTGATCGGTTGCAGCGACGGCGCGTAATGCCCGGAGAAAAGCGAAGACCTCAGGGGCGCTGTAGGCGCTGCCAACGTGACCGATGTGGATGATCCCGTCTTCAGCGGATCGGGCACCCTGCGGTTCTGGCAGTTGCAGGTCATGGATGTAGCGGTAGACGACGCCCGAGTCTACGCCGATGCGGCGTTGATAATAGTTACGCATGGAATCAGAGACGACATCGACGGTGTGCGCACGCTTGAGCAGCTCAGTGTTGCGACGATCCATCACCGATGCGAGCGCACGATAGCGCTTAGACTTGATGGCGAGACCGGCGGGGTCGTCATGGACAGAAACATGCAAATGACGAACACCTGCATCGAGAAATTTCTTGCCAACGAGGATGCCCTCGTTCATCGCATTAACCCAGACGACATCGGGAGACCAGTCGCGAATGGCCTGGACGTAGCGATCGATCTCGGGGTGACTCTGAAGAACAAAGAGACGTAGAGTGTTGACAGCGTCACTCACGAGCGAGCCACCCATGATGCGGGGTCCCAGCAGAGTGGAAGACGGTGTATCGGCGACCGAACCCGCCAGATAAAACCATCGAATCTCCGCGCCTTTCAAGTAAGGCAGCAGGCTGCGGAAGATCACGCCACCCCCCCCGGTGGCAGGACTGAAAGGGGTAAAAAGGGCGATTCTTGTTTGCGCCATCAAATCTCCAGGCGGTTTGGGCTCGCGCAGAGAAGGCCGACGCAAAGATCCTCGCCCTCGGCTCTACTTGCGAGTGGTTTAGTTTGCAAGAGCGACCCTGTCACCCCAGGAAGCGTAGATCTCCTGGAAGATGTCGTCGAGCGATTTAGTGATGTCCCATGAAGGATAGTGCTCTTTCATTTTGCGCAGATCGCTGATATAGCAGATATGGTCGCCGGAGCGGTTCTGGTCGACGTACTCCCACAGCATCTTCTTGCCTGAAAGAGCTTCGATGCGGCCGAAAGCCTCAAGGATGGAGCAACTATTCGTTGCGGCCTCCGCCGATGTTGTAGACCTCGCCGGCTCGCGGAGCTTCAATGAACGCAGCGATAAAGCGAGCGACATCGTATGAGTGGATGTTGTCGCGAACCTGCTTGCCCTTGTAGCCGAAGACGTTGTACTTGGTGTCGGTAAGGTTGCACTTGACCAGATAGCTGAGGAAGCCATGGAGTTCGACGCC
This sequence comes from uncultured Acidobacteriota bacterium, assembly GCA_963720285.1. Lineage (GTDB taxonomy): Bacteria > Acidobacteriota > Terriglobia > Terriglobales > Acidobacteriaceae > Acidicapsa. The sequence continues at coordinate 332,322 of CAVREZ010000006.1, forward strand.
GGAGTGGCTTGGGCCTGTGAGGCAGCCGCCGCGCAGCGCAGCAGGTCGGCAGGCCGAAGTAGCGGCCATATTCCTGCACCATCACGTCTGCGGCGACCTTGGACGCGCCGAAGATGGAGTGCTTGGACTGATCGATGCGGAATGACTCGGCAATGCCGGTGTAGTAAGCCGGGTCAGCGTAGTCCCAGCGAGTATCGAGTTCGACAAGGGACAGTTCGTTGGGTGCGTCGCCGTAAACCTTGTTGGTGGAGAGGGAGGCGAATGGCGACTCCGGAACCGCCTGGCGCGCGGCCTCAAGCAGGTTGAGCGTGCCGACGGCATTGGTATCGAAATCGTCGAACGGGATGGAAGCAGCAAGGTCGTGGCTGGGCTGTGCCGCGGCATGAACGATAGCATCGGGCTTTACTTCTTTCAGCACATCGAGGATGCCCTGGCGATCGCGAATATCCAGCTCGTGATGATGAAAGTCCTCGATTTTTCCGGCGAGGCGATGCTGATTCCAACGTGTGTCTCCTTTGGGGCCAAAGAAGGTAGCGCGCTGGTTGTTATCGATGCCATGGATCTGCCATCCATTCGCTGCGAAATACAGGCATACTTCGGAACCGATTAAGCCAGATGAACCCGTAACAAGAAGTTTTTTCACGGTTTTGCCGCCTCTCCATTGCAGTTTATAACCCGGTTGAGGATTGCCAAAGTCATCCCGCACGGGGAGTAGTTCATCGCGGAGCGATTGCGAAAATCGACGACCGCGACTCGACACTGGATCACATGTTCATGTCAGTGAGCCAAGCCGCGTAGATGCCAGGAGATCAAACCTCGGCAATTGCCGCTGAACAAGGTGTGCTCCACATATGAGCCACACATCAAACGATCTCCCGACGGCAGGATCATGCTCCGCACAACCTGAGCCATTCCGGGTTCTGCGCTGCGTGTCCGGCAATCTCCTCGAGGATCTGATGAAGGCTAATCTCGGGCTTCCATCCATATTTACTGAGCGCCTTTCCCGAATCCAGGATCAACCACGCTACGTCATAGGGACGCTCGGCTGTGTCTGCGACAGGTTGATGCGGGCCAAAGCGCTGATCGCACCAGGCATTCAATTGCGCGAGTGACATGGAGTTAGCGCTGCCACCGGAAAGATTGAGGGGCTGGTAAGAGCCGCTGCCTTTTAATTGCATATCGACCATGCGCGCGAGGTCACGCGGATGCAGTGCATCACGGACCTGATAACCATGCCCTCCAAAGCCGATGTACTTGAGCGGACGCCGCGTAGAGTGCGCGTGGAGCCAGTAAGAGAAGATCCCCTGCTCCGCAGTGCCGAATTGACCGGCGCCTGCAAGCACTCCGCAGCGATTAATCCAGATAGGGACTTTGAAGCCCGCAGCGTACTCCTGAATGAGACGTTCGGACGCAAGCTTGGTTGAGCCATAGAGTGAAATAGGCGCCTCGGTACTGAAGGCTTCGGTAGCGCCGCTCGCCGAAACCCCAGGCGGCAAGGGCCTGGCCTCATCGAGAATGAAGGCTGATTGCTCCGGGCGCAAAGGAAGGTTCACCAGTGCGGGAATGGAGTAGACACGGCTCGTGCTGAGGAGAATGAAGCCCGCGTTGGCGTTGCGGCAATACTCAAGAAGGTTGATGGTACCGAGCAGGTTGTGCTCAAGCAACTGACGAGGGCTGGTCTTGCCATCGCGGCCTGCGAGCACACTGGGTTGCGCAGCTGCGTCGATGATCCAGTCAACTTCCGGAATGGTCTCGAGATCGCTGGCTATGCGGATGTCGCCGTGAAACAACCGGATGCCGAGCCGCTTGAGGGCGATACGATTGGTTTCACTGCCCTGCCGCGCCAGATTGTCAATACCCAGGAGAGTGATGCCTTCGTTGGACTCAAGAAGGTACCGCGCAATATGACTTCCAGTAAAGCCGCATGCGCCGGAAATGAGAACTTTCATAGCACTCCGATGGTTTTAGCCAACACTCAGGAGAATTCTCCGCCGAGCAGGTGAAGAGAGGCTCTTCAACGATTCATGGCGCACCCTAGACTATTTTAACGTGCCGCATCCCATGGCTGTCCCGTTTGCATTTCGGGCGAGACCATGAAGAGGTCACGACACCTGGACGAATATTGATCAAACACAATCGCGACTTCGATCAGCGCATCATGCCGGCCGCCGCAAACATGAAGATGCGGATCACGACTGCGGTTCTTCGAAAACAGCCGTTATGGGCGGTGCGATGCGCGTAGCAGCTTTCTCGGTCGAGCTGCGAACGACGCGATCTCGCAGACGCAGGAATGGCTGCTCGACTAACCAATAAGAACCCTCGGCGCTAAGCAGAATCCAAACGAGGTTGAAAGGAAAATGTGCGTGGTGTAGTCGACCGACGAAGAGAACGTGCCAGAGATAAATGCTATACGAGATTCTGCCGATGTGCACGATCGGCTGACAGTTAAGGAATTTCCCGAGGAGATGCTTTGGATAACTGAACAACGTGAAGAACGACAATCGCCCATCCAAACTCGTCGAGCGTCATGCCTATGGGTAGACTGAATTTTCCGCCAAATCTCTGTTCGAGGAACGGCTGAACGGCAAAATAAGCGATAGCCGGGATCAGATATGGGTTTTCGCAAGACGCGCACGAAATTCCACGATACAGTCCGAGATTTTGCGCAAGGGCCATTGCGGCGCCTGTGAGAATGGCATCGATATGCGTGTGCAGCATCATATTGATGTGCCCACGCAGCACTGGAAAGAGGGCATACGTAAGCATTCTGCTGAAAGGAGAGAGAAGAATGGATCCGATCGCTATTCTGAAGCAGGTTTTCTTCTGAAAGAAGCAGAGGCAGAGCGGCCACAGCAGATAGAACTGTTCTTCCAGGCTAAGTGACCAGGTCTGAGAAAAGACGAAGGAGCTGACAGGGCGAGTAATTCCAAGTGTAAGTACCGGCCGCGATAAAGGACTTCCAGTCCATCGAATAGAGATGAAGAAAGCTCAGGCCCGCGGCAACGAACAGGTAGAGATAAAAGGCCGGAAAGATGCGGAAAGAACGCCGTGCGTAAAAACTTTTGAGGCTGAGCCTCCTGTCTTATCGATTTCTCTGAGCAGGATTCCCGTAATGAGAAAGCCGCTCAGAACGAAGAAACCGACAACTCCCAGAGAGCCATCGCGAAAGGGTACGATCCAGCGATGATCGAGAAAGGTGAGCGGCTATGTCCGAAGCACAACGGCGAGATAGCAAGAGCGCGAATTCCGTCCAGTGAAGGAATGGAACGCTTTTCTGACATGTGGTCTCCCCTTTCATAGGTTCGGTCGTGCGGTGAGGAAACCCGCTGGGGGAACACCGAATGAGTGAAAGCGGAGCGAAAGCACTCTGGCAATAACCTGATTATAATATCGGACGGCAAAAGCAGGGTTAACCGCGGAATCGCAGAGCTCGATGCATGTGTAAGAACTACGCTGCTGAGCGCGCATACATCGGTATGAGTGACGGATTGCCGCCGCGAGAGCCTCGTTCGTTCTCGGCTGCACCGTGCGTCGAGCTTTCATTGCTTCCGGGGTTTGTCGAAGGGCTGCTTATCGGTGATGCGAGGACGGCTCTCTGCCTGAAGCTGCTTTGAAACCGCTTCTGCTTCCTTGAAGACGCGGAGGAAGTTTTCGCCGAGGATCTTGCGGCAGTCTTCGGCGCGTGTAGCCGCGCTTCATCAGTTCGGCCGTGATCTTGGGCAGATCGGCGGCGGAGTCCATGCCTTCGGGGAGCTGGCCGTCTACGCCGTCGAAGTCAGAGCCGAGGCCAACGTGATCGATGCCGGCGACTTTGGCGATGTGATCGATCTGGTCGATCAAGTCGCTGAGCGGCGGACGCGGGATGCGGTCGGCGTATTGGCGGTGGAGCTTGGAGATTTCGGAGTACGTGACCTCTTTGCCTTCGGCTTTGAACTTGTCTTTAAGCGCTCGCTCGGCTTTGTTGACTTCGTCCTTCTGAGCTAACTGAGCGTCGCGGTATTTCTGCGAGATGAAGCCGGAGTAGAAGTTGACCATGACGACGCCGCCGTTGATGGTGACAGCGCGGAGCATGTCGTCGGTCATGTTGCGTGGTGCGTCGCAAAGCGCGCGTGCCGCGGAGTGCGAGGCGATGACCGGGGCGCGGGTGATGATCAGCGTGCGATAGAAGGTCTTGTCGCTGACGTGGGAGATGTCGACGAGCATGCCGAGACGGTTCATCTCATAGACGACATCTTTGCCAAACTCGGAGAGGCCGTTCTGGGTGTGCGGAACGGTGGTGTCAGTGTCGTCGCCGGAGGAGTCGGCCCAGCTGTTGGAGTTGGACCAGGTGAGCGTCATGTAGCGAACGCCGAGGTCGTAGTACATGCGCAGCAGGCCGAGCGAGTCTTCGATCGAGTGACCGCCTTCAATGCCCATGAGCATGGCGTACTTGTGCTCGCGGTGGGCCTGCTCGATGCCTTCGGCGCTGGTGACGAGTTTGATCTGCTGAGGGTACTTGAGCGCTTGTTGATGCGACGGCGTCGATCAGCTCCAGCGTGCGACGGGCGAAGTGGCCCTTGTAGAGATCGGGCTCGACCCAGATGGACATGAAGGACGCGCCGAGGTTGCCTTTGTGGATAGCGTCGAGGTTGACCTGGCCGTCGCCGAGCGGGTCGCCGAAATTCCAGTGGTCATCAAGGAAGCGCTGCGGCGTGTCTTCGTGGGTGTCGATGACGATGGCGCTGTTGTGGACCTGTTCGGGCGTGAGCTTGGCGGCTTTCGTTGTTGTCTTGGCTGGTGTCGTCTGGGCTAGGGTCATGGTCGATACGAAGAAGGCGGCGGCAAGGAAGTAGTGAGTCTTCATGAGGATGATTGGTGTGAAGCGCTATGGGTGGGATTGTAGCAGGGCGGCGTCACGCACTATGCAGGAACGAAGTAGAGACCGACTACGGTGATGTCGTCGGTCTGGCCGAAGCGTTGAGCTGTTTGCGCAATATAGCGCGGGGATTCGTGGCTCACCTGCTGGGTGCGTTCGAAGCCGAAGAGCTCGCCTTTGGGGTCGGTGGCTTCGACAACGCCGTCGGAGAGGAAGATGAGGCGGTCGCCGTGCCGGAGTTGAAGGATGGCCTGCTCATATTCGACGTTGGGAATGACGCCGAGTGGAAGGCACGGGGAGAGCTCCAGTTCGCGGCCGTCGCGATAGGGGCTTAGATGACCGGCATTGGCAATGGTCATCTTGCCGTCGGGATAGATGCGCGCGCAGAGGCAGGTGGCGAAGCCGGCGACGGCGTTGGTAGCGCTGCGCCCAGGAGGCGCGGAGACGTTGCCGAGCATGACCTGGTTGAGATGGGCGAGGATTGTCGCCGGATCGTTGGAGAGCTCGTTGCGGAGCGCGCCGACGAGTGTGCTTGCGCTCATGGCGGCCTGGAGGCCCTTGCCGCTGACGTCTCCGACGACGATGAGCATGGAGTCGTCTTTGAGTGGGAGAACCTGAAAAAAGTCGCCGCCGACGCCGCTTGCGGGGAGATAGGCACTCTCAAGCAGGAAGTTGCGGTTGCTCGGTAGCTGCGTGGGGATAAGCAGGGCCTGGACGCTGCGCGCTGCATCGATTTCAGCGGAGGAGCGCTGCTCGATCTCGCTGACGCGGATGAAGCGATAGATAATGACGGCGACGAGGCTGCCGAGAAAGACGCCATAAGTGAGGATCCTGGTGCTGTACTCGATAGGGCCAAAGCTGAAGGTGTGGTTGGAGAAGCTTTCGGAGAGCCCCAGCCAACGGCGCTCGGCGAAGTAGTCGAGGATGGTGTCGATGGAGTCGGCGATGGAGGCGATGAAGAAAGGGAACAGCATGACGCCGGCTTCGGTGAGCCCGCGGCGCCAGGCACGGAAGAGCATAACGGCAACGAGCGAGCAGAAGACGATTTCAGCCGTGACAGAAAGAACGTCGTACAGCTTTTCGAAGTGAATGAGCGAGATAACGGGAAGCAGGAGAAAACTGATCTGGAGGATGCGGACGAAGCGGCGCTGCGAGCTGCCGGTAAAGCGCAGGACGAATTCGAGGGTGACGATCATGAACAGCCGGCTGGTCCAGAGATTGAGAATGAGGAAGACCGCGAGCGGCATGAGCGCCATGTGATAGATGAATTCGACGGTGTGGGCGATGGTGACGGAGAGGCAGAGCAGGGCCATCCAGAGGTATTCGCCGTGGTGGCGCTGAGAGAAATAGAGCGTGGCGCCAAGGATGGCGACGCAGAAGAAGAGAAAGCTGATCATGAGACCGGCGAGGATGCGCTGGTCCCAGTGGCGGGCCTGGGCGAGACTGAAGCTCTCTGCGATGTGGTCGGGACCACCGACGGCTACGCGGTCAATCAGGCCGTGGACGATGTCACCGCCGACCCAGGAGCGAATGGCAATGAGGACGGTGCCGTCGGGTCGCGGAGGCGGCAGGCGGCAGATGAAGGGACCGGAGAGGAATTCCTTAGGGTGGTCGGTCATGCCGCGAGTGCGGCCTACTTCTACTCCGTTGGCGAAGACCTGGAGTTGGCCGACATTGAACGGCGTGACGAGCAGGGCTAGCTGGGTTTCAGCAGCTTTGGAGTTGGGCTGGAGCTGGATGCGGATGCGGTACCAGGCGTAGCCGGAGTAGGTGTCGATTCCCTGCTCTGCGAAGGGTATGCCGAGGGTGACCTTGTCCCAATTGGAGTCGTCGACGTTGTTGCCGGCCCAGGAGGGGTCGTCGCCCTTATGGAAGGCCCAGGGGCCTTCGAGGCGGATGAGGCCATGCGTGGCAGCGGGAATGGAAACCTGGGTGGCGTTGGTGGCGATGAAGATTTCGGTTGCAGGACCGTTTTGCGCCAGGACGGCCTGGGTCGACGAGGGCTGGGCGGCGCACGCCAGAGTCGGGACCAGCAGAAACCAAAGAGCCACTCCGAGGCGAAAGCCGGCTTTTGGACGGGATGGGGTCGTGCCTTCCATGCGCTTAACAAGTGTACCGATAACTGGTGGCGCGCTGGAAATTGGTTATGTTGCTCGCGCTGCCGGTTTGAATGACTTACGGCGGCGGGAGTGAGGCGGTTCCCGGAAAGATTTATGCCGGGTTGTTTTGGGGCGGTCCGCCAGGCTGAGGTTTGCGGAGGTGCTTGAGGATGATTGCGGGGCTGACGATGAGGCCGTAGATGGTCAGCGGGATGCCGAGGGCGGCGATGAGGAGAGTCAGAAGGCCTTCGGGACTGAAGTAGCTGCCGGCGATGTTCTTGTCGATGACGTAGATGTGTTCGGCTACGTCCATGCACTCGCCGTCGTAGGTGATCTTGTGGTCGGGGGTGAGATGAGTGCAGTTGGCGAGGCGCTCGCTCAAGCGGGTTTCGGCACGGTGCTTTAGCTGAATGGGCAGGATGAGGGCGAGATAGGCGATCCAGAGGACTGTAAGGATTGCGTAGATGCGGTGGAAGAGCTTTCCGGGTTGGGTTGTGGGCATGTTTGTTGACTCCGCCTGAGCCGATTGCAGGCTCTGTCAGTAGAAGCGGAAGTCTGAGAAAATCCTGCGCGGAAATCCGTGGCGATTGTTAAACGCTATAATTGCGGGCGAATCTCCGAAGATATTTTTGCCATGGCTTGACCGAGGAGACGGAATGAACTTTGATCGCAGGAAGCTTTTGCTGTTGTCTTGCACTTTCTTCCTGGCCTGCGGGGTTTTAGTTGCGCAGAGTCATCCGATGGCGGGTACCGGCGCGGCCAGCGGAGCCGTGCCCAATTACAACGACGCGAATAACCAAAGTGCGGATGCCTACAATGCGCAGGCGGTACGTGACCGGGATTTTGTCAAGCGGACTTTGGAGGAAGATTCTGCGCTGGCGAAGCTGAACGAGCTGGCGAAGCAGAACTCGCAAAGCGACGATGTGAAGCAGTTTGCGCAGAAGATCGCGGACGATCGCAAGCAGCTTGATGGTCAGATGGAGCCGATTGCTAAACAGCTTAGCGTCGCGCCGCCCAAGGATCTTTCGCACCGGGACAAGAAGCTCATTGCCAAACTTGAAGGACTGAACGGCCCGAAGTTCGATGAGGAATACATCGACGCAATGATTAAGCTGCATCAGGACGATGTAAAGGAGTTCGGCAACGAAGCTGGGAAGACAAAGAATCTGCAACTGCGGGATATGGTGAGCGACAGCGGGACGATGATCTCGCAGCAACTGCAGGCGCTTGAGACGATTGCCCAGAACCATCATGTGGCCGCGCACTGATATGTCCGGTGGAAAAGTGGCGCTGGCCGTCGGTGCTCCTCTAAGCTTTGTGTATGACAGACCTGGCGGCTTATCTGGCGATTACACGAAATATAGCGGTGAGTGTTGAGCCCACCTATCTTGAGGCGAAGTCGTCGCCTGCGAGCTCGCAATACGTGTGGGCTTACCGGGTGACGATTGAGAACCGGGGCAGCGAGACGGTGCAGTTACTGAGCCGGCACTGGATGATCACGAATGCGCGGGGCGAATTCACCGAGGTGAAAGGGCCGGGAGTGGTGGGCGAGCAGCCGGTGTTGAAGCCGGGTGAGAGCTTCGAGTACACGAGCGGAGCGCCGCTCAACACGCCTTCCGGGATGATGGGCGGGGCTTACCAGATGGAGAGTGAGAGCGGCGAGCGGTTCGATATCGAGATACCGACGTTTTCGTTGGATAGCCCCGGGCTTTCGACTTTGCTGAATTAGGGCCGGGTTCGATCCCGAGTGAAGATTGGTCTGCGCGGCAGAAGTCTCACTTGAGCGGCTTTGGGCCGGGCCAAAACGCTGGCCGAGTGCAATCAGTGCATGTAGGTTTTGAGGAGCCACCAGACGAGGAAGAGTGCTACGAAGGCTAGGAGGATGTGGCCGAGCCACTGGCCTGGAGTTGCCGGTCTGCCGAAGTGGAACATTGGGGGATGCTAGCAGTCTTTGCTGGCAGAGGTAGTGCTGAAGAGACCGGTTGAAGAAGTTGGATTGCCAGGCTTCTCCCTCCGCAAGAAGCCCGGTCTAGAAACGAGACTCAGGCACCTCTTTCGAGTTCGAAGTGAGTCGCCAGCCGGTAGCGCTCATATTAGAGGGTCTTTTCATTTCTTCATTGACAGCAGAAACTCACTCACTGGTTAATGCTGGAATACGGATTTGGAGGATTAATGAGAGTTTCTGGTTGGGTTGGTTTGTGCGTTGTGGTTTTGACCACCGGTACGCTTTGTTCCGCGCAACAGAAGTTTCCTCAACGGCCGGGTGAGTGGGCGATGACCAGTCCAGAGATGGGATCGAAGCCGATGTTGTTTTGCCTGAACGATGATGAGTGGCAGAAGGCATTGACGCAGAACAAGGTCTGCACGATCCATGATCTCAATGTCAGTTCCAGCGGTGTTAGCTACTCCGTAGATTGTCCCGGAAAATCCTTTCAGATGAAGGGGAGGGTTACCATGACCTTTGATGGTAAGGAACATATGATCGGCACTGGGCAGATTGACTCGCTGATGAACGGAAAGACGACCACGACTCAGACGCACCAGGACTTTCGCTGGAAGAATCCGGAGTGCAGTCCGAACGACTTGAACCTGCGCGCGGACAGGGCGAAGTAGCAACGTAGCAGATGGCTTGCCGTTGATTCGAGAGACCGGGTTAAAGCCCCTTATGCATTGCCGAGTGATTCAGTGGCCTGAAGGCCCCCGCTTCCTCTCAAAAACCTGCCGCTTCTCGACGCGCGTAAATCTGGATCAACCGCGGAGGAAGTCATTTAGTTGCTGGACGATTACGTGGCGGGTTACGTCTGAGATGGCTTCGGTCAGGGGGAGCTGTTTTGGGGCAGGCTTGGGCGCAGTTCTGGGCGAAGCCGCACTCCTGGACGGTCCCCCGTTGGATGATAAGTTTAGGTCTGAATTTCGTTTCGGAAATGTGCTCGCCGCCTTCACGATGACTCAGGAAGGTCGCGCTCGCCAGTTGATTTGATTCAGGAGAAATAATTACCGTGAAAAGCCGATTCCATCTTTTGCTCTTTGTCTCAATCCTGTTAGCCGTTATGCCGCAGGCGCGTGCTGCCGGCGAATCGCTGCCGCGAAGCACGCCGGAGGCGCAGGGCATTTCGTCGCAGGCGATTCTCAATTTTGTCGAGGCCGCGGATAAGAATGTCGACACCATGCACAGCTTTATGGTGGTGAGGCATGGCTACGTCATCGCTGAGGGATGGTGGAAACCTGAATCGGCGGATAAACCGCATGTGTTGAATTCGGTGAGCAAGAGCTTCAATTCCACCGCGGTGGGCCTCGCAATTGAAGCAGGTAAATTAAACCTCGACGATCATGTGCTGGGATTTTTCCCTGCCGATGCTCCGGTGGACCCTTCGGAGAACCTGAAGGCCATGACGGTACGTGATCTGCTTACCATGTCGGGCGGTCACGGCACCGAACCGAAAGCTGTGGGCGAGGGGCCGTCGGTGAAACAATTTCTGGCTCATCCGGTTCCGTATAAACCTGGCACGCATTTTCTATACAACACCATGGGCGCCTATGTACTGTCGGCCATTGTCACCAAAGTGACGGGGCAGACTGTGCTCGATTATCTGAAACCGCGATTGTTCGAACCGCTCGGAATCGAGAATCCCAGGTGGGACAGCAGCCCGGAGGGGAATTCACTGGGTGGCTATGGTCTTTACCTGCGGACGGAAGACATAGCCAAGTTTGGCCAGTTGTATCTGCAAAAAGGGAAATGGAACGGCAAGCAATTAATTCCGCAAAAATGGATTGAGCAGGCGACGAGCAAGCAGATATCGAATGAGGATGAAAGTCATGCCCAGATAGGACCGGACTGGCAGCTGGGATATGGGTTCCAATTCTGGCGCTGCCGCCATAATGCGTTTCGCGCGGATGGGGCCGCGGGGCAATTCATTGTTGTGATGCCGGATCAGGATGCAGTGGTGGTTATCACTGCCGATACAGGCAACATGCAGGGAGAGCTGGACGCGATTTGGGGTAATTTGTTGCCCGCGTTTCGCGCGGAGGCGCTTCCAGCGGATGCCGACTCCCAGACGGAATTAAAGGATGCAATCGGGAAACTGGTCGCTCATCCGAAAACGAAAGAGAACTGATCGAACACTTCCCTTCCGGGATGACAGCCAGATAAGCAAAAGCCAAGACAGCAGGACCCGACCACGATGCTTATCCGCGGACCAGGTCTTTTAGTTGCTGGACGATTACATCGCGGGTTACGTCTGAGATGGCTTCGGTGAGGGGGAGCTGTTTGGGGCACGCCTGGACGCAGTTCTGGGCGAAGCCGCATTCCTGGACGCCGCCGTCTCCGGCCAGGGCGCGCAGGCGCTCTTCTTTCAGTACTTTGCCGCTGGGGTGGCTGTTGAAGAGCTTGACCTGGGCGATGGTGGCTGCGCCGACGAAGCCGGTGGCGTCGTTGAACTGCGGGCAGACTTCCATGCAGATGGTGCAGCTGATGCAATTCGAAAGCGGGTAGGCGGCCTCTTGCGCTTGCGGGAAGATGCGGGGGCCGGAGCCGAGGTCGTAGGTGCCGTCGACGGGAACCCAGGCTTTGACAGCCTTGAGGTTTTCGAAGAGGACGCTGCGGTCGACGGCGAGGTCGCGGACGACGGGAAACTTGGTGAGGGGCTGGATGCGGATGGGCTGCTCAAGTTTGTCGACGAGGGCGGAGCAGGCCATGCGGGCTTTGCCGTTGATGACCATGGCGCAGGAGCCGCAGATCTCCTCGAGGCAGTTGGAGTCGTAGGTGATGGGGGTGGTTTCCTGCCCGGAAGCATTGACGGGGTTGGCGGCGATCTCCATCATGGCGGAGATGACGTTCATGCCGGGACGCCAGGGGAGCTCGAACTTCTCCCAGGTGGAGGGGGCATCGGGGGCGGATTGTCGCTTGATTTCGATTGCTACGGTTTTGGTGGCCATGATTCCCTCAGGGGCTAAAGCCCCGATACTGCCTTTGTGCTGATGTACGGGCTGAAGCCCGTACCCTTCATTTCCCGGGCTGAAGCCTCGTTTGTGTTGCGTTCGATTCAGGGCCTGAAGGCCCCTGCTCCCTCCGTCGCCTAATACTTGCGCGGGCGGGGTGGGATGAATTGGGTGTCGACGGGTTCGTATTCGAATTTGGGTTCGTCGGCGTCGGCGGCGAAGGTGGCTTTGGTGGTCTTTAGGAAGTTGGCGTCGTCGCGTTCGGGGTAGTCGGGTTTGTAGTGCGCGCCGCGGGATTCGTTGCGGAGCGCTGCGCCCTGGGCTACCACGCGCGAGAGCTGGAGCATGTTGTAGAGCTGGCGGGTGAAGGCGAAGCTGGTGTTGGCCCACTGGCTCTTGTCGCTTAGGTTGATGTTGCGATAGCGATCGAGGAGCTCGACGATTTTTTCGTCGGTCTTCTGGATGTTTTTGTTGTAGCGGATGACGGTGACGTTGGCGGTCATGGTTTCGCCGAGCTCACGCCAGATCTTGAAAGGGTTTTCGGTGCCGCTGGAGCTGATGAGCTGCTTGTTGAGCGCGGCCTGGCGGGCTAGTTCATTGGCCGCACCGCCGTCGCCGGTGGCCGCCGGAAGCGACCTGGCGTAGGCGAGTGCATTGGGGCCGGCGACGAATCCGCCATAGATGCAGGAGACGAGCGAGTTGGCACCGAGGCGGTTGGCGCCGTGGTATTGGTACTCAGCTTCACCGGCAGCAAAAATCCCGGGGATGTTGGTCATCTGGTTGAAGTCGACCCAGAGACCGCCCATGGTGTAGTGCATGCCGGGGAAGATCTTCATAGGGACTTCGTGGGGGTCGTCGCCGACAAACTTCTCGTAGATTTCGAGGATGCCGCCGAGCTTGCGGTCGAGCGTGGCGCGGTCGATGTGGGTGAGGTCGAGGTAGACCATAGGCTGGCCGTCTATGCCCAGATTGTGCTCGAAGACCACCTTGTGAATGGCACGGGTTGCGACGTCGCGTGGGACGAGGTTGCCGTATTTGGGGTACCACTCTTCGAGGAAGTACCAGCGGTCGGACTCGGGGATGGAGCGGGCGGCGCGCTTGTCACCCTGCGTCTTGGGCACCCAGACGCGGCCGCCCTCGCCGCGGGCAGACTCGGACATGAGACGGAGCTTGTCTTCACCGGGGATGCAGGTGGGGTGGACCTGGATGAATTCGCCGTTGGCGTAGAAGGCGCCCTGCTGGTAGAGAGCGGAGTTGGCCGAACCGGTGCAGACGACTGAGTTGGTGCTCTTGCCGAAGATGGCTCCATTGCCCCCGGTGGCGATGATGATGGCGTCGGCGGGGAAGACGCGGAGCTCCATGGAGCGGAGGTCCATGGCGCAGATGCCGCGGGCCACGCCGTTCCCATCGAGGACGGCGGAGAGAAATTCCCATCCTTCGAATTTGCGGACTTTGCCTTCGGACTCGTGGCGGCGGACTTGCTCGTCGAGCGCGTAGAGGAGCTGCTGGCCGGTAGTGGCTCCGGCGAAGGCAGTGCGGTGATAGAGGGTGCCACCGAAGCGGCGGAAGTCTAACAAGCCTTCTGGTGTTCGGTTAAAAGGCACGCCCATGCGATCGAGGAGGTCGATGATGGAGGGCGCGGCTTCGCACATATTCTTGACGGGGGTCTGGTTGGCGAGGAAGTCGCCGCCGTAGATGGTGTCGTCGAAGTGCTGGTAGGTGGTGTCGCCCTCACCCTTGAGGTTCTTGGCGGCGTTGATGCCGCCCTGGGCGCAGACGGAGTGCGAGCGCTTGACGGGGACGATGGAAAAAAGATCTACGGTCCCGCCGGCTTCGGCGATCTTGATGACGGCGGCGAGACCTGCGAGGCCTCCGCCGACGACGATGATTTTGGGTGCTGCCATCTTCGGGTGGTTCCTTTCCCTCAGGGGATGAATGGGTGGATTAAAACCCACCCCCACCAGCCCCGTTCATCTTGCCAGCTTTTGTACGGGCGAAAGCCGTACCGTTCACAGAAGCCTTCTACATCGAAATTGCTGCGATTCATTCATATCTCATGCAGCGCGGTGCTTGCTTATGCGTGGGCCAGTTCCTTTTCCGGCTTGGGGATGGGTGGCGGAAAACGGAGCGGGCCAGCGATGCGGTTCCAGGTGTTGATGAGGCCGATGGCGGTGGTGAGCCAGGCGGTTTCTTCGGTGGAGAACTCAGCGGTAACGGCGGCGTAGTCTTCGTCGGAGATGTGGTTGCCGGCGATCACGGTCAGCTTTTCCGTCCAGGCGAGGGCGGCCTGTTCGCGGGCGGTGAAGATGCCGGCTTCGCGCCAGACGACGAGCAGGTCGAGCTTTTCTGCGGGTACGTTGTGTTTGCGGGCGGCGTTGAGGTGGTACTGGGTGCAGAAGGCGCAGCCGTTGATCTGCGATGCGCGGAGTTTAACCATCTCGACGAGGCCAAGGTCGAGGCCGGAGACGCCGATGGCCATGCTGAGTTTGGTGAGGGCGGCGTAGGCGTCCTTGGTGATGCTTTGGAACTCCTGCCAGCCAATGCGGGGTTTGGATTCGGACATCTATGCCTCTTTATGCGTTCGCGGATGTGGTGGAAACCCAGATCTCAGAATCGAGACCTGGGACATCCGGATTTTTGGTGTTCGAAGCGCCCGGACTTTTGGAGGGAAGGATGAGTTGGCTCGATGGGGTTACGTCCTCCGGGGCCGGTGGGGCCGAGACGAAGGCGTAGATGCTGGCGAGGCCCATGCCGCAGAGGATGATGCCGACGGCGGCACAGACATAGGCGAAGCGCTTGCGGGCCTTAGCTCCGGGCGTGATGCCCCACTTGGCGGCGAAGAGCCAGATGCCATAGCTGAAGTGCCAGCAGATGGCGATCATGGCGATGATGTAGACGGCGAGCATCCAGGGATTGGCTAGCTCATGCTGGACCTTGGCGAAGGCCATGCCGGGATGCTCTGGCAGGTCCGCGCCGGTGAAGCGCTGGCGGATGACGTGCTGGATGATGTAGAGGAAAGCGATGTAGCCGGTCCAGCGCTGGGTCACGTACATCCAGTTGCCGGCCCAGGGGTAATACATGACATTGCTCTTGCCGCGGACGGCGATGTAGATGCCGTAGAGCGCGTGGTAGGCGAGCGGGATGAAGATGAGGCTCCACTCGAGGACGCGGACGAGAGGCAGGCTGTTGAGGAACTTGACCTGCGCGGCGTAGGCGGCGGGGCCTTGGAGCGCTTCGAATTGGAAACGATGTGCTCGATGAGGAAGGCGCCGATGGGGATGATGCCGGTGAGCGAGTGCAGCTTGCGCCAGAAGAACGAATGACCCTGCCCGGCGCGGAGCGGTGCTACGCCGCGACGTTCAGTACCTTTGCTCGCGGTGGGTTGAGTGGCTGTGGCCATGGAGTGCGGCTCCTTACTGAATCAGGGACCAGGGACCGGGGATCAGGGACCAAGTAGCAGGGACCGGAGATCGGGGGCCGATGGTCAGGAAATCGAACAGAGTCGATAAACAGAAGACCTATCGAACAACGGTACGGCGAATGAGGCGATTCGGCGCGGATGCGGCTGAACTGTCGAATCTACTATGTATTATTCGTGGCCGGGTTTAGGAGCGTCAAGGAAGCTGGGAGTGGTTTGCCGCATTGCGAAAATCGGGAGCCTGTTTTGAAGCAAGCTATTGAATCTGCTTGCGCAGGAAGATGGTGGCCTGGGGATTGTCGTTGTAGCGGGGGCACTCTTCATAGCCTCGGTTGCGGTAGAGGGTAATGGCCGCTTCGAGGCTGTGATAGCTGTCGAGGTAGATGGCGGTAAGGCTGAGCGAACGGGCATGGTCTTCGAGGGCGTCCATGAGGCGGGCGGCGATGTGGTGGCCGCGAGCGGTGGGTTGGACGTAGAGGCGCTTGCACTCGCCTGCATTGGGGATAGCGGGAAGATCGCGGAGGAGGACGCAGCCTACGGCTTTGTTGTCGAGATACGCGAGCCACATGCCGGAGTTGGGGGCGTGGAGGATTTTGGCGAGCTTCTCGGGCGTGTCGCGTTGAACTACGTGGACGGCTTCGTAGTACTCGTGAATGAGGGCGAGGGCTTCGGGGGTGGGTTCGGTCAGACGGAGGATGTTTATTTTGTTTTCTGAGCTATGGCTAAGGATTTGCTGGGCGCTGGTTAGGGCGGCGGCAAGTTCGCTGCGCTCTGTGGCTGGGATCGCGGCGAGGATTTCGTGGATCTGTACTTCGGATTGGTGGTTCAGTTTGGCTACTGCTTTCTCTCCGGTGACGGTGAGGGAGAGATGTTTTTCGCGGGCGTCCTGTTTGGATGTGGTCTGGCGGATGAGGCGGCGTTTCTGGAGTGCGGCCAGGGTGCGGCTGATATATCCGGCGTCGAGCTCGAGAGTGTTGCGCAAGGTACGGGCGGTGAGGCCAGGGCTGGTGCCGATTTCGTAGAGGGTGCGAGCTTCGGTGAGGGAGAAGTCGCCGTTGAGGTGGTGCTTGCGCAGGAGGCCGAGGCGGGTGGTGTAGAAGCGGTTGAAGGCGCGGATGGCGGCGATGTGGGCGAGCGTAGGCTGACCAATTTCCCTTGCGTGGGTGGAGCGTTCTTGCATGAAGAGAGTTTAGGAGTAATAGTTGCTTTCAGCAACTATTATTCCTAAATTGGTCACCATGCCAACTGTTCCTGCGTGGCGCACTGCGCTTTGAACTGTAAGTCGGAGACCGTAGAGAACTATCGATACGAGCTATTCCAAATTAAACACAATGGAGCTGCGCCGAGATTGGGAGTCCGGCATTGCCTCAAAGCATCTGCGCTCTCAAATTGAGGGACCGCTTTCCAATACGCAACAACATCGTCATCGTGTTCACTTTGCGGCAGAAGGTGCCTTCCGGAATCCGATAAATCGGCTCATTCGGATATACGCGAGTGGCAAGGTCGCGGGTCTGATCGTCGTAGTCGTTCTCGGGTGGAATTGGAATGCCAAATGTAAATGTTCCGCGATTATTGAAAGCCCGCACTTCGACCGTATTACCGCCGGGAAGAGCTACGACAATCATGGTGTGCATGGGGTAGAGAGAGCTGGGCGTGTAGATGACATCTCCAACGTGGTACTCCGTGGCATCCAGCGCCGGCGTGGTGCGGAGGAACCCTCCTGTGCAGAAATTCTTACCGTAGGGTCCACTAAGTATGCTTGTCGCGGCGTTGGCTCCACTTGCATTGCAATGGCCGGCGATCCGGTCGTAAGCCGCGTAAGCCGCGGCATCATCTAAACCATTCTCTTTTGCGGCCCAATAGATGGCCGCTCCATGGCAATTGAATGGTCGCAGTCCGAATTTGATAGGCGCTGTCATTGCCTGTTGATCGAGTGACATTCGAGTCTCCTCTCTACGACCTAGTTGGAAACATCTTAGGTTACATGCTTCCTGTTGTCAGCTTCGACAAATGGTTATGCGAGCAGACTTTCCTAAGACGTCGACTTTACCGGGTGATGGTGTGATCAATCTTATTTTCCGCAGATTCCCGATAAGAATTCATCGCACAGACGCCGAACGTGGCTACACGGCTAGACGCGAAAGTAAGTCGGCAAAGGCGAGGCCGCGGTGGCTCAGGCCGAATTTTACGCTGATGTCGAGGTCGGCCATGGTCTGGTCGAGGTTGGGCAGGTAGAAGAGCGGGTCGTAGCCGAAGCCGCCGGTGCCGTGAGGGGCTTCGAGGATGAGGCCTTCTACGGCGCCTTCAGAGGTGAGGAGAAGCTTCGCCGTCGCGGGCGGCGGCGAGGACGCAGCGGTAGCGCGCGGTGCGCTGCTCGATGGGAATGCCGTCGAGTTTCTGCAGGAGGACGATGTTGTTCCAGACGTCGGTGTTGTCGTTGGCGTCGGGTGAGTCGGTGAGGCCGGTGTCGGCGGCAAAGCGGGCGGAGCGGACGCCGGGGGCGCCGTCGAGGGCGTCGACTTCGAGGCCGGAGTCGTCGGCGAGGACGATTTCGCTGGGGGCAAATCCGCTGTAGTAGATGGCCTTGGTGACGGCGTTGGCTTCGAAGGTTGCTCCGTCTTCTTCGGGTGCGGGGATGGTGCGAGAGGCCGGGGACGCGGGTCGATGGTCGATCTGGTACTCTTCGGCGGCCTCGCGGAAGTCGGCGAGTTTGCCCTGGTTGGTGGTGGCGACGAAGAGGCGGAGAGCCATGGGGTGAGTGTACTTGAGGGACTAGGGAATAGGGATTAGGGAATAACAGGCAAAAGATGGTGTGAGGGTGGGAGTGAGGGTGAAAGGCCTCAGACGCCTGATCAGTGAGCGAGCAAGTAGACGCCGATGCAGACCAGGACGGCGGCGGTCCAGCGGCGGCGGTCTACGTTTTCTTTCAGGAAGATTTTGCCGGCGATGGCGTTGGTGACCAGGGTGAGCGAGGCGGCGGCGGGGCTACGAGGCTGAGATTCAGGTGGTTGAGCGCAAAGAGGAGCGCGAAGAAGGCGAGCGCGAGGAAGCCTACGCCGGCGAAGAAGAGCGGGCAGGTGACGACGGCGCGGATGGCGCCTTTGAGGCCGGAGTGGGCGCGGATATCGTCGAGGTCGCCGATGGATTTCATGGCGGCGGCGGTGAGGACTTCGCCGGTGGTGGAGCAGAGGACGACGGCGGCGATCATGGCTGCGCGGCGGAACCAGAACCGGTGGCTTGATGTTGCTGGACGGTTGCGCGGCCTGGCGAGGATCATCGGCTTTGCGACCTGCTCGGCTGGTGTTCGGTGCCGGGTTATGCAGGGATTCTTCGAGGCGGTTTCGGTGCGGGACGGGCCGTGGGCTACGAATCCGACGCCGACGGTGATGAGGGCGATGCCGGCCCAGCGGGCGAGCGAGATGGATTCATGGAGCCAGAAGCGGGAGAGCAGGGCGACGATGACGTTGCCGAAGGCGGTAGCCGGGAGGACGAAGGTGAGGTCGGCCCAGGAGAGCGCGGTGAGATAGCTGGCGAAGAAGCCGATGAGCAGCGCGATGCCTGCGGCGATCCATGGGGTGAAGACGGCCGCGATCAGAGAAAGGACGAGATCGAGTGGATGGCTGAGGCTGATGGCCGGCAGCGGTTTCATGCCGCGGGAGAGACAGGTGTCACCGAGCGGTGCGCAGAGGGCGACGAGGAGCAGGATGAAGTACTGATTCGGCTTGAGGGCAGGTGTTTCAGCTTCGGGCTCCTGCTGATGGCGAGTTTGCGCGAATAGGTTTGTCGGCCTGTGCGCGAGTCGGCCAGGATTGCATTTGTATCGGGTCGAGTCGGCAAAAGTTACAAGGAGACCTGGGTATTCTGATGCGGCACACCCTGAGGCCGCCCTAGGTTTCAGTTCTGAAAGATGGTTTACGCGCCGGCGCTGACGGGATCGGGGGATTTGCCCTGCAGCTTCTTGGCGTCCTTGACCATCTTGTTGCGCTGAGAGCGCAGCTTGAGGAAGGCTTTGGCTTCGACGTAGAGGCGGGGGACATCGCGGTTGACGACGGCCTTCCAGATGACGCGGAACGCTGCCTTGGGGCGGAAATAGTAGGCGTCGTAGAACTTGTGCACCATCTCGAGGACGTATTCCTTGGGCAGGCCGGGGTACTCGATGTGGGCCATCTGGTGGCCGCCGCGCGTCGCTCATTGCGCCTACGTTGGTGATGAAGCCGTTCTTCTCGGCGTAGTCGAAGAACTCGGTGCCGGGATAGGCGTGGGCGATCGAAACCTGAATGGTTTCAACGTCGAGCGACTTGGCGAAGTTGATGGTGTTCTGGATCGACTCTTTGGTCTCGCCGGGCAGGCCGAGGATGAAGTCGCCGTGAATGACGAGGCCGAGGTCGTTGCAGTCCTTGGCGAACTGGCGGGCGCGCTCGACGGTGGCGCCCTTCTTGATGTTCTTGAGGATCTGCGGGTCGCCGGACTCGAAGCCGACGATGAGCAGGCGGCAGCCGGCTTCCTTCATGGCTTTGAGGGTTTCGCGATCGGTGGTGACGCGCGAGGTGCAGGACCAGGTGAGGCCGAGAGGCTTGAGCTTGGCGCAGAGCTCGATGGTGCGGGCCTTCTGGATGTTGAAGGTGTCGTCGTCGAAGAAGAATTCCTTGACCTCGGGGAAGTTCTGCTTGGCCCACTCGAGCTCGGCGGCAACGTCATCTGTGGAGCGCTTGCGCCAGGCGTGGCCGCTGAGGGTCTGCGGCCAGAGGCAGAAGGTGCACTGCGCCGGGCAGCCGCGGGTGGAATAGAGCGCGATGTAGGGGTGGAGCAGGAATGGGACGTTGTAGCGGGTCACGTCCATGTCGCGCTTGTAGATCTTGGTGGCCCAGGGCATGGCGTCGAGGTCTTCGACCTGCGGGCGGTCGGGATTGTGCACGACCTTGCCGTCAGCCTTGTAGCTGATGCCGAGGATCTCGTTGAGCGGCTTGCCCTGGGCGAACTCGACGACGGAGTAATCGAACTCGCGGCGGCAGATGAAGTCGAGGGCGCTGCACTCGTTGAGGGCCTTGTCGGGCGAGGTGGTGACCGGCGGGCCGACGAAGGCGATTTTGATGGACGGGTTGGCGGCCTTGATGGCCTCGGCGAGGCGCTGATCGCCTTCCCAGCCGACGGTCGAGGTGAAGAGGACGAGGAACTCGTAGTCCTTGCAGATCTCGATGGTTTCTTGCGGCGGAGACGTGGTGCGGCGGGGCGTCGAGCAGGCGCGAACCCTCAAGCAGGCCGGCGGGATAGGCGAGCCAGACCGGGTACCAGTAGGACTCGATCTCGCGGGTTGCGGGCCAGCGCGAACTTGCGCCGCCGTCGAAGTTCTCAAACGAAGGGGGGTTGAGGAATAGCGTCTTCAGGGGCATAGACATTACGATCTATTCTAGCAATTTCTGTGATTGAATGGCCACAGATCAACCCGAATTAAGCGGGCAGCATCTTTCGCCTGCCCGTTTAACAAAGCCGTTCATACACCAAGTTTGCCCTCACTCAATCGTGGATAGCAATACAGTTCAAGCCGTTCACTGTCAGTGGAGAGTCGTTGCTCAAATTAACCACTACTACCGTCATGCTTTCTGCACTTTTGTTTACGTCTTCTATCTGCAGGACAAAAGAATAACTCGCCCCACCTGTACCGTTTCCGGAGATGCTCTTTACATTACAAGTTGCGGTGTAATTGGCATCCGCAAACGGACTTCCTGGCCAGTCAACAACGATATTGCAGGTAGAACCTACAGAAGCTCCAGTCTCACATGAGGCATTTGTTCGGACATGCTTGAACCCACTTCCGTCGGCACTTACACCCGCATTCACTACAACGCTCGATCCAATAAACATCTGGTTTGTCGGAATTAGAACGGTAGCGCTTCCGGAGCCAGGATCAGTCTGACCACCTACAGAATAATTCGTCCAGGTAGTGCCAGATGGCACGCTGACGACATAAAAGGAACCCGCTCCTGGCCATGCTGCGAAATAGGCATATAGAGTGAACGTCGTAGCCGAAACTCCGGATGCATTGGCTACCCATTTTATAGAACTTGGCGCGCTAGCGTTTGGACCCAATGTGTGCCACCACGAATCGCCGGCGAATCCGTTTTCGTCAACACTGCTACCGTTCGAGGACTTGAATTGAATGTCCGAAACCTGATCTTGACTGTTGGTGGCGTTAAATCCTTGCGAAGAAACGATATGCACCGAAACGTTGTAACCCATCTGCGAAGCAGTGAAAGTCCCGAGTTTAACCCACTGAGCGGTCCCGGAATTAGGTATTGAAAATACCTGCTGAGCGCCCGCTTGTGCTACTCCAGTCCGTGCCATCAGGCCTAGGCTCACAAGAGCAACCATCACAAATTTCGTCATATCGATCACTCTCCTCTGTTCTCATTAAAATGAAGATCGCGCAGATTCAGACGTCACCACAGACCGCATGAGGATTTAGATTCTTACACTCTTATTGCTGCGAAGACAAATAACCGGCTCTAGCATCGTTGCTGTTTGTAAAGCTTCAACTGCGACGCTGCATGTTGATGCAGCCCAAGACAGCACGGGACGAAGCCATTCTTGGCTCCGCGGCGTTTCTACTCTTGGCTACAAGATGAAACCAGGCTAACGGGCACTAACTTTCCTAGAGACAATCTCAGAGCCACTGGAAGCAAGAGTTATGAGACAAGCCGAATTTTAGTTTCGATATGACTTTGAGTCAAGGTAATCTTGATTAAAAAATGAAATTTTGAACTATCGACATACGGCGTCTACAGCGGTGTAAGCTAGCTACTTCTCGCGCAGTTCATCAAGCCAGTCTTCCATGTGGCCGAGGGCGCGGAGCAGGCCGAGGCGAGCTTTGGCGAGGTCGAAGCCGGCGTCGAGGGAGTCGATGGCCTTCTGGCTCTGGTCGATGCGAGCGAGCTGCTCGGCCTTGGGCGAGAGCTGGGGCGTGGCGCCGGGCTCGGAGCCGGCGCCGTTGCCATACTGGAGTTGGGACTGGACGGCTTTGAGCTGCTCGGCGGAGATCTGCTGCTTGAGGCTTGCTACTTCGGCCAGGGCGTCGAGCTCGCGTATGCTGGCGTCGAGGGTGGCGACCTGGATGTCGTTCTGGTGCTGGGCCTGCTCGGCTTCTACCTTGCCGCGAAGGGCTTCGGCGGCGGATTCGCGGGATTTGGCGCGCCGCTCGCGGTCGAAGAGGGGGATCTGAATGGTGAAGCCAGCGCTGAAATTGTCGGCTTTGAACCTCACCTGCTGGCCGGTCTGAGGATCGATACGGCCGAAGTACTGGTTATAGTTGTTCAACGAGGTGGCGTCGCGATTGTACTGAGCGCCGAAACCGATCTGCGGCCAGATCGTAGTGGCGAGCCAATCTCCTTTCGCCTGGAGCTCATGGGCGCGGGCCTGCGCCTGGGCCGCCTGGACACCGGCAAGGGGTGAACCGGAAGGCTGATCCGCATGCACTTCAGGAACGGGGGGGATGCTGGACGAATCCGTGCGGATGGAGGCAGCCGGCAAGCCGGTTAGAGAGGCCAACTGGGCGATGAGGGTGGCAGCGCGGGACTCCAGGTGCAGGCGATTGAGCTTAAGCTGAGCTACGGTGAGGCGGGCCTGCAGAACGGCGCTCAGGGGGTCCACGCCAGCCTGCTGACGCTGCTCTTCGATCTGCATCAATCGGCTGGCGGACTCAGAGCCCTGGCGAAGCGTTTCGAGCTCCCGGCTGACTGCATCGAGCTCGATGTAGTTTGCGGAGGCATCGTATGCGACCTGTTCACGGGCGTCTTTGAGGCTCAGAGATGCGGCATCGATTCCTGCCTTGGCTGCGCGGATATACGAACCCTGCGACCTGCTGAAAGCAAGCGACTGCATGGCGGCGCTGGCGATCGATGGCTGGCTGAAGGTGAAACCAATCGAGGGCGGTCCGATGCCTGAGCCAAGCACCAGGTTGGGGATATAGACGTCCTTCGATTCGGCGAGGACGGCCTCGGCTTTTTGCAGGTCGGCTGCTGCGGTGCGGACAGAGGTGCTGTTCTTTTGCGCGAGGGTGATGATCGTGCTCAGGGAAACCTGGGCGGAAGCCGGCGAAACAGCGGCAGCAAGAAAGAACAGGAAACAGGCATAGGGTAAGGCGCGCCTGATTGCCGGATGCAGGCGCGGGGTGGGGCGAGTTGTCCGCTGCTCGATTGCGTTCAAAGCTTGAGTTCCTGAGCGGGTTTGTATTCGTGTGCGAGGGCCAGGGCCGCGGACCGGTCGCGCTGCGCTCCGGTAGTGTCGCCGGCCTGCTGGCGAAGTTTGGCCAGACGAGTCAGGATATCGAATGCGGGGGCCTGCTCGACCTTGATGGATGACGAGAGATAGGTTTCGTAGATCTGGATGGCGAGATCGAGGTTGCGATTGGCGCGGGTGAGAACTGATCCGCCGTTGGTGAGAGCTTCGCCGGCGTGACGGTCGTGAGCGGCGGCGGCCTGACCGCTTTTGACGGCGTCGATCATGTCGTCCCAGCGCTGCTGGCGGCGATAGAAGCTGCCAAGCTGCATCCAGCCGAAGGCGGGATGGGCGCCTGAGGCAGCGGCACGGTATTCGCGCTCGGCGGTGGTGAGATCTTTTTGCTTTTCGGCGATTTCGCCGCGGAGGATATGGGCGCACGGGGGCTCGACGGCGTCGAGCTGTTTGGCGATGTCTTCAGCCTTGTCGAGGCCACCGCCGACGACTCCCGGAGCTTCTTTGTAAAACTCGCCGAGGTCGGAAAGAGCGTCTACGTCGTGAGGATCGAGGCGAACGGCGGTTTCAAACTCGGCGCGAGTACGTTTGGCCAGAGAAAATGCGCTCATGAAGGAGGCACGGCTGGCGCGCTCACCGAGCGATCTTCCGAACCAAAGGTGATAGCCGCTGTCCTGGGGACGGAGCTGAACTGCTTTTTCGCAATAAGTGGAAGCCTGGTCGAACTGCTCCAATGCGAAATCGACACGGCAGAGGAGATTGTTGGCTTCAGGATCGTTGGGATTTGCCTTGAGAGCTGCGTCCAGGAGCGAGGTGGCTTCATCGGCTTTGCCGGCCTGGAGATCGGCGGCGGCATCGTCCATGCTACCGGCTGCGTGGGCCGGACAGGTGGCCAGGATCGCGAGCAGCAGAGGCAGAAATGCCATGAGTACACGCGCCCGTGGGCTGTGTGAAACGATGGAGTCGATCCGCTTCACCGCATGACCTTTACCGGCAGGCCATCTTCGAGTGCAAGCCCATTGAGGCTGCCGGTGGCGACGACGTCTCCGTCCTTGAGGCCGGAGGTGATGGCGACGTCGGTCAGGTTGAGCGTGCCGGTTGTGACCGGGGTGCGCACCAGGCTGTCACTGACGACGCGGTAGACGTAAGGCTTGCCGTTTTCACTGTGCAGAGCCTCGCGCGGGACGGTGAGGCTGTTGGGCGCGCTGGAGGTGGTGGCGGTGACGGTGACGTGCGTGTCCGGAAGCAGACCGCCATCGGAGTCGTCGATGGCGACAATGACTTCGCCGACGTTGCGGGTGTGGTACTCGATGATGGTCGAGGGAACCTGGGTGATGTGGCCGTGCCACTCCTTGCCCTGGCGCGCGTCCCAGACGATAAGGATCTTCTGGCCGACCTTGAGGCCGCCGATCTCAGGCTCGTCGAAGTAGGCGCGGACGCGAAGATGGTTGAGGTCCGTCATCTGCAACAGGAGCTTGCCTTCTTCAACGAAGTCTGAACGGCCGACGGGGATGGAGTAGATGGTGCCGTCGATGGGCGCGCGATAGGACATCTGGTTGAGGATGGCGCGAGCGGCGGTAAGGTTGGCCTGGGCGTCAGAGACTGCGGACTGAGAGCGCTGGAGATCGATGGGCGCGTATCGGGTCTGCTGGCGGGCCTGGAATGAGCTGAGGTTGTCCTGATCGAGAGCGACACGCTGCTGGGCGGTGGCTACTTCGCTGGCGGAGGCTGCTCCGGTGGCCTGGAGCTTCTGAAGAGCGGCGAGCTGGCGCTGCGCGTCGGCAAAATCGAGGCGTGAGCGGGAAACGTTGGAGTCGAGCGACTGCTGCTCCTGGAAGCTGCCGCCGTTGCGCGTGGCGTCGAGCGTGGCCTGCGCGGAAGCCAGGGCACTTTCGGCACTGGCGACGCGGGCGCGCGCGGAGACATCGTCGAGCTGCATGAGGAGCGTGCCGGCCTTGACCTTCTCGCCCTGCTGCACGTAAATTTCGCGGACCGAGGTCGCGGCAGGGGCGTGGTACTCGTAGTTTTCGATTGGCTCGACGATGCCGTTGGTGGGAACCGTGCTGTAAAGCTCGGTGCGGGAGGCGGTGGCTGCGTGCACCGGCGTGCGGTCGCGCGTCATGTTGCGGGCCACAAAGAAGATGATGACGAGCAGTACTGCTGCGCCGATCCAGAGCCACACACGGCTCGATATCTGTCTACTGGTTGTCTCTGCCATGCAAAACAACGATCCTGAGTGGTTCGAGAGACGTTGGGTTCAGGGTTCGGTTCAAAATAATTCAGCCGAAGGTCAGTATATAGGACTCATTCCCATGGATTTGGGTGCAGGAGATTCCGGGAGGGTTGCATTTCGCGCCGAGTTGCGGCAATCCGCGACGGCGGGTGGGTTTTCGCAGAAATTGGCGGGAGAAATACAATCGAGGTATGACGGTTGAAAAACGCTATACGGACGACCACGCGAAGGCGGGGCTCGATTTTGATTTTCCTGCTATTGAAACGTGGCCAAATCAGTTCCCTGGATATGAGATAGAGATCGACGATCCGGAGTTTACTTCGGTGTGCCCGAAGACGGGGTTGCCGGATTTCGGCGTTTTGACGATCCGGTATATGCCACGCGAGCGCTGCGCGGAGCTTAAGTCGCTGAAGGAGTATCTGTTCTGCTACCGGAACCTGGGAATTTTTCAGGAGAACGTGGTGAATCAGGTGCTGGACGACATGGTGAAGGCCTGCGATCCGGTGTGGGCGGTGGTGAAGGGTATTTTTCGTCCGCGCGGAGGGATTGCGACTACGGTTGAGGCGCGATGGCCGCGACCCCAATCCTGATTTCTGAAAAATAAGCGCGTGGCCGCTCCTGACGAGGTGATTTTCAGATCACTGCCGGTGGTAGAGTGGCTGCGTGCTGCGATTGTCCGCAATTTTTATATTGATTACGAGTTCGTGCCTGGTTGGGGCGCAGGCTACGGTTTCGTTTCCGGCTTCTGACGGCGGCGGCGTGTATGCCGATCTCTACGGAACTGGTGCGCGGGCTGTGGTGCTGGCGCATGGCGGCCAGTTCAACAAAGAGAGTTGGGCTCCGCAGGCGAAGCAGCTTGCGGCGGCGGGATTTCGGGTGCTGGCGATTGATTTTCGCGGGTATGGGAAGTCGCATGGGCCGGGTAATTCCGACGTAATGAGTGCTCCGCTGAAGCTGGATGTATTGGCGGCGATGCGGTATCTCGAAGAAAACGGAGCGAAGAGCATTTCGCTGGTTGGCGGGAGCATGGGCGGCGGCGCAGCCGGCGCTGCGGCGATCGACGCGAAGCCGGGGGAGATTGAGCGGCTGGTGATGCTGGGCTCGGCTCTCAACGACGTGCAGTGCACGATCCAAATCCCGGGGCTCGACGCGACCGCGGTGCGGGTCGCCTCGTTCGGCGGAACGGAGAAGGTCTCCACCCTCTTTCGTTACTGGGTCAACGTCGCCACCTCGCCCGACGACGTGAGCAAGCTCGAAGACGCCCTCGGCAAGGACGTCGTCTTCGAGCTCGATCGCGACGGAGCGTTCGAGCGCGGCGTGCACGGAATTCTCACCGAGGTGGCTCCGGACGGGACCTACGTTCTCGAAGAACTGGGCGCGCACGCGCCTCCTGGTCCAGCCGCGCCTCGCGAACCTCCAGTACTCGGGGGGCTTCAAGATCTTCCAGAAGCTGAGCGTGAAGAGCATCATCGAGACGCTCGTGAAGCCGGAGCGCATCGACCTCGTGTGGCGCTTGCGGCCCGATCCGCCGGTGCGCGACTACCGGACGCAGTTGAACGAGAGCGACTACGCCTTCCTCGAGCGCCTCGCGGCCGACGAAGGGCTCACGTTCTTCTTCGAGAGCACGAAGGACAAGACGAGCCTCGTCTTCACGAACAGCCCGAAGGGCTTTCTCCCGATCGACGGGACGGCGTCAATCTCGTTCTTCGACCTCGGCGGCACCACCCACGGCGAGCACGTCCGGACCATCCAGCGCGAGCAGCGCGTCCGGACCGGCGCCGTCGAGCACCGCGACTACGACTTCACGAACCCGCGCGTCGCGCTCGTCGCGCGCGCGGAGACGAGCGGCACGCAGAGCGAGGCGAACACGACCCGCCGCGAGTGGCGCGACTACCCGGGCGGCTTCACCGATCCGGACGGCGAAGGGAAGCCTCGCGCGACGATGCGGCTCGAGGAGCTCCGCACCGACGCGACGGTCTTCGACGGGACCGCGACGACGATGCGCCTGATCGCGGGGAAGAAGTTCACCCTGACCGGGCACACGACTCCGGGTTCAACGGCGACTTGATCGTGACGAACGTGACCATCGGCGGCGGGGTCGCGGGAGCGTTCGATGAAGGGGGCGCCGGAAGCGCGGGGACGGCGGCGACGTCGCTCGCGCGGTTCACCGCCGTGCCGGCGGACGTGCCGCTCCGGCCGAAGCGCTTGCTGAAGCCGAGCTCGCGCCTGCAGACGGCGCGGGTCGTGGGGCCGGCGGAAGGGGACCCGAACGTCAACTCCTACGGCCAGATCAACGTCCAGTTCATGTGGGACCGCGATGGGAAGTTCGACGCCCACAGCTCCTGCTGGATCCGGATGGCGACCCCGAACGCGCACGCGAACGAAGGCTTCTGGACCGCGCACCGGGTGGGGTCCGAGGTGCTGGTGGACTTCATCGACGGGGACATCGACCGGCCGGTGGTGGTGGGGGCGCTGTACAACGGGCACGAGACGCAGCCGTACGCGCAGCCGGGGGGGCAGACCCGGAGCACCTGGAAGGTGAGAGGGATACCGGGGGGGAGCGGGTATAACGAGATTACGTTCGAGAATAGCAGCGGGAGTGAACAGATTATTCTGCATGCGCAGAAGGATATGAATGAGACGATCCTGAATGATCATACCGAGAGCATCGGGAATGATCAGACGGATCACGTCGCGCATGACCAGTTGATCACCGTCGGGAATGACCGGACGCGGACGGTCGCGAACAACGAGTCGATCGATGTGACCGCGAATCAGAAGATTCACGTCGGGGGGGACCAGACCACGAACGTGGACGGGAACCAGTCGAATACGATTGGGGTGAATCAGACGGATTCGGTGGGGTCGGCGCGGTCAACGAGCGTCGGCGCGAATGATTCGAACGACCGTCGGGGGAAACGCGACGAGGATGGTCGCGCAAGCGGACTCGCTAATGGTTGGCGGGGCGCGCACCCTCGCGGTCGCAGGCGCGGAGTCGATCGCCGTTGGAGGAGCTCGGACGAAGGTCGTAGCCGGCGACGAGTCCACCACAGTCGCTGGCGGCCGCACGAGAGCGTCGGCGGGGACGAAACCGTGCAGGTGACTGGCAATCGCAGCGTCAAGGTCGCCACCGCGAACTCGCTCGACGTCGAAAAAGCGATGGCGATGACCGTCAAGGAAGACTTCGCGCTGAAGGTCGGCGACAACATAACCGTAACGATGACGAAGGACGGAGACGTCGAGATCAAGACCGGCGAGGCCAGCATCTCGCTGAAGAAAGATGGCACCATCGCCGTGAAGGGCAAGACCCTCGGCCTCGAGGCGAGCTCCGACGCAACGCTCAAAGGCGACAACGTCGTCGTCAAGGGGAGCAAGGTTGGAATCAACTGACGCGCTCGTGGGGTTCGAACAGCCCACTTCGCGCCCATCGCCCCGACAACGGTACTGATCGATGTGGGCGCTGGCCAATCGCACTCCATTCGCCGCTGAGCGAAACTGGACCCGGGACAAAGACGGGAATCACGTCTGGATCGTCGCGGTAAAGGCGACATTCGACATCCTGCCAACCGGTGCGCTCCAGATTGCCGAGGAGCAGACCCCTCCGGCGCTCGCTCCGGAATTTCATGGTGACCCGGCGAAGTCGAGCCTCAAGTACGACTCCGATCTCTTGGAGGTCAAGCCTGGTACGGACGTCGTTCTCAACGCCCATGCGTATGCGCCCGGCGCACGCCCCGCGAGCTCCGTCGATGTCATCTTCCGGGTCAACGGTGCGTCAAAGCAGCTCGTCGTCCACGGGGAGCGGCTTTATTTCCAAGGAATCGGAGGTCTCTCCACCACCCCCGCTCAACCTTTCACCCGATGCCCTGTCCGGTACGAGCACGCCTTCGGCGGATCCGACCTCGCGAATGACGACCCCAAGAAACGCCGGATGGACGAACGCAACCCAGTGGGTAAAGGGATCGCGGTAGACCCGGCAACGCTCGTCCATACGCCGGCCCACCGGATCGAATACCCGACCGGAGACCCATCCAAGGTAGGCCCCGCGGGGTACGGTCCCATCGCGAGCTTTTGGTCTCCACGGACTGACCTTGGCGGAACTTACGACGGGAACTGGGCCAAGACGAAGAAGCCATTGCTTCCGGACGACTACGACCCCGTTCACGCCCTTTGCTCTCCGCTCGACCAGCGAGCCCAGCGATGGCTCCGCGGCGGCGAGGTCGTCGAGTTGCTCAACCTGACGCCGGACGGCGGTCTCCGCTTTCAACTGCCGCGGCTCTACTTCGCCTACACCACGAACTTTGGAAGCAAGAGTCAGGAGCATCGAGGTCACCTCGCAACCGTCGTGATCGAACCCGACGTGCGACGAGTCATGGCGGTCTACCAAACGTCGCTCTCGGTAGCTCCGCTGGATGTTGCATACCTCAATCAAACCCAGATTCGACAGAAGGCATACGTCCGGTGAACGCCAACGTCGCGATCGTATCGACTGGAGCGCGCACCCCGCTCGGCCTCAACGCTCTAGCTTCAGCCGCCGCCGTACGCGCTGGATTGCGGCGCATCCAACTTCACCCCACGATGGTGGATAGCGAGGGGGAGGCCTTTCGCGCGGGGCTCGACGCATTGCTCGAGCCGGATCGTCTTGGAGGCGGCCGACTCGCCGTCCTCGCCAAGAGCGCGTTGGACGAAGCGCTCGCGCCAATCGCAGAGAAATTGGCAGAGTGCGGGCAGGTCGAAACTCTCTTGTCGCTTCCAGAGACCCGACCAGGATTCACCGATACCAACGCGGCCTGGCTGGCGCGCGGAATCACGAAGAGCTTCCCGCGTAGCCGACCAGCCGAAGTGGTCGCTCGCGGGCACGCGGGAGCGCTCGACGCCCTTCGAGAGGCGCTCGTTCGTCTCACCGAGGGCCGCGCCGAGGTCTGCGTCGTTTTGGGCGTCAACAGCTATTTCTCGCCCGACACAATCGCCTGGCTCGATTCGAACCGGCAGATAGCGGGACACCGCAGCCGCAGTGGCTTCATCCCGGGAGAGGCGGCGGGCTGCCTCATCGTTGCAAGTGGGCTCGCCGCGGGGCACCTGCGCCGACATCCCATCGCGCGCATTCGCTCGGCCGCGTCCGCCGTCGAGACGCGGCGAATCAAAGGGAATGCCGAAGTGCTGGGGCACGGTCTCGCGGAAGCCATCCTCCAAGCCAACGCCTCGTCCACTTTTCCAGGCGAGGCAGCCGACGACGTGTACTGCGACATCAATGGCGAGCGCTATCGAACGGACGAGTGGGGCTTCACACTCTTCCGCGCAGGGCACGTCGTACGCAACACCGCCTATCGCATGTCCGCCCACTGCTGGGGTGACATCGGAGCCGCGACAGGCGCGCTCGGGTGCATCCTGGCCTCGCGGGCCTGGGCGCGCGGCTATGCAAGCGGCCCCCGCGCGCTCGTGTGGGGAAGCTCGGAGGCTGGTCTTCGTTCGGCGGTGATCTTGGAAGAAGCTGCAGAAAGCCGAGAAGTCCGATGAGCGTCGCCGTCAATCCTCCGAAGACCCCCATTACCGAGGGGAGCAACGCGATTGCGGCCGCGACCATTCCCAGACGTTTGCCGAAATGCCGGGCCCGCCCGCCCCCTTCGTCCCGACGCCGCTCCCGAACATCGGCAAGAGCGGCAACTCGCCGAGCGGCTATTCCACAAGCGTAAAAATTGAGGGCTCGGCCGTTGCAATCCAGGGCGCCACGTTCAACTCCATGGGAGACGTCGCCAGTCAGGGCACCGGTGGCGGTCTAATCTCCAGCAACGTGCAGGGCCCGACTAGCTTCGTGGCTCCCGGCTCCTTGGACGTCGCGATCGAGGGGAAGAACGTCCAGCTTCTCGGCGACCAGATGCTCAACAACTGCGGACCCGGCGGGAGTCCCGCGAACTCCGCCACGATGGCAGGCGCCCTCCAAAAGATGGCCACGGCTTTCGCCAAGGGCCCCGTGCAGTGCGGCGACGAGGATGGAAAGTGCGTTCTGTCCACGTGGCACCCGAATCACTGCCCACCGAATAAGGATGGCACGAAGAAGACTCCCCACCACATCATCCCGAAGCATTGCTTCAAGCATGCCGGCGAGGGCGGCAATGCGATGGCTGGGTGGAGCAACTACGATCCCGACAAAGCAGCGTGCATCTGCGTTTCTGGAAAGACGAAGACAAAGGGAACCGAGCACGGGCGCATACACAAGCGCGTAGACCTTGCAGAGGCAATCGCAGGCTATGACGATGGCGCCGACACCGGAACGTGGAGCTTCTCCGACGCGAGTAACAGCGGATGCGAGGCGACAGAAGAAGTTCTCGACGAATGTGATCTGGATTGCCTCAAGCTCGCCATTAAGGCGACGCACCCCAAACCGACGAAGAAAGACGCGCCGCTTCGGGCCAGCTGTCCGAAAAAGGGGAAACTGAAGGACAGCGTCCTTGCTACCGCCAAGTTCGTCAAGGGCGCCAAATAAGCGGGCCGCAGGTACTACGGTCCACATTTGCCAATGGAGAAGCGATAGTGACTGAGCCCACTACTTATCTCGACATTTGCTACGATTCTTCGATCCACCGAGCCGTAATCGCGACGAGTATCGACAAGTTCGATGACGAGCCCGACATCCTGCTCTCCTGCCTCACGATCCTCGATCCCAATGACCCTCCTCAGAAGCGCTTCGGTGCGCGCCTCCTAAAGGACATGCTAGCTCGCTCTGCGGCGTCCGCGGACGGAGTGCTCTGGGTCGTCGGCAAGTTCGGCGAAGTTTGGATGTACCCGCCCGGCGAGAAAGTTCCCGTCGAAGCCCGAGCTTCCCGACTCCGGAATACGAAACAAGCGTCATCTCGGGCCTCCCGCGTGTATCCGGCTCATCGCTGGAGTGCCCTACGTCTGCGGGTACGCTGGGCAGGTCTACACTCTCCGCGGCAAGAATTGGGTCCACATGGACGCGGGCATCGTCGAGCCCAAAGGGACGACGAAGTCTATCGACCTCGAAGGGTTGCACGGAACCGGGCCGGACGATATTTACGTAGCGGAATCCGAAGGTCTCTTCGCCCATTTCGATGGCAAAGCGTGGACGCGCATCCCACTTCAGACCAAGGCTTTCATCGGCGCCGTCCGATGCCTCTCCCGAAACCACGTCGTCGCGGTCGGCGACAAGGGCACGTTCGTCGAGGGCGATGGACGCACCTGGTCCGTGACCCAGATTCCGGGGCATGAAGACTCGCTCTTCTCCGACATCGAGATTTCAACAACGAGATGTACGCAGCCCACGAGGAGAAGCTCCTCGTTCGGCACGGGAACCGGTGGTCGGTCGTTGACACTGGCCTAAAGGAGCCGCCCGAGTTCGTAAAGCTCGCCGTCGGCGATGGAAGACTGTGGGCGATGGGCCTGAAACGCCTGCACTCGTTCGACGGCCGGCACTGGGAGGCGCATATCGACCCGGACAACGGCTGAGCCTGATTGGCGCAGCCCTGCGTAGCGCAGTACGGGGGACCTCACATGGCCGAGCCGATGACGTATCTCGACATTTGCTACGATACCTCCATCGATCGCGCCGTCATGGTGGCCAGTCTGGATAAGTTCGACGACGACCCAGATGTACCGTTGTCATGCCTGAAGATATTCGACCCGAACGACCCCCCGCGCGATCGATTCGGTCACCGACTTCTTCGTGATTTTCCCGGTCGCTCTACGGCAAGTCACGCTGGGCATCCTTTGGGTCGTTGGGAGCGACGGCGAGATCTGGACGTATCCTCGTGGCAAGAAGGTTCCCCACAAAGTCACGCCTTCCTGATCGGGGATTCGAAATAAGCGCCACCTCGGCCCCCCGAACCTCGTGCGTGCGATTGGTGGGGTACCCTACGTCTGCGGATTTGCCGGCCAAATCTTGACGAGCGCAAAGCGGGCCGCTGGATTCATATGGACGCTGGGATCGTCGAAGCGAAGGGAACGACTCGGTCACTCGACCTCGAGGGTCTCCACGGAACGAGCCGCAAAGACATTTATGTCTCGGGCTCGAAAGGGTTCCTGCACATTTCGATGGAGCGAGGTGGACCAAGATTCCTCTTCAGACGAAAGTGGCCCTCAGCGCTATCCGCTGCATATCCAAAGATCACGTCTTTGTCGTGGGAGACAAGGGAACGCTCGTCGAGGGCAAAGGAGGACAATCGGACCGTCATTCAAGTGCCGGGTCACGAAGACTCCAACTTCTCCGACGTCGAGAGTTTCGGCGAAGATATTCAGATTGCGAGTGAGGACAGGCTGCTCGTTCGACGAGGCAAAATCTGGTCGGCGGTGAAAGACCGGACTAACGAAAGCGCCCGAGTTTGTTTCGCTTGCGGTCGGCGACGACCGGCTTTGGGCAATGGGGCGAAAGCGACTTCACTCCTTCGACGGGCGCAAGTGGGAGGGTATGTTTGACCCGGCACAATAAGTGAACATCGAACGGGACCGCTCTACGCCACTCCGCACGGCGCCGCCCTGAGCGCAGGGCCTGTGGGATAGCTTAGTGGGCGGTTCGACTCGGCATGCCCCTCGTTAACTAATCAGACACCTGCCCCCCCTTCACCCGGTTCGTTCCCGTCGCGTACGTCTCCACGTACACCCCGCGGATCACCACCCGCCCATTCCGCCGCAACGTGATCGACGCCTTCCCGCACTGAAAGACGACCTCGTCCTCCGCGGTCAGGACGACGCGCTTGCCGTCCACGTCCGCCTGGAGAACCTTCCCCGGCTCGTGCGCGTCGCTCTCGTCGGCTTGCGTCTCGACGACGACGCCTTACTCCGGGGGCGGTGCCGGCGCGAGGAGCCCGACCACGATTGGCAGGCTCGGATCCCCCGCTCGAAGACCACCACCGCCGAGTGTCCCGCGGCGTGCGCGTCCGCGAGCTGCTTCGCGCTCAGCGTCGAAGCGACCCGCGCGACCGTGGGCGCTGCCCCCTCCTCGACCTCGACGCTCACCGTCCCCTCCTGGACCTCCACGATCCGGACGACGCAGGGGTGCGCCAGCTCGGCGCGAGCGCTAGCAGGGGGGAGCGGGAACGAGCGGGTAGCCATCCCAGGAGTGTACGCTCTCGGGCTAGGTGTCGAGAAGGAACGTAGACACCCAAACGGACGACGCGCGCCCGTACAGGTCTCGTTTTTCCCCGCGTTTTCTTCTTCTCGTCTCGCTCGTCTCGCGCGTCCCGGCGCGTCCCGCACTGCGTCGTCTCGGCCTCGGCGCTCCGATTGACCCCCTCGCAAGGAGCGCGCTAGCGTCGCGCAGCCGCTCCCGCGGCGTCGATGACGCTGCCCCAGAGCGCGGTGGAGCAAGACGGATTCATGCAGGCGGACGGTGAAATCCTGTCGAGCGTCGTGGAAGAGCACCTCGACGAAGCCGAGTTCCTCCTCGAGCGTTTCGAGTCGGCTCTCTCCGCGACGAACGTGACCCTGGCGCAGGTCGAGAAGGGGGTCGAGGTCGCGCCTCCTCGCGCACATCGACGGGCTCGTGGTCGGGGGGCAGCCGGTCGTTCAACAAGCTCCTCCTCCCCGCGCTCGAGGACAAGAAGCTGGCCCCGTCGCGTGCGGCGGCGATCGTGGTCGCGCTCCTCGAGGCCGAGCGCGCGGAGCTCGCGACGCGGGTTCTTGCGCCACAAGTCGCCCGCGGTGGCGCGCGCGGGAATTCGCGGCTGTTCGCTCGCGGCCGGCGGGAAGCTCGATGCTTGGATCCTGCAGGGGCTGGCGCGCCGGGAGCCGGCCGAGGACCGGGTTTCGCTCCTGGAGCTGGCGGCCGATTGCGGGCTCACGGTGCCGTCCGCCGCGGAGTCGCTCCAGAGCGGCAACCCGCGCGAAGTCGTCGCCGCGTTGCGAACGCTGTACCGCGCCGAGCCCCTGCCGTACGAGCCGCGCCTTCTCGACCCTGCTCGAGCACCCGGACCCGCTCGTGCGCGACGCAGCGC
The DNA here is from genome assembly GCA_963720285.1 of uncultured Acidobacteriota bacterium. Taxonomy (GTDB): domain Bacteria; phylum Acidobacteriota; class Terriglobia; order Terriglobales; family Acidobacteriaceae; genus Acidicapsa. Next base: position 368,035 of record CAVREZ010000006.1, read on the forward strand.
TCCTCACCTCACTTCACCACGGCTCGCTTCCGGGGTGGGCGTTCTGTCAGTCGCTCGCGCTGGACCCGAAGGAGCCTCACCCGCTCGCGATGACGCTCCTCGCCGGCCTCGGAGAGCCGGGGCAACACAAGCGCCTTGCGCAGCAGCTCGATTCCGACGCACATCGTCCGGGGGCGCTGCGGGCCATCGGCTACAGCGGAAACGTGGGAATGATCCCTGCGCTTGTCTTCCACACCCACTCGAAGGACGAACGCACGGTGAAGCTCGCGGGCGAGGCGATCTCAACGATCACCGGCGAGGAAGTGAACGCCTTCGTCCGCCCCGAGAAGCCCGCTCCGGAGACGAACGGCGAGCTCCCTCCGCCGGAAGAAGACGAGGAGGCCAAGCGCTCGCTCCCGCCACTGGCAGAGGACGACCTCGACGCGGACCTCGTCCCACCTGCCGAAGAAGGGCTACCGACGCTCGATCCGGAGGCCGTCTCGGGTTGGTGGAAGACGGCGCGGACGCGGTTCGACCCGCAGCGACGTCACCTCGGCGGCGTGCTCGCCACGCGGTCGGCGGCTTCGCGCGGGGACTAACGCAGTTTCCGATGCGACGTCGGTATTTGCTGTCGCTGCTCTTGTCGATCCGGACGGGCGCGACGATGACCGTCGCGACGCGGGCGTTTACCGCAATGCAGAGGGGGCAAATTGGCGCGTTGGCGGCGCAGGGGAATGAAGGGTGGAAGAGGGAGTTTAGTTTCTGACTGATCGCGCGGGAAAGTCCGCAACGACCTTGCAGAGGTCTCGTGTTCGGCGCAACCAAGTGGGCCTGTGACCCGGTCGAGACCGGCCTCAAGAAGGCTCCCGAGTTCGTCAAGCTCGCCGTCGGAGACGGTTGCCTCTGGACGATGGGGCTGAAGCGACTTCACTCGTTCGATGGTCACAAGTGGACGGCCTATGTCGACCGGACAATGGCCGAGCGACTGACGGCCGCGGGGTCCGGGCTCATTCCCCTCCCCCCTCGGCTCCACCCCGGACCGAGGGGGCCTCCCCACCGTCAGCTCAGTGCCCGACGCCGTTCGTCACCCCAGCAACCCCACTCCCCGCGATCGCATTCCCCCCCCGCTCCCCCCATTCCCCGCAGCCACCGGAGCCGCCGGCACCACCGCCGCCGCAACCGGAACGACCGGCACGACCGCCGCCGCGCCCACCGCACCCGCCGCCTGCGCCCCTGCCCCCGCACCTCCCGCGCTCGGCGCCGCCGCCGCGGTCGTCGCGGCCCCCACCGACGCAAGCAGCGCCTTCTCCGCCCTCTTCTGCCGCGTCTTCCCGACCTGCCCATGCGTCGGAGGCTTCCCCTCCGCCTCCGCCTTCTTGTTCGCGCGCTTCGTGGACGCCCCCTTTCGCGCGATCGCCTCCTTCACGCCGAGCATCGCGGAGAGCCCGGAGAGCTTGGCGCGGAGGGACGGATCTCGCGCGACCGCCAAGTCCATGCACGACTTGAGCGCACTCCATCGCCGGCCGCATGATCAGCCAGCAGATCCCTTCCTGGTCACGGCAATACGCGTCCCAGGCCGAGCTGGCCGTGCGCATCGACGACCACTGATTCGTCACCTCGAAGATCTGCGACAATCTCCTCGTACGGAGGCGCCGTTGCGCCGACGACCTGGGCATACGACGAGAACTTCTGCAGGTCGCTCACCGCGAGCGGAAGCGTCACGAGCTCGGCCTTCTTCGGCGTGACCCCGCTGTAGCTCGTCCCGCTCTCGGGAACGAAGCTCGAGGGGACCGGCGGTATGACCGCGTTTGCAGGGGGCGGGGTGAGATAGAATCGGCGAGGCCGGCGTCGTGGCGGTCGCGGCCGACGTCGCCGGAGCGACCGCCGTGGGGGCAACGACGATCGCGCTCGCCGGCGCAACGACCGTCGCCTGGACGGACGAGGCGGTGGAGTCCGAGTGAGTGTGCGCTGCAGTCTTGGAGGTGGTCATTTTGGGGGAGCCCTTTTTCGAGGAAGAGGTGGAGTGAGACGACGTGGCGTGCGTTTGCGAAACGGTCTTCTTGGTAGTCACGGTGGCCTCTGGGTGGATGAGTGAAACGGGAGTCGAAGAAGCGAGAAACGAAGAAGCGATGAGAGAAGCCCGAAGAAGCGCGAAGAGAACGAAGGCGCTCTCTCGGTCTCAGGCGGCGCCCGCGGCGGCGCGCTCGCGGCGCTCAATCCGAGCGCGGAGCTTCGTGAGCACCTTCATTCGGGCGCGGAGCAGGCGTTTGCCGGCGCGGGCACGGGCGCGGTCGTCTTGACCGGCGTAGACGCGGTCCACGAGCTCCCTGACCGACTGCTGCTTATCGAACGTCGCGAGCAGGAGCTCGCGCAGCTCCGCCCCCCCTTCGGCCTCGATGATTCGGAGGACCTCCGCCGCCGTCGCGCGCTCGTGCGCCTCGACCCGAAACAGCTCGCCTTGAGGCAGGTACGTCTCCTCGTCGAGCTCGCGCATCTCCGGCGCCCGCCGCTCTCGCTTTCGCGCGGCGAAGAGGCTGGCCTGCGTGACCAGGTAAAGGTTCCGCGCGACGTACGCGCGGAAGGTGAGCCCGCGCGCCGCCTCCAGGAACGCGACGATTACGCTCTGGTCGAGGTCCGGACACGGGCTGCGGCCGAGTCGGGCCCGGAGGCGGATCAACGTCGGCGTGAACGAGGCGAGGAGAAGCGACTGCCAGAGCGCGCTGGAAGAGCGCTGCAGCTCCGTGACGATCACGGCGAGAACGGCGTCGCGCTCGGCGACCGGCGCGCGCGAGCCGCGATCGAGGACGGCGAGCGCCGCGCCGACGGTCTCGTACGGGCAAGGACGCGGTAGCGACCGCGGGCTTCGGCGTAGATGCGGTCGTTGCCGTTGCGGCTGCCGCTGAGCGACGCCTTGATCGGATTGAGGAGGGTGGACAGGGACATGACGGGCTCCGTGCCGGCCGCGGGGTTCCGGGTTCGCGGTTTCGTTCGCCGGTACTGACCCTGTTAAGAAAACCGACGCTCTCGCGGCTCTCTCGCGCCGCTCTTTTGATCGGCCCGCGAATAGATTCGCGATGTCGAGCAGTTGCAGCGGGGCTCGCCGGGCCGGAGAGAGGCCAGAGAGAAGCCAGAGAGCGTCGCCACGTCTCCCCGAGGCGCCGCACGCGTCGGCGGCGCGGGTCAGAGGGCCGTTTTGACGGCGGTGGTCACTTTCGTCATGTGCATCCTCGCCCACGTCACGACCCACATGACCGCGCAGATGACCTTCATGGACTGGGTCATGGGCGTCATGATCCGCGTGAGGAGCGTCAGGCTTTGCCTCATAAGTTGCCATGCGAAGGCACTTTTGAGGCAGGCGGAAGACTTTTGAGGCAGGCGTTTTCGCCACTAGATCAGCGAATTCCTCGAGAAAAAACTCAAGTGGCATCGTCGGCCGTCTTCCGAGACAGATTCATAGCGTGACGCTATGAATGGCTCGTGACTTCGAACCTCGACGAGCTGCGGCGCCTCCAAGACTTCTTGCGTCGCCATGACAATCGATCCGGCCGCCGTCGCCGGATCGAAGCGGTCAGGGAGATGGCTGACAAACTGAGCCCGGATGAGTTCGAGGAGTTTGTCGGTGAGTGCCTGACCGAGCTGATCGGTGCCGACGCGTGGGGTCGCATCATGGTCAACGCGTCAGCGTCCCCGATTCCGTCTCCGCCCAGTGTCTCTCGAACGGAGCCCAGCGCTATGCCGCCAGAGGCGCCGAGACCCCTACCGGAAGCGCCAACGCCAATCACGGCCGCTCAAGCGTTCGTGCTTTCGCATCCGGAAGGAGTGACGACGGCGGCGGTCGCCAGGTCGACGGGCCTAACGAAGGATGAGGTCGCCATCAATCTCGCGTTCGCGAACAACGTCCAGCGCACGTACATGAAGTGGCATCCCGGAACCGACGGAGCCGGACCGGGAAAGACGATCCGTGAAGGGGTGTGCGAGGTTCTCGAGGGTGGCGCGGCCCTCACCACCGGAGAAATTCACGTCGCGATCATGCGCGTGATGTCCGTACAAAAGACGAGTTTGGCTTCCGAGGTCATGCGAATGAAGCGAGATGGTCTCATGACCGTCCGTGGGACGGGAGCGCACGGAGGCGCACTCTACGCGCTCACCATCGCGTTCAAGTCCGAACCAGGCCGGAGCGTTCAGACCGCGACCAACTAGACCTCACAAACGACGAAACCCCGGTTTGCAGACCGGGGTTTCATCACGTCAGACGGTGTGACCCGTCACCACGTAACCTCTCACCGAGAGCGTGGTGACACGTCTAACACACCCGCCGTCTTGGCGTCCCATTTGGTGTGCTTGGAGGTAGACCGTGACACGGATTCTCATAATAAATCTGAGCGCCTAGCCGAGTGGCGCTGACGAAATATGGGGGTGGCGATGATGATGCCACATGACCTAGTCGCCACCCCCTTCGGTTTTTGCCTCGCGTAGCCCGAGCATGAGGAGCCACGACGAGACGCCAAGCCCCGCACGGGTGGCGGCATCCGTCAGAGTTTTCTTCTGCGCATCCGAGACCCGGATGCGAATGGATTCCTCTTTCCTCAAAGCTCGCGGCTTCCGTCGCTTTTTCGCCTCGGGCATGCGGCCAAAGTAGCAACATCAGCCCACGCGTCAACGGCCTCGCTGGCTTGACCGAACGACTAATGTTGCTACATTAGTCCGATGGCTCCCGGAAAGGCGATCGACCCCCGCCAGGAACGTGGCCTCGCGCTCGCAAAAGCGAAGCGAGGCCACATCCGGCACATCGCGGGCGGCCGCTACTTCGTCCCGAGCGCGAACGGCAGCACCTCCTACGTCGTCGACGTCGAGGAGCGTCACTGCACGTGCCCAGATCACGAAGAGCGGATGATCCGCTGCAAGCACATGTGGGCCGTCGAGCATTTCCGCGAAGAGCGGGACCTCGCGGATGGAACGAACTGTGGTCACAGAAGCCGTACGACTTACGTACGGACAAAACTGGAGCGCGTACAACCGCGCGCAAACGACGGAGAAGGACCACCTTCAGGTTCTTCTCCGCGAGCTTTGCAACGGCATCACGGAGCCCGAGCCGAAGAGGATGGGGCGCCCGCGGTTGCCGTTGGCCGACGTTATCTTCGCGGCAACACTGAAGGTCTACACCACGATGAGCGGTCGTCGCGCCACGCCTGACATTCGCGCCAGCGCGGACGATGAGCATGTGGCGCCGTCCTACAATTCTCTGTTTCGCGCGATGGACCGGGCTGATCTTGCGCCACTGTTGAAGAGCCTGGTTGAACAGTCTGCGCGGCCTCTCGCCGCGGTCGAGAAGACGTTCGCGGCGGATGGCACGGGCTTCTCGACGACTTCCTACGAGCGGTGGTTCGACCATCGATACGGCGAAGAGCGGAAATACCGACGGTTCGTGAAGGCGCATGCGATGTGCGGGACGCTCACGAACGTCGTTACGGCCGTGGAAGTGACGGAATCGAGCGTCGCTGACGTCGTGATGCTTGAACAGCTCCTGGGGACCACGGCAAAAAACGGATTCAAGATGGACGAGGTCAGCGCCGACAAGGCGTACCTTTCCCATGCGAATCTCGCCGCGATCGAAAGGGTGGGCGCCGTCCCGTTCATTCCGTTCAAGGAGAACTCGGTCAGCACCGGGTCGCCCGCGTGGGAGCGCATGTGGCACTACGCTTCGTTCCGTCGGGACGAATTCCTGGCGCACTATCATCGCCGATCGAACGTCGAGGCGACGTTCAGCGCGATCAAACGGAAGTTCGGTCCGGGCGTCCGTTCGAAATTGCCGGCCGCCCAAGTGAACGAAGTTCTGCTGAAGTGCTTGTGCCAGAACCTGTCCTGCTTGGTTCAGGCGTTCAACCAACTCGGCATCGAACCGACCTTCTGGCAGCGGAAATGAGCGACCTTACCGTCGATGAACAGAAGAACGTGCGCACGGCGCTTCTATTTCTCCGAAGCCGCATGGGCCGATGGGGGAACGTCGCGAAGGCGCTCGACCTCGCTGAGAACACGATGACGCAAGTGATGAGCGGACGGAGGATCGTCACCCCGCTCGTTGCGTTCCGCGTCGCTAAGCTCGCCAAGGTCGGCGTCAACGACGTCTTGGCGGGACGATTTCCAATACCTGGGGCGTGCCCGCACTGTGGGCGAGGCCCCGAGCCCGATGGTTGAGCGCGCTACCGAACGCGACGCGCGATCGGGGCGATTTATATGACACCACTTGCCCCGGCGTAATTGAGTAGCGTTCGTGACCTGTTCCGCCGATATGTCAAAGTGCGCCCGGGTGACATCGTGACCGTCACTACGGTCAACGCGCTAGCGACGCGTCGTACTTTGCCCAATGCGTCGGTCCATTGCTGCGTCACGTCGCCTCCGTATTGGGGGCTTCGCGACTACAAGGGCGACGGGCAGATCGGCGTCGAGGGTACACCTGACAAATACGTTGCAAGCCTGGTCGGCGGCATCGTCAGCGCTCACCCTTCCCTATGAAACGCGAGGCTAGCCCCGCCGCCGCATGGGCCGCCCGCGTCGACCCGTCAGGGTGTCGTGAGGCGTCAATTTGAACCGCCGGGCTCGCCCCTGGCCGTGGGGCCTGCCCGGGCGGCGGGTCGCGTGGCGGACCTCGGCCTTACGCCACTTACCCGCCATGAGGGCAATACGCCCCGGCCAACTACTCACTACTAAGTATGACGCGCATATCATACTTAGTGAAACTGATGACTTTGAACATCAGACCAACCGCAAAATTCACACTGGAAAATCGCCTATTGAGAACGAGCGAAATAATATCACCACACCAAACTACATGTGCGCGCGCATGGCCGCCGATGATCCCGCTCATGACGGGCAAACTCTACTACGGCGACAACCTCGACGTTCTGCGCCACCCTCGGCACATTCCGAGCGAGTCCGTCGATCTTGTTTACATCGACCCACCATTCAACTCGAAGCGCAATTACAATCAGATTTACAACAACATCGGTTCGGAAGACCATGCCCAGGCACAAGCGTTCGTAGATACCTGGACTTGGGACGATCTAGCAGCCGAAGGCTACAACGAAATTCTCGCGAACGATTCTGGCGCTTTTACCCCGCAGACTGTCAATCTCGTCAAAGGGCTCGAAAGCGTACTTACGCGCGGAAGCCTGCTTGGCTATCTCGTCAACATGACGCTACGGCTGAACGCGATCCGCGATCCACCGCGCGCTCAAAGAGACCGGAAGCATGTATCTACATTGCGACCCATCCGCAAGCCACTACCTGAAGCTTCTTATGGATGGCGTTTTCGTGGCACGTGGTGGCGAATTTCAGAATGAAGTCGTCTGGAACTATCAGACGGGCGGCGCATCAAAGACGCATTATGCGAAGAAGCACGACGTGCTTCTGTTCTATACGAAGTCTGAAAAATACATATTCAATCCGAATTCCATTCGCGAAGCTCGTACCGAAAAATCAATGAAGCGCGCACAGAATCCGCAGGGCGCGCGGATTGCTAGTGACGACACAACGAAGCTACCAACAGATGTATTTCAGATCCCGGCGTTGAACCCAATGTCAAAAGAGAGACTAGGATACCCTACGCAAAAACCAGAAGAATTGTTGGAGCGTATCATTCTCGCGTCAAGCAACACGGGTGACGTCGTGCTCGACGTCTACTGTGGATGCGGCACATCTATCTCGGTCGCGGAACGGCTTGGCAGGAAGTGGATCGGCGTGGACATCACCTTTCAAGCCATAGCGGTGATCCTAAAGCGATTGGAGAACAATTTCGGGAAGGTGCTGGCTGACGCTGTCATTTTGGATGGTGTGCCGAAAGACATGAGGTCGGCCCTTGCTCTGGCGCACAAGAAGGACGACCGCGTGCGAAAGGAGTTCGAGAAGTGGGCCGTGCTCACCTATACGAAGAACCGTGGCGTAATCAACGATAAGAAGGGGGCGGATTCAGGCATCGACGGTACAGTCTTCTTTCTCACTGCTCCAGATGAGAACGCCACAATGGTCTTCCAAGTGAAGAGCGGCGGCGTCGGACGCGGTGACATTGCAAAGCTGAAGGGGGACATGGATCGTGAGGGAGCTGCCATGGCTACCCTGATCACCCTCGAAGAACCGACCCGGCCCATGCTTGCGGAGGCAAAGCTCGCTGGACAGTACCGTCACGAACTGATGGGTCGCAGCTATGACAAGATCCAGATCGTCACCGTACCAGAGATCATCGAAGCCGGCCGGCGGTTGGAGTTGCCGCTGAGCCAAGAGGTGCTCAAATCCGCAGAACGTTTCGAAGAAGACAAGATGATGGTGCTCCCCGGAGTGGACACTAGCGAGAGTGCTGTCCCGATACAGACTTCACCTAAACTCACACTACGTCCTTTGAAAAGCAGAGACGAGCTGGCGCGGAATCAACCGAAGAAGGCGCGTACACCCGAGTTGCCAATGTCAGGTCTTCGATCCGCCACGCCGAGCGAACGACCCCCGAAGAAGTAGCGCGTCACTTCGCCTTCGGCGTCTCCCACCACACGCTCTTGCCTTCGGGTCGAACGTGATGGAACGCCGCTCTTCGGCGTTCAGCGCCAGATATCACTTCTTCGGACAGGTCAACCCGTTGAACGCTCTATGAACGAGCGCCGCATATTTCGCGCGCAGTTCCTGAATAGTGGCCTCGTCAATCTGCGCATCCTCGCCCATGTCGTGAAGAGCCGTCAGGTTGACCACGCCGGCTGGGTTGCGTCGCTCCTGGGCGATACCGCGAAGCGCCTCACGCTTGCCAGCGATGGCTTCGCAGAGGGGTACCGCGACGCGGTCAGCTAGGCATTTTGGTGCCGCGCGGCACGTCTCCTCATCGCTGATATATTTCTCCCATTCGGTCAACCAGGAATCGAAGTCGGGCTGCGCGGTCGTCGCGGCACCTTCGTCGGCGGCACGGATCTGTTCAAGGATCGCCTTGGCGTCGTCGATGTCCTTGCGGTGCGCGCCGGGGTTCTTCTCGTTCGCCAGGTAAGGCCGAAGCGTGACCGACCCATCGGTGTGGACCGTCTGTCCGTACGGCTTTTTGTCGAGGTACCACTTGAGCTGCCACTTCAGCCCGCTGACTTTTGCGTCGGCCGCTTGCTGTTCCTGCGCGACCGCGCGTGTTTGCGCTTCCGCGTCGGAACGCGCCTGCATCGCCTGGAGGTTCTGCGTCCGTTCCGTCGCGTCGTCGGCCTGCTTTTCGTTCGCTTGGAGGACGGATGCGACGTGGATGTCCCGGAGCAGGCGGTCGCAATCGTCGCCGGTCGGGGCGCTTACGCACCGTCCGCCTCGTGCGTCAGCCTCGGCCACGAGCGCATCGCATTCCTGTTTGCTCTTGCACCCGACCGCGAGGCGTCCACGAAAGTCATCAGTCGCCGCGGGTGCGGGTGCGGGACTCGCGGGAGTTTGCGGCACCGGCGCGCATGCCGCGAGCAAGACAGCCGTGAGTTCGACGAGACGGAACGATGCGCGACGGAACACATTCATTTGGGCACCCCTTGACCCGTCAACTTAGCTCTTGAGCTATGTAGTTTCCAGCCACCGTCTCGTACGCCCGTCGCGTGGCGCGCGCGTCTTCGTTCGACCACGGCCGCTCCGAGGTCCACGGCCGAAAGGGCGTCGCGGATGCGATCCGGAAAGAGAAGCGGCGCCTCGGCCTGCGACTTCGGGAACTCCGTACACAGCGCGGCATGACCCAAGCTCAAGCGGCCGAGGCCATCGGGATCCATCCGGTGAGCCTCGCTCGTCTCGAGAACGGTGGCGCGAACGTGACGATCGCCACCCTCACCGCAACGGCGCTCGCTTACGGGGTCAATCTTGGCGATCTCTTTCGCCCCGCCTAGGTCGAGTGGCATCGTCGCGAGGAGAGGTTGCCGGCGCTCGTCGGACATTCTAGAGGCCGTTCGTGGGTCCGAACGCTGTCATCCTCGTGGGAGTCTCCGAAGGGCTCGCCTCGTTTGCGCTCGACGCCGCGACGGAAGAGCATCTCCGGGCGGTGCTCCAGGGCGTCATCACGCGGGAGGTGCGACTGTCGCTTGCCGATGGCGAATCGGTCGCGAAGGTTATCGAGACTCACGCCGTGTCCCTCGCCGTCATGGTAGCCGGCGGCCGCCTTCGCGAATTGGGCAGCGCCTTTCTTGCCGTCTCCTTCCGAGACAGAGGGGTCGCTCGCGAACTGGGACGCTTCGAACTGCCGAAGCCGTCGCCATCGAAGGAGCCGCCGCCGTCGCCCCCCGTCCAACCGAAGCGTCGGGCGCGACCGATGGCCGCATCCCACAACGCGCTCAACGAAAAGAATCGAGGCGACTTCTGAGGCAGCGGTAGAACTTCTGGGGCAGCGAACCGACGCGCCGTTATTTTGAGGCAAAGCCGGAGCGTCATCACCGGAGTGACGAAGCTCGTCAGCCGCGTGACGACCGCCATCACCGCGGTCATGAAGCCACCACCGCGCGATGGGGAGTCATCGGCGGCGTACGCGCCTCACGAGCGGCGTGACGACTCCCATCAAGCGCGTCACGGCGCCCACCGCCGGCGTGATGACCACCTGGAGCGGGGTGCGGAGGACCATCCGCCAGGCGATGACGACCATCATTCGCGTGATGACGGCCATCACACCCGTCATCACACCGACCACCCACGTCCTCGCGGTCGTGACGGCGGCGATGACCTTCCTCACCGCGGCAATGACGGTGATGACCGGCGTCATGAGGCTCGTCACCGCCTTGATGAGCATCATCACCGAGATCATGACGCCGGTGACGCGCGCGCTGGTCGTCGTCACGCCCCCGATGGCGCCGACGAGAGAATTGCTCGCGCCGCTCACGACGATGATGACGGCGCTCGCCGCTCGGTCGAGCGGCTGAGAGGTCGGACACCCGCGCGCGGGGAGCGTCGTTCCTCAGCCCCGCCGTGACCCCGCCCGCCGCTTCCGCTGCTCCGCCGCCACCCGCGCGACCCCCGGATCCGGATGCTCCGCGAGCGCGTCCCAATCGACCTCCGCGACGACGACCCGCGGGTTCAATCGAAAGCTCCCTTTGCGGTCCCCCTCGAAGACCTCGAACCCCTCCGGCGCCAGGCCCTCGAAAGGCTCCCGCAGACGGCTCGTCGCGCTCCGGCTCTCCCCCAGCCCGAGCGCGCTGCGCGAGGACCACGCATCGATCGCGCGCTCCCGCGCGACGACGCTGCGCGCGAGGACGGCGAAGCAGCTGTGCTGCATATCGCGCGTCACCGCGTTCACTTCGACCGTCGAGCGCCCGGTCGTCTCGACCTTCCCGCGGAGGACGAGAGGAACTTCGGCTTCCCCCGCGGCTCTCCTGCGCACGACGAGCGCCGCGCACTGCGCATGATCCGTCCGCCCCGCCCGCGCCAGCATCCCGCGGATCTTCTCGAGGAACAGCTCAATCTGCTCGAACGCCGGCTTCTCTAGAACGCGCAGCACACGCGATGGTTGAGCAAGCGCGGTCCGATCGCGCCTCCCCACCACGTGAACTCCGGCGTGAGCACGTCCTGGCTGGCGCACCGCGGGCACGTCTCGATCATGCGCACCGGCGCCGCGGGGGGCGCATACGGGTCGAAGGTCATGCCGGCTACTCTAGACGCTTCGTATAGCCGCGCTCGCCGTCCCTGCCCCTCCCTCTATCCATCCCCGCGTCCCCCGAGCCGGGGACGCGCCATCGCCGGTTCATACTGCGCGCGACATTGCCTCGACGGGGCGAAGAGGACCCTAGTCTCGAGCCCGTCGCGCCGCTCTCCGCCCCCTACCCCGTCGGCTCCAACGTAATCCGCGCCTCCTCCACCTCCCCCTCATCCCGATACGACGCCCGCTTCGCCAGCGCCTTCACCACCTGCCGCGCGACCCCGCGCGCCGCCTTCGGCCCCACCCCGGTAATGAACGGAAGCGAAACTCTGACCCACCGTGGGTCGAGAACGGCCCTCGCCTCGTCCACCCCCGAGAGCTCCGCCCCGGCGCGCCGGAGCTCCTCGTCATTGACGATCGGCAGCGGCACGAACGACGGATGAACGAACCCAAGCGGAATCAGCGTCCGGTCGAGCGCGTGAGGAAAGCCCGTCATCGCGTGGCCGTGGACGATGCTCCGCCCATGGCTCATGACGAACGCAAAGGTCGAGGTCGCGTGGCAGACGCCGCTGAGGACGCACCCGCGCTCGTAGAGGCGGCGAATGACGTCGTGCAGGCGCTCGTTTCGATTCACATCGAAGAGGCAGCCATGCCCCCCGCGAGGTAGAGCGCGTCAACCCGCTCGACCTCCAGGTCCCCTAGCGGCGCGATCTCATCGAGCGCCCTCCGGAGCGCCTGCCCCTTCTCCGTCGTCGGGGCGATCGAAGGGAGGATTCCGAGCCCGACGAGCGCGCTCGGTCCGGTGACGACCAGGCTCCGCGGATTCCGGCCGCGCCGGAGCGCCGTTGACCGAATACAGAGCAACCATGCACTGCGCTCGCTTGAGCTCCCAGTACGCGGCGAAGACTTCTTCCCAATGAAAACCAACCGAGCTCACGACCATCGCGATACGGGGCATGGACATAGGAGTCGAATAAGCAAAGGGCGAGCCGCGCTGGGCTGCGCGGCTCGCGGCACATCGCCTGCAACGCAGGAGGCCGACGCTCAACCGACTCGCCACCTCCTGAGGCAAGAACGTGCACGCCCCAACCTCCCGCCCGAACAATCCGAACGTCCGAAGAAGCCTCTTCCGCGGTCGTCGAGAGACCGCCCTCGACGCGCTCGAGATGCGGGTCGATCTCACCCAGGCGCGCCTGGCGCAGCTCGAGCGAAGCACCGCCATCGCTGCGCTGGAGCGCCGCGCATGCCAATCGCGGGCGGCAATCGTCCACTGCCGGCGCCTCGATTTCGAGCCCGAGCTTCGCGAGCTGTTGGAGCTCAAGATCTGCGCGATGGAGGAGGACCTCGCGCTACTGCTCGACGAAGATCTGCCGGCGAGCGTGGAGTTCTTTCGAACAATCGGGGGGTGAGGCGCCTCCGGGACGAGGAGCACCGCTTCCCTGGCCAATGGAGCGGTGCTTCCGCCCATGGTAGGCGGGACCTGCCGACCATGAGCCATCGCCCCCGCACCGTCACGACGGCCGACATCCCCGCCGCGGTGGCGCTGCTCAACTCCGCCTACGGCGAGAATCCGACCTTCGATTCGCGCTTCCGGACCTATTGTGCATTGCAGCCCGACGGGTGGGTCGTGGTCAACGGCGAATCCGGCGTGGTCGGCGTCGGCGGCTTCGTGGCGTTCGAGCGCTGTGCGTACGTTGGGCTCATGGCGGTCGCGCCCGGGGCGCAGCGACGGGGCATCGGCGCGGCTGTCTTCGACGAGATCCTCTCCCGGTGCGAGGCCAGCGGCCGGGAGCTGCTTCTCCTGGACGCGAGCGCGTCCGGTGCGCCTCTCTACGCCAGCCGGTCGTTCATGGATGACGGTCTCGCGTTCTCCTACGTCATCGATTCCGAGCGCGCACGAGGCCTCGAAGAGAGCCCGGGCATTCGCGTCAATCCCCTCGATGCCGGAGACACGAAGAGGGTCGAGGAGCTCACCCGTCTCGACGCACGCGCCTTCGGGGCCGACCGGGCGCCCCTCGTCCGCCACCTCCTCGGTCAATTCCCGGAGCGCGCGTTCCTGGCGCGCGACGGCGCGGGGGAGCTCGTGGGCTACGCCGTCGCGCAGGCGCGCTCGTTCGGCCCCTGCGCGGCTTCTTCCTCCTCCGTCGCGCGCGCCCTCCTCCGCCGCGCGATGACGTTGCCTTTCGAAGGGAGGGTGACTTGGCTGGTGGCCGACCAGAACGCGGCGGCGACGAAGCTCGCGGAGGAGGTCGGCGGCCCGCCGACGCGGACGTGGCGCCACATGCGGCGCGGCGACGGCGCGCAGCTCGGGAGCGACTGGTCCACCGTGTTCGCGAAGGCGAGCCTGGCGGTCGGTTGATCAGGAGGTTCCCGCGCAGGTCCGCCTCTCCTTTCGCTAGGCTCCTCCCGTGTCCGACCCGCCCGCCGACCCCAACCTCTACGACGAGGTCCCCTATCGCTCCCGCCCAATCGAGTGGACCGCTCCCGAACGCCTCGCCCTCTGCTCCGCCCTCCACGGCGGCCCCAGGTTGCCGCTCCACGGCTACCGCGTTCTCGAGCTCGGGTGCGGCAACGGCGCGAACCTCCTCCCCCTCGCGTTCTACCGGCGCGACGCGACGTTCGTCGGAGTCAACGGCTCGGCGCACGCGATCGAAACGGCCGACGCTCGCCGGCGCGAGGTCGCGCTCGAGAATCTCCGCTTCCTCCGCGCCGATTTCGAATCCGCTCCCTGGACCCCCGAGTCGAATCGGAGGGCCGTTCGATTTCGTCCTCGTCCACGGCGTCCTGTCGTGGGTGTCCCCGCGGTCCGCAATCGTCTCCTCGATCTATGCGCCGCCAACGTCGCGCCGGGCGGAGTGCTCTACGTCAACTACAACTGCCGGCCCGGCTGGGACGTTCGCGGCATCGTCCGGCGTCTCCTCCTCGCGCAGACCGAGAGCGAGCGCGGTTTGCGCGCGCGAACCGAGGCGGCGTTCCAGGTCGCCTCGACGCTCGCGGCGTCTTTGCATGGCGTCGAGCACCCCTTCGCCCAGCTCCTCGAGCGTGAGCTTCAGTTCGTCCTCGGGTCCGACAAGTCCTATGTCGCGCACGAGTTCTTGGCGCCGCACAATCACGCTTACTGGCGGAGCGAGTGGCTCCGTCTTCTCGCCCAGCGCGGGCTCGTCTACGTCGCCGACGCCGACTTCAACTACACCTCGGGTCGCCTGACGCCTGGTCTCGTCGAGCGCATCCGGTCCGCGGGGCTCGACCGCGGGCCGATAGACGACGTGGTCAACCTGCTTTCCTATCGCCAGCTCCACACCGCTCTCTTCACCCCGCAGGGAGCGTCGCGGCGCCCATTCCAAGGCGGGGCGGAGATCGCAGCGATGCACCTCGCGACGCCCGTGCGCCCAATCGAAGGCGAAGCGGACGAGCGCGCTCTTCTGCATCCCGCCGGGTTCCAGGTCGAACGTGACGGAGCCGGCGCTGTGGCGCGCTCTCCGGGACGCTGGAGCGGTCTGGCCGCGCGGCCTGCCGGTTCGCGACGTGCTCGGCAATCGGAACGTGCAGGCGTCCGCCGACAATCTCCTCTTGCTCCACCGTCACGCCGCAATCGAGCTCCGGCTCGTGGAGCCGGAGTCACCGCTCCCGGCCCCGGAGCTGCGCGCGCGCGGAGATCCGCTGGGGCTCGTACGCGACGGATCCGTACCACCACCTCGAGATGGTGCCGCCGGTGGAACCTGGTTCGTCGCCGGCGGTCCCTAGGCCTGCGCGCTCAGAACGCGGTCAACACGACCCAGACCGGCCCGCCAACGAGCGTCCCGGGATACCGCCCCTCTTCGTCCAGCGCCGCGAGGCCGCTTCCGTCGTCGAACCGCCAGTAGTCCGCCAGGCTGGGCCTTGTGGGGCTCACCGTCTCGCTCATCGTGCTCGCGATATCGGCCGGCGCGCGCGCGATGCTCCAGATCCGGACCTCGTCGATCGCCCCGTCGAATGGGCTGTCGGCGCTCGTGCCATCGAGCGCGACGCGCGCCGCGATCCGGAAGTCGAGCGTGGGCGCGCCGGCCGCGAGCGCGCCGGTCGCGGTGAACGTCGCCACTTGGTTTTGCCCGACGAAGAGCGCGAAGGCCGCGCCGCTCTTGGTCACGGCGACGTGCGACCAGGTCGCGAGAGGGAGCGCTTGCGGCGCTTCGAGCGCGTACGTGAGATTGGCGAAGAGGCCGAACGAGTTTCCCGCCGCGTCGGTCATCATGAAGAACGGCTTCCCGGACGTGAGGCCGAGGCGGAACTGTCCCGCGGTCTGGCCGTTCCTGTCCTCGGCCAGGATCTCCATTTCGCCTAGCCCGGTGCTCGGCTTCACCCAGGCCTCGAGCGTGAAGTCGCTCGGGAGCGGCAGCAAGCCGATTTCGACGTAGGCGCCGCTCCCGAACTGGAGCGCGTCGCCGGGCCCCGCCGGTTGCGCGTCTTCCTCCGCCGCAGCGTCGGGACTCGCGCCCTTGGTCGCGTCGGGCGCTTGGGCACCGTCGGCGATGGTTGATCGGGCGGCGTCTTCGTTCGCGCTGCCGGCGTCCGCCACGACGCCCCCCGCGTCGCGCCCCTCGGACGCCCCATCGTCGCCGCTCGTTCCCGGATCCGCGAGACCACCCAGCTCGAGCCCGCATCCGCCGAGCAAGCAAGCGCCGACGACTGCGAGAGCGCGCACTCCCACAATTCTAGCTGAGTACGGGGGCTTGGCTACCCGGCCATGGCGTCGTGTGGGTCCTGCCGCACAAGGTCGCGCGCCGTGATGGCATCGATATGGATGCAGCTCGTCGTCGTGCGCGCCTCGAGCGGCGCATGGGACTTCAGGCTGCAGGATCGAAGCGGAGGGCGAACGCCGGCCCTACTTCGGCGCGCTGAGCAGCCCGCCCTGGGTCGTCCAGTACGCCTTCGAGGAGGAGACGGCGAAGCCCGTCCCGAGGCCGATCTGCGCCGTGGCGAGGGTGGTCACCGTGCCGCCGCAGATCGATACCGACGCGACATTTCCCCCGCCGATCGTCCCCGACTCGGACCAGTACACGTTCGTGGCATCGACCGCGGTGGCCAGCGGCAGGCTGCGGCCGGACGCCAAGGTGACCACGACTCCCCCGCCGGACGGCACCTTCAGCACCTCGCCGGCGTCGTTCGTCCAGTAGACGTTCGCCGCATCGGCGCTCACCCCCGTCGGCGCGACTTGGGCACCGGCGAGGACCGTCGCCGCGCCCCCCGCGAGCGGAACGCGCATGATCGCCTTCGCGTCGGTGTCGGCCCAATAAACGCCGGTCGCGTTGATCGCGATCGACTCGGGGGCGGAGTTGAGCGCCGCGACGAGGGTCGTAGGGGTGCCCTCCGCGAGCGGCATCTTCATGACCCGACCGTCGCCGAAGGTGGACGTGGAGCCGAGGGCGGTCCAGTAGAGGCTCTCCGCATCGGCCGCGATCGCAATCGGCCATTGCTCGGCGGCGAGCATCGTGGGCGTGCCCCCGTTGACCGGGACCGTCTTCACGGCGCCGTCTTCGAGCCCTTCGACCCAATAGACGTTGGCCCCCTGGACGGCGATCCCCTTGGGCGTGGACAGGCCGGACACCAGCGTCGTCGGCGCCCCGCCCGCGAGCGGAAGCTTCATCACCGCGCCTCCGCTGACCGGGCTCGATTGCGCGGTGACCGTCCAGTAGACGTTCGCCGCGTCGAGCGCGAGGCTTCCCGGGCTGTTCTCGCCGGAGGCCAACGTCGTCGGGGTCACGAGCGGCGCGGGCGGAGCTTGCCCCGCGTCGGCCGAGGCCGTCACCGCTCCGCAGCTCGCGGGAGAGCCCGCCGCCACGCCGGCCTGACCGCCGCAGCCGACACCGACGAAGACGAGAACGGCGAGCGAAGGCGCGCCGGTACCCAGGAGCGAAGCTCGGAAAGTCATCCGACGTAGCTGGCAGGCGAGTCCGCTTCAGTCAAGCGCGCGAGCGGTCAGCCCTAGCGCGAGCTGCGCGCTTCTTGCAGATGCAAATCAGGATGAGCAGCAAGCGCAGCCACAAGGGCAAAGGGAGCAAGGCAAAGAGCGGCAAGAGCCGCAAGAGCCGCGAGAGCCGGAAGGCGAACACCGCCCCGGCGACGCGCCCGCTTCCGACGCCGGAGGAGGCCATCGGCGCGGTCGTCGAGGCGCTCGCGCCGGAGCTCTTCGCGACGGCCCCCCCTGCGCCGGAGGCCCCCCCGAGCTCGCCTTCGGGCGTTCACACAATCTTGCCTCGGCGGGGCGAAGAACACCGCGCGCATCCGCGGGTCGCGGTCGCGGTTGCCATCGGGCTCGAGACGGAGTCGCATTTCTTCGCCGGGCTTTCGGGAGACATCTCGGAAGGCGGGGTCTTCGTCCAGACCTACCGGGACCTCCCCGTCGGCAGCGACGTCAACGTTCTGTTCGACCTCCCGGACGGACAGCTCACCGCACATGGACGGGTCCGATGGCATCGCGCCAACTCGGACTCGTCTCCACCGGGAGTCGGGATCGCCTTCGAAGAGCTGGACGAAGGAGACCGGCGCGTCATCCAGCGGTTCTGCGAGAGCCGCGCGCCGCTTTATTACGAGGTCGAGCACGGGTGAGACGACGCGTGCGATTCGACGCCATCCCCCTAGCGCGTTCGCGCGCTGCCTCGCTACAGGGTCATCATGACGAGGAACGTCGCCGCCGCCACCGCCAGCGCGACGAGGAGCGTATACCCGAGCGCCAGCACGCCGGACTTCGCGAGCGTGACCATCACCCCCTGCCCATACACACGCTTCAGCGCGACGACGAAATACCCGTACGCGACCGGGAACGGAAACCACTGCGAGATCCCGAGGGGGAGGGTCGGTAAAACGACGAACACGCCGAGGAGCAGGAACACGAACGAGTGCATGTGCGTCACGAAGACGAGGTGCTCGACGTAAAACCGCGACCTCGCGTACGCGAGCTTCAGCAACAGAGCCGCGACGGGGAGAAGCGCGAACATCACCTGGGGGAGGTGCTGCACGAATTGGTCGAGCATCTCCTTCTCGCTCGCCTTCTCCAGCTTCTTCGCCCCCACCGCGAGGGGGTCCGTGGCGGCCGACGCCGGAATCCCCTTTCGGCGCCGATGCGTCCGGGACCGCGGCGGCATGCTCGTGGTCGTGGGTGACGTGAACGAACGTGCTTGGCTTCCCGAACACCGCGAGCAACCCGAAGAAGACGAACGTGACGAACAGGTACACCCGAAACGGGTGCACGTAGCGCGTGCGGCGCCCGGCGTTGAACTCCACGGTGAGAAACCCCGGCCGGAGGACCAGCGCCGGGAGCGTCCGCCACAGCTTCGCGTCGAAGTTGGTGAGCCCTTCGGTGAATTCGGAGAAGAACTCGCCGAGGGATTTGTGAAGCGGATCGGCGCGCTGGCCGCAGTGAGCGCAGTAGCGCCCCGTGATCGGCTCGCCGCAGTCGAGGCAAGAGAAGCGATCGAGGCGAGCGGGAGACGAGTCGGTCGCGAGCATTTCCCAAACGTAGCGCAGAGGCTACGCGCAGATCCCCTCGCCGCGATCGGTCGCGGTAAGTAACTCTTCGCGATCTGGTAGAGCGTCTGCGGCGTGTTGCCGCTCGGGCCCACGAGCGCGCAGCCGGTGCCGTCGAACGCCGTGTCGATCGCGTTCGGGCGCTCGACGGAGAAGATGACCGACGCAAGGGTGCCGGTCGGCGCCGGGTCGCACGACGGTGTCTCCGCCCCGAGCGAGCTGCCGCGAAGGATTCCATTGACCGTCGCGAAGTCAGCGGCAGAGAGCGTCTTGGCGCCGGTCCCCGAATTCACGATCGTTCCATCGGGCGTGATCGTCCAGACGGTGCACTCGGTGAGCCCGGGGCACTTCAATTGCACCCCCGGCGACACTGCAACAGCAGCATCGATCGACTGGATCTGGAGCGAGGTCCACGCCGTGGGGACGCCGTCCTGGCACGTCCCGTTCAGACACGCCGGCCCCCCGACCGTCCCGACACACGGCGGTGGGATCGGAGTGCAGGCGGCGGTGCAGATCGTCGCGTTCACCTGCGCAACCGCGGGCGCGAGCGCGGAGGCGGTGGCTTGATTGACGATCAACCCACCGCATCCGCCGGAGAGGCAGGTCGCGATCGGCGCCCAGGCGCAGTCCGTATCCACCTGGCAGCTCTCTACGATCGGGATTTTCGCCAGCGCGGCCTCCGCTTCGGTGACCTCCTGCGCGCACGTCGCGGGCGAGCCGATCGTCGTGCCCGTTCCGGTGCCGCCGTCCGCGTTCGAGACGACGGACGCGCCGCCGAGGGATTGACCTCCACACGCGGGGAGCACGGCGAGGAGAGAGACTGCGGCGGGAGCGGCGAAGCGAGCGAAGCCAGCCAGCCGGGGAAAGCGAAGAGGCATTCGCTCTCCGAGAGCACGAGACGTGCCTGCGCGAAGTCCCTCCAATCGAGCCGTTGTGCGCGGCGGCGTGAGCCAATCCGCGCCAGCGCATGACCGCGATGGCCGAGGAAGCCCGCTTCCCCGCCGACCGCGATACCCTGGCAGCGACGATCGATGCGCACCCCGTACGCCGCGTGCCCCCTCTGCGCCTCTCCCCGCTTCGCGCTCCGGCGCGAGGACGATTGTCGCGGTCATGCCCTCTACGACCCTCGCCTCCCGCCGACGATCCGGTGGATGCAGTGCGCGGAGTGCACTCACGTCTTCGTCAACGGGTACTTCACGGACGAGGCGCTCGCGATCCTATTCGAGCGCGTCCACCCCTTTCAATCGCCCGGGTGGAGCTTCGATCACAACCTGCGCGTGCTGCACGCCCGGATCGTGGCGTCCGTCGCCCAGCACCGCGCGGACCTGGGCGGGCGCTGGCTCGACGTCGGCTTCGGCAACGGTCTGCTCATGGCCACCGCGGACGAGCACGGCTTCGACGTCACCGGGATCGATCTGCGGGCCGCGTCCGTGCGCGCGATGGTCGCGATGGGCTTTCGCGCCGAGCACACCGACATGGCGACGTTCGAGGCTCCCCCCTTCGACGTCGTATCGATGGCCGACGTCCTCGAGCACATGCCGTTCCCGAAGGACGGCCTCACCGCCGCCCACCGCCTCCTCGCCGACGGCGGGCTCCTCTTCGTCTCGATGCCGAATACGGAGTGCTTCGCCTGGCGCTCGAATGACCACTTCGGGACGAACCCGTACTGGGCCGAGCTCGAGCACTTTCACAACTTCGGACGAAGGCGGCTCTACGCGCTCCTCGAGGAGCACGGGTTCGAGCCGCGGGCATATGGGGTCAGTGAGCGGTACTTCCTCGGGATGGAGGTGATTTCGGTGAAGCGGTAGGGACGCACGCGAGCACGTCCGGTCGCTCAATCGCTCCGCTCTCCGTGAGCCTCGAGCAGGAGGCTCGACGCCTAGCCCGTGGTACGGGCGCCTTGTGACGAAGCGTCCAGAAGCGCGCGCAAGGTATTCTCGAGCTGGTCGGGATCGCATGGCTTGAGGAGACTCGCCGCGCATCCCGCGCGTCGCGCTTCCAGGTGATCGTCGCTCTCGTTCGCGCTGAGAACGACGACGGGAATCGCGCGCGTGCGCCAATCGGACTTGAGCTGCCGAATCGCCTCGAGACCGCCCATCTCCGGCATCTCGAGGTCCATGAGGATCAGGTCCGGTTTTCGCCGCAGAGCGTCCGTGATCGCCTCGAGCCCATTGCCGGCCTCCGAGACGTCGAAGCCCGCGACCGCCAACCACTCCGCGGCCGCCTCGCGACTATCGACATCGTCGTCAACGACGAGCACTCGCCAAGCTCGCGGCCTCATTCCAGAGTCGCAACGGCGGGGCGACGGGTTCCGCTCCTCCCTTTCCTTTTTCCCCCTCCCGCCTCCACCCGAATTCACCCCCCGGAACCGAGCAAGTCGCGTGCCTCGGGAAGGGGTGGCCCCCCTTCGCGAGCCGGCCGGCGCGACTGTCGGCGCGCGCCGGATTTCCGCGGCATCCGGGCGCAGGAGCGGAGTCCCCTCCGCCGAGAGAGCCGTGCCGCCCGGGCAGGAAGGGCGGCGCCCGACTCTTCAGCGACATTCGCGCCACATGACGCAACGCGCCGGCCGCCTTCGGAGGCGAGGAACCTCAACGATGTGAACGGTGACCGCGTCGCTTCTGGTCGAGCGGCGCGGCGCCGTTTGGCCTACGTCGCGGTCGTCTCCCCCGCGAGCGAAGTCACCAGCAGCCGAGCGCGCGACCCCAACGCGAGGCGGACCGGGAGGACGACCATCGGGATGCCGGCGTGCTGCAGGCGGCGCTGGATGAGAAACGCGGTCTCGTTGTGGAGGATGCGGTTGAACGTCGAGTCCTCGTCGAAGAGGAGCTGGCCTGCGACGAAGAGCCCCTGCGGGAAGCGCGCGATGAGCTCGCTTGCCGAGCTTCTCGGCTTCGACCGCGACCTCGATCCCCGTCGCGAACGCGCTCTCGGCCGGAAGCCCGAGCGCCGGCGGCGAGGCGCACGTACTTCTCGAGCTGCGCCCGCGTCCGCTCCTCGAGCTCGTGCACCTCTTCGACGCCTTTGAAGTTGCCCGAGTCGATGATCGCGATCGAGCAGAAGACGACCCCCTTGAAATGGTGCGGGAACATCCGCAGGAGCGTGAACAGCGCGTGCCGACCGAGCCCGCCGTAGCCGCCGACGAAGAGGATCGCGACCGGCTTGCGCGGGGTCGATCGCGTCGCCTTCCCGGTGCGCTCGCCGCGATGCGACCACGGTCAGCGCGGCCGCCATCTTGGGGTCCTCGAGCGGATCGGGGAGCTCGACGTCGAGGTCGACGGATGGCCTCGACGACGGTGCGGTAGTGGCTCCGGATCGCGAAGCAGAGACGACGAGGAGCCCGGTGATGACGAGCGTGAGCCACCCGCCGTCGGCGAACTTCTCGAAGCAGGTGACGATCGAGGATCGTCACGCAGAGCGCGAGGCCGATGAGGTGCACCGGCAGGTGCTTGAGCCAGTCGGGGTGCTTCTTCCGGTCGGTGATCCAGAAGCGGCTCATCCCGAGATTCGAGAGCGAGAACGTGAGAAACACGTTGATCGAGTACATGACGACGAGCTTCGACACGTCGCCGTGCGTGTAGAGGAGCGCGGCGATCGACGTGCCGCCCATGAGGAGCACGCCGTTCTGCATGCTGAGCCGCTCGGAGAGCGCCGCGAAGCGGTGCGGGAGCCACGAGTCGACGGCCATGTTCGCCATCACGCGCGGCCCGTCAACGAAGCCGGCCTGCGCCGCCACGAAGAGGAGCGCCGCCTCGCTGAAGAGGCCGACGTTCGCGTGAACCAGACGCCGACGTGCCACGCCGCCGATGTGCCAGCTCCCGGCGACGCGGTCGAAGAGGACCGCGTTCATCGTCTTGCCCTCCTCGGGCATGGCGTGGACGAGGAGGTACGAGAGGATGATGCCGCCGGCCGTGATCGCGAGCGACGCGGCCATGAGGACCATCGTCCGCTGCGCGGTGCGCACCTTCGGCTCGCGCATGATCTGGACGCCGTTGGAGACCGCCTCGATGCCCGTGTAGGTGCCGCCGCCGAGCGAGTAGGCGCGGACGAAGAGGAGGAGCGCCCCCATCGCGCCGAGCGAGCTCACGGTGTGCCGAGTAGTTCACCGTGGTCGCGTGCGCGAGCGTCCCGATGTCGCCCGAAGTGGCCGAAGATGGTGACCGCGAGCAGCACGACGTGGGTGACGACGAAGAGCATGAAGATCGGCAAGAATGCGACTGACCGACTCCTTCACGCCGCGGATGTTGAGGAGCGTCAAGAACGACGATCCGCTCGATCTCGATCGCGATCTTCACCCGCTGCACCGGGTCGAGCCATGTGCCGATGTCGCTCTCGGCGGGCACGTTCACCGCCGCCGCGCCGAAGAGGTGGCGCGGGATCATGCTGAAGATGGCGTCGCCGCCCGAGGCGATCGACGTCGTGATGGTGAGGACGTAGTCGACGAGGAGCGCGCTCCCGCTGACGACACCGAACTGCTCGCCGAGGAGCTTCGTGGCGACGACGTAGCCTCCTCCGCCCGACGGAAAGTGCTCGATGATTCGCGAGTAGGCGTAGGAGATGATGAAGACGGTGAGCGCCGTGCCGATGGCGAGGCCGACCGCGAGCGAGGTGTTGTCGCCCTTCTTCGCGAGCTGGCGAAAGGCTTCGTCTGGCCCGTAGGCCGAGGAGGAGAGCCCGTCCGCTCCGAGCCCGACCCAGGCGAGCATGGCGACGAGCGAGAGGCTGTGGAAGGTGTGTGCGTCGTGGACGTCCTTCGGCGGGCCGAAGAGCAACGAGGATAGGCGCTGGAGCATGATTCTCCTCTCCGCGAAGGGTGCATTCTCGAAGCCCGGCGCGTTGCGCCCCCCCGGGCCTACCCGCCACGCGGACGCGGCAGGTAGGCGCCAGGGTGCGCGCGGGAACGCGTTATTCCGCGGAGGCGGCGGAGACGACGCTGGCCATCGTCTTCCCGCTCGGAGCCGCCTCGGGGGCGGAGTACCCGACGCCGCTCATGAGCTCCGGATAGGCGCCCCCACCGTGCTCGTACGGTCGAGCCCTTCGAGCTCCCCTTCCTCCGAGACGCGGAGGGTCCCGAGCTTCTTGAGCGCGAACATCATCGCGAGCGAGACCGCGAACGTCGCGGCCGTGATGACGACGCTGCCGATCGCCTGCCCGATGAGCTGGGCGGTTCCGCCGCCGTAGAAGAGGCCAGTAACGACCGCGGCCGGAGAGTTGTCGGCGCCCGGTCGGACCGGCGGCGCCGTACTTTCCGCACGCGAAGAGGCCGAGGCTCAGCGTTCCCCAGATTCCGCAGAAGCCGTGGACGGCGACGGCGCCGACGGGATCGTCGATCCGGAGCCACTCCATGAGGTCGATCGCGAGGATGACGACGACGCCGGCGACCGCGCCGATCGATGATCGCGCCGATCGGGCGAGACCCAGTAGCAGGGGCAGGTGATGGCGACGAGACCGGCGAGGAAGCCGTTGACGGTGATGCCGCAGTCCCACATCTTGTTTCGCGGATAGATGAACGCGAGCGACGTGAGGCCGCCGGCGCAGGCCGCGAGCGTGGTGTTGGCCGCGACGCGGGCGATGCCCTGGCAGTCCATGGCCGAGAGCGTGCTGCCCGGGTTGAAGCCGTACCAGCCGAACCAGAGGATCACGCCGCCGACGGCGGCGATGGTCATGTCGTGGCCGGGCATGCGGGCCGCCGCCGTCGCGCTTGAACTTGCGGCCGAGGCGCGGGCCGAGGGCGATGGCGCCGGCGAGAGCGATGAAGCCGCCGATCGTGTGGACGACCGTGGAGCCGGCGAAGTCGTGGAACGCGGCCGGCTGTGATGGTGTTCAGCCAGCCGTCCGGGCCCCAGGCCCAGTGGCCGATGATCGGGTAGATGAAGCCGCTGACGCCGAAGCTGTAGAGGAGGTCGCCCACGAAGCCGGTGCGGCCGACCATGGCGCCCGAGGTGATGGTGCTGCAGGTGTCGGCGAAGGCGAACTGGAAGAGCCAGAACGCCAGGAACGCGACGCCGGTGGTCCCGTAGGTGTCGGGCGCGTTCTGGAGGAAGAAGTACTGATAGACCGATGAAGCCGTTGCCCGCGCCGAACATGAAGGCGAAGCCCCACGCCTAGAAGAGGATGCCGCAGAGGCACGTGTCGACGATGCCCTCGAGCAGGACGTTGACCGTCTCGCGCGTGCGCGCAGAAGCCCGCCTCGAGCAACATGAAGCCCGCCTGCATGAAGAACACGAGGAACGCCGCGACCAGCGTCCACATCGTGTTGATCGGATTGACGAACGGAGCCGGCTCGGGCGCGGCGCTTTCGGCAAATGCCGGAGTGAACAGATAGGCGCCGATCGCCTTGACCACGAACACCGCGATGAGCGCGCCCGCGAGCTTCGCTACGAGGTGCAGCCCGAACCGGCGCCGCACGTCTCGCTGACCCAATCGTTCCAACGACAATGGCAACTTGAGCATCCCGCTTCCCCTTTTCGTATTTCTCATGAGAGACCTCCTTCGACTCACCGTCAATCAGTTGGTTTTCGCGACGACGCCGAGCATCGTCGTCATTTGCGTCTGGGCGGTGTCGGACACGTTCTTCTGGAAGAGCTCTGCGCCGCCGTCCGCGGTCGCCCAGTCGAGGCGCTGCTCGAGCTTCACCAGGAAGGTCGCGTTCGGAGCCCACCCGAGCGTGAGAGTTCCATCGACCAGATTCGTGTTCTTGCGGAACGTCTGGGTTACCCAGCCGTCCGTGTCGGTCAACCACTCGCCGCGGCCGGCGATCGACCAGATGTCGGAGATCGCATAGCGAACGGCCAGGTTCGCGCCGTACCAGGTCGTGGTCGAGGCGGCGGGCCTGTCCTCGGCGCCGAAGTCGGCATTGAAGAGAAACCGGAGCTTGTCCGCGACCGTGACGTCAACGACGAGGTCGGCGAGGTGCTTCATCCGCGCGGTCGCCGCGTCGTCCGCGACCGCGCTCGTCCCGCCCGGGGCGGAGGCCTGCGGCGCACAGGTGCCGCCCGCGGTCGGAGCCGTTCCGGGCGCGCAGGTGACGACGAGAGTGTCGGGCTGCTGGGGACCAATCGCGTACCCTGCCGACACGAGCGAGGAGGCGGACGGCTTCCAGTTCGCCTGGAACCCGCCGGTCTTTCCTCGATTCACGCTGACGGACTCGTTCCAGCCGTTCGCGGCGAACAGCTTGAAGTCGAGCGCCGCGGTCGGCGCCCAGTCGAGGCGAAGACCGGCAAAGTAGAGCGGCTGGGCGTACCAGAACAGCAAACTTCGCGAATAGATGATGTTGAATTGCGTGTCGGCGACCTCGGACCCATACGGTTGGTCCCATTTGCCGAAGTCGAGCGTGACCGTCCCGGACGCGCCGCCCGGTTTCCAGGAGACAAATGCCTGTTTGACGAACTCGAGGCCGTAGTGCGCGTCGGTCGAGTTGTAGATCGCGGCGCCCGGGCCGAGACGGAGGGAGACCGTCGCGCCGATGGGATTGGGCGCGTAGGAAGCGTCGAAGCCGACCCAGTTCAGGGCGAAGCCGTTCGTGACGTCGAAGGCGCGAAACTGATTGCCGCCCAGGGCCGATGTCTGCGTCTGCGGACGAGGGAAATTGTAGTTCACCGATCCGTAGGCATCGATGAACGCGCCGAGCGTGATTGCGTCGTACCAATGATACTTGGCTGGCGCGGCGGCCGCATCGGGACCGGGAGTCGCCGGCACGGCGGACGGCGGTGACGCCGCGGGCGCAGGCGGCGGGGTCTCTGGAGGGGGCGTCGCGGGGGGAGAGGACGCGGGTGTCGGGGGCGCGGGCGCGGCGGTCTGCGCGAACGCGGTGCCCGTGAATGCCCCGAGGGCCACGACGGCAATACAAGAACACCGAATCAAGCTCATTGGGTCTCCTCCGAGGGTTCGTTCGGGCGCGCTGAGCACACCTCCGCCCAGCGCGCGCCCGATGGGCACAACGATGAGGGCACCTCGCGGCGTGGGGGGCCGCGGTCACAACATGACAAAAATGGAACTACGCTCTCGGCTGGCGCGGCACGAAGGCCGGCCAGTGGAGAGCGCGGAGGACTAGCCGCTACCTCGGACGATGAGCGTCCGCTTCCGCGTCTGCGTCTCCCCTTCGAGCGCTTCGGACAAATCGTCCATCACGAGCGTCTCCCCTTGCGACGTTCGTGTTTTGCCCGGTAGCGCGTTTCCGTCAGGTGTCCAAGAGATGGCTGCTGACGCGAAACGTCATCTCAAAAACGCCTCAACTTTGGCGGCCATCCGACAAAAATGGCGCCTCCCGCCGACGTGGACGGACGGGCGAACCAGGGAATACGGAATCTTTTCCCGGCCGAGCCCTCGCGACTCACTGCGCGGACGCGAGCTGCTCGGCGCGGGAAAGGATCTCCCTGCGCCACCGCCGGGTCCCGCGACTCGATCGCAATCTTGTAGTGGGCGCCGTCCTCGCGCGCGTCCACCGCCGCACCTCCGCTCGCGAGCGTCCTGGAGGCGTCGCACTGCAGGACGCGCGTGAGCCAGGGACCGGACATTCCCGGCGTGGCGCGCACTTCGACGACGGCCCCGAGAAGCCGCTGCGCAGGCACCCCCTTCGACTCGAAGTCGGTCACGTTCTTCGCGCGGACCGACTCGACGTTCGCGCGGACCGTCTGGAGCGTCGACGCGATGTCGGCGTCGGAAATTCCAGCGCAAGGCGCGGTGGGAGCGGCGGGAGAGACCGCCGCAGGGGCGCAAGCGCCGAGGAGGAGGCCGAGGACCGAAAGCGACGCGATGGTGGCGGAGGAC
This sequence comes from uncultured Acidobacteriota bacterium, assembly GCA_963720285.1. Taxonomy (GTDB): domain Bacteria; phylum Acidobacteriota; class Terriglobia; order Terriglobales; family Acidobacteriaceae; genus Acidicapsa. The sequence continues at coordinate 395,888 of CAVREZ010000006.1, forward strand.
TGCATCGGAGCACCTGGAAGCGGGAGGGCGACACTCGCAACGCCACCCAACCGTACGGGCGCGTCGCTAAACGTTCCCTAAATTTGGCCCCTTTCGGGGTCAACCGCCAGCCCGCCGCGTCCGAGCCTCATTTCCAGGTCGTCTCTAGCGCGAGGAGGTCGCGCGGCCCGCTCAGGTCCCCGCGCTCGCGACGCGGGGGCGCGCCCCCCGCTCGAGATGCCGCATGAGGCTCACGATCAACGGGCCCATCTTCGGGTGCTCGGGGACGACGTGAACGTCGACCCCGTGCGTCTCGAGGACCGCGCGGCAGTTCGGTCCGACCGCAGCGACGACCATCCGGGCGTTGAGCGCGCGGACGAGCTCTTCGTCGAGGCCGATCGTCCGCGCGACCTGAAACAGATGGCGGAACTGAATCTGGCAGGTGATCGCGAGGGCGTCGACCTGGCCGCCGACGATGGCCCTGACCAGTCGCTCGAGCGCCGACGTGTCGGCGGGGAGACGCCAGCGATAGAGCCACTGCTCGTGCACGATCGCCTGTCGGGCCACGAGCGTCTCGGCGAGCGACTCGCTCCGCTCGCCGTAGTGAAAGAGGATCACGTGATGCCCTTTGAGCTCGATGCTCGCGAGCGCGTCGATGACCTCGGCGGACGTGAACGACTCGAGGGCCGTGAGCGTCGGAGTCACCCCGAAGCCGCGGAGCGCGGCGGTCGGCTTCGGACCGCGGGACACCGTCGTGATCGCGCGCAGGGCGGCGACGAGCTCCGGCCGCCGGCCGATCCGCTCCGCGCACTCGAAGAGAAGCGAGACGGTGACCCCCGTCACGAAGACCGCCAGCTCGAGCTCCCCCTTCGCCAGCGAGGTGATGAGGCGCCCAATCGCTTCCGGGTCGACCTCGGGCACATCCTCGAGCGCCGGAACGCAGATCGCTTCCCCGCCGTGTTTCTCGACCAGCCTCGCGAGCTCGTGGCTCATTCGCGCTTCGAGCAACGCGACTTTCTTCGGCCGGGGAGGAGCCTCGGCGTCCGTGAGTCCGTGAACGTGAGCGTCGGTCATCGGGCGAAGCGCGAGCAAGTCCGGGGCCAGCGGTCCGCTTTCGCGCGAATCTGCGCATTTCCGGTCCTCCGAAACGGTGCCGACACGCGGGAGGAACCGAGCGTTGCTCCGAAATTGCCGGTTTCGGGATCCGGGTCCGACAAAATTGTCGTCTCGAGCGTGGCGAGCCACGAGCGGCCATCGCGCGGAAACAAGCCGGACACACCGGAGCGTTTACCGTTCGCGGGCTTCATGGCGATGACAGTTCTCACGTCCGGCGGCCGACCGAGCATCGAAGCTGATACGTCCGGCTCGCTCTCGGAGGAGCTCGCGGCGCTGGCGCGCGTGGGGGAGGAGCTGGCGGCCGGAGCCACCCTCGCCGATGGCTTCACCCGCGCGATGACGATGCTCGACCGATGCCTCGGCGCCAAGCGGTCGGCGCTGTTCGTCACGGAGGGGAGCCAGCTCGTCGTCGAGATCGCGTACGGAGTTCCGAGCGACGCGTTGCGACCTCGCTACGGCATCGGGGTCGCCGGGCGGGTGGCGAAGAGCGGTCTGCCAATCGTCGTCCCCGCCGTCCTGCGCGAGCCGATGGCGCTCGCGGATTTCGCGGACCCTTCGGGGTGGCGTCGCGAGCCGCTCAGCCTCGTCGCGGTTCCCGTATCGCTCGGGGGGAGCTGCGTCGGAGCCCTCGCGGTTTACTTCCAGGCGAGCGACGCTCCGAGCGTCCGGACGCTCCTCAGCGTCGTCCAGGTCGTCGCCTCGGCGCTCGCGCTGGGCCTTCGCTCCCCGCGCGCGTCGGCGCCGCTGGTCGAGCGGAGAGAGCTACGCGAGCTCGCGCCGTTCGAGTACGCGAACATGATCGGCACGAGCGCGTCGATGCGGCAGCGTCTACGAGGAGATCGGCCAGGTCGCGGGGACGTCGGCGACCGCGCTCATCCTCGGCGAATCCGGGACCGGCAAGGAGCTCGTCGCGCAGGCGATTCACGCGAACTCGGATCGCGCCGGCAAACCGTTCATCAAGATCAACGGCGCCGCGTTTCCGGAGGCGCTCTTCGAATCGGAGCTCTTCGGCCACGAGCGCGGCGCCTTCACCGGCGCGGTCGGGCGCAAGAAAGGGAGGCTCGATCGCGCGCAGGGCGGCACGCTGTTTCTCGACGAGATCGGCGACCTCCCGCTCGCGACGCAGGTGAAGCTCCTTCGGGTGCTCCAGTCACGCGAGTACGAGCGGCTCGGCGGCACCGAGACCCTGAAGGCCGACGTCCGCTTCATCGCCGCCACGAACAACGAATCTTGCCGCCGTCGTCGCCGCCGGCCGATTCCGGGAAGACCTCTACTACCGACTGAACGTCTTCACCATCACCGTGCCGCGCCTGCGCGAGCGCCCGGGCGACGTTCCTCCGCTCGCCCAGTACTTTCTCGAGAAGTTCACCCGCGAGCACGGGCGCGAAGTCCGGCGGATCTCGAGCGGCGCCCTCGACTTGCTCGCGGCGGTACCCCTGGCCGGGCAACGTGCGCGAGCTGGAGAACGCGATCGAGCGCGCGGTGGTCGCCTGCAGCGAAGGGGTGATCCTCGAGAGCCACCTGCCGGAGACGCATCCGGGGGAGCGCGCTCCGCTTCATCGAGCGGCCCACCCTCGCCCAAGCGGTCGAGGAGCTCGAACGCCGGATGATCGACGAGGCGCTCCAGGAGTCGGGCGGAAACCTCGCGCGGGCCTCGCGCCGGCTCGGCACCACGGAGCGAATCCTCCGCTACAAGATCGACAAATACGCGCCGCGCCCGGGCTGAGAGGCTCCCGTGCCCCCGTAGCCTTCACTGCAAGGACACCATCTGCACGGCGACGCCAGCCTTCGTGCTCCCCGCGCCGGCCGTCCCTGCGTGCCCAGGATTCAAAGCGGAGAGAGAGTTCGCCCCCGCATTCCCGCCCAGGCCTCCGGCGCCAGCGGCCCCGAGAGCTCCGCCCGCGAAGGAGGTGATGCCAGGCGTGCTCGGGAAGGTCCCCGTGTACGCGATCCCGACGGAGAGCCCCCCGGCGCCGCCCCCCCCGCCGGCGCCTCCGCCGCCATTCCCGCCGTTCGCACCGCTGCACACCGAAGCGCCGTACGCGCCTCCGCCTTGCCCGTCTTCCCCCGTCCCTCCCGGCCCCCCGCTTCCGGCGTTGCCCGTCTTCAAGACGCAGCCCGTGAGCGTGACCGGTGAGCTTGACGCGAGAAGCGCAAAGCTCGAGCCGCCGCCACCGCCTGCCGTGCCACCGCGACCTCCACAGCCGCCGGCCCCCCCGCCGCCCCCCGCGGCGACACTCAGAGAGGAGCCTCCACCGCCGCCTCCCCCTTCGCCCGGATTCCCGTCCCCCCCCGGCAGCCCCGCCGCGGGCGTCCACGGGGTAGTGGACGAGGGGAAAGCGTTCCCCACGCCGTCGCTCCGACGCCCGCAGCGCCGCCCGTGCCGTTCTCCCCCGGATCGGCCGGCCCCGTACAGTTCGATTTTCCCCCCACGCCGTCATACGGCGCGACGCCCGTTCCGGACGGAGACCAGGAGCCATTGGCGCCGTCGAAGGGCCCCGAGAGCGGCCCTCCGGCGCCGCCCGACGACGTCTCCCCGTTCGAGCACTTGCTCGCTCCGCCGCGGGAGACGTCCCCGCATCCGGGTCCGTCGCGTTCTCGCCGCTCGGAGCGGGCTGGGCAGCGGGATAGTTCGGCGTCGTCGCGCCTCCGCCCAAGCCGTTCGAGGCGTTTCCCGCCTCCAACACGACGCCGGTCAGAGCTCACGCTCGGCGCGCCGGTCGCGAATGCGGCGATGCTCGAGAGCCCGTTTCCATTCGCGTCGGTGCCGGTGACACTGGCCGCGGTGAACGTCATGTTCGCAATAGTCACGGCGGCGGTGACCCCGCTGAGAACGAGCGGGATCGTCCCGGCCGCGGGTGCAACGGTCACCATCGACGGCGCCACCGCCGTATACGCCCACGTCGTGCAGTTGAACCCGCCGTAGAGGGCGACCGGAGCGCTCGACCGCCGAGCGTCACCGCGTTCGCGTACGTCCCCGCGCACGCATACACACGCGAGAGCCCGAGAGACTGCGCGAGGGCGAGCCCCTTGTCGATAGTTTGAACCGGCGCGGTCGAACGACCCCGTCGTGCTGGCGTCACTCCCCGTCGGCGAGACGAAGACGGCGAGCTGCGTCGGCCCCGTCACCACGCAGGAGTCGGTCGGAGGCGCTGCGTTCGAGTGGCAATCGCCGTTGCACAGGAAGTAGCCGGCAGTTGCACGTCACCCCGCAGGTTGAACGCAGCGCACGATGCGCTCCCGTTCCCGCTCTCCGGCGCCGGGCATACGTGCCCGCACGCGCCGCAGTTTTGGACCGAGGCCGAGGTGTCGAAGCAGCCGGAGTCGTCACCGCAGGTACAGGACGCATCCTGCCCGCCCCCATCCGCTGTCGCCGCCCCATCCTCCGAACCCCCTGCCGCGTCCTCCGTCGGCCCCACCACCGGCGCGTCCGCTCCGACCGACCCGTCGAGGACGCAATCTTGCCTGCGGCGCCACGCACTCATTGAAATCGCAAGACCCCGGCGGCATCTCCCCCGCACCCCGGCAGCACGACCCCGACCCCGACGCCAACGCCGGCGCAAGCCGCGAGACAGAGACCCAAACTGCCCGGAGAAACGAAGGCGTATCGCATGGTGCTAACGGCCCTACCACCCCTTCGCCCAACGGTCATGTTTGCTGCCGGCGCCGCGGTTGAGGTCGAAATCGGGTCGTCCCGCCCGTACCTCCGACGCGCTCACTGCTCGCCCTTCTCCACCTTCGCCCCCGAAGCGCCGCCAGCATCGCCATCGCCTCCACGCTGCTCACGCCGAATCTTGATGAGCCCATCGGCGGAGCTCACGTCGAGCCCTTGCCGCATCCGGACCGTCTCGAGCCCGCACGTCCCCCGGCGCCGCAGCCGAACGACCTTCACCACGACCCCGTTCTTCTCCTTTCCTTCGCGGCGCGCCCGATGGGCATCTCGCGGTCCGGGATCATGAGCGCCTCGCGCTGCTTGTCCGACCACCCGGTCCCCTTCTGCGCCAGGTAGCCGCGTGTCCCTTTGAGCACGTAGCGCCCGTCGTTCCCGTCGAGCAGCTCGAGCACGTCGTTCGGCGTAGCCGCCCGGACCTGGCCGCGCTGCTGGACCTCGAGGAGGGGCGCGAAGGCGATCGCGAAGTCATGGTCGCTGGCAGGATCCGGCATCCCCGCATTTGAGCGCGCATCGGCTCCGGAGGGAAGACACGGAGGCCTTCTCCTTCTCCAGGCCACCGGGCAGCGCGCGCGCCGAAGAGGATGAGCTGGTCCTCGTTCGTGTTACATGCGCCGCGGACCCGCGCATGCCCCCCGTCGCGAACGCCTCTCCTCCCCCGCTCGCGTTGCTCGTCGCCGCGATCGCTCTCTCTTCCGGCTGTCGCCGCGAGCACCTGCTCCCCCAGGCCGAGCCGCTCCCCGCGGACGCCGCCGTCGCGCCGATCCCCTCCGCCCGACGCCGCCCCCTTCGCCGCCCTCCCCTCCCACCACATCACGCAGAGGGCGTCCTTCGCCGTCGCCGACGTCTCCCTGACCATCACCGACCTCCAGATGTTGACCCGCCTCGACGATGTGCTCGCGAAGACCTCCGCCGACGTCGTCGTGAACGGCGGATTCTTCGGCCAGGGCGGAGAGCCGATCGGGCTCGCTGTCTCCGAAGGGCACCCGCTCAGCCGGTTCTCGCCCCTGATGTCCGGCGGGGTGCTCTGGGTCCGCGACGGCACCGCCCACCTCTCGCCGACGGAGGAGTACCGCGAGCCGTCGGTGGATTTCCGCGGTCCAGTGTCGGCCGCGGCTCGTCGTCGCGTCGCGGGTGAACATCCGGAGCGACGACGGACATCGCGCCGCGCGGACCGCCCTCTGCCTGCGCGACGCGGGGCGGACGATCGAGGTCGTGATCGCGCGCGACGAGCACGCCGGCGGGGGCCCCACCTTCCTCCAGCTCGCCGGCGAGCTGCTCGCGGAGGGTGTGAAGATGCGCTCAACCTCGATGGCGGTCCGTTGACGGCGTGGGCTTCTCCGAGCGATCACGGCGTGGTCTTCAGCCCGCCGCTCGCTCCCGTCCGCCACGCGATTGTCGTCCGCAGGCATCGCTGAGCACGGACGTGCTCGCCACCGCGGGCGACGGTGAGCGTCTGCGGCGCCGCGGATAGCTGTCTGCGACCACCCGCGTGCTACTGTTGGGCTGCAGAGGCGAGGGGCGAAAAATGCGTGGTGTGTGGCTCTGCAACTCCTGGCTGCAATCACAGGTTGGTGTGTCGTATCCGCCGCCCAAGTGCGACGGCCAGTCCGGCTCTCTTCCCACGCCTCTCGTCCGACGACGCCGGCGGGGTACTACCGGATTGTGCGCGCGTGGCATACCGCCCCCTCGGGCAAGAGCCGCCGACGGATTACGGGCGGCCGGAGCTGGTCCTCCACGCGATGTACATCGACGAGACCGCCGAGCTCCCGGCCCAGACGGACACGGGGGGCTTCAGCGCGGAGGATTCGACGCGCCGCCCACGTCGTGCGCGAGCCGGCGACGGGCAATGGCACCCGCTCGAGCCGCGCACGATGGACATGCTCTACCGGATCCAGACGCACTTCGAGGCGCCGGAGATCCGGGTGATGTCGGCGTTCCGGACCCCGGTTCCCGGCAACGGGCAGGGGCTCCACGGCAAGGGACGAGCGGTCGATTTCCGTCGTCCCGGGAGCGTCGGACATGGACGTCGCCCGCTACGCGCGCGAGCTCGGCTTCGTCGGAGTCGGCGTCTACCCAATCGGGTCTTTCGTGCACGTCGACGTTCGCGAGCGGAGCTACTTCTGGATGGACAAGAGCGGGCCGGGCCAAAAGAGCCGCGAGCGCGGATCCTCCTCGACGTCGCGCAGCGAAGCGACGCGGCCGCCCGCCTCCGCGGCGAGAGTCCCCCCCCGCCTTCGGCCTCGCCACCGACGTAGACGTCGCCCTCCGCGCCACCGCTCCCACGAGCGACGAGGGGGAAGAGGACGAGGACGAGCAGTAGCCGGGCGGCGCGGAGGCGCTGCTACCGTCCCGGCCGCGTCATGGCCGATCCGCTCGACCCCGCGCCCGCGCACGCCGACGCCTTTGCGCGCGCCTTCCCAGCGATCGCCGATCGCCTCGCCCAGATCGGCCTGGACCCGGATCTGGAGCGCCTCGTCGAAGGGTTCACCGAGCTCGCGAAGCGGGTCGAGCGGGTCATCGACGCGACCTCCCTCCGCTCGGTGGGGCACTTCGCGGAGCTCTCTCGCCGACTGCTGCGCCCCTTCCCGTCCGCCACCATCATGGAGCTGAGCGCGCTCGGAGCCCGCCGCGCCCGCGCGAGGACTTCGCCGCCGGCGCCGAGTTCGAGAGCATCTCGGTCGACGGTACGCAGTGCCGCTTTCGCGCGCATGCGCCGTTCAGCTTCGTCCCCTGGCGGGTATCCGACGCAAAGGCCGCCTGGTCCGGAAGCCTCGGGCACTCGCTCGACGTCGGCCTCGGCCCCATCGGCCCGCACCGCCCGGGGGAGAGCCCGCTCCCGCTCCGGCTTCACTTCCTCGGCGAGCAGCGCGCCGCGCTCCTGATCATGACCTGGCTGCACGAGCACCTCACCGACGTCGAGCTCGAAGTCGACGGCGAGCGACGTCGCTCGGTCGCCGCGCCGCGCGCGCCTGGGGGTTCGGGGTGGACGAAGCGCTCCTCCCGGTCGAGCCGCTCGAGCACCCGGGGCTTCGGCTGCTGCGCCAGCTCCTGGTCCTGCCTGCCAAGTTTGCCTTCGTCGACGTGACAGGCCCGCTCGTCGCACCGTCAATCCGAGCGGGCGCGCGCATCCTCCGCTTCCGCTTCGACACCGCGCTCCCGTCGAGCGTGCGCCTCGACGCGGAGACGATCCGGACGCAACTGCCTCCGGTCGTCAACGCCTTCGGGACGACGGCCGATCCGGTCCGCCCTTCGCTCGAGCGTCCGGAGCAGCCGATTCGCCCCGCCGGGTGCCGCCCCGCCCACGGGGAGGTGTACGCCGTCCGTGAGGTGATCGCGCGCTTCCGCAACGGGGACTGCGTCCCGGTCGCCCCCGTCACCTCGTTCGGCGCCGCGCCGGAGTCGCGCGGGATCAAGTACGCCCTCGAGCGGACCGCGAGCCGCTCCGGCGCCGGGCACGACGTGATCCTCGCCGCCGCCGCCGGAGCACGGGCTCGATCCGGAGCTGGACGTCGCTGTCGATCGACCTCTGGGCCACGAACCGCGCGCTGCCGGTCTCGCTCGGCATCGGCGACGTGCGGATCGCCGGCCCGCTGTCGCCGCGCGGGCTCGCCTTCCGGAACGTCCGCGCGCTGAGCCCGTACCGCGCGGCTCCGCAGGGGGAGGTCCTCGGTCTCGGCGGAATCCTCGCCTTGAGCGCCCTCTCCGCCCGGACGCTCGCGAGCCGCGACGCGCTCCGGACGCTCCTTCACGCCCTCGATTCCACGCGAATGCCGGATCTCCAGGCCGGGCGCGCGCACGCCCAGAAGCTCGAGTCGATTCGTGGAGGTCGTCTGCAAGCCGGCGATCGATCACCTCGGAGGCGCCAGCGTTCGCGGGCACGACGTGACGGTGCGCCTGACCGAATCGGCGTTCGACGGCGAAGGAGAGGCGTTCCTCTTCGGCCACGTCCTCTCCCACCTCTTCGCGCACGAGGCCTCGCTCAACGCCTTCGCGCGGACGACAGTGCACCTCGTGACGACCGGCCGGCTGTTCCGCTTCCCCGCGCTCCACGGCGCGCGCGTGATCGGCTAAGGCCACATGTCCGCGAATCTCTACGCCGGCGAGCTCGAGTACCTCTACGGCCTCGCCGACGAGCTCGGACGCGAGCAGTCGCGAATCGCCTCGATGCTCGGTCGCGACGCCGACGCCGGGATGTCGCGCCTCGCGCAGACCGTCGCGTTCCTCTCCGCCCGCCTGCGCCAGCGCCTCGGACAACCTTCCCGACTTCATTCACCCCGTCATCGAGAGCCTCTACCCCTGGCTCCTGCAGCCCATCCCGAGCGGCACGATCGTCGAGCTCGTCCCCGACCCGACGATGAAAGAGCCCCAGGTCGTCCCGGCCGGCGGCGTCTTCAGCAGTCTCCCGATTGACGGCGCCCCGTGCGTATTCCGCTCCGCAGCCGAGGCGCACGTGCGGCCATGGTCGCTCCGCAACGTCGAGATCGCGAGCGAACGGATGGAGCTCCGCTTCCGTCTGTCGCTCCTCACCGACGCGGTGTTCGCCAGATCACGGGGCCGCTCCGCCTCTTCTTCGCGATGCCCCTCGCGACCGCGCTCGACCTTCGAACCCGGATCCTCCGCTCCACCGTCTCCGTCACCGCCCGCACCCCCGGAGCGAAGACGGAGGTCACCCTCGCGTCGGAGGACGAGCCGGTCGTCGGCGGAATCACCGCCGCGAGCGCAATGGCGCCGAGGGGCAGGACGCGCTCTTCGCGCTCCGCGCGTATTTCGCCTGGCCGGAGCAGTTCGCGTTCGTCGAACATTCCGAACCTCGACCGCCTCGCGACGTGGGGCCGAAGAGCCGCGCCTTCGAGAATCACGATCCGGCTCGCGACGCCGCTCCCAAAGGCCCTCTCCCTCGAAGCGAGCGCGATCCGGCTCCACTGCGTCCCGGCGGTGAACGTCCACACCCACCCGTCAATCAACACGCCGCTCGTTCGGAGTCGCTGCGCGCTCGATGTAGGGGAGGTCAACGTCTTCACCATCGAGCAAGTGACGCTCGTGAACGACGACCTGTGAACCCGGGTCGCGCGCCCCTACGCGCGGTTCTTCCCCGCCACCGTCGGCGACGACGGCCGTTTGCCGCTCCTCTACCGCGTCGAGCGCGCCCCCTCCGTCCTCGGGCCGGAGGTTGACGTCGGGCTCGTCTTCGTCGATTCCGCGCGCGACAACCCTGCCGTGAGCGTGAGCGCGTCCTCGGTTAACGTGAAGCTGCTCGTCACCGACGGCGAGCGCGCCGTCCGCGTCGCGGTGGGCGAGCTCTGCGTCCCCGGCCCCGCGTCACCGCCGCTCGTCTCCTTCCGGAACGTCACCGCCGTCACCCGCACCGCCTGCCGCGCTCGAGGGCGATCGCCTCTGGCAATGGTCGCCCTGGTGAAGACCCCGTTCTGGCAGCTCGCGGAGCCGTCCTCGCTCGCGCGCGCCCTCGCCCTCGCGAACGTCGCCGCCTGGGCGCGCTGGCCGGAGTCGAAGCCGGGTCCCGACGCCTTCGAAGCCCTCGTCGGCGTTCGGGTCACCCGGATGACGCGGCCGGGGCGAGACGAGGTCTTCCCCGGCGCGCGGGTCGAGGTCGACCTCCGGCAAGAACGCTTCGCCGGCGCCGGAGACATCGATTTGTTCGGCGCCTGCCTCGCGGCCCTCTTCGCCTCCGGGCTCCGGGAGCACGAGTGGCTCGAGCTCGCGGTCTGCGACGATCGAGGGTGGTTCCTCCACTACCCTTCCCGCTTCGGCACCCGGAGGGACCTTTAGTCATGGAGCCAGCGCCGCGCCCGACCTCGAGACCGATCTCCTCGCCCTCGCCGCGTGGCGCGACGCGACTGCTTCTTCTCCTCGTCCGCCACCTCTCCCGGATTGTTCCGAGCGCCGCCAGCGTGGGGGGCTCGGGCCGGCGGCAGAGGAGGTCATCCGCTTCCGCCACGACGCGCAGCCGGATTCTCCACGCGAGCGACGTCACGAAGCTGCGCGTCGTCCGGCGCGGAGACCGGCTCGTCGCCGAGATCACGACCGGCTTTCTCGGGGTCGTCGGGAGCGTGTCGCCGCTCGCGAACTACTTCACAGAGGACGTTCTGCGCGCCGACTCGCTCGACGAGTCCGCGCTCCGCGCCTTCTACGATCTATTTCACCATCGCCTGATCGCGTTCGTCTACGGCGCGCATCTCCGCGCCGCGCCGTCGTGGGAGGTGCGCGCGGACGGTTCGGATCGCGTCACCCGCCGCTCGATCGCGCTCACCGCGTCCCCCCGCCCCGGGCCGGAAGGGGCCGGCTCGGCGCGCTGGAGTGGGCGGGCTCGCGCGGATCGTCGACGCCGCCCGCGCAGCCGAAGCGCGCTCGAAGCCGCGCTCCTCCTCGCCTTCCCGAACATGCCGATCCGAGTGCTCGACTTCCTGAGCCTGACGTCGGCGCTCCCCTCGCGCGCGGGCCCAGCTCGGCCTCTGCAACGTGACCCTTGGCCGTGGCGCGCGTCTCGGCTCGCGCCTTCTCCGCCAGACGGGCTCGTCCGGCTCGCGGCCGGTCCGCTCGGCCGCGCCGCGTTCGACGCGCTCCTCCCGGGCGCTCCGCTGACCACGCCCGCCTGCGGGCGGTCCTCGATTCGGTCACCGGCGGGATGCTCGACGCCGACGCCGACATCCAAGTCGCCTTCGGCGAAGAGCCGCGCGCGAGGCTCGGGGGCCGCCACCGCACTCGCCTCGGCGGCGCGGCGGTCCTCACGCGCCCGCGCACGGCGGGTGCGCTGCGCGTGAGGGTCCCGCTCACCGGGACGTGGCGGCGGGTGGGCGTCTTGCGCTGGCGGCGGGTCCGCGCTTCGACCACACGCAATCCCACAGCGGCGGCTCGTTCGCCGCCATCGTCCCCTGATGTCGTTGACCGCGAAGAGACGTCGAGCTCCGCCTTCCGCAGTCGCGGCCTTCTCGTCGACGCTAATCTGTTCGACGAGGTGGAATCCCGTCGTCCTTGTGGATCCGCGGCGGTCCGTCAGAATGGTACTGAGCGTGCCCGAAGCGCGCTCCCCCTGCCCTACTACGCGACCCGCTCGATGGCGGAGGTCGACGACACCCGCTGAAGAATGCCTCGGCGCGGAGAAGACACCGCATCTGGACTTCACGGCTCCCCCTGCTTGGCGCAGTCGTCCTCTCCAGCCGCCGCCCAAGGAGAGCTCAGCTTGCCCATTCGCTGCGTCCCGCTTCACCGGTCCGAGCGCCCGGGAAGGCGCCGACGCGTGTAGAGCTCCGCGAACTTCTCGGTCGGCGCGCAAATCTGGAGATAACGGCCGGCCACGGTCCCGTCGTTCCACTTGAGGAAGCGGAGCCGAGACGACTTGATCGTTCGGTCCGCGCGCTGCCGTAGAGCGCGCGCCGTCCTCCTCCGCCAGTGGCCACGTGCGCGTCTAGGTGCACCTCCAGAGGCGGTACGGTACGTCAACAACGTCCGGCCCGTGCAGGCAGGAAGCATCCTCGGAGGCGAAGCTCCGCTTGTCCTCGTCGGTCGAGTACCCTCGGGCAGACGAGGCGCGAGATCTTCCTGCTCGGAAATGCGCAGCGTCCAGCCGTCGCGGCGGGCGTCGGGAGGTACAGCGAGCAGCGGAGCGGCGCCACCCGGCGTGTCTCGTCGTCGATGGGCGCGCGCCGGCGGTGTTTCGCGGCCAAGTGGCCCCGAGCCCCGTGGTCGCGATCCGAGAGCGACGCAAGGAAGCGGAACGGCGCAAAGGTACGCATGCGCGGCGAAGATATCATCCGTTTGGGTGACACGATGTCTTCGTGACCTCTCTGATGTGGGTTGAACACGAGGGTCTAGGCTGTTTGAGCGCCAGGGGATCGCGCAATTCGCCGCCGGAGGACTCGCGAGGGGAGCCGCGGAGTCGTCCTTCACGCCTATGCAAGCATCAAGGGGAAGAGGCAGGGGAACTCAGGCCGGGTCCAAGAAGGCGGGCGCTGAGAAATAAGTTCACGGAGGTCGTCCCTTGGGAGTGGTGGCGCTGGATGCATGAAGGTGGCACGCTCCATGGCTGACTGCCATGATCATCCTGATGCCGCTCGTCTTCCTCCTCCCAACGAAGTCCTCGACCAGGTCATCCTATCAAGATGGTCGCCCGTCGCCGAGCTAGACGAAGAGGAAGATGATCGAGCAGGATCACGCTCAGAATGGGAATCCTCATAACTCAATGGGCTCACCGCCAAC
>CAVREZ010000007.1:0-380000 GCA_963720285.1 uncultured Acidobacteriota bacterium
CAGTGCAGAAAGCCTGGCACCAGATGGCAGTGGATGGAGCGAATCTGTCAGCGAGAAAATCTCTGGCAGGAGCACAAGCGTGTGAAGAGAAACGGAGGCAGTCCGGGCATCGATGGAATGACGGTCGATGAGCTGCCGGCTACCTGAAGCAGCACTGGTTGGAAATCCGAGACGACCTGTGAGTGGGACCTATCAACCACAGGGACCGGTACGTGGGTGGAAATCCCGAAGCCGGACGGAGGGGTGCGAAAGCTTGGCGTTCCTACGGTGATCGATCGAATCGATCCAGCAGGCAGTGATCCCGGTACTCCAAGGCAGTTGGGATAACACCTTCTCCGAATCGAGCTCTGGCAACCGTTCCGGACGCTCGGCACCATCAAGCAGTGGCGCGTGCTCGGCGGCAACTGCTCCGGGGTACCGCTGGGTGGTCGACCTCGATCTGGAAAAGTTCTTTGACCGAGTTAACCACGACCGACTGATGGGGCAGATCGCAAGGCGCGTGCACGATAAGCGCCTCCTGCGACTGATTCGGAGCTGGCTCAAGGCGGGTGTGTTGGAAAACGGACTCGTAGGGCCGACGGATGAAGGAACACCGCAAGGCGGACCTCTTTCGCCTCTACTATCGAATCTCGTTCTCGATCGACTCGACCGTGAGCTGGAGCGAAGAGGGCATCGATTCACTCGGTACGCGGACGACTGCAATATCTATGTCCGCAGCCGTCGCCCGGCCAACGCCTGATGGGAGGGCTCACAAGACTCCTGGAAGGTAAGCTCAAGCTGAAGGTGGACCGGGAAAAGAGTGCTGTGGCGCGACCGTGGGAGCGGAAGTTCCTTGGGATCAGCTTTACAAACGGGAGAACCCGAAGCGCAGAATCGCGCCCAAAGCGAAGTCCCGGTTCGAGGCTGGAGACCGAATCCTAACTCGTCGAACTCGTGGTATCGGCATCGAGACCATGGTTCGCGAGCTGGGCCGCTACCTCCAGGGCTGGCAAGGCTATTTCGGCTTCTGCCAGACTCCGACCGTGCTGGACCGTTTCAATAAGTGGATCAGGCGTCGTATACGCTCTGCTGCCTGTAAACAATGGCGGACAGGGAAGACACGGTACGCTCGATTGCGGGAGCTCGGTCTAAGTCATGACCTCGCGGCCCGCACGGCAGGGCATCAGTGGGGTCCGTGGCGGCTTAGCCACACCGAAGCCCTCTCTTGTGCCATGCCCGGCACTTACTTCGATCGCTTGGGGCTTCCTTCCTTGCGCTGCACAACTGGCGCGTAATCCTACCGAACCGCCGTGTACGGACCCGTACGCACGGTGGTGTGACAGGGAAAGCGAGTGATCGCCCACCTATGTCGATTCCGCGCTACCTCATGCTGCCGTTACGAGGGCGCCGGGTCGATAGTCTTCTCCGCTGGACAGCACAGCCCAGGCGATGCGAGCCAGCTTGTTAGCCATCGCGACCACGACAACGTTCTTGGGGGCTCTGGCATCGAGTGCATCGAGCCAAGCTCCAATCGGTGCTCGATCCCGCTTGATCCGCAACACAGCAGCTCGCGCGCCGTGGATCAGGACTTTGCGCAAGTACACATTGCCACGCTTGCTGATGCCGAGCAGCTTCGCCTTGCCGCCCGTCGAATACTGGCGTGGCACGATGCCGAGCCATGCGGAGAACTCTCGTCCCTTACGGAAGGCGGCACCGTTACCGATGGCAGCGACGATGGCTGTGGCCACGACCGGGCCGATGCCGGGAATCTGGCGGATACGCGTACATCCTGGATCGCTGGCAGAGATCCGTTCCAGTTCATCGTTCAGTTCTTCGATCTGCTGCTCGACAAGCTTCCACTCACTCCACAGCATGTTGATCAGGTTGCGCATCCGTGGTGTCAGGTCCGCTTCGGGGTTCTCCAGGATGTCCGCCATGGCGGCCTTGAGCCTCGCTGGCTTCTGTGCAAACACCATGCCGCGTTCAAGCGAAATGCCCGCAGCTGGTTGATCACCGCCGTACGGCGCGAGATCAGCCGATCCCGAACACGATGGATAGCCTGCAGGTCCAACTGATCGTCTGTCTTGATCGGAACAAAGCGCATGTTCTTACGCTCCACAGCTTCGGCGATGGCCTCTGCATCGATGAAGTCGCTCTTGTTCGACTTCACAAAGGGCTTCACGAACTGAGCTGCGATCAGCCGCACATCGTGGCCTTGCTTCCGTAAAGCTCGCCCCAAGAAATGAGCGCCGGAGCAAGCCTCTAGGCCGATCAGCGACGTCTGCATGTTCGCGGTATACGTCAGCAGCTGCCGCTGTGAGAACTTCCTCCGTACCAGCACCTTGCCGGCTGGGCCGAGTGCCACCAGGTGAAACGTCGTCTTGCCCAGATCGATGCCAACGGAATGTATCTGCATGTGATGATCCTCCTTGGTAGAAGCTGCCACCACGATCTCCCTACAGCGGGTGAGAAATCAAACGGCGGACCATCTCATTAGTCGGCTTGTCGGACGTCGGACGTGAAAATACGGTGGAAGCAAAGTGCGCTTTTCAGAATTGACCAAGCGATAAAGGACGTTATCACTCACTACTAATGAAATATCGCGAAGTTGTGCATGGCCGGCTGCGCAAACGCGGCTCAAGACCACGTTGGGGCGATTCAATGAGTACATTGTCCTGATATCAATGGTTGACAGTCGAACCCGTTGGATCGCTCAAAACTGGCCGAGTTCAGGGGAATACCGTCAGCCAGCCGATTATGCGCCCGGAATCACTGCCGCGTCGCTCTCTCCAGCCTATCGCGTTTGCACTTTACCGGGGGCGGTCTGAGCGGCCAGGGGCGGTAGCCGCGTCAGGTCGACCATTTCAAGCTGATTGGAAGTGAAGTTAGTGACATAAAGCGTCTTGCCGTCGTTGCTAAGTCGCTCCTCGCGTGGAAATGAGCCGGCTCTAACTTCGGCCGTGAGTACCGACTCGTGTCCCCATGTCTGCCAATTGGCGTCAAGGATGGTCAGGTGCTGTGGCGCCCCCGGAGCTCCAAAGCGATTCGAACTCGCCACGATAAGACGCCCCGCAGCGATTGCCAAGCCCACCGGCGCGCGACCGGCTGGCACGTACCCGAGCAGGGCCCGCGCGGGATTGCCCTCGAGCCGCCTTGTATCAAATGCAAGGACGTCATCTTCGCCTCGGGCCGTGACATAGGCAATCGTACCGTCGTCCGACAGGACAAGCCGAACCGGTTCACAGCCTCCTGGCACAAGCGACAACACCGAATGAGATGGATCTTTCTCGGCACGGGAGACGTCGATGAGCTCTATCCCGCCAGGGCCTTCAGCCTCGCAACCTGCACCGCCCTTTGTGAGGATTCCCGATGCCACCTCGCTAGATGAAAATAACCCATGTTGACAGAGGCCACATCGCCATCCCTCAGCGAGAGGTCCGGATGCCAGTTCGCTGGTTGAGTAGAGTAGCTTGTCATCGGACGACAATGTCACGGCGATCGGTGCCTCTGCAGCCGGAATATTACCGACAATGCCGCTGAACCTGAAGCCGCTGGCACGAGCTTCCTTGAGGTTCACAACAGTGATCGTGCCGCCGCGTTCGTTCGCCACAAAAAGGTAGCCGTCATCATGGGTGACATTCACGTGAATCGTCCCATCAAACTGGTGCCCACGGATCATGTGGATAGATGGGTGGTCATTTCCTCTGGTTAGGGCGGCCACGTCCACGGCTGTCACAGAATCACCGGTAGCCGCGAGCAGGAGCTGGCCATCGTGGGTAAGCACCATGTCGGTTGGCGCTTCATAAAAGGGTACTGTGTATTGCAGTTTGAGTACGCCTCCGTCACGCCGGAAGGCCGCCATCTGGCTGGTGCTGGTCAGGCCAACGAACACCCAGCAACCGTCTGCGCTGGGAATTGCTGTGAATGGTGTGCCTGGGGTCTCAACGAAGGTGACGGCGTCGTTTGGCGGTGCGATGCAGGATGCGGGGGCGGGGGCCGGGTGCTCGGCAAGTCCTGACGCAGCAGGCGAGGGTGAAGGCTCGCCCCAGTCGGCTGTGAGAGGGAGGGTAACAAGGGCGAGGAGTCCGAGGCTGAAGAAGCTACGGTGCAACATCATGCCTGCCGCCTTGAGACTCAGTATCGATTGTGCTGAATCGGAGGTTACGGTGTCTTGGACGCGCTAGTCTCGGTTTTGTTTGACGTCTATGCGGCGCGGTGGGTCGGCGGGTTGAACTTGGCCATAACCCGTTTCCGAGAGGTTCGAGCGCCGCTGGTTTTCGGCAAGCCGGAGATTATCCGACCTCGATCTCGATAACGGGCTCCGCTCCAGCAAAACACAGGCCAGGACCGCAGGTTCTCGGCTTATGCCAAATCGCCAATGCACTCATTGAGACTTGTATAAGTGACTTAGCCCGTTGTTCTCAATTGAGCGGCCGGAGACTAATCTGAGGAAAACGCCTCCATCGGCTCTGAGCCAAGTCCGCGAATCATCTGCCTGCGACAAGCCCCTCTGACTCGATACGCTCAGCAGAGCACGTGGAACCGTTATTAAATTGGATAATTCGGTGCGAAAGTTGAGACCAGAATCATCTGCATCTACGCGTCCGGCTTCATCTTTACCGAAGACAAAAACTTTCAAGTGCTCGGCTTCCCCGCACGCTCACGAGTGTCGCTATTTTGCGTGCTAATGAAAGCAGGATGTGCTAATTATTTTGGCCAAATTATTGATTTTAAACGACTTATTTTGGTAGCGCTAACGGGAATCGAACCCGTGTTTTAAGATTGAGAATCTCACGTCCTAACCCCTAGACGATAGCGCCACTTGTGCGGGGAAGGCCCGAGCGCAAAATCGCATCGTAGCCACTTATCTAATCTACCAAAGAATTAGCGCTCTGCCAAAGCCCCGGAGTATCGAAAGCCCACGCCGCGCGAGACTTAAATCCCCAGCCGCCGCACTTCATCGTTGTAATACTTGCGGTAGAGAATATCCCATTCCTGGGTACCTTCCTGGATGATCTTGCGCTGCGAACTGATCTTTAGCCGCGCCGCCTGATCGATCTTGGTTTCCTCGGCAAACAGCGTCTCCAGCGCCTTGCGTGCCTCCTGGCGAATCGTGTTGCGATCCTCCATGAAGTCCACCTGGTCGATCTCCGCCAGCGCATCCGCTACCGTGTGGGCCAGCTTATTCAGCTTGTCGCGAGAGATTCTCATAGCACCGCCTTGTACTTGCGCGCCAGTTCGCCCTTCACCTTCTTAAACATCTCCGCGTACTGCGCGCCAGACTTCAGCATCTCCTGCTGATAAGCCTCGAGAATCACGCGCACCTCTTCGTTGATGCGGTCTTCGAGCGACATCTCTTCGATCATCGCCGCCGTCACGCGTTCCTCGACCGCCGCCAGATGTTCGGTCTGGATCAACTTGGCCTCGGTCAAATGCTTGATCGTACGGCGCGCCAGATATCCGATGTATTCACGAGAGAAAATCATGGATTAAGTCCCAAGATAACATACGCGGCAGAGTATTTTGCCCTGCCGTCAGCAGCGTTGCCGCACGTCCGCGCGGCAACGCCGCTCCCGCCATTTTCAGCCCTCAGCCGGCCTGCGGCCGGTGCGGGCATTCCTTCGTGTTGATGCATCCCTCCGCCAGCCGCAGCCGCTCCACCGGCCGCCCGCCAACCAGATGCTCCGACACAATCTCCGCCGCATCCTCGGGCTTCACATGCCCATACCAGACAGCCTCCGGATACACCACCACCGTCGGCCCATGCTCGCACTGGTCCAGGCATCCGGCCTTGTTGACACGCACCCTGCCGCCCAGGTTCGCAGCCTTGGCAAACTGCTGCAACTGGGTGAATACCTCGCTCTTGCCATCCGCCGTGCACGAAGGCCGCGGCGCGCCCTCGGGGCGCGTGTTATGACATACAAAAACATGCCGTTCAAAAGCAGCCAAAATCGAAAACCCTCCAAAACTAATCCTACCGGCCCGCATCTCGCCCGGTTTCCACAGACTGAGATACTTCGCTTTTCCTACATAGCCCTGTCAACCCGCCAACATCTGCGACAATAGTTTGCGAACTATGAGAACCGACGATCTGGTAGCAGTAAAAGACGACATGGTGGCGTTCATCGAGGGGCACGGCATGCGCCGCCTCCCCGGCTTCGTCACCGAAGACATTCCTGCCATTCTTTGGGAAGCCAACGACAACGACGAAGAGAATCCCGATTCTTGGAAAGACTTCGTTGAGATGGCCAAGCACGCAGGCGCTCCCTTCGTCACCATCAGCGACGTGAAGCTGGAGCGCGAAGAGATCGAGGAGCTCATCGAAGAAGCTGGCGAGCTCAACTTCCCCGATGAAGAAGCCTCCGAGCTCGCCGAAGCCCAATGGCTGCGTAAATACGCAGGCAAAGTGGGATACATCCAGCTCGGCTTCCTACATCAGGGCGTAGCCATCCTGCACGAAACCACCACCGACTGGTACGAGCATTACCAGGAACTGCTCGAAGGCATCGAGAGCCTCGGCGACATCGTCATCGACGACACAGAAGGCGACAACGAAGACTAGTGAACGCCAACGCCGGCCTTGAATCAAAAGCTGTCGACTGCCCACCAGCCGCCACAGCTTCTTCCCCGCAGCCGCTCTTCGCTCCGCCGCCGCAACGCTGGATCCTCGCCCCATCTGACCCACGCGCCACCGATCTTGCATCCACTCTGCGCCTTCCGCAGGTCATCGCTCAGCTTCTGGTCGCACGTGGCATCGACACGCCCGAATCCGCCGAAGCCTTCCTTGCCCCCAACATCCACCAACTCCACGATCCCTTCCTCATGCGCGGCATGGCCGAAGCCGTCGCCCGCATCGAGCAAGCCATCGCCAACCGCGAAACCATCCTCCTCTACGGCGATTACGACGTCGACGGCACCACCGCCGTAGTCCTGCTCAAGACCGCCATCGAGATGGCAAGCGGCTCCGCAGGTGCAACCGTCCGCTTCCACGTCCCGCATCGCCTCCGGGAAGGATACGGCATGCAATCCGCCGTCCTCGAAGAAGCCGCGCAAAGCGGCGTCCACCTCGTCATCACCGTCGATACCGGCATGCGCGCCTTCGCCGAAGCCGAAACCGCCCGCCGCCTCGGCCTCGACCTCATCATCACCGACCACCATCTTCCCGAAGCAGGCGAATCCATCCCCTCTTGTCTCGCCATCCTCAACCCCAACCAGCCCGGCTGCAGCTATCCCGAGAAATCCCTCTGCGGAGCCGCCATCGCCTTCAAAGTCGCGCAGGCCATCCTTGAACGCAAAGATGCTCGCCACGATGCTCACACCGGCTCCACGCGCACCCGCGACAAGATCCTGCCCATCTTTCCTGAAAATGGTCGCCATCGCCACCGTCGCCGACGCCGTTCCTCTTAAAGGCGAGAATCGCGTCCTCGCCTCGTTAGGCATCCAGGAGCTTCATCGCCCAAGCGGCACCGGCCTCCGCGCGCTCTTCGCCGCCGCCGGACTCGATCCCGCAACCAAGCCACTCACCAGCTTCGATCTCGGCTTCCGCCTCGGCCCGCGCATCAACGCCGCCGGCCGCATGGACATCGCCGCCGAGGTAGTCGAGCTCTTCACCACCCGCGACCATACCCGCGCTCAAGAGCTCGCCCTCAAGCTCGAACGCCTCAACACCGAGCGCCGCGAAGAAGAAGCCCGCATCCTCCGCGACATTGAACACCGCCTCGCCACCGGCGAAGACTGCGCCCCCCATCGCATGCTCGTCCTCGCCGGAGAAGGCTGGCATCGCGGCATTATTGGCATCCTCGCATCACGTGTCGTCGAACGCACCGCCAAACCCGCCATCGTCGTCAGCATCGAAGACGGCGTCGCCTACGGCTCAGGTCGATCCATCGATGGCTTCCCTCTGCTCGAAGCCATCGAGAGCTGCGCCGATCTCTATACGCGCTTCGGCGGCCATGCCTTTGCCGTCGGCTTCGCTCTGCCCGCCGTGCGCGTCGCAGAGATGCAGCAGCGCCTCTATCAGTTCGCAGCCATCAAGCTCGCCGGTCAGCCCGTGCAGCATCTCTTGAAACTACACGCCGAGCTGCCACTCGATCGCGTCACTCCTGCCCTTGGCACATGGCTGCGCAAGCTCGATCCACTCGGTCACGGCAACCCCGAACCAGTCTTCCTCGCCCGCGATCTACAACTCCACGCCCCCGCGCGCTTCATGAAAGAAAAACACATCCGTCTCGAGCTGCTGCCATGCAACAACAGCATGCGCGACGGCACTCCCCGGGCCTTCAGCACCGCGCCCGTCTCAGTCATAGGATGGAACCTCGCCCAGCGCGCCCGCGATCTGCAACTCGACACCGGCAGCCGCATCGACCTCGCCTACCGCATCCGCGAAAACGATCACCCTCAATACGGCGGCCTGCAGATCGAAATCGCAGGCCTGCGATTTGCTGGCGAAGAAGCCTGACCGCAAGACATCTGCTCCGCAAAACAAAGACCCCGACGCCTCATCGAAGCGCCGGGGTCCGCTGCTCTGCTGCCTGTTTACATCCGTCCGTGATACAGATGATCCACACCCACCTGGTATCCGCGCTCAAAGCCCCGCCGGTAGGCCTCTCGGTCACGGTCCGGAATATGCGGATGACGGTACTCATCGCGGTTGTTCACATCGGGCCGGCGATGGTTCTCGTAGTCCTTCCGCGCGCCCTCGATGCCGTCATGAAATCCATGACGCATCACTTCGTTCAGCTCCGGCGGCGGAGCATACCAATCGCGGTCCTGCATGGCGAAGCCTGAAACCGGCGCGCCCGAAACACCCGCGGCATACACGGGCACAGCCAAAGCAGCCACCAGCGTTGCGCTGGCCGCAGTGGTAAGAATCCAGCTTGCATTCCATTTCTTCATCGTTCCTCCTTCATCCCATCACTTGCAATGGGTCTATCCGTCCTTTGGATCTTTAACGTGTAGCTTTTGCAATCAAGGCCGCGTCTTCCACCGGCTTATTACATGAGTCGAGCCATGCCAAAAACATGCCCGCGATTGCTGCCGACTGCCAAAAAAGATGAAAAAAACAGCCCGCAGGTTGGCCGCGGGCTGCGTGAGGCGATCAGAACTGCACAGCATCTGCAGTGTCGCGCATCGGCGCGGCATGATCGGCTTTTAGCGGCCGCGCCCTTTTGGATGTTCCTGCTCGCGCGGCGCCGGACGCGACTCAGGCCGTGCATGCGACTGCGGTCTCGACTCAGGCCGCGCCTGCTGTTGCGGCCGTGGTGCTTCGGGACGGTTCTGCTGCGTTGGATGATACTGCGGTTGATTCGTCGGCCGTGCC
Source organism: uncultured Acidobacteriota bacterium (assembly GCA_963720285.1). GTDB lineage: Bacteria > Acidobacteriota > Terriglobia > Terriglobales > Acidobacteriaceae > Acidicapsa. Next base: position 9,299 of record CAVREZ010000007.1, read on the forward strand.
TGATTCGTCGGCCGCGCTTCATTGGGCCTGTTCATCGTTTCCGGATGCATCGTATTCAACGGCCGTGCCGCGGCTACCGTCTGCGGATGTCCCTGATTAGCAGAGAAGCGCTGTTGCGGATTGTGCGCTGCGGCGTTGAAGTGCTGTTGCTGCATCGCGGTGGGAGCAATGTGCCGCTCGTTCATCGCCGCGCGCTCCTCAGGACGCGGTTGGTAGTGAACGCCGCCCGCTCCGCCGTTGTACGAAACGTGATTGTTGTTGATGATCGTCGTGTTGTGCACGATCGTCTCATTTACATATGTGTTGTGGAAGCCGCCGCCGACATGCACAATCGCGGTGTTATAGAAGAAGTGCCCGCCGCGCCATTCGCCGCCGGCAAAGCCCCAGCCCATATAACCGAAACCGTAGTTCACGCCGCCATAGTAGCCGATGTGCGACCCCCAGTAACCGGCGTGGAAGAGATACACGCCACCCTCCCAGCCCCAGTAAGGCGGGGTCCAAAGATAACCGGGCTGCGGAGCAGCCACCCAGGCGCCAGGTATCCAGTAATAACCATCTTGGCCGTACGCCCAATAACCCGGCGTCCACATATAGCCCTCTTCGGGGCACGGAGGCTGCACATATACCGGCATCACCGGCGGTGCAATGTTCACGCTGATAAATACACCGGCAAAAGAAGACGCCGGAACTGCGCAAAGTGCGCCAGCCAGCAGCATCAGCCGCAAAGAGCGAAGTGCTTTCATGGAGAACCTCCTAATTTCTAACGGCTATCTTGCTCCTGGGGTTTACCCATCGCCGACGCCGGTTTGAATGTCGTTTCAAGCGAAGCCGCAACCGAATCAGCTTCATTTGGCTTCTCAAACCCTCAAAGGAAAAGGAAGTTGCCTTCTCATCAGAAGAAATCCGGAATGCATGGCATTTATAGCGCAACACGCCAAATCTTTAAAAACAAATTCAGGCATAGCCGCGCCAAGATATTGATTCCTCGTCACTTCTACAAGAAAACATTATCCTGCCTCATTACAAAAGCACGAAGAATGCTTATGCAATCCTTATGTCTTATTGCGAAATTCCCAAAGCTTTTTGCTCAAGAAAAGCCAACGGTGCAAATTTCGATTGGCGTTCCCTGGTCCCTGCCTTTAAGCCTTGAACCGGAAATGAAAAATATCCCCATCTCGAACCACGTAGTCGCTGCCCTCCAAACGCATCTTCCCGGCTTCCTTCACCGCCGTCTCCGAACCCGCAGCCACATAGTCTTCGTATGAGATCGTCTCTGCGCGAATAAACCCCTTCTCAAAATCCGAATGGATCACGCCCGCGGCCTCAGGGGCCTTCGCACCTTTCTCCACCGTCCACGCATGCGCTTCCTTGGGACCAACGGTAAAGAACGTCTGCAGCCCCAGCAGCTGATACCCCGCGTGAATCACCCGCGTCAGTCCCGTCTCCTCAAGCCCAAGCGAAGCCAGAAACTCTTTCTTCTCCGCATCGTCTCCAAGCTGCGAAACCTCAGCCTCGATCGCCGCCGAGATCACCACCGACTTCGCGCCCTGCGCCGCCGCAAACTCCGCCACCTTCGCCGAAAACGCGTTCCCCGTTCCCGCCGAGCCTTCTTCCACGTTGCACACATACAGCACCGGCTTCGAAGTAATCAGCCCCAACCCCTTCAGCGTCTTCTGCTGGTCGTGCGAAAGATCATGCACAATCACCCGCGCCGGCTTGCCCTCGCGCAGCACTTCGAGCGCCGGCTCCATCACCGCAAGCTGCGCCTTCGACTCCGCATCGTTCCCCTTGGCCTTCTTCTGCGCCGCCAGCACGCGCCGCTCAAGACTATCGAGATCGGCCAGCATCAGCTCCGTCTCTACCGTCTCCGCATCGCGCACGGGATCGACCGAGCCCTCCACGTGCGTCACATTGCCGTCTTCAAAGCACCGCAGCACATGCGCAATCGCATCCACCTCGCGAATATGCGCCAGGAACTTGTTCCCCAGTCCCTCACCGCGCGACGCGCCTCGTACCAGCCCGGCAATATCCACAAACTCAAGCTGCGTCGGAATAATCTTCGCCGAGTTCTCCAGCTTCGCCAGCACATCCAGCCGCGGATCAGGCACAGCCACCCGCCCCACATTCGGCTCGATCGTGCAAAAAGGATAGTTCGCCGCCTCAGCAGCAGCCGTCTCCGTCAGCGCATTAAACAAAGTCGACTTGCCCACGTTCGGCAACCCAACAATTCCACAGTTAAAACCCATTTAAGATCCTTGCTCTTACCAGATTGCGTGATGCGCTCAGAAGCAATCATCACTCCGCGCAAACAGCCGCGCTCAGCGGATACATTGCAAGACCGCCTCATTCATCATACGTGGCGGCCAACGCCCGCCCACAGCGCAGCAAACCTTCATCCTCTCGGCTACCGATCTCATCTTTTTTTCAGTCAACGCTAAAAAACATGTCGATTTTCTGCAGCCATATTCGTTATTGCTCCAGATGTACGCTTAACTAAGCGGAAAGAGGAAAATCCAATGCCACAATACGTGCTCTTGCTATACAACAACGGCGAAGCCTGGAAAAAATTGAGCCCCGAAGAGATGCAGAAGAAGGTCGAAAAATATCTCGCCTGGAGAAACAAGCCCTTCGTCGTAAACGGCGCAGGACTCGTTCGGGATACAGGACGGGTAATCCAGGCCAACGGTGACGACGTGAGCGTGACCGAAGGCCCATTCAGCGAGTCGGCGGAAGTGATGGGCGGGTTCTACACCATCGAAGCAGCCGACTATGACGAAGCGGTCAAGCTCTCTCTCGACATCCCTCATATCGGTCTCGGCACGATGGAGATTCGCCAGGTCATGGTCTATAACTCGTAGGAGCTACCCTCGATGCACGAATCAGACAGTCCCGTATTGCTGGAGCATCTATTCCGCCGCGAGTCCGGGCGGATCGTCGCCTGGCTGACGGGACTGCTCGGTTCAACCTATCTTCAACTCGCGGAAGACGCCGCACAGGAGGCCATGCTTCGCGCCACGGAGACCTGGCCCTTTCAAGGCATTCCACAAAAGCCCGAAGCCTGGCTCTTTCGCACAGCCCATAACTATGCAATTTCATCGGTTCGCAGGAGTACTGCTTTCAATGGCAAGGCCGATGCGCTGGTCGTTGCGTTAGAAACCGCGAACCAGCCCACATTGGATCTCGATGCAGAGCAGAGCCTGCGCGATGATGAGTTGCGCATGGTCTTCATGTGCTGTCATCCAAAACTCGCTCCCGATGCGCAGGTAGCGCTAAGCCTGAAGCTTGTCGGCGGGTTCAGTAAAGAAGAAATTGCCCGCATCTTCTTCTCCGAGCCGGCCACGATCGCACAACGTCTGGTGAGAGCGAAACGGTTGATCCGCGATCAAAAGCTGGCGTTGGCTATGCCTTCCAAAGGTCGGCTGGAGCAGCGGCTCAACTCAGTGCTCAAAGTGATCTACCTGATGTTCAGCGGTGGTTACGCGGCACACTCTGGAGAAGACCTCATCCGCGTCGATGTCTGCCTTGAAGCTTTGCGGTTGGGGCGGCTGGTTGCGTCTTCTTCCATGGGCGCTCCTCGCGTGGACGCTCTGGTTGCATTGATGGCCTTACAGGCAGCGCGCCTGCCCGCACGCACAGACGCAACAGGAGATCTCGTTCTATTGGAAGAACAGGACAGGAGTCTATGGGACGACAATCTGATTGCGCTTGGATTCTCCTACTTCGACCGATCCATCGCAGGAGACGAAATCTCCGAATGGCATGTCCAGGCTGCCATTGCGACAACCTATGCAAGCGCTGCGTGCTCGGCAGAGATCAATTGGGCCTCTATCCTTGAACACTACGATCAGCTGATGGAAATGACGAACTCTCCGGTCGTGGCACTGAATCGTGCTGTCGTCGTGATGAAGGTGCACGGCGCCGAAGCGTCCCTGGCAGCATTAACGCCTCTTGCAGAGGACAGGGCCTTGCAGAAATATCATCTGCTTCGCGCAACGCAAGGCCATGTGCTGGCAGCGCTTGGACGGCTCGACGAAGCAAGAGCCGCGTTTTCAGCAGCACTGGAGTGCGACTGCACCCTGCCGGAGAAACGCTTCTTGCAGCGCCAATTGGCAGCGGTGTCGACGCTATGTCACTCGCAATAGTGCTGATCTCCACACCTTACAGCGGGAACTCTCATCGTTGTCACGCCAAAAGCAAAACCTTGCCAACCCCACCCTTCTCCGCCTCAGCATGTGCTTTAGCCGCATCCGCAAGTGGAAACTTGCGATCGATATGAATCTTGAACTTCCCGCTTACCAGATCCTCCGCAAGTGAACGCATCCCCGCAGCATCAGGATGAGAACCGAAGGCCACGACTTTCAGCTCCGGATAAAGATTGGCATTCGGCGGAGGTCCTATAACAGAAGCATAGATTCCTCCCGGTTTGACCTTGCCCATAAGCGCGTCACTGACCTTGCCGCCAATCGTATCCGCGACTACATCGACAAGAGCAAGCGACTCCATCTCCTGGCTGTTGTCCAGCGCAAGAATGGCATCAGCCCCAAGCTCCTCCGCCGCTCCTTTTTGAGAACCGCGCACGCCAACAATCACATGCGCACCAAGCTTCTTAGCCACCCAGACAGCCGTACGTCCAACACTGCCCAGTGCCCCGGTGATAACCACAGCCTGCCCAGGCTGCACCCTGCCAGCCTCAGTAATGAGTTGTTCACCAGTGTTCAGAATCACCGGAAGTGCGGCGGCTTCCACGTGATCGAGGCCTTCAGGAAGCTTCGCCATGCCCGCGAGATCACCCAGCAGAAGCTCAGCATAAGCGTTGCCTGCACGGCCAAATACCTTGTCACCCTCGGCATATCCCTCAACGCCCTTGCCCACCGAGGCAACAACACCGGAGTAGTCATAACCAAGAATGACGGGCAGTTTCAGCGGCATGTAATCCTTCATGGCGCCACTGCGAAGCTTCCAATCGATCGGATTAACCCCGGCTGCAGTAACGCGAATCAGAATCTGCCCTTCGCCCGCCTGAGGATCATCCCACTCCTCATACTTCAGCTTGTCAGGTCCACCATACTCATGCAGCACAACTGCTTTCATAACCTCACCTTGCATGTTTTGTTAAATGTCAGATGCACATTGACGGAATCGTGGGTGCTCAAAAATAGATCGTGTCCAGCATTAAGTCCCGCAGACCTACTTCGCCTCCGGTCCCTTATAAACCACGCCCGACTTCATCACAAACTTCACATTCTGAAACAGCTTCACATCCTGCAGCGGATCGCCATCCACAGCGATAATATCCGCCCACTTGCCCGCATCCAGCGACCCTGCCTTATCCGTAATCCCCAGCAGCTCCGCAGCATTCACCGTCCCCGACTGAATCGCCGCCAGCGGTGTCATGCCAATGTCGCGCACATACACCTCCAGCTCATGCCCATTCAGTCCATGCGGATACACCGCCGCATCCGTCCCCAGCGCAATATGCACACCCGACTCATAAGCATGCCGAATGTTCTTCTTCGCCACCGCGCTCACATCCTTCATCTTCTGCTGGTAAAACGGCGGCAGCTTGCCATACTCCAACTGCCAGTCTTCCAGATACAGCGTCGGCACCAGCCACGTCCCGTGCTTCTTCATCTCCGCAATCGCCGCATCGTCGATATAGCTGCCATGCTCGATCGAATCAATCCCCGCCTCGCTCGCCCATAGAATACCCTGCGCTCCATGCGCATGCGCCGCCACCTTGCGGCCCAGCCTGTGCGCATCCGCCACAATCGCCTTCAGCTCTTCCAGCGTGTATTGCGAAGCCTGCGGATCATCGCCCTTCGAGAGCACGCCCCCAGTGGCGCATACCTTGATCACATCCGCGCCATACTTGATGTTCTGCCGCACCTTCTGCTGCACGGCCGCAATCCCATCCGCCACACCGTCACCAACAATGTGGTACTGAAACGGCAGCAGATTCTCATCGCAGTGCCCGCCCGTAATGCCCAGCGCAGGCCCACTCACCAGCATGTGAGGCCCCGGCACCTGCCCCGCATCGATCGCATCCCGCAGGTCCACATCCACATAATCATCCGCGCCCACATTGCGTATCGTCGTGAAGCCCGCCATCAGCGTCTTCTTCGCGTTCACCACGCCATTGATCCCCTGCTTGCCGTCCGTCCCCGTCAGCTCTTTGTACGGATCGAACTCGGTGTTCATGGTGATGTGCGTATGCGCATCGATCAGCCCCGGCGTCACCGTCATCGATCCCAGATCGACCACCTTGTCGCCCGCCTGCGCCGGCACACTCGAAGTAGCCGCAATCGAAACGATCCGGTCACCCAGCACCACAATCGTCTGCGCATCCAGCATCTTGCCCGTATGCACATCCAGCAGATGCCCGGCGCGCACAAGCGTCCGCCCCGCGGCCGCTTCCTGCGCCAGACTCATCGTTGGAGTTAAAGAGAAAGAAACCGCCGAAACCACCAGCACAGAAACAAAGGACAGACCGCGAACACGCATCGCATCGACCTCTCAGACAAAAGTTGTGAACCGATGCTTGAGAGTGTAGCAAGCCGCAACCCAGCAATTGCCGTCTCACTTGTTTTTTTGTCTGTCATTCCCGCAGGGAAGCCGCTTCACCTTCGCGCCCAAGCGCGAACCCTATCCCCTAGTCCCTGCTTTTCAGATACGCGTCAAGCTGATCCAGTGTCCCGCTCCACCCCTGCGTCATCGCGTCATGCATGCTGTCAAAGGTCTTCTGCTCTACTGACGAGGCATCCATCGGATGCCAGGCAATCGTCAGCATCGTCTTCTCATCGACTTCCGCGAATGTCGTCGTGGTCAGCATCTCCAGCGGCCAATCAGCCACATACGGGTGACGCATCGGATTCCCATGTTTATTCGAGAACGTGTTCACCACCACAATCCGTTGCTGAGACACCACCTCGCGAAACACCCACTTGCCCCACATCTCGACGCCATTCGCAGCGCGCATGCAGTAGTGGAAGATCCCGCCTGATACAACATTCAGCTTCGCGACTGAAAGCCCAAATCCCGCCGGCGCAAACCACTGCTTCAGATGCTCTTCCTCGGTCCACATCTTCCATACCAGTTCACGCGGTGCGTCCAGTTCCCGTAAATATACAAATTCTCGCTCTTGAGACAACTCTGCACCTGCCTTCAGGCTTCGCCGGACGTGATCAACGTTTCACAGACTTTTCTGCAAATCTCGTCTTCATCATACCCAAGCTCTGTTCGCCCTCCGCACCCAGAGACTTACCCCCTCACCGTGGCACTCCGAACCTGCCGCAATGTAGCATCCACAATGTGCCCGGCCGCAAACCCACCCCCCAAACCCCACCCCCCATCGCACCGCCACCAGTCCCGAGCGCACCCGCATTCAAACCCCTCGCCCTAGACACCCCAGTCACCTGGGTTCGCGGAGTAGGCCCCAAAGTAGCCAAAGTCCTCGAAGAAAAAGGCATCCTCGTCGCCGAAGATCTCCTCTACCACCTGCCCTTCCGCTACGAAGACCGCCAGCACCCGCGCTCGCTCGACGAGCTCAAGCCCGGCGAAACCGCCTCCGTCATCGCCGAGATCCGCGGCGCCGCGCTCCTCCGCACCCGCCGCATGCCCATCTTCGAAATGACCGTCGGCCAGGGTAATCTGGCCATGAAATGCATGTGGTTCAATGGCAGCTATCTGCAAGGCCGCTTCCACGCCGGCCAGACCATCGCGCTCTACGGCAAGATCGAGCCGTCGCGATCCGACGCGCAACATGAAAATGATCCAGCCGCAGTTCGAACTCCTCCCCGGCTCCGGCGAAGACGAAGAAACCCTCCTCCTCGAAGTTGGCCGCATCACCCCCGTCTACGAATCCCTCGGCGGCTCCATCCTCGCCTCACGCTGGCAGCGCAAAGTCATCTTCCGCCTCATCGACACGCTCCGCGGCCACATCCCCGAAGTCCTGCCGGCCTCCCTGCTCGACCGCCTCGGCCTTCCGCCGCGCGACCTCGCCATCGCCCACGCTCACTTCCCACCCGAAGGCACCACCCTGACCGCCCTCATGGAAGCTCGACACTCCCGCCCACCGCCGCCTCATCTTCGAAGAGCTCTTCTACCTCGAACTCGGCCTCGAACTCAAACGCCGCCGCATGCGCGAGCGCGCTCGGCACCGCCTTCACCACCACCGACCAGGTCCGCGAAGCCCTCAAGCGAAGTCCTTCCCTTCCACCCCACCGCCGCCCAAAAACGAGTCCTCGGCGAAATCGTCGCCGACATGCGCCAGCCCCAGCCCATGCGCCGCCTGCTGCAGGGCGACGTCGGCTCCGGCAAAACCATCGTCGCCATCCAGGCCGCGCTCGTCGCCATCGAGAACGGCTATCAGGTCGCCCTGATGGCGCCCACCGAAATCCTCGCCACGCAGCACTACCTCTCCGCGCGCAAGCTCCTCAGCGGCGCGATCCCCTCCACGGCAAGCCCTACAACATCGCCCTCCTCACCGGCTCGCTCGACCCCGACCGCCAAGCGCCACGACCCAGCGGCCGCATCTACCGCGGCGAAGTCGCAGCTCGTCATCGGCACCCACGCCCTCAGGAAGACAAAGTCGACTTCGCCAACCTCGGCCTCGTCATCGTCGACGAGCAGCACCGCTTCGGCGTCCAGCAGCGCTTCCAACTCATGCGCAAGCCCAACGCCGCGGCGCAGCACCGAGCCCGACGTGCTCGCCATGACCGCCACCCCCATCCCCCGCACCCTCGCCCTCACCCTCTACGGCGACCTCGACGTCAGCGTCATCGACGAGCTCCCGCCCGGCCGCACACCCATCGTCACCCGCCGCATCCCCGACGAGCGCGCCGCCGAAGTCTGGGACTTCGTCCGCAAGCAAGTCGCCCAGGGCCGCCAGGCCTACATCGTCTACCCCGTCATCGAAGGCTCCCGCGACGACCAGCCCGAACTCGACTTCGCCCACGACGATGCCGAAGCGAGCCCAGGCCAGCACCGACCAGCACCCGCCAAACGCGCAAGCAAAATCCGCAAAGAGCATCCCGCCAAGAACGCCGCTCATTCAACCCCGGACGCAAATCCGCGAAGCTCCTCCAAACTCCACGCAAAGCCAAACTCCGCTCCGCCACCGAAATGTACGACGAACTACGCAACGGCGCCCTCGCCGGCCTCCGCCTAGGCCTGCTCCACGGCCGTCTCCCGCCGACGACAAAGAAGTCACCATGGCCCGCTTCCAGCGCGGCGAGATCGACGTCCTCGTCTCCACCACCGTCATCGAAGTAGGCGTCGACGTCCCCAACGCCTCCGTCATGGTCATCGATCACGCCGAGCGCTTCGGCCTCGCCCAGCTCCACCAACTTCGCGGACGCGTCGGCCGCGGCGCCGCCAAAAGCTACTGCATCCTCATGACCGGCGATCGTGTCACCCCGCAGGCCGAGGCACGCCTCAACGCCATGGTCCGCACCCAGAACGGCTTCGAACTAGCCGAACTCGACCTCGCCAGCGCGGCCCCGGCGAATTCTTCGGCACCCGCCAGGCCGGCGCACCCGCGTTCCGCGTAGCCAACCTCCTCCGCGACCGCGAAATCCTCGAACTAGCCAAACAGGAAGCCGCCCAATTCGCCGACCACCCCGACGACTCCATTCCCGAAGCCGAATCGCAAACGCCGTCTGGCACCGCCTGCGCCAACCTGGCAACGCCGCTACGGCCTCCTGGAAGCCGGCTAATTCAGTAATCCTCTGGGTGCCCCATATCTATCCGCGCACTTTGCGGAGAGATGTGGGTCCACCTTCGCGCAAAGCGCGAACCCCTCACACTTCACACTCACACCTTCCCATCCTCAAAACACCTGACCTCCAGATCCACACTCACAATCTCCCCCCCGCAATCCTCATAATGACTCCGCGTACATTGGCAAAGCTCCGTAAACCGCAGATGCGCCAACTGACTCAGCTCCAGCCCGGCCGCGATCAACATCGCATACATATCCACGCAGTGCTGCCGCTCAAACTCAAACAGCATGTTGATCAGCCCCTGATCATCCGCCCCCCGGCTCAGCACCCATCCACCACAGCCCAGAATCGCCCCGGTCAGCGTCCGCACCATCATCCCCGGCTCCGCCATAGCAGCAGCCCGCATCTGCAGCGCCCAGCTCGATACCGGCCCCTTCACCGCCGCGGATAAAGTCACAGGGTTCACACCCCATTCATCGGACCCCACCCCGACAATCTTCACCTCCGTCCCATCCCGCAACAGATTCCCCCCAAAAATCTGCCCCGTCTTAAGACGGCCCCAACCCAACCCGCCAATGCCGCGTCCGCCGCTCCCCCGCCGGCTGGCTCCTGTTCCCTGTTCCCTGGTCCCTGTTGTACCCTCCAACCAGCATGCTCGTCGGCACCGGTATCGACCTCACCGAAATCCCCCGCATCCAGCGCACCATCGACCGCTACGGCGAGCGCTTCCTGAATCGCGTCTACACCGCAGCCGAACAGGCCTACTGCCTGCGCAAGAAAAACACCGCCGAAAGCTTCGCCGCCCGCTTCGCCGCCAAAGAGGCCGCCGCCAAGGCCCTCGGCACCGGCATCCAGCATGGAGTCAACTGGTTAGAGATTGAAGTCACCCGCGCACCAGGCGGCCGCCCCGGCCTTCGCTTCACCGGCCGCGCCGCTGAATTCGCTGCCCGCCTCGGCGTCACCCGCGCCGCACTTTCCCTCACCCACACCAGCGCCCTGGCAATGGCCAGCGTCTCCCTCGAAGGCCAATAATTCCGGCCTGACTCCTAAAACCGCCGCATCCAACACCCCACAGGCCGCATCGTTTCTTCAGAACAGGCCATATCTGAACCCCTGACACGACAAATGCGTTTGGTATCCTCACTCCAGCGAGAGACGCACGCAGGAATACCCATCGCGCAACATCTTTGAGGACGATTGAACGATGCCGAGCCAGAAAGAACTTCGTTGGTCTCAACTGAAGGTCGGAGTATTAGCTCTTGCCGCCTTGACCGTTCTCACCGCGATGATCTTCATCCTCGCCGGAAGCACCGGCGGCCTCTTCACCAAAAAGATCAACCTCATCGCCTACTTCGATAACGCCAACGGCCTCAAAGACGGCGCTCCCGTCACCCTCGAAGGCGTCACCATCGGCAACGTCGTCCACGTGCGCATCATCCCCAGCCACGAGCCTCACGCCGTCGAAGTCGTCTGCCGCATCGGCTCCAACTTCCTGCCCTCCCTGCACACCGATTCCGTCGCCACCATCACCTCGGCCGGCGTCCTCGGTGACGCCTTCATCGACATCTCCTCGGCCCACGCCACCGGTCCCCAGCCCAACAACAACGCCGTCATCCCCGTCGCCAGCGCCCCCAGCATCCAGGACGTCGTCCGCACCAGCCAGGTCTCCATCGAGAACATCAACAAAGTCGTCGCCAAGGTCGGCACCCTGCTCGACACCGTCAACAACGGCAACGGCACCGCCACCATGTTCCTCAAAGACCCCACCATGGCCAAAAAGATCGCCGGTACCATCAACCAGCTCCAGGCCATCACCACCGATATTGCCGAGGGCAAAGGCACAGCCGGCAAACTCATTACCGACGATGCGCTCTACAACAAGTTCAATGACACGGTAAGCAAGCTCGACAACATCACCACCCGCCTCGACAACGGCCAGGGCACCGCCGGCAAGCTGCTGACCGACGATACCCTCTACAAGAACCTCAACAAAGCCCTGTCCAACACCAATGAGCTGCTCGGCAACATCAACGCCGGCAAAGGCTCGTTAGGCAAGCTCGCCAAAGACCCCGCCATGGCCAACAAGATCGAAGAGACCCTCACCCACCTCAACGGCATCCTCAAGGGCATCCAGGAAGGGCAAGGCTCCATCGGCCAGATGTTCGCCAACCGGTCTCTCTATGACAACCTCGACAAGACCCTCAACGACACCGGCCAGCTCATCACCGCCATCCGCAAAGACCCCAAGACGTACCTGACAGTCCGCGTCAAGGTCTTTTAGCGACGCTAACCAGCCTCCATCAAATAGCTCTTGAGAATTTGGGCGGGTGCCCCATATCTATCCGCGTTTTGTGCGGAGAGATGTGGGTCCATATTCGTGCGAAAGCACGAACCCGTTCTTACCCGGATGCCCCAGATCTTGCTTCTGGGATCTGGGATCATATTCGCGCAAAGCGTGAACCGGAGGGAGCAGGGGCATTCATGCCCCTGAATCGATGGCGTTCACGAAAAGCGGCTTCAGCCGCGGGTTCTATCACCACATTAGGCCGGGTCTTCACATCTCTCCACTCAATTCACGAAGAGATGTGGCTCCAAATTCGTGCGAAAGCACGAACCCTTCTTGCCCTCGTCGGGACCATTCTTTCAGCCTTCTGTATAGAAAGGGTGGGACGCCACAAATGCTCCCATTACGAGCCACTCTCGGCAGCACGCTGCAAGCATGCGCCATGTTAACCGTTTGTATGAATTGAACGGGGATAGTAGAACGAATGAATCTCCTTCAGTTCACCATCCAGCACGCGGATGCGATCAAACACGCGATCTACCCCGTCGATCGTCTCCATATCGAAGACAGTGGCGACGTAGTCTCCTTCGACGATGTGCTGCTTGATTTGGATATCCTTGATTGCCGGAAGAATCATCTTCAGAAAGCCAACCACCACATCTCGTCCGGCTAGCGGCGGAACACGCGGCCCCTCAAAAGTGACATCGACCGCAAACGGCACCTTGGCGATGTCCTTGCCGGCCAACCCCAGCAAATACGCTTCGACGACTGCAACCTTTTCCTCGCGTGTCAATGCTCCTCCGCGGCTTTGTCATCTGTGTATTGAAGTTCGGGATGACGCGCAGCGCCAAAGAATAACAGACCGAGCGGACCGCCTCATGTCGAGACCGCGTCATGTCCCACAATGGGTCTTTGCGGCCCGTTGCGCACTTGCCCTGTAAAATCTCGGCTGTGAGAGTTGAGGGTCTAATCGGCAGATCGAAATGTCACGCAACATTGTTGGCGCTCTTCGCTATGGTGCCGCTCGCCTTCGCGCAGAAAGCTTCACCAATCAACTCTTCCCCCACACCTGCCAAGCCCCTCGCATTCGACGTCGTCTCGATCAAGCCCAACCACACCGGCTCGCCCGGCATGATCAACCGCACGACACCCGACAGCTACTCCGTCGAAAACATGTCTCTCCGCATCATCCTCTCCGACGCCTTCGACATTCGTGCCGATCTCATCTCAGGCGGACCCGGCTGGCTCAACACCGACCACTATGATCTCATCGCCAAAGTTGCCGGTGACGATCTCCCCGCATACAAGGCGCTCTCCAAAGACCAGCGCAATCAGATGCTCCAGGCCGTCCTCGCCGACCGCTTTCGCCTCGCCGTCCACACTAGCATCAAACAACTTCCCGGTTACACCGTTGCCATCGCTAAAGGCGGCTTCAAACTCCAGCCGGTGTCCACCGATCAAAGCAGTGGCTGGGGCGCCAACTTCGGTGACATCCGCGCCACCGGAATATCCATTTCAACCCTGTGCGATCTGCTCTCGCAACAGCTCCGGCAGACCGTCGTCGACCAGACCGGCCTCACCGGCCTCTATACCTTCCGTCTCCAGTGGGAACAAGACAATCCACGCGTCTCAGCCTCCCCAGACGCCGCATCTGATCCTTCCGGCCTGCCCGCGCTGCCCACTGCGCTCCAGGAACAACTCGGGCTCAAGCTCACACCCGCCAAGCTCCCCACAACCACCCTCGTCATCGACCACATCGACAAGCCTTCGGAGAACTAGCCTCACGCAAAACGGAGTTTTCGGTAACTTCTGATCGAATGCCCCTTTTCCGTCTCAAAAAGGGTAAGTTTCGGGACAATTCGCAGACCTAATAAACCGACGATCCTGCACATCCCGCAAGTCCTCCCAAGCGAACGCAGGGAATACAGCACCGCTCACCCCCCTTTTTCATCAAAATCCCAAATCATTCAAGTTCGGATCGAACTCCGTCAAAATGACCCCGCCGTGTTAATTTCTCTCTCAGCAGTTCCAGCCCGACCAACTGCACATTGAGCGGACCGTCCCATCTCGTCCGGACGAGCATCCTCGAGGAATCCAATGAAAATCCGTCCTTCCCGTCCAGGGATCACTTCTTTTGCCATTGCCGCAATCGCCCTTAGCTGCGCCCCCTGCATCTTTGCGCAGTCAGACTCCACGCTCCCCGCCCCATCCTTCACCGCCAGCCTTTCTGGAATTGACGACGCCAGCACCCCAGCCCCACCCAAATCCGTAGGCAGCCTCGACCTCACCGCCATCGACAAATCCGCCGACCCCTGCCAGGACTTTTACCAGTACGCCTGCGGCAAATGGGTCAAGGACAACCCAGTCCCCGGCGACCAGGTCCGCTGGGCCCGCTCCTTCTCCCTCCTCGGCGAGCGCAACCGCTACCTGCTCTGGCAAGAGCTCGACGCCGCAGCCAAATCCCCCAAAACCCCGCTCCAGCGCAAATACGGCAGCTTCTTCGCCGCCTGCATGGATACCGCCGCCATCAATCAGAAGGGCCTGACCCCGCTCGAACCAGCCTTCCGTCAGATCGCCGCCTTCAATGACCCGAGGCAGCTCTCCACCCTCGTCGGATCGCTCCAGAAAGCCGGAGACCCCGCCCCGCTCATCGCATTCACCGTAAGCCAGGACGAAAAAGACTCGAGCAAGCAGATCGCCGAAACCCGTCAGAGCGGCCTCTCGCTCCCCGACCGCGAATACTACATCTCCGACGCCAAACGCTTCGCCACCATCCGCGATCAATACAAAGAGCACATCACCAAAATGTTCACGCTCGCCGGCGACAGCCCCGAAAAGGCCGCCAAAGAAGCCGATGACGTCCTTCGCATCGAAACCGCCCTGGCCCACGGAGCCACCAGCCGCACCGCCCTGCGCGATCCCGAAAACCGCTACCACATCTACACCCTCGCCGAGCTCGAAAAGCTGACCCCAGACTTCGCGTGGCCCGTCTACTGGCGCGACATCGGCATCGGTCACTTCGACACCCTCAACGTCGCCACGCCTGACTTCTTCAAGGCCCTCGACACCCTCATCACCACCGAACCCGCAAGCGCCTGGCAATCCTATCTCCGCTGGCACGTTCTCCACGGCTCCGTCGTGAATCTGCCTCAAAAGTTCTACGACGAAAACTTCGCCTTTTTCGGCAAAATCCTCAGCGGCCAGCAGGAACAGACCCCGCGCTGGCGTCAGTGCACCGCAATGACGGATCAAGCGCTCGGCGAAGCCGTCGGCCAGGACTGGGTCAAGCAAAACTTCCCGCCCGCCGCCAAAGACAGCATGGATAAGCTAGTCGCCGCCCTCGAAAAATCCCTCGGCGACGACATCCGCACCTTGCCCTGGATGAGCGACCCCACCAAACAGGCCGCCGAAGCCAAGCTCGCGCTCTTCCGCAACAAGATCGGCTATCCCGAGCACTGGCGCGACTATTCAGCCCTCACCGTCAGCCGCACAGACGCCCTCGGCAACGCCCGCCGCTCCGCCGTCTTCCAGCGCAACTGGCGCCTCGCCAAGCTCGGCAAGCCCGTCAACGAAAAGGAGTGGGGCATGACTCCGCCCACCGTCAACGCCTACTACGAGCCGTCGATGAACGACATCAACTTCCCCGCCGGCATCCTTCAGCCGCCGTTCTTTGACTTCAAGGCGGACCCCGCCGTCAATTTCGGCGGCATCGGCGTCGTCATCGGCCACGAAATGACCCACGGCTTCGACGACGAAGGCAGCAAATACGACGGCCACGGCAATCTCCGTGAGTGGCAAACCGCCGAAGACCGCAAGCTCTTCACCGAGCGCACCGATTGCGAAGTCAACGAATACAACGGCTTCGAGGCCTCTCCAGCCCACGACGGCTTGCCCGCGCAGCATCTCAACGGCAAGCTCACCCTCGGCGAAAACACCGCCGACAACGGAGGCCTCCGCATCGCCTACCTGGCCCTCCTCGACACCCTCGCCGACCAGCACAAGACCATCGACGACAAGATCGACGGATACACCGAAGCCCAGCGCTATTTCCTCAGCTTCGCCCAGGTCTGGTGCCAGAACCAGACCGATCCCTCAGCCCGCCAATCCGCACTCACCGATCCCCACTCGCCCGGCCGCTGGCGCGCCAACGGTTCGGTGCAGAACTTCGACGAGTTCGGCAAAGCCTTCAAATGCAAAAAAGGCGACCCCATGTATCCCGAACACTCCTGCCGCGTCTGGTAGCGCGCAGTGGCTGGTAGCCGCGGCATTCTCGCAATGCCGTGGTTGCCTGCCCGGCTTTTGGCTGCAGAGACTCGAAGCGAAAATGCCCCGGCGGACAAAAAGCCGCGGAGACGAAGGGGATGCCGGCGGTGATGAACGGTAAAATAGGCAATGGGCTGATGCCCGCTGATTTGGAATCGAAAGCCGATCACCATCCCTGATCCACTAACCACTGGCCTCTATCCACTAAGCGTTTCCACTAACCACTGCCCCCAAGCTGCGTCCAAAGCACAGTAATCTCCTGGGGTGACTAAATGCCAAACTTCCGCCACTGGTCCGGAGACTAGGCATAACGCCGCCCTACCTTCTACAATGCAGCGAGGGACCCTACCCCACCCAGCTCTGCTGCGGAACACGAGACCCTGCCGGCCGAGGGCTGGACCAGGACGAAGGAATCGCATGAAGTTCAGGAAATTCGGCAAGACTCTGCTGGCCTGCGCCTTAAGCTCAGCCATGGTATTCAGCCTCAGCTCTTGCGTTCGGAGTTTTACCGTCGGATATCTCTACGCCACCGGAACAGTCACAGCCACCCCAAGTGGAAACGGCATCATCACCGGATTCGGAATCAACAACAACAACGGCAAGCTCCATCCGCTTCATGGCTTCCCGCTTTCCAGCGGTGGCGCTAACCCGGTTCGCGCCGTGCTCGTTGACGGCAGCACCTTCGTCTATGTGCTCAATCGCGGCGCATCTGCCAGCGGCGGAGCCGATTGCACCACCACCGACCCATGCCAGAACTCCAACATCAGCGAGTTCTCCGTGGGTGGCAACGGTTCGCTCAGCTACCAGAACACCTTCTATACCCAGGGCATCAACCCCTTCCGCCTGATCGCGGACACCTCGGGCAATTACCTGATCGCTCTCGATCATGACGCGCCCGCCAGCACCTACTGCGGCACGGTCATTGTCGGCGCCACCTCGTGCGGCGACATCACCATCTTCCAGATCAATCAGACCACCGGCCGTCTTACGCTGATCCCCAATGCGCAGTTGACCGCGTCCAGCGGAACCCAGGTGACCTACTTCCCGGTCCCTGCCAATCCGATCGACTTCGTCATGGCTTCGGGCTACGTGATGACGCTCTCCGGCGCGCCCAGCGCCGGCACCACCCCGTCGCCCAGCACCGTCGGCCAGATCGTCTATCCCTACGGTTATAACTCCAGCAGTGGCCAGCTCACGCTCACCCAGAGCATTCCCCAGGTCATCACCAACGGCACGGGCGATCCCATGGGCCAGGGCACTGCCATCCTCTACACTGGCGCCAAGATCTACATCCTCGACAACGAGATTCTCTCCGGAACCACCCCCGGACAGATCCTGCCCTTCACGGTCGGCACCAATGGCGCTCTGCAGGCTCTGGTCGGCGGCGCGGTTGCGGACGATCCCACCGAAAGCAGCCCCATCTACGGCATCACCGAGTCCAAGGGCAAGTACTTCTACGTTGCCAATCAGGCAGGCGCCGGCATCAACACCGCTGCGGGAATCACCGCTTTCACGATCGATCCCTCTTCCAGCCAGCTCAGCGAGTCCCCTGGTTCGCCGTATCCAAGCGGCACCGGATCATCCCCGCAGTGCCTGCTGGAAGATCCGTCTAACCAGTTCATTTACACCGCCAACGCGGGCGACTCCACCGTCACCGGCAAGCTCCTCGA
Source organism: uncultured Acidobacteriota bacterium (assembly GCA_963720285.1). Classification (GTDB taxonomy): domain Bacteria; phylum Acidobacteriota; class Terriglobia; order Terriglobales; family Acidobacteriaceae; genus Acidicapsa. The sequence continues at coordinate 27,235 of CAVREZ010000007.1, forward strand.
TCCCAACTCCGGTGCGTTGAATCAGGTCCAGGGCTGGACAGGTCAAGTGTCGTTGACCGGGCCTGCCACATGGTGCTGGATCAGCGGACGTACCAACTAGCGCCCTCGTTTGCCTTAAACGCCAGAAAAGGCCCGCTACTATTAGCATTTCCTGAATAGATGCGGGCCTTTCTGCTCAAACTTCTGTGTCCGGTGTATCGCTCTTGCACCGGAAAATATCCGGGCCATACAAGGCCAGGCTCAGTAACGAAGGAAACGCATGAAGTTCGGCAAACTCAGCCAGATCGGACTGGTCCTCGCAGGCTCACTCCTGGCGGCCACCGCTTTTACCGCCTGCCAGACCCTGACCGTCGATTTCTTGTATGTCGCGACCACCAGCCTGTCTCCGGGACAGATCGAAGTCTACGAAGTGAACTCGGAATCCGGCGCACTCCGCACTATTCCCACTTCGCCTTTCCCCTCCGGCGGCCGCAATCCCGTTGCCGAGGCCGTCAGCCCCGACTTTCTGAACTTCTACGCAGCCAATAACCAGGACAACAACATCGTTCAGTTCGGAATCGGCAACGATGGCAAGCTCTACTCCCAGAGCACCATCAACACGCCGGGCACTTTCCCGGTATCCCTGGCCATGAATTCGGCCGGCAGCTACCTCTACGTGGTTGATACGCTTCAGCCGGTCGGCGGTTGCACTCTCAGCAACCCCTGCCCCGGGCTCGTCGCAGGCTATGCTGTCACTCCCAGCAAGGGTTCTTCCACCAGCGGCAGCATTCCCGGCTCACTCGGTCAAACCTGCGGCTCCGCCAGCTGCACTCTTGGCACTCCCGTCACCAATGCCAACGGCATTGGATACGAGCCGCTTCAGCTAAGCGCCAACGACGCTACCGTGCTCACGCCGACCGCATCCAGCCTCACCGCCAACGGCAACTATCTCTATGTCACCGCCTACAGCGCGTCCAATCAGGGCTACATCTTCGCCTTCTCGGTCGGCAGCGATGGTGGACTGACTCCCATTCCCAGCGGCCAGAACTACAGCTTCAACGGAAACAGCACCCCGCTCACTCCCCTCCCTGTCGGCTCGGAGCTCTCCGGCATCGCGACCGACTCCGGCAACCAATACCTCTACATCACCGACGAGCTCAACAATCGGGTCGACACCTTCTCGATCGGGTCCGGCATGCCAACTCTGATCTCCACCGCCGCTGCAGGCAACCGCCCCGCGGCCCTCACGATGTTCAACGATCAGTACCTCTACGCCGTCAACTCGCTGGACTCCACCGTCACCGCCTACAGCATCGCCTCAGGCGTGCTTACCAAAATCGGCGACTTTGCTACCGATGCGCAGCCGATTGCCGTCGTCATCGACCCGCGCAACATCGGCTATCTCTACACGGTGAACTTCCTGGGCAACTCACTCAGCGGCTTCAAGATCAACCAGACCGACGGCACTCTCGTAAACGCGCAGCAAACGCCATACGCCTCCGCTGCGCAGCCGGTCGCCGTCACCGGTATTCCGCACGCCGGATCAGTACAAGGCGGGACGCTCAAGTAGATGAGACGCCACTCACAACGGACACGGCGCCCCGGAGATGACTCCCGGCAACGCACCGCGTCCAAACAGAGACTTCTCATGCGGATCACCAGTTTGTACCCGCTTTCCGCAAGCTCGCCAGGACAACCCGCGAGGACAGCCCGGCCCCTCCCGGCTGATCTGGCCGGTTAATTAGCCGCAGCCCGTCTTGAGCTTTTACAATCGAGACGGATCAACTTAACTCAGTCTGATTGGGACTCGCATCAGCGGCCCATATTGAAGGAAACAGATGAAGTCCAACCGACTCGGCCATGTATTCCTGGTCTCTGCCATTGCGCTCATACTGGCCAGCACTTTTACAGCGTGCAATCCCGTCACCATCGACTATCTTTATGTTGCCGGCAACAAAGAGAACCCCGGGCAGATTCAGACCTTCGTGGCCGACCGCGTCTCCGGCGCGCTCTCCGTCAGCGGTGCCACCATCTCCTCCGGCGGCGTCACTCCGGTAGCCCTCGCCACCGCGACCGACTACCAGCATCTCTGGGCGCTCAATCAGGGTGACTCCTCCATCGCGACCTTCGCCATCGGTAGTAGCGGCGCACTCACTGCGGGCAGCACCTACACCATGGACGCCGAAGGCAACACCCCCGTAGCCATGGCCCTCAACACCCAGGGAACGCTGCTCTACGTCGTCAACAGGTATCAGCCCGGCTGCTCAACCTACACCCCTGCCGCTGCCACCTGCACCGGCGGCGCGCTCGCCGTCTTCCCCATCGCCACGGACGGTACGGTCGGCGCCGCGGTCACCAACGGCAACCTTAGTTACTGGCCGGTCGGCGTGAACCCCAGCGGGGTAGCCGCGCTGCCCTCCGGAACCTCTACCTTCGTCACCACCTACAACACCACCACCGGCCTCGGATACGTCTACGCCTTCGCCGCCACCAGCGGCGGCGTCCTCACCACCGAGCCCGGCAGCCCGTTCAACTCCGGTGTTAAGCCCAGCGGAATCGCCTGCACGCCCACCAGCCGCTTCGTCTATGTGACGGACTTCGCGCAGAACCAGCTCATTGCCTACTCCGTCCTCAACGGCGGCGTCCTGGTTCCGCTCATCAATGGGCCCTTCAAGACCGGCAACCAGCCCTCGGCCATCACCATCGACCCGCGCGGCCTCTTCATCTACATCACCAACGAGCTCGACAACAGCCTCTCGGCCTATTCCATCTCGCTGCCCACCGGCACCCCCTCGGCAGCCGTCAACTCCAGCGGCAGCGCCCTCAACTCCACCGGCACCGAGCCAGTCGCCGTCCTCGTCGACCCCAGCTTCGGCCGCTACGTCTTCTCCGCCAACTTCCTGGACAACTCACTATCCGCCTTCCAGCTCAACCCGAGCACCGGCACGCTCTCCCCAGCGCAAAACGGCCCCTACCCCACAGTAGGCCAGCCCACCGCCCTGGCAGCGATCCCACGCGGCAACCACTCAGTCCAGGTCAACCAGCCGTAATCCCAGCTTCACCTGCAAAAACGAAAGGGCAGCCTCTCAGAGGCTGCCCTTTGAGCATGCTGACAAACCTGTAAAAAAGGTAGGCCGGGGATTTATCCCCGGCACTAAAGCCAACACCATCATCCGGGCTTCAGCCCCTGAGGCGAGCTTTTTCCACCAGAAATCGAAGGACCCTCTAAACTAGCCTCATTCAGCACATAGATCACAGCTTTGGATTCACCGAGATTCGCGCCATTATGCCCCAGACCATCGGCTCATCTACCATCTCCAGCCTCACTGCTACGGAAAGCATTCGTTTCCTCGGCTACGAGTCGATCAGCTCGTGGAAACGAACCGGGCGAAGAAACAACCGGCATCATCGCCCGGAAGCCCGAAGGCCCCAGTCCAAAGCACAACTCTACCGCCCAAAACCTCCACTTTGACCATGAATAGCTAAACAGACCACCCAGCGCACAGACCCCATCACAGAACTCTGCGCACCCATTCGCGCAAAGCGCAAACCCTATTCCCTAAGCCCTATTCCCTGTCCTAAACCTTCAGCCACTTCCGCAGCCACTTCTGCGCCGGCTTCTCCACCAGCAGCAGCGCCGTCAGCGCCAATCCAATCAAAATCCCATAGCTGATCCATGGATCGAACCGGTCCAGCCCCAGCCGCGGCAGAATCCCGCTGTTATGCACCAGGTTCCAGAGATTGAAGTGCATCAGATACAGGGCATAGCTCGACTCGCCCACAAACACAAACAGCGAAAACCCAAATATCTTCGAAAGCCAGTTCACTCCCGCCATGCTCAATATCAGGCACCCAAACAGCGGCATGATCAGCCCATCGTGAATCATCGCGTACGGCACATCGGTATACGCCAGAATCGAATAGATCGCCGCAAACCCAAACAATCCCAGCGCCACCCGGAACCACCCCGTGCGCTCCAACGTCTCATCCAGCCCCGCCAGCATCACCCCGAACAAAAAACTAGCCAGATGCGGAATCGGCGTAAACTTCAGCGCCTGCAGCCATGTTCCCGTCGAAAACCGGTCCACATGCACAATATGGTCCGGGTTAAAAATCACATACAGCGTCCCCGGAATCATCCCCAGCACCCACAGCAGCCCCAGCCGCCAGAAGTGACCCGCCCGCGTCTTCGGCTGCTTCACCGCCGCCGCCCACGGAAACAGCATGTAATACGCCGCTTCCGCCGACATCGTCCACGCCGGCGTATTCCCAAATGTCGCAATCTCCGGAATCCACCCCTGCAGCAGAAGCGGCGTCAGTATCGCCCCCGCCAGAAACATCCCATGCGTATGCGCCGCCCGCTCGCTTAAAAACGTCTCCCACCCCAGCGCCAGGCTCAGCAGATAGATCGGATACAGCCGCGTCAGCCGTGCCAGCCAGAACCGCCTCTTGCTCAGCTTCCCTTCCCGCGCCCGCCCGGCGTAGTTATACGCCAGCACAAACCCAGACAGCATGATGAAGAAACTGACCGACAGATACCCCGCATTCACAATCGGGGCCATTGGCCCAAACCACAGCGGATTCGAAAAATGAAAGAAAACAATATTCAGCGCTGCAAAAAAGCGCAAACCCGTCAGAGCATCCAGCCGCTTCGGCTTCTGGATCTCGACAGGCTGCTCCACAGGCTTTTCCAAAGTCACAGTCATGCGGGAAAAAATCCCTTCGTCCGCCGTCTTTCTCGACCCGGCGAAACCGAGGTGTCCAACGCAGTTTTTGATCAAACGATTAGACGCAGATTTCTCAGGGCAGGCGTCACAAACTCAGCATGGAATGTTCAAGATGCGACAGCCGGCACAGCGGAAAAGCCGTGCCATTGCGGTCACAAGAATGGACCCGCCATCCGGCAAGGTCAAGTAGAATCAGGCCGTTACCAGCGACCCGACCTTCTCGCCCATCGCCACCCGTTTGATATTTCCCGGCTGGTTCATATTGAAGATGATCATCGGCAGGTCGTTGTCCTTGCAGAGGCTCACCGCCGTCAGGTCCATCACCTTCAGACCCTTCTGCAAAATCTCCATGTACGTGATCTCGTCGTACTTCACCGCGTCCTTGAAGAGCACCGGGTCGGCGGAATAAATCCCCTCCACCTTCGTCGCCTTCATCAACACGTCGGCCTTGATCTCCATCGCCCGCAGCGAGGCCGCCGTGTCGGTCGAGAAGAACGGATTCCCGATCCCCGCGGCAAAGATCACCACCCTGCCTTTTTCCAGATGCCGCACCGCGCGCCGCCGAATATAAGGCTCCGCCACCTGATCCATGGCAATCGCCGTCATCACCCGGCACTGCACATCGTGCTTTTCGATCGCGTCCTGCAGCGCCAGCGCATTGATCAGCGTCGACAGCATGCCCATGTTGTCCGCAGCCACACGGTCCATTTCCTTGGCCTGCTGCGCCACTCCCCGAAAGAAGTTGCCGCCGCCCACCACCACCGCGATCTCGATGCCAAGCTGCCGCACCTCGACAATCTCGCTCGTGATCTCCAAAACCCGCTGGGAATCCAGCCCAAAACCCTTGTCACCAGCCAGAGCTTCGCCAGAAAGCTTAAGAACAATCCGCTTATACATGCTCGTTCGAGTATCGCACAGCGCTTCCGCAAAAACGGGTGCTCCAGGTCTCGATCCTGAGACTTGGAAATCGCCGGGCGCCCATATCTATCGGCGCACTTTGCGAAGAGATGTGGGTACCACCACCGCCGGTATCTCCAGAACTGTCATCCTGAGCAACGCGAAGGATCCGCTTTTGCCTCTGCTCCTGCCTTTGCTGTTGCTTTGCACTTGTCTTTCTCTCTGTCACTCCCGAAGAGAATCACCTTCCGTGTTTAAGGTGGTCAGTGTTTGCGATCCTCATAGGGAGGAACATTGTGGTCAGAATCCCCGTATCGTCCAGAACGGAGGCAATGATGAGAAGCTGGAGATTTTGCGCGACCCTATCAGCGGTGATGACGAGTATGGCCGTGATGACGAGCATCGGCTTTGCCCAGGTGAGTTCCAGCAGCGCCAACCAACCCGGAACACTACCGGTTCAGGCGACGAAGGACCCGAAAGATATGTCCGCCATCGAGCTGACGGACACTGTGAAACGGCTCGATGCGGAGCTGTTCAGCGCATACAACAACTGCGATCTGGAGAAGTTCGGCTCGTTCTTTCCCGAACACCTGGAGTTCTACCATGACCAGACCGGGGGCGGCCCCATGACGCGCGAGCAACTGGTCGCGGCCATCAAGCAGAACATTTGTGGCAAAGTGCATCGCGAACTGGTGAGCATTGAGGCCTTTCCAATGAAAAATTACGGTGCCTTGGAGACAGGTGTGCACAGGTTCAGCCATCCGGGGATCGACAACGAACAAGGCGATGCCAAGTTCGTGCAGCTATGGAAATACGAGAACGGACGATGGTGGATGACGGTGGTGATGAGCTACGACCATAACGAACCGGCAAGTGGAAAGCACTAAGAACCAGAAACATTAGCTGTCGCGAAATCACCACAGTTTTTGCACTTGCCGTTCTGTCCGTCATCCCCGAAGAGGATCTGCTTCTGCCGTTGCTTTTGCTTTTCCGTCTGTCATTCCCAAAGGGGATCTGCTTCTGCCGTTGCTGTTGCTTTTCTGTCTGTCATTCCCCTCAGGGGGATCTGCTTCTGCCGTCGCTTTTGCCTTTCTGTCTGTCATTCCCGAAGGGAATCTGCTTCTCCCTGAAAAAGCTGACGACTGCAAGCACTCTCTCCCCGGCTGTGCGCACAATAGCTCGAAGAGATGTGCGACCACATTCGCGCAAAGCGCGAACCGGAGGGAGCAGGGGCATTCATGCCCCTGAATCAACGGCGTTCACAAAAAATGGCTTCAGCCGCGGGCTTTCTCACCACATTGGCCAGATACCCCATTTCTCCAGGTCGCGTGCCCATATCTATCCGAGCAATTCGTGGAGAGATGTGGGTCCAAATTCCTGCAATAGCACGAATCCGTCCTTCTCTTTCCGGCTGTAATTCCCGAGGAAGATCGGCTTCTCACCGACCTGAGTATCGAGCATGAGGAGACAAACTGACTCTGCAAATCCAGTCGCCCTATCCCGGCAGATGCCTCAACACAACGGCGTTTCTCAGGACTAATGATCCAATCGAATGTAGGCTCTGTTCAATGAGTAGATCGCCCTGTTCTGATGAGTTGAGTGAGTCACAAACGATGACAGGAATTCCTACTCGGCCGGAATCCGGAACCAGCGCGGGATTACTTTAGGCCAGCGGCCGTCACTTTCGTGATGGTGCCGTTGGCATCGTCATCCTTGAGAGCCCAGATGAATGCGCCGCCGAGGCCCCCAGGAACCCGCGTGCGGACGTATGCCGTTTTGAGCCACACCGTGGTTGGGTCATCGTAGGACCAGAAGGTTTGCGTGTCGGGGTTATAGAGCCACGCGGCGAGCCGGCGCTCATCGAAGTGAGTCTTGTAGCCGGTGAGTCCAGTGAGCGTTAGATATGTGATCACGCCGGGCGTTTGCAGGTAATCGCTCGAAGGAAACGGAGCTGGATCGGACGAGATTTGATACAGACCATGGTTGGTGGGGGGAACGCCGGTCCAACCGCGTGCATACGTAGGAATGCCAAGGACGAGCTTTTCTCCGGGGACGCCGGCTTCGAGATACGAGCGAACCGTGTATTCGATGTAGAAATTCTCTGAGGCATCGGGGTCCTGCCTGTCGTCGAAGAGAGGTGACGCGTGATTGGTAGAAGTCTCCCAGGTGCCGTGGAAGTCATACCCCTGCAGGTTGAAGAAGTCCAGTTCGCGTCCGACTTTGGCTAGTTCGATGTTGGAGAAATTCTGCTGGCCTGCGGGCCCGAACATCGTCAGCAGATAATGCTTGTGGTTGACTTTCCCCAGGGCGTCGAGCTGCTTGCGAAACTCCTTGAGCAGCAGTGTTGCGTTTACTGTGTCAGAGGCAGCCGGAAATTCCCAATCAATATCGATGCCGTCGAAGATACCCGCTGCGGAAACTCCGGGCGCGAGATTGCCGTTGATGAACAGATCGATACAACTGGCGACCATCGCCTGACGGCTCGCAGGGGTACTCGCAGCGGCTGAAAAGCCAGCGGCTCCAGCGAGCGAGATCTCCACTTTCAGATTTGGATGCAACTGCTTGAGCTGTTGCAGTGCGGCGAAATTTCCGTACAGCGGGCCGGTGTAGGGCTCGCCGCTAACACTTGGAAGATATGGAGTCTGATAGTCGGCCCAGCTATCCGCTATGGCGCAGCCGGTCGGCGTAGCGTCGCCGAAGGCATACGTCAAATGCGTGAGCTTATCTGCGACGCCGTTGGCTTGAAGATTGGCAATGTTGTAACCGGCGAAATAAATGCTCCATTCTTCGAAGTAGCCGCCGACCACTTTGGCCTTCTTGTCGTGGTCCGGCTGATCGTGGCCCGGCTCACCAGCGAGAATAGGCTGCGCAAGGAGAGACGGAATGAGCAGGAGGGTGAGGAAGAAGGCGACGGCGCGGCCCCGAAGGCCGACAGAGACACGAGAGGACATAGAGCTACCTCAAGGAGAGGATGTCAGGTGGCGGGAGGAATATACCCCAATACAGAGCCTCTGGCAACAGTCAACTATATGTCCCGCCGTATGGCGGTTCTCGACGAGAGATAAATCACCAAATCACTCATCGAGCCTGGATTAATACCGAGAAGTCGCCTTACGTTTAGAAGTGCCAGGATCCCCCCGGTCTCACCTCTGAGATCTGCGACCACATTCGCGCCCCGCACGAACCCCTGATCTCTGATCTCTGAAACCTGGCCCCACTCACTTCCACGTATGCGCCACAATCGGCAACCCCGTCTCCGGCCAATGGTTAACCTGCGCATTCGCATTCAACACCACTGGCACAGGAGAACTGGACCAATTCGCCGTATTCACGCCCACATTCCATCCGTCCAGCGCAATGTATGGCGACTCGCCCTTCAGCTCCGCCGCATCTGCTTCGATCTCAATCGTCCGGCTCTCCCCCGGCACAAGTGAAATATAGTTGTCGCTGTAAAACACCGGCAGCACACGCTCATTCACCGCATCTACGCCCGTCTTATCCCGCTCGCCATGCCGAAGCTGTGCATGCGTCAGCAGCGCCACTTCCTTGCCCGTATTGCGCAGTGTCAGCGTGATCTTCACCTTGTCGGCATCGTCGTGCCGCGTCGCCGTTGCCTCCAGCTCCACCGTTGACATCGTATTCAGCGCCGTCAGATCGTCCGGAGCCTCCGGCATCCCATGCCAGTACAGATTCTCCGAAACCAGCCGTCCCGCTCCATCCTTCAACTGCAACTGCACAAAATACACCGGCGAGAGCTTCGGACGATCCCAAGGTCCTAACAGCGACCCGATATCGATCGACCGGTCGCCCGGACCCGTTACCGGCATCTCCCGCTTCAGCACCGCCCGCCCATCGATGTCGTAGATCGTTACATACGCCATGTAGCCCGAGATAATCTCCGGCGTGTTATTGATCACCTCAATCGAATCCGTCAACTGGTTGAGCTGAATATGCACCATCTCCCCGGCCTTCTTCACCGCATACATCGCCGAGTCCGGCTCAAGATCATGGTGATAGATCTGCCATACAAAGCTCGGCTGCGCCGGGTTGCTCATCCACGTAAGAATCGCCGTCGATGGATTGAACATCTTCGCCTGGCGCCCCTCATACATCGCGCGATACGCCTCGTAGTTCGCCAACTGGCTCTTGCGCACAAAGTCCGCAAGATTCGCAACCTTGCCATACCGCGCCGCCAGCGTCATCGGAAAGGTGTCGCTACCCGATGCCCCGCGCGCAAAGTCATGCTCCGCCCAGTCATCGTCAATCTGCTCCCAGTCCTTCTGCGGCATCATCCCCTGAACCGACTCGATCGTAGGAATCGACGTGCTGCCGATCTCCGTCTTGAAGGCCTCGTTATAGACGTAATACTCGCGCGGCGTTCTCCATCGATATGGACCGCCCGAGTTCACCCCATGCCCCGAAGTCGAGCTCGGCTGATACAACCGCGTCGGCTCCAGCTCCGCCATCAGCACGCGCAACTGATCGTCGATCTCCTTCGGCGGAAAACCCTCGTTCCGCGCGCACCAGATCGCAATCGACGGATGATTCCGGTAGTGCAGAATCTTGTCCCGCACATTCGCCATGTACGTCGGCAGATCGTCCGGATTCGGCCCGTCCGACGGATTCGGCTGGAAGAACTCATCCCACAGCAGAATTCCGTACTTGTCGCACAGTTCGTAAAAATCCTCGCCCGTGCGACTGCCCAACCCAGTTGCGAATCATGTTCATATTCGCCATCGCGTGCATGCGGATCTCTGCCTCAAGCCGCTCCCGCGGAATCCGCTTCATTCCCTCATCCAGACCCCAGTCTCCGCCGCGCAGAAACACCCGCACTCCGTTCACCGAGACCGTCAGGTTCTCCGAGTCCGGCACCGAATACGTGATCTTCCGCACACCAAACTGAAACGTCTGCTCATCCGAATGCCGCGCCATTCTGGTTAAACGCCAGGTGCAGCGAATACAGATTCTGCGGCCCATATCCATTCGGCCACCACAGCTTCGGATTCAGCATATGCAGCGCCGCAAACTCCTTCGGCTCAAGCGAAACCTTCTTCGACTCCTTCGGCCCCAACTGCACATCTTTATCAACCACCACATCGCCAAAATCCGCATGGAATGTGCCCGTCTGCGGCTGGTCCGTAATGTTCTCGATCGTTGCAGAAATCGCCACGTCGGCAGAGTCCGTCCGTGGCAGCGGCAGGTCCGTCGTCACCAGCGGATCTTTCACCACTACCGGCCCCGTCGACGACAGATACACCTTGTTCCAGATACCCGAGTCGCGATCTCGAATCCCCGGTAGCCAGTCCCATCCAATCGTGCACAGAAACGTCGGCCCATCGATCGCCGTGATGCCGCCGTTCGTCACCATCCCATTTGCGATCGTATGTTCGTACGGATTGCCCGGATGCGGCTGCGGCTTCACCAGCACAGCAATCGCAATCTTCTGGCCAGCCTTGACATACGGTGAGATATCGAAGATCCCGCGCTTGAACGCCCCGCGCATCGTGCCCAGGTACGTCCCGTTCGTCCACACCTCGGCCGAAAAATTGATGCCTTCCAGATTCAGCCACACATGCCGCCCGCGATATGCTGCCGGCGCTTCCACCTCGGTCCTATACCAATACGAAGTCCTGTTAAGCGATTCCGGAATCCGGTCGGGCCTGTTGTTCTCCCCATACAGCGGCTCCGGATAAACGCCATTCTTCACCAGCGTCGTCAGCACCGTTCCGGGCACCACCGCGTCATACCATCCCTTGGGCTTATACGCAGTCCTCGATATCCTCGCCCCGGCCCCGGTTCCCTTCTCCGGTACCTTCGCCGAATCCTGCATCTGCCATCCCGAAGTAACCGGCGCCTCCACCGAAGCCTGCCCGGCAAACACCGGCAAACCACCCGCAAACACCGTCAGAATCAGTAGAAACAGCCATGGTATCGATGCCAGACCACGCAAAAGCAAAGACTTCTTCAACATGCAAAATCCCCAATCACTACTGAAATACCAATGGAGAAACCAATCATACTATTCAGCATTCGCGACTTACCCGCCACACATAGCAGCCATAAACACCGCATCAGCTAACGCACCGCAGTATGCTCCGGAGCATTCGCCTCACGATGCACCGGTTTCAAAATTGCTCCACGTGGAACAATTTTGATTTCGAAAACCTTAGGCCACTGCTTGCCCGTCACAAAGATCCGATCGTGCTGCGCATCATAAGCAATGCCATTCAGCACCGACTCGTTGTTGATCTTCTCATCGTCCGGAAGAATGCCTGTCAGATCAATCCATGCGATCACATGGCCATCTGCAGGCGAGATGCGGGCAATGCGATCGACGTGCCAGATATTCGCGTAGATCTCACCCTTAATGAATTCAAGCTCATTGAGCTGATCGATCTTCGTAACACCGTCATGCACGACGATGTGGCGAACTTCCGCAAATGTCTTTGGATCGCGGAAGCGCAGGGTGTTGCTGCCGTCGCTGGTGATGATTTCTTTTGCAGTGCGCGTCATGCCCCAGCCTTCGCCGCTGTAGGTGAACTGGCGGATTGGACGCAGTGTGAACTGGTCGTAGATGAAGCCGATGTGGGTCTGCCACGTCCATTCGTAGATGTTGGAGCCCCAGTTGACTATGCCCTCGCCGAAGTATTCAGGCGGCAGTGTGTGTCGCTGCAGCACCTTACCGGTTTCCGGTTGGATGACGAGCAATGCGGAGTTGCCTTTGAGGCCGGTGCCTTCGTAGAAGAGGCCGTTCTGGTAGTAGAAGCCTTCGGTGTAGCTCTCGGTGGAGTGAGGGAAGGTGGCGACCACTTTGTAGCCATCGACGGGGGCGAGTGCGGAGGCCAGGGATGGGATTAGAAGGGCGGTGGCCAGTGCAATGGTGGACAACTTCATTTTGTCTCAACCTTAGCAGATGAGTGTTCCACGTGGAGCAATTTGGCGGGCATGGAAATTGCTCTACGTGGAGCAATTCTGGAGGTTGGGTTTGTGGAGCAGGATTGCTCCGCGTAGAGCAATCTTTGGCGAACGGTGAGGGGCCTGGCGAGGTTTGTTGGAAGTGATGTGGATGCAGGGGCTTGCGGTTGCGGAGAATTATGGGGTTTTGTGCTTCGTTGCAGCGAGTGGGGATTCCGGGTGTGGGCGGGGCTTGTGGAGCAATTTTGAAGGGTTCGTGCTGCGCACGAAGGTGGTCCCACATCTCCGCGCAAAGGCGCGCGTAGATATGGGGCACCCCGATTTCCAGTGGGCCAGAGAGTTTCTGTGGTGATGTGTGTTTTCGGGTTTAAGCTGGATCACACGGTGGGGACAGATGCGCGGCCTTCGCGTGTCTGTTCCGTCCAATGTCTGCGGGTGATGGAAGGCCCGCAACACATACCTCAAACGCTCTTGCGAGGTTCCCATGGTCTGGAAAGACGTTGTGATTGCTGCGCGCATTTTGTTGAAGCGCCCTGGTTACACTTTGACGGCTGTTGCTACGATTGCGCTGGGCATTGGGGCTAGCGGGGCGATCTTCAGCGTGACGAATGCTGTGCTGCTGCGGCCGCTCCCTTATAGGGACTCGGGGCAACTGGTGATTGGAGGCATGGAACTGCGCAAGCGGAACGTGCGCGATCTGCCGTTTTCCAACGCCGACTATATCGACCTGCGCGAGGGAACCAAAGCTTACTTTTCCGACATGGCTGGAGTGTTTACCGGGCGCATGATCGCTCCGCGAGAAGATGGCACACCTGAGCAGATCAACTTTGGCGTTGTCACGACCAACTTTTTCGATCTTCTGGGCAGCCGTGTCGCCTACGGACGCGATTTTGCGGCCGAGGATGGAACACCGCAGCCTCAGCCAGCGGCGAACGCAACGGGCTCTGCTCCTGCGCCGCTGCCGCGCATTGCGATCCTCAGCTACGAATATTTCCGCAGGCGCTTTGGGGCTAACCCCGCGGTGGTGGGCCACACGATGACGGTTCCGGGGCAGCCGGGTCCACTGGTTGTTGGTGTTCTTGCTCCCGGTTTCCGGCTCTATTTCCCTCCGAGCGCGAACGTCGAGGCTGCGCCGGATATCTACTTTGCGAATCGGCTGAATTATGACGCCGCCAACCGCAACAACTTTTCGATTCTGCCAGTGGGAAGGCTGAAGGACGGAGCTACGCTGCAGCAGGCGCAAGGGGTGGCCGATGGCATTGCGGCGCAGGCGCGAGCATCGTTCCCGCTTGACCAGACGGCCGGCTACTACATTGACCTGGCAGCGATGCGGCAGCATCTGGTGGCCGAGGTGCGTCCGGCGATTCTTGCGCTGATGGGCTCGGTGATCTTTCTATTGCTGATTGCCTGCGCCAATGTTGGGAATCTGCTGCTGGTGCGCGCGTCGCTGCGACAGCAGGAGTTTTCGGTGAGGGCGGCGCTGGGAGCGAACCGGTGGCGGCTGGTTTCGCCTATTCTCGTCGAGGCTTTTCTGCTGTCGGCGATGGGGACGATTGCGGGCGTGGCGCTGGCCTGGGCTGGAGTCCGCGAGTTGCAGTTTCTGGCTCCGGCCAATCTGCCGCGATTGAGCGATGTGCACATCGATTATGCGGTGCTCGGCTTTAGCGCGCTGGCGGGGTTGGTGTCGGCGGCGATCTTTGGCATTGTTCCGGCGCTGCAGGCTTCGCGTCCAGCGCTGATGAATGTGCTGCGCGGGGTGAGCCGCACGAGCGGCATGGGAAGTGGGGCGTTTCTGCGCAACGCGGTCGTCATCGCAGAGGTTGCGCTTTCCTTTGTGCTGCTGATCGGGTGTGGGCTGATGTTCCGCAGCTTTCTGAAGCTGCAGCAAATTGATCCGGGATTTGATTCGCATAATCTGCTGACGTTTCAGATCCAGGGCGTGCGGCTGAATGAGGACACACCGGCGAAGCGGGACGCGGTGATCCGCGAGATCACGAGCCGATTGCAGGGGATTTCGGGCGTGCGGGATGTGACGGCTTCGTTTCCGTTTCCGCTGACTGGGCAGTTCAGCCCGATACGGTGGGGAACGCTGGATGCGGCGCGTGATCCGAACCGTTTTCAGGCTACGGATTTTCAGTTTGTGCTGCCGCACTATTTCGAGACTTTGCGGACTCCGTTGCTGGCGGGACGGACGTTTACGGATGAGGACAATACGCCGCAGACGCCTGCCCAAGCGAATGGCAATGGCCAAGCAGTTGTCGCCGGCCAAGCGAACGGCAACGCGCAACCAGGCCGCAACTTTGTGATTGTGGATGAGGCGCTGGCGGCGAAGGCTTTTCCGGGGCAGTCGGCTATTGGGAAGCACATCCTGATTCGGGTGCGGACGCCGCAGGCTGAGCCGGTGGAGATTATCGGGGTGGTGGGACATCAGCGCGTGACTTCGCTGGCGGAGGTGGGGCGGGAGCAGATCTACTTTACCGATGCGTTTGTGGGCTCGGGGGTGGTGCAATCGTGGGCGCTGCGCACAGGAAGCGATGCGGCGACGTATGAGAACCAGGTGCGGGAAACGATCAAGGCGCTCGATCCGCAACTGCTGATTACGAAGATGGAGACGGCTGAGTCGGTGGTGTATGAGTCGCAGGCGGGCACGCGGTTTTCGCTGGTGCTGATCTCGGTGTTTGCGATGATTGCGGCGCTGCTGGCGGGAGTTGGGCTTTATGGCGTGATCTCGACTTCGGTGCGGCAGCGCACTTCGGAGATTGGCGTGCGGATGGCGATGGGGGCTGAGCGCGGCGATATTCTGCGGCTGGTGGTGTTGCAGGGCATGCGGCTTAGCGTGGTGGGGATTGCCCTTGGGTTCATCGGCTCCCTATTGCTTGGGCGCGTGCTTACGGCGCTGCTGGTGGGTGGGGTGAAGGCTACGGATGCGACTACGTTTGCCGGGATGACGGTGGGATTTCTGGCGGTGTCGGCGTTTGCTTGTTGGCTGCCTGCGCGGCGGGCTTCGGTGCTTGATCCGGTTAAGGCGTTGCGGGAGCAGTAGGATGCAAAATGCATCCCTGCTGCTTTACATCTATGGCTCTTAGGACTATAGTTTATCCATGACGAAGATGCCGTGAGCCAAGCTTGCAACGGCTACCTCTGCGGTAGAAGCGGAGCTGCGGGTCTTTGGCAACAAGCCGTTTATCCAATTCGCGCGTAAATTTGGCGCTTCAGATCGGGATCTTTGGGACGCTATGCAGAGAGAGCCCGATGCGGATCTCGGCGGTGGCGTGTTCAAGTTCCGGCTGGCAAGAGAAGGAGAAGGCACGAGTGGTGGAGCACGATCGATTGTTGCGATGAGCAAGGGGAGACGGATCGTGATGATGTTCGGATTCGAGAAAAAAGACCTTTCTAACATCGATGCGAAAGACCTCAAAGGGTTCAAAAGTCTCGCGAAGGTCTACTTGAATGGTTCCGAGCGGGAGATGGATTCGCTTGTCAGGATCGGCGAGTTGACTGAGATCAAAGCTCCGTCGATCCGAAGGGTATCGGAAAAAAGTTAGGTGCAATACAAATTAGAAGCCATCAAAGCAAAGGAGTGCGGGCATGGTGAGTCAAGTGAAGAAATCAGTGGGAAAGGGATTCGCAAAGAAAGTCGCGAGCAGGATTGAGAGGCCGAAGGCCGTCGCAAAGACCTACCGGAGCGCCGCCTCCGCAGCGATCCATGAAGCTGCTGAGGGGCTTCATAAGGCCGGAATGATCGATGGCGTAACGATGCGGAAGTTCGATCAGGATTGCCTGACGCCGGTGATCAAGTTGTCTCCAGTAGCCATTCGTAATATTCGAATCAAGGCGGCAATCAGTCAGGCAGTCTTTGCCGCCCATCTGAATGTAACGACCGGGGTGGTGAGCAAGTGGGAGCGAGGAGAAAAGCAGCCGAGCGGCCCCGCAGCTAAGCTGCTCTCGCTTGCGGCGAAGCGCGGGATTGCTGCGATTGCGTAGAGAATGTGATCCTGTTTCTCTTTGAAAGAGAAAAGCGATCATGCGCTGGCTGCCAGTGTGGCGGCCTTTGGTGCTTGATCCGGTTAAGGCGTTGCGGGAGCAGTAGTGTGCAACTACTAGTCAGCGGAACATGGCGCGATCTGTTGCATAGGATTCAGGGCTGTCTTTCATGATTTTCTTGTTTATTCGAATCCATCCAGCTGCGGTCCATCCAACTGGCGTCACCTAGTCGTGTCTCGAGGGTTTGCGCGATTCGCTTATCCAGCTTGGGATCGTCGAGAACGTCCTCTCCAAGGGCTTTGAGCCCGGTGAGGATGGTTTTTGCTTCTGGGGCTTCCAATCCAGGAGGGGCCCATTTACGACCATTTGCCCGGAAGCGAAGACCCCAATACGGCTTCCCTTTTGCGGACGCGATCACGGCGAAGCGAATTTCAGTCACGTCTGCAAGCGGATAGGTGTACGTGCGCCAAGTGTGATTCGAGAAATCCAGCCAAGGTATGCGCGTTATAGTGATTGCCTCGCGGTCGCAGTGGAAGGTCTCGTCAGAGGCCCACGCTGCACGAGCGTAACGGAACCCCTGCCAACCAAAGAGTCCTAGCAAAAGCGCGAATGCAATGAATCCCCACGCAGAAGAAGGAGTGGCGGTCAGGCCATCCCACATACTCGGATCTCCGTGTTTGCCCGGAAGAAACAGGAGAGCACAGGCACCGGCGATGAGTACGCAGATGGTGAAAATGAAGCCGAAGAGCTTTCCACGCGGCTCGCTCTCCGAGGGCGTATGTTTCACATCCACCGCTTTATCCGTGATTGAGATGGAGAAGTCGCTGTGCGCCATCGATGAAGCACTCCGCTGATTCCTGACTCTTTGTCTAAATAGTCGCCCTATTAGAAGCGGTTGACGGTTGTGTGAGCAACGCTATCAGAATCGCTGGCTTCGGTGCTTGATCCGGTTGAGGCGCTGCGGGAGCGTAAAGATGCTGCTCGCGCCTGCCGCGTGACGTGCTACTTACTTACTCCGATTGGCCGCTTACTGCGTACCGCAGAAATATCTCGCCGTTGCGGAAGCGGTGGTCTTCGAGTAATTCGAGATTGAGTTGCGCGCCGGTTGGGAAGTAGCGTTTGCCGCCGCCTATGATCACTGGGCAGATGCGCATCTGGAGCTCGTCGACGAGGCCGGCGTGGATGGCTTGCGCGGCGAGTTCTGGGCCAACGACGGCGATGTCGTGATCTGTCTCTGACTTGAGTTTGCGGACTGCTTCGGGATCGAAGGAGTGCTTGATTGTGGTGTTTCCACTACGCGGTTCGGTGAGAGTGCGGGAGTAGACGATTTTTCCTGCGGCCTGCCACTTGTGGGCGAAGTCGATTTCGAGCGGTGTCTGATCGGGGAGGGTGTGGGCGGTTTCCCAGTAGAGCATGGTCTCGTAGATTTTGCGGCCGTAGAGGAGGGTGCCGAAAGACGAGACGCGCTGGAAGATGAAGGTGTGAACCTCTTCATCGAGGGGAGCGGCGAAGTTGAAGTTGCCATGCTCGTCTTCGATGTAGCCGTCGAGTGAGATGTTCATCAGGTAGATGAGCTTTGCCATGCGGGACCTCCGTGTACGCGAGTGCTTGTTCGCTGCACGGGGCAAGTTTATTCGATGGGTCGTGGCTGTCGTTGTGATGGAAAAGCAGATCCCCTTCGGGGATGACAGACAGAAGGGCAAGGGCAACTACAAAGGCAAGGGCAACCGCAAAGACAACTGCAAGGCGGCTGCTATTCCTGGCGGAGGGCGACTATGGGATCGACTCTTGTGCCTCGGCGGGCGGGGAGGTAGCCGGCGAGGAGGCCTGCGGCGATGAGGGTGAGCGAGGCGAGGGTGAGGGTGGTGGGGTCGGCGGAGGAGAGGCCGAAAAGCATGTGGTTGATGAAGTGTCCGGCGGCGAGGGCGCAGGGGATGCCGAGGGCGATGCCGAAGAGGGTGAGCAGGAGCGATTCGCGGAGGATGAGGCGGAGGATGCGGGAGCGGGAGGAGCCGAGGGCCATGCGTACGCCGATTTCGCGGGTGCGGAGGGTGACGGCGTAGGACATGAGGCCGAAGAGACCGGCGGCGGCGACGAGGAGGGCTACGGCGGCGAAGAAGCTGGAGAGGCGGGCGGTCATCTGTTCGAGGAAGAGGGAGTCGGCGTTGCGCTGCTCGAAGGTGCGGGTGCTGGAGACGTATTCGCGGCCGAAGGACTGGATGGTGTCTTCGACGGACTTTTGTGTGGCGGCGGTTTCGCTGCCGCGGAGGAGGAGTTGGGCGCCGTTGCCGGAGTCTTCTCCGGTTTGAAGAGCGGGGGCGAAGATGACGGGGGAGTTGGCGTCGCGGATATCGATGAGGCGGGCGGTTTGGGTGACTCCGACAACTTGCAGATGCTGCAGATCGGGCTGCACACCGAAGCGGACAAATTTGCCGATGGGATCGGTGTTAGGGAAGAGATGCTGCGCGATTTGGGCGTCGAGGATGACGATGCGCGGATGTTTGGCGTCGTCAGTCCAGGTGAAGTCGCGGCCTGCGACGAATGGGATCTGCAGAGTTTGAAAATAACCGGGCGAGATGTCGTCGATGGTGGCCTGGACGCCGCCGTTGGCGCTGGTGTCGTTGGCGTCGAGGACAGCCTCTTTCCAGCCTTGTCCATTGGCGGGGATGGGCAGCGAAGAGAAGGCTGCTGAGGTGACTTCTGCATGGCTGGTGATGGCTTCGGCCAGTTCGCGGCGATAACTGGTGGACTGCGGTGATTTGGCGGACTCCGGCTGGGGAGCGAGCTCGAGTTCGGTGAGGTTGTTGCGGGCGAAGCCGGGCTGGAAGTGTTCGAGAGCAGAGAGGCTGCGGAGAAAAAGACCCGCTCCCTGGAGGAGGACGAGAGAGATGGAGATTTGGGAGATGATGAGGAGCTTGCCGAGCCAGCCTGCTCCTGTGCCTAAGGTGCCGCGTCCGGCGTGGAGGACTTCGGCAGGGTGTTCGTGGGAGAGGCGCCAGGCGGGGACCAGACCGACGATGGCTCCGGTAGCGAGGGCAGCGAGGACGCAGAAGGCCAGGACGCGCCAGTCAGGATTGAGATTGAGCAGGATATCCGCTTGCGAACCGCGGGTCAGCAGGTTCATGAGCAGATGGCTGCCCTCGAAGACGAGGACGAGGCCGATGGCTGCACCTGTGAGCGCGAGGATGAGGCTCTCATAGACGGATTGGCGAACAGCTTGCCAGGGAGTGGCTCCCAGAGCGATGCGGGTGCAGACCTCGTGACGGCGGGCGCTGGCGCGGGCGAGGGTGAGGCTGGCGAGATTGATGCAGACAACGAGCAGGATGAGGCCGACCATGCCGAGCAGGAGGCGCAATGGGCGCTGCATGCTTTCGCGGAGATCGACGTTGATGCCATTGGAGGCTGGGTCGAGACGGAGGCCCATGGAGAGGAATGCCTGACGACGCGGGCCGACACTTTGCGTGGGGACGACGGCTTCGAGGAGGCGCAGCCAGAAGGATTCGATTTGAGTGCGGGCCTGGGCGATGGAGATGCCGGGGCGCAGGCGTCCGGTGATGTTGAGCCAGAGGAGACCGCGGCTGGATAGGTCAAACGACGCACTGGAGCCTGCTGGAACTACGATATCCGGCACGTTGCCGATGGAGACGCCGGAGGAAAAGGGATGAGCTACGCCGACGATGGTGAAGAGCTTGCCTTCGATGTGGATGGTCTTGCCGATGGCGCTGGGGCTAGCGGCGAAGCGGCGATGCCAGAACTCGTAGCTGATGACGGCGACGGGAAGGCCTGCGGTGCCCTGCTGGTCGGATTCGGAGATGAGGCGGCCGAGATAGGGATGTTCGCCGAGAGAGGCGTAGTAATTGCCGGTGACGACGCGGACCTCGGCGAGCATGAGTTTGCCGTTGATGTCGATGTTGTCGGTGTTGCCGGCGCTCCAGCCGCAGAGCGAGGAGAAGACCTGTTGGCTCTGGGTGAGCTGCTGATACATGGGATAGCTGATGACGATGCGCGCATGGTTGCGGTAGATGCCGGAGAGCTCGACAAGTTGCTCGGGGTGTGGCAGTGCGAGCGGGCGCAGCAAAAGCGCGCTGAAGACGGTGAAGATGGAGGTGGCTGCTCCGATGCCGAGGGCGAGGACGGCGACGGTGACGGCAGCGAAAGCGGGGTTGCGCCGGAAGATGCGGAGTGCCTGGAAGATGTCGTTGCTTTGTATCGCATTGAGGATGCCTGCCTGGATAGTCTATGCGTTTCGCACCGTTGACTCACTGCCTCCAACATATCCCAACCGGTAGTAGCAAATGAGCGCTTTGCGCATGAGCGGATTGGGACAGTGAAGAGATGTGGCGGTCTCTGCAAGTACCGTCAATATATCGAGCAGTCTTTGATTCTTTACGAAGATGTCTCGTACGAGATGCCGGGGAGCCAGAAATAAGGATGGTTCGGGAGGCAAAGCATCGGCCATAGTTCTTCAAAGAGCTGCATGGATGCTCCGAAAGTGATGTTGCGCCTGCAGGCCTGGCGGAAGTCAGTCGGATGCAGATGTTGAGCGAAAGCATCGGGTTGAAACTCAAATTCCAGTCCACACCATTGATGAATGCGGTAGCCTAATTCGATGTCTTCGGCCGCGGCTTTGCGAAATGACTCATTGAAAGGAAACTCTCGCAACAGTTCAGTCTTCACCGACAGATTGCTCGTATAGAAATGCCGCCAATCCGGCTTCGCCCCCTCAAGCAGGTCCTTGTAAGCAAACTGCACACCGCTCTCTTCCAGCCAGTGCATGAAAGGAGTGACTGTCTGGCCCGAATTGCTCCAGCGTGTTAGGCCCACAACAGCAAACTGCTTTTGAGGTTTCTGTTCATGCGTGGCGAGATGAGCGCGGACGAAGCCGGGAGAGGTGAAGATGTCATCACCGATCATGAGACAGATTGGCGACCGGAGCTCGGCGATGGCCCGATTCCGCGCCCGCGCCGGACCTGAATTTTCCTGACGCAGCAAACGCAAGCTCAGTGGCGATTGTTTAGCGTATTGCTCAATGATTGCCGGAGTTCCATCAGTGGAACCATCATCCACTACGACGACTTCGAAGTCTTGCCATATCTGGTGTTCGAGATGTTGAAGACATGTCAGCAGGGCTGAGGCGCGGTTACAAGTCGGTACGATAATTCCTATGGGGTATGACCGGTTTGTCTCAACCAAGCTCATTGCGTTATACATGGTCGATTATAATTCCAGCTGGCCGACTCTTATTTTGCCGCAAGCTGAACTGCACGGCTCTCCTGTGTTGGATTGCGTCTGCTAAACTTTTTGCGGAAATCTGCAAGTTTGATCGATCACCTCGCATATCGACGGGAGCAGGATGCTGAACTGGGCAGCGCGGTATTTTCCGATTCTTCGTGCATTGAAACAACACAACCTTTTGGCTGAGGGTTCGATTCTGGAAGTGGGCTGTGGCCCAGTTGGATTGGGAACGTTTCGCAAAGTTCCCTTCGTAGGCTGCGATTTGTCATTTCCCGTCCGCCGCCCAGCTGGCCCATGACGCCTGTTGTAGCCTCGGCGGCAGATCTACCGTTTGAAGCACAGTCTTTCGATGCGGTTGTTGCTTCTGATGTATTAGAGCATGTGCCGCCAGATTTAAGACTGCCGTGATCACAGAGGCTGTGCGCGTCGCCAAGAGCGTAGTGATATTTGGATTTCCTTCGGGACTGCGGCCCATGATGCGGACCGGGGACTACGAAATTGGTATTTGAAGCACGGGCTTGAAGTGCCTGTATGGTTGGACGAGCATATGCTCGCATCGTTTCCCGACCAATCGCTGTTCAAAGATATACCGGGCTGGCACATCTCGCACTTGGGGAATGAGAGTTTGAACTTTCACGGCTGGATGATGCGGATGGAAACGCATTGGCTCTTCATGAAGGCTTGTTAGCTCTGCGTAAGTTAACCCCCAAGTTATTGGAACATTGTTACGCCGTGCCGATCGCGCACCCTTTACCGGCAAATTTATATTTGGAGCAGAACAAACCGTTGGCAGAAGGGCATAGGCTCACTCTGGAAAATCAGTTTGCATAAAATGGGTGAATCGCAACTCCATCAAAGAAAGGCCAGACGTGCGACACAAGCCATTATCGTCAAAATGTTTCGAAGCGCAGAAAAGCCTGAGGAATCGGCGATATCGAAACAGTAGTCTCGGCAATTTCCGCTAGCCTGGACGTGTGCGTTTCCCTAAACTCTCGAGCCTGCCGGATCATGATTACATCCTGATCGGGCATGGACCACAGAGACGATACAGTGAGCCGTTTGCATATTCGAAGGCTGACCGTAGAAAAGATGGACATTGGCGCTGGCGTTACGGCTCAAGGCCGACGATGATGGCTATGGCCTGGGGTTTACAAGCACTGATCGTTCCGCTCGTTGGTGAGCAGCGCGACGATAAGGGACTGTGGCCGCTAGAAGGCCGACGAAAGCATTGGAGAGATCTCATCGTTTCTATCTGTTATGCTTCATTTGCTGCTTTTCTATTTGTAATGAGCAAGCACTATGGGAAAGGCGGACCAAGGCCGGATTGACTGCATCGGTTCTGCTGATTCTCTATTCGAGCGGGCGAGCCTCGTGTTTTTCGGCACCTCTCTTCCTGTTTCGCCGACTCAAGGATTACTACCTTCCACAGATCATCACAACCTTTGTGAGATTGATCAGTTATGTGATTCTCAACGCTCTTGGTCTTTTGGGAGCGGTTATTGCATCGGGACTCAACGCTGTTGCTATCACCATCAATGGCTTCATTTTTAAACGTAGAGCTACGCCTTTCATGGAATGGCCGGCAGGCAGCGATCACGAAACGAACAAAGAGGTTTTCAAATACATACTCCCATGCTATTCCGGCAATCGCGTTCTCTGCATTTCAAACGCAGATATCGTTGTTCCTGGTGAGTATTTTTGGAGGTACTGCCAATATTGCAGAGGTGGCTGCACTGGGAAGATTAGGCCAAATCTTTGCCATGCTTATGACATTTAATGTCATGGTCATCGAACCGTATATGGCTCGATGCGATACATCGCGATTGTTACTCACTTATCTGGGTTTGATTGTGGCTTCCTCATTTATTTGCGCCCCGGTGGTGATTTTTGCCTTCCACTTTCCTGCACCATTTCTATGGCTGCTGGGCGGCAAATATATGAGCCTCCGTAGTGAGGTCGGTTGGGTGGTCATGTCAGCTTGCATCATGCATCTAGCGGGATTGATCTGGATCATGAACAGGTCGCGGAAATGGGTGTTCTGGAGTGGTACCGCGGTGGAAATCGGGCTGCTGCTTACCGTACAGGTTGCATTTTTGTACGTCGTGGGAGTGCGCACAACCCACCAAGCAGTTATGTTCAGCCTAATATCAAGTCTCTGTTACATCGTGGTTCACATATATGTGGGATTGCTCGGCTTTTTCAAGTCTGATGAAAGTGCAGAAAGCACACCATTGACAACGAACTGAGGTCTCGAGCCTGATTTCTTACTCAGGCTAGAGCTAAAGGAATGGCTTCTTCCCAGCGGCCCTGGGCTTTGAGGATAAGCTCGACTACTTCGCGAGCCGCGCCTTTGCCGCCGCCGCGGCGGGTGACGAAATGGCAGATGGCGGCGAGCTCTGGTGCTCCGTCGGCGACGCAGACGGCGAGGCCTGAGCGTGGGCAAGCGGGATGTCAGGCAGGTCGTCGCCGAGGTACGCAACTTCTTCTTCTGTCACTCCGGCTAGGCGCACGCACTCTTCAAAGGCTTGTGTCTTCTTGGCCTGGCCGAGATAGACGAAGAGGAACGCGCATTCTCTTGTCGCCTCCGCTCCGCGGGCGATCTGCGGCCGGTGATGAAACGGTCTGTATGCCCGGCGTATTCCCGCAGAATCCCGGTGTCCATCTGGGCGTTGAAGTCCTTCATCTCTGTGCCGACAGGCTCTGTGCCACGGATGCGGTTGAAGAGATGAGGCAGACGCTGCGTCAGGATAGAGTACCGTCGACATCCATGAGAAAGAGCTTGATTTTGCGGGCGCGGCAGGTTCGGGCGATGCCAAGCTGGCGAGAGCAATGTCAGACATACTTGAATCTTATTGCAGTAGAGTGCGCAAAATCCCAAGTTCCTGCATGATTCCGCGTATGGGAACGTGACATTTTTTGTCCCCGTAAATTTTTAAATCTGAACTGTTGCATTGAATTCGTCATCATTGTTTCTCCATACTGTTAATTTCGGCAGAGGGGTTTCCGTGTGTCTCATACTCGCAAGGTTTTGCAGGGATCGGCATCCAATTTGGCGAGAGTCCTGCTCTCGATGCTGGTTGCTCTGGTACTGCCCCCTCTGCTTGTACACCGCATGCCTCCCGCTGAATACGGCGCGTGGGTGCTGATTTTGCAATTCAGCAGTTATGCGAATCTGCTGGATCTTGGCTTACAAACCGCGGTTGGCAAATTCGTCGCGGAATATGACGCGGCGGACGATCGAGTTTCGAGCAGCCGGGTGCTGAGCAGTGCATTTGCGATCCTTTGCATCAGCGCGTTCATTGGCGCCGCGGGCATCGTTGCAGTGGCGTGGCAGGTGCCTCGGATCTTTCATCAGATGCCCGCCTCGCTGATAAATGAGGTGCGTACCGGTGTTCTCGCGGTTGGGCTGTCCACGGTAATCGCGTTGCCCTTCGGCGCATTCCTGGCAGTCTTCACGGGGCTGCAGAGATATGGCTTTCCAACCGCGCTGGCGCTGGTCAGCAAGGCGCTCTCTTCGGCGTCCCTGGCGGTGCTGATCCTGATGCATGGCTCGCTGGTGGAGCTTGCGCTGGCGCTTGGTGCTTTCAATGTATTGACGGCGCTGGCGCAGTTCGGGGGATGGAAAAAGTATGCGAGCGATCGCGTGGGTTTCGATCTGCTTCAGGCTGACCGCGGAACGGCCATGCGATTGGCTCGATACGGCGGAGTGCTCTCGATATGGATGGTGGCGACTCTATTCATCAGCGGCCTGGATATCGTGATCGTTGGGCATTACGACTACAGGAACACTGGATATTATGGCATCGCGACGAGCGCCACGAATTTCATGCTGGTGGTGATCGGCGGCCTGTTCGGGCCAATCGTGCCGGCTATCTCTTCGCTGCAGGCGGGACGAACCGCGAGACAAATTGGCGATTTAACCATACGGGCGACGCGATATTGCGGGCTGCTGCTGGGATTGTTTGGGATGCCGCTGGTGTTCGGGGCCTATCCATTGCTGAAGTTATGGGTAGGGCCGGACTATGCGATGCGCAGCGCCGTATTTTTGCAGCTTCTGATACTCGGGAATGCCGTTCGCCAGTTGGGATATCCCTACACGCTCGTGGTGGTTGCAACCGGAAAGCAGCACCTGGCTACGATTGCGGCGGTGTCGGAAGCATTGGTCAATATCACGGTCAGCATCTGGCTGGTGCAGAGGATTGGAGCAGCGGGCGTTGCGATTGGGACTCTGGCGGGAGCGTTTGTCAGCATAGGACTGCACCTGGCGCTGAGCATGCGCCTGACGCAGCCAGCGATCTCCTTGTCGCGCTGGAGCTTTGTGCTGCAGGGTATTCTTCGTCCTCTGCTATGCGTGGCGCCGGCGGTGTTGCTGATTCCGATGTGGAAGAAGTTTGAGGTGTTTCCGGTTGGGATTCCGTGGATAGTGTCAGGGGCTTTGGGGAGCTTGTGCATTACGTGGTTTGTGGGGTTGAATCGCGAAGAGCGAAACGCTTTCCGGGAAAAATTATCGTGGCTGATGGGATGGCGGGTTTCGCGGGTGCAAGGGGCGAATTCGTAGAGCATGGCCGCGATTGGGCGGCTTCTCGGCAGCTCTGAGCCAGATAGCTTGGCCAGAAACAGGAAGGCCGGAGCTTTGCACTCCGGCCTTTTGAGGTTGGGCTGCTGCCGTCGTTACTCGGCGGAAGCTTCAGTTAGCTTTGTGGTGGATACGGTCCAGTTGGGGTCGCCTACCTTGAAGCGGGCGAAGCGGCGGACGGTGATGTTTTCGCCGAGTTTGCCGACCTTCTGGGCGATGAGCTCCTTGACGGAGATCGACTGCTCCTTGATGAAGGGTTGCTCGAGGAGGCAGACCTCTTCGTAGAACTTTGCCATCTTGCCCTCGGCGATCTTCTCGACGATGGCAGCAGGCTTGCCGGAGGCGAGGGCCTGGGCCTTGTAGATTTCCTTCTCGCGCTCGAGGTCTTCGGGCGTGACGTCTTCGGGACGGACGTAGCGGGGGTCGCTGGCGGCGATGTGCATGGCGATGTCCTTCAGCAGGTTCTGGAAGTCATCGGTGCGGGCCACGAAGTCGCTCTCACAGTTGAGCTCGACGAGGACGCCGATTTTGCCGCCGGCATGGATGTAGGTGCCTACCGCGCCCTCGTTGGTGGAACGCGAGGCCTTCTTCTGAGCCGAGGCCATGCCGCGCTTGCGCAGCACGACGAAAGCCGCTTCGATATCGCCGTTGGACTCCTGCAGGGCCTTGAGGCAGTCGCCCATGGGCGCGCCGGATTTCTCGCGCAGCTCTTTTACCAGACTCGCGTCAATTTTTGCACTCACCGTAGTCATCTCCACTCCGTTCTATCTTGTTCCATTGTACGAGGCGGCTCTCAGACGCGCCTCCCGGGGTCATTCCCCGAAATTGCTGCACGATCAAAATCCGCTCAGCTGGACCGGCCGGCGCGAATGGATCGCACACAAGAAAAGCGTGGCTCGTTTGAGTGGGCGGCCACGCTTCTTCTATTGTGCGCGCTTTGTGCGCGCCGAAGATTACAGTGCCGTTTCAGCCGCTGCCGGCTCTTCCTCGACTGCCGAAACAACTCCGGGGGCCTTGCGGATTCCGCCGCCGAGTGCTGCTTCGAGATCCACTTCTTCGGTGCCTTCTTCGCTGCCGACATCGATGGTGGAAAGCTGAACCTCGGGCTGAGCCTCAGGCTCGGCCTCGAACTGCTTGTCGCCGATGAGGTTGACGCCTTCCACTGCCGAATCGGCGATCTTGGAGGTGAAGAGGCGGATGGCGCGGAGCGCATCGTCGTTGCCGGGGATCACGTAGTCGACAACGGTCGGGTCGCAGTTGGTGTCCACTACAGCGACAACCGGGATGCCGAGCTTGCGGGCTTCCTTGACGGCGATGGCTTCGTTGTTGGAGTCGACGATGAAGAGCGCGTCGGGCAGGCGCTTCATGGTCTTGATACCGGCGAGGTTGGCCTGAAGGTGCTTGCGCTCACGCTCGAGGCGGATGACTTCCTTCTTGGTCAGCAGCTCGTAGCGGCCATCGGTGGCCATATCGTCGAGTTCCTGGAGGCGCTTGACCGACTTCTGGACCGTGACCCAGTTGGTCAGCAGACCGCCCAGCCAGCGCTGGTTGATGTATGGCATGCCGGCGCGGGTGGCTTCTTCGGCGACGGCGTCCTGAGCCTGGCGCTTGGTGCCGACGAAGAGGATCGTCTTACCGGAGGAGCACAGGTCGGAGACGTACTTGGACGCATCCTTGAACATCTTGAGCGTCTTCTGCAGATCGATGATGTAAATGCCATTGCGCTCGCCGAAGATGTACTCCTTCATGCGAGGGTTCCAGCGCTTGGTTTGATGCCCGAAGTGGACTCCGGCTTCGAGCAGCTCTTTCATGGTGATACTGGCCAATGTGGCTCCTTTGCGTTGCATCCGGGCTGGCATTCGCCTGGTCCGGATTGAAGCCCGTGCTCAGATGAGCTGAGGACGGGAGATTGAGTTCCTTAGTGGTCAGTGACTAGTGGTTAGCGCGATGAGGAGAGCTCTAACCACTAATCACCAGTCACCAACCACTGCACACTAGCGCTTGCTGAACTGGAAGCGGGCACGTGCGCCGCGCTGTCCGTACTTCTTGCGCTCCTTCTGACGGGCATCGCGGGTCAGAAGGTTTTCGCTCTTGAGCAGCTTGCGCAGCTCGGGGTTGAAGATAACCAGAGCGCGGGCTGCACCCATCTTGACTGCGTCGGCCTGGGCCGAAACGCCACCACCCTTGACCGTGGTGATGACATCGAAGGTGGAGAGATGCTCGGTGAGCGCGAGGGAACGCTTGGCTGACGCGCGCTGCTCGGCGGTCACGAAGTACTCTTCGTAACCTTTGCCATTAACCTTGAATTCGCCCGTTCCGGGGCGCAGAAAGACACGGGCGATCGCCGACTTGCGGCGTCCCGTTCCGTAGTACTGAACCTGCTCTGCCATGCTTTTCTTTGCTCTCCGGAGCCCATCGGGCCCTTATGCGAATGTGCCGGACCTTGCGGCCCGGAACATCGTGTTATGCGTTGATTTCCAGAACTTCCGGCATCTGTGCCTGGTGCGGATGCTTGTCTCCGCGGTAAACCTTGAGCTTGGTGCCCATCTGGCGGCCCATCTTGTTCTTGGGCAGCATGCCCTTGACGGCCTCTTCGATGATCCTGTCGGGACGGCGCTCGAGGAGGCGGGTAAAGGACTCTTCACGCAGGCCGCCGGGGAAACCGGTGTAGCGACGGTAGACCTTGGCCTGTGCCTTGAGGCCGGTGAGGCGAACCTTCTCGGCGTTGATCACGATGACGTGATCGCCCATATCGATATAGGGAACATACTTGGGGTTGGTCTTACCGCTCAGAATGCTGGCGGCCTGGGTGGCAAGGCGGCCGAGGGTCTTGCCCGTCGCATCCACCACGTACCACTTGCGCTCGATCTCTTTGGCGCTCGGAATATAAGTCGACATCTCGCTCCCGCTTTCAAAACCCTTGAAACTGCAAGCCTCTCAGAACGGCCGGAGCCGCCCGGGAAACTTCTCAAACTCAGCGCAATTTGCCCGCGCCAACTGGCTCGGGCGAAATTGAATGCCCACGACCAAACAACTCTTGTTCGCGTGAGGGCCCTATCCGGGCCTCTTGATCATCGCTGGACCGGCATATACGACCGACGAAAACCGGAATCCAGGAAGTGGGCTTGCGTTTTGCCTATGCTTCTATTCAATCCAGGGGAATGACGCACAGACCGGCAAACACAACACCGCACAAGGACTTCAGAATAACCGAATTTTTATGGGGAGTCAACGAAATCAACGGCTGGTTGGCTGCACTGCGGAAGCAAGAATGTTGTCGATCTGTGAGAGCAAGTCAGATTGATCTTTTTCGGTGTTGACGGAAAGCCTTTCAAACTCCTCGCCTGTGCGCAGATCAGCAAAGATTCCCATGGGGCCTTCGTGGAAGTGCAAGAAAGCTTTGGACTTACGATAAAAAACACCGGCGCATTTCTCCCGCAGGCCCTCGCGCATCCGAATTCTGGCGATCAACTCTGAGATTTGCTGAAGCGCTACAGCAGTCGCATGCTTCATTTCAGATGTGCGCCTCTAGATTCCCTGCTACTTTGCGCTGACCAGCATGAATGGATCCGGGGCGGTACGGCAGGCGACTGCGGGCGTGGGTGCCCAGACGGTGCCGTCGGAGAGGGTCAGCGAGTCGAGGCGAATCCAGGTGACGGAGGCGAAGCCGGCGATGGAGAGCTCGGTTTCGGCGCTGCGATCCTTGCCGGAACTGGATTCAACGGACCCGAATTTGACGGTCAGGTTGCGGGTCA
Organism: uncultured Acidobacteriota bacterium; assembly: GCA_963720285.1. Lineage (GTDB taxonomy): Bacteria > Acidobacteriota > Terriglobia > Terriglobales > Acidobacteriaceae > Acidicapsa. The sequence continues at coordinate 57,303 of CAVREZ010000007.1, forward strand.
TCTCCCAGGGATTGCCGCTTCCTGCACCGTCGAACTGGAGAACGGAGCCGCTCTGGACGGGGTGGGGTTTGCCGTTTAGCCCGTGGACGGCGAGGTTTGCGCTGACAATGGCTGCCGTGTGCAGCGGGTCGGTGAGCGAGAGATGGAGTCCGCGGGAGATGGAATGGCGGCGGCCGTCACTGTCGACCATGATTGTGGCGCCTCCGCCGATCTGGCTGGCGTGCATGGAGATGGGGCAGCCGGAGGCGTCGCCACCCGGCGAACTCCATACAGACATATTCACGGGTGGCGGTACGAACTTTGGCTGCTGCTTTGCCGGGGTCGGGGATTGTGCTGCCAGCGGAATGGAAGAGATGGATGCTGAGAGGGCGGCGACGGCGAACCATGCCAAGCGCTTCATGACGGCCTCCTGGGGTGCTCATGACTGAGCTACTCCTCCCTGGAACGGGCGAGCGGAAGAAACTTGCAGGGAAAATTTGCCTTCCGCGCGGGCGCCTTCACAATACTCGCGGAATGGACGCATGGCAATCGGGACTGACAGCAATCAGGTAACTCGTGACCCGGATCGAGAGGCGGTCTTCAGAGGAAATCGCTCGGAAAAGAGGGTTCAGAAGAGAACTTTCAGAGAAGGTCGGGAGCTTGCGAAGTCCACACCTGAACCTGATTGCGGCCTTGTTTTTTGGCGTGATAGAGCGCGTCGTCGGCCTGTTGGATGATGAGCGAGGGCTCGATTTCGGCGGAGGGGCGAATCGAGGCGACTCCGGCGCTGATGGTGACGATGCCCGCCGGGTGCGAGATGTGGGGAATGTGCTTGTCGGCAATGGCGAGGCGGACGCGATCGGCAATGATCACGGCGCCTTCCGAGTCTACGTGTGGAAGCAGGATGGCGAACTCTTCGCCTCCGAAGCGTGCCGCGAGATCGGTAGTGCGCAGAGGCGCGGTGCCGAGAGCCGCGCCGACGTCGCGGAGGCAATCGTCACCGGCGAGATGGCCATAGCGGTCGTTGTAGAGCTTGAAGTGGTCGACGTCGATGAGGATCACGGACAGACTTCCCTTGTCACGGATGGCGCGCTTCCATTCGCGGGCCAAATGTTCGTCGAAGGTGCGGCGGTTGGCCAGGCCGGTGAGGTGATCGCGTGCAGCGATGGTGTCGGCTTCACGGTAGGCCTCGGTCAGCTCGTACTGGAGACGGTCGCGTCCGGCCAGAGCGGCCGAGACTGCGTAGACCTCTAAAATCGCCATCCCCATGAAGCTTTGCAGGTAGAAGATGCTGAAGTTGAGCTGGGCGGGAAAAGCCGGCGCGAAAGGGCCGTTTTGCCTCGATGTGAAATAAGCGGCCGGAACGGCCATGAGCGATACGCCAATTGCGGAGCCCGACCAGCCGAGACGAAAGGCGGTAAGCAGCAGAACGGGAAGCAATACGAAGACGACCGGAAAAACGCTCTGCGCGAAGACGGCCACCGAAAGCGCTGTAAGCAGAACGAGAATCCCGATGGTTTCGCCTCGCCTGCCCTTTTGAAAAAGGATGGCTATCTCGCGCTTTTCCATGGCCAGAACGAGAGGGGTCAGGACGGCGATGCCGAGCATTTCACCAAGGCACCAGTTGGCCAGTTCACGCAGATCCCGGGGACGCGAGAAGAGGATGTCGAGTGCGGCGACCGTCAGGGTCGACACAAGAGGCGCGAGGATCACGCCGGACACCGCAAATCTGGTCAGGTCGCGGACGACGGTCAGGTCGAGGTGACTGTCTTCTCTCGCAAGGAAATGGGCGGCAACCAGGATTTCAATTGTGTTGGCCGCCGAGAAGATGAGCGACAGTTGCAGGGAAAACGGAAAGAACGCGTGGGCTGCGATGTTGGCGAAGATGCCGGCGGCGAGGTAGCTGAACCAGTAGCGGCGGGGCAACTGGAGGAGGAACCCGAGCAGGAGCCCGTTAGCGGGCCAGAGGATGTCGGCCTCGGCGGATGTCTGGCCCAAGGCGATGCCGCCCCAGCAGGCGAGAAAGCAGAGAAAAGTGACGCAGGTCAGGTTCCAGAAGGAATCGGGGAAGAGAAAACCGAGAGCGGTAGTGAGGCCGGTCGAGGTGCTCGAATCGGGGTCGTGGAGGTCGGCGGAAAAGCGCAGCCTTTTCATCGGATTGCAGTACCCTCCATCGGAAGGCACATCATAAGCAAAGGAATCGCGATCTGTAAACTGTTGAAACAACTAGCTATTTTGAAGATATGACGATCCGTTCCCGCTAAATCGCTTTGGTCATGCCGGTAAAGCGATTAAGGCATTTCCCGTAATAGTGTGGTCCAGCCGGCACCCACGAAGTGTGGCTTTTCCTGGAGAAAAGCCACACGACCATTTGTTTTCGGACTCTATCTTTACGGGAAATGCGATAGCTTTTTGAGCGGGAAAACTGCACAACAGGAAGGGCAGACAGGCCGCGCTGCGCAACCGATTGGGTGACGCGCACTGAATGGCGGCACATGAAAACAGGCAGACGGCCGATTTCAAGAGGCCGTCTGCCTTGATCTGGCTGCGGGTGAGCCGGGGTCGGAATGGTTCTGTCAGTCCCGGATGAGGCGGCGCTGCAAGGCCTCCAGAGTCTGGCCTTTGGTTTCGGGGTAGATGAAGAGGACGACGAAGAACTGGACCGCGGTCATGACGGCGAAAAAGACAAACGGCGTGCCGCCGGATTTTGCGGCCAGGATCGGGAAGACGAGAGCGATGGCAGCGTTCATGATCCAGTGGGAGCTGTTGCCGACGCTCTGGCCCTTGTTGCGAACGACGTTGGGGAAGACTTCCCCGATGTAAACCCAGATGACGGCTCCCTGGGAGACGGCGAAGAAGGCGATATAGACGATGAGCAGCGGCAGCAGCGCGGAGTGGTGCGAGTTGGTGAGGAAGACGTAGGCGACTCCCGCCAGGCATACTACGTCGCCAGCGGCGCCGATGAGCAGCAGGGTCTTACGGCCGAGGCGGTCGATGAGGGACATGCCAACGAAGGTAAAGACCAGATTGGTAAAGCCGATGGCGATGGATTGCAGGTCTCCGGAGAGCTGACTGAAGCCGGCGGACGAGAAGATGCTGTTGAGGTAATAGAGGATGGCGTTGATGCCAGCGAGCTGATTGAAGGCTCCGATGGTGATGGCCAGGAAGAGCGGATAGCGGTACTTCCAGCGGAAGACTGGCTCGTTAGCGACGGCGTGGCTCTCTTTGAGGGCAAGTTGGATGTCGGCGAGCTCGGCTTCGGGGTCGGGGTCACCCATGAGCTTGAGCACGGCTCGCGCTTCGTCAATGCGGGATTTGGAGACCGACCAGCGCGGGCTGCGGGGAATGCCAAAGAGCAGGATGAGGAAGAGGACGGCAGGGATGGCGGCGACGCCGAGCTGCATGCGCCACTCCCACGCGCCGAGGTGCAGCTCGCGGATGGCGAAGTTGGAGGCGTAGGCGAGCAGGATGCCGATGACGACGTTGATCTGGAAGGTGCCGACCATGCGTCCGCGCCACTTTGCCGGGGCGAGCTCGGTGATGTAGACGGGGCCGAGAACGGAGGAAGCGCCGATGCCGAGGCCGCCGATGAGGCGGAAGAAAAGGAGCGAGTGCCAGTCCCAGGCAAAGCAACAGCCTATAGCGGAGATGACGTAGAGGACGGCGGTGATGCGGAGGGTTTCGCGTCCGCCGAGCTTTTCTCCGATGATGCCGGCGAAGAGGGCTCCAATGACGGTGCCGAGGACGGCGCTGAAGACGGTGACGCCCTTGGTGGTATCGGTGAGGCCGTAAAGCCGTGTGACCGAGTCGATAGCACCGGCGATGACGGCGGTGTCAAAGCCGAAGAGCAGTCCGCCCAGCGCGCCGCTGACCGTGGCCTTCATCAGGTAAAAGTTGGGTTTCATCCGCTTCCCCGTTCGAGTATGGTTCGGAAACAACGGCCATCATACAGCCTTGAGGGGATAGCGAATCGGCTGTCTTTTTACGGCTGCGATATCCGTCGAATGATTGTAATGGAATCGATACCACTCGCGTATCGCTGCAATTGCGAATAGTGTGCCGGATGGGTTGCCGTTAGAATGCTTGCAACGCGGAACTAACCGGCTCGAAATTCGATCCGGTCCGATCGGCATCCATGCAGTACCAGCCCCGAAAGGATTCAACATCCGTGAAAGCTACCATTCGCATCGACCACGCTCCTCCTCTGCGTCTTCGGTCCTTCCACCGGTTTCGTACGCGCGTTCTTGTTTCCAACGCCCTTCTGCTTCTGGGCATATGCGGACTTTCCACGGCGGTCTTTGCCGACACCGTTGTGTTCAAAAACGGTGATCACCTGACGGGCACCGTCACGCAGGTGGACGGCGGCAAACTCACACTTCATACAGACGCCATGGGCGACGTTACTATTTCCTTTGACCAGGTGGCCAGCGTCAAGATGGAAAAGCCGGTGGTGCTGTCGCTCACTTCGAAGGAAGGCAAGAAGACGGTAACACGCAAGGTTGAGATTACGGAGATCGACCGCACGGACAGTGGTTTTACCGTTGTAACAAAAGAAGGGCCGGAGACGGTGGCGACTGCGGGCCTGACCACCGTGCGCACGCCGGCGGCGCAAACCGCATATGAAGCATCCCTGCATCCGGGCCTGCTGCACGCCTGGACCACTACGGCCAACGTGAGCTTTGCGCTGGCGCGCGGCAACAGCAATGCGACTACCCTGGGTACCGGCATCACGGCGCAGCGGCCCACTCTGACGGATAAGACATCGATTTACTTCAACGACATCTACGCCAATACCACTGCCACGACAGACGGTATCAGCACCTCCAGCACCACTGCGAATAACATTGGCGCCGGCGTCCGCTACGATCACAATATCAATCCCAAACTCTTCGCCTTTGGCACCGCGGACTTCTTCGAAGACCAACTGCAGTATCTGGATCTGCGTTCCGTGCTGGGCGGAGGCTTTGGCTGGCATGCTTTCAAGAGACCAAAACAACAGATGGATGTACTGGGCGGCCTGGTGTGGACGCATGAGAGTTACAGCACTGTTCCTGAGAACGACTCCACTACTCCGATCACTCCTGCCGTTCCGCCCATCACCAACAGCTTTGCGGCGCTTGATATTGGCGAGACCTACAACGCGAAGCTGGGAGCGGGCAGCATCTTTACCGAGCAGGCTTACATCTTCCCTGACCTGCAGGACACGAGCCAGTACCGGTTCACGCTGAACTCGGGCATCACGACGAAGATCAAGTCTTTCCTGAGCTGGCAGACGACGGTCAGCGACATATACGTTACGAATCCACCGGCGGGGACGAAGGATAACGACTTCATTCTGACAACAGGGCTTGGGTTTACGTTCACGCGCAAGTAGACGGAAGACGGGAAGAGACCAGGACCGGGCCGGCTGTATCTTATGCCAGCCGCCCCGGTCATTTGAGAATCCTGTTGTGCCGCACGGATGAGACAATTCGCGTGCGATGCGTTATCCTTGCAGGCAGTCGTTAGACAAAAAAAACTCCCCTGTCGCGGTTTGAAGACCTGAGACCCTGAACCCCTTGCTAGTGCTCTGGTTCGCTCGTGATTTGCCTGCGTGGATGCGCCGCGCGACAAGCACGCGCGACGCATCCGGCGCAGTGAGGACAGGTAAGAGCCTGCCCCGGCACACCCGGAATATTCAAAATCTCACTTTTCTCCTTAAGTAAAGCGATAAATCTGGCCAAAGTGACATGCGGAGATGTAGAGTCTTCGGGAATGTCCAAGTGACCAGTCTGGCGGGCTGCTCTGGCGGGAATTATCCGGCCAGAGGCGGGGTTTACTGGCTGTAAAGGGCTGGTTTGTGTCCCGTGACGGCTCGCTGGACTGGATCCAGGAGATTGAGATTCCATGGGAGATCGAGATTCCATGATCGATGCGTTTCGTCTTTTCCGCCGTTTTGTGCCTGCTGTGACTCTTGCGCTTGGATGCAGCACTGCGTTGTTTGCCCAGCAGCCGGATTACCTGAACACCCAGTTAACGCCACAGGCGCGGGCGCATGACCTGGTTTCGCGCATGACGCTGGACGAGAAGGCGCAGCAGCTTGAGGACTGGGCGACGGCGATTCCGCGGCTGGGCGTGCCGGATTACCAGACGTGGAATGAGTCATTGCATGGGGTGGCGCGCGCCGGGTATGCGACGGTGTTTCCGCAGGCGATTGGGATGGCGGCGACGTGGGACCCGAAGGTGGTGCAGGCGATGGGTGACATCATCTCAACGGAGGCGCGGGCGAAATACAACGAGGCGCAGCGCGAGGGAAATCACCGCATCTTTTACGGGCTGACGTTCTGGTCGCCGAATATCAATATCTTTCGCGATCCGCGGTGGGGGCGAGGGCAGGAGACGTATGGGGAAGATCCATTCCTGACGGGCACACTGGGCGTCGCGTTCATCACGGGCGTGCAGGGAGACGATCCGGATCATCCAAAGGCGGTGGCGACGAGCAAGCACTTTGCCGTGCACTCCGGGCCGGAGTCGGAGCGGCATACGTTCGATGTGCATCCGAGCCCGAGGGATCTTGAGGAGACGTATCTGCCGGCGTTTCGCGCGACGGTAGTGGATGGACATGTGAAGTCGGTGATGTGCGCGTACAACGCGATTGACACGTGGTCGGCGTGCGCTAACAAGAACCTGCTGGTGGATCACCTGCGCGGCGCGTGGGGGTTCAAGGGATTTGTGGTTTCGGATTGCGGCGCGATTCAGGATGTGACGAACGGGCACAAGAATGCGCCGGATATTACGCATGCGGCGGTGATTTCGCTGGAGGCTGGGACAGACTTGTCGTGCTCGATATGGGCGCCGGGATTCAACACCCTGGCGGACGCGGTACGGCAGCACCTGGTTTCAGAGGATCTGCTGACGAAGGCGGCGGAGCGGTTGTATACGGCGCGGTTTGAGCTTGGCTTGTTCGATCCACAAGGGTCGAGTGCGCTGGATAAGATTCCGTTCAGTGTGGATGCCTCGGCGGCGAACCGCGCGTGGGCGCTGAAGGCGGCCGAAGAGGCAATGGTTCTACTGAAGAACGATGGCACGCTGCCGCTCGTTTCAGGAAAGTCGAAGGCTCCGGCGAGCATTGCCGTCGTTGGGCCGGAAGCGGATTTGATCTTTTCGCTGGAGGGAAATTACAACGGCATTCCGCTGCATCCGGTTGAACCTGTGGATGGAATGATTACGGAGTTCCCTGCCTCGCAGATTCATTATGCTCAGGGCTCGACGCTGGCAGATGGTGCGAAGGTGCCGGTACCGCGGACGGTGTTTGGTGATGGGCTGAAGACAGAATTTTTTGCGACGACGGATTGGACGGGACGGCCGGTGGCAGCTGGTGCGGATCACGATGTGCAGGCGGAGTGGGGCGATTCTCTGCCGGTGCCGGAGCTGCGGACGCATAACTACTCGGTACGGTGGAGTGGAACGATGGCGGTTCCTGCGCCGGGGCACTACACGTTTTCGATTGAGCCCGCGGACGCGTTCCCCTGGTCGCCGAAGGACAGCTACCGGCTGACGCTGGATGGCAAGGTGATTGGCGAAGGTGAATTGCGGCATCACATCGATGCGGCGGCGATGGGGAATTTTCACTTCGCTCAGGGTGCTTCGCCGACGGCTCCGCCGGTGATGAATGGCGGCGCGCCGGCTACGGTTTCGGTGGATTTCTCCGATACGACTCCGCATGAGTTCAAGCTGGAGTACAGCCACTCAGGCGACCAGGCCGGCGGAGGGATTTATCTGAAGTGGGCCGCTCCAGTTCAGGCGCAGTTGGATGAAGCTGTGGCTGCGGCGAAAGCTTCGGATGTGACGGTGGCGTTTGTGGGGTTGTCTCCGCAGCTTGAGGGCGAGGAGATGCCGATCAAGATCGACGGCTTCGCAGGTGGGGACCGGACGAAGATCGTACTGCCGAAGGCGCAGCAGGACCTGCTTGAAGCTGTTGCTGCAACCGGCAAGCCGCTGGTGGTGGTGCTGATGAGCGGCTCAGCGGTTTCACTGCCGTGGGCGAAGGATCATGCAGCAGCGATTATTGAGGCGTGGTATCCAGGCGTGGAAGGCGGAACGGCGATCGCGAAGACGCTGGCGGGTGGGAACAATCCCGCAGGGCGGCTGCCGATGACGTTTTATCACTCGGTGGAAGATCTGCCGGCATTTACCGACTACAGCATGAAGAACCGCACGTATCGCTACTACACGGGCAAGCCGGAGTGGGGATTTGGGTTTGGGCTGAGCTATGCGAAGTTCACGTATGGGCCGGTGACGCTGTCGTCGAGCAAGATGCAGGCGGCTGAAGCTGCGACTGCTCCACTGGTGGCAAAGGTGGCGGTGACGAATGCGAGCCAGATCCCCGGATATGAAGTGGTCGAGGCGTATCTGAAGACGCCGGAGACAGGTGGGCCGATTCACTCGCTGGTGGGTTTTGAGCGGGTGCATCTGCAAGCCGGAGAGACGCGGGATGTGGAGTTGAAGATCGATCCGCGGCAGTTATCGAGTGTGGATGAGAAGGGCGAGCGGAGTATTTTGCCCGGCAAATATGAACTGACGCTGGCGAGCACGCAGCCTGACGAAACGGAGACCAAGTCGGACGCGAGCTTCACGATCAGCGGGAGCCAACTGCTTCCTCGATAGACGCGGGACCAGTTTTCAGACGACCAAATCACTCGTTGCTGCGCCAGTAAGCTTGCCGTGAAACGAGTGCGGTTTTTGACGATTTTTTCCTGAGCTGGACATGGATCGAATGGAAACCTGACTGCCCGGAGGTTGGCTGGAAGCTCAAAAGATAAGTGTTGGCGAAGTCGTTTCGCAGCGTCGATAACACGCTTTGAAGCTCATCGGCGTCGTTGAGCCATACGCGCTCTCCACCGGTAAGCTCGGCGGATTCGGTGGAAGTATCTGCCTGCAACTTTGACACGATGCTGTTGAGTTCAGTGGCGGCGTAACTGGCTTCGTTGGATGCTGGGGTTTGACGCTCTCGCGATGGCCTGGTTTGTTTGCGAATGCGGTGCGATTTATGTGGCTTGAACGCGACGCTGTAGACCGTGACATTGTTTTCGCCGAACTGCCGCACCAGAGCAAGGGACGTGGTCTGACTGCCTGCATCCGTAGGCTGACTCAGCAAAAGAATGACGCGACGGGATCCTGCCGGCTGCGCTCTCAGCAAGCCGATGGCGCAATGGAGACCATCGATGATTGCCGCGCCGCCGTCTCCATTTTCCTGCCTTCGGAAAGCGTGTTTCAGGCCGTCGAGACGATCCGGAAAATTCCAGATTTCTTGCACGCGGCTGTCGAAAGTTACCAGAGCAACACGCGGAATCGAAGTGCCGAACATAGCGTCTACGAGCCTGGTAAGCGCCTGGTAACTCTGGAGCTGTGCAGGAGCGCGGCTACCTGTCTGCATTACGACGACCAACGCCAAGCGCTCCATGCCTACATAGTCTGTGCGTATCTTCTGCGGCTGGCCGTTGTCAGTAACTTCGAAGTCATCTGCATGCAGCCCTGACACCAGATCTCCTGACTCAGATCGCACCAATGCCGGTACCAGTACAAGACTGCTTGATGGGCCTATCAACGACGGCGGAAGAGAGCCTGTCTGCGCATGGGCTATGCCTGCCAACGCGATTATGGCGATTGAAAAAAGCCGGCATCGAGATGAGTTTCGGGTACGGCGCTGAACCTTGCTACGGAACTTGGCCAAATAATCCTCTGCCAGCTTTTGACTCGATTCGAATGGATCAGTCATACGATTCCGGACATGGCAGAATCAGAAGCCTGTGGAGGCCCAGAACTGCGAACAAGAATTTATCCGTGCGAATCCATATATTGGCGCAGCGTTTAAAACCAATTACCATTGTTTTCGTGAAGCGCAAAGGTAGCCGGACCACAGTTGCCAGTAAACCAGATATTCGAACCGTAGCGGCACTTGCCAAGGTTTCCATTGCGACGGTATCGCGGACGATCAATGCCTCGCCCGCGGTGAGCGAAAAACTGGCACAGCGGGTATGGCAGGCGATCGAGCAGCTCAATTACTTTCCCAATACACATGCGCGCAGCCTGGTTTCGGGGCGGAGCCGGATTCTTGGCATCATTGTTGAAAACATTACCAATCCATTCTTTCCTGAATTGATCGCGAGCTTTGAAGAGATTGCGGTCGCGCATGGATACGAGATTCTGGTGAGCTCGACCAACAACGATGCGCAACTGCTGACCAACTGCGTGCGCCGCATGCTGGAGCGCAAGGTTGAGGGCGTGGCGGTGCTGACGTTTGGCGGCGAGGAGCCGGTGCTGGATCAGTTGGCAATTCATAACATGCCGATTGTGCTGGCGGAGTTTCACCTGGATGACCCATCGGTCAGCACGATTGTGCTGGACTACCTGGCTGGAATTCATGCGGCTGTGGCGCACCTGGTTGATCTGGGGCATACGCGCATCGGATTTCTTGCCGGTCCGCATGTGCTGCACTCGGCGTTGACGCGACGCCAGGCCTTTGAGCAAACGATGCTGGAATCGAGCCTGCGTGTTCACAGGGACTGGATCATCGAATGCGACCACACGCTGAAGGGCGGCGTGGCGGGCTTTGGAAAACTGATGGGTTTGCCGACACGGCCGACGGCGCTAATCTGCTCGAACGACATGACGGCGATTGGCGTGCTGCGCGCGGCGTATATGGCGAATCTGCGCGTGCCGGAAGATCTGTCGGTGATTGGGCTGGACGATATCGACTTTGCGGAGTTTACGCTGCCGCCGCTGACGACGATCCGGTTGTCGCGGCAGGAGCTGGCGAAGGCTGCGTTTGACGCTCTTCGTTTTCAGGCGGAGAAGTCCGGCTCCGCAGAAGGCGGGCTGCAGCGGGAGTTCCTGGTTTCGACGAGCCTGGTGGTGCGGGGATCGACGGGCCCACCGGCTCCGGAGAAGCCTGTGCACAAGGCGAAGGCTTCTGGTTCCTGAGTTAGATTTCGACTACGACTTTACCGAGTGAGCCTGCTTCGACGGTGGCGTGCGCGGCTGCGATATCCGCGATGGTGAAACGCTGCTCGTTGAGCAAGGGACGAAGTTTGCCGTGCTCTGCGAGCGTGGCGGCCTGGGCGAGGATTTCGCCGTGATGAGCGCGGCCGAAACCGGTGAGCAGCGGCATGAGCGTGAAAACCCCGGAATAGGTGGCTCCGCGGAAAGATAGCGGCGCGAGCGCGTAGGTACCCCATCCGAGACAACTGAGTGCGTGGCCGGTGTAGCGCTTGACGGCGGCAAAGGATGCGTCGAGCGTAGGGCCGCCCACGGTGTCGTAAACGATATCGAAGCCTTTGCCGGAGGTGTATTGGGCAACGTACTGATCGACGGTGAGAGAGCGATAGTCGATGGGCGTGGCGCCGTAGCTTTCGACGATTTGCGTTTTTTCGGATGAGACCGTGGCGAAGACAGTCGCGCCGAAAGCGCTGGCGATCTGCACGGCGACGTGGCCTACACCGCCTGCTCCGGCATGGATGAGGACGGATTGGCCGGCGTGAACTCGGGCACGGTCGACGAGGCCTTCCCAGGCGGTGATGGTGATCAGCGGCAGCGCTGCTGCTTCACGCATGGAGAGAGTGGTGGGCTTGCGAGCCAGGAGGGCGGCGTCCGTGAGGATGTATTCGGCGAGCGTGCCGGGATGGCCGCCTACGCCGCCAACCAGGCCGAAGACTTCGTCGCCGGGCTGAAAATTGCTGACGCCTGCGCCGATTGCTGCGACTGTTCCGGCCATATCCAGGCCGAGGACCGCGGGCAGAGGCTGTTGCGCGTGGGCGGCTTTGCCGGCGCGGATCTTGGTATCGAGTGGATTGACGCAGCTTGCGGCGATTCGGACGAGGACCTGGCTGGGACCTGGCGTGGGAAGAGGAAATTCGTTCTCGCGAAAAGGGCCGTTGGGCTCGTCTACGGTCCAGGCTCGATATTGCATTTACGCTCCGCGAAGTGGTGGTTAGTGGAATGGTTGATTCAGAGTTCGCCTGCTGGGTTGGCAAGAATGGCGTAGCTGCGAAGCCACAGGGCCATTTGCAGTTGCAGAGACGCACACCAGGCTGCGTACATGGCTTCAATCTGCTCTTCGCTGTGTCTCTGCGCGGCGAGATAGGGCTTGATGGTCTTGTTCATGACGGCGACGAAAGCGACGGCATCATGCAGGGGTACGTAAGGAGTGGACTCGACACTGTCGGTCTTATTTTTCCCGAGGCTGGTGTGGCGCAGGGCGATTTCATGCTGGTAGTTGAGCCATGCCTGATCGTAGGGGCACTGGCAGGTGTCTTCGATCCAGCGCTCGAAGCGGAGATTACTGGCCGCGAGATAGTTGGGAAGCGCTTCGCCGCTGAGTGAGCGTGAATGACGGGCCAGATGGGGAATGCTTGCGATGATGCCGCTGCGCCAGTGTCGGACGATTTGTTGCGTTTGTGGCGCAAGAATGACGCCGGCCATGCGCAGCAGGGACTCGGTCTCGTTGGTGAAACCGGCGCTGGCCTTGAGTTGTTCAAGCTCCTGAAGGGTTACGGGCGAGGTTGGGATGCCTGCTTCCCCGAAGGTGTAGCCGTGGATGTTGTTTTCCGTCTGTGCCATGCTCATCCATTCTTGCCGATGGACGGGACGTTGGAGAAGAGAGCGACCAGTCCTTCGCAGAGTGTGGGATGGGTGAGGACGGCATCGCGCAGAGCGGTGTAAGGCAGGCCGGCGATCATGGCGACCTGGACAGCCGCCATGATTTCGCCCGCGTCCACGCCGAAGACCGGTGAAACCGAGAATGCGGTCGCTTTCGGCTTCGACGAGGGCTTTGAGGAAGCCGCGCGTCTCGGAGAGCGTGCGGGTGCGGAGGACGGCGGCCATGGGAATCTTCGCGAGACGATAAGCGATGCCGCGCTCTTTGGCCTGCTTTTCGCTGAGGCCGATGTGGGCCAATTCAGGATCGGTGAAGGTGCACGAAGGGCACGTGACGGCCGGTGGTCACGCGGTTGCCGCCGAGGATATTGTCGCGGACGATGCGGAAGTCGTCGAAGGCGATGTGGGTGAACTGCGGGCTGCCTGCGCAGTCGCCGATGGCCCAGTGTGGGGCGAAGTGGTTTCGAGGCGATCGTCGACTTTGACATATCCGCTGGCGTGTGAGCTCGACGCCTGCGATGTCGAGGCCGATGCCTTCGGTGTTGGGAGTGCGGCCGGTGGCGACGAGGAGATGTGTGCCTTCAATGACCTTTTCCGACTCATTCTGCTCGATGCGGATGTGGACCGACGAGCCGGAAGTGCCTTCGACGGAGAGGACATTTGCGTCCGTGACGATGTCGATGCCTTCGTCATGGAACAGCTGCTCCAGCGCCGCCGTAACGTCGTCGTCTTCCTGGTGAGCGATGGTTCGGTTGCGCTCGATGATGGTGACGCGACTGCCAAATCGGCGCATGGCTTGTGCGAATTCAAGTCCGATGAAACCGCCTCCAAGAGCGAGAAGATGGCCGGGGACGTGGTCGAGCTCGAGGGCTTCGATGTGAGTCAGCGGGTTTGCTTCGTCCAGGCCGGGGATGGAAGGCAGGTGAGCGCGCGTCCCGGTGCCGATGGCGACGTCGCGGCCGCGCAGGATGCGGGTTCCGCCATCGGGAAGCGAGACCTCAATGGTGCGGGGGGCGATGAAGCGGCCCGAGCCTAAGACAAGTTCAGCGCCGCTGGACTTGAAGTTGTCGAGGTGCATTTTGACAAGGCCATCGACCATGTTCGTTTGCGGGCGCGGACGGCGGCCATGTCGATCTCGACGGGTTGCTGGCGGATGCCGAACTCGGCGCTGCGGCGGGCGTAGGAGGCGACTTTGGCGCTGTGAACGATGTTTTTGCTGGGCAGGCAGGCGATGTTGGGACAGGAGCCACCGATCTATTTGCGCTCGATGATAGCGGTGCGCTTGCCCTGGCGGGCGAGAGTCCATGCGACGTATTTGGTGCCTTCGCCGCTGCCCAGGCCGACGAAGTCGAAGTCTTCGATGGGTGGTGTGGAATATGTAGTGTCGGTAGCGGATGCGTGCATGAACTCCTCTTTTCGGTTCCGTGGGGGTTTGCAGATATTTCGATTGCGCGACAACGAGGGTCCGCCGATGCAATTACATCCGAAAGACAGCGCGGGAACCTTGCTTATGATGCGGGGGCGAGGAGAACCGCCTCAGCTTTCGCGCAACTTTCATACAGGACGATGATCAGGGCTTATGAAGCAATAGCGGAAGAGCCTCCGAACGGGTTCGCGCGGAGGCTCTTTTGCGTCTGCTGTATCGCTCTGCCTAAAACTTGTAGCTGAGGCCGATACCGAAGACTTTGCGGGCTTCAAGGTTGACTGGCACGATCGCTGGGCCGAAGGGGGTGGGCAGCTCGGTATAGCCGATCTGGCCTGCTACCTGGCCTATGCCTGCGTCGAAGGCGAAGCGCGGGTTTTCGCGCTGGGTGACGCGGACGGCGTAGTCAAGCGTGGTGGGAATCCGGCCACCGCCGGGGACGAGTGCGGCGAGATTCTTTACGTGATAGGGCTCCTGCGTGAATCCGGCAGCGGGCACGATGGCAGTGTGCCAAGGGCCGGGGAGCGGGAAGCCGATGCCGCCGAAGAAGCGGCCACCGAAGCGCGTGGCCTCACCGCCGATGCCGTAGATGGAGGCATTCGTTGCCTTCCAGCCGATGTTGATGAGCAGCGGCGGACGGATGTTCAGAGCGGTCTTGGTGACGGCAACATAGACGTCGCCGTTGGTATGGCTCTGGCCGTCGATGTCGCCGGTGACGAAGTGGTCGCCGGTGCGGACGACGAAGCCGGCGGCGACGCCGGGGGTCCAGTTGCTGCCGAAGGCGTTCTCCTTGAGCACTACGGCTTTGCCGTGAAATATGTTCATGCCGGGATATTCCCAGAGGCTGCTGAAGTAGGGATTGTCGCCGTTGGTGTGGGCGCTGCGGGTATAGCCGAACTCGACGCGGTTTGCGATACCCTCGGTGACACTGCCGGTCATGACGTCTCCGATGACGCTGCCGGCGTGCACGTAGTGGAAGCCGATGGCGGGATGGGAGAAGATCTGACCTTTGGCGGACTGGACGACGTAGGCGGTGGGGGTGATGAAGCCACCGGTCTGACCTTCCAGTGTGAGGTTTTGTGCCTGTGCTTTTTCAGAGGGGAGAAGCGATGCAAGGATGAGCATCGCTGACAACAGGATAGGGGAGGGTTGTTTATTCACTACGGGGACTCCTGGCGAACCCAAGGATTTTGCCTCGTTCGGTGGATAGCTTGTCAACTGGTAGTAATTTTTCAGCTCCCTTTGGACGGGCTGGGTCAATCGCGAGTGAATGGTAGACTCCAGCAATGATGGTCGAGGGAGCGCGCGGGCTGTTTGTCACTTTTGAGGGGCTGGATGGGTCGGGGAAGACGACACAGATCCGGAAGCTGAGCGCGTGGCTTGAGCAGCAGGGCGTTGAGTGCGTGGTGACGCGGCAGCCGGGCGGAACGGAGACTGGCGACCGCATTCGCAAGCTGCTGCTGGATTCGAAGTCTGCGGGGCTCGCTCCGCGAGCTGAGTTGGCTATGATGTTTGCGGACCGGGCTCAGGCCATCGCGGAAGTGCTTGAGCCGGCGCTGAGGGCGGGCAAGGTTGTGGTGTGCGACCGGTTTACGGATTCAACGGAAGCCTATCAGGGGGGTGGGCGTGAACTGGGATCGGACGTGGTGCTGGAGCTTCATCGGCTGATCTGTGGCGAGATCATGCCGGACGTGACGCTGCTGTTGCTGCCGGATCTCAGTGCTTCGCTGAAACGAGCGCGACGGCGAAATGATCGCCACACGACGAAGACGGGGACG
This sequence comes from uncultured Acidobacteriota bacterium, assembly GCA_963720285.1. GTDB lineage: Bacteria > Acidobacteriota > Terriglobia > Terriglobales > Acidobacteriaceae > Acidicapsa. The sequence goes on from CAVREZ010000007.1 coordinate 73,116, forward strand.
GACGAGAGCCGGTTCGAGCGCGAGCAGGACGCCTTCTTTGAGCGCGTGTATGCAAAATACGAGGAGATCGCCGCGAGGGAGCCATTGCGTGTGGTCGCAATCGACGGCAATCTGGACATTGACGCTGTGCATGAGCGGGTTATCACTGCAGTATCGGCCCGGCTCGAAGCATGGCAGGCACAGCACAGGACGTCCATGTAACCGGCGAGGCTGCTACGTCTACCGACTTGATCGTTCGCAGAGGCCAGTATCGCTTTCCGCCAGGACTGCGGCTCAATCTGCCGCTGTATACGGGGCGGAGCTTCTTTGATCGGACCAATCCTATCTTGCTGTTTGAGTATCTGCAGCGCTATGGGCGCGCGGCGCACTATCGCCTGTTGTGGCACCACATTGTGCTGCTCAATGATCCATCGGACATTCGCGAGGTGCTGGTCGACAAGGCGCAATGCTTTGTGAAGGAACGCACGCAGAAGCGGATGAAGATTCTGCTGGGCGATGGGCTGATTACCTCGGATGGCGAGACACATAAACGGCATCGCAGGATCGCCGCGCCGGCGTTTCACCGGCAGAGAATACAGGCGTATGCCTCGACGATTGTTGCGTATGCCGCGGCAATGCGCGATGAATGGCAGCCGGACGCACAGATGGATGTGGCTGCCGAGATGATGCGGCTGGCGCTGCGCATCACGGCGCGGACGCTCTTCGATACGGAGGTGACAGACGAGATTCATGCGATCAACGAGGAAGCCAATGCGGTGATGGATATCTACAACGATCTGATCGCGATGCCTAGGGCGGAAGACCTGCTGCGATGGCGTACACCGATTCCTGTGCTCAAGCGATTTCGCGTGTCGAAGGATCGGCTCGACTCGGTGGTGGGCCGCATGATTGCGCGGAAGCGTGAGGAGATGGCGAGGGTTGGGCCTGACGCTGAGTTGGCCTGTGCTGATCTGCTCTCGATGCTGATTGCGGCGCGGGATGAAGAGACGCGTGGCGGCGGGGTCTCGGATCGCGGAGCAGGCCTGTCGGATCGCGGAGCAGGCCTTTCCGATGTGGAGCTGCGCGATGAGGTAATGACTATCTTCCTTGCGGGCTATGAGACGGTGGCGAATGCTCTGGCGTGGACATGGCTGCTGCTGGGGCAGAATCCGGAGGCTGAGGCGACGTTGGATGCTGAATTGGCGAATGTACTCGGCGGCCGCTTGCCGACGCTCGAGGACCTGCCGCGGCTTGCGTATGCGGAGATGGTGTTTGCGGAGTCGATGCGGCTGTATCCGCCGGCGTGGGCGATGGGGCGGCAAGCTATACGTGATGTGGAGATTGGACCGTACTTCTTTCCCAAAGGCACGTTCGTCTTCTTCAGCCAGTACATCGTTCATCGGGATGCGCGGTTCTTCGACGATCCGCTGGTGTTTCGTCCGGAGCGTTTTACGGCTGAGGCGAAGGCGCAGCGGCCACGGTTTGCTTACTTCCCTTTTGGTGGTGGAGGCAGGCAGTGCATCGGTGAATCGTTTGCGTGGATGGAGGGCGTGCTGGTGATGGCGACTCTGGCGCAGCGATGGCGGCTGGAGATAGTGAAGGAGCAGCGAATCGCGCTGCAACCGAAGATCACGCTGCGGCCGAAGCATGGGATTCAGGTGATTCCGCGGGAGAAGCTTGTGTAATCGCTTGTCGAGTCTTTGTGTTGCGGATGCAACGGAAGTTGCAGAGGCGCGGACCTCTTCTGTGCTGAATTGATCGGGCCTCCGATGCTGTTTGTGAATACGGAAACTCATGCATTCGCCTCTGCTGCCGCGGACCAACCCGCCCTTTCAACAGAGCATCCACCTTATTGCAAGCAGAAGTGCTTGCTCGATACGCAGGTGAGTGAGCAAGAGCGGAGGATGCATGGGGAAGACCGGGTTGGAGGTGTTGGGCCTGTACGCAACTGCCACGAGTGCCGAGATGGCTTTGGATCGGTTGCTGTCCGCGGGATACACGCGAGAGGCAATATCTCTATTGATGGAGGACGCCTATGCGACACGGGAGTGGGTGGAGACGAATACGCAACGTCGATATGGCGCGACGACGAGCAGCCTGGTTGGAGGTACGCTGGGTTCGCTGGATGGAATCAGGTCGATGTCGATCCGAGGGATGGGGCCGGTGATTTCGGCTGGTGTGTTGATGCAACGGCTGGATACGAATAGTGCGGATAGCATAACGAAAGCAATAACAGGCATGGGCATTCCGGAGTTCGAGGCGCGGCACTATGAGTCCCGCGTGAAGGATGGCGATGTGCTGCTGGCCGTGCATTGTGAGACTCAGGCCGAGACACAGCGGGTGGAAGGGATCCTGAATGGTCCCGGCTGCGAAGAGGTCGCAGGTTGGGCCGAAACGCCGGTCCGATGGCGATCGTTGAAGAGAGAGCCATACCTGGGTGCTGCGCGACCGGAAATGCGACTGCATTAGATTTCCGAATGGGGTCGAGCCAGCTTCGTATTGCATTTGCGCGCTTGGTCAGGGTGCATTCACTTGTACTCTGAGGGCGGTTGCTCGCTGGGGCAACCGCCTTTCTCGTGTCCGGGCTTTTCCGGCAGATGAAGTTGCAATGCCCGTTCATGCGGTCCTGAGATTTCTATACCTGCCTCTCTTCCCTTGCCCGGCATCCATGCCAGTCGCTACACTCGGGGAGCGCTTTCGCAGGTGTGTTTGCAGGCGGGAATGGTTGAGGAGACGGTGGCTTTAGGATGATGGACAAGAGGGACTTCTTGAAGAAATCGGGTGCAGTGGTAACGACGGCGCTGCTGTCTCGCTTTGCGCGCGCAGAGGGAACGAGCGCAGCCGAGCCGCAGCCACATCAGACCAACTGGTCGGGGAATCTGCGCTATCACGCCGATCATATGTATGCTCCGCACAGTGTTGAGGAAGTACAGAAGGTGGTGAAGGAATGCAGCAGCCTTCGGGCGCTGGGCTCGCGCCACTCGTTCAACACGATTGCGGATAGCATGGCTAACCAGATTTCGCTGGTGCATCTGGACTCGATGGAAGTGGATGCTGCGGCGAAGACTTTAACGGTTGGAGCGGGCGTGCGCTATGGAACCGTTGCTCCGTGGCTGGATGCGAAGGGATTTGCGCTGCACAATCTGGCTTCGCTGCCGCACATCACAATCGCCGGGGCCATTGCTACGGCGACGCACGGGTCGGGCGTGAAGAACGGCAATCTTGCTACGGCGGTGCGCGGTCTGGAGATCGTAACCGCCGATGGGAATGTGGTGCATATCAAGAGCGACGACGAGCACTTCAGGGCCACTGTGGTTGGGTTGGGCATGATGGGCATTGTGACGAAGGTGACGCTGGCGGTGCAGCCGCGCTTCGACATGGCGCAGGTGGTATACCGCAACCTGTCGATGGATCAGCTTGAGCATAATCTCGAAGCGATCTTTGCTGCCGGTTACAGCGTGAGCATGTTCACCGACTGGCAGAACAACCGCATTGCGCAGGTGTGGGTGAAGAGCCGCGTGAAGGATGGCGAGAAGGCGCCGATCTTGCCGGACTTTTACGGCGCCAAGCCGGCTACGCGGAACATGCATCCGATCGAGACGAACTCGGCGGAGAACTGCACGGAGCAACTGGGTATTCCGGGGCCGTGGTATGAGCGGATGCCGCATTTCAAGATGAACTTTACGCCGTCGAACGGAGCTGAGCTGCAGACGGAGTATTTTGTACCGAGAGCGCGCGGCTATGAGGCGATTCGCGCGGTGGAGTCGCTGAAGAATGAGATCACGCCGCATCTCTTCATCACCGAGCTGCGGGCGATTGCCGCGGACGATCTATGGATGAGCATGGCGTATGAGCGCGAGTCGATGGCGATTCACTTTACCTGGAAGATGCAGATTCCGGAAGTGATGGCGGTGCTGCCGAAGATCGAGGCGAAGCTGGCGAAGTTCGATGCGCGACCGCACTGGGCGAAAATCTTTACGGTGCCGCCGAAGGAGCTGGCGAAGCGGTATCCGAAGATGACGGCGTTTCGCGAGCTTACGGAGAAACATGATCCGCAGGGGAAGTTTGCGAATGGGTTTGTTGATTTGAATGTGTTTGATAGGGCTTAGGGGCTAGAGCTTGCCGGGCTAGCCTTAAGTCGTCAATCAATCGCGACGCATGATGTGCTTTGCATACGCTACTGGATGGCGAAAGATATCCATTAGTGAGTAATGGATCGACGCCAGAACTCCACTGTTCGTATAGGTTTCGGAATCCACTCCGACACCCTCACCGTGGTCGAAGAAGCACTTATAGTTCCCATATACAGTTCCCCGGCATGGAGTGGCATCGCCCGAAATACTGTCTGCGAAGTGCCACTCTGTACTGCGACGTCGTAGGGGCCTGGAGGGACTGCGATCTGGAAGCCACCTTGCTCGTCTGTGCGCGCCTCGACGGTTGTGGCAGCGGCTGAGCGAAGCGATATGACCGCGTGACTGTCTGGACCAGATCCATCTGGCTTAAGAATTGTCCCCGATATTACAGCGAAAGGTTGCTCGCTAGAGGATTGCGCGAATGCTCCTGCAGATGCCAGAGCAAGCGACGCCGAAGCAAAGACATTCGCTGCAAGCGACGAGCGCATTCCATTTCGCTCTAGATGGCCGTCTAGTGTCACCAGTGAACCGTCGCGACGACGAGTAATCCGCGCGCAAAGCTTCCCATTGTTCTGTCGGACCAACCCTTCAATGGCTCTTGGGCTCATCGTCGCCAGGTTATGTACATCGCGGTCGCAATGAGCACAATGGCGCGATCTTGCGTCACCCTGCATCGCATCCCAGGACTCCGTGCAGGGATTGGCGACGGTCAGACCTGTCAGTAGATTCTTGCGGCTCATTGCCAGGGCCCTCGGAAGATGCTTTCGAGTGTAGCAATTTCCACAGTGGGCGTCACGGATCGACTGCGGCCAAAAGATCGACTCCGCTAGACTCGAAACATGAGCTTCCGGGATTTTCTGGGGAATCGGGTGACGGCCGACCGGCTGCGCGAGAGCGTATTGCATGAGCGCGTTCCCCAGTCCCTGATTCTTGCCGGTGCGAAGGGCGCGGGCAAGTACACGCTGGCGCTGAAATTTGCGCGTTTGGTGAACTGCCTGGCTCCTATTGAGAATGACGGGTTGCCGGATTATTGCGGGGTCTGCCGCAATTGCGAGCGGATTGGCGAGGCCGAGGCTCTCGACGCCAAGGTCGCCGAGGCCGTTGAGGCGCGCGACGGGCTGCGCGAGGTGGATAAGCGTGAGACGCGGATTCTGATTCAGCCGCATCCGGATGTGCTGATTGTGCCGCCCGATCCGCCGCAGAACCTCATCAAGATCGGCCAGGTGCGGCAGGTGATTCACAACGCGTACTTCAGGCCGCCGGTGGAGGCGAAGCGAGCGATTTTCCTCTTCACTTCGTCGGCATTCATGAAGGAAGCGGCGAACAGCCTGTTGAAGGTGCTGGAGGAACCGCCGCCGAAGTGCACGCTGATTCTGCTCTCGGAGAATCCGGCGGAGATGCTGCCGACAATCCGTTCGCGTGCGATGCTGTACCGGCTGGGCGCGGTGCCAGTGGAAGAGCTGGAGCAGTTGCTGGCCGAGCGCAGGCCTGATTTGAAAGGCAACCGCCGCACACTGGCTGCGCGGCTGGCTGAGGGCGCGGTGGGGCGTGCGCTGGGATTTGATGTGGAGGCATATTTGGCCAGCAGGCAGGATGCGCTGCTGTTGATTCGCTCAGCGCTGCGAGAGCCGGATTATTCGTCGCTTTTCCGCGCTACGGAGACATATCGCGGCGGCGCGGATGGGCAGGAGAAGACGTTGAACCTGCTGCGCGCGGCGAACCGGCTGCTTGAAGATTTGCTGATGGTGATATCCGGGAACCCGGCGCTGGTGCGCAACTTAGACATAGCCACGGAACTTGCACAGCTTGCATCAGGAATTCGTCAGGATCGGGAATTACGACCGGCGCTTGAGTGGATCGATCGCGCGGCGTACGCCCTGAATGAAGTAGAGCGGGGAATGCGGCGCAATCTGTTGCGCAATGTTTCGCTGGATGCGATGGCGCTGGCGATGGAACGGGGTTGAGGGGGCGAGGCCGGGGAAAACATATCCGGATGGAGCGGGCTGGAGCAGAAGGGGTCGAAAGAATACAGTTCCAATTGCGAAGATACGTTACCAATGGAACGTAGTCTTATTTCGAATGCAACCAGCTCCGCGCATCAGGCATCTTTAAAATCAAGTTATTCCGTTCCGCGTGATCTGTCAGGTGGATGATTGCAAGACGAGTCTTGTGCGTCGTCTCTCGTCTGTTTGCCTGCCTTTATCGTCTGCATATGCGTGCCTCGCGAATTGGAATCATGGCGGTAAGAGGCTGGTGAGTGCTGCACACGGGCACGCAGGGACAAAGCCTCCGCCGGGCGGATGACGTTGTATATGAGGAATAGAGATATGAAAGAGCAAGACCTTGGTGTTAAGAACGGAAAGTCCTCTGCTGCGTCCGCCTCAGACACAGCTGTCAGTGTCTTGGATCCTCCCGCGGAAGCGGTGGCAGCATCCGCGCCGGCGCGTTCGGTGAAAAATACAGCGCGTCGCAGGCGTGTGACCCCGGTTCGCCACTTTGCCGCAACTCCGATGGAAGACGCCGGGTCAAACCGGCAGGCAGAGCAGTTTTATTTACAGAAGCAGATTCAGCAGCAGACGCAGATGGTGTTTGTGCTGGAGGATGGTGCGCGCGTGCAGGGTGTAGTTGAGTGGTATGACCGGCATTGCATCAAGGTGCGAGGCAGGGCGCGCACGCTGATTTACAAATCGGCGATCAAGTATCTCTATAAGGCCGGCGAGGTTGGGTCTGCTTCCTCGGACTAGGGCTTATTCGGCGTCTGCTTTGACGGCGGCTTTGCTCAGGCGATCGCGCAGGGCCACGCCAACTCCGATGTCAGGCGGGAGCGGACAGAGGATAACGGTGCAGCCTGCGGCGTCGAGAGCGCGCAGGCCTGCAAAGAGGCGCTGGGCGAGGGTTTCGAGCTGTTGCCAGCTTCCCCAGGAATAGATTTCGATTCCAGATGGAACTTCGATGCTTCCGGTCGAGTCTGGCAGGAGAATGCCGACTCGCTGGCCTGTATAGCTGTTTGCCTCTGTGAGCAGGTTCCGGGCGCACTGCGCGGTCCATTGCTGCATACAGCCGCCGATTTCAATCAGGACGAGTCTGGCGTGGGGAGCGTAGTGGCGCAGGCCTACTCCGGGAGATGGCAATCCTTCGCGGGGTTGACGCATCTCCGTTTCCTGGTATAGCTCCGCTGGGCCGGCGACAGCGCGGATCTGCGCGAGGGTAATGGCACCCGGACGGTAAACGAGCATGGGCGATGCCGTGGTATCGAGCACGGTGGATTCAAGGCCGACGTGGGCGGGGCCGGCGTCGATAACGGCATCGATGCGGCCATCGAGATCGGCTAGCACGTGATCGGCGGTGGTGGGGCTGATGTGGCCGAAGCGGTTGGCACTGGGGGCGGCGATGGGCACGCCGGCGCGGCGGATGAGTTCGCGAGCGACGGGATGGGCGGGCATGCGGATGCCGACGAGCGGGCGCCCTGCGGTGACCGCATCGGGGACGGCCGAGGTGCGAGGGAGCAACAGAGTAAGCGGGCCGGGCCAGAAAGCGTCGATGAGGGATTGCGCTGCTTGCGAACGAGGAAGAGTGATGGCGTCGAGCATCTCGGGGCCGGCAACGTGGACGATGAGCGGGTCCCACGAGGGACGCTGCTTGGCGGCGAAGATCTTTGCGACCGCATCGGGGTCGAGCGCGTTGGCGCCGAGGCCGTAGACGGTTTCCGTAGGCAGCGCGACGGTGCCGCCGTTGCGAAGGATCTCTGCGGCGCGCTCGAGCACAGCGATGGATTCGGGAGAGTCGAGATGCTCTGGGCGGACGCGCAGCCGCAGGGTTTGCATCTTTTCATTATCCAAGAAAGCGGACCGGAAGCGTGCGCTTCGAGTGGAATGGTGCGGTGCTTTACACTGGGGGCCATGAAGGCGATTGAGACGGAGATCAAGTTTCGTGTAGCGGATGAGGCGGAGCTTGAACAGAGGCTGGCCTCGATCGGCTTTCATCTGGAAACACCACGCAGCTTTGAGGCGAATGTGCTGTATGACACGCCGGACCGGCGGTTGCGGCAGAAGCGTGAGCTGGTGCGGATTCGACAATATAACGGGCGCTGGGTGCTGACGCATAAGCGCGTGCCCGACTCGGGGATTGGTGAGGATGCGCACAAGCATCGCGTGGAGACGGAGACGGAAATCGCGGACGGCGAAGCCCTGGTAGAGGTATTCAAGGCGATCGGGTTTGTGCCGGTGTTTCGGTATGAGAAGTGGCGCGCGGAGTGGTCGGACGGCGCTGGACACTGCGTGGTGGATGAGACGCCGATTGGCCTTTATGCGGAGCTTGAGGGCGCTCCGGAATGGATTGAGCGTGTGGCCGGATTGCTCAACGTGTCCGCGGAGGATCGCACCACGATGAGCTATGGGCGGCTCTTCGAGACGTGGCGGCAACAGACCGGGAGCGAAGCCGAGCATCTGACATTTGCCGCCGTTGCAGGAGCTTAAGCTCAATTCTCGGCACGAACCGATGCTCTCACTCTGAGAAATTCTTCATGGAATCGGGCTAATGTAGCCGGGGAATACGCCGATAGGCATCTTAGGTGACGCTTCGCCTAAGGTGATTCCAATGATTCAGGACAAACGGCAATCTTCCTCCGGGGTTGGCCGCGGGGCCTTGCGGCTGCTCCAGGCTGCGATTGTCACAGGTCTTCTTGCCGGCACGATGCAGCTTCACGCGGAGGACCGGCCGGTCAAGCAGCGTGTTCCTCCCATTTACCCGGAACTTGCCAGACGGATGCACGTTGCCGGGTTGGTGCGAATCGAAGCCACGGTGGCACCGGATGGCAGTGTGTCGGCAACGAAGACACTGAGTGGCAACCACATGCTCTCGGGAGCCGCTGAGGATGCGGTACACAAGTGGAAGTTTGCCCCGGCTTCGGAACAATCGACGATAGAGGTGGCCGTGGATTTCAAAGCGGCCGATTAGCTACTTTGCGAAGTACAGACCTTATCCCCTTTCTCCAGATATTGCGAACTTCGCTGTTTTCGTCTGCGGACGAAGCAGAACGGGCGGGAAGATGATCTTCCCGCCCGTCATTTTTTGCGATCGGTTTTGTGCTTTCGGCGCGCAGTTCAGACCGTGGTTTCGACGCCGTGGCATTTCTTGTATTTCTTGCCGGAGCCGCAAGGGCAGGGGTCGTTGCGACCTACCTTGGTGCCCGTGTGGCGCTGAGCCGGCTCACTGCCGTTGGAGCCGCCGGCCATTCTGGCAGCGGCGAGCTCGCGCTGCTTTTTGCGCTCGAACTCCTTCTCCAGCGCATCGATGGTGGTGGACGCCGAGCGGGTAGGGATAGCGATATCGCGCGGCGGCGCGGATGGCGGCAGATAGGCGGGTGACTCAGACGCACTGGCAACTGGCGGAGCCGCGGGCACAGTGCGGTTGAGCTGGGGAGCCTCGGTAATCGGCTGGCCGTCGGGGCCGACGATCTGCATACGCCAGAGGAATCGCGCGGTATCTTCCTGGAAGCGATTCATCATAGCCTCGAACATCTCAAAGGACTCTCTCTTGTATTCAACGAGCGGGTCGAGTTGCGCGTAGCCGCGCATGCCGATGCCTTCCTTGAGGTGGTCCATCGAGAGAAGATGGTCCTTCCAGAGGCCGTCGAGCACCGATAGCATGACCATGCGCTCGTGGTAGCGCATGGCATCGACGCCGAGGATCGATTCCTTGAGGTCGTACTGGGCCCTGAGCTTTTCGAAGATGGCTTCGCCGAGCTCGTGGCGGGTGATTTCCAGAGGCTGAAGGCCCTGCTTGTCCATGTCGAAGCCGAACTGGCCGAAAAGGCGTTCCTTGAGTTCTTTCAGGTTCCACTTTTCGGGATTCTCGTCCTCCGGCGCGAACTCGTCGAGGATATTGCTGAGGATGTTGCCGAGGTAATCTTCAACGATGATCTCGCGCTGCTCCTGGGCCATGAGCAGTGCGCGGCGCAGGCCGTAGACGGCTTCGCGCTGCTTGTTCATGACGTCGTCGTATTCGAGCAGATGTTTGCGGCTTTCGAAGTTCTGCGCTTCGACAGCCTTTTGCGCTCCCTCGATGCGCTTGGAGATCATCTTGGACTCGATCGGCACGCCCTCTTCCATGCCGAGACGCTCAAGCAGGGTCGAGACCCATGCCTTGGCGAAGATGCGCATGAGATCGTCTTCGAGCGAGAGATAGAAGCGCGATGCGCCGGGGTCGCCCTGACGGCCGGCGCGTCCGCGAAGCTGGTTGTCGATGCGGCGGGACTCGTGGCGCTCGGTGCCGAGGATGAAGAGACCGCCAGCGTCGATAACCTTCTCGTGCTCGGCAGCGACGGTGGCGTTGTGGACGGCGCTGACGGCCTCCCACTCGCTCTCCGGGACTTCGAACTCCTGCCCCTGGTAATAGAAGCGCATGAATCCGGCGGGAGCCATGGGGCTGATGGCTCCCTCGGCGACGCTGATGGCGCGGGCGACGCCTTTCTTCACCAGTTCCTGACGGCTCATGAACTCGGGATTGCCGCCGAGGATGATGTCGGTACCGCGGCCGGCCATGTTGGTGGCGATGGTGACCATGCCGTAGCGGCCGGCCTGGGCGACGATTTCGGCCTCACGCTCGTGGAACTTTGCGTTGAGGACGACGTGCTTGACGCCCTTGCGCTGGAGCGTATTCGAGAGCAGCTCGCTCTTTTCGATGGAGGTGGTGCCGACGAGGATGGGCTGGCCGGTTTCATGAAGGGCGGCGATGTCTTCAGCGACCGCCTTGTACTTCTCCTTGACCGTGCGGTAGACGATGTCGGAATTGTCGGCGCGGAGCATGGGCTTGTTGGTGGGGATTACCGCGATATCGAGCTTGTAGATGCTGTCGAACTCGGCGGCCTCGGTCTCGGCGGTGCCGGTCATACCGGAGAGCTTCTGATAGAGGCGGAAGTAGTTCTGGAAGGTGATGGTGGCGAGGGTCTGATCTTCCTTGCGAATGGCGACGTTCTCTTTCGCTTCGATGGACTGATGCAGGCCGTCGGACCAGCGGCGGCCTGGCATGAGGCGGCCGGTGAAGGTGTCGACGATGATGACTTCGCCTTCTTTGACGACATAGTCGACATCGCGCTTGTAAAGAGAGTGCGCCTTGATGGCGGTTTCGACGTAGTGCTTGAGGTCCCAGTTCTCGGGGTCGGCGATGTTGTCGATGCCGAGCAGTCCTTCGATCGTGATCCAGCCTTCATCGGTGACGCCGATGGTGCGGTGTTTCTCGTCGACAACATAATCGCCGCTGAAGTACTTCTGGCCCTCCGCAAGCTGGATGCCCAGTTCCTTCTGGCGCTTGGTCTCGTGGGATTCGACTTCCTCACCGAGCTGCAGGCCGGGAATGATCTTGCGCACGCGGGCGTACTTGTCGGTAGTCTGGTCGGTGGGCCCGGAGATGATGAGCGGAGTGCGCGACTCGTCGATGAGGATAGAGTCGACTTCGTCGACGATGGAGTAGTAGTGCCCGCGCTGGACGCAGTCCTTGATCTCGAACTTCATGTTGTCGCGCAAATAGTCGAAGCCGAACTCATTGTTCGTCCCGTAGGTGATGTCGGCCCCGTAGGCTTCACGGCGCTGTTCGTCGCTGAGGTCGTGAACGATGACGCCGACGGTCATGCCGAGGAACTCGTAAATCTTGCCCATCCACTCGGCGTCGCGCTTGGCAAGGTAGTCGTTGACGGTGACGACGTGGACGCCCTTACCGGCGAGCGCGTTGAGATAGCAGGAGAGCGTGGCAACCAGGGTCTTGCCCTCACCGGTGCGCATTTCGGCGATTTTGCCCTGGTGGAGGATCATGCCTCCGATGAGCTGGACATCGAAGTGGCGCATCTTGAGGATGCGCTTGCCGGCTTCGCGGACGATAGCGAAGGCTTCGGGGAGGATCTCATCGAGGATGGCTTTTTCGGCGGCCTTGATCTCGTCTTCGCCGGTGATACCGTCGAGGTGTTCGGCGATGCGGGCGCGGAACTCCACGGTTTTGGCGCGAAGCTGCTCGTCGCTCATAACCTGTACCTGCGGCTCAAGGGCGTTGATCTGGCGCACTGCGGGCAACAGGCGTTTGACTACGCGCTCATTGTTGGTGCCAAAGATTTTTGTCAGGAACTTCGAGAACACGGTGGTTTCTCCATCTTGGTAGGTGCTGGCTCTCGCCTGCAGGTCGTTCACCAGGCCGGGTCGAATCAGTGCAACAACACCCGGTCATCCCTCATCCATTCAGCCCCGGGAGCGCGACGAAGGCATGAAGCGTTCGCAGTCCTGCACTTCCAGGGCTAAGCTCGGGGGTTAGGGAGCGGGACTGCAGGTATGGTCGAAGACCTCGGATGAGGCTGCACAGGGCTGCCACGGGGACAGGAAGAATCCGCGGGAGTAAGAGCCGATTTGCAGATTCGCGGGCGAAAGCAAAACCAGGTGCGAAGAAGCCGATGGGTTGGCGCGCCCGGAAAGATAATGCGACCAGGCGGATAGCGCGTGGCCGGAGCTCCGCAGACGCGCAACCGGGGCCAGGGAACCGTCGGACCGCCGCAGGGCCAGGACTGTTCCCACAGCCGAACCGGCGCGAAGCTGCTGCGCCGCGGTGAAGATCAGATTTCCGGCTGGATCGCCTGCGATTGGAACAGAAGCGTGCGCGCGCGCCACATCTGCCAGCAGAACCAGCAGGAACATTGCGTACACGGCGCGGTCGAAACGCTTCATATACCTATTATGAACCGAATCGTGGGTGAAAGTCGCCCGGATCATGCTGGATCTCGAAGGACTTCGAACATCTGAAGAGATCTTGAGCGCAAATGCCGGTTGCGCGCCCGTGGCCCTTAGCCCAGCATTGAAGCCTGCCTCAAATCGGTGCACGATCCATCGAGGTAATGAAGCGGATTCCCGGAACGAAAGCCCGGCTCAATCGCTCGTCATTGGTTATAAAGAGATCGCAGCCCTCGTTCGCTGCCGTCGCCAGTTGGATCGCATCCGGAGGTTTAATGCTTTTGTCCTGGCGAACGCGCGCGAAGATTTCGCCGCTGGTTTCGTCGAAGCCTGAAAGCTTAATGCCTTGGCGATGAAAGGTTTGACGATAGCGATCCGCTAAAGCCTGATCGCCCATGCGTATGGGCTTCACGAGCAGTTCGCCGAGGGTCAATGTGGAAACGATGAGCGAGTCGCCGCGGCCTGCGATCGCGGAAACGATCTGCATCGCTCGCAAGCCGCGCGGTCCGGTATCTTCCAGAAGGTAAATCCAAAGGTTGGTGTCCAGGAATACCTTGTTCAATCCCAGCCCTCACGCAACTGCCGAACCTGCTCGTCCGGATCGACTCCATCTGCCAGATGCGCGCCAGCCAGGCGCAACCCAAGAACATCTGCCAGCCATGTTTTCGGCTCGGTCACCGTTTCCCCTGGCTCATTGACACCTTCCCGTATCCGATAACGGCTCTTAGCCCAGTCCAGTAATTCTCGGTACTGCTCTGGAATCTCGTCTTCACCGGGAAAGATTTTCCCGGTTCGATCGCGATGAATTTCATCCCCGGGCAGAAGCAATCGACGCGTGTGCTTTCCAGTTGCGAACAGCATCCGATGTTTGGCCGGATTCGCGGCGCGATTCGCCACGCAGTGTTGCGAAGCGTGAACGTTGATGCCCGAGCGAAGATTGCCGTGCAACCCTTCTCTGGAGACGCGATTCACGATTTCCTGAATGGTGAATTCTGTTCGACCCGGCTGTTCGCGGTGCAAAAGAGCTGTCGCAAGAAACACTTCAGCAGCGCAGGAAATTTCTAAAGAAACTGCTACGGATGCCATCGCCCCTCCCTGTGCATGGACGCACGCATGTATAAATATGTCTCATATTAATTGAGAAATTATTATGAGTCAAATTCTCACAATTATGAGAAATTGAGAATTTGTTGGGAATTAGCCCGCCTCAAACACAGTGGAAGAAATCAGATTTCGTGCCAGCTATCCCGTATCTCTTTTCATTGCAACGCTCAGATTACCCTCGACGCCGCAGGACTTCTTCGTAGACTTCCACATATTCGCGGGCGGGGTGCTCCCAGGCGTAGTCCTTGGCCATGCCGTTGCGCATCAGCTTCTTCCAGCCGACCTTGTCCTGGAAGGCAGCGAGCGCTCGGTCGATAGCGGCGAGCAAGTCCCCGGGGTTGTAGCCGTAGAACTTGAAGCCGGTGCCGACACCGGTTTCGGCATTCCACTCTTCGACGGTGTCTTCGAGGCCGCCGGTGGCGCGGGCGATGGGCACAGTGCCGTATTTGAGGGAGTACATCTGGTTGAGGCCGGAGGGCTCATAGCGCGAGGGCATGAGGAACATGTCGGAACCGGCTTCGACCTTATGAGCAAGGGCGTCGTCGTACTTAATCTGTACGGCCATCTTCCGCGGGTATCGAGTTGCCAGATTGCGGAAGAAATTTTCGTAATAGGGTTCGCCAGAGCCAAGGACGACCATAGCCATATCGCGCTCCAACATGCGGTCGGCTATCTGTGCGACGAAGTCGAAGCCCTTTTGCGTGGCAAAACGAGAGACGATGCCGATAATCGGCGTAGTATCGGCAACCTCTTCCAGGCCGAAGGCGTGGAGCAGATCGAGACGGCACTCGACCTTGCCGTCGAGCTTGTCCGCCGTGTAGTGGGCTGCGAGATTTGGGTCATGAGCCGGGTTCCACTGTCCGTAATCGACACCGTTGAGGATGCCGCGCAGGTCCCAGTGGCGGCGGCTCAGGATCGCTTCCAGTCCGGCACCGAATTCGGGGGTCTGGATCTCCCTGGCGTACGTGGGGCTCACCGTTGTCATGTAGTCGGAGAAATAAAGACCACCCTTGAGGAAGTTGAAGGTGTCGTTCTGCTCGACCTTCTCCACGGTGAAGATATCCCAGGGTAAGAGGAGTTGAGGAACCGTATTGGGCGGAAACCAGCCCTGATAGCCGGCGTTGTGGATGGTGAGGACAATGCCGCATTTACGCAGAACGGGATCGAAGAAATAGACCGAGCGCAGCAGAACGGAGAGCAGGGCGGTCTGCCAGTCGTGGATATGAAAAACGTCGGGAACGCCCAACTGCTTGGCGGCTTCGAGGACAGCGCGGTTGAAGAGGCCGAAGCGCTCGGCGTTGTCGCCGTAGTCGCCGGCAGAGGTTTTGGGGCCGTAGAGGCCGTCGCGGTCGAAGAGCTCGGGGCAGTCGACAAAGTAGAACTGGACGCCATCGCGGACGCCGCCGTCGACGATTCCTGCAAAGCGGTTGTAATAGGGGAACGGGATGGTGATGGAGCGGACGGCGAAGGTGAGCTCCGCAGGCAGGTGCGGACGAACGACCTTATAAAGCGGCAGGTAGACGGTGACCTGGTGGCCGAGCTTGACGAGCTCGGGCGGCAACGCGCCCACAACATCGGCCAGGCCGCCGGTCTTGGCGAACGGCACGCACTCCGAGGCAGCAAATACAATATGCATTCGGAACTCTCCTCTGTGAAGTATTTGCCGCGGGGTGGCAAAACTCAGCAGCGCGGGACAAACATTCGATGGGAAACGGCTTGAATAAGTGGCTCAAAAAAACAATTAACCCGCCAAGTCTACTACGGCTTACGGCTTTACTTCCTACACGGAAAGACCCTTCATGACTGCTAAATCGAGGCTGGGACAAAACTTTTTGCGGGACCAGATGGCGGTGCAGCGGATCGTCTCCGCGGCCGGACCGCTTGAAGGAAAAACTGTCGTCGAGATTGGACCTGGGGATGGGGCGATCACGAGCGGGCTGGCCGCGGCAGCGGGAAAGCTAGTGGCGCTGGAGTTCGATGCGAGGCTTGCGGGAGAGCTGCAAGAGAGATTTCGGAACGAGATTGCAGCCGAGCGGGTGGAGATCCGGCATGAGGATGTGCTGGAGTTCGATTTCTCCGCACTGGCGCGCGAGGCCGGGCAGCGACTGGTGGTGGTGGGCAATCTGCCGTATTACATCACTTCTCCGATTCTGCTGCGTCTGGCGGCTCATGCCAATGCCCTGGAGGTGGCCGTGCTCATGGTTCAGCGCGAGGTGGCGGATCGTGTGACGGCAAAGCCGGGAAACCGGGATTACGGGCTGCTGACGGTGGCGATGGAGCTTTACGGCAAGACGGAGCCGTTGTTTACGCTGCCGCCGGAGGCGTTTGTGCCACCTCCGCAGGTGCACTCGACGGTTTTTCGGTGGCGATTTGCTCCGCGAATCGAGGAGCTTGGGGTCGATGAGACTGCGTTCATCGGGTTTCTCAAACAGGCGTTTGCGCAGAAGCGGAAGACGCTGACCAATAACCTGAAGGCTGCGGGGTATCTGGCAGGGGATGCTGCCGCGGCGATGGAGCGGGCCGACGTAAAGGCTCAGGCTCGTGCCGAGGAGCTAAGCCTGGAACGGCTGGCAGGGTTGTTCCGGGATCTGGCTGGCAAGCGACACACATGAAAACGGCGCCAACCTGAGGATTGGCGCCGTTCTTGAGATTCGACTGCGGATTCGATCAACAATTAAGGGATCGAGGGATCAATGGTGCGCTCCGCCGCCGCCACCGGATGGATGCCCTCCACCGCCTCCTCCGCCTCCTCCGCCTGACATGCCGCCCCTGGAAGGCGCCGGAGCGGGCGCGCTGAAATGGCCACCGGAGCTTGGGTTGTAACTGGGGCTGCGGGATGGCGCGTAGCTCTGGCTGCGCGGCGCGTAGCTGGGAGCGGAAGGACGGAAGGTGTTCGACTCACCCGGATGCCCATAACCGTAAGCATTCACTGGATGCATGCCGCCGGGGCCTTCCGGACGATTGGCGAAGCCGGCTGCGGTGCGATCATACCCCTGCCGTGGAACCAGAGGATGCATGGGCTGAATGGTGTGTCCGCCGATGTTTACCGGATGTACGGAACCGGCGCTGAGTGAGAGCTCACTGTCACCGGCAGGGCGATGGTCGACGTGGACGACATTGCCCCCGCCAGCAATGACGGGATGCATCCCGCCCCCGACCGGACGCGGATTGCCAGGACCGGGCCTCGGCCGGCGTGGCGGCAGGTAGCCATTCGGCGGACGACCGATGTTGTAACCCCAGCCACCGCCACCATAACCGTAGGGTGCATAGCCATAGTTGGACCACCAGGGATTGCAGGCATTGCCGGGATTCCATCCCCAGCCAAATCCGCCATAGAAATTCCAGGCGCCGCAGGAGAAGGGTGCGTATCCCCAGTCATATCCAGAGACAAAGAGATAGCCGTAGCCCGGATAGTTGACCCAATTGCCGTAACCGTACGGGTCCCACGCGGAGCCGGTGGCCTGCGCATCATACGGCGACCAGACGTAGCCCTGACCAGGCACGTCGTACCAGTTGCCGTTGGCGTCGAGATCGCTGAAGCCGACGGAATTACCGTATTTGCTGGTGGCCGCCGTCTTCTCGTTGTTTTGTGCGTTCAGGGCCTGATCGCGATCGGCGTTCCAGCTATCCCAGGAATCGGAGGCGATGGTTTCGTCGAGCTTGTAATTCGACGGGTCAGAGGCGTTGAGCGCAAGGCTCTCGCCGCCGTGGACTTCCAACTGCATGGCGTCGCCCTGGTCGACACGGATATTTCCCGAGAACACGGCAAGACTACCGGGAGGCTGATCGAGCGTGATACGGACTACTGAAAAACTGCTTGGAGTGAACGATGCCGGGCCGAAGTGCACGACCACGCTGTCGGCGCCGCTGGAAGGTTGCAGCTCGAAGTAGCAGAGGCCGCCGTTGACCGCAATCTCCGTTTGACTGCTGGTTCCCTGCTTCCGCAGGACAGACATGGCGACGGATGAGTTGGGAGAAAGGCGCGCCACTCCGCCGTCTTCCAGTTGAATTTCGGCGTTTCCGTCATCGCCGGTCGAAATCTGGGAATCCTCGAAGATGGGCATGTTGGCGTAGGCCGGGTCGGCAACCACTTGCCCGTCCTGCACGACTCTGACCTTGCCATCGACGCTGCTGAGGCGAACGGCTCGCGCATTCGGATTGACCTGAGGCTTGGCGGGGGCGTCGTCCGGAGGGGTGTTGGCTCGCGAGACATGAGGGGATAAGAGCAGGACCGCGCCGGCCAAAACAGCCAGAACGCCGGCACGGGCCCACTGAGCCACGACGCCGAGTGGCACCCTCACTTGCTCCTGATCCTTCTCATCACGCTGATCTTGCTTCTGATTCTTCACTCGCTGGATGAATCTCATAAGAGCCCCCTTTCCTGCTTCAGCCCTGACCGCCTGCAACGTCCCACAGGCCCTGTCTCAGAACAACTGACCTGAGGCCGGGTTTCGAACTGGAAAGAGACCTATCGGCATCGCCTGAGGCTGTCTCATGATATGCCGATTTGGACAACTGCGGAATCACGAACCTGAAAACTTTCCAGTACCTGGACGTCACTCTCCGCTTCGGAAAGCTCCCGATGCAGGTGTGTACGGAAGCTATCTGCGACTATAGACCCGGAATCGCCGTAAAAGACGCAGAAAATCAAGAGATTCCGAGCGGCGCGAGACTCCCGCATTGCATACATTACGGGAGACTTACTGCCGGGTTACGCCAACCTGACAGAGAAGCCTGACAGACCTGGATTATCGGGGTGCGGAAAGCAGGGCCCGAGCGCGCTTGCGGGCACGGTCCATGACCTGGTCATCGTTGGCAATGCGAGTGAGAATGTCGCGGATCACTCCGGGGTCTGCTGCGTTCCCGGTGTGGAGAGACTCGGCAAGGAATTCGAGCTCCTGATCAAGGCCCAGCCGGTCGTGAGCAAGCAGCATTTCCAACCTGGCGCCGGTGATGATGGTGAATTCCACGCCCATCAAAGTGCCGCCGAGATTCTCAATTTCTTTGTCCTTGGAGTAGTTGAACGTACAGCTTCCGTTTCCATCGGGGCCGCTGTAGCTCAGTTGCTTGTTGCCCTGGAAGGCAACCTTCATGTGGCTTTCGCAGGGGAAATTGAAAAACTTTCGGGAACGGGCAACAAGGAAAATCTGATTGGTCAATGCCGGGCTGAGCTGGATGTCACGATGGAGTTCGCTGACGGTCATGTGATCGGTCGGTTGCGCCGTTTGGCTGCTGGGGTCCGAGTCGAAATGACCGTTTCCGTCCGGATGGACGCGCAGAACCCAGTGGGAAGGAGCGAGGTTGGAGTTGGTGAAGTCGATCCGAAATACGGTGTCCTGTTGCGCAGTTGCTCTGCCCGCGTTCAAGAGGACAAAAACAAACCACACCGCCGCAAACCTTCCGGAGATACCGGAAAAGGCTCGGAGAGTTTCCCTCATCTGCGCGACTCCTGAAGCAGCAACGTTTGTGCGGTGTGAATGTGGCAGATGGAGATGGCCAGCGCATCCGCGGCATCGGCAGGCTGAGGAGGATCGGCGAGTCCGAGGAGACGAGCCACCATGAACTGCACCTGCTCTTTAGAGGCGAGGCCGTAGCCGACAACCGAGGATTTGATTTTGAGCGGAGCATACTCGGCAAGCGGGAGGCCCATTTCGGCGGTAGCCAGCAGGGCTACGCCACGCACCTGGCCAAGCTTCAGGGCGGACTTGGCGTTGACGGAGTAGAAGACTTCTTCGACAGCGACGACGTCCGGCCGCCAGATTTCGAGGGCTTTGTGTAACTCCTCGCGGACCTGCAAGAGGCGCTCGGGCAAGGTTTTCTGTTTTGCGAGACAGATAGCCCCGAATCCACGGCAGATGAGTTGCGGCGTCCGGCTCGTTTCGTCGGTGTCCACGATGCCGTAGCCGGTGATTTCTGTTCCGCAATCGATCCCGAAGACCCGCATCACCCCGAGTGTAACGCAGACGATTCCGGCGCAGTTTACCACCGTGGGAGGCTGCCGCTTCCCTTACCTGCGATTGAGCGCTTATACTCGGGGCGCACGTCCAGTCAGACCTCGCAAGCCCCTCAAAAAATCGATTTACAGGAGCATCGGATCATGAATCTGTCTCGCCGTGAATTCTCCCGGCTCGGCGCCCTTGGAGTCGCCGCGCAGCTCTCTGGAAGCTTCCTGCCTCGTCTGAACGCGCAAGCTGCTCCGGCTTCATCGGACGGCAAGATCGGCTACGCCGCCATCGGACTGGGGCGCATCTCGAAGCTGTTCATGGCGGGAGTACAGAACAGTTCCAACTCGCGGATTACGGCGCTGGTAAGCGGGCATCCGGCGAAAGCCGCGATGTATGCCGAACAATATGGCATACCGAAATCGTCCATCTACAACTACGAAAACATGGACGAGATGAAGCACAACAAAGATGTGCAGGCGACTTACATCGGACTGCCGAACTCGATGCACGCGGAGTACACAATCCGCTCGGCAAAGGCAGGCAAGAATGTGCTGTGCGAGAAGCCGATGGCCGTAAGCGTGCCGGAATGCGAAGCGATGATTGCGGCGTGTAAAGAAGCGAATGTGAAGCTGATGATCGCCTACCGGCTGCACTATGAGCCGACAAACCTGCGCGCGGTGCAACTCATTCGCGATGGGGAGATTGGAAAGATTCAGTCGATTCAAGCCACCTATGGATTTAACTGTGGGGCGGGCGAATGGCGGCTGGATAAACCGATGGCCGGCGGTGGTCCGCTGATGGACGTGGGCATCTACTGCCTGAATGCGACTCGCTATCTGACGGGCCAGGAGCCGGTGGAGTTCTCAGCGTACGCGTACAGCGATCCAAGCGATCCGCGGTTCAAAACCGTCGAGGAAAATCTGAACTGGATCACGAAGTTCCCATCGGGGATCCTGGCGAGTTGCAATACGACGTATGGCGGCGCGATGGATGGATATTTTCACGTGACTGGCGAGCACGGCTGGGTAGAGATGAAGCCTGCGTTCAACTACGACGGGCTGCGCTTGACGGCTGCGATCTTCAAGCCAGGCGAGAAGCCGCAGATGCTGGACGAGCCGAGCAAGGATAAGAATGCAATTCACTTTACGCGCGAGGCGGATCACTTCTCGCAGTGCATTCTTGAGAACAAGGAATCGACTTCGCCGGGCGAGGAAGGACTGCGCGATATGACGTACATCGCGGAGATCTATCGTTCGGCGGGAATCACGATGAACAAGGGTTACACGGCATAGGGGCGCTGCAAAGCCGCCCCTGCGCCGATGCTCAATAGCTCGACTTTTTGCGCGGATACCAGGTGAGCTGGATGGTGGTGTTGTTTACCCCTTGCTTGCCGGTGAGATAGACCGGCGCAAGATAGCCTTCGTGAGTGTAGTTGCCTTTGACCTCGAGATCGTCGCCGAGGCGCTTGACCACCTGCACACCGAAATCGTTGATGGTGGTGCCGCCGGGGATGAAGTCCTTAGCGGCTTTTTGCCCGCGCCAGCTCACCTGAATCCATTCATTGCCGCTGAGGTGCCACGTGGCCCATGCCTGCCCGCCCTTGGCCTCGCGGCCCATCCAGTCGCCGAAGATCTGGCCCGCGTTGGTGTAGCCCTGAGGCTGCTCGCCCTCGTAGTAAGTAAATTCGCCCTGGATGCTGCGTGAGGTCGGTTGATCGTCCATTGCCGCTTCGACGCGAAGATCGAGCTTGGGAATCGCGGGCACGTGGGAGAGATAAAGCCCGGTGCGGAAATCGGCGCGGCGCGGAGCTGAGATGGGAGACACATCGTCGTGCGCCTCAGAGTCGGTGTAGAGCGTGAGCCAGTGGCGCAGATAGGGCAGACGGTAGTTGAAGTCAAATGCCCCAAAACGCGCACCGGGATCGTCGCGCGAAACCTTCTCCGCGTTACTGACGTTCTGGAAGCTGAAGAAACTCTTGAGGAAGGAGTGGATGGTGATTGGAACGTGGCCTTTGCCGCCCCAGATCACGGTGCGCTCGAACCCCATCTCAAGATTTGGAGTTGGCTTGAAGCTGATTTTCTCTGCATGCACCCATGGGTCATTCCAGTAAGTATGGCCCTTGAGCGAACCCACCAGAAACTCATAGCGGAAGGGGCCTGTGATGCGGGACACACCCGGAATATGCAGGGGTTCGCCGCGATTGATTTCGAAGGAATAGATGTTCTCCGCGTTGGTCGAGTACGCATATGCGCCACCGTAGGCAGGACCGAGCCACTGATCATTTTTGCCGAACGAGACATCGTGGCCGAGGATGTGAGCGGAGAGATAACCTTCCACAAGACGACCATTCGTAGCTGTTCCGATAGGGCCCAGCGGAATCGTAGCCTGTACCGGATTGGTGGCTACGGGAATGTTGTCGCGTGATGAGAGCAGATCGAAAAGCGTCTGCGAATAGCCAACGGCAGAGGGAGCGTACTGGAACTCTTCACGCGCGTAGAGCGTGAAGATGCCCGCGGTGGCGTATCCACTAGCTCCGCCGTAGTTGTTGAACCCATTCTCTACTGGGCGGCCATAGTCGTTGGTGATGGTTTCACCGAGGTGATAGCTGTCGTGCAGCGGCGTGCCGCTGATGCCGCGGGCGGTCTCGAATACCGACTCGATGCGGAACTGGCCGCGATGCTGAAAGCATGGGCCCTGGGCATCCAGATTAAGCTCGTTCCACAGCGCTTCATAGAGTTCGCGCGCTTCGTTGGTCGCATCGTCGTCGGGTGCATCTTCAAGCTGCGCGTCGGTTTCTTCGAGCATGTGAATGACGCTGGAGCGTGTCCATGGACGCATGCCCTGGAACGAGAGATCGAGATAGCCGAGCGAGTAAAGACGAGACAGCGAGACATACATCCAGCTATCCATCGGGATATAGGGCGAACCCAGTTGGGCCGACTGGCATGGAGCCACAGGCGAAGCGGCCTGCGCTGCTCCCCCTGCCGGGGGCTCAGCGAGGGAATATCCCTGGAGAGCAATGGAAACAACGGCTGATACGACCAAAGAGCGGAATAACGGGGCGCGCCTGAAGCGAGCGGCTCGACTCATAAGCTAACTCTACTGAAGGGCACGGAGGGGGGTCAATGAAACAAGCATCTCGTCCGTGCCTCCGTGAGCATTAATGAACTGCTTCGCAATCGATCAATAATTCAACAACTTGGTGGCTGCTTCCACGATTTTGTCGACCGAAGGTAGATAGAACTTTTCGAGCGGTGACGAGAATGGAATGGCTGGCACATCGGGAGCGGTGAGACGCATGATCGGGCGCATCCAGGCATTCGAAAGCCTGCTCGACCGCGATTGCTGCGATCTCCGCGCCGATGCCCAGCGTTTGATGATCTTCATGCACGATGAGCATGCGGCCGGTCTTTGCCAGTGACTCGAGGAACGTATCTTTGTCGAGCGGATTGAGGACCCGCAGGTCGACGACCTCAATCTCCGCGCCCGTTTCGGCGTGGATCTCTCTCTGCTGCCTGCAGAGAGAGCTGCAACGTCCAGCCATAGGTGACAAGCGTCATATCTTTGCCCGGGCGGCGAACCGCGGCGTTGAAGAGATCGGTGACAAAGTCGTCGACCATCAGGCAGCTCTTCCTTGATGGAGCGATAGAGCTTCTTGTGCTCGAAGTAGATGACAGGGTCATCCTGACGGATGGCCGCTTTAAGCATGTCCTTTGCATCGGCTACGGTGCCGGGGGCAACAACGACCAGCCCTGGCTCATGCGCGAACCACGTGGTGTTGGTCTGCGAGTGATAGAGCCCGCCGCCGACACCGCCGCCATAGCAGACTCGCAGAGTGAACGGGCAGGTCTGCGTGCCGCCGGAGCGATAGCGCAGCTTGGCCGCCTGCTGCGTGAGTGCATCCATGGCCGGCGTAATGAAGTCCGAAAATTGGATCTCCGGCACCGGCCTCAGGCCGCGAGAGCCGCGCCAATGGCAGCGGAAACGATAATGCCCTCAGCGAGATGGCGAATCGATGACGCGCTCCGCCCCGAACTCTTCGTAGAGCCCCTTGGTGGCCTTGAAGACGCCGCCTTCGACGCCCACATCTTCGCCGATGATGAAGACGCGCTCATCGCGCCGCATCTCTTCCTGGAGCGCTTCGGTAATTGCGGCGATGTATGTTACGAGTGCCATGACGTTCCCGATCTCGGTTCAGATGAAACAGCGGTAAGAACAACACCCGCGTTGTGGCGCGGCGGTTAATAAGTGGGCGAATAGTTTTTTGGATTTAGCCAGCGGTCGCGCACGTCGAAAGAGTAGACGTGGTCGAGCGCTTCGACGCCCTCGGGCAGCGCGGATTTCTCAGCGATTTCGATGGCGGCGTCCAGTTCGCGATTGAAGCCTTCCAGTATCTGCTGTTTCCACTCAGGCGTGAAGAGCTTCTTGGCTGTGAGGTACTTTTCCATGTTGGCGATGGGATCCTTGGCCTTCCAGCGTTCGACCTCTTCCGGATCGCGATACTTGGCGGGGTCGATCTCCGAGTGGCCGTACCAGCGATAGGTCTTGCACTCTATAAGCGTGGGGCCGTGGCCGCGGCGGGCGCGGGTGATGGCCTCCTGCGCGACACGATAGACGGCGACAACGTCATTGCCATCGACTGTGATGCCGGGGAAGCCGTATGCCTGCGCTTTGACGCTGATATCGGGTACCTTGGTCTGGAATTGAAGGTTCACGGATTCGGCCCAGAGATTGTTCTGGCAGACGAAGAGGATGGGCAGGTCATGCACGCCGGCAAAGTTCAACGCCTCATGCCAGAAGCCGAGCGACGTGGACCCATCGCCGGAGTAAGCAACTGCGATGTTGTCGTTCTTTTTCATCTTGTTGGCCAGCGCCATGCCCGTGGCGATGTTGAGCTGCGCGGCGATGGTCGAGGCCGGAGTGATGACGTTGAGGGGCGCATAGCCGAAGTGTGCCGGCGAACTGCGGCCCTTGTCTGGAGAGTTGGCGCGCGCATAGAGGTGGCACAGCATCTTGTCCAGCGGAGCGCCCTTGATGAAGGCGGTAATGAAGTCGCGATGCGAAGGGCCGATGGCGTCTTCGGCGCGCAGGTCGATGGCAGTGCCTACGGCTGCTGCTTCCTGGCCAACGGCGGCATAATAGTTGCCGGTGAACTTGCTCTGCTTGAAGAGCACGCGGGCGCGCTCCTCGAGCGTTCGGCACTTGAGCATGGTGGCATAGAGCTGGCGGAGCTTTTCATTGCTGATCAGGCCGCCGCCCTCCGATCCGTTGGTAGCTGCTGGAGCCTCAACCGGCTCTTTTACCCTGGTTGCCATAGTCCCCTTCTAACAATCCCGATTGTATGACGCTTCAATGAAGGGCCAACGTACTTCAAAAGCCCAATCGCGTTACTGAAACCGGACTTATGCCGCAACGATCGAGGTACCGCAATGCGGCATCCATTCCGCATATCGGCATGCCTTTCCAGCATAAGCGATCGGAGGGCTGATTGCATCGGGGCGCTGGCGGCGAAATTGTCAGCTAGGTTGAGTAGTCGGCGTTGATGTGAACGTACTCGGCGGTGAGGTCCGTGGTCCAGAAAATACAGCTTCCCTCGCCCTGACGGAGATCGATGCGGATGGAGAACTCGGACTGCTGCAGATAGGCGTGGGCTGCGGCCTGATCGAACTCTGCAGCGCGTCCTCCGTCACGGCAGATGCGCAGTTCGCCGAACCAGATGTCGATGCGCTCGGGATCAATCTCAGCGCCAGAGTTGCCGATGGCGGCCATGAGGCGTCCCCAGTTGGGATCGGAACCTGCCCAGGCTGTCTTCACGAGCGGGGAGTGCGCGATGTACTTGGCGGCCTTGAGCGCGTCGGCGTCGCTGGCTGCGCCGTGGATTTGAAGCTCGACGACATGTTTGACGCCTTCGCCATCGGCCACGATCTGGCGCGCGAGCGAGGTAGCTGTCTGCCTGAGGGCAGCGACGAATTCACGGTTGTCTGCGCCTATTTCGACGCCGCTTGCTCCAGAGGCAAGAAGGAGCACGGTGTCGTTGGTGGAAGTGTCTCCATCGACGGAGATGCGATTAAAACTGACGTCGACGGCGGAGACCAGCATGCCGTGCAGAACCGTTGGTTCGATTTCAGCGTCCGTGAGAATGTAGACCAGCATGGTCGCGTGCGGGGCGGCGGAGATCAGCCGTGGATGGATCATGCCCGAGCCTTTGCCTACGGCTGCGATGCGGACCTCTTTGCCGTCGACGGCGATGCGGGCGAAGGCGGTCTTTTCGACGAGGTCGGTGGTGAGGATGGCCTGCGCGAGTTGCTGGAAGTGGTCCGACTCTACGCCCAATGCGGCTTTGATGCGTGGGAGAGCGATGATCAGCTTCTCAGCAGGCAGTGGAACGCCGATGATGCCGGTCGATGAGGGAAAGACCTCTTCCGGCGTGCAGCCGAACTCGATCGCTGCGGCGTTGCAGGTGGCGTATGCGGCGTCGAGACCGGCCTGCCCTGCTGCGCAGTTAGCGTTGCCTGCGTTGATGGCGACGACACGCACTCTGCCACCGGTGGCCGCCATGTTGGCCTTATCGACCGCGAGCGGGGCAGCAGTGATGCGATTGGCTGTGTAGAGGGCGGCGGCGCTGGCCGGCTCGCCTGTCACGGTCTCGGCCACGATAACCGCGAAATCCGGGCGGCCGCTGGGCTTGAGACCCGCAGTCGTAGCGGCGAAGCGGAAACCCGCTGGAATCAAGAATTGCGAAATGTCGCTCATTGTTCTGAAATATCCATCCAACTTGCTAGTTTTTCATGCCGAATGGAGCTGCATTCTCAGCATCAGGGAAGGCTGCCTGTGTCTCGATTGAGAGACTCCGGATCCATTGGTCAACCCGTTTACTCTAACAAAAGACATGACAGTGAATCCGGATCAGTTCCCTTCTTCCGTCTCTCTCTCCGCCTCCACTTCCGGCGCTGAAGAACACTTCCTCGATATGCGCCACGTGTATGTTGCGCTGGGCGATCGCGTGGTGCTGCAGGACTTGAACCTTAGCATTCGCGCGGGCGAGCATGTGGCGATTCTGGGACCCAATGGATGCGGCAAATCGACGCTCATCCGGACGATGAATTGCGAGCTGTATCCGCTGATTCCTCCGTCGGGAGATCTCAGTTATCCCGCGCAGCCTGCTCCGTATATCTCGATCTTTGGGCGCAATCGCTGGGATCTGACGGAGCTGCGGAAGCGGTTTGGCATTGTGTCTGATTCGCTGGCGGGAGCGGTGTCGAACCGCGCGCCGGATTCGGCTGGCAGCACGGCTGCGAAAACCACCGGACGCGATGCTGTGCTGGCGGGGTTCTTCTCAGCCTCGACGCTGTGGCCGAATCTGCATGTGACGGAGGAGATGCGCGAGCGGGCCGATGAGGCGCTGGCGCGGATACATGCGACGAAGCTGGCGGGGCAGCGGATCGGCGAAATGTCGGCCGGGGAAAAGCGGCGGATCCAGATTGCGCGGGCGCTGGTGCACAGGCCGCGGCAACTCTTGCTCGACGAACCATCCAATGCACTGGATCTGGCGGCGCAGCGGAATCTGCGCGAATCGATGCGGGCGCTGATGCGGGATGGCGTTGGGCTGATCCTGGTGACGCATCACCTGGCGGATATTCCGCCGGAGATCGATCGCGTGCTGCTGATGAAGCAGGGACAAATCCTGGCGGATGGGCCGCGGGCGGAGTTGCTGACTGGTGCGGTGCTGAGTGAGTTGTTCCAGACTGAGGTGCGGATTGGGCAGGATGATGAGTGGCTGCATAGCTGGTAAATACTAACCGCATTTGAAAAATGCCATGAAGCGCTACGTGTATCCGACAGAAGTGGTAGCCTCGCCGAACCGCGATTGAGGTATGCTAAGCGCGACGATTACCTCATGATGAATACCGCATGTGCTGGCTGCAGTTCAAGAATCTCTCTGGGAGTTACGCGTGTTCGGCGCTGAGTTCGGCTTCTTTTCGATCTGGCCGGCGCTTGCCTGCGTAGCACTGCTGATGGTTCTCGGCGGTACGCCTCTTTTAAAGGCGGCCGATACCCCGCCTGGCGTGGTTGAGCGCCGGCTGGCGCCGCTGGATGGACTGCGCGGCATACTTGCCCTTTCCGTGTTTTTCCATCACACAGCCATGTATCACGTTCTGCTCACTCAGAATCAGTGGGGCGATCTCGGCTCGCAGTTCTATGCTTCCCTCGGGCCCTTTGCTGTCTTCCTATTTTTCATGATAACGGGCTACCTTTTTTGGGGCCAAATGCTCGACAAGGCAGGGAAGCCGGACTGGATTGTATTCGTTTTGGGTCGGATATTCCGCATCGGGCCGCTTTATGTAGTTACCGTTGCGATCATGCTCGGAGTTGTTGCCTGCATGACGGGCTTTGAGCTGCACGTGCCGCTCATCGAGTTGATTGGCCAAGTCGCAGGCTGGCTGATGCTTGGTGTCATTAGACCCGGAGATGTGAACGGCTTGAGAGGCACAGACGTTCTCCTGGTCTACGCAACCTGGTCGGTTAAATTCGAATGGGCATATTACCGCGCGCTTCCATTCCTCGCCTTCGCAACGCGAAACAGGAAAGTTCATTTGAGTTTTGTTGTGGTTGGCCTCAGCGTGTGTTTGTTTTTCAGCCACTTTCGATGGACAACTCTCCAGGACCCGATGGTGATTTTACCTATGTGCTTTGCTTTAGGGATGCTGTGCGCGTCGCTGAAAGCACATGGATGGATGCTGACCTTGTCCTCCCCTGTTCAATCTGTGCTCGCGGTGTTTGTGCTCGCGTCGCTCTATTTCTTCCCGGTTCAATACGCCGTCGCACCGGTCCTGGTGCTCGGGGTGGTCTTCTACTTGATAGTGTCCGGTTGCACAATGTTTGGATTTCTGGTGAGCCGGCCAGCCCGGCGCATGGGGAATATCAGTTACGGGATCTTCCTGATGCAGGGATTGGTTTTGGCCCCATTACTGAGAACGGGTCCACTGCGCTTCTATTTTCTTGCGTCGCCGGCTGGACACTTCGGTGTGACGCTGCTGTGCGGTCTAGTCCTGATAGCCATCGCAACGGTTGCTCATGTCACCGTGGAACGGCCGGGTATCGCCTACGGGAAGAAACTTGCCGCAGCTCTCAAGCCCAGACCTCGACATCGAACAGTAGCGATGGCAGCAACCCTCGCGGTGGAACAGGCAGCGTAGCGAAAGCGCCTTCGAATCCTACGCCGGAACGGCAACGCAGCGTTACTGCGACGCCGGCACTTCTACGCCTTCGCGGCTGACCATTTGGCCTTTGCGCTCGTCTTTCTGCTTCTGGACCATTGCGGCTACATCGGCTAATAGTTGGCTGGGCTCGTAGACGATGCCGTCTTTGATTACGTACTTGATGCCGCCGACGCGCTCGACTTTGCCGGTCTGGTCGTTGAGCTTCATCCAGCCGGTGCCGTAGAGGACCTTGAGGTTGGCGAGCGGGTTTTGATCGACGACTACCAGGTCGGCGCGCTTGCCGGGGCGGATGATGCCGAAGTCAGGCTCGACACCTTTGGGCTTTGCCAGCTCTTCGGCGCCGTAGAGCGTGGCTGAGCGGATGACTTCGAGCGGCGTGAGGCCTGCCTCGCGCAGCAGCTCCAGCTCTTCGACGTAGGCGAAGCCGTAGGTCTGGAAGATGAAACCTGCGTCAGTGCCGACAGTGACATGGCCGCCCATCTGGTTATAGTCCTTAATCATCTCTTCCCACACATGGTAGAAGTTGCGGAAGGCCACTTCATCTTCGGTGGTCCAGTAGTAGAAATAAGAGCCGTGATTGGTGCGGTTGGGCTGGTAGTAATCCATGAGCGAAGGCAGAGTGTATTTGTTGTGCCACTCGGCGGTGTAGGCGCGCATGAGGTCGCGGTTGGCGGAGTAGATGACCATGGTGGGGTTCATCACGGCGTCGTGCGCTTTGAGATCTTCAAGGAAGTCGTTCCACTGCTTGCTGCCCGGCGGATAGATCTTGTTCCAGTTGCGCGCAACCTGGGCGAAGCGCATCTGCTCGTTGCCGTAGTTCTGATCGGTGGGGTAGTCCTGCACGGTGGAGTTGTCGAGGAGCGATTCGAAGAGGCCGTAGTTGTGCGTGACGGTGCCGAGGCCGAGATCGACGGCCTGGCGGGCGTTGAGGCGTGACTCGAAGTTCTGGCCGAGATGGGCGACAGTTCCCAAATGCTTCTTCTTTGCCTCGTCGAAAAGCGCAGCCGCGATTTCGGGGTCTTCGCCGAAGATCTTGACGCCGTCCGCACCTTTATCGGCAAGGTAGTCGACCCACTGGCGGGCTAATTCGGGAGTCAGAACAGATTGCGGCTTCCATCCATCGCCCGAGAATGCGGGCTGATAGACGAAGATATGCGGTGCGACGGTTTCGTCTTTGTTCGATCGCTCGCGCTCATGCAGAGACCAGTCGAGCGGTCCGGCAGGAACTCCGCGCACGGTGGTGACTCCGTGGGCAAGCCAGAGCTTGTTCACATACTCGGCCTCGGGAGCCTTCTTCGCATCGCCGTAATGAACGTGGGTATCGACGAAGCCGGGCATGAGATACATGCCGGTGCCGTCGATCTCGTACGTGCCCTTGGCGGGGCGGTGTTTGGGGTCGATGGGGATCTTGTCTGCGCCGACAATCTGCACATCGGTGATGCGGTCGTGTTCGACGACAACATCAACCGGGCCGATGGGAACACCGCCTGTACCGTCGATGACGGTGACTCCGCGGATGACCATGCGTTCAAAAGGGCCAACGCCTTCGCCGGACTTGCGATCAGGCGCGGCTATGAGCTCCGGCTTTGCTTTGCTCTGCGCGGACAGACGCAGCCCAGTTGTCATCAGCAAAATTCCACAGATCGTGACCGCAACACCGCGAAGATTGGTTTTCATCCTGATTTGATCCACTCCTCTTTTGAATGAGGGCCAGCCGGGACATGCACTGGCACGCCTGGGATTTGTCTTGCTGACTGGGAATTAAGTGCGGAGACTTCCTGCTTAGCTTAACGCTATGAAAGCTGGATTGGGGTAGTTTTCTTGCAGGAATTGATGAAGGGATGGGTAGGGGAATGGATGGGCTGCGGCCGGGAGCTGCAGCCCGTGGTGTCTACTTGCCGATTTCGAGGATCTGAAAGGAGCCGGGGATCATGGGCGCGCGAGGGCCGCGCATCCATGCAGGAGCGCCGGGAGGTGGTTGTGGCGCGTTAGCGGGCGGTGCAGCGGGAACAGGTCCATATTCAGCGGTGATGCTGAAGATGTGGCCGGTCTTGCTATCGAGCGTGAGCACCTTGGCGCGTGCCGGTGTAGGAATCGTCTGCTCCACACTGAAGCTGGTGGGCGAGTCTTCTTTGATGACGGTGAGTGTGCCGTCTCCCTGAGAGCTGAAAGTTTCCATCGTTTCAGGGTTGAAGGTAGCTCCGTCGCAGCCATTGCCGATCGGGAGATCGGTGATGATGTGGCCGTCTGTGGCAGAGAGGATGATCATGTTTTTGTTTTCGCGGCAGGCGGCGAAGAGAATGTTGTTTTTCGCGTCGAGAGCCAGGCCGGCGCAGCCGCCGCCTTTGCTGGAGACGTCATATTTGCCGGTCATCGTCATGGTGTTGGCGTCGATAACGGCAATGGCCGACTTGTCTTCGATATCGACGTAGATTTTGCCGTGGCCGTCGGTGACTGCCTGCTCCGGCGCACCTCCGATATCGATGGTGCCGAGGATTGAGCCATCCTTGTCGTCGAGCACCGTGATATTGGGCGCCTGGTGACTGAGGACATAGAAGTGGTGGTTATAAGCGTCGTTTAGATATCCATCGGGATTGCCCTGCATGTCGATCTTCTTGATGACGGCAAAGGTTTTCGCATCGAACATGGTGACGGGCTTTGACGTGGCGAAGCCGTGGCCGGTTGCGGTGTCAACCGCTCCGCCGTGACCGCTTGTACCGGGAATGTCGCCTACCTGGGCGAGAGTGTCGAGGTTGAAGACACCGATGTGGCCGGAGGGACCGGAGCGGGCAACGTAGAGATTGCGTCCGTCCGGATCGGCGGTGACGTAGTCGAATCCGCCCTCGCCGCCTACGAGCTGAATCTTGAGAACTTTGTATGAGCCGCTATCCTGTGCGAGAGCTGGAACAGAGATGGGAAGAATGGCGGCGAATACAGCGATTGCCAGTGGCTTCGACAACATGGTTTTTCCTCCTGAGAGGGAGTTTGCGGACTGTCCGGCCAGTGCTTTCACGCCGGAGCCTGGTCTTGCTCATTCTCCGATAGGAGCATACAGATAGCTACCTTAAGCCAGGCTTAAGAAGAAGCTAAAAACTGATGGATGCTTGGCGGGTCATTGTGCGCCGCGAGCTATTGATTTGGGTAAAGCCTTGGCCACCTCGCCCGCGATGTCGTCCTGGATCATAAGGCGGTCTTTGAATGGGCGGTCATAGCTCTCGGTCCAAACAACGTAACCGGTATCGGCCCGGACGAGACGCGCGGCGATGCGGACCCATGCGCCGTCTTTGCGCACGCTGCCGTCGACGATGTAGGCAACGCCGAGCGCGTGGGCGATTTGAGGAAGCGGAAGCTGCTTGCCTTTGTAGTAGAACGAGGCGGTTGGGGCGCAGACGCGCAGGCCGACGATTTTGCTCAGTTTGTCGATGAGTTCTTCCGTCATGCCATCGGCGAACTCCTCCTGCTGCATACCCGGGGTCAGATCAAGGAGAGGTAGGACTGCGATGGATCGTTCGGGCGGTGCCGGCGTGATTGCGGCTGAAGCCGTCTGTGGGATTGAAGTCGGGCGGCCGAAGACGAAAAATGCAGTCACGAGAGCTGCAATGATGGCAGCTACAAGAATCCACCGGAGATCGAAGCGGCGCGAGACTTCTGGCTGCCGGATTCCGCGTGGGATTTCCGACGCCGGAAGTATGTGCTTGTCAGTCGGGTTTGATGAGGTCAGACGCTCGACGTGAGCAACTAAGCGGTAGCCGAGGCGTGGGACGGTCGCAATATAGGCAGGTTGTTTGGGATCGTCGCCAAGAGCGCGGCGCAGAGATGCAATGGCCTGGTAGACGGAGTCAGGGGAGACGGCGATGCCGGACCACACGGCTTCCAGCAGGTCGTCGATGCTGACGACTTCGCCGGCATGGTGCGTGACAACCTGATGGAGCTTGGAACATCAGCGACGAAGCCGGATGTAGCGATCGAGATCGACGTCGAAGCGGATGAGGCTGCAGCAAAGCAGTGAGCGGCCCAGCAAGAAATCGGCACAGACGTACTGCGACCGGCGATCTGTGCCATTCTCTCCACGCTGAACCGTCGCAACCACCTGCTCCGCCCTATCTTTACCAGAGGTCGCCCATCTATACTCGGTCGACTTCTTTTTTCCGAAAATGCACGTTATATCCGGATCGCGTTCTCTGGGCTCATTGGTTCTTGTCGTGTGCGCCTTCGCTCTTATGGTCCTTCCGGCTCAATCGCAACAGCCGGTTCCCGACACAACATCTTCACAGCCCGCCCCCGTTGACACGCCTCAGCCGCAGCACGCGGAGAATTTCTTTTCCAGGCTCGGCCGCTTTTATCACGACGACTGGTTCCCTGCTCCGGCGACTGGGCCGGCCGCATCTGTGCCGGCGCGCCGCGGGTTGCCGTCGCCGCTGGATTCGCCGCCATTTCCGGCTTCCGATTGGTCCTACGGCGGCTCGCCCGTGATTGGTGAACCGGACACCGGCAGCTATCCGTTGATGACAGCCTTGCACCCCAGCGGCAACCTGCCGCGCACCAAGTGGTACGGATGGTTCGAGCCGACGGTGAATGGAAGCACCTCTTCGAAGTCCAACATTCCCGAGGCCAACGACGTCTACTCCAACCGGCTTGAACTAAACCAGGCGGTGTTGTACATCGAGCGGCTTCCGGACACAGTGCAGCAAGATCATATTGACTGGGGATTTCACCTCACGAGCCTTTATGGCACGGACTATCGCTTCACCACGGCCAAAGGCTACTTCAGTCATCAATGGATTGGGCTGCATCGCCAGTATGGATTCGACCCCGCACTCGAATACCTGGATGTTTATTTTCCACATTTGGGCAAGGGCGGATCGGATCTGCGCATCGGCCGCTATATCTCGGTGCCCGGCATAGAGGCCCAACTGGCTCCGAACGACTACATGTTCAGCCACTCGCTGCTTTACTCCATCGATCCCTTTACTGACACGGGTGTTCTGCTGACTACGAAACTGAATGACCAGTGGCTTGTTCAGGCCGGCGTTGCGGGGGGACATGATGTCGCGCTTTGGACGCCGGACGCAAAGCCGTCGCTGACCGTCTGCGTCGACTACACGACAGCCTCAGTCAACGACAATCTGTACCTGTGCGCGAATGGCATCAACGACGCGAAATACGCCTTCAACAACGAGCAGCAGTACGACGCGACGTGGTATCACCGGTTCTCGAAGACGCTGCATCTGGCCAGCGAGGCCTGGTATATGTATGAGCGCGATGTACCGGCTGCCGATCCGGCAGGCGCCGCGCCAATCACGCCGGAACAGGGCACGAATCCTGCCTACTGCTATGGCGGCGAACTTCGTTGCACCGCGCCTGAATATGCGGTGGAGAGCTCGCTGCAGAAGGAACTTACAGGACACGACTATCTCGCCGCGCGTGCAGATTTTCTAAACGATAAGAAAGGGCAGCGCACAGGAACGCAGACACGGTATTCCGAATTGACGCTGATGTGGAACCACGCGTGGGGTACAACGGTGCAACTAAGACCCGAGATACGATTTGACCGCGCATGGGATCGCCCCGCCTATGACAGCGGACACGCGCAGTTCCAGTTCACAGCAGCGAGCGATCTTATCTTTCACTTTTAGCGGAATTCGCATTGCGACGGTCAGAATCGGCTGACCATGGTTACGTTCCGTTTCAAGCTGGATCAGTTTTTGATTGATTACACAGGCGTAAACGCCTACATTGCTCGGTATGATCCCGAACAGCCGACGCACCTTTCTGAAGCAGTCTGCGGCTCTTACCGGAGCCTTTTCGCTTACCTCGCTCTTTCAGCAGGCGCATGCCGCGGAGTTTGCCGCGGCAGCACGCTCGGTCAGCCATCTGAATGCGCTGGAGGCTGCGCAGAACGAGGACTTCTGGGCGCGATCCAGCGGGCCTACTCGGTCAATCCGGATCTGATGAATCTGAACAACGGAGGCGTGTCGCCTGCGCCCGTCGTTGTGCAGGAGGCGGTGGAGCGCTATAACCAGCTCACCAACGAAGGGCCTTCGTACTACATGTGGCAGATTCTCGACCAGGGCCGCGAGCCGCTGCGAGAAAAGCTGGCGAATACTGGCCGGCGCAAAGCCCGGCGAGATCGCGATCAACCGCAACTCGACCGAAGCGCTGAACACCATCATCTACGGGCTGCCGCTGAAAGCCGGCGACGAAGTGATCGGGACCAAGCAGGACTATCCCAACATGATCCAGGCTTACCGGCAGCGAGCCGAGCGCGATGGCATCGTCTACAAGCAGATCAGCTTCGACTTTCCGATCGAAGACGACGCAGGTAATCGTGAAGGCGTACGAGCAGGCGATCACGCCGAAGACGAAGATCATCCACGTAACGCACATGGTGAACTGGATCGGGCAGACGATGCCGGTGGCGAAGATTGCCGACATGGCGCACGCGCACGGCATCGAGGTGATCGCCGATGGCGCACACTCGTTTGGACTGATGGACTTCAAGGTGCCGGACCTGCATGCGACTACTTCGGCACGAGCCTGCACAAGTTCCTGTCCGCGCCAATCGGCACGGGGATGATGTGGGTGCAGGAGGACAAGATCGAGAAGTTGTGGCCGCTCACCTGCAACGGCCAACCGCACAGCCCGGACATCCGCAAGTTCGAGACGCTGGGCACGCGCAGTTTTCCGATCGAACAGGGGATCGGCGAGGCGATCAATTTTCACGAGGCCATCGGCAGCAAGCGGAAGGAGGAGCGCATTCGCTATCTGAAAGACTATTGGGCCACGCGGGTGCGGGAGATTCCCGGAGTGCAGATCAACACGTCGCTCAATCCGAAATATTCCTGCGCTATCTGTGGAGTAAGCGTAAAAGGGATGACGCCGGGAGAGCTGTCTTCGGCGCTCTTCAATAAATACAAGATCCACACCGTCGGCATCGTGTGGGAGAACATCAGCTGTGTGCGCGTGACGCCGCATGTCTACACCCCGATTCCGGACCTGGACCGTTTTGTAGCAGCGGTTGAAGAGATTGCCGGCTCCGCCAAGGCCTGAAGAGGCCCCTTTTCAGCAACAGAGAAAGCAATAGCTCTTCGCCAGGCAGTGAAGTAATGCACAGTCCATGACGGCGCACTCGCGGTTGTGTCTTTGATTGCGATGGTAACTCTCGCAATCAAGATCTATGTCTTTCCATTGACACTTCCTTTGGAGAAATCACCCGAGGTCCATCCGGACAAAGCAACCTGCCTCGGCAGATGCAGGTTTCGGCCAAGATCACCTGGTGACAAACACGACCACTCAAAACAAAACCCCGGCGACTCAGAGTCGCCGGGGTTTTATATTTTGGGGCCAGGAAGAATCAATCGGATTCTGCCCTGCTCTAGCTGAAGAGATCCTTCATCTTGCTGATCATGTTTCGAGAGGCGGGCTTGTTCTCGATCTGCATGCTATCGGCGAGCTGGCGGACGAGTTCGCGCTGCGTGCGGGAAAGCTTTTTGGGAGTCTGAATCATCACCTGCACGATCAGGTCGCCGCGGCCGCTTTCGTTGAGGTGGGGAACGCCCTGGTTGCGGATGCGAAACTCCTTGCCCGTTTGCGTGCCTTCGGGGACGCGCAGGGTCACATCCCCTTCGAGCGCAGGGATTGGAATCTCTGCGCCGAGCGCGGCCTGCGGGAAGGAGATGGGCACGACGCAGTGCAGGTCGTATCCGTCGCGCTCGAAGAAGTCATGCCCGCGCACGCCGAGGACGACGTAGAGGTCGCCGCGTGGACCGCCGAAGCGTCCGGCCTCGCCCTCACCGGAGTAGCGGATGCGTGTGCCGTCTTCGACGCCGGCGGGGATCTTGACCCTCATCGGAAAGTCGCGCAGAATGCGGGTTTCGCCTCGGCAGACAGAGCAGGGGTCCGTAATCACGGTCCCAGTGCCGTTGCAACTGCCGCAGGCACGCGCCACGGAGAAAAAGCCCTGCTGGTAGCGAATCTGGCCGCGTCCCTGGCATTGCTGGCACACGGACGGCCCGCGGCCCGATGTGGTGCCGGTGCCGTGGCAGGTCTCGCAGACCTCACGGCGCCGGACCTTGATCTCGGTCTCTTTGCCGAAGACGGCGTTTTCGAACTCGATCGTAATGTCGTAGCGGAGATCTTCGCCGCGTTGAACGCGGGACCCGCGGCGCTGACCGCCACCGCCGCCGAACATCTCTCCAAAGAGATCGCCGAAGATGTCACCGAGATCGGCTGCGCCGGCGAACGGCCCCTGTCCGAAGCCTGCGCTGGTGGATGCGTGACCGAAGCGATCGTAAGCCGCGCGCTTGTCGGCATCCGAAAGCACGCCGTAGGCTTCGCTGGCTTCCTTGAAGCGCTCTTCCGCTTCTTTATCGCCGGGGTTGCGGTCGGGATGATGCTTCATGGCCAGCTTGCGGTAGGCCGTTTTCAGGTCGGTCTCGCTGGCGCTGCGGGTTACCCCTAGGACCTCGTAGTAGTCTGCTTTGCTCACAGTGTTCCTGGTTGCCATTGTATGTCGGTCACTCGCTGATTCCTGCGGTCCCGGTTTGGGTAG
Source organism: uncultured Acidobacteriota bacterium (assembly GCA_963720285.1). Classification (GTDB taxonomy): domain Bacteria; phylum Acidobacteriota; class Terriglobia; order Terriglobales; family Acidobacteriaceae; genus Acidicapsa. The sequence goes on from CAVREZ010000007.1 coordinate 110,757, forward strand.
CTGCTGGAGCAGGACGCCAGGAATCAAGCGCCTGCTCTCGTTCTTACGTGATTCTTGCTATTCGCGTTCCTGCGTTGATGCCGCAGGACTGCGGACTTTCGTGGTCGACGCCCTGCCGCGCGCCTACGCCTCGGTTTGCTGCGGGTTCGACACCACACGCACCATGGCGGGACGCAGAAGACGCTCCCGGATCTTGTAGCCCTTGCGAATCTCTTCGGCTACGGAGTGATCCGGCAGGTCGTTCCGTTCCACGGAACCGAGCGCTTCGTGTACGCGAGGGTCAAATGGCTGGCCGATCGTCGGAATGGTTTGAACCTGAAGACCGCGGAGGACTTCATCCATCTGCTTGACGATTAGCTCTACGCCGGTGCGAAGCTGTTCGGCTGAGCCTCCGGACTTCAGAGCAAGAGCAAAATTGTCGAGAACGGGCAGGAACTGCTCGATGACGCTGCCGGTTGCGTAGTCACGGAACTCCTGCTTTTCGCGCTCCTGGCGCTTGCGGGCGTTTTCGAACTCGGCCTGGAGACGCGCGAGGCGATCGAGCAAGTTGTCGCGCTCGGTCTTGAGGGCGGCAAACTCTTCGACGCCGACGGCAGTTTCAGAGTCGTTTTCGGCGGCTTCGGCCTGCTGGGTCTCGGCAGCGGCTTCTTCGGGGAAATCGACGACCGTAAGCTCATTGGGCTCAGCGGCCTCTGCGATGGAGGAATCTTTTTTGTGTTTTGCCATACTACTCCGTTTGATGCGTTCCGCCATGGGGCGGATCATGTCAGATAATTGCGTCATTCTGTATCCAGTCTGAGGCCTGCGCGGCCGGTTTGGAGCGGAAGCTTGAGACTGCATAGAGCTTTTTGCGCGTGGCTTATTGAAGAGGCACGTCGGTCATCCGTTCTGAAATGCGGTCTGCGATGAGACGTTCCGAAAAAACACGGTCAGAAAGCCGGGCGATGTAGCTGACAGCCTGCATCATCTCACGGTACTGCATGCGGGTAGGAGCGATGACGGCAACGGTACCCATGTTTTCCGCACCAATGCGGGCAGGCGCGCCGATCAGGACCAGCTCGGGCATGGAGGGAATGAATTGCCCTTCGAGGCCGACGACTACTCGAACATCGTGCTGACGGGCATCGACATAGGCATTCAGCAACTCGACCAGGCGCTGCTTGGCCTCAAGCGCGATGAGCATCTGCCGCAGGCGCTCGCGATCGAGCTCGCCCGCAAGCAGATTCGCCATGCCTTCCACGTAGATTGCTGGAATTGCAGGGTCGGAGGTCAACGCACCCTGGCGGCAGAGATCTTCAAGGGCGCGAAGACGTTGCTGATACTCGGCGCGCTCCGTCTCAATGCGGGTTGCGACCTCGGTTCGGATGCGTTCGATGGGCCAGCCCCGGAAATTGTCGTTGAGATAGCGCGCAGCTAGCTCGAGGTCGTCGTAGGTGGGGTCCCGATCCAGCGAGAGCATGCGATCCTGCACAGCTCCGGCGCGGGTAACCAGGACGGCAAGAACACGGCCTGCGGCAAGTCGCGAGAAATGAATGTGTTCCAGAAACTGCTGGACGGGTGAGGTAGCCGCAGCGATACCCAGGCCGCTCGATAGAACAGCGAGAACATGCGAGGTCCGCTCAAGATATTGCAGGGGCGAGGTGACGCCCGAGAAACTATCCTCGATCTGCTCGCGGCGCTCTTCGCTCAGATTTGCCGCAGCCGAACCGCCGTCGCTGACGGACTGCTGCAACTGCGTGACGTGATAGCGGAAAGCTCTCGGAGTGGGCACACGGCCGGCGGACGTATGAGGCTGATCAAGCAGGCCCGCATCGCTTAACGCCGCCATCACATAGCGGACAGTCGCGGAGCTCAGGCCCTCCTTGTTCTCGAAATGGCGAGCCACGGCCTGCGACGAGACTGGCTCGCCAGTCGCAACGTAGAGATCGATGATGGCCGTGAGCACCAGCCGCTCGCGCGTGCTGACGCGGTACTCGTCCATTTATGCATTCCTGACTGTAACGCATTGCCATGATTGCACTTATCGGCAAAAACAGCGTCTGGTCACCCACTATCATTGTAGGAATAGCCAATTTTAGTGTCAAGGTTGGGTTCTTTCAACGCTATCGACGCTGTGGGGGCACCTGCGTTCCGCATTTTCCTGTCCGTCATGTCGCCTTTTGGTCATATTTTTGGGCGAAAACGTCCTTAACTCTTGATGCACGAACCAGTGGTACAACGTAGACGGATGACCTGGAATCAAAAGATACGTTTTGCTCGAAAACCCAACCAGCACATGAGGAGAATGCATGGGCACCTTCCGGAAAGCAATAGCTCTTTCCATGTTGGCGGCAGCGCTTAGTGCGGGCGCCGCGTTTGCACAGGATCATCACGACAACCACCAATATGTTCGTCACAACGAGTGGAGAAAAGGTCAACACATTCGTAAAGAAGACTGGTCGCGCGGTGACCAGGTTGACTACCGGCATTACCACCTGTCGGCTCCGCCACGCGGTTATGAGTGGCGGCTGGTAGACGGAAACTACGTGCTCGCGGCCGTGACTACGGGCGCAATTGCGTCTGTCATCGTCGCTTCGACAATTCACTAGCCACCTGCTATTCACGAAAGAATCAACCTGATCCTATGCAGCCGCTGGAGCTTCCCGTTCCCGCGGCTGTTTATTTTTGCGATGCCATCCGAGTGGGGTTATCCGTTCAGGAACGAAGACACAAAGCGGAAAGCGAGTCCGACGAGCGGCGCTTTGGCTTTACGATATTCCCTATGACGTCCTTCGCTTCTGCAACCCTGCCTATTCCTGACGGACTACGCCGCTCATTGAGACTGCCGCTCCTGACTGTGTTGATTGGCCTGTTGTGCTCGGGAGCCGTCAACGTCTATGGAGCGCCTACGGCGGATTCGGGCGATCTGCACGCAGACCAGCAGTGGCGTATGGAGCGCGCGAAGAATCTTTCGGCTCCCGACGGCTGGCTGACCCTGGTGGGGCTTGAGTGGCTCAAGCCGGGTGCGAACTCGATTGGCCGCGCGGCGGACAACACGATCCGGCTCAAGGGACATGCTCCAGAGCATCTGGGAATTATTCGGGTCGATGCAAGCCAACTCAAACTGCTGCCGCCTTCGGAAGGATTTCCGAAAGAGCTGACCCTGGATGGATCTCCAGCGCATGAGGCTGCACTGACCTCGGATGATGGCAGGCAATCGACGCTGGCAACGGAGAATCTGCATCTGGTGGTGCTGCACCGCGGAGACAGGTTTGCGCTGAGGATCAAGGATTCGGACTCACCGACGCGCACGGGCTTTCGCGGGCTGCACTGGTATCCGATCGAGGCAAAGTACCGGCTGACGGCGAAGTGGATCCCCTTCGTTCCGGCGCACACAGAGCAGATTCCGACAGTGATCGGCACTACGTTGAATATGCCCGCGCCGGGGCTGGCGGAGTTCACACTGGATGGAAAGACGATTCAGATCGAGCCGGTCCTGGAGTCGCCAAACTCGAAGGAACTGTTCTTCATCCTGCGCGACGCAACCAGCCACACCACAACCTATCAGGCCTCACGGTTCCTTTATACCGAGTTCCCATCAAATGGCCTCGATAAACCGGGCGAGATCGTGCTGGATTTCAACCGGCTGCAGAACCCGCCGTGTGCGTATACGCCCTATGCGACCTGCCCGCTGCCGCCGTTCATCAATCGCCTGGCGATTGCGATTCCAGCCGGCGAGCAGCGGTATTCGCACTAGCTGATCTCGATCACATCTCCGCCACGCTCGGCAGCTTCTTCTGCGATCTCCTGCAGCTTCCGGGCGATCTCGTAAAACTCGGCGGCCAGCGGCGCTTCTGGACCGGCGAGAGCGATCGGCATGCCCCGGTCGCCGCCTTCGCGAATCGATGAAGCGAGTTCGACTGAGCCGAGGAACGGCACGTTGAACTGCTGCGCGGTGCGCTCGGCCCCGCCCTTGGCGAAGATATCGATTTCGTGATGGCAATGAGGGCAGGTGAAATGGCTCATGTTCTCGACAATGCCGAGAACCTCGACATTGACCGAGGAGAACATTTCAAGCGCCTTTCGAGCATCCTGCAAAGCTACGTCGCTGGGTGTCGAGACAACGACAGCGCCAGTGAGCGGAACGGTCTGCACGAGCGAGATGACAACATCGCCGGTGCCGGGCGGCAGGTCAACGAGCAGATAGTCGAGCTCGCCCCACTCCACCTGTTGCAGAAACTGCCGGATGATCTGATGCAGCATCGGTCCGCGCATCACCATCGGCTTGTCACCCGGCGAGATGTAGCCGATGGAGATGGTTTTCACGCCGTGGGTAAAGTTGGGAATGATCTGGTTTTGCGGCCCCACACGCGGCTGCGCGCTTGAGCCCATCATGAGCGGAATGTTAGGACCGTAGATGTCGGCGTCGATGAGGCCGACCTTCTGTCCGGCGCGAGCCAGGGCAATGGCAAGATTGACCGCGACGGTGGTTTTGCCGACGCCGCCCTTGCCTGAGCCGATAGCGATGATCTTGCCGACGCCGGGAAGTGGAAGCGGCGCCTGGGGAATTCCATGTGCTTGTCCGTGAGCCATGACGAATCTTTCTCTTAAAAAAGTGTTTAGGGAATTTCGCGGTTATCTGCCGGGGCGAACGCTGCCTTCGACCGGTGGAGCGAGTTTAGCCCGCTTGCGGCGCTCGGATTCGCGCTCGCGGTTTTCGCGGCGACGCAATGCGCCCTCGTAGCGGCGCATCTGATCGGGCGTTTCGGGAGTGAGTTCAGGGATGCGCACCGGGCAGCCGTTGGCGTCGATTGCGACAAAGACCAGGTAGGCGCTGGCGACGTGGCGATGCGTGCCCTGCTGAAAGCTCTCGGCGTATACCTTGACGCCGACTTCGAGCGATTTGGAAAAGGCCCGATTGACGCTGGACTTGAGAATGAGCAGGTCGCCCACGTGCACGGGCTGGATGAAATCGATGTGGTCCATGGCAGCCGTAACGACATGCGTGCGCGTATGGCGATAAGCGGCCATCGCGCCGACCAGGTCAATGAAGTGCATCAGGCGGCCGCCGAGCAGGTTACCCAGGGTGTTGGTGTCGTTGGGCAGAATGATCTCCGTCATCTCCGACTGCGACTCGGAGACGGTGCGGGATTGCGGCCTTTCTGCAGCCGCAGTGTTTGTTTCTGCCTTGATCGTGCCCTTCGCGTCCACCATGCCTCGCCTGCCTCGTTCTGGTGCCGGAATCCAGGCATCTACACTGGGAGTAGTGCGATTGCCGGAACTGCTAGTTCCAGTTTCGGCAATCGAGCGGCATTTCGCAAATGGTTCGGCGCTCTGGACCCGCATTGCGAAATGCCGGCTTTTCACGATTTGTCAAAAATTCGCCTGGCCTCGGTTGGTTATGGACAAAGTTGCAGCACTGAAAGAGATTCTTGAGATGGAGCCGGGCAACGCTTTCGCCCGCTATGGGCTGGCGCTCGAATATTCGACCCTCGGCGAGATCGAAACATCGCTGACGGAGTTCGGCACCCTGCTGTCACAGCACCCGGAATATACAGCCGGCTATTTCATGGCGGCGCAGACGCTGGCCAAAGCCGAGCGCATTCCCGAAGCGATCGCACGGCTCAAAGAAGGCATCGTGAGCGCGAAGCAAACCGGCAACACGCACGCGCAGAGCGAGATGCAGGCCATGCTCGATGAACTGGATCGCTAACCCTGCTTTAGGGCTGCAGAGCCGACGAGGGAAGCGTGACCGATCCGATCTTGCCTGTGTTCGCGTCGACAACAACAACACGGATAGAACCGAGTTTTGACAGCGAATCGACTTCGCGCTGGTAGGGAATGCCCGAAGGCATGCCCGTGTCGTAGGTGGCCTGCTTGAGTGCAAGCTGTAGCGTGTCGCCGCTGACCTGGGCTTTTTTTACTCCGTCGTCACGCTGGGCAAGAAAGATATAAAGCTTGTCGGTCCAGCGCCCGGCATCGGCGCCCTGTTGTTCCTGTTTCAGTCCCAGGCCTGAAAAAGCGATTCGAAGCTTGATTGTCGGCTTGCCTGTTGCAGCATCAGTGGCTTTAACAGGCTCAGCGGTCAATTGAATACCGTTCAGATCCTGCGGTCTCCACACCGCTTCCTGAAAGCGCTCCTTTGGAGTCGCAGTCTCTTCGCTATACATGTATCCAGTGCGATAGCGCAGACGGATATCCTTCCTGCCCGTCACCTTGAGTTGCAGGGTATGAGCTTTGTTGTCGGCTGGCGTATCGGGCCTGAAACCAATCTCATAGAGTGCAGCCGACTCCTGCGTGATGCTATCCAGGGTTTTCTGCAGATCGCTTCCCTTATTGATGGCTCGTCCGCCCGTTGACTCAGCCAGCAAACGCACCGGCGGTTGGATATCGTGGCTATCCGCCTGCATCTGCGCAGTCATACGGCCTACTGGGCTTTGCGCCCGGTTGTTTCCACCTCCCGGCGCTGAGTTCGCGGTGGCTACGGGGCTCAACTGCACGTTGGGGTTTTCCAGCGATGGATCGACAGCCGCACCACTTATGCTCATCATCGACGCATCCACAGCATAAAGTGAGATGTGCGCATCGTTCAGCGTCTCGCGAGTCTGGTTGATGGCGGCATCGAAGTCCCTCACGGTGCGCTCAATGGAGGGTTGCTTGTCGCGCCAGTCGTAAAGCGCGCTGTCACCCGAGATCCAGACCATCGTCTTGTGCCCCTGCACCGGCCCAAAGTGCCGCGCGAGCGCGGACATCGAGATCAGGACCAGGCCGAGCGGATTGTCCCCAAGCTGTCTGAGTTGCGGATCGGCGCTATTAATGGCATCAGGAACCTCAATATTGTTGCCATTGACCTCGTTCAGGTCTTCAGGGTTACGCACATAGTCGAACTGCTGCCGGTTGCGCTGTTCAAGCTCAGCAGCCTGAGACGCTCCGGCAGCGGAAGGCGTCCATTTCGCCAGCTTGCTCTCCGCCAATGCCAAATCCGTCGTTACATCCTGCAAAACACGAAACCCGTGCTCGCTGATTGAGTAGATCGCCAATCGTGAGCCCGGCTTTGCAGCCTTGAGATACTTGAGCACCTCGCCTCGCGCGCGATTAAGATCGTTGAACGGAAGATGGCTCTCATCCATCAGTAGAATCAGCAGGTCCGGTGCATTCCCGACCATCGTCGCAGTTGTTGCGTTGGTAAAGGAATCCGTTGGCGGTGGTAAGGCAGCAGTATCGGCCTTCTCGTCCGCATGACCGAAGACAGCGATCTGTTGAGGTCGGCCATTGTCGTAAATCTCAATCTCACCGGCCTTGAGGTCCATAACGGGCTTGCCGCGCTTGTCGGTCGCGACCAGGCTAATGTTGACCAAACGTGTAGTCACCTGCAGAGTAAAGCCACTGTCGGCGGACCCAACCACAGACCCAGGCTTTACAGCATTGCCGCTCAAAGCGTTCGGGAGATCGTTAGCCGCGCTGACGGACATTTCCTGTGTTTCAGCAGGCGCAGCAGCAGGAGATGGCGGAGTAGCGGGAGCAGGAGTGGCTTCCGCCATCGAAGCTGCGGGCTGCGGCACAGTCGATGTCGCAGGCAAAGGAGCGGGAGCAGGGCTATTTGAGGCCACCTCTTCACCGCCTTCCCCCGCACCGGCACCGGTCTTGTCATCGTCGCCGGAGTTCATCACCAGCGTGGCTTCAGAGCCGAAGCGGCGATAGTTGGTAAAGCTGACATCGTTCAGTTGCAGCTCTTTTACAGTCACGATGGGCGCGGTTAGATCGGACTGATGCGGCTCCAATGCAGCCGAGATAGCAACGCTATGAATTGGGCAGATGTACGTCTTGTCCGCAATTTGAACCGGCCCGTATTGGACGACAATGTCAGCTCGCCGCAATATGTCGTCCGATGCAAGATTCGCCTGGATTTCAATTTGATGGATCATTCCGGTCTCGGGGTCGACCGTGAACGTGCCATGATAGCCTGCGGTTTCTCGCACAAGTGACGGATTATCGTCCTTCACTTGTCCAGCCGAGGCGCCCTCGTCTCTTGTGGCATAGTGGCTGTCAACCCGCTCTCCCGGGCCACTCCTCCAGTATTGCAGCGTGTAGTGCGAGATGGCGCGATCGACGGAAAATTGAAAAACTGCAGCAGGCTTGCCGTCCCAGCTCTCCCAGCGCGCCCAGCCAAGTTTGCTTTTCGCGGCGTCCAGCAGCACCAGGCTCAGAATTGGTCCGAACTCACCCCACGACGTCAACCCCGTTGTCACATAAGATCTACGCCCGCTCCCCGCTTCAGAGAGTGCCTGTTCGACAGGATCGTCGGTTTCGCGGCCGTCACGATAGGTGATGGTTTTATGCATCACGCCGAGTTCATACAGGCCTCCCGAGACGAAAGCGTCTGCCCGATGCCCAGGATCAGGGAGATCGGCGAAGTGCTCCGTCGCCCGCGTAGCCATGAGGTTCGGGAGCAGTGGAACGGTGCGAACCACATAATTGACGGCCAGCCCCATGATTACTTTTTGTGTCGCAAGATCGGGCGCTGCGCGGTTCGGAATTTCGTCGGCAGGGAGCGGGAGAAACACCGATCCGTCTGCCACAACTCGCAGAGCCTCTATTGATTTGGGCCCCGGGCTTGCATGCTGCAGCTTTTGCAGGGTCAGCGGGCTGATGCGCTCGGAAACCGCGGTACCGGCAAGCTCGCGCGCGACGTCGGCGTCCGTTCGGTGAGCAGAGCTGGCTGCTTGTAACGTTTCCTGGAGTTGGGCAACCGTCACCCGCTTGTCGGCATGAGCCGCAGAAGCCACTAGCGCCAACAGACACAGCACTGCCAGCTTGTTCCGCATAAGTAAAGACCGCCATTTCTAACGCACAGTCACTCTACATCCGCTCAGCAGCGGTAGACAATCGCTTTTATAATCAGGCAAAGCGATTTTTCAGGTAAGTTTCCATAAAGAAACTTTGTAGCTCGCGGATACCTCACTGCATCTGTTGGAGGAATGGGCAGCTTTTCATCAGATGGCAATCCCCTACCGCGATTCACCCGATCCCCAGCCCGTTCGTCTACTCTAAAAGCATTCTAAACGGAGGCCAGATGAGCCACGCCGTCTCGTCGCATACATCCCATACTTCCGATTCGTTGCCGAAAACACTGGGCGACCTGCGCGCCAGCAAGCGATATTCCGAGGCCCGACTGACGCACCGCACCGTCAAGGACGAGATGCGCGAGAACCTGATCGCCCGCCTGCGCGACAAGCAGACCGATCTTCGAGGGCCTGGTGGGCTATGAAGACACCGTAGTGCCGCAGGTAGCCAATGCCATTCTTTCGCGACAGAACTTTATTCTGCTGGGCCTGCGCGGGCAGGCCAAGAGCCGCATCCTGCGCGCGCTGACGGCACTGCTCGATCGCGCAGACGCCTTATGTGGCTGGATGCGAGATTCGCGACAATCCCTATGCGCCGCTGTGCAGCCGCTGCAAGCTGACTGATTGCCGAGCAGGAGGAAGCGACGCCGATTGCCTGGCTGACACCGGATGATCGCTATGTTGAAAAGCTGGCCACGCCGGATGTAACGGTGGCCGACCTGATCGGCGATCTTGATCCGATCAAAGCGGCGCGCGGCGGACACGATCTGGCCAGCGAATCTCACCATGCACTATGGCCTGCTGCCGCGCGCTAATCGCGGCATCTTTGCGGTGAACGAACTGCCCGATCTTGCCGGCAAGATTCAGGTCGCGCTCTTCAACATCCTGCAGGAGGGCGATATTCAGATCAAAGGCTATCCCGTGCGGCTGGCACTGGATGTGGCCCTGGTATTCAGCGCCAATCCCGAGGACTACACTGCGCGCGGCAAGATCGTGACGCCGCTCAAAGATCGCATCGGTTCGGAGATTCGCACGCATTACGCGGCGACGGTTGAAGAAGGCATCGCCATCACGCAGCAGGAGGCATGGACCGATCGCGGCTGGGGCAGCGCGCCGGGCAGAACCGGCTCGCTCGATATGCCGCTGTTCCTGCGCGAGATCGTCGAGCACATTGCCTTTCTGGCGCGTGAAGATCGACGCGTCGACAAGCGCTCCGGCGTAAGCCAACGGCTGCCCATCTCCACGCTGGAACTGGTGATCTCAAATGCGGAGCGGCGCGCACTGGTTCATGGCGAACGGCTCATCGTGCCCCGCATTGCCGATCTCTATGCGGCGCTGCCCGGCATCACAGGCAAGATAGAGCTGGAATACGAAGGCGAGCTGCGCGGCGCGGACACGATCGTACGCGAGATCATTCGCACTGCGATGGCGCGGGTGTACGACAAGTATTTCTCTGAAATAAACACACAGCAGATCGAGCAGTGGTTCCATCTTGGCGGGGCGCTGCAGATCGACGATTCGGATTCGTCGGCAGCCATTCTCGAGAAGCTGCGCGAGATTCAGGGACTAATCGAGAAACTATGCGGCCGATTCGTATCAAGGGTAATGAATATGCCGCGCAGATTGTGGCTGCCGCGGAGTTTCTGCTGGAAGGCCTCTACGCTCACAAGAAACTGAGCCGCAGCGAAGAACGCGGATTTACTGCTCCGGATCGTTCAGCACGGCGTGAGCAGCGGCAAGCCGCGAGCGACGATGAGCCCGAACAGGAAGACTGGCAGAAGCGCCGCTCAGGACGCCGTGGCAGCTTTAACTAGCGGTGTCGTCGTACTGGCGAGGAGGTCCCGATGAAGCGAATCCGGTACACGAAGTACAACGGCGAGCTGGCGGATGAGATCAGCCTCGAAGATCTCATGCAGCAACTCTCTGACTACATGCTTGATTCGGGTTTTCAGAACCCGTGGATGCAATTTTCCGAGATGAATGAGCACACACTCGAGAATCTGCGCGAGGCGATGCGTCAGGCTCTGGAGATGGGCGACTTCGAACAGGAGCTGCGCGACCGCATCGACCAGATGAATGCGGAAGGTGAACTCGATCAGTTGATCGAGCAGCTGATGCAGCGAATGGAACAACAAGACTACATTCGCATCGATGCGCCGCAGGATCCGGCGCGCATGTCGAATACACCGGGCTCGGTGAGCGATGGTGAGGGACAAGGGCAGGCGCGATTTGAAGTAACGGACAAGTCGCTCGACTTTCTTGGATATAAGACACTACAGGATCTGCTTGGTTCGCTTGGGCGCGCGAGTGCTGGGCGGCATGACACGCGGCATCAGGCCACAGGCGTCGAGACCAATGGCTCGATTCGTCCGTACGAGTTTGGCGATACGCTCAATCTCGATGCGAATGCAACGCTTGCCGCGGCGATCACCTCTCAGGCAGAAAAGTGGATCGATGAGGAACGTGCTGGCGAGCCTTCGGAACATCATGGCGTGTGGCCTATTGAGATCGACTATCCGCATCTGCATGTGCAGCAGTCTGACTATGAGTCAAGCTGTGCGACGGTGGTGATGCTGGACTGCTCGCACTCCATGATCCTCTATGGCGAGGACCGCTTTACTCCGGCCAAGCGCGTAGCCATGGCGCTGTCGCATCTGATCCGCACGCAGTACCCGGGCGACACTCTGAATCTTGTGCTCTTTCACGACTCGGCAGAGGAAGTGCCGGTGTCGCAACTTGCTCGCGTGAAGGTCGGGCCGCACTACACGAATACGCGCGAAGGACTGCGCCTGGCGCGAAGCATTCTGAACCGCCAGCGCAAGGAGATGCGGCAGATCGTAATGATCACCGACGGCAAACCCTCGGCGCTCACACTGCCCGACGGTCGCATCTACAAGAACGCCTTCGGCCTCGATCCGCTGGTGCTCTCCGAAACTCTCGAAGAAGTGGCGCGATGCCGACGCTCCGGCATCCTCATCAACACCTTCATGCTGGCAAGCGATCCCGGCCTTGTGCAGTTTGTGCAGCGCGTCAGCGCCATGTGCCGCGGGAAGGCTTACTTCACCACCCCGCAGACGCTGGGTAACTACCTGATGATGGATTTTCTCAATCGGAAGATGAAGACGGTGCACTGAGCGAATTCTCGAAATCTCTCTCACGATCTCAGCGCCAACTACCTGCCAACGGCATTCCATTTCGCGCTAAATCGCGGCTCAGGTTTGGTATAGTTTGTGAGTCTTTACCCTCAGGCTAAAAACGAAACGTATGCGAATCTCCTATAAGTTAGATGTAAATGATTTCGTGTCAGCTCAGCACATGCACTACTGGCACAGGTTCCCGGCTCGAATCAACCTGATTCTCTGCTACGGTGTTTTTCCGTTGCTTGGGACCCTAGGGATGTTTCTCTGGGTCACGAGTCTGATAACACATTCCGCGAAGCCATTCACGACTTCGTTTGTAGTATCTATTCTTGTTCTTTGCGCGATTCCCGCTTGGTTCTATTTCAATCTACGCCGTTGTTACCGTCGCTCGCGTGTCAGCGATGAGAACTGCATTATCGATTTTGGAGAAGATCATATCCAGACCGAGCTTCCTGGTCATTCGAAGAGCACTCTCGAATGGGCGGCAGTAAAGAGTTTTTATGAGGGGGCGAAAATCATCCTCCTTTATTTTGCTCCGACACGCTTTTTAGTTATACCGAGAAGAGTGCTGACATTGGATGGACACGCTGAACTAATGGAACTCTTGAAGCGTAAAGTCCTGTAGACCCGGCACATGAACGAAGCCTGCAACGAGGATTACTGGTTGCAGGTATATGCAGGGAATTCTACGTCCAGTCGTGACACTCTATTGCTCATCCGCGACTGAGCAACAGAGTGTCACGACTCACGATCGTGCAGCGAATTGCCTCAAGCCCTGCTTCGAGATCTTTCATGCGATCTAGCAGTGACTGGCCATCCTGTTTGTTGACCCTGGATCGCAGCAGTTCGCATTGACCAACCAATCGTTGATCGATCTCTATCAGTTTCTGCAGCGTTGCCGCTTCCTCGCGATAGCGCTGTGACATCCGATCGTTCTCCGGCACAGGCTGGTGCGTTAACGATGCCTTGATCGCACCCATCGCATTTGCGAGGCGCTCCAGACTTTGTGCCGACGCCACTGCGGCCGCATCAGGAAACGGTTTGGCTCGCGAAGGCGGAGGCAGAAACTCGCGCCGGTATTCGCTTTCAGCCGTCGCTACGCTGGCCATTGCATTGCCAAGCAGAGCGGCCGCCTGGCTGCGCACCAATTGATCGTCGGCGCGCAGCTGGTTCTCAAGGCGATAGAAGTTATAGCCCCAGCCGTAAAACAGGTTGGTGGCAATCTGCCGCAACGCGCCCGCGTCGTAGAATCCCTCACCCGCCACTACTTATCTCCGCTCAGCTTTACGTCGCTGCCCAACGAAAAGACACCGGCAGTCTCGCCTCCGATATTAAACGGAACGCCTGCCGCCGCGTTGGGTGCGGAGATGAGGCCCTTATCCGCCATCTTGAGTGCGAGATAGTAGCGCACGGCTTCGATGGGCGTGAGACCGATCGCCTGCAGCGAAATGAGCTCGCGCATGCGCTCATCCTTGGGCATGATCAGGATCTTCAGATCGTTGAGCGTGATCCCATAAGTCTTCAAAAAGTCGGTCAGATGATTCTTGACGAGCTCCCGTACATCACTGATGTGCTCGTTGATGTCCTCCATCTTCGTGACCTGCACAACCTGATTGATCGACTGCTCGATGGCAGGTCCCGCATATTCTGCAACCTGCCGGCACGTCGATAAAGTTACCGTTGAAAGGCATGTGCGTAATCAGGTCGAGCGCGGCTTGCTGAGTATCGACATGGATGTAGTAATCGACCTGATAAGCCATCTCAGCCATCTCTTCACTGGTGGCCACTCCCTCGCTCCGAACCAGCAGCTTGGATCGATTGATGTAGATCACTTCAAAAACCCATGGCGAGTTGCCGCCGAAAAAACCTTGCGCGATGGAACCCAGAAGCGGCTTGTCGGGAGTGGATAAGGCATATTGCCCGGTCTCGTAGACGTTCAGTACGGCTCCACGCGACTTGAGCACGCAAAAATGGTTGCTTTCAACCGTGAGCAGCGATCCGGAAACAATGCTCTCATCGGCGATCAGTACGGCCAGATTCCTGGTTCCCAGTAAGTCCGTGCCGTTTTGCAGCGAAGTAATAACCTGGCGTGTGATAGCCATGCAGTCTCCTCGATTGTCTGATTTCGCTAGCAAGCATACTCCAGGCAAGTAGGTGTGCCAAGCCGAGGAACTGCGGCGCCGAGACCAGAGCGTGCCGCAAAGTGTGGAGCAATCGCCGGATTCCATTCGCTGCAGAAAGGCATAAATACACGAAATTCTACGCAATTGGAAGTAGATGAAAAGCAGCAACTTCCAACAAACCTCGCCAAAGCCTTCGCAGTTCGGCAAAAAGTGTTCTACGAGGAGCAATTTGTGGAGCAGCGTTGCCCCCGGAAATTGCTCCACGTGGAGCAATTTCAAGCCGACGCAGTTGCCAATTCCTTGCGAACGGCAGGAGCTACCTTGGCGCCTAATAGCTCAATCGCCTTGAGCATCTTGCTGTGCTCGAGGTGAGCTGAGGTCATCTGGAAGTCGAGACGGGTGACGCCGCCGAGGGCTTCGTTGGTGTAGAGCACCTTTTCGACCACCGCTTCCGGATCGCCGATGAGGAAGGCTCCGGTGGCAGAGCGGGTGGCATCGTACTGCGCTCGCGTGGTGGGCGGCCAGCCGCGCTCTTTGCCGATCTGGGTCATCATGGTCGCGTAGCCGGGGTAGAAATCGTCGGCTGCCTGTTGCGTGGTTTCGCCAACAAAGCCGAACATGTGCAGGCCGACCTTGAGCTTTTCAGGGCCGTAGCCGGCGCGCTCGCCTGCCTCGCGATAGAGATCGATGAGTGGGCGGAAGCGGTGCTGCTGGCCGCCGATGATGGCGACCATGAGCGGCAGGCCAAGATAGCCGGCGCGCGCAAACGACTGCGGCGTACCGCCGACCCCGATCCAGATGGGCAACTCAGGCTGTACCGGGCGCGGGTAGACGGTCTGATTATGCAGCGCAGGGCGATGCTTGCCGGTCCAGTCGACTTTGAGGTTGTCGCGGATCTTGAGCAGCAGGTCGAGTTTTTCGACGAAGAGCGATTCGTAGTCATCAAGCTTGAGTCCGAAGAGCGGGTAGGCCTCAACGAACGATCCGCGGCCTACAACCATCTCGGCGCGGCCGTTGGAGATGAGATCCAAGGTCGCGAACTCCTGGAAGACGCGCACGGGGTCGGCGGCGCTGAGGACAGTGACGGCGCTCGACAGGTGAATGTTTTTCGTGCGCGAGGCCCCGGCGGCGAGGATCATGGTCGGCGCGGAGTCGAGGAACTCTTCGCGATGGTGTTCGCCGATGCCGAAGACGTCGAGGCCGACCTGATCGGCGAGCTCGATCTCTTCAAGGAGATTGCGCAGGCGCTCGGCAGGCGCGATGGTGGCGCCGGTTTCGGGATTGCGGATGGAGGCGGCGAAGCTGTCGATACCGATTTGCATGGGTGAATCCTCGGAAATACTTGTTACAACAACTAATTCGATGCCACGAGGCGGAAAATGATTCAGGCTGGTGGCTGGCGGTTAGTGGTTAGTGACTAGTGACTGGTGGTTAGTGAAAGGCGAATACCTTTGGTTAGTCGAAGACTACGGTTTTGTTGCTGTAGCGGAGGATGCGGTGTTCGAGGTGCCAGCGGACGGCTCGGGAGAGGACGATGCGCTCGAGGTCGCGTCCGCGGGCGATGAGATCGGGAACCTGGTCGCGGTGGGAGATGCGGGCAACGTCCTGCTCGATGATGGGGCCGTCGTCGAGCGCCGTGGTGACGTAATGGCTGGTTGCACCGATGAGCTTGACTCCGCGTGCGTGGGCGGCGTGGTAGGGTCGCGCACCAATGAACGCGGGAAGGAAGGAGTGATGGACGTTGATGATGGCGGCCGGGTAGCTCGCGACGAAGCCCTCGGTGAGGATCTGCATATAGCGTGCGAGAACGACCAACTCTACCTTGAGCGATTCGAGAAGCGCGATTTGCTGTTTCTCCACCTCTTCGCGGGTACCCGGCGTGACGGGTGTGTATTCGAACCGGATGCCGTGAAAGGCGGCGAGCTTTTCCGCATCGCGATGGTTGGAGACGATGGCGACAATCTCACAGGGCAGTTCTCCGGAGTCGTAACGGTAAAGCAGGTCGGCGATGCAATGCAGGTACTGAGAGCAAAAGATGGCGACGCGCGGCTTGCGATGGCTGCCGTGTAGTTGCCAGTGCATCTTCAATTCCTGGGCCAGCGCGGCAAATTTGCGCGCGAATGGAGTGAGACTGTTGCGGACAGGCGAAGTGGTTTTGCCGGCCGGCTGCGACCACTCAATACGCATGAAGAAGAGACCAAGCTCGTGATCCTGATGCTGGTCGGCGTGGAGGATGTTGGCTCCCTGCGAGTAGAGCAGCGTTACAACACCGGCGACGAGGCCGCGCTGATCGGGGCAGTCGATGAGAAGTACCCATCGCTCGGTGCCGGGGGCATCGCTGGCTGCTGTCAACGGATTCTTGGACATCGCCTTCAGATTATCTGACGACCCGTCGCGCGCGACAAATGAATGCTATTCACAGCGCAGCGCTTCTACCGGGTCGATACGCACGGCCCGGCGGGCCGGCAGCAGGGTGGCAGCCAGTGCTGTACCGGCGAGCACCAGAACGGCGACGATGAGCGAGAGAGGATCGCGTGGAGTGACGCCGTAAAGCAGGCCTTTGAGTGTCTGTGTTGCAGCGATGGCGGCGGCTGTCCCGATGAAGCATCCGATGAGAATAAGCCGCGCACCCTGCCAGGCGATCATGCGCAGGATGCTGGAGCGGCCTGCGCCGAGAGCCATGCGGATGCCGATCTCCTGTGTGCGCTGCGCAGTGAGATAGGCGGTGAGGCCGTAGAGTCCGACGATAGCCATGGCAAGGCCGGTGAGCGCGAAGAAGCTGAGCAGAACGGCTTCAAAACGCTGCCCGTCGGCGAGCCTGCCGACGCGTTCGCGCATGGTCTGGATTTCAACCGGAACAACTGGATCGATACGGGCGAATTCAGAGCGCACCCATGGAGTCACTGAATCGGGCGGGAGCGAAGTGGAGAGAATGAATACACCGGAACGGCGCCAGTCATCCGTGGTATTGCGAGTGAGCCTGTAATATTCCGGTTCGTCGTCATGGGCGAGGCCTGAGTTTCTCACGTCACCGACAACGCCAACAATGGTGTACCACGCATCGGCGGGACTGGGACGCACACGCTTGCCCAGAGCCTGGCTGGTGGGATTTCCGCCCGGAAAGAGCCTCTCCGCGAGAAGCTTGCTTACGATCATCTGCGGTTCCGAAGAAGTGCGATCGGCTTCGATGAAGTTTCGTCCTGCTGCAAATGAGATATTGAGTGCCCGGAAATAGTCCGGCGTCACCCAGCGCCATGCCACCATGCCACCCGTGCCTGCGGTTGAGCGTGGCTGGCCGAAAATCTGCATGACATTGAGGATCGATTCATGGTGGCCACCGGCGGGAGGAAGTGTGTCGCTTATGCCCACAGCAGTGACTCCCGGCAGGCGGCGCAAGGCAGATTCTGCCTGCAAGAAAAACTGCATTTGTTTCTGGCCGGTTTCATATTGCTGGCGCTCAAGCTCGATGCTTGCGGTGAGCACGCCATGAGTGGTCATACCCAGGTTTTGGTTCTGCAGATTCCAGAAGCTGCGCACGAGCAGCATGGAGGTAGAAAGCAGAATCATGCTGACGGCGATCTGCGCAACCACCATCAAACGACGCAATAGCGCGTGTGCGCTTGAATTGGCATTACGCATCGTCAGAGAAAGGGCGCTGGGCCGGCGCATGCCTGTGAGCGCACCCAAACCTATTGCACAAAGAGAGGCCAAAACCAGCGTTGCTGTGGCGATGCGAAGGTCAAGCTTTGCCCGACCAAGGAAAGTCATCGCAGTTGGAGCAATGGCAACAAAGGAATGCAGCAATAGCTCAGCCAGCAGCCAGCCAGCAGCCGCTCCGGCCAGCGACAGCAACAGTGACTCGAGAAAGGCCTGACGAACTAACCGTCTGCGGCTGGCACCCAATGCTGAACGCACAGCGAGTTCGCGCTCGCGAGCTGCACCACGAGCCAACATCAGTCCAGCCACGTTCGCGCAAACGATGAGCAACACGGCGACAACTGCTCCGAGCAGAATCCATGCAGTGAGGCGCACATTCTGCATCTGGCGATCGCGCAGGCTTCGCACACGGAGATGTACTTCTTTGCGAAAGGCCGGTGGCGCAAGACGGAGAGAGTACTGAAAAAAAGGTTGAAGCCCAGCAGCGGCCTGCTCGACGCTAACCCCAGGTTTGAGCCGGGCAAAGGCATACATCACGCGGCCTGGATCGGCCTTGCGTTCTTCAGCCTCATTGAGGGCCTGCGGAAGAACGATATCGGCAGGCTCAAGCGCAGGCATCTCAAAATTCGCAGGGAGTACTCCGATGATGCGCGTCTCCACACCGTCGATATCGATCAGCTTGTTGAGTATCGAAGGATCTGCACCGTAACGGTTATGCCACAGGGAGTAAGAGAGAAGCGCTGCTTTGGGGCCGTTGGGACGATCTTCTGCTGGCAGGAAGTTGCGACCGAGTATCGGATGAACGCCCAGCGTGGACAGGAAGCTGGCTTCGACACTGGCGCAGTTTAGCCTTAACGGATTGCGCTCGGTCAGGTCGCAGCTCTGAAAACCGGTCTCAGATGTGAATGACTCGAATGATTGCTGATTGTCCTGCCAGACATAGTACGAGCCGCCGAGCATGAACTCTTCCGGAATGATGGGAGCCGTAAGACCGACAGAGACCAGGCGATCCGCATCGGCGTAGGGCAGACTGCGGAAAAGGATGCGATCGACGATGCTGAAGACTGCAGTGGTTGCACCAATACCGAGAGCGAGGGTCGCAAGGACCGTGATGGTAAAAGCGGGATTGCGGCGGAAACCGCGCAGGGCATAGCGTGCATCCTGCAACGCGGTTTCAAGAAGCCAGCCGGGGCGCTGGCGCCATGTGTCTTCTCTTGTACGTTCGACACCGCCGAATTCGATCAGCGCCTGCCTGCGCGCCTCGATTTCGCTCATGCCCGCGGCGAGGTTGACCTGGATCGACTGATGAAGATGGAATTGGAGTTCATCATCCAGTTGGGTTTTTGCCGCGAATCGGCTGCGATGGAGAAGACGCGCGAAGCAGTTTTGAATCCAGCCCAAAACATGTTTCATCCTCTTGCCTCCTCTCGGCAATTTACTCGCAGCGCAACGCATCTACCGGGTCTATGCGGATTGCGCGGCGGGCGGGAATGAGTGTGGCTGCGAGTGCGGTGAAAGCGAGCAGGAGAACGGCCACAGCGAGTGAGAGCGGATCGCGGGGGCTGACGCCATAGAGTACGCTCCTGAGCGCCTGCGTTGCGACGATGGCGGCGGCTGATCCAATGAGACAGCCGATGACAATAAGCCGCGCGCCTTGCCAAGCGATCAGGCGCAGGATGCTGGCGCGGCCTGCGCCGAGAGCGATGCGGATGCCTATCTCCTGTGTGCGCTGCGCGGTGAGATACGCGGTGAGGCCGTAGAGCCCGACGATGGCCATGACGATGCCGGTGAGTGCGAAGAAGCCAAGCAGAGCCGCTTCGAAACGCGGACGGTCGGCGAGGCGATAGACCATCTCATCGAGCGGCTGAACCGTGACGGGCGTCATTGGGTCGATGGCGGCGATGCGTGTTTCGATGGCGGCTGCGATTGAGGATGCTGGAACCTGCGAAGAGAGAAGGAACAGGAAATGACGGTTCCAGGAGCTTCCATTGTCTGGACTGCCGGTATCGCCGCGGCCACGCAGGTTGTAGTATTCGGGGCTTTCCTGTCCACCGAGACCTGCATTTTTTACGTCTGCCGCAACTCCATCGATGATATCGATTGTCGGATCCGGTGCGTCGTTGGGATTGCCATTCACAAACTGAATGCGTTGCCCAACTGCATTGCCGTTGGGAAAGAGACGATCAGCGAGCAGTTTACTGAGGATGAAGTGTTTTGCGTTTGTGTTGCTCTCGGCTTCGGTGAAGTTGCTGCCTGCGATGATGGGAATCTGCAGGACGCGAAAGTAGTCAGGCGTGACATTGCGAACGATCACGGCGTCTCCCTGCGCGGGTGGCGGCGGAGGCTGGCCAACGACTTGTATCGCGTCGTAGCGTGTACCTTGATGCCAACTGTTGTCGTCGGGCGGCAATGAATCAGTGATGGCTACGTTGGTTACGCCGGGCAGGCTGCGCAATGCGGCCTCGCCACGCAGATAGAAATCGCGATATGCCTGGCTGGTGCGGTAGCGGTACCAGTTGAGATCGACTTGAACGGAGATGACTCCGTGGGTGGTCATGCCTAGTTTCTGTGCTTCGAGATTGCGGAAGCTCTTGACGAGCAGCATGGCTCCTGATGCGAGCACGAGGCTTACCGCGATCTGTGCGACGACGAGTACATGACGAAGGCGCAGACGCGACGCGTCAGCCGATTTGTGCGCGGTGAGAGCAGCCAGCCGCGGCGGCTCAAGAGCAGAGACAACTCCAAAGAACGATGCGCAGAGCAGAGCAGTGAGAATAGCGCATGCGGCTACACGCAAATCAATGCGCGCCTGAGCAAGAAACGGGATGCTGGTGGGTGCGATATAGAGAAAGATGCGCAGCAGTGCGAAGGCGAGTGAGCATCCGGCGATGGCTGAAGCCATGGCGAGCAATACTGCTTCCGTGATGGACTGCATGAGGATGCGGCGGCGGCTTGCGCCGAGTGCCGCGCGGACGGCCAGCTCTCTCTGACGTGCGACACTGCGCGCGGAGAAGAGGCTGGCGGCGTTGGCTCCGGCGATGAGCAGCACGAAGAGAACAGCGGCGAGAAGGATCCATGCGGCACGATAGGAGTCCTGCATTTGCCGGTCGCGGATGGAGCGGATGACGAGATGAAAATCGCTGCGGATGGGAGCGGGAATCCATTGTTGCGTATGCAAGTAGAGCGGCTGCAACTCTGCTCGGGCCTGCTCGATACTGACGCCAGGGCGCAGGCGCGCGAAGGCCCATAAGGGTACGCCGATGCCGCTGTTGGCGGTGTGTTGCGCTGCCGGGTCTACCTGAGCCGGTGTGAGGATATCGAATTGTTGCAGGCGCGGCATTTCAAAACTGGCGGGCAATACGCCGACGATGTGGGCGGGCGTTTCATCGAGGTCGATGGTGCGCTGCAGAATGCTGGGATCGCGATGGAAGCGGCTCGACCATAGTGCAAAGGAAAGAATGGCGACATGAGGTCCATTAGGTACGTCTTCTTCGGGGAGGAAATTGCGGCCGAGGATAGGATTCACGCCGAGTGTGGATAGAAAGTTTTGCGCTACATCGCCGCAACGCAACTGTACCGGGTTTGCCTCGGTCAGGCCGCATTCGCCGACGCCGCGTTCATAGGTTAATGCCGTGAACGGGCGCTGCCCTGCCTGCCACTCGAAGAAGAAACCGCCAAGCGTGAACTCTTGCCGCTCAAGCGATTGTGAGAGGCCGATGGAAACGAGGCGATCGCCGTGGCTGTATGGGAGCGGGCGGAACAGGATGGGATCAACGACGCTGAAGACAGCTGTTGTTGCGCCGATGCCGAGGGCAAGGATTGCGATGGTGGTGATGGCGAAACCGGGAGTGCGGCGAAATCCGCGGAGTGCGTAGCGCAGGTCATCGATGAAGCACTCGGCGAGCCAGCCAGGGCGGAGGCGGTAGGTGGATTCACGTGTCGCCTCTACTCCGCCGAACTCGATGAGCGCTTCGCGGCGGGCAGCGGTAGAGCTCATGCCGGATGCGATTTTGGCTTCCATCGACTGCTGCATGTGAAAGCGCAGTTCATCGGCCAGGTCCGCGCGGGAGTTGCGCCAGGCGGCGCGTAGACGATGGAAGAAGCGCAGCATCAGGCTTTGGCCTCCCCTGCCTTGAGGACGAGCGCTATGGCGGACGAGAGGCGGTCCCATTCCTTGAGCTCTGCGGCTAAACGGCGACGGCCTACGGCAGTAAGCGAGTAGAACTTGGCGCGGCGGTTGTTCTCGGAGCTTTGCCACTCGGCCTTGATCCAGCCTTTGTATTCGAGGCGATGCAGCGCCGGGTATAGCGAGCCCTGCCCGACCTGCAGCACTTCGCGCGAGCGCTGCTGAATACGTTGCGCTACGCCCCAGCCGTGCATCGGCTCAAGCGCCAGCGTCTGCAGGACGAGCAGGTCCAGCGTGCCTTGTAAAAGATCCGAAGATTGCGCTGATTCGACTCGTGGCATCTTACCCCTTGACATTCGACAAGAGCGTACGCCCGGCTCTTGTCGAATGTCAAGGGGAAGGAAAACAGTGTGAGCGTGAAGCGTGAGTGTGGGACTCAACGAAGCTGCGGATTGCGGCTCGACCTTCTAAGCGCGCATTGCGTTTTGTGGATGCGGCAATATGGCTGGTGCGAGCTGTTCTCGCAGGCTGCCGGCGAGGTCGGCGACAACGCGAAGTTTTTCGGCGGCGGGCGACGAGACATGCAGGTCGGCTAGGGCGAGTTGCGAGTGCAGAAGCAGGCCGGCAACGGTGGACTTAAGCTGGTGCTCGATGGCGGCAGCCGCGGCGGCGCGGGCAAGGGCGCGCTCGCGTTCGGCGCGATTGAGGGCCATCCGGATTTCGCGTGCGAGACGCTCGACGCCGGTGAGCGCGAAGTTGATCTGCATGGGGATGGCGAGGCCGGCGCGCTCCCAGATGAGGTCGGCTCCCTGGGGATCGGAGTCGCTCAAAGCTTCGTCGATGACTACGGCTGCGTATTCGCAGCGGTTCAGTGCGGTGACGGCGGCGCGGCGGCCTTGCGCTGTGTCGCAGTGGGTGTTCAGTAAACGGCTCAGGGCTGCGGCGCAGTTGTCCGCACCTTCCATTCCGGTGATGATGAGAATCTTCATTCCTGCCCTCCCAAGGGGTGCAGGATCTGGGCGGTTGCAAAGCTGGCGAGCATCCCGCGAGCCGGCTGGCGTGTGTTCCGACGAAGA
The DNA here is from genome assembly GCA_963720285.1 of uncultured Acidobacteriota bacterium. Lineage (GTDB taxonomy): Bacteria > Acidobacteriota > Terriglobia > Terriglobales > Acidobacteriaceae > Acidicapsa. The sequence goes on from CAVREZ010000007.1 coordinate 133,701, forward strand.
CTTGCTGACGGCGCTGTTAGAACCGAGCCATGTCCGACGTTCGCAGGAGGATGGGGTTGCGCTGTGCTTGCCGATCGCTTCGGCTATTCGTCGAGCATGGGGTCGTGGATGCCGTATTCCTTGAGCTTGCGATAGAGCGTGGTTTTGCCGATGCCCAGCAGGCGGGCAGCCATCAGCTTATCGCCGTCGAGCTTGCGGATCGCTCCAAGAATAGCCTGCTTTTCCATCTCCGCCAGCGGAATCACGTCGGAAGCGGAATCGGCCTGCGCGGGCTCGGCGGCGGCGACACGATATGCGTCGAGTCCCTGCTGCTGAAGCTGCGTGGGCATGTCGCCCAGCTCAAGCACCGGACCGGATGAAAGCGCACAGGCGCGCTCGATGCAGTTCTCAAGCTCGCGCACATTGCCCGGCCAGTCGTATTTGATCATGGTGCGCAAGGCATCGTCGCTCAGGCTATACTTGCGCGCTTTGCCTTTGGAGATGCGATCGAGAAAATGCGCGGTCAGCAGCGGGATATCTTCGCGGCGCTCGCGCAGAGGAGGCAGGCGAAGATTGACGACGTTGAGGCGATAGAAGAGGTCTTTGCGGAAGCTGCCTTTTTCGACCATGGCGGCAAGATCGCGATTGGTGGCGGCAACGATGCGCGCCTTGATTGGAACGCGATGGGTCGCGCCGACGGGGCGCACTTCCTTCTCCTGCAAGGCGCGCAGAAGCTTGGCCTGGAGATCCAGGGTGAGCTCGCCGATTTCGTCGAGAAAAACCGTGCCGCCATCGGCGCTGACGAAGAGGCCGTCTTTCGATTTGTTCGCGCCGGTGAAGGCGCCCTTCACGTAGCCGAAGAGCTCGCTTTCAATGAGCGTGGGCACCAGCGATCCGCAATCGACGGGCAGGAACGGTTTGAAGGCGTTGGGGCCGTAGGCGTGAATGGTGCGGGCGACGAGCTCCTTGCCGGTGCCGCTTTCACCGAGGACGAGGACGGGATGGGTGCTCTGCGCAACTTTGGAAAGGATGCGATAGAGCTTTTCCATCTCGGCCGAGCGGCCGATCATGGAGCCGAGGCCCTGGCTGAGACGCAGGCGCTCGCGCAACTGGCGGCTCTCGGCGTCGATTGAGAGCGTGGCGGCTGCGCGTTCCAGCACTGCGGAAAGCTCATCGACGGCAAAGGGTTTGGTGAGATAGTCGGTGGCTCCGCGCCGCATGGCTTCGACGGCAGCGTTGACGGAACTCGAAGCGGTCATGGCGATGACGGCGGTCGCGGGATACAGCACTTTGACTTCGGAGACGAGCTCGAGCGCCTGGTATCCGCCATAGGGCAGGTTGACGAGAAGAATGTCGGCGGCGTGGCCGCGAACGAGGTTGCGCGCCTGATTCAGGTCGGCCGTAGACTGTACGGCGTAGCCCAGAGACGACGCTATTTCGGCACAGGCCGAACGAACGGCTGCGTCTGTGTCGACGACAAGCAGATGGACCCGCGCCCTTTGCTCCGGCGCTTCCTGGCTCTGCGAGTACTCCGATGATTGCGGGACAAACTCCATAACCGATGGGTGGATGACTGTATCGAGCATTGTAGCCGCCTTTTCTATGGTTTGGGGTTGACTGGATGGTTTCTGGCAGAAGAACGTGAAAAACTGCTCCGTTGCCGGATCGAATCTCGCCTGGTTTGCGAACTGCGTTGTCAATGCGAAGAGCCTCGATGGTGCAGAGGGAATTCCAGAAAGAGCACTGCGCCGCCGGATGAAATATCTGGAACCGGGGTCGCGAGATGCGATTCAGGGACCGTCTGGAGACCGCTGCGGTTTGCGGCCCACACGGTGCCTCTGGACGCGGAGACGATGGAGCGAACGATGGAGAGGCCTAATCCGCGATGCTTTACTGGCCATGCGGCGGCAGGCGTCTTTTCCAGGGTTTGTCCAGAAGCGTCGGTGACGACTTGGGTTTCATAAGTGCTGAATCCCGCCTGGAAGACGCGCTCCATCAACTCGCGAGGAATGCCTGGTCCCTCGTCCGCTACCGAAAGCACGACAAAGCCGGCGGTCTCTTCCACGGCGATCTGGATGCGGCCTGAGCCTGCCATGGCTTCGGAAGCGTTGCGCACCAGGTTGACCATGACGCGTGTGAGATCCTCGCCGCTGAGGGGCAGAGGCCAATCCTGGGAGCTGTCGCATATCTCGATGGAAACGCCTGGGCCTGCGATGGCGGCCAGCAGAGGCAGGATTCTGCGTAGCTCTTCGCAGACTCGCTCGACTGGCGCGCTTTCGCGATCAACGGCTGGAAACGCCGGTCGAAAGCCCGCGGGCCACAAGGGGGTTGGCCGATCTTTTGGATGAGCTGATTTTAAGGCGGCTGTTCCCGGCTCGGTCCGGCGGCTCGCGCTTGGCCCGTCACCCACGCTGAACGGAGTATCGGCAGCAGCCTTGTGTCTGGATCGGAGTTCGGTCACGGCAGCAGCCGCTGGAGGGCCATACGAAGTCTGGGCCGCGGTCATTGCCAGCTTGTCCAACAGGCGGCGGCCGGCGCCGCTTACCAGGCGAAGATCGGCGGCATAATGGCGCCACTCGGCCGCGAGCACCTCGGGCTCGGCGAGCAGATCGCAGTAGAGATCCATCGCGGCGACCACGTTGCGCGCATCGTGCAGCAAACCGGCGAGGCTGTTGGCCACGCTGCCGGAGCCGGGCTGTTCTATCAAAGCAGCGTTGCTCTGCTGGCTGATTCCGGGCTCCCGCTGTGCCAGGGCCAATTTCGCGGCGCCAGATAGCTGCGCGTCCCGCATCGCCGCCGCTTCTTCCCGCTCAAATTGCGGCATATCCTCCCCTTCACTTTTCCACGCTGAACGCGCGGTGCTGACGCCGGCGGAACTAAGCCAGCCAACGCAAGGATCGAAGGGGTTAGAAGACTCCAAGTATTGCAATCGTCCTGGGGCGCTGTTCTGAGCCTGATCCAATGAATCTTGCTCTTCAGAACGGATGCTTCAGGTTCTTTCGTTCTCTGTGGTCTTCCCAATTCGGCTTTAGCGGCTGCTGCGAGGGTCATTCCTGAGCCATCGCGGTACCGGCCTCCTTGGGAGTGCCATCCTGACCCTCTTATAAGCAACTGGTGTGCCAAAGCAGGACAAGATCTCTAAGTCCCTGATAAGGAAGGGTTATCTGAATTTTCGTTCAGAGTTGGGAATCGAGTCGAAGGAAACTCCATTCCCGATTGAGGACAAGCCGGAAGATGCATGCGATATATCTCTTTTGTTATCAACGCGATGAACGATTTCCTATTTTGGGCTTGCTGGTTCGTGTTTGGAACTGATTTTGGGACTGTTCCAGCACGGGGTCGAAGTGTTCAGCCTGCCGCTGACCTCATACAATCGGTCTATGGTTAATCACGCAAAAGGAACCGCCGCAGAGGCGGGTTTTTATCGCTCCGACGGCAGAGCGCTGGATCAGCTTCGGCCGCTTACGCTTACGCCTGGCTTCGTGCGCACCGCCGAAGGGTCGGTGCTGATCTCGCTGGGGCATACGCGCGTGCTGTGCAACGCGACGATCGAGAATGGAGTGCCCTCGTGGCTGCGGAACTCGGGCCGCGGATGGGTGACGGCTGAGTATGCGATGCTGCCGCGTTCGACGGTGACGCGCACGCCGCGAGAGAGCGAGCGCGGCAAGATCGGCGGACGCACGCATGAGATTCAACGGCTGATCGGGCGCAGCCTGCGCTCGGTGGTGGATATGCAGGCGCTGGGCGAGCGTACCGTGATTCTGGATTGCGACGTGATCCAGGCCGACGGCGGCACGCGCACGGCGGCGATCAGCGGTGCGTGCGTGGCGCTGGCGCTGGCGCTGAATGCTTTGGTAAAGGCGGGATCGCTTGCCAAGTCTCCGCTGCGGCAGCTTTTGGCAGCCACGTCGGTGGGCATTGTGAGCGGAACAGCGCTGCTCGATCTCTGCTATGAGGAGGATTCTCAGGCCGAGGTGGATATGAACGTGGTGATGGCGGCGGACGGCGGGCTGGTGGAGACGCAGGCTACGGCCGAGCGCGGCACGTATTCGCGGGCGCAGTTGCAGCAGTTGCTCGACCTGGCCGAGGGCGGGATGCAGACGATCTTTGCGGCGCAGCGGGCGGTTCTTGCGTGACGTATGGGCTAAAAGCAGATCCTCTTCGGGGATGACAGACAAGAAAAGCAACTGCGAAGACAAGAACAACTGCAAAACAAAAAAAACAAGAGCAGCCGCAAAAGCAAAAACAACTGCAGATCCTTCGCTACGTTCAGGATGAACGTTAGTGATGATGCGCTATTGCGATCCAAGACGGGCGAGGTTGGCTCGTGCCTGGGCGTGATCGGGCTGGATTGCGAGAGCCTGCTGGAAATCTTTGCGCGCTGAGTCCGGGTCGCCTTTACGGGCTTCGAGGACTCCGAGGTTGTTCCATCCATCGGCGTCCTGGGCGGAGAGCTTGAGGGCCTGCTGCTGCTCCGCGATGGCGCCGTCAAGTTTGCCGTTTTGCGCGAGGACCTGGCTGAGCGCCGAGTGGACAGATGCATCGCCTGGCTTGAGCGCTGCCGCGCGCTTCAGCTCTGTTTCGGCACTGGCAAGATCGCCGGAGATGCCAAAGGCGCGGGCCAACTGCTCATGCGCGTCGCCTGATTCAGGGTGCACCTGCACTGCGCTGCTCAAGAGATGCATTGCCTGTGCGTTGTCGCCTACATCCAGTTCCAGAGTGGCGAGACCCAGTGCGGCATCGAGATTATTCGGATCGATTGCGAGGCTGCGACGAAATTCACTTTCGGCCTGGCTGGTTTGGCCGTCTGCTAACAGAAGCGAGCCAAGGCCCGCGTGAGCCCCGGCATCGTCGGGACATGAGGCAAGCTCTTCGCGAAATTCCCGCTCGGCGTCGGCGGACTGTCCGTGCCGCGCGTCGAGATCGGCGAGGTCAAAGGCCGCGTCGCAATGCTGCGCAGGGCTTGAAGCGGCTGCGCTTACGGCGTGCTGAAACGATGCGCGGGCCTGCTGCCAGTCGCCTTCTCCGTTGAGTGAGGCTCCGAGCGCGGTGAGCACACGCGCATCGCCGGGGTGCAATTTCAGGTCGTGCTCGTAGATGTCGGCGGCCTCTTTGTATTTGTTCTGCCCGGCCAGCGCGGCTCCCAGGTTGTAGAGACTCACAGGATCGTCCGGCGTTCGCACGAGGCGGCTGCGCATCCACGCTTCTTCAAGCCGCAGGCGCGGGTCGGGATCGCCGGGCTTTGTATGCACCGGCAGAACCTGCAGCCACATGTGACCCATTTCATCTTCCGAACGGTTGCCCGCGCGGACGCGAATGGGGGGATCGTGCGGGTTGCGCGGATTCGCTGACGAGTTGTCGTAGAGATACTTCATGTGGAGCACGGTGCCGCGCGGCAATTCGAGCGGATGTTGGTAGCGATAGACGGACTGGCGGTCAATGTCCCAGTCGCGAATCCAGATCAACCATTGCTTGCTGGCCGTCGGGCAGCGTGGCCCAGCCCTCAAGATCCTTGCCCAGATAGTGCGCGTGGGGGTAGATGCCGAGCACTTCGACATCGACGGGCAGGCGCAGGGAATCCTGGACGACGAAGTGGCTGTCGCCTGCTGGAATGTCGAGCTGATCGTCTGCGTCGAGCTGCAGCAGCATGGGCTGCTTGTCTGGCGGCGTGTCGGTGAAGTAGAGGCCGATCTCGCTGTCGATGGTTTCCGACTTGCCCGTTGGCTTGAGGTGCGTGTTCAGGATGAGATCGTTGCCAGGATCGAGCCGCCAGGGCATGCCCGGTGCTTCGATCAATGCCGGCGTATCGGGCTTCCAGAAGAGGAAGTGGCTGTCGGGATCGAAGGTATTGCCGGAGTCGAGCAGTATCTCCATGCCGGGTACACCGGCGCGCCACTGATCAGGGTACTGCTGGCGGAAGCTCTCCATGCGGTCGATGAGCACGTTGGCGTGATGCACGACCTGCGGCGCTCCGGGACGGATCTCCATGGCGCGGATGTAGTGGCTTGTCTTGAGCGGATAGGGAAAGACGAAGTTGCGGAAGACGTCGGCGCCGCCGGCTGGAACCGTGAATGGCTCGCTCTGTTTGAGCACCAGATCAGGCTTGCCGAGCTGCCATTTGGCATCGTAATGAGGTGCGGCTGGCGCTTCTGCCAAGTCGCCCTGCGGCATGCCGGTCTGGAACCACTGCTTCAATTTTGCGACGTCGCTATCGCTCAGCCGGCGATTGTCGGTGAAATCGCCGTATCCAGGCTCGGGCAGCCACGGCGGCATGAAGCGCGAGTGCGTCACTTCGACAATCTGAGATGCGCGCCGTTTCGCATCGGCGTAGGTGAGCAAACTGAAGGGGCCTGCGCCGCCGGGGTGGTGGCAGGTGATGCAGTTTTTATAGAGAACAGGTGCGATGTCGTGCGACCAGGTGAGTTCTGCTGCCGCTTGCGATTTGTCAGCTCTGGATGGTCTTGCGAAGGCGGCGGTAGCCGCTGCCAGGAACAACAGGAATGCAAAGAGCATGCAGGAACTTTGGCGGCCTCCGCTGCTCATGCCTTGCGGATCACTTCTCGCCGAGCGGCACAATGGCGCAGCCGACTGGATCTGCTTCGGGCTTAGGCGCTGCGTGTGCGCTGAGCGCGGCTTCGATGGCGTCGGCGAGTTCATGGGTGGTTGGCTGCGGGCGCTCGACTCCGAAGGCGCGATAGCGGTTGTCGATGCGGCCATGGTAGGTCTCATGCAACTGGCCGCCCTCAACCGAAAAGACCGCAGCCTCGGGCGTTACGCCGGCGTGAGCTAGATGGACAAGATTCTGCTTCGAATCGAGCAGAACGGGGGTAGCGATGGAATACTCCTGGCTGTGCTTCCGAACAGCGGTGGTTGTGTCTTCCGGATTGGGGAAGACCCACCAGAAGCGCACGCCTTTCGACTGCCATTCGGTGCGCAGGTGCTCGATTGTGGGGATGTATCGATTGGAGATGGGACAGTCGGTGGCGGCGAATATCAGCACAACTGTGTGGGTGCCTGCACCGGCTAGATCGTTGACCGGCTTTCCCTCAAGATCAAACGCAATGGGCTGCGCCGATACCAGGCACGCACAGGCAGACAGCACATAACAGAGCCCAAAGAGATAGAGATAGGAGCGAAACCGCATACGTTTTAACCGCGAACCCGGCTTGCAGGAAGCGTATCAAATGCGGCGTGATCCTTTCATCCTCGGATTTGCAATGCGCCGTCCGCAGTTGTGGCTTCAGATACCCAGCTTGCTCCAGATCGCATCGACTTTGGCTTTGGTTTCGCGGTCCATCTCGAGGATGGACGGCCAGGGACGATTGAAGCCCTCGGCGCGCCATTTGCGGGTGGCGTCGATGCCCATCTTGGAGCCGTAGTTGGGCAGGCGGCTGGCGTGATCGAGTGAATCGATGGGGCCGAGAGTGAACTGGATATCGCGCTCCGGATCGATGTTGTTGGTGACGCGCAGCACGACTTCGCCAATGTCCTGGACGTCGCAGTCTTCATCCACCACAACGACGCACTTGGTGAACATGGCCTGCCCGAGAGACCAGATGGCCGACATGACTTTGCGCGCCTGTCCCGGGTAGCTCTTGCGGATCGACACCAGCATGAGGTTGTGAAAGACACCCTCGGGCGGCAGGTTGATATCGACAATCTCGGGGATCGTCATCTTCATCATGGGCAGGAAGATGCGCTCGACGGCCTTGCCCATCCAGGCGTCTTCCATGGGCGGCTTGCCTACGATGGTGGCTGCGTAGATAGGGTCTTTGCGGTGGGTGATGCAGGTGATGTGAAAGACGGGATACTCATCGTGCATGGTGTAAAAACCGGTATGGTCGCCGAAGGGGCCTTCGGTGCGCAACTCGCCAAGCTCGACATAGCCTTCGAGGACAATTTCGGCCTGCGCGGGAACTTCCAGGTCGACGGTTTCGCACTTGACGATCTCGACGGGCTTGCTGCGCAGGAAACCGGCGATGAGGTACTCCTCGATATCGGGCGGCGCGGGGACGATGGCCGAGAAGGTTGTTGCGGGATCTGAGCCGATGGAGACGGCTACCTCCATGCGCGAGCCTTTGAGCTGGCCGAACTTGACCTGGGGCAGGCCGCCGATTGGGCCGTCGGCGACAGCGTAAGCACCGCCGGAGGTTTCGGCCATGGCGGCGACCCGGGCTGCAAGAGGGTCGGTATCCGCATTGGCCTGGGCCGCTGTGCGCAGAGCCTCACGATAGTGTTCGGCGGCAACCTTTTGCCGCTGCCAGTGCATGCCGGTGGTTTGCTCGTCATAGACCTGCATGCGGTACATGCCGATGTTGCGCTTGCCGGTTTTGGGATCGCGGGTGTGAACGCAGGGCAGCGTGATGAATGGTCCGCCGTCGTGCGGCCAGCAGGTGAGTACGGGGAAATCGAGCACGTTGAAGTTGTCGCGCAGGATGACCTGCTTGCAGGCTGCTTCTTTGGCCGAGACGGTCTTGGGGAAGACGCGCGCCAGGTCGCCGAGTTGGGGCAACATCTTGAGTTTGTCGAGGAAGCCTTCGGGAGCCTTCATGTGCAGCAGGCTCTGGATGCGCTCGGCTATCTCATCGAGGCGTTCGACGCCGAGGGACATGGCCATGCGCCGCGTGGAGCCGAACTGGTTCATCAGCACTTTGTGGCCAGGATGGCCGACGATGTTCTCGAACAGCAGTGCGGGACCACCGTCGGAGGATGTTTTGCCTTTGGTGTCAGTCTTGAGGCTTTGTCCGCCGGTCTTGCCGAGTTTGCATGCGCGGTCGGTGATTTCGGCGATTTCGAGCCGAGGCGACACCGGCTCCGTGATGCGTTTTAACTCGCCTGCTTTGTCGAGTGCGGCGATCCATTCGCGAAGATCGTGATAGGCCAAATGCGGCTCCCGGCGCGGTCGGTTTCTGCGCCAACCTCAGTGTATCGAGTATGGGCTAGCCAAATGCCGCTCAACGAGAGGTGGAGAGCGGAAGTCTTCGGCATCGTAACGCGGAAGGTCTTAAATCTCGGCCAGGCTTCCGGGGTGCACCTGATCCATTGGATAGCCGAGGCGCTTCCATTCGTCGAAGCCGCCGCGCAACGGGCGCACACGATCGATGCCAAGTTTTTGCAATGTCATTGCGGTCTTGGCTGCAGTGGCTTCACTGGGGCAGGTGCAGTAGAGCACGACGTCGCGGTCGTGGGGAATCTCTGCACTGCGCGTAGCCAGGGCATCCGGTGAGACGTGAAACGCACCGGGAAGCGTGAATGGGTCGGGCACCAGTTCCAGGGGGTGACGCAGATCGACGATGTAGACCGGCTCGCCCGCGTCCAACATACGCTTGAGCTCAATCGGCTCAAGCCGGGCGGTGCGGAATTTGCGGAGATAGGCCTGCTGGCGATAGATGCGGTAGCCGAGAAATCCGAGCACGCCGAGCAGCAGGAGCAGGCCGCTGAAGTGACCCATGGTGTCGAGTACTCGCGGGTTTTTTTTGATCACGTCGCCGAAGAGCCGCCCAGCCAGCAAAAGCGAGCCAACCCAAATGATGGATCCTGCAAAATCAAAAGACAGGAAGCGGCGCAGGCTCATGCCGGTCTGCCCCGCAACCGGCGGCGCAATGACTGAGAGTCCAGGGACAAATTTGGCAAAGAGTAGCGTGTAGGCTCCGCGGCGGCCAAAGGAGTCGTGCGTCTTGCGTACGCAGGTACTGGATTCGAGCGAGAACCGGCAGATGAGCCGAAGCACGACGTGCCCCCAGCGGCGGCCAAAGAAGAACCAGCTCACGTCCGCCATCACGCAGGCCAGGGAGCCTGCCAGGAGAGCGGTCGCGAAGTTCATGTGCTCGGTGGCCGAAAGCGCTCCGGCGGCGAGAAGCACCGGAGATGCCGGCAGGGGCAGCCCAAGCTGCTCCAGCAAGACCCAACCGAAGATAAGTACGTAGCCGTAGGTGATAAGAATTTCTGTCGGAAGGGACATGACCGGACCTGTAGTCGAACTGGGAGCCGGCACACCGCTGCTTCAGATGCCGGCCCGTATTCATAGGATGCCAGAGTTGCCGTTCCGATGCGATCTGTTCTTGTGCTATGCGACGCTGGCGGCATACTTTGCTATCCAACCAGCAAACCGGATCGGCTCGCTGCCGGTAACATCCTTGACCGTGCTTGTGAGCTCCAACACGCGTCCCTCCCGGATCGCCTGGAACGAGGCCGCTACGGCGTTTGCGACAGGACGAGGCAGGCCATTGGAGACCAGCGCATCGGCGGCCTGCTCCGTCGTCACGTCTACCACCCGCAACTCGCGTCCGAGGGCCCTGGACAGGATTTCCACTTCTTCGGGAACGGTTAGCAGTTCGCCGCCGGTTACTTCCAGGATTGGACCGAGCGGCTTGGGAGAAACCAGTGCGGCAACTGAAACCGCAGCAATGTCTTCTGGAGCAATCAGGGCGGATTTGCCGGTGCCCATGGCGTTATAGACGACGCCCTCAGCGCGGATCGATCCCGACCACTGGCGCACGTTGGACATAAAGCCGGAGGCGCGCACCGAGGTGAACTCGAATCCGGCGTCCCGGATTGCGTCTTCCTTGACCTTGTGCATCATGCCGATCTGCAGGTCGGGCCGCGCAGCCAGAACGGACGAGAGAAATACGATGCGGCGTACTCCCTGCTGCTTTGCCCCCTCAAGAACCTGACGGAAGGAATCTCCATCCAATGCTCCATTCATCAGGAAAATGGCCTGAATGCCCTTGACGGCGCGAAAAAAACTCTCCGGCTGAGATAGATCGCCTTCGGCTACTTCGACTTTTTCCCACCGCCCGGCCAGATCTGCCAGTTTGGCGCGGTCGCGCGTGAAGACGCGAACCTGTTGACCACGAGCCAGAAGCTCTTCCGCTACCTGGCTGCCCACGTTGCCTGTTGCTCCAACGATCAAAAACATCTCTCTACCTCTCACTGCGCCGCTTTTACGTTCCGTTTGGGCGCGACTGGTTTTTGATGCTGCGACAATCTCACGGATTAGCAATACACTGTTCCACTGGGGGAACAATCGTGACCGACCTCAATGAACTGCAATTCTTCGTGCAGGTATCGCGAACGCAGAGCTTTACGCTGGCTGCTCGCAGGCTTGGGGTACCTAAATCGAGCGTGAGCAGGGCAATCCGGCGGCTCGAGCGCAGGCTTGGCGTGCGGCTTATTGAACGGACAACCCGCAGCGTGGCGCTCACCGAGGCCGGAGAGCTCTATCGCAATCACTGCCAGCGCATCATGGACCAGGCAGAAGAGGCAGAGCTGGCGGTCGGCGCTCTGCTGGCTACGCCGCGTGGACGGCTGCGGATTGGCGCGCCGGTTGCTTTTGCACGATCCGTTATCGGACCGATGCTGGGGGAGTTTCTTGCGTCATTTCCGGAGATGCAGGTGGATCTGCATTTGCTGCACGGCAGCGAGATTCCGGATACGGAGGATCTCGATATCGTTGTGAAGGCGGGACCGCTGGAAGACTCCGGAATGCTGGTGAAGCCGCTGATGCGCATCAAGCTTGGGGCTTATGCGAGCCCTGCTTATGTGGCGGAACGATCCCTGCCGCAAACGCCGGGCGATCTTGCTCAACATAGTTGCGTCACTACCAGTTGCAGCCAGGCCGGCCACCCGGCCGGTTATACGGTCTGGCGGTTGCGGCGCGGAGGTGAACTGCGTGAGGTTCGGGTTGCGGCCAAGGCGTCGATTCCAGATCCGACGGTCAATCATCTTCTGGCCGAGGCTGGAGTGGGAATCGCGTTGCTGTCGCAGTCGATGGCTGAGCGAGAGATCGACGCCGAACGGCTGGTGCGGATTCTGCCGGAGTGGGAACCAGACCCGGTAGAGCTATATGCGCTCTATCCGCCGAAGCTGAGCGCTTCACCCAAGGTACGGGCTTTTCTGCAGTTCTTCCGAGAGACATACGGTCAGGCTGCGTGGTTTGGCGAGGGGGTTTCAGTAACCGCAAAAACCAAACGGCGCCCGGTTCGAGACCAGAGCGCCGCAGGGCAGGCTAACAAAACCGCGCAATCAGTGAGCTGAGCCCTCGGCGAATGTTGAAACCGCCGCCGGATTGCCCGCGGTGACCGGGTTGGGCTTGTCACCGAAGTAGTTGCGGTCCCAGAGGCTCTTGTAGAAGACGCCGGTGAGCTCGGCTGCGCGCGGCCCGAAAACCGGCCTGCCGCCCTCGCAGGAAGAAGACCGTTACCAGGCTGCCTTGTGGCGAGTCGGAGAAGGAACCGAACCAGCCGAAGCGGGTTCCATTGTTGGAGCAGGTGCCGGTTTTGCCGAAGACCGGGAACTCATGGAAGTTCACGCGGAGCGAGCGCGCGGTGCCGTACTCGACGGCACCGGCCATGCCGTCTTCCAGGTCCGGAATGTAGCGGGCGATATCGAGGGTGCGTTTGATGCGGGGCTCGAAGTTCGCAATCGCGTCCGGCGTCGTCGGGTGCTGCAGATAATAGAGCGTGCCGCCGTTGGCTATGGCTGCGACGAAGGCTCCAAGCTGGAGTGGGGTCATGGAAACGCCTTGGCCGAAGCTGCACATGCGGCCGACACCACCCTCGGAAGCTGGAATCTCTTGCTCGGGGTAGGTGCCGAGCTGCTCGCCGGGAATGTCGTAGCCGGCAAGCTCGCCAAGTCCGAACTGGGTGGCGTAGTGGCGCACGCGCTCAAAACCCAGCTCGCGGCCAAGCTCTTCAAAATACAGGTTGTTGCGAGTGAGCCAGGGCCTCCGTCAGGTTCATGCGGAAACCGCCGAGATTGACGGGCGTATCGCGCGTGACCATGCCTTCGGAAAGCGCGGCCATGGCCACCGAAAGCTTGATCGTGGAACAGGGCTCGGCTCCGGGCGAAAGCGCCAGTTTCTGATTGACCATGGCCATGATGCGGCCGTTGGCGGGATTGATCACCAAGGCCGTTCCATTCATATTGCCCAGCGCGTCGATCAGCGCGGCGCGAATGGTCGGATCTTCGCCGGTTGTGACGTCACCGTCACCTTGCGAGGCGACAAACGAACTCGCTGTAAATCGCTCGTAATAATGATGCCGCGACGCGAGGCTCGCCCGGCGGATGTGCCCGTGCGCAGCGACGACGTGATGAGTTGTTCGGGAAGCTGTCTTTACCGCGGGATGCGCTGCGTGACTGGCCGTGTGATGCGTTACTTTAACGCCGGCCTGTTTTCGCTTGGCGGAGTGAGTCGCATGAGCGGTATTGGCGGCGACAGCGGAGGAGTTTCCACACGCGAGCAAGAAAGCCAAGGCAAGCACAACAGCGGCGGATACAACTTTGCCCATCACAAAAGCGCCCTTCGATGTGGAATCGCGACGGCGGGAGCTTTTGAGTCTTTCTCCGCCGACAGCAACAGTATCAGTCTAGCTTGCGCGGTCCTCTCAACTTATATCGGCAGGAGGAATCAACTGGCACACCAATCTATGATTAACAAAATCCAATAGCCGCCGCCCCGGGCCGCCAAAGCACTTCCGGTAGGTCGGACAGCGGTAAACCGCTTTTCTTCTGCGATGAGCTTACATGCACTCTACAGATCGCAGTTGAGAAAGACAATCACTCTTTTGTGGCGTATCGAGGCCCGGTTCGGGTATGAAATCCCGCCCCGATTTCCGCCAAATCCCTAAAACTGGCCCCGCCGCAAAAACGCCGGCACGTCCAAATCCGGCTCCTCGGTCTGAGCCGGTTCATGGAAAAAAGCATTCCGGTCTGGTGTGGACGAGTGCATGTCCGTCGCATAGTCCCGGGGCAGCGGAGCGTAGGTCGGAGCTTCGGCCAGTTCTGCAAACCGTGGTCGAGCGGGAGCAACGGCAACTTCGGCCGTCTCCGCAAACCTGCCTGCGAACTCCCGCAGCGGCGAGGGCTCGCTGTCGGATATTAGTGGCGCCGGCTCGACGGCCGTTTCAGTCTCTGCCGGAGCAACCACCACGGCAGCGGTCATGATGCCGGCCGGTTCCGTTGCCGTCATGGCGGCAGACTCGACGATGGGCTCGCTTGGCTTCCAGGCCTGCAGCGTCGCCTCTTGCGGCTCGTCTTCTTCCATCTCGCTCATGAAGCGGAGCGGAGCAACGGCCGGTTCCGTCATCCACGAATCCGGGGCTACGACCGGGACGGAGACAACGGGAGTCGCCTCTACGTCGAGCATGCGGGCTCGCCGTTCGGGCATCTGATCGCGGAAGCCGGTGGCGATAACCGTGATCTTGACGTCGTCGCCCATGGTTTCGTCGAGAACCGCGCCGAAGATGATGTTCGCGTCTTCGTGAGCTGAAGTCTGAATGAGCGACGAGGCCGCGTTCACTTCGGAAAGCTTCAGGGTGCTGGAACCGGTGATATTGATCAGGATGCCGCGCGCTCCGTCGATTGCGCCCTCTTCCAGCAGCGGAGAGGCCATCGCGGCCTGTGCAGCTTCGATGGCGCGATTCTCGCCTGAGCGGATCGCCGTGCCCATGACAGCATGGCCCATGCCCGCCATGGTCGTTTTTACGTCGGCGAAGTCGCGGTTGATGATGCCGGGAATCGTGATGATGTCGGAGATGCCCTGCACGCCCTGCCGCAGGACATCGTCGGCAACGCGGAAGGATTCGAAGAAGCCTGCGTCCTTCGCGACCGCGAGCAGCTTTTCGTTGGGGATGACGATCATGGTGTCGACCGATCTCGAGCAACTCGGCCATGCCGCGCTCGGCCTGCTGCAGACGGCGCTTGCCTTCAAAAGCAAAGGGCCGCGTCACCACGGCGACGGTGAGAATGCCCATCTCACTTGCCAGCGAGGCAATCACTGGCGCCGCGCCCGTGCCTGTGCCGCCGCCGAGGCCCGCGGTGACGAACACCATGTCCGCGCCTTCGAGAGCTTCGATGATCTTGTCGGAATCTTCGAGAGCCGCGCGGCGGCCCACGTCGGGATTTGCTCCCGCGCCAAGGCCGGAGGTCAGCCGCACGCCGAGCTGCAGCTTGACGGGAGCCTGGGAGAGCTTGCAAAGCCTGCACATCCGTATTCGCCGTAATGAACTCGACGCCCTCGAGCTGGCCGAGATCATGCGATTGACCGCGTTGCCTCCGCCGCCGCCAACGCCGATGACCTTGATGCGCGCGCCGTGCGGAATTCATCGTGAAACTGGATGCGCATCGCGTCGGAAACCGGCGTGTGCATGATTCGGGATGATTGTTGGGCTGCGGCGTTCCATCTGCTCCATCGTGTGTTGCCTCCCCGGCCTCCCTGGCATTTCAAATTCGATACTACAAACTTGCTGCGAAAATTGCCCGCAGTTTGGCGCGCAAACTGTTGTTGTCTGCGGTACGTGTTACTCGTTTTCTATGTGCATAGAGCAGCATGCCGATCAGAGTCGTATACGACGGATGCGTGAGTTCGCCGGGCATGCGTGAGAGCTGCACCGGCTGGCCAATGCGCGCGCGCACATGCAGAATGCTTTCGGCCACGTCGAGTAGTCCCGGCAGAGTCGCTCCACCACCGGTCAGCACACAGCCCGAGCCAAGCGCGCCCAACACTCCGCCATCGCGCAGGCTGCGACGCACCATATCGAATAAGCTCGCGCGCACGAGGCTCAAGAATCTCGGCAACCATGCGATGACGGATCATTGTGGGATGCGGATTGCGAATCTCGATCTCGTCGAGTTGGGGCACCGCTGTGACCACGGCATGACCGTAGCGCATCTTCAATTGTTCGGCCTGCGCAACCGGCATCTGGAGAACCACGGCGAGATCATTGGTGAAATGATGGCCACCGAAGGGGATGCTGCCGGTATGCGCAACGGCGCCCTCGAAGAAGACGATCAGCTCCGTGGAATGCGCGCCGATATCGAGAACGCAGACGCCCAGTTCGCGCTCGTCCGCGGTGAGCGTGGCTTCGGCCGAAGCGAGCGCTTCGAAGACAGTGTCGGTCACTTCGAGTCCGGCGCGATTGGCGCAGGTGATGATGCTCTGTTGTGCGCTGGCCGAACAGGTAGACATGTGCAGATCGACTTCGAGACGGCTGCCCACCATGCCGACGGGATCGTGAATGCCGGGCTGATCGTCGAGCACAAACTGGCGCGTGAGCAGATGCAGGATCTCGCGATCATGCGGCAGCGTAACGCCGCGGGCGCGCTCGACGGCGATCGAGACATCGTCCTTGCTGATCTCACGCATGCGCGTGCCGAAATTGAGCCCAGCCGTGGTGTTGACGCCCATGATGTTGGGGCCGCCAACGCCGACGGTGCATTCGTCGATGTTGACGCGGACCGACTGCTCGGCGCGGTCGAAGGCCGCCTTGACCGCACGCGCAGCGGGCCCCAGCTCGGCGATGAGCCCCTTGCGCATTCCCGCCGACTCCACAACCGCATGGGCGCGATAGCGCAGTGCGCCTTCGTTCAAGTCAGCCGCAAGCACCCGCGTGTAAGCTGAGCCCACATCGAGCACCACGATCAGGTTTTCCTGCTTCTGGCTCATCGTCCTTCGTTCCCGTCTGCCGAATCCGCTGTTCGCTCCGCTCTCGATAACCCCGATGAATCGTGCGCGTCTTCCCTCTGCTATTGCCCCTGTATCGTTGACGCAGCCAGATGCGCTGCATGGCTGGCCCTGGCGCGCGCGGCCTTGAGTCTCTCAGCGCGCAGTCGTGCTGCACGCCGCTTCGCTTCCTCAACCTTGTGCGACGGAGGCGCTGTTTTCTTTGTCGCCGTTTTTGGCGTTGCCGTATAGTTACTCGCTGGGTTCACCGGCGTGCTAGTCTCAGCCTGCGCCGCCGTTGGATCGGCCGGTCCGATCTCCAATGGCACTTCATCGTCGTAGCGCAGATCGACGCCGGTCAGTCTTGGGTGCTGCTGCCGCCAGCCGTCGATATGCGCCTTGTATACCTGAAGCCGCTGCTGAAAGTGGTCCTGCCCAAAATGCGCCAGGATGTCGCTTCCCTGCTCGGGCATGGTGGCTCTCAAATCTTCCGGATCGGAGAGATCGATCTCGGAGATCTGCTCGCTCTGGTGCTGGCCACCGGCGTCGAGCTCCGAGATGAACTTGAGATAGAGCGCCATGCGTGCTCGCCGAGCAGCAAGTGAATCGCGCTCATTGATGCCGGTGAGCACCGGAAATGAGTAGTGGTGACGGGCCATCATGGCCGGCGGCATATCGAGGATGACGCCATCGGCATCGGCCAGTTGTATGTGCGTGCCTTCGCGGACGAAAGCCACAGGAGTCCGCTCCACGACGCTCACGCTGAGCCGGTTGGGCAGGAAGCGCATGACCGTTGCCTGACGCACCCAGGGAATCTCTTCCAGCTCTTTGCGGCGCTCGGAAAGAGGCACGAAGAAGACGTTGCGGCCGATATCTTCGCCGAAGACCGGCAGCACTTCGGAGCGGCTGACCTCGCCCAAGCCACTGGATTCGATGCCGGCCGTGCTCTGGATGCGGAAGTGCGCGTCATGCAGCAGGAAGCGGCGCGTAATGACGCTTATGGTCACCAATCCGCCCACGACCAGCACGGTTGCTGTTCCGAGCAAAATGCGGCCAAAAGTGCTGCGGGGACGCCACCAGGGCGTGCGGACAGCCGCAAACCTGGTTCGCCGTGGGACTGGGCCACCGTCCTCCGGGTCGGCGGCAGCGGGCATCGCGTTCACGACGCGACGACTGCTTCGCTCTCCGGAAAGGACAGCCGAAGGGGCACGCCAGGCTGTCCGGTTCGGGGTTGGCTGCGGCGCAGCTCCGTCTGCCGGGTCCTGGTCGTCCCAGAGGGTGGTTCGAGTTGGATAACTCTTAGATGTCACGCCTGAGCAAGGTCGTGAGAATCGCCAGACTTCACTATAGCGGCGGCAGGGATGGATTCCGTTCTCATTCGGGCCGGGGAATCCACCAGGTTACCGCTCAACGCGCGTCGGAGTAGGACTCGCAGCGGATGTCAGGAAATTTCTCCTTGAGATCCTTGACCCGGAAGGCGACAACACCCTGCCCATTGATGTGTTCGATGGCGGCTTCCAGGTGCTCCTCGGTCCATACGCCACCCAGCGGCGGCTCAATGAAATCAATGCTGTTGCCGCGTCTGCGCCGGACGAAGGTCGCGTTGTTTTCCAGGCGAAAAACGGTGCGGTTATCGCGGTCGCCGAGAAAAAAGACGAACGCCAATCCCTTCGCCTGTCCTTTGGACGGGTTCGTGTCTTCGTAATCCACGATATAGAGCGTGCGCTCGCCGGGATAAGCCGTGGTGTCGATGTAATAGCCGAGGTTCAGCTCCTTGCGGTCATGGCGCAGCAGCTTTTTCGCGTCCCGGCCCTCAACCAGGCAATGCCCGGCCTGGCGCAGAATCGACGAATCCTCCTGCGGAGACGCGGCGGTGCTAAACGCGAGCACGGCAAGGATCAGAACGGCAACATTTCTCATGCGTCTTTTATCGGCTCCTTCCCCTTTGCCGCAACACAGCGCCGCCCGGCCATCATAACCGACACCGAACCGCCGCTGCCGCGCAATGATGACCGTTCGCGGCAGGAGGAAACTCCTGTGCAAAGGGATTCACTTCTCAAGGCGTTAAGCTGGAGCAATGTTGCTCAAGTCAGCGAAGCAAATGAAGATGCCGATCTTCTTCGGCCGGATCTCGACCATTTGCGTCCTCACGGCTCTCACGGGCCACGCGCAGACGCAGAGCGGCCATCCCTATCAGTATCTTAGAACCGGATCTGCGGCGGATGTTGCGCCGAAGACGACAGCGGGCTTTGCGCTGATGGGTGGCGGGACCGATCTGGACGAGGCTTTTCGCTGGCTCTGCCAGCGCGCCAACGGCGGCGATTTCCTCATTCTGCGGGCCTCGGGCGACGACGACTACAACCCTTATGTGCGGAAGCTCTGCCCGCTCAACTCAGTCGCGACGTTGATTCTGCCCAGCCGGGAAGCGGCTGAAGATCCATTCGTTGCCGAGACCATCGCGAACGCCGAGGCGATCTTTATCGCCGGCGGCGACCAGGCTAAGTACATCAATTTCTGGATGGGAACGCCGGTACAGCAGGAGCTGAATGCTGCAATCAAGCGCGGGGTGCCGCTGGGTGGTACGAGCGCGGGACTGGCGGTGATGGGTGAATGGGCTTATTCCGCGCAGGGAGACAAGCCCGACGATCCGAACCTGGATGCCAAAACGGCCATGATGGACCCGATGGGGCCGCGGATCACGCTGGCCCATGGATTTCTCGATATCCCGATCCTCAGGGACATCATCACCGACACACATTTCTCACGGCGCAAGCGCATGGGGCGTCTGCTGGTGTTCATGGCACGGATACAGGCTTCGGAAGATCCGGGTATTCGTGGCATCGGCGTGGATCAAGAGACAGCAGTGCTGTTAGATCTGGATGGTCAGGCGACCGTTGCAGGCAAGGGATCTGTATTTCTGGTGCTTCCTTTGAAGCAGATCCCAAAGGCCGAGGTTGGAAGGCCGCTGGACAACGCAAGTTTTTCGGTTCGACAAAAACATTCTGGTGAGACGTTCAATTTCTCGGACTGGTGCTGTGGCGCATCCTCGACCGATCAGAGAATAAATATTGCGCAAGGGCAGTTACATATCCAAAGAGAGTTGTCCAAATAGGAGAAGGTGAGCTGCCCGATTGCCGACCCGCTCAAGCAAGACTGAAGCAGAAGCAGGGTTGATGTAAGGTGAATCGCCGATCTCCGCAGGCATTTTCATCAAGAAAATGCCTGCATGGCAGATACCGGATACATCACACTATCCCTGCTTCGGCTCTAGGCTGCGTGGTTCTCTCCGAGAGCTGATCCTCAAGGGTAGCAAGCAACTGCGGCCCAAGCTGACTGACGCTTCCTGCGCCCAGAGTAAGGATCAGGTCGCCTGGGTTGGCGAGCGAAAGCGCGTGACTCTCGGCCACTGTAAAGTCCGGCACATAAGTGGCCGTGACACCGCGAATACCGGCAGCCAGCAATTCTGCCGTGACTCCCGGAATCGGCTCTTCGCTTGCGGCGTAGATGGGCAGAACAGTCACGGAATCCGCCAGCGTAAAAGCTCCGCCAAACTCATGCAGCAGATCGCGGGTACGCGAGTAGCGGTGCGGCTGAAAGATGACATGGATCTTGCCGTAGCCGCACTCGCGCGCGGCCGCGAGCGTCGCGGCGATCTCGGTGGGATGGTGGCCGTAATCGTCCACCACGCTGACGCCGTTGACGCGGCCGCGTAGTTGGAAGCGCCGGTCGACGCCGTTGAATTTGGCAAAGCCCTCGGCAATCTTGTCGGCCGGCACCTCAAGCTGACAGGCGATGGCAACGGCCGCCGTGGCGTTGAGGATGTTGTGGCGGCCCGGAACCCGCAGCTCGAACGGCCCAAGAATTCCCGTTGCCGTCACGACCCGAAAACGACGGAATCCACTGGCTGCGCAGGCCGGCCCGTCACCAGCTCCCGTTTCGCCATCAAGAATCTCGAGCCGGTAATCGGCCTCCGCTGCGACGCCATACGTAAAGACGCGCCGCTTCACGCGCGGCAGAACGCCGGCCAGCAGTGGATCGTCGAGGCAAGCAACAATCGCCCCGTAAAACGGCACCTTGTCCATGAAGGCCAGGAAGGCCGACTCGACGTCTTCCATGTCGCGGTAGCAGTCCATGTGTTCGCGGTCGAGATTGGTGACCACGGCGAGAATCGGGGAGAGTTTCAGAAAGGAGCGGTCGCTTTCATCCGCCTCGGCCACGAGATACTGCGAGCTGCCAAGTCGCGCATTGGAGCCGAGGGCATCGACGCGTCCGCCAACAACCACCGTTGGATCAAGGCCGCCGGTAGCCAGCACGCATGCAACCAATGAAGTTGTGGTCGTCTTACCATGCATCCCGGCGATGGCGATGCCGTACTTCAAACGCATCAGCTCGGCGAGCATCTCCGCGCGCTGAATGACGGGAATCTTTCGCTCCCGCGCTTCTTTCACCTCGGGGTTTTCAGAACTCACCGCGGAGCTGGTGACGACTACGGAAGCATCGCCCAGATTGCCGTTTTTGTGCCCCTCGCAGATGGTTGCTCCCATCGAGGCGAGGCGATCGGTAATGGCGCTTCGGCGCAGGTCAGAGCCCGATACCCGCATGCCGAGATTGAGCAGAATCTCGGCGATACCGCTCATTCCGATACCACCGATTCCGATGAAGTGTACGTGCTGCTTCTGAATGAACATCCTGTAAAGGCAAGGTTACCACCCATGCGTGTGGAAGCTCTGCTGCTGCGGTAGACGGCAATTGAGATCGCGCATCGCAACCCGGCCGCAACCCGGAAGTTGCGCAAATTTATTTTTAGCGGCTACCACAAAAGTCTCGCAACTCCTGCAAAAAGCCGTGTTTGCACAGTACATGAAAGGCGAGCTGAAAGGGCAGCAGCAATAGACAAGCTTCCCTCCAGCGGCTCGCGGTTCCTGGTTGCAAGGCTTCTTAGAACCCGGAACGAAAGGCAGGTTGTTATGCGGAATACGATGCGGAACTGGATGTTCGGAACTGCTTTGATGACTGGTTTGTTTGCCGCGGGCGCGGCCGGCGCTCAGGCTCAGGTTCGCGATTTTCATCGTCCGGCCGTGTATCCGGCCTTCCGTGACCGGGGCTATGAGCGGCCTGTGATTCGGGACTACAGACCTGGTTTCCAGGTTGGCGTAGCGGTCGGTGGTCCTGTGGTGGCCGACAACTACATTCCGCCCTGCCCTGGTGACGGCTATGTCTGGACGGCCGGCTACTACAACGCCGGTATCTGGGTTCCCGGCCGATGGGCATTCGGTGGCGGATACGGAGTCGCCCGCTTCAACCACCCTGTTCGTGAGTTTGACCGCGGGTACACGCGCGGTTATGACCGCGGTGCCGGCCGCGGATTTGACCGGCGTTAAAACCGGTCTTTGCTGCTTCGTTCTCGCAGCATGGCCTCTTCTCGAACCGGGGAAGGGGCCACGTTGTTCCTGGGCGTGATTGACGCTGGGGAAAGATTCACGCAACCCTGCGGCAATATCGCTCAACAAAGAAGAAAAGCGCAACTTCCCGCGTGAAGCTGCGTTAAATAGAATGATGGTGCCGCAAGCGCGGCACAGGTTTACCGGGAAGCTCGAAAGAGTCCTCGTCAGCCGCCCGAGTTGGGTTGATCGAAGGCCGGTATGCCTAAGGAGGTTTGAAATGCGTTATCTTCGCTTGGTTTTTGTCGCTGCGGCTCTTGCTGTGGTCCTGTCCTTTTCGACACAGGCCCAGGCCCGCGTCTTTGTGGGAGTCGGAATCGGTCCAGTGGTTGCTCCCGTTCCTTATGCCTATGGTCCTCCCGATTGCTCCTACGGCTACTACAACTATTACCCGTATTCCTGCGCACCCTACGGCTACTATGGCTCGAGCTGGTTCACTAACGGCATCTTCCTGGGCGTAGGTCCCTGGTATGGCTGGGGTTGGGGCCACGGTTGGTATGGCCGCGGATACGGATACGGCTACGGACGTGGGTACGGCTACGGTGGACGCGGATACTACGGCGCACGTTCGGGCTATTATGGCGGTCGCGGAGCCTACGGCGGTCGGGCAGCTTATGGCGGTCGGGCAGCTTATGGCGGTCGCGCGGCTTATGGCGGAGCACGCCCCGGTTACAACGGATATCGCGGTAGCGCAGGCGGTGCATACCGCGGCGGCGGCGCGGTTCGCGGCGGCTTCGGCGGCGGCGGAGGGTTCCACGGCGGCGGTGGTGGCGGATTCCACGGCGGTGGTGGCGGCCACGGCGGTGGTCACCGATAACCATAATCGGTGCCTCAAAGGGGACGGGCTTCGGCTCGTCCCCTTTGTTTTGTGTGAAATGCAGGGCGAATGAAGCGCGACCGATCAGCGGTTGGATCGCAGGGCCAGTCCTATCAGAATTTTGGCGATTTGGCTGGCTGCTGAAGGATGAGCGAGGGTTCGCGCCTGGAAAGACATTTCCTGCAAGGCAGCGGTGTCGCAGAGCATATTGCGAATCGTCTCGATGATGCGGCTGGGCTGATCCAGCTCGCGCTCCTCAATCATCACAGCCGCCCCGGCCTCGACCATCACTTCGGCGTTGCGGCGCTGATGATCGTCGGCGGCAGCGGCAAAGGGAATAAGAAGAGATGGTTTACCCGCCGCTGCCAGCTCGGCAACTGTCGAAGCGCCGCTCCGGGCCAGAACCAGATGCGCCGCGGCAAACTGCGCCGCCATATCATCGAGAAAAGACTCGACTCGCCATCGCGCGGGATCGGCGCCAGAAGCCTCATAGGCTGAGCGGGTTGCGTCGGCATTCTTTGCCCCTGCCTGATGAAGCAACGTCAGCGCGGGCACCGATTCCAGCAGAGCCGGAGCCAGCGGCGGCAGAAGGGTGTTGAAGATTCTCGCACCCTGCGAGCCACCGAAGATGAGTAGATGCGGGTTGGCCGGCGGCTGAGCTGCAATCGAAAAGAACTCGGACCGCACCGGAATTCCCGTCACCTCGGCGTTGCGAAACCACTTCGCGGCAGGCGGAAAATTCACCGCCGCGGCCTGTACATATCTGCCGACCATCCGGTTGACCATCCCCGGCACCGCATTTGGTTCAAAGGCCATCGCCGGAACCCGTTTCAACAGAGCCGCGGCCATCGCAGGTCCTGACGCGTAGCCGCCCACGCCCAAAACAGCGTCGGCGCGAAACTCGCGCAGGAAGCGCATGCAGGACAGGACGCTCATGGGAAGTTGCGCGACCGTACGCATCCGCGTAGCGAGCGAAACGCGATTGAGCGGACCCACTTCGATCAGCTCGAGCTTGAAGCCAGCCTGGGGGACGAGCCGCGACTCAAGCCCGCGTGCCGTGCCAATGAAGAGGATTTCCGCTTGATACCGGTCTGCCAGTTCGCGGGCGATCGCGAGGGCAGGAATGATGTGGCCGCCCGTGCCGCCGCCTGCGATCACGATGCGAGGTGCAGAATGAGATGGAAGCGAGTCCGCCAAGCTACTCGATCTCGCGGGTTAGATTCAACAGTATTCCGATACACGCGAGCATGATGCAGAGCGAGGTTCCTCCGTCGGAGACGAAGGGCAGCGTGATGCCCTTGGTCGGCAGCAGGGCAACCACGACGCTCATGTTGAAGAAGGCTTGAATGAGAATGGTGACAGTAATGCCGAAGGCCAGCAGCCGGGCGAAGGGATCGCGCAGCAGAAAAACCGCTCGCAGCCCGCGAACGCCCAGCACGACGAAGAGCAGAACGAGGAACATCGCGCCGATGAATCCGAGCTCTTCGGCAGATATTGGCAAAGATGAAGTCGGTATGCGGCTCCGGCAGATAGAAGAGCTTCTGCACGCCTTCCATGTAGCCGCGGCCGGTCCAGCCGCCGGTGCCTACGGCGATGAGCGACTGGTTGATGTGAAAGCCAGCGCCTTGCGGGTCGGCTTCCGGGTGCAGAAACACTTTCATGACGCGCCAGGCGCCACGGCACGAAAACGAGCAACGCCGCCAGCGACTGGAGCGACAGCGGCAAAAATGCCCAGCACATAGCGCCACTCCATCCCGGCCAGCAGCAATACAAGCACAGTCATGCCGAAGATCACCAGCGCAGTGCCAAGATCAGGCTCTTTCACAATGAGCGCGATGAAGAAGACGCGGAAACGCGGCGGGAAGCAGCGTGTGTTTCCAGTCGCGCATCGCGTTCAGCCGTGTATGCAGAAACCAGGCCAGGAAAATCGCCAGCATGGGCTTGGCGATTTCAGAAGGCTGAAAAGTGAAGAATCGGGCCGAAGCGAATCCAGCGGTGCGTGGCGTGCGAGCCGGGAACGGCAAAGACCGCCAGCAGCAGCAGCCAGGTGATGCCCATAGCGGCGTAGATAAATTGCTTCGAGTTGTAACGTCGGTAGTCGACCCGCATCGAGCACCACCATGGCGACGACACCGAGAAGTGCCCACAGCGCCTGGCGGCCGAAGAAAGGTGTACGGCGAGCCGAAGCGCGCCTGCGCCATGACTGCTGAAGCAGAAAACACCATGCCAGGCCCACCACGACCAGCGAGAGCGTGGTGAAGAACAGCCATTTGTCGACGCCGACGCGCTTCGCCATACGCTATCGCACTCCCTTCGCTCCGACGTGTTCGAGCACCAGTTCCTTGAAGACCCGGCCGCGATGCTCGTAATTCTCAAACTGGTCGAAGCTGGAGCACGCCGGCGACAGCAGCACCACATCGCCCGGATGCGCGGCCGGCGCGCGCGGCCGCTACCGCCTGATCCAGCGTCTCGCAAGAGACAATCGGAACCATCCCGCGAATCTGCGATCTCGATCTTTGCCGCCGCGGAGCCGATGGTGTAAACGGCCTTAACGCGTCGGCGCAGCAAATCGGACAAATCGCGCATAGTTGGAGTTCTTGTCCTTGCCGCCCAGGATCAGATGAATGCCGCCGGGAAAAGCCGCAATGGCCTTGGCCGCAGCATCGACGTTCGTGGCCTTGGAGTCGTTGTAGATACTCGACGCCGTTGTCGATGGCAACAAACTCCAGCCGATGCTCGACCGCCTTGAAGATCTTCGACGCGGCCGATCGCCACAGCCGCAGCATCCGCCCGGCGAGACGTGCGCACAAACTGCGGCGAGTACATTCTCGACGTTGTGCGCGCCCTTGAGCGGAATCCGGCTCAGCGGCACAATCCGCTCGAGAGGCTCGTCCTCTGGCGCGGCGCGAAATACGATCCAGCCATCCTCCACCCATGCGCCCTGCACTACCGAATGCTTCGATTGAAAACCAGAAGACTCGCGCCATCGTGCGTGCGGCAGCCGCGGCGGCGCGGGCGTTACCGGCGTTCAGCACCAGCCAGTCCTCGCTCGGTCTGCGCGCTGAAAATGCGCTCCTTGGCCAGGGCGTAGTTCTCAAAGGTGCCGTGGCGATCCAGATGATCGGGCGTGATATTCAGAATGACGGCAATCTGCGGGTGAAAGAGCTCAGTGCTCTCCAGCTGAAAGCTCGAAACCTCGAGCACCGACCAGCTGTCGTCCGCGCTTTGGTCGATCAGATCGACGACCGGCACGCCAATGTTGCCACCGACCGAGTGGCCTCAATCCCGCCTGCGGCCAAAATCTCGCCGGTGAGCGCGGTGGTTGTCGTCTTGCCGTTTGAACCGGTGATGGCGAGGATCTTGCCCTTGAGAAATTGCGACGCCAGTTCCAGTTCACCGATGACTGGCAGTCCAAAGGCTTTCACCTGCGCGAGTTCGGGCGTATCCAGAGGCACGCCGGGACTGACGACGATCAGGTCCTGTCGGCGGAAGGTGAGCAGTCCATGACCGCCCGTCTCGACCATGATGCCGTGCTCGAGCAGTGCGGGAATCTCCTTGGCCAGTGCTGCGGCGCTGCGCATGTCGGAGACGGTCACCTGCGCTCCCTGGCGGCGCAGAAACAGGGCAGCGGACAGGCCGGACTTTCCTAACCCTACGACCAGAACTTTCTTTCCCTTTAACTCCATTCCCGCTCCCGAAAATTCCGCCTGTACGCCAAGATTCATTGTGTCATTCAGAGGCACTGCGGCATGGCTGTTTAACGCAGTTTCAGCGTGGTGAGTGCAAACAGTGCAAACACCAGAGCTGCGATCCAGAACCGCGCAATGACTTTCGACTCCCGCCATCCCAGCAGCTCAAAATGATGATGCAAGGGAGCCATCTTGAAGATACGCTTCTTCCGTAGTTTGTAGCTGCCTACCTGCAGCATGACGGAGACGGCCTCGATGAGAAAAATGCCCCCGATAAAGGGCAGCAGCAGCTCCTGCCGGATGATCACGGCAACCGTCGCGATTGCGCCGCCGATGGCCAGCGAACCCACATCGCCCATGAAGACCTCGGCGGGATGGGCGTTATACCAGAGAAAGCCGATGGATGCGCCCACCATCGCTCCGCAGAAGATGGTGACCTCCGAGACCAGCGGCATGCGCTGCAGCTCGAGATAATCGGAAAACACGATATGGCCGCTCACGTACGTCAGCACAGTAAGAGCGCCGGCGGCGATGATGGTGCATCCGATCGCCAGGCCATCGAGACCATCGGTCAGATTGACCGCGTTGGACGAGCCCACCAGGATAATCACCACCCAGATGACGAAGGGCGCAAAAACCAGAAAATGCAGATGTGGCAGGGTCGCCGGCCACCAGTGCCATTGCAGATCGGGCCGAAACTGTTTCAGGAACGGCACGGTAAGTTGTGTTGAAAACATGCGGAACTGCTCAAGCACCGCAAGTGCCACCGCAACGCCAACCGCGGCTATGCCTTGCCACATAAGCTTGGCGCGCGCCGTCAGGCCGAGATTGCGGCGCTTGACGACCTTGATGTAATCGTCGGCAAAGCCAATGGCTCCGAATGCCGAAGTGGAAAGCACTACGAGCCAGACAAACGGATTTGTCAGGTCGGACCACAGCAGCGTGGGCAGCAGCATGCAATCGCGATCAGCACCCCGCCCATCGTAGGCGTGCCCGTCTTCTTCTTGTGCGACTCCGGGCCGTCTTCGCGCACATACTGGCTGATCTGGAACTGACGCAGCTTTTCGATGACAAACGGGCCGATCACCAGGCCGATCAGCAATGCCGTCAGCGAAGCAAACGCCGTGCGGAAGGTGATGAACCGGAAGATGCGGAAGGGATGAAAGTAACGGGAACAGCTTTTGATAGAGCAGCCAGTAAAGCAAGTGGCCTCCAGATACCGGTAGGGGGTCCTAAGCGATTCTACAGGTCAAGCGTGCTCGCGAGCGTAATGGAACAGTGACTACCTGGCGTCTTCATGCTGCATCAAGACATCGATCGCCCGCTCCAGGCGCACGCCGCGCGATCCTTTGACCATCACGACATCGCCTGGCCTCAAATTGTCCTTGAGCCATTCGCCGGCCGTATCCGCATCTTGCAGAAAAATCGTCGCCACTCCCGGCACAGCAGCCTCCGTTACTCCGCGAACAAGATCGGCGGCATATCCGCGCACGCCGACGATTACATCGATATGAGCCTCGGCCGCCGCTTTGCCGCACTCGGCGTGCAGCTCCGCGGCAAAATCGCCAAGCTCCAGCATCTCGCCCGCCACCAGAATGCGTCGCGTCGCAGGTCGCGCCGAGAGTGTGCGGATCATCGATTTCAGAGCTTCCGGGTTCGAGTTATACGCGTCGTTGATAACGGTTGCGCCATCGATGCTCAACACCTGGCCACGCTTGTCTCCGGGTCTCAACTCTTCGAGCGCGCGAATGACGGCATCGAGCGGGACGCCTGCTTCCCGTCCAACGGCGATCGCAGCGGCGGCATTCACCGCATTGTGGCGGCCGAGCAGCGAAAGATTCAGCGCAGCTGTCCGGCCATCCGAAACGAGTTTGATCTGGAGCTGCTCGCCCTCGTGAATCTCCGTAATCAACGGATCGGAGCACGGACCGGCGCCGAAATAGACAGTCTTGCCTGGAAAATCGCGGCCGAACTGGCTCACATAACGGTCATCGCAGTTAAGGAAAGCTACTCCATTCGGCGGCAATGCTTCTATCAATTCATATTTGGCGCGGGCAATCCCGGACTGACCGTCTGGAAAGTTCTCCACATGCGCCATGCCCACATTGGTGACAACGCCCCAGTCAGGCGCGGCAATACGGCAGAGCTGGGCGATTTCACCCGCATGATTCATGCCCATCTCAATCACTGCGTAATCGTGCTCCGGTTCCAGGCGCAGCAATTGAAGCGGCAGGCCAAACCCGTTGTTGAGATTGCCGAGTGATTTGAGCACGGAAAACTTCGCTGTGAGCACCGCGGCCACCGCATCCTTGGTCGAGGTCTTGCCCGCGCTGCCGGTCACGCCCACAACGCGTTTCCCCCACTGGCGGCGAACATGTGCAGCGAGTGTCTGCAACGCAACCAGCGGATCTTCGACAATGAGCAGCGGCGCAGCCAGTGCTGCATTTGGAAGACTTGCCAAACGATGACACGGAGACCACTGCGCCAATAGCGCCGCGCTCCAGCGCAGCAGCGACAAAGGCATGTCCGTCGAGACGCTCGCCACGCACGGCGAAGAAAAGCTCTCCTGCTGCGATC
The DNA here is from genome assembly GCA_963720285.1 of uncultured Acidobacteriota bacterium. GTDB lineage: Bacteria > Acidobacteriota > Terriglobia > Terriglobales > Acidobacteriaceae > Acidicapsa. The sequence goes on from CAVREZ010000007.1 coordinate 162,645, forward strand.
GTGCGCGAATCAATCGAATATCCTGACGCGACCAGCGCGCCTATGCCCTGCGAGCTTGCGGGCGCCTCAAGCTTTGCCCCTGCGCCCAGGGCTACCTCTGCCAATGTAAGATTCATTGCTCTCCACCATAGCCCATCAAGCGCAATGCGGAAAGAGCAACTTGAGCGTCGGAGAAGAAGATCGCTCCGCCGCAAAGAATCTGCTGCGTTTCATGCCCCTTGCCTGCGATCAGGACCACGTCGCCGGCGCGTGCACGTGAAAGCGCCAATGCGATGGCTGCCGCACGATCAGGCTCGACAAGATATTCCACGCCGGTAGAGGCCAGCCCCGGCAGAATCTCTGCGATGATCGCTTCCGGATCTTCCGAGCGCGGGTTGTCGCTGGTGACGATAACCATGTCACTGCCTTCGCCGGCGGCCTGTCCCATTTTCGGACGCTTGGTGCGGTCCCGGTCGCCACCGCAGCCAAAGAGCGTGATCACGCGCCGCTTTTCACTTGTTTGCGAACCAGAGCTGGAGATCAGTTGCCGCGCAAGCCGGGTCAGATTGCGCAATGCGTCATCCGTATGCGCGTAGTCCACGATCACGATAAAGGGCTGACCGGCGCTGACCGGCTGAAAACGTCCCGGCACTGGCCGCAATAGCGGTGCTGCCTGTGCCAGCGTTGCAACATCCACTCCTCGTGCGTGAGCGGCGGCCAGTGCGGCCAGCATGTTGAGCACATTGACCTCTCCGGCAAGATGCGAATGAATCAACGCCTCACTCTCCGGAGTAATCAAACGAAACTCCGCGCCGCCGGGGGTAAACCGCTGATTTTCCGCGCGCCAGTCAGCCTTAGCCCGCATGCCATATGTGACGATGGCTGCTCCTGCTGCACTCGCTGCGGCTGCCAGATCATTGCTGTACGAATCGTCCGCATTCAGAACAGCCACGCGAGGCGCCCGGATAACGGGCCGTCAAACAGCAGGTGCTTGGCCGCGAAGTACTCTTCCATCGTGTGGTGGTAATCGAGATGATCACGCGTAAGGTTGGTAAAGATCGCAACATCGAAGCCGACCTCGGCGACGCGTCCCTGATCGAGCGCGTGGCTCGACACCTCCATCACAAGCTCACTTGCGCCGCGCTCGACACCTTCGGCCATCAGGGCAAAGAGATCGCGCGATTCCGGCGTTGTGTGAATCGCTTCGCGCACTTCGCCTGCGATGTGATTTTCGATGGTGCCAACGAGAATTGTTGTTCTGCCGACGTGATTCAACAACGACTCCGCTAGAAATGCGGTCGTCGTTTTGCCGTTGGTTCCGGTTACGCCAGTAGCTCGAAGCCTGCGCTCCGGATGCCCAAAGAACGCGGCCGAGAGTTGCGCGAGCGCGGCCGACCGTGCTCTGCATATAGAAGCGGCAATGCCGGATATGCCTCCGCAAGTTGCGCGAAAGCTCCCTGTGAATCCGTGACGATGCCGGCCGCGCCCTGTGCAAAGGCCGCTGCAACATAACGACTGCCGTCGGTCGCGCCGCCGCGCATGGCGACGAACACCGATCCAGCACGAACTTGCCGGGAGTCGTATTCAATGCTGGTGATTTCAGCCACAGCGCCGGAGTTGCGCTGCTTCAGAACTTTCATGTCGCGGATTAGCTCTTGCCACTGCATGCCGCATTCGATTCTATTCTGACGGCTTCAGGCACGCGAAGGTACTGTGAATTGCCTACGAATGGGCAAGAAGAAGCAACGAATCAGCGCTCGCAGTGCACCGTCAGCTGCGATCCCGGCGCAACTACGGAACCAGCGGCCGGCTCCTGCGAACGCACCAGTCCGCGGCCGGTCACCTGCAGATTCAGGCCTGCCATAGCTGCCTGCTGCACCACCTGGCGAATCGGCAGTCCTACAAGCGACGGCACCTTCACGCCACTCGTTCCTACCGGCAGCGAAACGGCTACTACCTGTGGCTGATTGGACGCAGCCTTGTTCTGCGCCTCGGTCACCGCAGCCTGCTGCGGCTTTTCACTCTTATGCGTCTCAGCCTGCTTTTGCATCTTCGCGTTCTGCGCTTCTTTCAGGCTGGAGCGCGCGTTGCTGATCGATTCGCGCAGCGGATCGTCGGCGGGCAGATCGTTCATCGCCGCAACGAGCGCGCTGGCATCGCCGGTCTCTTCATGTTCCGGCTCTACATCCTTTGCGGTGAGATTTTTCGATGCCGAGAGCGGGCGTAAATCGATGTCATGCGGAACTCCAAGATACTCGAGCGTCTCCTGTGCCACCTGCGTAAACACCGGAGCCGAAGCCGCGCCGCCATAGTAGGAAACACCGCCGCCCTTGGGATTATCGAGAACCACTGCGACCGCGATCACCGGCGAGTTCACAGGAGCGATCCCGGTGAACGATGCGATGTGCATGGTCTTCGAATAGGTGTGCGTTGCCGGATCGATCTTCTGCGCGGTGCCGGTCTTGCCACCCGACGAGTAGCCGTTAAGCTGAGCGCCTTTGCCTGTACCGTAGAGCACTACCGCTTCCATCATCTTGCGCATCTCCGCCGCCGTCATCGTGCTGATGACGCGGTGCGCTCCGGGTGGCAATGGATCGGGCAATTCTTCGCCGCCGTGGAAAGGATGGGCCGCGAGCTGTGTTGCGGATTGCCCTGCAACCTTGCCATCTTTGCCCTGCTCGGCCAGCAGGACGTGCGGGGGCATATACACTCCGCCATTGGCGATGGTCGAAACCATCGACACAAGCTGAATGGGCGTCACACCGACTTCCTGCCCAATGGCGATGGAACCAATAGACGTCGATCCCCACTTGGCCGGTTGCCGAAGCAGCCCGCGTGTCTCGCCAGGCAGCTCCAATCCGGACCGCGCACCAAAGCCAAAGTCGCGGATGTATTTATAGAAATTGTCCTTGCCCATGCGCAGCGCCAGCTTGACCGCGGCGACATCGCTTGAGTGCTCCAAGGCTTCCTGTACCGTGATCACGCCGTAGTGATCCGACCTGGTCGTCGTGAATGGTGCGGCCGTTGAAGGTGATGGCGCCGCCCTGGCAATCGATCATGTCATCGGGCTTGACGATATGCTGGTCGATGGCCGAGGCGTACGTCACCAGCTTGAACGTCGATCCCGGCTCATAGACATCGCTCACCGCGTGATCGCGCAGAAGCGCGGGAGTGGTGTGCCGGAAATCATTGGGATTGAAGGTAGGCCGGATCGCCAGCGCGAGAATCTGGCCGGTGTGCACATCCTGAACGACCACCGTCCCGTTATCCGCTTTGGTGCGCTGCATCGCAGCGTCGAGCGCTTTCTCGGCGATGAACTGGATGTTTTCGTCGATCGTGAGAACGAGATTTTCGCCCGGCTCTGGCTCGCGCTCGGTCGACCCCATCACGTGGCGGCGCGCATCGACCGCTGCGTACATGCGGCCAGGCTTGCCATGCAGTCCTGAATCGTACTTCTGCTCCAGACCCCAAGGCCGTTGTCATCCACGCCGACGTAGCCCAGCACCTGCGCGGCAATCTGATTGTCCGGATAAAAGCGCTCGAACTCTTTCTGAAAATAGATGCCTTTGAGATTGAGTGCCTTGACCTTCGCCGCGATTTCGGGTGTGACGCGGCGTGCGATCCATGCAAAGCCGCGCGAAGCATCGACGCGCTCGTCGATCTGCGCTTCGCTTGTCCAGGTATCTTCTGGATTGGCATGAACGATCTGCGCCAGCGTATGCACCGTCGCAGTCTTGTCATCGATCTCCGACGGAACGGCAAAGATCGAGTCGGCCTGCACCGTCATGGCCAGCTCGCGCAGGTTGCGATCGTAGAGAATGCCTCTGCGCGGAGCTACCTCGAAGGTATGCTGCTGCTGCTTCTGCGCCCTCTCTACGAACTCCGGATGGCGGAGAATCTGCAGCCAGAAGAGCTTGCCAGACGATCATCGTGACCCAGACAAGCATCCCCAGGCAGATAAGCCAATAGCGCAGCCGCAACAGGGGTGCGGCATTGGAACCGCGAGAGCGGTTGGCGCGAAGTTGAAAGGGAGCCGTCTGATTCACGCCGTACACTCCGGATTGAGTTGATCGATCGCTGCTATCGTTCGCAGCTAGGGAGTAGGAGGCAGTTTGCCCGCCGCTGGATTCATCTGCGCCAGCGCAGGCGCGCTGCTTTCCACGCCGTTGGTCGCGCGCACCACCTGCTGGGGCTGCACTTCCATCAATCCCATCTGCCGCGCCATGCTGTCGATGCGGTTCGGCTGCGAGAGTTCGGCTTCCGTCAGCTTCAACTGGCGATTCTGCTCGCGCAGCAACTCTACCTGTTGTTTCTTCGCCTCAACGTTGTAGCCGATCTCGATCGAGCTGAAGTGCTGCCAGCCATAGAACATCACCAGCGAGAACAGCATCGTAACGGCCGCGGCAAAGATACGCATCTCGCGGATGCGCACCGTATCGGGAGCCTTCACCAGGCGCGAATTATCGATGCGCTTGGGGAAGAACACCTCAAGCGTGGGTCCACGGCGCAGACGCTGCTGCTCGGCAAAGAGCCGCGCGTTGCGCTCCTCAATGCGACGGCCTGAGCTGCGTCCACTGTCGAAATAGGTTGCTGCCTGCGCTGCCATGGTTCCCTTCCTTAAACCTTCTTGTCGGTTCTCTCAGCCGCTCTCAGCTTGGCGCTGCGCGCTCTTGGATTGCGATCCGTTTCCTCTTCATCGGCCACGACCGGCTTGCGTGTCAGTATTTCCAGAATCCCTTGCGCCGCCTTCTCCCGCAACACATCTTTGGCGATGCGGTCTTCGAGCGAGTGAAAGCTGATGACTACGAGGCGTCCGGAAGACTTAAGCGGCCCTCTCTTAAGCAGAAGGGGTGCGGCTTCCAACAGGTCTCGAATCTCATCGAGCTCGCGATTAACGTGAATACGAAGCGCCTGAAAGGTTCTTGTCGCTGGATTAAGCTGCCGGCCTCGCTCGGATTTCATTATCGGGGCGCAGCCTGCAACGATGCGGGCTAACTGCCCCGTCGTCGTTACTGGCCGCGCCCTGACAATGGCTCTGGCGATTCTCCGCGACCTCCTCTCTTCTCCGTATTCGTAAATGAGATTGGCGAGATCTCTCTCGTTCATCTCATTCACCACTTGTGCGGCGGTCGGCCCTTTGCGCGTGTCCTGGCGCATATCCAAGGGTCCGTCCGCCTGAAAACTAAATCCTCGCTCGGGCTCGTCGAGCTGCATGCTGCTCACACCAAAGTCGGCCAGCAAACCATCGAGACTTGCCTTAGCCACATGCTCGGCTGCGGTGCTGAAGGCTTCGCCTACCAGCGTCACTTTGGGCATTTGGCTGCCGAGCTCATCACCGAGCGTCTTCAATCGCTGCTCCGCAAGCTCCAGCGCCTTCGGATCGCGATCAAAACCGATCAGGTGACCTTCCGGCCCGAGCTTCCGGGCGATCAGGCTCGAATGGCCTGCAAGTCCGATGGTGCAGTCGAGGTAAGTACCACCCTCGCGCACATCGAGGTATCGGATCACATCCTGAGAAAGAACTGGAACATGTCGTTGGCCTGGCTGTTTCCCGCTGGCTTCCGTCATGTTTTCCCCCTTGGGGGCCTGCCTGCGCTTCAGGAGCCCTGCTGTTTGTTGGCTTCCCGTTGCGCCAAAATCAATCTCGCTTCGGCGATGGTCATCAGCTTGCCATTGCCCTCGCCCGGAGCCAGCAGCCCTGCCATGTCCTGCTCGGCTTCTTCTTCGGTCTGCACCGTCAAGAACCTCTGCTGCCCGGTTACCACTACTTCTGCATTCACCAGCCGGAATTTCTCCCGGACTTTCTTCGACAGCATCAGGCGGTCCTGCTTATCGATCTCGACCACCCCGCCGAAGTAATTCACGATCTGCATCCAGGCGATTTTGGCCGGATCGTCCTCCGGCAGCTCCGCCTTTTTCGCTTCCTCGATCTCCCATTCCTGCATGGGCCAGATCTCGGTTTTGCGCCCATCGCGCGACGTTACAAAAAACACCGGGCCGTACTGCTTGTCCGCGATCACCTTCATGAAGTCGGCGGGAAGCTTCAGTCTTCCCTTCTCGTCGACTTTTGCTTCAAGAGTGCCGCGGAACATCGTCTAACTCGGTTCTGGCCTGGCATACGGCCGTTGAATCGTTGCACGTTCTTTCGGGAACTGCTCCGAAAGCGAATATCACGATTCATAGTACTCGAGTTTTGGAGAAAATCTTCCACCACACTCCAAAAATTTCCACCAGAGTAGCCTGACTTTCCCTTTTCGTCTCCACAAATTTCCGAATTTTGCTTCAGGTTTGGAGCAGTTTTTGGGGAATCCCCAACTGGCACGCTAAGTACAGGCAGAGAAAGAGCGATGCCACAACATGTAGTGTTTACTGTGTAGGGTCATTTTTTTTGGCGTCTGGCGGCTCTGGCCGTCGTTTTCCGGTGGATCAGGTGTGAGACGAGGTAAGCCAGCACCGCCAGGTTCACCAGCAGCAGCAATATCCGTACCGAAGTGACCTTGTGCATGAGTTCGAAGATCTCTAGCGGAAGGAAGGATGCCGTGAGAACGGCGGTCAAATATTCGGCCCAAACCTTTTCCAGCATCAGGCCTAAACCTTCGAGCAGGCTGAGACCCGCATAAAAAAATAAAAAAAATGAGATCTGGCGCAGACGATGGTCATTGAGCAGGGAAGCTTTTTCCAGCAAAAAGCTAACCACCCGGCCGTCTGTGTTCATCCGCATCGCGGTGGCCACGTTGCCGAGCACATCGGCCACGTCTTTATGGACCAGCCTCAGGGCGCCTACGGCAACGGCCACCAGCAGGGTGGTCTGCAGCAGCTTGTAAGCGGCAATCAGTTCAAGCCAGCGATTGCGCTTCTTGCGGATTCCAGACCGAAGCACCTAAGGTTCACTCCTGCAACAACGCTTCAACAATTCCTGTAAACTCACCCGTTTCATCACCGCGCTTGATCGGCTGAAATTCAGGATTGCTTTTGTTTACGTTAATCGAACCGGGCTCCTTTTCGCGAATTCGGCGCGCGACATGGCTCTCTGACCGCATACGCTGGAATAAGCCGCGAGCGGAGCGCCGGCACAGGTGCGACATTCTTTCAGTTCCAACCAGTGGGTTCCGTTTCCTGTCGAACTTGTCTTTGCGTTCTTTGCAAATCCCGCGAATCTGCCGCATCTGCTGCCCGCCTGGCAGCACGCCCGGATCGAAAGGTCCCGGTTGGTCGCACCTCCGCCACGGCCGTTAATCGCCGATCCGGCGCTGCGCTTCCAGAGCCTGGCAGCGGGCGCGGGCTCCGAACTGGTTTTGAGCTTTCGCCCTATGCGCGGCCTGCCTTTGAGAGCGCATTGGCTCGCCCGCATCACCGAGTTCACCTGGATGAGCCATTTCACCGACGAACAGATCGCCGGACCATTCGCCTGGTGGCGTCATCGTCACGGGGTTATGCGGCAGCCACGCGAAGACGTCGACGGCACGCTGGTGACCGACGATATCGAGTACGAGCCGCCGTTGGGGAGCTTGGGAGAACTTGCTCACGGCCCATTCGTGCGGCCTCGGCTGGAGGCGCTTTTCAGCCATCGCACCAAGCGGCTGGAAGAGATTTTGCCGATCGCCGCCTCCCAGTCGATACGCCGTAATTGACAATCCGGCCACCCTTGGTGGCGCTACAAAAGGCGAAAGGGCCCTCCTTTGCGGAGAGCCCCGATTCATGCGGAGACGGCGGCCGCTCTAGAAGTGGTACGCGACGCCGATCACAGGATTGTTGATGTTGTAGTAGCGGTTAGTCGAAAGCGGGCTGTAGCCGAAGTTGGGCACCTTCGAAATGATGCCGCGGTATTCTGCGCGGATATCGAAACTCGGGCTGATTTCGTAGGCGATGCCGCCGCCGTACAGACCGACAATCGTGGTCTGCGACTTCACATCAAGGGTCGTGGTGGCGATGTTGCGGATATTGCCCCAGAAGAGCGCGCCGCCACCCCCCTCGACAAAGGGGTTGAAGTTGTGGAAATTAAAGCTGTAAACATACGCGGCCGTAACTTCCTGCATGCGGTCGTTGACCTGGTAGTTGTATGAGGGCGCCACGTAGTGCAGCGAGTTCTGCGAATAGCCGTAATTGGCTTCCACAGCCCCTCGGGGCGTTAGCTGAAAACGGTAGCTGAACAAAGCGCCGAGGCCACGCTTGGAAGCAACCTTCACATCGGTGGAGCTATTGACATACGGTTCCAGCACGGCGGATCCGCTGATGCTGAAATCCTGACGGCTTTCCTGGGCTCGGCCTGCGATTGTGGATACAGTCAGCAGGAGTGCAAGTAGTGCAAGTTTCTTCATTCGGTCGTGAACCTCGCGACTGCCCGGCAAGAGCCTTTCGGCCAAAAACAGAGCATGTCGATCCCTATCGATCGGTGTCTTGGAATGGCGCCTGCGATGGCTGCGCCGCTTTCAGCATTGTAACTGGCCGGAACGGGCTTACCTGACCATCCCGAAGGCTTTACTGGCGAAATTGACGTCTGTGCCAATAGACGCAGCTGGGCGCGCGATGAAAGCGAGCCCCCTATCCTACACGCAACGGTTGAGCCCTTCCGCAACACGGCCCAATTGTGGAGAATGCTGAAGTCGATCAAATCAGTCTCACGACACGCAGCAGACCTGGTCCGATTCTGTCCAGGCGCAAAGCACCCTATTCGCTATTACGAGGACATCGCATGCAACTGGCAGCACCGCACTCCATCTGGCTCGGTGAATTCATGGGCACCTTCATCCTCATCCTGCTGGGCACTGGCGTGAACGCCAGCGTCAGCCTGCGCAAAACCTACGCAGAAAACGCAGGCTGGATGGTCGTCACCACCGGATGGGCCATCGCCGTTCTCTGCGGCGTGTTAACCGCACAGGCCTTCGGCAGCGCCGGCGCACATCTCAACCCGGCAATCACACTGGCCAGCGCGGTGCTCAGCGGCGATTTCTCGCAGATCCCTGTCTACTGGTCGGCACAGCTCCTGGGAGCGATGGTTGGAGCCACCCTGGTCTGGCTGTTCTTCTATCCTCACTGGGGGGTTACCGAAAGCCACGGAGCCAAGCTCGGCGTCTTCTGCACCAGCCCGGCGATCCCCCATCTGCCTTCAAATCTACTCGGCGAAATCACCGGCACCTTTGTCCTGGTGCTGGTGGCCAATGCGATTTTTTCCCATGGTGTCTCAGCCACCGGTCCGGCCGCGGGAATGGGACCGTGGCTGGTGGGCAGCCTGGTCTGGGGTATCGGCCTTTCGCTCGGTTCCACGACCGGATACGCCATCAACCCCGCTCGCGACTTCGGCCCCCGGCTCACCCATTTCCTGCTCCCGATCGCCGGCAAAGGCCCTTCGAACTGGCGCTACTCCTGGGTGCCGATTGTCGGCGATCTCACCGGAGCCGCGCTCTGCGGTCTGCTTCTGCGCTGGGCGCATCTTTCGGCGTAATTCGGGAGTGGCATCCAAGCGGGTGCGAAAGCTGAGGATATTTCGCCTTTTATTCGCCTATAATAGATGTATGGCGATTGCCGGGTACAGACGCGAAGTCGATCTTTCCCAGTTGGGACCGGTCCTGCTCGTAGCCAGCAGCCTCATTCTGGCCATCCGCACCGTCCGCTGGCCGCGTAGCGACACAGACCTTGCATCCTCACCCGAGTTGGAGCAGGAAATCGAGCAGTCGGTCATGATGGCTCACCGCATCTTTGCCTACCTGATCGCGAAATCTCCATTCCTTTTTCCGCACAAAGATGTGCCGACACAAGAACCAGATGGCACACTGCCGGGATGAGAACCGAAACAAAAGCGGGCAGTCCTGAGACCACCCGCCATTGTTGTTTGCGTTGAACGAGCTGCCCTGGTTCTACCAGCCGTGGCTCTCGCGCGCTTCATCCATTGGAGTCAAGGAAACGCCACGAAGCACTTCACCCCATCCTGCAGATCGCAGAGTGACGAAATTCTCTTTCCCTGCCTGCGCCGAGGTGGAGTAGTTCAGTTTGTCGGTGATGGCCACGAGCTTGTTCGGGTCGGCGCCAGGGTCCCCGGCGCCGCTCACGGTCGAAGTGATCGCCCAGATTGTTACTGTGCCATCGCGGTTGACGCTCCCGGTAATATTGCGGAGCCCATCCGTTGCAGGCGACCAGGGCAGACTCGTCGCAGCGTTGGTGCCGGTGGGATACCCATGCACGGTGTACGGTGTGCCGATATTCAGGCCGTTGGTCAGCGTATAAGCCAGACTCCAGCTACCCGTTGAGGCGCTGAAGACCCACTTCTGCAGACCGCCGGTGGATGTGGTCGCGTGAGTATACAGATCAGTTCCCCCGGTGTAGCCATCTCCTTCATCCGCGAGGTAGAGCGTGTTGGCATTCGCAAACCAGATTCCGAATGGATAGCTGACGCCACTTGTGCTCTTGGCGATCAGGGTTGGGAGCCCCTTCAGAATGCAGACATTGCTCGACAACCCGTTCGTTGTCACTGTTGAGGGATCGTAAATCAGCGCCGATGTCGGCAGCGCAGCAGAAGCCGAAGGCAATCCGATCCCTTTGGGGCACGCGCTACCAGTGGTATCGAGGAAATACACAGTATTCACGCCGTTGCTGCCACTTCCCTTTGTGTAATACAGCACGTTATTGAAGACCGTCATGCCGCGGAAGTTGTCGTCCTTGCCGATCTTGTCTGCCTTATCTCCAAGCTCGGTCACGGAGAAGCTGGCTACCGGCGTTGGCAATCCCGGATCCTGTGCATCCTCAGGGGCTTTCAGCGTGGGAATCAACTGTGCGCCGGCTCCCAGCACAACACCCTCAGGCTGTGGATTGCTGCCATTACCGGCATTACCAACGGTGTAAACAACATCGAGGCTATCCTTGTCATTGAGAATGGCTGCACGCCCGTTGTTGCCGCTGTAGGCATTCGTCTCGGTGAAATGAAGCCGCCCATGCGCATCGACCACCGCAACGGCGCGATAGAAGTTCTCTCCAACGGGATTGGTCGGATCGACTGCCAAAGGCGTGTTGGAATTCGAAGCATCGATCGTATTGACAGGCGCGACATAGTCGATGAATGTAAGATATTTCCCACTTGTGGAGAGGTTCAGCGCGCCCTCGGACTTGGAGCTGAAGCTGGTTACGAGCTGGTCGCTGGTCGGTCCTACGCCATGCTCCAGGCTGTTCGGCACTTCAAGCGTGTTGACCGGCCAGCCTTCCGGCGTAATCTGATCCAGGAAAAGCACTGACGTGACGCCAAAGCTGCCATCATAGACATCGTTGTTAAACACATACGGATAGAGACCGCTGCTGATGGCTCCAGTGCTCGCCGAGCATCCCCCTTGCGTGCTGGCGCAGTTCGGCGGCAGAATCTCGCCAACCGTTACGTTGGAAGCCTTGTTGTCATAGACACTGCGGCTGACGACCAGATTGCCCGGGTAAAAACGGAAATCAGAACGATCATCGTGACGCTGCTGGGCATGGATGGCAGAACCACCCGTTAGTGATACCGCTGCCACCGTGAGAATACTTCCCTTCAACCAGAACCGTTGATGCTGCCGATTCCACTTCGCTACTGTCATGAATCGTCTCCTTTGTGCGAACGCAAGTGGGGAACTTTGCCGCGCAAAGGATGCTATCAACCGCACGTGAAGCCAGGGTTACAGCGATATTTCCTTATGAATTCCTTAGGAGGTATCAAGTGCGCGCAAATCACTCTGCACGCAGCATCTTCGCCGGATCGATGCGCGCGGCCCGCATGACTGCAGGAAGCGCCGAAAGCACTGCCGCTGCCAACAGCACTATCGCGGGTATGAACAGCATCGCCGGGTCGTTGCCTTTCACTCCATAGAGCAGAGACCTGACATACTTTGCCGCCACGAGCCCAAGCGCCACACCCACAGCTCCACCGGCAATCACCATTGCGAAGATCTCCGACGTAATCAGCCGCGCGATATTTGCAATCCTCGCCCCGAGAGCGATGCGAATGCCGATCTCCCGCTGGCGCTGGAGCACCGAATAATGCAGCACGCCGTAGAGGCCGATGCCGGCGAGCAACAGGGCAACTGCAGCGAAGAATGCAGCGAGCATTGCCAACAGCCGTTCGCGGATTGTCTGATCGCGCACCAGTTCCATCTGCGTCCGAATGTTGCTTACCCGCAGCTCCGGGTGGATCTGATGAAGTCTCTGTCGCAGCAGGGACGCGAACACCGTTGGTTTCATTCCCCGGGTACGCACGACGAACGTCTCACCCGATGAGCCTCGTAAAGCGCCCGCTGCATCGACCTCATGCGTGGGTATAAATGCAACCGGCAACGTTGGCTCTCGCAAGCTGCGATAGGGCGCGTCGCGAACCATTCCTACGATCTGATAGTGCACAGTCCGTGATTCTCTCTCGAAGGTTTTGCCGACTGGATTTTCGCCGTGAAAAAAAGTCTTCGCGAAGGTTTCATTCACGATCGCGGCGCCCGGCGTCGTATCTTCATTGCGAAAGTCCCTTCCATTGATCAATGGCATACGCATTGTTCGCATCCAGTCCGGAGAAATCTCCAGAAAATGCGAAACGATCGGCCCAGGAGGCGCGCCATTGATGGAGATGAAGTTATTCCACGAAGTGCCTCCCAGTAGTGGTGCGGCGCATATAGCGGCATCTTCGACGCCTGAAACCCCACGCAGGCCGTCGACCGCCTGATCCCAGACTGACGCTGGCTGCTCCCGCTGCGCGACGGTGTCGAGCAACAACAGATTTTCCGGCTCGAAACCAAGCGGCTTATGCGCCAGCCTTTGGAACGTCGTCACAAATAACCCAGCAATGAAGACGACGACAAAGCAGAACGCCACCTGCGCGCCGATCATGACATACATTCCTTTGCGCCGTCCGTGCGGGTCGTCGCTGCCTTTTAGCGCGTCCACCGGCTTGACTGCCGAAGCTCGCAACGCAGGAGCCAGGCCAAAGAGCAGAACAACCATGAAGACCAGCAAGAGCCCGAATCCGAGAACGCGCCAGTCTCCAGGCAGCATCAGGCGTGCCGGGTCATCTGGAGGATTAATCATGCTGACAACAAGCGGAGCCGACCACCATGCAAACGCCGCTGCCAGCAATGAAGCGAGGACTGCCATCATCACACTCTCGGTGAGCACCATCTGCACAAGCCGCAGGCGGCCCGCGCCGATCGAGACACGTAGCGCCATCTCCTGCGCGCGGGTGGCAGCTTGTGCCGTCATTAGATTCGCTACGTTGGCGCATGCGATCAGCAGCACCAGAGCCACCAGGACACCAATCACACCCAGCGCGCGGCGATACTGGTCTTGCAACTCCGAAACACCAGCACCGGCGGGTTTCATCGTCAGCTTCTCGCTGAGAATGGCAGTCATAATGCTGTTCGGCAGATCCTTGAAACCTTTTGCTCGTTCCATTTCAAAGGCGAGGCTAATCGCGCTCATCTTTTCCGTCAAAGGACCGAGCGCCACACCTGGATGCACAATCGCCAGTGTTCTCATCCAGCTTGCGTCTTTCCGCGTTAGCGATGGATTCATCATCATCGGCAGAAAAACGTCCGTAAGAGTTCCCGGATCGGTGCCGGTAAATGGCAGATCCACAACTCCCACGATCTGATAGAGATCGGTGCCCATACGCAGACTGCGGCCAATCACCTTCGGATCGCGGCCAAACCGGCGCTGCCAGTAGTCATACGAAAGCACGGCATACGGGCTGGCCTTCGGTATGCGATCGTCGTTCTCGTCCAATAGTCGTCCAAGAGCGGGCCGCAAGCCGAATGCTCCGAACATGGAGCCAGAAACATACTGCACATGCGCTTTCTCCATGTCGTCATCCGACCCGTAAGTGAGATCAGTGCGCTCGGCCGGAGAAACTGCAAGGAGTTGCGCGCGATCCTTTACTGCGTCACGCATCAGTTGATATGACGGATAAGCCCACGAGTCATATCTGTAAGGAGCGCCATTGATGGCGGTCTCGCGCCAGATATCGTAGAGCTGATCGGCATGCGCCACGGGCAACGGCCGCCACAACAATGCATCCATCAGCCGGAAGGCAGACGTACAGGCGCCAATCGCAAGTGCCAGCGAGAGGATCGCCGCAGCCGATGTCACCCTGTTCCGCTTCAACTGCCGCCAGCCGAAGATCGCATCGGCGCGCAGCGAATCGAGCCAGCCGATCACTCGCGCCTGATGGCCTTCTTCGCGATGCCGCACATGTGTGCCCAACGCGCGCCGCGCCTCGCGCTCATCGCGACCTGTGGCAACAGCTTCTTTTATGTGCGACTCGAACTCTTCGGCAATCTCACGATTCAACCGATCCCCACGGAAAACATTTGCAACTCGTGACCATAACGACATCTTCACTCTCCCGTCCACGGGACAAAACAAAGAGACAACTTCCGGCTTATCTTTATTCCGCACGCAGCATCGTCGCCGGATCGATGCGCGCTGCCTTGATGACAACCGGCAATGCTGCAAGCATCGCCGCGATGAACAGCACAAAAGCAGGTAAGGCAAGTCCGGTTACGTCGCCGCCCTTCACTCCGTACAGCAGGGCCTGCACATATCGCGACGCCGCCAGTCCCAGCGCACCGCCCACTGCCGCGCCGAGCAGCAGCATCAGAAATGCACGCTCCGTTACAACTCTGGCAATGTTTGCAATGGAAGCCCCAACAGCAAGCCGGATGCCGATCTCACGCTCGCGCCGCAGTACCGAGTAATTCAACACTCCAAACAGACCAATGCCTGCAAGAAGCAGTGCGAGCGTTGCAAAGAATGCGGCCAACGTCGCCAGCAGTCGCTCACGGATCGTCTGCGATCGCACAAGCTCGTTCTGCGTCTGCACACTGCTTCCGCGAAATTCAGGTCGAATGCGGCTGATTTCGCGGCGCAGCAAAGGGGCGAGCAGCAGAGGATCAGAAGCTATCGTACGAATCACAAATGTTCCTTGCCACGTTAGCATTGCCGATCCATCCGCATTCAGCCAACGCATGGAAACATACGCTACCGGCGAGTGCTGATCACGGATCTGCCCATAACATGCGTCCTGCACGAGCCCGACAATTTGCAATGGGATGCGCTTGCCTGCTGCGGCCACGCGGTCAAACGACTTACCAACCGGATCTTCCCCATGGAAGTACTGCTTTGCAAACGCGACATTCACAATCGCCGCACCAGGGTATGTGTCGGCTGCGCGCAAATCTCTGCCTTCCAGCAGAGGAATTCTCATCGTATCCATCCAGCCTGGAGAGACATCGAGAAAGTAGGAAAGATCAGGACCAGGCGGTCCGCCACCAACAGCCACAGTGCCGTTCCATCGCTCCCCGCTCAGTAGAGGAAATCCGGCCAGTGCAACGCTCTTTACACCGGAAAGGCCGCGCAAATCTTCGACCACCTGATCCCAGTAAGCAAAGGGCTCACCACGCTGTGCGACTGTATTGAGCAATAGCAATCCCTCGGCGGAGAAACCCGTTGGCTGAGCTGATATCCGCGTAAAAGTTGTTACGAACAAACCTGCGATGAACAGTACCAGGAAGCAGAACGCTGTCTGCATCGCTATTAAGCCGTGCATCGTCCGCTGCCGCGCATGCGGATCATCGCCACCCTTTAAGGCGTTCACGGGTTGGGTGGCTGAAGCTCGCAGCGCGGGAGCCAGCCCCAGAAGAAGGATGATTCCCAGCGTCAATATGCAGCCAAATGCCAATACACGCCAATCAACTGAGAGAGTCAGGCGTACCGGATTCTCCGAGGAATGAATCATCCGCACAACGAAAGGCGCAGACCACCACGCAAAGATTGCTCCTAATGTCGATGCAAACAAAGCCAGCAACACGCTTTCCACCAGAACCATCCGTACCAGCCGCAATCGTCCGGCGCCGAGCGAGATGCGCAATGCCATCTCTCGTGCGCGTGCCGCTGCCTGCGCTGTCATCAGATTCGCCACATTGGCACATGCAATCAGCAGCACCATGGCTACCAGCACACAGAGAATCACCAGCGGAAGGCCGTAGTTCCGTTGCAGGCGAGAGACGCCCGCTGATGCCCTCTCCAAAGAGACATTCTGGCGAAGAAACGTCTGCAGCAAGTCCTTAGGCATCGCCGGATAGTTCCTCACCTGATCCAACAAGAAGGCATGAAGTGTTGCACGAAGCTTCTCCTGCACTGGCTCAACGGCGACAGGATGGTTGAATTGCACGAAAATTCTCAGCCAGCCCCAGCTTCCATCATTCAATCCCGCGTGCATCGTGGCCGGCACAAATACGTCCGCCACGTTGCCAGGCTCGGTTCCTGTAAAACCTTCCGCGCTCACGCCTACGATCTCGTAAAGATGGCTTCCCATGCGAAATGCGCGCCCAATCACATGTGGATCTCGCCCAAAACGACGCGTCCAGTAGTCATAAGAAATGAGGGCGTATGGATGCCCACCCGAAACATTGTCGTCGCTTTCGAGCAGTGTCCTCCCAAGAACTGGCTTGATTCCGAGCGTGCTGAACATCCATCCAGACACATACTGCAGATGCGCCTTTTCCATCTCCTCGTCGGATTGAAACGTAAGGTCCACCGGTTGCACAAAAGAGACCGCCATCAGCTCAGCCTGCCCGCGCACGGCTGCTCTCATCTGCAAAAAGAGCGGATATTCCGATGTCTGGTCCGATTGCAGCTTGCCATCGGTGCCAAATCCCGTTCGCGAAAGCACATACAGCAGCCCAGGTTGTGCAACAGGCAGAGGGCGTAGAAAAAGTGCTTCGATCAATCGAAATGCCGCTGTGCATGCTCCGGTCGCCAAAGCCAGCGAGAGAATCGCCGCAGCCGAGGTAACTTTGTTCCGCTTCAACTGCCGCCAGCCAAAGATCACGTCAGCGCGCAGCGAATCGAGCCATCCGATTACCCGCGCCTGATGGCTCTCTTCGCGATGGCGCACCATCGTCCCCATCGCACGCCGCGCCTCGCGCTCATTGCGTCCCGCCGCAACGGCTTCTCCGATGTGCGACTCGAGTTCGTCAGTGATCTCGCGATTCAGCCGGTCGCCACGAAAGACATTGGCCATGCGCGTCCAGAACGACATCTCACACCGTCCTCAGCACCTGGTTAATGGCCGCCGTCGCCGTGTGCCAGCGTGACTCTTCGAGGCCCAGTTGCTTGCGGCCGGCGACGGTCAACTCATAGACACGCGCTCTTCTGCCTGTCTCTTTTTTGATCCACTCGGCGCGAATCCAGCCCGCCTCTTCCATCCGGTAGAGCGCCGGATAGAGTGAGCCTTCTTCAATCCGCAGCAGATCATCGGAAGCGTCTTTGACCGCCGTCATGATACCGTAACCGTGCGTGCGCGGCCGGCGCTCCAGAATCTTCAGCACCAGCAGGTCTAGCGAGCCTTGCAATGCGTCGGGCTTTTTCATACTTAGATGACTATATATAGACAGCTAGGTTTAATGTCAAGAAGAAATCTTCTGCTATTACGCTGCAAAAGCGTACAGTCCCTGAAACTCCTGCGCGCAAATCCCGTCACATGACAGGGTTCATCCATCTTCGCCATCCAAACTTCCCCGGAGGAATCATTCATGGAAAAGTTCACTCTGCTTGCACGGCTCGAAGCTAAACCTGGAAAAGAGAAGGAGCTCGAAAGCTTTCTGAAGTCGGCTCTGCCACTCGCCGAGGCCGAAGAGGGCACCATCCGCTGGTACGCCCTCAAGATCGCTCCCAACGTTTTCGGCATCTTCGACACCTTCGCGGACGAAGAGGCGCGTCAGGCTCATCTCGATGGCCCAATCGCCAAGGCGCTCATTGGCAAAGCGGACGAACTGCTCGCAATCCCTCCAAGCATTGAGAAAGTTGAGATTCTCGTGTCTAAATAGACACGTCTGCACCGGGCCAAATCCGCCACTTCGGATTCATCCTTCATGTACAGAAAATTCGCGACATCCGTAGCGCTCGGCTCACTCCTTTTCTTCCTGGAGCCGGGCGCCATGCCGCAAGGGCCGCCCGGACCTCCGCAGAACGAGCATCATGGCCCATGGTGGGCGGCGTCGATCGCCTCCACTGAAACCATTCACGCGAGCGGTGGTGAAATTCAGGTCGACTTTGCCGCAGGCCCCCTCGATCTCACGCCGGCTCAAATTCTGCCTTGGATTCAACGCGCTGTGCGAGCAATCACCGTTTACTACGGCCGCTTCCCTGTCGCACACGCCCGCGTACTCATCCTTCCAGTGGCTGACCGTAAGGGAATACTGCAAGGCACCACCTGGGGCGATATGCACGGCGTTCCCGGCTTCACACGAATCCGGCTAGGTCAGCACACGACCGTCCAGGATCTGAATGAAGACTGGACGATGCCCCATGAGTTCGACCACATGACCTTCCCTTCCATGCCCGACGATCAGCATTGGATAGAGGAAGGCCTGGCCACCTACATCGAACCGGTCGCCCGCGTACAGGCCGGCGAACTAACCGCCGCGCAGATCTGGAACGATATGCTCGACGGCATGCCCAAGGGCGAACCCGGTCCGGATGATCAAGGCATGGATCGCACCCACACCTGGGGCCGTACCTACTGGGGCGGCGCACTCTTCTGCCTTGTCGCGGATATCGAGATTCGTAAGCAGACCGGCAACCACAAAGGCCTCCAGGATGCACTGCGCGCAATCGTCGCCGCCGGCGGCACCATCGACCATGACTGGTCCATAACTCAGGCATTCGATATCGGAGACAAAGCCACCGGCACCAGCGTGCTCATCGAGCAATACAAGCGATGGAGCCAGGCGCCGTCGCCGGTGGATTTACCGAAGCTCTGGAAAGATCTGGGGGTAGCCCGCGGCCCGGACGGCGCCGTCTTCGATTCGCATGCGCCATTGGCTGCGATCCGCGAAGCCATCACCAGGGCGCCCCGTTCTCAGGATTAAACCTTTGACCGGGCGATAGGGATCACCGGGCCGTAGTACCGTCCCAGAAGCGCGTTCCAGCGGATAATCGCCATCTCGCGCAGCATGTGCAAGCCGTCTTTCAGATAGCTGATGCGCGAGCGCTCATCGTGTCCCCACGTTACTGGAACTTCGTCGACGCGCAGACCCCGTTTGATGGCGATGAACAGAATCTCCGGATCGAACCCCCAGCGCTCGATCGTTTGCAACTGGAAGACCGTCTGCGCAGCATCGCGAGTAAACGCCTTGAATCCACATTGCGTGTCGTGAAAAGGCAGCCCCATCACGATGCGGGTAATGAGATTGAAGCAGCGGCCGAACAACTGCCGGTAGAGCGGTTGCCGGTGGGTCTGGCGGCTGCGTTCGAGCCATCGAGAACCGATGGCAATATCCGCTCCATTGCGAATCGCCAGGAAGAGCCGTTCCGCTTCGGCAATGGGAGCAGAAAGATCGGCATCGGTAAACATTACAATCTCGCCACGCGCCTGCAACAACCCGTGGCGGACGGAAAACCCCTTGCCTCGATTGCCCGGGTTCTCCAGTAGCCGCACTCCCGGAGAGTGCAGTGCAAAATCCAGAACGATACGCGCCGTCGAGTCGGTCGAGCCATCGTTGACCACCGTCACTTCGGCATTCCATCCCCGGTCGCGAATGCAAGCCACCACTTGCTGCAGCGTAGCTCCAATGCGTGCACACTCGTTATAGGCAGGTATGACGATGCTGACGAAGGGAAAGCCGGACACGATCGGGAAACCTTTCTGACATCCGAAGTCGGATGTCTTCGCCTGTCAACCCACCGGCCCCGGAGAAATCGGGCTAGGAGAAATCCGTTGTGAACTTCGCGGCATCCAGGGCCCCGAAAGGACTTTCGCGCCCGGATGCAAGACTCATTTTCGATGCAATCGCTGGACAAAGGTTTCTGGTCAATTATGCGGTGTTCAGTGAGAGATATATTCGCCGCAGCAACGCATCCTGTCTCTAGTAGTCTGCCATCATACCGAAGGCGGTCCGGCTTTCTCTTCGCGCTGCCCTCGGTTCAAAATTCCCGCAATGCGGTTTTGAAATACGGGCCAAACTGTTCAATTCGCACAGGAAAGCTCACTTTTTGCTAGAGCAGGACCGGAATCCGGTTATTCTTTACTACGGAGGCGAATTGGCATGACCAAAGCAGACCTGGTTGAAAAGGTGACCCAGTTGGGCGACCTCACGCGCCGCGACGGCGAAGTGATTGTCGAGACCATCTTCGACTCGGTAATCGGCGCATTGCAATCGGGCGATAAGATCGAAATTCGCGGCTTTGGCTCCTTCCGCATCCGGGAGCGCAACCCTCGCATCGGGCGCAATCCAAAGACCGGCGACCGTGTCGATGTTCCCGCCAAGCGAGTGCCTTATTTCAAGCCGTCGAAAGAGCTGCGCGACCTGGTCAATCCCGAGGAAGCCGCCAGCTAACGCTTCCCGTACCTCGCGAAGAAGCCCAGTTCAGCATTCAGTGGATTCCAATAACTGCCATCATGCGGCCGGCGTGACCGTGTGACGCGCGATGGGAATAAAACAACTTCGGCTGGCAGGCGGTGCACCCTCCGGCAACAGCGATGTTTTCCGCGCTGAGCCCGGCATCGAGCAACTGCCGCCAGTTGGCCTCGATCAGATCCAGTCGAGGCTGCGGTTTGTTTTCCGATTCCGAATTTGTGAATAGATCGGCGGCATAGGTAAACTCCGCTCCGAACTCATTCCGCACTTCATCACCCACCGTGTAACAGCAGGCGCTAATTCCCGGCCCTATTGAGGCAATCATCTCCGCGGGGTTGGCGTCGAACTCATCCCGCATCCGCGTCACACCCATCTCGACAATGCGTCGCACGGTTCCTCGCCAACCAGCGTGGAAAGCTCCAACGACCCGCTTCCGCCGGTCAGCGATGAGAACAGGGATGCAATCCGCCGTCTGAATCCCGATCAGAATTCCGGTCTGCGATGTGATCAGCCCATCGGCTTCGTGCGCCTGCGTGGTTCCCGGCAGCGCCGCCGCTGCCAGTTCTGCAAGGGTGCCATGGGCCACAACGCTGCGGTTCGAATGAATCTGCCGCAGTGTTATCAGCGGAGTATTCCGGTCGCCGGTCACCGCTTCGACAAAGCGGATGCGATTTTCCAGCACGTTATTTCGCAAATCCGTTGCCGTAAATCCGAGATTTAGTTCGCCCGGAGTTTCTTCTCCTGCAGACTCACCCAGATACGCCCGGCTCACTCCGCCACTGCGGGTGCTGAACCCGTGCCACAACCAGGCCGACGTCTTATCCCATTGAGGAACAGAGAGATACGCCACACCATTCGCTGCGACCGTCAATCCATCCGGAACTCTAACTTCAGCCGATCGAGGGGAAGAAGCTGGCATACACACCGATTGTAGAGGGCCGCGCCTTGAATAGCTTTGAGGATGGAAATTTTGCTCCAGACGAGTATTGGGCCCGCCTTCCGGCGGGCCCACTCGAGAGGCAATCTAGATGGGAAAAAAGGAGGCTCTGGGGAAGGGAGTCCGTTACCGGACCTTTATCGCAGAACAAAGTGCTTTGGCGGGGATTACTTAAGTGGCTGCCTCTGCTAGTTATAGGATCAGATGCGATTGCGGGGAAAAAGTTGTCTGGTTGCCTCGCGGAATCTTCCATAATATGAGACATCGATCCAAAGTTGAGGTTACCCCTTTTCAAAATAGACACCCCCTTTACTACTTCGATAATTCCCCCTCACACCACCCTAGGCTGTCAGCTAACGCTCAGACGCTTCCGCCAGCCACGCGGTAATCAGACCGCGCTCGAGGCCCCGGCGGCTGCAGAATTTTCGCTTCCGATGCTCACAATGTCCCAATCGTTTGCGCGGCTTTTTCCTCAAGAAAAGCCGCACTCTACGGCTTCCGGTTGCAGAGACTAGAAGCGAAAATGCTCTAGTTTTGCTTCTTCGGTTTCATCGCCTTGGCGATTGCAAACGTAATCAAGCCAACCGGCAGCAAACGCACCGCCAGCGCCGTCAGCTCGCCGGCAAAATATGGAATTTTGATGCGCTTGCCGCGCGCCAGGGCTTCCAAGCCCAACCGCGCAACCTCTTCGGCGGGCTGACGCCTGCGGCCAGACATGGCTCCGGCTCCCAAATCGCGGTGTACTTTGGCCACAGCAAAAAATTCGCTCTCGGTTGGACCGGGACAGAGTGCACTGACCTTGATACCGAACGGAGCCAGCTCCTCGGCCAGACCCAGCGCAAAGAAGCGGTCGAAACCCTTGGTCGCGGCGTAGGTCGTCAGATACGGAATCGGCTGGAAGCTCGCCACCGACGAGAGCACCATGATCCAGCCCCTTCGCCGCTTCACCAAATCCGGCACAAACAACCGGGTCAGGTGGACAACCGCTTCGCAGTTCACGCGAACCTGGTCCAGCTCCTGGCCAAGATCGAGCGTCGCGAACTCCCCGTATTGGCCGAGACCGGCGTTATTGACCAGAATCTCCACTTCGAGACCCGATCCAGCGGTCTGGTCGTAGACGGCCTGACGGTCTTCAGGGCGCGCAAGATCGGCCGAGATGACACGCACTTCGCTGCCCTGCGCCGCCAGTTCGCTCGCCAATGCCTCAAGCCGCTCGCGCCGCCGGGCTGTCAGGATCAGTTTTGCTCCCTGACGGGCCAGCTCCCGCGCCAGCGCTGCGCCGATTCCCGAGCTTGCACCTGTAACCAGCGCCCATTTTCCACGAAAACTCCGCACACTCGCCATGGGTGGAATGATAGCCGACTAACGGTATCGGCCCGATGGTCACTAACAATCAATTCACGGCTTTTTCCGGCTGGCTTTGCTGCGGCCGGCCTTGACTGCGGCGTTCTTCTCTGCACGAAGCCGCCACGCCGTCTCAAGTGCACCCGTCAGAATATCTTCACCAGCAGCAGCCAGGAGAATGTGCGTAATGCCCATTCGTCCCCAACCGCCTGCCACTGGAGCGAATAGTTCGGGCGCGTCGGCGACAAATCCTGCTTGCACCTCGGGGGTCAGCATCAGATTGCCAAAGCCCTGGCTTTCTGCCGCCAGCGTCGCAAATACTCTGCCGCCCACCCGGAAATCCGGCGTATTCCCATGGGAACTCTCTTCCGCACCAGGAAAGCTCAGCGCGATCCGCCGGAAATCTTCCGCGGTCATTGCACTGCCGTCTCGAACTCCTCATTGAGCCATTTGCGGAAGGCCTCGAACTCTTCGTCTCTGCCAAGGAAGTCACGCACCATCTGCCGTCCGGGCCGCGAGCCGCCCTGCTCGATGACAGCCTTGCGGTACTTCGTTGCCGCCGGACAGCCGAGCAGGTTTTCCGGATCGAACTGCGCGAAGAAATCGAGCGCGATCACCTTGTCGAAGGCGTAGGTGTAGTAGTTCGACGAGTAGCCGGTCAGATGGCCGAAGCTTGCGTACATGCGGTTGCCGTCGATCCATTGCCATGGCTGCAGACCCTCATACAGCGACTTAGTAATGCGGTCGAGATCGATACCCGCTGGGTCCTGGTCATGTAGATCAAGCGACAGCGTCGTGTAGTAAAGCTGCGAACGCACCCAGTCGGCGCGCCCAAAAGCTCCTGCCAATTTCATCTTCTGAATCAGCTCGGCTGGCAACACCTCGCCGGTCTCATAGTGCTTCGCAAAACTCTGCAGCAGCCTCACGTCGCGGAAGAACTCTTCCAGCATCTGCGACGGCACTTCGATGAAATCGCCTTCGGTCGCAAAACCGGAAAGTCCGGCCCACTCCGTCTGTCCGCCAAGAATCGCGTGCATCAGATGGCCGAACTCGTGGAAGTAAGTGACCACATCGCTGTACTGCATCAGGCCCGGATCGACGACCTTGCCCGCGGCATCGATCTCAGGCCGTGGGAAGTTGCAGATGAGCCCGGCCTCGGGCACGTAGCGTCCCTTCACGCCTGTCACTACGGGAGTAGCCGAGAACCACTTATCCTTGCCCTCACGCGGGTGCATGTCGAGATAAAAGCGCCCGACCTGCGTCTCGCCATCCACATCGAGCACGTCATACACCGTCACGTCGGCGTCCCATCCCGGAGCGCTGGATTTGCGAAAGCGCACGCCAAACAGCTTCGACGCTGTCTCCAGCACGCCCTGTTCGACTTGCAGATAGGGAAAATACGGCCGCACCGATTGCGAATCGAAAGCGTAAGCCTCGCGCCGGTACTGCTCATACCAATAGCCGCGGCTGGCTGCGTTCATCTCTTTAAGCTTGGGACGCTGGCGCTTCGCAAACTCCAGAACCATCTCGAACTCCTGTTTTGCGCCTTCGCGGCTGGCTTCTTCGAGCTTGCTGATAAAGCTGCGCACGTTGGCCGCCGAACCCATCATCTGATCCGCCGTAGCCAGATCGGCCCAGCTTCTGAAGCCGAGTACCGTGGCAAGCTCCTGCCGCGCTTCCAGAAGCTGCAGCAGAATTGTTCCATTCGCCGGATACGCCCGCGTGTTGTAGGCCAGGAACATGCGTTCGCGCAACGAGTCGCTCTTGGCGAAGGTCATCACCGGCTGCATATCCGGCTGGTCAGTGGAAAGAACATACAAGCCATCACAGTTGGGCGTATGGCGAGTAAGATAATCCGCCGGAAGGCCATCCAGTTCATCTGAATCCTTCACCTCGACGGTCTTGCCGCCCTCCTGAATGTTCCGGCCAAACTCCAGCGAGAGCCGCGTCGCCTTCTCGTGCAACTGACCCAGATGCTCGCGGGTCGCGTCGTCCTTGTCCACACCGGCAAGGCGATATTGGAGCAGCGTCCGCTCGACATAATGCTTCGTCGCCTCGCTGGCTCCAGCAAGATCGATCTCCGCCAGCGCAAGGTAGACCTCGCGATTGAGGCTGAGTGACGTGGCCGCCAGAGCAATCCGCTGCGCCTCAAGCTGCGCCTGATCGCGCACGGCCTTGTCCGGGGCTACGGAGTTCAGCACTCCAGCCTGCGCTCCAGCCATGCTGAGCTGCTCGACAACCACGTCATACAGCCGCAGCGAATTCTCGGGCGTCCGCGTGCCTTTGACGACCAGCAACTGGGCAATCGCTGCCTCATGTGCAGCCAACCGGCCGGAAACCCAGCCGGTCAGTTCCTCGGCGGTCAGAGCGGTTCCTAATGCCGCTTCCCAGGAATGAATTGCAGTCGTTGGCTCCAAGATCGAATCCACAGCACCGGTGGCAACACTCATAGTTCGCTAACTCCCTCAAGATTAGGGTGCCACATCCGGGCGGCCGAAGCTGAAGGGACTGTGAAAGAAGGTCTCCGATGCGCCGTGTTCGGTCGGGCTCAACAGATGGCTATTGCGACAGAAGAGGCTATTTAACGAGCAGTATTTTGCCCTTCTCGGAGCGGCGGACAATCTCTTCAATGAGCCCGTGGGGTTCGAAGGCGTTCGACGAGATTGGGCCGAGATAACAGATCTTTGCGGACTTGTCTGCGACGACGGCGAATGGATACTTGATTGCTCCGAAGATCTCCGCTGTTGAGGGTGGAATCAAGAGAACCGGCATGCCTCGCAGATCTGCGAATTGATCAGCAGGCGGAACGGAACCGCCGTCTTCGTGAGTATCCTGCACGATCAAACCGTAGGCCGAAAACTTCGTCGCGCCCGATTGGTGTGCGAGGGCAAGCATCGGCTTCATCATCTTTCTGCACTGAGGGCACCATTGCGGAAAGAAAATCCAGACGGTCGCAAGACCTTCCACCGGACCGATGGATGCCTTCACCGGCGGTTTTGCGAGTGGTTTGATTCCTGGAACGTCTATCAATCCGCTTCCGAGCATTCCGTAACGAGCATCGGCTGCCTGCATCAGCTTTAGATCCTCGGGCGCAAGGGGTGCCATGGTGGGGAGCGCCGCTTTTAACTGGGCTACGGTCTCCGCGGAGTTTTTGCCGGCATAGCTCTCGAGGAAAGCAATCTGCATTCCTTCTTCATAGAGCTCACCCATGCCCAGTGCATCATGGCCATTGGTCTCGACGAGCGGAGTTGCTTTCTTGAGTGCCTCCAGCAGTGGCGGACGCAACTCAAGAGCCAATTTAAGCGCATTTGGATCGAGGGCCAGTTGAAGGTAGTTGATCACGGAACCGCACGTCTCTGCGACGACGGCATCGAACGGCAGCGTGCGCAGCATCTCTTCCGTGACTTCGACGGCCTGATCCAGATTGCGCATCTGGACGAGGGCATTGACCGCAGTTGCATAGGCGCGCGCCCGATGGGCGGTTTCTCCACTGGCTATGTATCTTTGCGCGATGTTGAGAGCGGAATTCCAATCCTGTCCGAATGCGCAGAGCCGGGCCAGATCGTAGAGATCGTCGCCGGTGTAGTCTTCCGGCTTGGATTCACCACATTCCTGCCGCGCCTGATGCATGCCCTCGGTGAGCGCAGCGAGTTCCGCGTCGGACCAGTTATCGAGCGAGCTGCGAACGACGTCCAGCGGTTGCATCGCCTGTTTGTAAAGATCGCCAGGACGCGGCTTCGCGGCTTGCGCAGCGGATTGCTGCGAAGCCGATGGTAGCTCAGCAGGTGACTGTGAAGCTTGTCCGAAACAAAGCGTGGACATCGCAATCCACACGCATGTGAAGCCTGCCCTGTATACCGAATTCATGATCTCCAAAACGGTCACCCCAATGCCGTTTTCTACACCGCTGCTTTCTACACCCGCCATTTTCTACACTTTGACAAGACGCTTTCGATGGTCGAACGTCTTTCCGATCAGAGATATTTTTATTCCGCGCGCAGGGCTTCCATCGGATCGACGCGCGAGGCCTTCCGCGCAGGCCAGTAAGCAGCAGCCAGTCCGCTAGCCAGCAGCAGTGCCGTCACCGCTGCGAGCGTCCATGGATCGTTTGGCTTGACATCATAGAGGAACGACCGCAATCCGCGGCTCGCGACCCACGCGAGTCCGAGCCCCAGTGCCAGGCCGCCGCTAAGCATCCACGCCGCCTGCCGGAGCACCAGGCTCATCACATTCCATCGTTGAGCGCCAAGCGCGATGCGCACACCCATCTCACGCGTGCGCTGCGCTACCAGATACGCCAACAGCCCATAGATGCCCGCGACACAGAGCAGCAGAGCAGAACCGGCAAAGATCTCCAGCAGTTCCGCCGCAAGCTTCTGGCTGCCATAGGAATCTTCAACGATCTGATCCATGGTGGTGAATTTGCTGTCGGCCAGATCGGGGCTCGCCTTGCGCAGCTCTTCCCGCAGCGCGGGCAAAATGGCCGCCGGACTCAGCTCTGTGCGCACCGCAATTGACATATGGACGGCTTCCGCAAAGCGGTAAAACGATGTGCTCGGCGTGATTTGTGGAATACAGACCTCAATCTCGGGCTTGGGCGGCTCGGCCACAGACACCTGCCGTTCGTTCTCGAAGACACCCACCACCACTGCAGGCCGTTTAGCCCCCAGGCTAACCAGCTGCTCACCCAACATCTTCCCCGGATCGCGCTCATCACCGAAATACTCCTTCACAAACGCACGGTTCACCAGTAAAGCAGCTTGCGATGTTGCCGTATCCTGCTCATTGAAGAACCGCCCACGCACCATCGGAAAGCCAAGCACCTGCTGCATCTCGGATCCCACAGCCCGGAACTCCGCCGACATAAGGTTTCTGCGCTGGTCATCCGCGCTGTTCCCAGTACGGTAGAAGGTAAACATCAGCGGGTTCTGGTTTTCCATCGGCGTCTGGCTCATCAGAGTCGCTGCTTCCACGCCCGGCAATCGCTTCACGCGCTCCACCAGCGGCTGATACAGCTCCGTGGTCAAGCTTCGCCCCGTGTACCGATATGCCGGGATCGCCATTTCCCCCACCATGATGTGCTCAGTTCGATACCCCAGCGGCACATGCTTGAGCGCATAAATCGTCCGCAAAAGCAGTCCACAGCCCACCAGCAATGTCAATGAGAGTGCAATTTCTGTAATCACCAGGGCTGCACGCATCCGCTGCCGCACCCGGCCTGTTCCGGATTGCGGCCCTCCCTGCCGTAACAGCGGCTCGATCCTCACCCAAGTCATTCCCAGCGCGGGCCAAGCAGAAATCACTATTCCACTCAAGATCGAAAGCCCCAGCAGCGCCAAAAGCACCGGGACATTCGGCGTCAGTCTCTGGAAAATGCCAAACTGCGTCGTTAGTTCGCGTTCGAAAAACCTAAGCATCCCCAGCGCCAGGCCCAGTCCCAGCACTGCTCCGGACCCGCTCAGCATTAGTCCTTCCATCAGCAGTTGCTGCGCCATCCGCCAGCGGCTTGCGCCCAGTGCGCCGCGCACCGCCAATTCGCGGTGCCGTGCCGTGGTCCGTGCCAGCGTCAGGCTGGTCACGTTCACGCAGGCAATCAGCCACAGCAGACCAGAGGCTCCAAACAGCGCCAGCACCGCCCGCTTCACGTTGCCGTCAAGCAGCGTATCCTCATATCGCTTCAGATGAATGCCCGACGCATCCTCCCGGTCCTCTGCGGAATAAGACTGCGCTACCACCTTCTGAATCGCATCCATCTCCATCTCGGCCTGCCTCAGCCCCACTCCTGGAGCCAGCCGCGCCATCGTACCGTAGTACTCAACCAGCTTGCGCTCACGGGTCGCGTCTGCAGCGCCCAGTATTAGGGGTGTCCACACCACCGGGTTTACACCCCGATAGGGAAACCCGAATTCCCGCGGCATCACTCCGATTACCGTGTAGCTCTCTCCACTCAGCCGTACCGTCCGGCCCACAATCCCCTCATCAGCCCCAAACGCCGCGCGCCACGCAGCATCGCTCAGTATCAGGCTATGCCCATCGTGCGCTTCCACGGCTTGTGTCTTTGTATCGATGCGGAACTCCCGCCCCAACGCAGGATGCAACCCTAGCGTCTCAAATAGATTCCCGCTCACTGCCGCGGCTGACACGTGTACCGTCCCACGCGTTCCCTCCAGAAACGAAACATCATCGTCGGCCTTTGGCTCGTAGAACGCGATCGATTGGAAAGCCAGGCTGCGCGTCCGCCACTGCTCGATGTCCAAATAGGGAACCGGCCGCGCTTGCCCGCGCTTGCCAGCCTCCTCGATTACAACCAGCTCATCCGGATGCGGGTAGGGTAACCCTCGTAGCAGCACCCGGTCCACAACGGTGAACATGGCGCAGGCTGCGCCGATGCCCACTGCCAGCGTCAGGATCACGGCCAGCGAAAACCCCGGCGACCGGCGCAGGACACGGAGCGTATATTGCAGGTCGCTCAGCAGCCGCTCAAGCCGACCCCAACGCCAGAAACTGTGCGTCACCTCGCGCACCAGAGACGCGTTGCCGAACTCCCGCCTGGCCGCGGCTTCGGCCTCTTCGCGGGTCGCGCCTCGCTCCATCCGCGCGGCGATGTCCATCCGCAGATGCGCCTGGATCTCTTCTTCCAGCTCCTCCTTGCGCCGCTCGAAGCCGAGCCTTCGGAACCTCACACCTGACCTCCCGTGAACTGCCAAGAATCCAGCAGATTCTCGTGTTTACCGAGGAAATAGAGTCGTAGAGACTTTATTCCCGTGAGGGGTAGAGTGTCTACATCCGAGACTGAATCATGCCGGACGTGAATCCAGCGGCTACCGGCTTTTCGTCACGCCACTCTTGAGCCTGTTCGGGAAGTCCCCGGTACAGAACCACTTAACTCGTTCCATTGGGGCTTGCTTTAGGGGCTTGGGCGTTTTAAGATGCCGCAATTGCAACATGCCTTTTTCTTCCGTCATCTCCGCCGCTTCTTACCTTCGTTCTCGTGCCGGTCGCATCTGTGTCGCTGTTCAGGCACCCACGGCACGGGAGATGCTCAATCGCGCTGAAACAGCTCTGGCAGACTCGCAGTTCCTCGAGTTCCGGCTGGATTATCTCGAAAAGCCTGCCGCAGCCTTAAAGGAAATCAGCAAATTTCTGGCCGAACATCACGAGGTAGCCGCTCTCGCCACCTGCCGCCGCAAGAAATTTGGCGGAAAGTTCGCCGGAACGCTGCTCGACGAGCTGAACATCCTGGCTATTGCCTCAGAAGCCGGCTTTGCCATTCTCGACCTCGAGATCGAGTCAGCGGAGGAAGCGTCCGAATTCGAGTTCGACACACTCCGCAACAGCGACGCGGCTTTGCTCATCAGCTTTCACGATTTTGAGAGCGCGGTCGATCCTGAATCGGTGCTCACCCGCATTCAGCGTTTTGAACCGGACTACGTCAAGGTCGTCAATACCGCCCACTCCCTGACCGATAGCGTCAACCTGCTGCACTGGATGAAGCGCCGGTCTGCGGATGTCCGGCTTGTCGGCATTGCGATGGGCGAGTTCGGCACGATCAGCCGTATCCTTAGCCTGCGCGCCGGTTCGGCCTTCACCTACGCTTCGGCATCGGAGGGGTCTGAAACCGCGCCCGGACAAATCAACGCTCGTACGCTCAAGGAGCTTTTCGGCATCGAGGGGCTTGACCAGGCAACGCGTATCTACGGCGTGACGGGCAATCCGGTTGCGCATTCGCTCTCGCCGCTGATGCAGAACACCGCCTTCCATCGTGAACGGCTCAATGCCGTTTATCTGCCGCTCAAGACGGAGTCGATAGAGGACCTGCTCCACGTCGCGCGGCAACTTCCCCTTAGCGGCTTCAGCGTCACCATGCCGCATAAACAGGCGATCCTGCCCTACCTGGCCAACGTCGATCCGCTCACCGCCCGCCTCGGTGCCTGCAATACCATCCGCACCGGAGCCGATGGACGCTTTTACGGCTTCAATACCGACGTGGCCGGCATCGTCCGCCCGCTGGAGAAGCGCATGTCACTGCGGAACGCCCGGGTGCTCATTCTGGGTGCCGGCGGCGCTGCCCGCGCCGCGGTCTACGGGCTCGCCGAAAAAGGAGCGCAGGTCTTTCTATGGAGCAGAAAGGAAGCGGCCGCGAAGGAGCTCGCGACGGCGGCGTCGGCTCCACTGAATGGCTCATCGCCCATACCAGTGCAGGTCATCAGCCGGCTCGAAGTCGCGGCCCTGGAATTCGACGTGCTCATCAATGCCACCCCCTGCGGCATGCATGGCAATCCCCATCCCTTACCCTTGGAGCCGGAGGAGTGGAAGGCACGGCTGGTCTTCGACCTGGTCTACAATCCGCTGGAGACCCCGTTGCTCAAACTCGCCCGCGAACGCCGCGTCGCCACCATCCAGGGAGTTGAGATGTTCGTTCACCAGGGAGTGCGGCAGTTTGAGCTCTGGACCGGCAAACCAGCCCCCGAGGCCGACATGCTCCGCGTCGTTCTCTTCGCACTGCAACATCCGCACGGAGCAGGAGATCGCCCGGCCGCTAAACATTAGCTAGTGAAGGTGATACACAACACCAGCCGCGCCCCCGGCGAGCCAAAACAGGCGGGTGTCGATTGCGCATCCGCGCTTTCAGGGCGCTATTCGGCACCCACCGTTGCCTATATATTGAGATGGAAAGGTTTGTAATGACCGACCCACAACATCTTGGCCTGGGGGAGTTGGGCCGGCGTGTTCAAGCTCTGAGTGATCCTGCCCCCGATACCCGCCTGCGCCCCTACCAGGAGTCCGTTCTCGCGGACAACTCCCCCGCCTCCAACGGACGCATGATTCCGCCATACGAGCCCGTTCCGGAATCTGCCCACACAACGGCGCCGGCTCCCGCTGCGCAAACGCATGGCCAGCCTGCGGCCGCAGCGTCGTCTGCGCAGCCTCCCCACACGAACTCGACTTTCAGGCCTTTCGCAGCCCAGCCTGCCGGACCGGCAACGCCCCAGACCTCCGCACCGTCTGGATCGCCGGAGACCATCCAGGCATCCGCTTACTCTCCACGGGAAGGCGTCGCTGCGCCAGCCCCGCACCAACCATTCCCGGTTTCCCCGGCCGGATCAGAACCACGACCCTCGGCATCCCTGTCAACCCCGCCGCAGTGGAGCATGCCACCATCCGCCGCACCAGCCGGTTCCAAGGCCGCCATGGATCCCACCGACTCCAATCCGCCTAAATCAGGCTTTCTGCGCGCCATCAAGGCTGTCAAATCGGCGTTGCCGGTAGCGCAAAAGCTGCTCCCGCTCCTGGACGGCAACTTTGTCACCGTCGTGAGCTCGCTTCTGGCGCCCGTCGCCTCGCACCATCCGCCACCCGCCCCTCCGCCGCAGGTACACGTTGACCTTGAACCGGTCCAGCTCGCGCTGGCCGAGGTCCGGACCGGTCACCGCGAACTCAAAACCCAAGTCCAGGAACAGGTTGCATCCATCAAGAAAGTGGAGGATCAGCTTGAGCGGGTCCGCGAGGCCACCGACCGCAACACACTGGAGCAGCAAGAGTTAGTTGACGATCTCCGCGCGGTCGGCAACAAGATCAAAACGTTCGTTATCGCCGTAGTTGTGCTCCTGGTACTCTCGCTTGCGGTCAACGCCTACCTGATCTTTCAATTCCAGCACATCCTGCGCTGAACGGTTTACGTATGAGGCATGCTTTGGCTAGCCACCGGATGCACCCGCGTTTGTCTCCGATATCCGGCCCCGAAAGGGCTGTCCGGGCCTCGTTCGATTTTTAACACTGTAAAAGCCTGTGATTCATTTGGATCGCCACGCAGAGTAGAAGGGTTTTCCTTTTTGCGGGATTATTTCCGCGGACACGTTGAAATTTTCATATAAGCAAAAACAAATGATGCGACATCAATATTAGTTGGGATTTTCTGCTTCCTAAACCCGTTTTACCGAAGTGAGTCATTGCCAGTCGTATTTTTAAACGACTAGTATTCGCACAGTTCAGTTCCAGACGAAACAGCGGAACCAAGACTGCTCGCCAAGCCACGCAGACGACCATGACGTGGCAAATCGAGCCTACGATGTAAACAAAAAAACGCAAGACGGCGCAAAACTGCCGCCGCCTCAGGAGCGCGCACGTATGGCATGGTATGCCTATTGCATCGGAGAAAAACAAGCTTTTCCAGAATTAGCCAGGCATCGCAAACCAATCCCTCTCGAGTCCGTACTTGGAGTCGGAGGCAACCAGGTCTTTCTCTACCCCGCCAGTGATCTTGCAATTCTCGTCAGCGAACATAATCCCACGGAACAGCTAAGCCAAAAGGCCGGTGTGGATCATGCGCGCGTGATCGCCGACTGCTTCAAACACTCCACCATCCTGCCGTTCCGTTTTGGGACTATCTTTCAGGACGACGAAACCCTTCGCAAATCCATCCGCTCAAACCAGCGCCAGTTCATGGGCAACCTGGAACGGCTGCATGGCAAAACGGAGATGCACCTCAAGATCCACGTCGACGCTTGTTGCGGCAAGGAGCTTGACCGTCATCTTCCCCTCGAAGGCGTAGGCAAGGAATATCTCTCGAACCTGCGGGAGAACGCGGCACGTCAACGGGAGCGTCAGACCCGCGCCCGCGCCGTCACCTTCCAGATGCACCGGATGTTCGCGCCGCTCGACGAAGAAGTAAGCTGCCGCATGACCGAAAACGGCAAGATGCTTCTCGACATCGCGCACCTGATCGATCGCAAGTGCGTCGAGCGCTACCAGAACAAATTCACCTCCACCAGCGTCATGATGCGAGAGTGCCAGATGCAGCTCTCGGGACCATGGCCGCCCTACCATTTCGTTCATCGCCTGACTCGCGGTGTCCACGCACCGGCGCACACGCCTTCTGCCGCTCCTGCAGCGGCTGCTCCGCTGCGTCAGGCGCCTGCGACGGCCGAGGCTGTACTGGCGGCCGTATAACCAGCATCCCAACCGTCAAAAGCCCCGGTCGTGGCCGGGGCTTTTCCTTTGCTTTGAAAGATTACTCGGCCGGCGAGATGCTGCGGCCGCCCTTGCGCGCCATGATCAGTGATTTGCGCCGATCCGCAGCCGCGTGGTCGATCTTCTTCCAGAAGCCGATGAAATAATCGACCGCCGAAATAACCGAAACCAGCGTCGCAAAGTAGATTGCCGTAATCGCCGTCCATTTCACCGGAATAATTACCGGGCCAAGCTCCCACTGGAACCAGCGGTGCGCGAGGATCGCCGATACTACCGCCACGATCTGGATTACGGTCTTCAGTTTGCCCAGATCGCTGGCCTGAATGGTGAACCCCTCCGAAGCGGCAATCGAGCGCAGCCCGGAGATCAGAAACTCGCGGCCGATGATCACCACCGCAATCCACACTTTCACTACGTCGGGGTTATAAGCCACCAGTTCGATGAAAGCTGCCGTCACCATGATCTTGTCGGCGAGGGGATCGAGCAGAATGCCCATCGTCGTGATCTGCCCGCGCTTGCGCGCGAGATAGCCATCGACGCCATCAGTGATAGAAGCCAGGATGAACAGCAGCGAGGCGGCCATCTCCTGCGCTCCGCCAATCTCATGCCACCCAAAATACGGTGAGAGTATCCACAGGAACAGCGGAATCATCACTATCCGGCTCAGCGTGATCGAATTGGGCAGATTGAGATTCATGGCGGACCAACCAAAACGCTGCAGGACCGCGTGGGTCCTGGCCTTCTAACGCATTATATGCGCATCGACATTCCGCGAGCCGCGCTCCGTTGGTCATTCCTGGCATCGGTACCACTTGCGGAAAATACGCGTAAGCTCCAGTCACCGCATTTCCTCGCAAGGCGTCACAAAGCTCGATCCAGTCACTCGTTGCTCCAGTCACTCGTTCAAACTTTGCCGTGGTAGACTCAGGCCACCCGCATGGCCACCCGATCTTTTACTCGCCGCATCTTCCTCTCCCGCAGTGTGCTCGCCGCCGCGGCCGTCAACACCGCACCGTTCTGGACGCCCGCTGCGCGCGCAGCTATGCCGATGCCGGACCAGGGCTCGGCCGCCGGTACAGACCTCGACGCAAAGCTCGATGCGTATATCGCCCGCTACATGCCCGCCATGAACGCGCCAGGACTCACGCTCGGTATGACCAATGCACAGGCAACCCTGCGCGCCGCCGGATTCGGCTTCGCCAATATCGACCTCAAGGCTCCAGTGACTACCGGTCATCTCTTCCAGATCGGTTCCATCACCAAGTCGTTCGTCGCGCTTGTCCTGATGCAGATGCGCGATGAAGGCAAACTCGATCTGCAAAAGCCCATCCTGGATTACCTGCACTGGCTACCGATCAGCGAGCCATTCGGAATCATCACGCCTCACCATCTGCTGACCCACACCTCCGGCCTGCCCGACAATCTCAGCATCTGCGGCACCGATCCTACAACGCGCCTCGCTCAGGGATTCGCACCCGGCGAGCACTTCCACTATTGCAACGCCGGGTTCGACATTCTCGGCAAACTCGCCGCCACGCTCGACCGACGGCCCTGGCGCGAATGTGTCTCAGCACGCCTTCTCAAGCCGTTGGGCATGAACGACACGCGCCCCGTCATCACGACTGCCGATCGTGATCGCTTCGCCATCGGCTACGAGCCTTTCTGGGATGACGAGGTTTATCCGCGACAGGGCAGGCTCACCGCCGCTCCGTGGCTGGTAATGGACGATACAGCGGGCTGCATCGCCTCCACGCCCGGCGACATGGCGATCTACGCCCGCATGCTCGCCAACCACGGCGCATACGCCGGAGGCCGAATCGTCTCCGAGGAAAGCTTCACACTCTTCTCCACTCCCTACATTAAGGCTGATGATTTCAGCCCGACCGCTTCCTACGGCTATGGCATCGCAGTCGATACCCTCGATGATCACAAGATCCTGCGGCACACCGGCGGCATGGTGGCCTTCGCGTCGTCGATTCACGTCGATCTCGACGGCGGCGTTGCTGCGTTTGCCTCCATCAATGCCATGCAGGGATACAGACCGACAGCAGTTACGGAATACGCCGTACAGCTTCTTCGCGCGCAGCAGGATTCAAAGCCATTGCCGGATGCTGTTGCGATCCCCGATCCCATGGAAGCCGACAATGCTGCCGACTATGCTGGCAGCTTCTCTACACCGCTCGGCAAGCAACTCACCTTCAGCGCACAGGGCAAGCGTCTTTCGCTCGTGGCCGAGGGTAAGACCATCCCGCTGCAACACCAGGACGGAGATCAGTTCATCTCCACCATTCCCGGAGTTTTCTCGGAATACTCGTTCGCCTTCGGCCGCAAGCATGTTGAAACAGCCGACAAAGCTTCGCCATCGGAAGCTCCTGCTCTGCAGCCACCGGTTACGCAAGTCGCATACGGGCCGGATCTGTATGTGAACAAGAACTGGGACGGCCCTCGCGTCTACGCAACCGCCGCAATCAACCAGGCATATGCCGGCCACTATCGCACGGAAAGTCCCTGGGGTGGCGATGCCCGCAACTATGTCCTCAACGGCCGCCTCATGCTCGACGGCACTCCCCTTGCTCCCCTTGGCGATCGTCTCTTCCGCGTCTCCGATGTGCCCTGGATACCGGACACCATCGAATTTCATCACATCGTCAACGGCAAGGCCCAGCTCATGAAAGCGGGCGGGCTCGACTTCTGGCGCGTTGAAGTGAACTAGCGGACGCACTCCTGCCGACCAGATCATCCGCAATCCTGCACCATCGCTCCAAACGCTGCTGGCTCAAGCCCAACTGACGGCGCTCTGGGATGACACGAATCACTGTTAAAGCTTCAGGCGGTCCTGGGGTGATCGCGCAGTGCAACGGCGGCCAACACCTCGCCGGTCCACAACTCAACTCGATCGCGGCCCAGCGACTTAGCCCGATAAAGTGCTTCATCCGCCCGCCGCATCAGAGTCTCGAACGGTAAGGCGTCCGCGTTCTTCGCTACCGTGAACCCAATGCTGACCGAGATGATCCGCTCCCCGGCGCGCAGCCCAAGTTCGCGAATACGCGCCCTGATCTCTTCCGCCTGGCGGGCAGCGCTCTCCGCATCCAGGCCCGGCAGCAGCAGGGCAAACTCATCGCCTCCGAGCCGCGCGCAATGCCCGTCAAGAACCCCCTGCGAAACTTGGCGCAGCACCCTGGAGATCGCGATCAATACCTGGTCTCCGTAGAGATGTCCGTGATGGTCGTTCGCCTGCTTGAACCAGTCGGTATCCACCAGCACCAAAGCAAAGGTGGCCTCGCTGTCGAGCTGATTCATTGATGCAATCGCGGCCATCAGCGAACGCCGGTTTCCCGCGCCAGTCAACGCGTCTTCCGTCGCAAGTTGCTCCAGCTCGCGATTGAGCTGATACAGTTTCTCGCGTTCCATTCCACTCTGGCTCTGCAATAGCACCGTTCGCAATACGTACAAGATGATGGAGGCCAGCACTGCGCACACAGCCCCGACCAGGTGGTTCAACACCAGCAACAGCCCCAGGGCAACGTTGCCCATTGTGACAACCGATGGCATCAGGCTGCGGATGAAAAGCGTCGGGTGCGTCCGTGTCGCTGCTCTTGCCGAGGTTCGCCTCGCGCTGTGCAGCACAAGCCACGCAAATGCCAGATTGCCGAGAGTCTCCGCAAGGTCCCACTCGCTCGCGAACCTATGATGCAACAGCGAAAACGAAACCTGATTGGCGAAGAAAGATGAGATCGCCTGCAGTCCCAAAAATGCAGACAGCAGCCGCAGAAATCTTTTCTCGCCTGGCGACCCCGCTCCGATAAGCGCTGTCAGCGAAGTCAGCGCAAGAAACGCGGCGATTGCTGTCGAGATGGCAAGGTGATGGTGAGCGAAGAGATCATGCTCTTCCGGACCGAAAACGAGCGCCAGATGCAGAATCCCAAACAAGACCGCCTGCAATGCATCGAGCGCGGCCATCAGCCTCGATGCCTGCGAAAAGAACAGCGTAATGGCGAGCAGAAAAACAGTGCTGCTCAACGCACGGAAAAGGACCAGATAGATCTGCGCGTGCGAGCTCGCGACGAGATGCCATTGGATCAACGCCGCAATCAAAAAAGCAACAGCGTCAAATATCGCTCCGGAAGCAAAGAGCAGCCAACGTGCGCGCAGCACGCCATGCCTGTGCCTGATAAATGGAACGCAGACCCCGGCGCAGAAAAAAAACGTCAGCGAATATTCGAGGTAGGTGACTGCATCTCCGAATAAGGCGTCCTTGTGCATGGAGAGCAGAAAGGCGAGCGTCATGGTCGCTGCGAGAATCAGGAAGAGCACAGGCATGGCCGCTCCCCCGCGATGTGGCCTCAGCAAGCCTCGATCTCCCGTCAATGCAGATTCATAAACGGCAGCTCTGAATGACCGGTCCACGAAGCAGCACCTCCACCCCTTTTCAAATGCCGGTCTCTCCCCGTTCCGGTGCCGGCACGGAATACTTTGCAAGGATTCTCGAAGTGAGTATATGGCCTTCTTCCAGCCTAGTAATAGCGAAAGCGGCACGTCCGTCACCTTGACAGCGTTCTAAAAGGGGAATAATCCAGAGCAGGAAAAGAACAACGCCCACCGTCGGGCGGGCGTCGTTCTTCCTGCATTTCCGAATCGCGTTCCTTCGGCCGTATATCTCGGCCCGCTGCATTTATGCGTAGATGCCCCGCTGTTTGATGGTGAATGCAACTCGATCAATTGCAAGCATATAAGCCGCAATGCGATTGTTGACATTGTGCGCTTCCGAATAGCGGACAACATCCTCGAACGCGTCGCGCAAAATCGTCTCCAACTGCTCGATGACGATCGCTTCTTTCCAGAAATATCCCTGACGATCCTGCACCCATTCGAAGTAACTCGCAGTCACTCCACCCGAGTTCGCCAGAATATCCGGCACTACGAAGATTCGCTTTTCGGCCAGAATCTCATCGGCCACCGCAGTGGTCGGGCCGTTTGCGCCTTCGATCAGGATTTTCGCCTGGATGCGGTCGGCATTGCGACTCGTTACAACGTTCTCGGTCGCCGCCGGAATCAGGATTTCGCATTCACCCAGCAGCACCTCTTCGCTCGGCAACGCCTCCGCGCCGCGGAATCCGAGAACCGTGCCATTTCGTTCCTTGTAGCCGAGAAGCTGGTGAATATCGATGCCTGCCGGATTGCACAAGCCGCCGTCGTATTCCGCAATGCCAACGATCTTGTAACCGTTCTCAAACAGCAGGCGTGCTGCGTTCGACCCGACGTTGCCAAAGCCCTGAACCACCACCCGGCAGCCCTCACGCGGCATCTTCAGGTAGCGCAGGCTCTCGTCGCACATCACCATCACGCCGCGCCCAGTGGCCTCGGTGCGTCCGCGCGAGCCGCCAATGCTGATCGGCTTGCCGGTCACGACGCTCGTCACAGTCTGCCGCATGTGCATCGAGTAGGTATCCATGATCCACGCCATGGTCTGCTCGTTGGTATTCACATCCGGCGCGGGCACGTCTTTTTCGGGCCCGATGAAGTCGATGATCTCCGACGTGTACCTGCGCGTGATGCGTTCCAGCTCGCCCTGGCTCAGATTGCGCGGATCGCAGATCACTCCGCCCTTCGCGCCACCAAAGGGAATGTTCACCACTGCGCACTTCCACGTCATCCAGCTCGCCAGCGCGCGAACTTCGTCCAGCGTTACGTCCGGCGAGTAGCGGATACCACCCTTGCCCGGTCCACGCGCCTGCGAGTGCTGCACGCGGTAGCCGGTAAAGACTTCAAACCTCCCATCATCCATCTGTACGGGGAAATGCACGATGATCTCGCGCGAAGGAGAACTGAGAACCTTCCAGATTCCGGGATCGAGGTTCAGCTTGCGTGCTGCAAAGTCAAATCGAGCGCTCTGAGCTTCCCATGGATTGATTTCCTGCTCGAGCGAAATAGCTGTTGCCATTTGATTTATCTCCAAGTCCATGCGCGTCCCACGCCTGACCGGCGGGAAGCCTGCCCGAGAAATTCAACCCCGGCCTGCAGGATTAGACGCGCTGCCCTTCCAGCAATCTCCATCGGCCTTCCCTGGCCGTTCGAGAGTCCGCTGCAATCGGCGGGGCGGTACTGCGGTTCGGTAATGCGGCACTGCACCTGTCTCCCAACCCTCGTACCAGTTCGGCGCTTCACCTGCGCCGCCGATCCTGAAAAGCAGAAAAACCGCAATGTTGCACCTTGCCCGGCCTGGGAACCGCTTGCTCCAGGCCAAACCGGATTGAGTCTAGGTCGCCCGAAACAGGTCAGTCAACTCCACCTTGGTCTTTTTCGAGTCCCACCTTCCGGGACGGAACCATACCGCTCAACCCCTTCAGTATCCTTGAGATGTGCCGGCATCCATGCAAAGATTCCGTAACTATTCGTGTAACGCGTGTTTGCGGCGTTTCAACGGCAGATTCAACTAAGCTTGTAGCTATGCCCAGCGCAGCCATCATCGGCAGCGGACCCAACGGCCTAAGCGCCGCCGTCGCCCTGGCCCAAGCCGGCCTGGATGTGACGGTATACGAAGCGCGAGATACCATCGGCGGCGCCTGCTCTACCGGTGAAATCACCCTGCCCGGCTTCCATCACGACCTCGGCGCTTCGATCTTCCCCATGGGCATTGCCAGCCCGTTCTTCCGGTCGCTGCCGCTCGATCAATTTGGCCTGCGCTGGATCCAGCCCAACGCCGCCATGGCTCATCCGCTCGATGACGGAACTGCCGTAATGCTGGAACATGATCTAGCCGTCACTGCCGCGAACCTCGATCGTGAAGACTCCGCATCCTACAAGTGGCTGATCGAACCGTTCGTACGTCAATGGCCGCAGCTCTTCGGCGAAACCTTCAGTCCTCTGCTTCACTTGCCGAAGCATCCGTTGCTGATGGCCCGCTTCGGCTCGTATGGCGCTTTACCAGCTTCGGTTCTTGCCTGTACCCACTTCCACGGAGTTCGTGCGCGAGCCCTCCTGGCCGGTAATGCCGCGCATGCCATCCTGCCTCTCAGCCGTCCTTTCACTTCGGCGGTGGCTCTGGTCTTCAGCTCCGCCGCTCACACTACCGGCTGGCCTGCCGCGGCCGGTGGGGCGCAATCCATCTCCAACGCACTCGCGGGATATCTCCAGTCGCTCGGTGGCGCCGTCCGAACTGGCCATAGAGTCGAATCGCTCTGGGAATTCGATGGTGCCGCCGACCAGATCTTCTGTGATGTCGCGCCGCGGCAATTGATTGAACTAGCGGGCGACAGGCTACCGCCCGCGCACATCCACCAGCTCAAACGCTTCCGGCCCGGTCCCGGAGCCTTCAAGATCGACTGGGCGCTCTCCGAGCCGATCCCGTGGACAGCCCGCGAATGCCTCCGCGCAGCTACCGTTCACGTCGGCGGAACTTTCGAAGAGATCGCTGAATCAGAACGGGCCGCATGGCAGGGTAAGGCGCATTCGAAGCCCTTCGTCCTTGTCACGCAGCCCAGCCTCTTCGACCCCTCGCGAGCCCCGGCAGGCCGCCACACCGCCTGGGGCTATTGCCACGTGCCCAACGGATTCGACGGAGACATGCAGGACGCAATCGAATCCCAGATCGAGCGCTTCGCCCCCGGCTTCCGCGACTGTATTCTTGCCCGCAAAGTCAGCACACCCGCACAGTTCGAAGCATGGAACGCAAACCTGATCGGCGGCGACGTCTCCGGAGGAGCCATGACCCTATCGCAGCTTCTCTTCCGGCCAACCATCTGGCAATACCGCACTCCCGTTAAGGGCCTGTATCTCTGCAGCGCCAGCACACCACCCGGCGGCGGAGTCCACGGCATGTGCGGCTATTACGCAGCGAAAACAGCCCTGAAAGACCTCCGCCGTTCCCTTACCACTCACCACTAGCCACGGTTCACTGCCCACCGCCGGCGGCCCAGTACGGTTCACCCGCTGGAATAAAATCCACGCGTGTGCCTGGGAAGATCGTCCGCAGCCACTTCGCGCAGTTATCCATCCCTGCGTCCTCCGACGTCACATGCCCGAGCAGAATCAGCGCCTTCTTCCGCCCCTGCTGAGCCGCATCGCGCACATACAGGATG
The DNA here is from genome assembly GCA_963720285.1 of uncultured Acidobacteriota bacterium. GTDB lineage: Bacteria > Acidobacteriota > Terriglobia > Terriglobales > Acidobacteriaceae > Acidicapsa. The sequence continues at coordinate 204,308 of CAVREZ010000007.1, forward strand.
GTTTCCCACTCGGGAATCTCACCTACCAGCAGCACCTCAACGTCATCGCGTTCGAGCGCCTTCACCTGCGTCGCCTCTCCGGCTGCGCCCGGCGCATACGCAACCTTGGTCACCGTCAGATTCGGATCGCCCACGACCCGCACCACACGCGCATGCAGTTTGCGCCTGAGATCGGCCGCGAGACTCTTCACCGTCGTCGGCGGCAGCGTAAAGAAGAATCCCGCATCCCCAGCCGGGCCGGGATTCTCGTACTTCTTCCACCCCAGTTGATCCACGAAGCCCTCCGCGATGCCGTCAGGCCGCCGCCGGTGCCACGTGTCATGAAACCGCCAGATGACCAGGTGATGCTCACGGATGTAGGCCAGCTTCTCCTTGTACACCGGGTCGTCGGTAAACAGGGTGCGCTCGTCGAGATGGTTATAAAAAGTGGGCTCATGCGAGACGATCAGATTGTCGCCGTCGGCGACCGCTTTGCGCAGCACTTCCATCGTCGGCGAAAACGTGGTCACGATGCCCGTCACCACCGTTGTTGGATCGCCTTCCTTGATCGTGTCCACTGTGTTCAGCGGAGGAGATACACCAGCGGCTTTTACGATCTGTTCAATAGCAGCTCCGGCAGTTATCGAATTGACGTTCGGAACTACATTCTGCGCAAAGGGTGCGGGCGAAAGAATCAAGCTGACAAGCTGTCCAGCAATGACACGACTAACCGTACGCGGAAATGATGGCCTTAACATAGTTGAGCCTAGTCGAGCAGAATAAACCTGTCACCTATTTCACGGAAACCGGGAGCGAGCTAACGTAATCCCAGAATTCCTTGTTGTTCCTCAATTTCATAGGGGAATCATCTTCCGTTGGATCAGGCATCGATTCTCCTTGGATCAAATTCGCCTTGCGATCGAACGCCAAACCTAAGTGAATCTTCGCCTGTGTGGCGTTACCTTCTTCAGCATCGACGCACGCGAGATTGTAGTAATTGATGGGATAGTCCGGGTCACTGGCTATAGCGGACTCAAGAAACTTGCGGCCCTCAGCAAGGTTGCCGCTCATTCCCAAGGACATTGCCAACTGATCGGTGAGAATACGGCGTGGGCGTAGTGAGTTTGGAGCAGCCGGCAAGGCTGTAAGGGCGCTCTTGTAGTACAAGGCGGCAGAACCTGGATTGTTCTTAAAAAGTATCGTCGCAAGGATAAAATAATCCTTCACAATGGGAGCGTAGTCGAGGTTAGATTGGAACCCGCCAAGCATCGTCTTAAGCGCCGCGTCGTTCTCTGGCCTATAACTAGTCTTCGAGAGATGAACCTCAGTGCAGGTTTCAGCATTTCCTTCGAAACCAAAGACATTTTGTTGGCGAATCATTGCGCCATTCACCGAATCGATGGAGTACGACGCGCTAACTACCGGCTTCTCGCAGAGGCTGACGAATCAGAACGCTTCACATTGGAGATCGATTTCCCGAACTTCTCTAAGCGCTCGATCACATCCTCACGACACCCCTCGCCGTTCGGCTTACCGGAGAGATTGGAAAGACGATATAAGAGATAGAGATATCGCTTTGCTTATCGTGAAATTGTGCGACCGGGCGATGCCCATCATCATAAACCGCAAGCATCTCCAAGGATGCTCCCAAATGGCGGGAATCACAATCCGGCCAGACCCGGTGGCATTACCAAATCGAGGGGCTCTGAACCTTGCTTTTCTTGGGCAGAACAAACAAGCGCGTATGCTAGTGGCAAGAGAAGATCGAACGCTGAAGCGACATGACGAGATCATACATGCGGTCTGTCTCTCGACCAGAAGCCATTTAAACTGATCTGGTCATGCCAGAGCAGATTCAGCCCATCCGCAAGGACTTCCTGTCGCTAGCCAAGGACCACACCCTCGTCCCTGTCTTCCGCACCCTCACCGCAGACCTCGAAACTCCGGTCTCGGCCTTCCTGCGCGCTGCCTGGGAAAGCCCCGAATGCTTCCTGCTCGAGTCGGTCGAAAACGGCGAACAGATCGGCCGCTACACCTTCATCGGCCTTAACCCATACAAGCGCATCACCGCGCGCGGGCGCAGCCTCGTCATCACTGAAGGCAAGAAGACCGTCCGCGTCGAAGGCGATATCTTCGCCACGCTGCGCGACGCGCTCAGTGGACACACACCTGCGCGCGTCCATGGCCTGCCTCCCTTTACCGCTGGAGCCGTCGGCTTTCTGAGCTATGACGCCGTGCGCCAGATCGAGCGCCTGCCCGCGACCGCAGCCGACGAGCTGCACGTTCCCGACGCCTGCCTGCTCTTCTTTGACGAAGTGCTCGCCTTCGACCATGTGCGTAAAGAGATCCATCTCGTAGTGACCGCCGACGTCACGTTGCAGCAAGCGCCAGCAGCGTATGACGCGGCCGTCAAGCGCCTCGCGCGCCTGGAAAAGAGCCTCGCAAAGCCGTTGCCCAAGCTGCCCAAACCCAAGAGCAAAGGCAAGCTCAAGCTGAACTACCGCACAAAGAAGAAGGACTACATGGCCGCCGTCGAGCGCATCCGCGAATACATCCGCGCCGGCGACATCTTCCAGGCCGTCCTTTCGCAACGCATCGACGTGGACCTCGCCCCGAAGACCGGCCCCAAAACGAGCATCGACCCATTCGCCGTCTACCGCGCGCTGCGCATCGTCAACCCGTCGCCGTACATGTTCTATCCTGCGAACAACGCCGGATGACACCACCGCGAACACCAAGGGCAAGAAGGCTTCCGCCAAGGCATCTCCGTTGGAGATCGCCGGCTCTTCGCCCGAGATGCTCGTCCGCGTAAGCCGCACCGCGGATGGCCAGAAGATCGAATACCGCCCAATCGCCGGCACCCGCAGACGCGGCGTAGACGAAGCCACCGACCTCACCCTCGAAGCCGAGATGCTTGCCGACGCCAAGGAGCGCGCCGAGCACGTCATGCTTGTCGATCTTGGCCGCAATGACGTTGGCCGCGTCAGCGAATACGGCAGCGTCAAGGTCGACCGGCTCATGTTTGTCGAGCGCTACAGCCATGTAATGCACATGGTGAGCAAAATCGAAGGCCGCCTACGCCCCGAACTCACCGCCGTAGACGCCCTGCGCGCCTGCTTCCCCGCCGGCACGCTCTCCGGCGCACCCAAAGTCCGCGCCATGGAGATCATTGAAGAGCTCGAGCCCTCACGCCGCGGCGTCTACGGCGGCTGCGTGCTCTACGCCGACTTCTCCGGCAACCTCGATTCCTGCATCACCATCCGCTCGCTCGTCGCCGAAAACGGCAAAGGCCACATCCAGGCCGGAGCGGGCATCGTTGCCGATTCCAACCCCGAGTCTGAGCATCAGGAATGCCTGAATAAAGCCCAGGCCGTGCTGCGCGCCATCGACCGAGCCAGGGGTGCATAGACGCCTTAGTCGAAAACGCTGCCCTTTCGTTGTCATCCTGAGCACAGCGAAGGCTTTGTTTTTTCAACAACGCTGCGTGAAATCACAAACATTATCCGCCAAAGATATTGCGGAACATGTGCCCGATCTTCACAAACAGATTGTTTGACCTGGCCTTCTTCTTCTGCGAAGCAGCCGGCGGAGGCGCGGTGATTACAGGAGTGATCGGCCTAGCCATTTCTACTTTGGCCTCGGGCTCTTTCGGCTTTGTGCCGTCATAATTGAGAGTCGCCTTTGCCTGCGGTCCCACCACTCCCGGCGCTGCTGGATTCTCACGCGGCGGTGGCGCACCAGTCAGTCCTGCGCTCTGCGCCAACGGAAAGGCATTCCCTGCCGCCAGAGTCTCCGGTGTCTCTACGGGACATCCGCACGGCTCTTTCTCGTTGTCCACCACCTGCTTCAGGCTGCCGTGTTGAAACATAACGTGCTGATCCGCCTGCACGCGGTAAACGCCGCCATCGAACAAACCATTCACTGTGACATACGGAGCATCCACGCCGTGGTTATCCACGCAGGTATCGCCATCCGCGCCCAGACGCACCCGCACTGCCGCCACGCCGGGCCCGCTGATGAGAATGCGAAAATCCGGCGTCAGCACAATGTCCGAGTTCTGGCCCGTGCGCATGTTCGCTTCGAGCGCGCCATGATCCAGCGCCATCATCAGCCCGGAGCGATCGTTGCTCGGATGCTCGCTGTCCATCGACAGGCTGACTTTACTGGCACCGCACAGCAGGAGTTGTCCGCGGCTCGGCAGCGTAATCGCGACCGTCTTCTCGCCCGCAGTAATTGTCCCACTCGACTCAATCGCAGCTTTGCCCTGATAAATATCCACGCCCCCGCGAATCTCTACAGCCGAAGCGGGGTCTTTGCTGTCATTGGGAATGATCGCGATCGGTGTCGAAGTATCGACCTTACCAGCCGCGGTCGGAGTAGAAGGAGCAGCAGTCTCAGGTGTTGTTGTAGGTGTATCTGCCGGTTTGGGCGACGCAACTTCCTGCCCCCGGCTCACCCCTGCAAAACTGAGCGCCAAACATGCCGCGAGCCAAAACCGCGCAGTCGACCAACCCCTAGTCCAAGCCCGTCGAACTCCGCGTTCTCGCATCCCGCTTACATCTCCATGAAATTCCGGATCATCTGACGGCCACCCTCGGTCAGCACGCTCTCCGGATGAAACTGCACGCCTTCGACCGGTAACGAGCGATGGCGCAGCCCCATGATGATCGAGCCATCTTCGTTCCGCGCGCCCGACCGCGCCGTAATTTCCAGCTCCTGCGGCAATCCCTCTTCCGCCACGATCAGGGAATGATACCGCGTGCAGGTCAGCGGCGTCGGCAGACCGGCAAAAACGCCCTTGCCGTCATGCTCCACCGCGCTCGTCTTGCCGTGCATCAGCTCTGCCGCGCGTACCACCTTGCCGCCAAAGGCCTGCCCAATCGCCTGATGTCCCAGGCAAACACCCAGAATCGGCGCCTTCCCGGCCATCCGCTCGATCAGCGGCACCAGAATCCCCGCATCCGAAGGCGTGCACGGCCCTGGCGACAGCAGAATCCGCTCCGGCTTCAGCGCCTCCACCTCATCGACCGTCAGTTCGTCATTCCGGCACACCACCATCTCCGCACCCAGCTCCCCCAGGTACTGCACAAGGTTATAGGTAAACGAATCGTAGTTATCCAGAACGAAGACCATACATCGAGTGTAACGCCTCGTAGTCTTACTTCGCTTAAGACCCGTCGAACCAACACCCAACGCATGCCCGGAATTCCGATTCGAGTGCTACACTTCCTCCGTTCAGGGTGCTGTTCTATGTCGCGTCTCGTAATTTCTCCGGGCTCCTTTAAGTACCTTCGCCTCCTCGCATCATTGCCGCTTTGCTTTTGCTCTTTAGCAATCGCTCAAGCGCAAACCCCGGAACAATCCGGCGATGAATACCACATTCAGAGTGAAAGCAATCTGGTCGTTGTGCCCGTCGTCGTCCGCGACAAACAAGGGAAGCCAGTCACAGGTCTCACCCGCAATGATTTCAAACTTTCCGATGAGGGCAAACAGCAAACGATTTCGCAATTTGAGGAAGAAGGCTCTCCCACCACGCCTGCGCAATCCTCTGCCCAAACGACGGCTCCTTCTACTGTCGCTTCTACGGGAGCTGCTCCTCGTCCGAAATTTGTCGCCATCTACTTCGATGACCTCAATACGCCTGCAGCGGACATGATCCATGCACGCGATGCGCTCTCTTCTCTCATTGCATCCGGGATTCCACCGGAAGAACGCATCGCAATCTTCAACTCCAAAGAGATGCTCTCGGATTTCACGACCGATACAGCTAGGCTTCACGCCGCCCTGCTGCGTCTCAAGTCCAACAGCCTCCCGCCTTCACGAGCCCGCGGATGCCCCGATTTGTCTGACCTTCAGGCGTTCCAGTTGCTCGACGACAACGATCTTGAGAGCGATGCCTGGCGTACCGCGTTGACTGAGTATGCCTCCTGCACGACACACTCCGATGGTCCACCCGCGTTGCAAAGAGGTAGAGTAACGACTCCTTCAAAAGACGCATTATTGATTATTCGAGCGCTTGCGCAGCAGATCGCTGAGCGATCAAGCGCCCTCGCACGCGGCAATCTTGATCAGCTTGCCGGCATCGTCTCCTACATCGCGCAGGCGCCGGGAACACGATCTATAGTCCTCGTGTCACCGGGGTTCCTTTCCCAAAGCGAACAACTCACGCTAGATCGCGTTATCGAGGCCGGCCTTCGCTCTGAAGTCATCATCAATTCTCTGAATCCCAAGGGTCTTTTCTCCCTGCTCCGGGAGACAGATGCCTCCGACTCCTCGATCGCGCTGGCCGATCCGCGCGCGACTCAAGCGAGACATACTCTGGATGCGCAAAAGGACTTTGTCGGCAATGATGTAATGGTTGAACTTGCTCAGGGCACCGGCGGTCAGTTCTTTCACAATAACAATGACCTTCAGTCTGGCCTTGCAGCTTTCACAACGTCTCCGCCGCACTACATTCTTGCTTTCTCGCCAAAGGACGTAAAAGATAAGGAGAGCTTCCACACCATCAAGGTCTCGTTCGCAGAAAAGAAAAAGGGGTATGCGATCGAGGCGCGCCGTGGGTACTACACCGCTACCATCGCGCAGAGCAAACCACATCCGGCAGAAGTCCCCGCAACCGCCGGGTCGCTCCCAGCGCAGCCTGCCGCGGGAACTTCCGCTGCGGCGACTCCCGCAACTACAACCTCTGCCACTGGGAATCCCGCTAACGCGACTCCTGCCACTTCCGCGACCTCTGCCAATCTCTCGGCTCCGCCGCCCCTCGGACCCACTTCCTCATCGACAACGCTCGCCGACTCCGCCCGGAAATCCCCGAAGCCACGGCACACGCTCGGCGGCAAGAACAGAATGACCGTCAGTCAGTTGCAGCAACTGCTGGCCTCTTCCCAGTCTCGATCCGATGCTGCGCTAGCCCGCCATCTTACCAGCCTGGAGCTCACCGAACGACTCGACAGTGCGACATTCGTCCGCCTGAGCGCTATGACCCCAGGGGCCGAGTCAAAAGCCGAACTTCGCATCCTTTCTGATAAGTCAGTCTTTCAACCGCTTCCCGCAGAGGATCTGCCCCAGCAACCGCCGCCCAACGAAGCGACTCAGCAGCAATGGATCACTGCTGCTTCCCAGTACGTTTCCGTCACACTCGCCGCATTGCCCAATTTCTTTGCGACTCGCAATGTGAGTTCATTTGCCGACTCGCCGGCATGGCAGGTCAACGGCTGGTTTCATAACTACCAGCCCCTCCACGCCACCGGGGTATCCACATCGACCGTGCTTTTCCGCGATCGCCATGAGGTAATCGACGCCAATGTCAGCGCTAAGCCATCTGAGCCTTCCGCCACGACCGGAGGCAGTCTGAATACCCACGGCGAATTCGGCCCGCTCCTCGGCATCGTGCTCAAAGACGCGCTTAACAGCACCCTCACCTGGGATCGCTGGGAATCCGGACAATCTGGCTCGATCGCTGTTTTCCACTACGCCGTGCCACGCGAAAAATCGCATTACGAAGTCGAATTCTGTTGCATCGATCGAGGAGTGGGGCCGGAAGTATATCGCCAGATCTCCGAATACAGTGGCGAAATCTCAATTGATCCCGCCACGGGCTCCATCCTTCGCCTCACCATACAACCTCGGCTCAAGCCGTCCCGCCCACTCCAGCGCGCCGATATGATCATCGACTACGGTTCCGTCGCCATCGGCGGCACACAGTACATCTGCCCGGTTCGCAGCGTCACCATCGCCGTAGCAGTGGTCCCTGGCTCCTTCGATCCGAACACTTCCACCCCCGAAGCCACGAGCAAGAGCAGCGGTCAGGACAGCGGAGGCGCTCCGGGCAGGGGAAGCGCTCAGGGCGAGTCGGCCGACAGTACCGTCAGGATCTTCATGAACGAGACGAACTTCGTCGACTATCACATCTTCCGCTCAGATTCACGGCTGATCCCCGCTAGCGCCACGGAGCTAAAGTAGAAGAGCACAGGCCGGAACTCATCGGGAGTCCGGCCTGTGTTCTCCCTTTTGATACGGCCCGCCCGTTACATCGCAGCGTGAGCTTTGATCAGCTCATCGAGATAATCAGATTTGCTGTCATCGCGCTCCAGATGCGGAAACCGCTCGCCGCCCTGGTACTTCACCGTAAACGTGTGATAGTAGTCGTCAATCACCACCATCAGCGCAATCGGCTGACGGGTTTTGATCGCGTCTTCAAGCTCATCGTGCTTGTAGACTCGCCCGTCCACTCCTACGACCTTCATCCCTGAAGTGATGCCTGCCTCATACGCCGGACTGCCAACCATCGAGTCATTGACCGTCCCGTCTTCGCCGAGCTGCAAGCCGATCGAATACGCATCGCCTGCACCGCCCCTGCGCCCAGGCAGCTTGATCGGCTGATTATCGTAAACCAGTTTCCATCCGCCGTTTTCAATGCCGCCTGTCGGAGATTCAGGCGCAGTGGAATCGAGACGCTTGCGCAGGAAAGCTGCCCAATCATACGGCGCCACCGAATTCAGCGTTTCCACGAGCTGTTCGAAGGTATAAGTCTTCACCTCCGCGCCGTTGTTCGCGCCACCATGAAAGGCATGGCAGAAATCATCGATGGATTTCTGGCCTTGGGTCGTGTCATGGATGATAGTTGCCACCTCAAGCCACAGCAGGTCACCCTCATCGTAGTAATCCGAGCTGCGCCGCCAGTTCAGCCACCCTCGCCCGCCACGCATTGGCAGGCCGGTCGCGGTATCCTGCAGCGGTCGCCACGTGCGCCCCGGCCGCCCCGGCCCCAGCGAAGCCGCAATGCTCGCGAGATATTCGCGATACTGCTCCGGCGTCCACAACCCACTGCGCGCTGCCAGCATCGGCCCCAGGTAATCCGTCAACCCCTCGTACCCCCAAAGCAGATCGTCCTGCATCGGCTTCTCGAAGTCGGACGTTGTCAGATCCGCAGGTCGCCGGAATTTTCCATTCCACGAGTGCACAAACTCATGCGGCAGCAGACTTCCCACCGTAAACGCCGCGCCCGGCGAGATCAGCACCCGCTCCGGCAACCGGCTGTCGTTCGACTCATGATGTTCCAGGCCAAAGTGCGCGACATGATCGCTCAGGGCCAGCAAAAAGTGATAGTCGCGGTAGTGCCGCGCGCCGAACAACTTGCCCGACTCGGCTACGACATTCGTCAGTCCCTTCTGCACCTCAGGGCTGATGTTCAGCGCTGCCTCGCTATCCGCTGCCAGATCAAGCTCATGATGAATCGGCTCGCCGGGAGGCGTCAGATCCACCACGCGATAGTATTCGCCGGAGATTATCGGTGAATCCACCAGCAATTCAAACGAAATCGGCTTGAATCGCGTTTCGTTACCTTCCGTGCTCGCGACCGGCAATGAGCTACCGAATTTCCATCCCTCAGGCAGCTTCAGCCGAGCCTCGTACATCAGCTGGTCTGACGTGACGCCTGCGGGGTACAGCGCGACCTCATTCCACTCCAACACCAGCAACTTGTCTGTTGAAGAAGCACCCGCAGCCTCGATGTAATCGTACGAAGCATGCAGCTTTGTCACCCCGGCCGGCACATCGAGATGAAAGGTAAAGACGTCGAGCGTATCGCGGGTCCACGGAATCACCTTTCCATCGGCTTCGAACTTCAACCCTGCCAGGCTGGAAATCGGCCCATCCGGTCCATGTTCCCCCGGTATCCACTGCGGGTAATACAACGTCAGCGGACCGGCCTTGACCGGTAGCACTTCCTCGGCGTGCAACAGCTTCTGTGGCGTCTTAGTCGCGTCGACAGTGAGAGAGATCGTCCCGCCTGTCTGCGCCATCACGGAAACCGCAGTCAACGAACAGATGCCAGCCAGCAGCGCCGGCAGATACCGTTTGAAACCCGTCATCCCCACACTCCTTTGAAATCCCGGTAGATATTCGTAATCACTGAATCATACAGCCGCCGGTAAAAACGTCCTCTCAAATCCTTGCCATCCAATCTTTCGACCCCATCCCGGCCGGCCTGAAATTTCCATGAGGGATTCCGCTCTCAAATCTCGCGCTTCAGAATAGAGACCGGATAGATTGTGCTGACAAGGCCTGTCACCCGGTAGAGGAGAGCTTCCTTGAAACGTCCCATCAGCACTGACGTCGACCCGAACCACCCTTGCACCCGTACACACAAGGCAAACCATCCTGCGTGGCCCATCATGGCAACCCTGGCGGTTGCATTCGTTCTCACTGCTTGCACCAGCTCAGCCCAGAACCTCACCAACGTCCCCATCGTCGATCCCGCCTACAACGTCAAAGCCTTCACCGTCAGCATCCCCGCCGGCTGGAAGTTCCAGGGCACCGTCATGCCGGGCCCAGACTGCAGCGACCTTCCCTATCCCGTCTTCCGCGCTTACTCCTCAGACGGCCTCTCCGAGATCCGCCTCCAGCCCGTCTTCAACTGGACCTTCCATCCCACCAACCGCGCCTTCCGGGCCGTCCCCGGTTGCGTCAACATCCACGGTCCCATCACCGCCGAAGAGTTCCTCAATCGCTATGAAGAGATGGTCGCAACCAACGGCATGCACGTCCTCGGCCCCATGCCGGTCGGCGACGCCTATCAGCACCGTGTCGAGGGCGTCGCCAACAACATGAATCGCATGGACCCCGGCATCCGCGGCACCGCCAACGCCTTCGCGATTCGCGTCGAAACCCGCAACGGCACCTTCACCATCGAGCAGCGCTTCCGCGCCTACGTCGAATGCCGCATCCGTCCTCAGAGCGCCGCCATCGACCCTAACGGCGGTGGTTGTTCCGCCCACGTCGACGTCGTCCGTGCCCCCAAAGGCAAACTCGACGCCCTCTGCGCCATGGTCGACGCTCACGACCTCGTTAAAGCCCAATTCGAGATGGACTGGGCGCAGCGCGTCCATCAAACCATCGTCGCCAAGAACCAGCAGCGCCAGCGAGACCTCACCCGCCAGGAACAGGCCGGCGACGCCATGCTCAAAAAGCAGTTCGACGACTTCATGGCCACATCGCAGCGCAACCATGAGGCCTTCATGGCCCAGCAGGAGTCATCCTTCCGCAGCTCCATGAACAACGCCAACAGCGCCATGAACGCCCGCTCCACCGCCGCATCGGATTGGGTCGACTATGCGCTCGATCAACAGACCGTCGTTGGTCCCGGCGGCTACGCTAAGGTCTCCAACTCCTACAACCAGACATGGTCCAGCACTATCGGCAACCAGACCACCTGGTACCAGACCAACGACCCCAACACCAATCCCAACGGCGTTCTGCCCGGCAATTGGGTTCAGAACACCAAGGTCCACGGCAACGGCCAGTCGTACTGAAATAGCCGTCTCACTCCGCTGCAATTTGCGGGCGGCTCAACGCCGTCCGCATCGAGTGCAAAGTAAACTCCAGCGACTCTCGCGGAATACTGTCCACATACGGCCCAACTGCCCATCCCAATCCATGCGGCACAGCCCGCGTCAGCGACACCGCCTCAATCTGCATGTAGAGCCCGCCATCGCGCTCCTCGTAGCTCCAGTACGAGTTCAGCCTCCAAAGAAAACCATGCTCCTCGCTCGCACTTAGCTCGCGTTCTTTTGCCGTCCCCGGTGAATCGATCTCCACAATGCGCGTGCTGGTCGAAAAGCAATAACCGTGCAGCGCGTCAAGCCTGCCGAAGCGCACGTCGTAATCGGTCTCCATCACGACTGTGATCACGTGATGCTGCCGCACTCGCATCTGCACGCGCATCCGATCACCGTTCGTATCCAACACCCTCCCTTGCAGGACCTCAGGCGCAAAGGTCTTCGGATACGCACTCAGGTCACGCATCACCCGCTCGAAGTCCGCCATTGTGGCTCCCGGAACAAACGCTGTCCCGCGCCAATCATGCAGCATCGCGTCCGGAGTCTCATTCGACGGCGTAAGCCGCTCCACGATCATCTCGCCGCTGCGCATCCGGGTTTCCTCACTGCCCTGTTCCATCACAAGAAAGATCGAAGGTACACGATGCTCTGAGGCCAGCCGCGCCTCCACCCGCCGCACGTAATCGTCAAAGGCTGCGTCAGCCGCGCGCGAAGGCCCCGCAAGCAGAGGACTCGCAACAGCCAGGACAAGAACACAGATCGCCGCTTTTCTTCGCAACCGCCAACCCCCGCATCGCTTCATGAACTTCAACTTGCCATGGAAGCTCAAATCAAGCAATGCAAACGGCCTCATCGCCCGATCAGTTGTTCCTCACGGTCTAACTACCTGACTTAAAGCGACTTGGTTCAAAATCTCGCCGGCGGCACAAGCCGCATGCAGGGTCCATTACACTGAACGCAACGCATGTCGCAGCCACAATCAACCAGACGCTATCGCTTCGGAGTCTTCGATGTTGACTCAGCCACCGGCGAACTTCGCCGCCAGGGCCTGCGCGTCCGGCTGCACACGCAGCCCTTTCAGCTTTTGCTTCTGCTGTTGGACCGATCCGGCCAGCCCATCTCGCGCGAAGAGATCGTCCGCGAACTATGGCCCGACGGCACCTTCGTCGACTTCGACCACAGCGTTAACTCAGCCATCAACCGCCTCCGCGAAGCCCTCGGCGACAAGGCCGCCAATCCGCGATTCATCGAAACCCTCGCCCGGCGCGGCTATCGTTTCATCGCTCCCATCGAGCGCGTTGAAGATGCCGCACAATCCAATTCCAGCTCAGGTGAGCCTCACGAATCCATAGGTCATATCGAGCCGCAATCGAACGACAGTGGCGGGGGAGACGAATATAGCGGAGGTTTCAGCTCCCTCCTCGCCTCGCCAGCCGACTTGCCCAGCGCCTCGCCGTTTGTCGTCCGCTCCATCTATCTATCGCTGCAGCTCATGTATTTAGGTTTTTATGTAGGCGCACTCGCCAATCTTGCCGAAATTCAGGATCTGCTGTCCCCTCTGCCAGGCGCGTCCCTCATCTTCTGGATACTTGTCCTTACCGCGACCATCCTCATCCCGGCCCGCGTCTTCATGCTCTGTGCCACACTCTTCCACGCTCCTGGCCTTCGCCGCAAGCTGCTCAGACTCTGGTGGCTCCTGCTGCCGTTCGATCTGCTCTGGTCGCTCTCACCGTTCCTCCTGCTGCACCATATCCCCTGGGGACTCGCCCTGGCCTGCATGCCCCTGCTCATCTACTCGCCCTTTGCACAGCGTTCATTGATCCTGATGCGAGCCGCGTCGGAGCAGAACAGCGCCGCCGCGATCTCGCAGTAAATCAACGCTTGCCTCTCAGTGAGCCTCTTCCGCTGCATGGCTCCGGTGCGGTGCAGGCGCAAACGTCGTCCAGCGCCATGCTTCGCTCGCCCAGTGTGCTGGTGGCTGATTCCAGGGGTCGGAGCTGATGCCGTTCAGGTCGTAAACCACCTTGCCGCCCTTGATCGTCAGCTCGCAGATCAGGCGCTCCGTACCGTCATGGCGCAAGTTCACCATATCGGTGAAGCCGAACTTTCCTTTATCCACGCGCAGCACTGCAACATCCGCAATCGCACCTTCAGAGAGATTGCCCAGCTCCTCGTGCTTGATCTCCTTCGCCGGATGCGACGTCATCTCCGCAACCACTTCCTTCAACGGCACGCCCAGCGCGAAAATCTTGTCCGCCGTATTCAGCTCATCCTTCATCGCGCCGTTCATGCTGCTCACATGCAGATCCGTCGAGATCGAATCAGGAATAAAACCATCCTTGATCATCGGCACAGCCAGCGACCACTTAAAGCTTCCACCGCCATGCCCCACATCGAAGTAGATACCGCGTTTGCGTCCCTCGATGAATGCCTTGCTTGGCCCTAGTGTATCGGGATCCTGTTCATTCCGCAGTCCCGAATACATGTGCGTGTAGATGTCGCCGGGCCGCAGTTTTTTCGTCAGCAAATCATAGAGTGGGCGCGTCGCCGGATGATTTTCCCCAAAGTCCACCATCACCGGAATATTGGCCTTCGTCCCAGCAATCACGGCCTGCTCTACGGGAGTCCAATCAGGCCCCGCATAGTGCGCGGTCTTGATGCCCACCACTACGTCGGGATACTTCAGCGCCATCGCCGCCGTTGCCGCGCCATCCATATCCTCCGTGTTGTTCTCATACTTCGGCCCGCGCATGCCCGAGCCAACGATGTTGAGCAGGGCAAAGACACGCGTCTTCGAGCGATCGATGATTCGCTGTTTGAAATCCTCAAAGTTGCGCCATCCCGAGCAGCCCGCATCCACAACAGTCGTCACACCCACGCGAAACGTAAACCCATCCGGAGGCACACTTAGATCTCCAGCGTACGAGTTGCGCTCGCCCGTACCGTTGTACACATGCACGTGAATGTCGATCAGCCCAGGCATCACATACAGCCCCTTCGCATCCACCGTCTTCAACGCATCCGAAGAAGCGATATGCGGAGCCACCTTGGCGATCTTCCCATCCTTGATCGCCACATCCATGACGCCGTCGATATGGTTCTTATCGTCCAGCACATGCCCGCCCTGCAGTATCAGGTCATACGCGGGCAATGTTGCCGGCCTCGGCTCATCCGCACTCGCCTGCGCATGCATACGGGCCGCCGAAGCCAGCACAAAGAGCGCCATAATTGCCACTCCAAGACGAAAACGATTGTTCTTCAGAACAAAGAAACTCATACTGCTCCTCGAAAAGCGCAAGAACGTCTCTGTATATAGCGCTGCTTGCCTCGTACCCAAACTTGCTCCCGGCGCCGCGCCTGCTGATTTCAGTTCGTCAGCGAGAAATCACTGCCACCCGATCAAACGCGAGTAGCTTCCCACTTCGCTTCTCCGTACTCACCCATGTGCACCGGCCCGGACATCGAGTTGCCCTGGATCTCACCCTTGAATGTCCACGGAATCACGTTGCCGCTTACGGCCATCACACTGTGCAGCTCTACTTGCGTCGCATGCACCGTGCCTTTCAAATCGGCGTGGTAAATTTCACCATCATGCTTGCCTGTGATCTCACCCCCGGACTGCGTCAGCGTGAACTGCTGCTCTCCCGTTCCGCGCAGATAGTGAATCGTGACAGCCCACTTGCCTTCTAGCTGTGAAGGTGCGCCGCTCGGAACCACCGGATTTTCGTAATGCCCCGGCTTCGTCAGCCCCTCATAAATCGCATCCGCCACAATCTTGTCTTCGCCGGGGTCCATCATGTATGGCATGATTCCGATCGAGCTCTCCATCTTGTCGGGCCGCACTCCACTGCCGCCGAGGACAAGAATGCGCGGCGTGCCCGCATCTAGTTTCGCCACCAGTTCCGAACCTGTAATCTTCAACTGATTCGCGTCCCAGCTGATCTTCAGCGTGGGCGCGCGGTTCGATAGATCCTCAGGCTGCTGAAATTCCGTCCTCACCGAAGGCAAGCCTTTCACACGCCCCTCAATGTGCTGCAGCCATGCGAGCCACATCTTCTGCTCGGCATCATGGTCGCGCTTATACCACTGCCGCACCGCAGCCAGCAGCCCCATCGCCTCTTCCTTACTGCACTTGTAGGCACGTCCATAACAGTGATGTGGCGCGGCCTGGTAGTAAGCCGACTCGCATAGATCCTTCTGCCCAATCAGCATGCCCGATGACTGCGGCCCACGCATGCACTTGCCGCCCGAGTAGCCCACCAGCGTCGCTCCATGCTGGATATGAATGTTCGGCGATAGAGGCTCTTCCGCCGCCGCATCCACAAACACAGGTATCCCCTTCTCCTTCGCAATCGAACAGATGTTGGGAATGCCCAGTGGTCCCTTCTCCGCCGCAGGACTCGAAAGAATGTAAATCATCGCCGTGCGCTCGGAGATCTTGCTGCGCAGTTCATCCTCCGAAGCGACTTCCACAAGCTCGGCGCCCGTCATGCGAATACCCATGTCATACGGATTGCGCGAGTGTTGCGGAATGATCACTTCCTTCTTCTGCTCGATATAAGGAAGCGCCTGGCACTTTTCGATATTCGTTCCTGCGATGCAAGCCACTGTCGCAAGCGCGATAGCAGCCTCGCATCCCGTCGTTGCGATACCCCACTCCGCACCTGTCAGCCGGCCCAGTTCCTTGCCGATGCCGTCCATCATCTCGTCCAGGTGAACGTAATAAAACGACGCATCGTACATTGCCTGCTTCACTTCCGGCAGAGAACGCGACCCGCTGATGATGGTATATGTACCGCGCGCGTTCAAGAGAGGCCGCACACCAATCTCGGTAAAGAGATTATGCGCATCCGTTCCTTGATGCCTTAGTATGCCGCTGCCTTCCGCGGAATTCACGGCCGCGCTCGCCGTCCCCGGTGCAAGCGCCGCAGCCGCTCCTACGGCAGAGATGACTCCTGAACTCTTCAACAACTGCCTGCGCGACCATAGCCTGGCGCCAATCTTCGACATATTTCTCCCGATTTTCTCTTGTATGCATCAACGTACGTTGTGTCATCCTGCCGCCAGGCTTGAGCGGAGGGCCTGCCCCGATCTACCTTGAATCGCCTACTTGTAAGCGATCAGATCGATCTCTACCAGTGAATTGCCAGGAATGCCTCCCGCCGGAGCGACCGTCGTCCGAACAGGTGGAACCGCGCCCCAGCGCCCCTCATAGACCGTGTTCATCTTCGCTCCCAGTCTTGATATCATTCAGGTACACATTCACCTTCAGCACCTTATCCATTGACGATCCTGCGCGAATCAGGTTCTGCTCCAATTCGTCGAGTACATGCTTCGTGTGCTCCTCGATCGTTCCCTTGAAATGCGCGCCGACACCGGCCAGAAACACGAGATTGCCGTAAGAAATCACGCTCGAAAAGAGAGGCGGCTCACCCTTCGCGTTATCCGCATTAGGAGTAGCAGGATAAGACTTCTTCTCCAGTGCTCCAGTCACCTGTCCCTCGGCCGCACTGCTTGCCATTGCCACACCCGTTACTGCTACCGCTGCGGTTGCTGCATTCTTCAAAAGATTTCTGCGCGATTGCTTCTGCATCCTCTGGCTCCTTTTGCCGGTTCGTGTTGGTCTCGCAAAAATTATCTACGCTCGGGGATGCGCCAATACTTCCCGCAGCTTGCGGCCAACAATCTCCGCCTCGCCCGGCTGCAACATCCACGTGCCCACCACAATCGTATTCTCGTTCGAGTGTGTCCCCAGCCGCCCTGTCGTTCCGGTTGCTGGATTCAACTCGATGCGCGGCTTGCCCTGCTGCAACTTCTTCTGTACTTCCAGCGGACCGATTCCCACCACCGCAGGATCATACGCCAGGATCAGATGTGGAACATGATTCGCGATCTCCGGTATAAAGATCTCGCTCTTCATCGTCGGCACATCTTTCACCGCTGCGGCGATCATATCCGCTCTACGCCGGTACTCCGCCTGATCGGCTGCCTCATCGCGGTTCAGCAGCCAGTCCACCGCAGCCACCATGCCCACAATCTGTTCCTTCGCCACCTTCATGCCACGGCCCACGGCGTCTGAATTGGGATTGTCATTGTCAGCCGCAAGATCAATCAGCTTCTTCCTGCCCAGCAGCAACCCGGCATTTTGCGGCCCCCGAATACCCTTACCGCCGGAGAAGCACACCAGGTCAAATCCCATCTCCGTGTACTTCCACAGATTCTCGACCGGAGGCATATCTGCCGCCGCATCCAGATGACACGCCACGCCATGCTGCTGTGCGATATCGAGCCATGTCTTGCGGTCGATCTCGCCCGCCTCCGCCGCATTGAAGAAGTTCGTCATCACCGTCTTCCGCGTAAATGCGTTGCGATAATCTTCCACCGTCACGACTTCAACTATGCTCACACCGCACAGCAGCATCGCATGATCGTATTCATAGCGATGCGCCTTCTGCACGATGACTTCATTCTTCATTCCGCCGACTTCCTGCGGAATCTGCTCCGGCTTCGCATTGTTCGCCGCGGCAATGCATGCGGCTGTAGCCAGCGTCAGCGCCGCAGATGCTCCCGACGACACCAGCGCTCCCTCGCAACGAAGCTTCTTCGCCAGATACTCACCCGAAGCTCGCTGCAAGTCCTTCAACACCACCGGATGCAGCGCCGCCTTTGCCACCGCATGCTGCACTTCTGGCGGCATCACCGCTGCCGTCAGATACGTGTATGTACCCGCCGCGTTGATGATCTTGTCGATGCCAAGCTTGTCGTAGTAGTCCTCGCCCCCGGCAACAGACTCCGTCTCCGCGCGCGCGCCAAGAAGCGGCGCAGCACCCACTGCCGCCAACAGCCATTGAGAACAACCGAGAAAACGTCTGCGCGTTAATTGGCGTTGCTCATGATTCCCGAACATTCCGGCGCCCAGCCTCCTTGTGCAAGCGTCCTGCGCTTCCATCTCAATCTACTCTTCGCGACTCTATATCCTTCCGAACTTCTTCACTGCTTCTAAAATCGAGCGGTACTTCTCAATAAACGGATACATCGAGTGCTCGCTGTTATCCAGTTGCTGCGCCCGCACCAGCACATCCGCAACATGTTCCCGGGGCACCACCACCACTCCATCCTGATCCGCAACCACAATGTCATTCGGATTCACCTTCACGCCGTCGCAATCGATCGGAACATTGCTTCCACCAAAGCGGTAATGGCCCACCGAGGTCGAAGGCACCGGTCCCGTCGCATACACAGGAAATCCAATCCGCTTCAATTGCGGAATATCCCGCACACCGCCATCGATCACAGCCCCGGAAAATCCGCGCGCAGCCATCGCCGTGCCCATCAGTCCCCCCATGCCGGCAATGTCTGCGCCATCTTCCACCTGCATCACATACACCGCGCCGGAGCCGCCAGAATCTATCGCGCTCAGCATGCCAGAGAGCGCGTCCGGATCGTGATTTTCCTGCTTCACCAGCTTCACCGTGATCGCAGGTCCGGCAAACTTGGTCGGAAACACCGCCTGCATGCGGTGCGACATATAGCGCTTTTCGTGATAGAGCTGCTCGATCGCATCCGAGACAGAGGCCGCCTCGACATGACGGTATGCTTCGATCAACGCCGTCGGATCCGATGCATACTCCGCAGCTGTACGCGGCTCGTTGGCAAACAGCAGATGAGCAACAGCAACGACCGCGATTGTCGTGAGCAGGGTGACGCCTGCCTGCCACACTCGGTGGATTCTTATACTCTTCAAGAGAAATCGCATTGGAAGTGAAGGGTTATTTTTCATAACTCTTGCAATGTAACGCATCATCCAGACGTCGGCACACTTCTTTCGAGCGACGAGTTAAAGCCACGGCTGGATCGAATCGCAGCCGTGGCCAAGGGTTGCTGGTTAGAAGATAAATTTACCGGCGAACGAGACTACACGAGCGCCAGTCGATTCACCTGGAATTGTCTGTACGCTGGTGATAGTTCCGAAGTTGCTTGTGCTGACGCCGGTGCCTGTGAGAGATGCCGCACCCAGGGTTGCATTCGGATTGGCGGCGCTGGGGTGGTTAAACACGTTGGCAGCCTCCAAGCGAAGTTGAAATTTAGCTCTCTCCGCGATGGGAAAATTCTTGAAGATTGAAAAGTTGTCGTACGTGAACCCAGGCCCGTGAAGGTAATTCCTTGCCGTGTTGCCAAAGGCATAGTTGTAGGACTGGATAGCTCCGTTAACAACCGTCTCCTGGGCAACCGGCAGTGTATACGCATCGCTGCTGATACAACTTGCCGCTGCTCCCGCCCTGAGCTCATTCTTTTGGTTACAGGTTGAGAACGGCTTGTGCACCCAGCTCGGGCGCTCAGTGCCTGTACTCAAGCCGGCGCTGTTATATCCCAACGTCACGTTGAATGGCTCACCTGTTTGCAGGTTCAGAACGTCGTTGATTTGCCATCCGCCAATCGCTTCCTGCACCAAACGGCTTACCCCGTTGATGGGCGGGAAGGTGTAGGAAAAGACGCCCACGAAGCGATGCCGGATATCCCAGTTCGCATTGCCGTAATCGTAGGAGATGTCATAGGGATCTGTCGCAGTTCCTCCGCCGTTCGAGTCGCTTGCAACGTCCAGATCATGCGACCACGTGTAGCTGAATTGCCCTGAGAATCCGTTCGACATCCGTTGGCGCAACACGAAAGTCAATCCGTTGTAGTGGGAGTAAGCAATGTTTCTCAAATCGCGAATAGAGCCAAAGAGCTGATTGGGGCGCACCAGGCAGTTCGCCTGGCCGCAGGCTCCCTGAGCGCTGTTGACATTCACCTTTGTGGGCTGACTGAATACCGAGCCGAGTGCGATTTCGTTCGGTTCATTGTCGTATTGGCTGATGTCAAGATCCAGATCGTGCGAACCGACGTATTGCCCCTCGATCGCTGCCCCTTTCCACAACTCCTCTCCGACGGAAACGTTCCATTGATAGCTGCGTTGTGTCCTGTTCCTTGGGTCGTAGGTCACCGCGCTTCCATAGGTGCACTTCGGATCGCAAGTTCCGGTAACCGCAGATGCGGATGCTGTTCCTGGTGTGGGATTGGTGAACGACAAGGGATTGCCAGGGGTCCCTTGAGCGTCGCTAAAGGTAAAGACTGCCCCGAACGGATAGTTGTTGCTGGTCAGCAAGGTAAAGCTGTTGAGCTGGTTAGCGTTGTAGAACAATCCGCCGCCGCCGCGCACCACAGTCTTTTCCGAGAGACGGTAGGCAAAGCCGAGACGCGGTCCCCAATTGTCGTGCGTGGCGCTCCCAAGTTTGAGACCGGGAACCGGAGTCCAGCTCGCAGCTGAGTTGGCAGAGGAAGTCGGAAGCAGTTCCGTCTGCTCTACGTTCATGATGCGCGTATATCCGTTCAGACTGTAGGGAACCGTCGGCAAATCATAGCGCAAACCGTAGTTGATGGTTAGCTTCGGAGTCACCTGCCAGTTATCGAGCGCAAAGAAGCCATCGCGCCATTCGGCCACCGATCCCTTGATGCTGTCGGGAGGGGTTTGGACGCTGGCAGGAAGGCCAAGCTCAAAGTCGGCGCGTGCATCGCCTGTAACTGTGCCGTTGAACACGAACTCGCCTAGCGACTCATTGGTCGCGATGCGTCCCGTTTCAAGCTTTCGGAATTCGATGCCTGCCATGATGCTGTGCCTGCCATGCGTAAAGCTGACCTGGTCGTATGCATCGATGGCGCGATCGTCCTGGAACCAGTTGGTTCCGTTATTTCCGATGTTCATTCCGGTTGCGGAAGAGATCTGAACGTTTGGGACACCTGGCTGTCCTTGGGTTGTGTCGTAGTTGAATCCGGGAATGCCCAGAGCCGTGCCAGCTCCTTTGATTCCGTTCTCATACCAGTAATTCACCGCGTCTGTCAAAAACGTGTTCACTCCGATGCGGGCGTCATTGATCAGATTGGGCGTAATGATATGCGTGTATCCGAAGGCGTAATTGCGGCTATGGGTCGGGCCGTATCCGGAGGCGACGGGAACCTGGTTTCCGCTTGCGTAGGTGAAATCCTGCCAGTGGAAGCGTCCGAATATCTTGATGTGTTCTCCAATGTTCTCGTCCACGCGTTCCAGTGTCTGGCGGAAAAACTGCGTGTTCGCGAAAGGTACGTTGAACAGGTTGCTTGCGACGCCCGAGACGTTGGGCGTCGGAATATAAGCCTGATACAGCTTGGAGATATTAGCGGTCCCGGTCGTAATCTCGCTCGCCGGAATAATGTTGTTCGGATAAGCCGTTCCGGTGTACGGATCGGTCAGTTGAATCGGCGTCGAAAGCGCAAGCAAGGCTGAGAAATCGCCTTCTCCGGGATTCGCCGTCCCGTTCCCTTCCATCGCAGGAGTCATGACCGTGCTCGTACCGGCCATGGTGACCTTCTGGTTGATCTTTTCGTAGGCGCCAAAGAAGAAGGTTTTGTTGCGTCCGTTGTAAAGTTTCGGAATCCAGACTGGACCGCCCACATCGACGCCGTATTGGTTGTAGTTCACTGGCTGTTTCGCCTGGGTCGGTGTATCGAAAAAGCTATGTGAATCGAAAGCCGTGTTCTTGATGTAGTCGTAAGCCGAGCCGTGGAGCTGATTGGTGCCGTTCTTACTCACCAGATTGATGTGAACGCCAAGATAAGCGCCATACTGAGCCGTATAGTTGCCGCTCTGCATCTGGACTTCCGAAATCATGTCAGCACTGGGACGTGTTGCCGTCACGTTGCCCAGGTTGTTCATAATGGTCACACCGTCAAGCGTTTGCTCATTCTGCGTCTCGCGCTGTCCAGCGCCGATAAAATCGACGCCCGGAGGGTTGCCGGAGTAGCTCGTTTTGCTTCCGATAATGACATTGGAGGTCAGAGCCGCCTCCTCCAACGCGTTATGCCCCTGAACTGGTAGATCTTGCACCTGATCGGACGCAATCGTTTCGCCCAACGTGGCATCGTCGGTAGACATGGGAGGCGTATTCGCGCTCACCGTAACCGTTGCATCAACCGATCCTACCTGCATTGCGAAATCAGTTCGGACTGCTTCATTGTTGGGCACCACCACGCCAGTCTTCGTCAGCTTTTTGAAGCCCTGCATTTCCACCGTGATGTCATACGTACCGGGCAAAATATATGTGATCGCGTAATAGCCTTCCCCATTGGTTTGCGCCTCGGATTTTACCTTGGTGTTTTCTTCCACTGCGATCACATGTCCGTTACTGATCGCGCTTCCTGCCGAATCGGTTACGGTACCGACCAGCGAGGTATTATTCGCCACCTGAGAACGCAGGAACATCGGGCTCAGCAAGACGACGAGACAACAAACGAGTACTTTCTTCACGGGAGGTCTCCTAATAGTCCTGGCCATCCAGGGAGTTCTTGCACTATGGCGATTCGAAAGATCCGTGCCGCGCTGTAGTCAGAACGTTCGCGACAGCGACGCAAATGTTTCTTGAATGTCACGATTGGATTACGAGATGAAAAACCTGTCATCGGTCTGGTGACGGTTCTTTTTCTAGGACAAATGACCTACCACCGAGAAAATGCGCAGGCATGCGAGAACACCGGAACTAAGCATTTGAGCTGCAGCATTTGTGTCCTTAAATCAAGAAGATCCTGCAACTTCCAGAGATCGGGAGCAGAGATGCAGAGATAATCCGTGAAGTCAGACACCGTCGATAAAACGTTTATCTTTGAAAAACACGAAGCAGGTCAGTCCAGATGAACCAGCCCACGCTGCAGCGCAAAGATCGTCGCCTGCGTTCGATCGCGGGCTCCCATCTTTTCCAGCACGGCGCTCACGTGAATGCGCACCGTCTTCTCCGCGATGCCCAGCTCATCGGCAATCTCGCGATTGCTGAATCCCTTCGTGATGCACGAAAGCACTTCCGTCTCTCGAGGTGTCAGTTCCACTGCGGGCATGCGCTCCGCCAGTCTGTCCAACGCAACGTGCGGCAGATAGCGCAACCCTCTGTGCACATTCTGAATCGCGTTCAGCAGTTCTTCTCCGCTGGCATCCTTAGTCAAATAGGCCATCGCGCCACTCTGCACCGCGCGATAGATATCTTCGCTGCCGTGATAGTTCGATAGCACCACGATGCGCACAGTCGAAAACTCGCGCTTCAGCATCGCAATCACATCGAACCCGCTGATGCGCGGCAACCGCAGGTCCACCACCGCTACATCCGGCCTGAGCTTGCGATACATCGCAATACCGGCCTCGCCGTCGCTGGCTTCCCCTACAATCTCAATCTGCGCGTGGCCTGAAAGCACGGAATGCAGCGCCATCCGCGCCAGAAAATGATCCTCGATCAACAACACCCGAATCTGCTTCATATACCAATCCAGCGAATGACATGGTGTTCCTGGTCCTGGCGCAATGGCTGCAGCAGCGGATTGAACGGTACATCCACCGTCACCTCCGTGCCTGAGTCAGGCGCGGTTTGCAATCGGAGCGTCCCACCCAGCTTCCGCGCGCGCTCCTCCATCACGGGAATACCAAAGTGCCCGCTGTTCCCTTCCTCTGCATTCCCGCGCTGGAAGCCTCGCCCATCATCGCGAATCGAGAGCTCCAGTGATTCATCGTCGTACTTCAAGTGAATTGCGATATGCCGGGCATCTGAATGTTTAATCGCATTCGACACCGCCTCCTGCCCGATGCACACCAGATGATGCACGCATCCCGGCGCAAGCGGAAGCTCGTCGCCATCTACTTCAAACGTCGTCTCAATTGTCTCCGGGGCTACATTCGCCGATAGCGTTCGCGCCAACGCGTGCGACAACACATTCGTCACCTCATCCGTGTCGCGCAAATCCCAGATGATGCGCCGCGCCTCCGCCTGGCAATGCGACACCATGCTCCGCGCCAACTCACATGACTGCGCTGGGGGTGTCGTCTCCGACCTGCTGTCGCGAAACAGTTTCGCCGTAGCCTCAAGCTGCCACGAAATAGCAGCAAACCCTGCCATCAATGTGTCATGGCACTCGCGCGCAATGCGGTTGCGCTCTTCAAGCACAATGCCCATGCGCCCCTTCATCAACTTCAGACGTCTGCGGAAAATCTGCACCACCGCGACCACAGAGACCAGAAACAGGAGCACATAGAAATACCACGTCTCGTACACAAACGGGTATTGCTTCACTGCAATCGTCGCAACCGGCGTTGACCAGTCTTCGCCGCTCCTGCGCGCCTGCACTTCGAACGTGTAGTTCCCCGGCGGCAGATGACGGTATCGAGCTGCATGAGCCCGCGTCGTCGTCCACGTCGAGTCGTACCCCGTCAGCCGATAACGGAATTCAAGATGAGAGGGATTGGACAGCAGCTTGGCATGAAAGAAGAGCAGCAGGTCGCTGTGCCCCGCTTCCAGATCCACGCGCTTCTTCGATGTCGTCGGCGCCAGCTCCGCGGAGTTCGGATCGATCGTCGGCGTCCAGCCCATAATCTTCGCCGAGGGCTGCGATCCACCCAGCATCTCCGCGGCATCGGTCGTGTGCACAAATCCTTTCGTCGTCACAAACCAGAGCGTCCCGTCCCGCATACGCGCTGCAAGTGGCAACGAAGGTCCGCTGCACTCACTCGACCGCATCCCATCGGCCTTGTCCAGAATCACTGCTGAAAACGTGCTTCGTCTGCGATCGACCACGGCATGCAAATCCGCCATCGCCACGCGCACGATGCCACGCGAAGTCCCAAACCACAAGTGTTTATCCTTATCTTCGATCGTCGTATTCACCTGAAACTCAGGAAATCCTGCGTTAGCCGGCACCGTCACTACGCGATCGCCACGCACGGCCATCAAGCCGCCGCGCTTCGTTCCAACCCATACATAACCGTCGCTATCAATGGCTAACGACAAAATGTACGCGTGATCCAATCCGTTGACAGTCTTCGCCTTGCCGTCGCGTACGCGATACAACCCCGTGCTCGTTCCCACCAGCACCGATCCATCGCGGTCTTCGAGCAAACACGTCACAAGCTGCGAATCCAGCAACTGCACTCCGCCCTGTCGGGATGGCTCGCCCGACGCAAAATACAGCAGCCCCATGTAGGTCCCAATCCACAGCCCGCCGGCCCTGGCCGCAACAATCGCGCTCACCGCATTGCCGGGCGACTCATTGGCAAGATGGTAGTGACGAAACGCGCTCCCGTCGTAGCGATAAACACCGTCATACCACGTCCCCACCCACACCTGATGCTTGCGATCCTCAGCCAGCGCACGAATCGGCGTCGACATCGGCATGCCCGGCGGACTCGTCGGAATCAGCCGCCCACCATGCCGACGAAATAACCCCTTGTCCCATGTGCCAAGCCACAGATCGCCGCGACTGTCGGCCAGCACATCCGCGGTGTATGTAGCATGCATTCCCTCAGGATCGCCATACGGAGCCAGTGCCCCCTTGCGCCATCGGCTCAATCCTCCCGAGACCATCCCGACCCACAGATTCTGTTCGTCATCCAGAAACAGCGCACGAATCGCGTTATCCGGCAACCCGTCGCCCGTGGTCCAGCCTCGCAATCCATCCGGCGAAAGACGCCATAATCCCGCGCGGCGCGTTCCAATCCAGAGATTGCCCATCGCGTCGCCAATCATCACTGAAACCGAGTCCGGCACCGTGGCTTTTACAGCCTCGTCAAACTCTCCGTCGCGTCCGTCAGAACCGCGCGCCACCTTCTTCCGGGTCAGTTCGACCACGTGCCGCGAGGTGCCCACCCACACGTTTCCTTGCGCGTCACGATACAAAGCGATACATGGCTCGCTCTGCACTTCATGCAATGGATATTGCGTCACCGCGCCATTGCGCCATCGATACAGCCCCGAGGATGTGACGAAGAAGATGCCGCCATCGCCATCTTCGGCAAACGGGGCAACGATCGATCCGACGATCATCCCGCCGGCATTGACCGCTTCCAGCTTGCCATGCGCAAAGCGCTCAACACCATTCTGCGTAGCGATCCACACCACCCCCTGTGAATCCCGATACAGGTTGCGAATGCGCTCGTGATACCGCCCCGCGGCCTCGCTGATGTTCACTGTGCCCGACGCAGTCTGATGCAACACGCCTCTGCCGTCCGTGCCGATCCACATCTCGTCTGTGCCAACCGGCAAAATCGCGTTCACGGCTTCATTGTCATCATCGGGATCGCCGACAACTGCCCCATCGATCGGCAGTGCGCGAAAGTGAATTCCATCAAAGGTTGAGATGCCAAACGACGTGGCAATCACCAGCGACCCATCCGCCCGCTGCGCAATTGCGCGCACATTGTTCGCCGGCAGTCCGTCCTCAACCTGCCATTCCTGCTTTTGATATTCAGAGAGCGAAAGATTCGTCTTCGGAATCCCCAGCATCTGCCGTGCACACGCACAGACCATCACTCCAGCCGTACACACAACTGCCAGCCGCTTTCTCAGTTGCGTCCAGTCGCGCACAATCCGCGACGCGGTGCTTCGGCCACAACCAGACTTCATCCAGCCTCCAGCGGCCGCTCCGGATGCACCGTAATCCAGCACAGCGCACCCACCACCGCCAGTGCAGCCGACAGCCCGAAGGACGTAGTCCAGCCAAACCGCTGCGCAATCCATGGCGTCAACGAAGCAGTGACAGCTCCGCCGATCTGCCCCCCCATATTCACCATGCTCGAAAACACGCCCGAGCTATTCCCCGCAATATCCACCGACACAGACCAGAACGAGCTCTGCGACAGATACAGCGCCCCCGCGCCGCCCGCCAGGATAAACGCCGCAAGCTCAGGACTGCGTGCCCGTGAGCCCAGCAGTAGAAAGACCGCGGTCAGCAACATAGCTCCCGAAGCCAGAGCATTCCGCCCGGCGCGCAATCCATACCTCTCACGCAGCAGATCGCTGATCAGGCCGCCCGCCAGGCAGCACACCGTCATCGAGATAAACGGCAGCATCGTAAACAGCGCACTTGTGTGCAGATCGAATCCGCGTACCTGCGTCATGTAAAGAAAGAACCAGCTGAAAAATATCCATGCAATATAGCCAAAGCTGAAATAGCCCACCATTAGCGCCGCCAGGTCGCGCCTGCTGAAAATCGCGCGCCATGAGATCGTCGGCCGCCCCGCCTGTTCCCGTTCTTCACGGCCGCTGCGCAGTCCTTTGAGAATCGTCTGCAGTTCCTCGGTCGAAACCTCCGGATGTTCTTCCGGCGTATCCCGTGCGCTCAGCCACCACGCCGCGCCCGCCAGTATGCCGATCGCCGCGCTGGCCCAGAACGCCGCGCGCCAGCCATGGTCGGCAATCAGCAGCGTCAACAGCGGAGGCGTCAACCCGCTGCCCGCGCCCACGCCGGCAAAGATCAGTCCATTGATCACGCCGCGCTCTTCCATCGGCACCCAGCGCGCCACAAACTGGTTCGCCGCCGGATACACCACCGCCTCACCCGCGCCCAGCGCCAGACGCACGCAGATCAGCAGCAGCACGGCATGCGCTACTCCGGTAGGAATCAGCGCCGTCAGCGCTGTCGTCACGCCCCACCACAAGACGCCGAGCGCCAGCACACGCCGCGGACCAAACCGCGTAGCCAGCCACCCGGCCGGCAGTTGGAATACCGCATAGCCTATCAGGAAGGCACTGAAGATCCAGCCCAGCCTCTGATTGCCCAGCCCATATTCCTTGCTGATCTGCAATCCGGCAATCGAGACATTTGTTCGGTCTAAAAACGCCACAGCGCTCAGGACAAAAAGCAAGAACGCGAGAAAAAAACGGACGTGGGTCTTACGCTCCACGCGCATCAAGACGACTCCCGGCGGCACGCGAAGCGTGCGCGGTGATGGATTTGCTTTCAAGTACTTCGGGTTGACCCGTAAGCGATCCATTCAACTATGCCTGAGACGATTCTTGATAGGGCGTATGACCTAGATGGGACAGTCTTGCCTGAGTCTTAATCCTCAAAGTGCCGAAGTCAACAGCATCTTCACCGTGCGTCCGTAAAATACCCGCGCAATCGCTGGCGCGTCGCCAGACCATCGCCATCTGGACATATAGGACATTTGCCCTATTTCCGTATCGGTCCCTCGTATCATGACATGACTAGCTCGTGGATTTTCAATATGCTGGGAATTCATAAGCGCAAGAACGCATCTTTGAAAGCCGAAATTTCCCACGGGCATGAACGCCCTCACGAATGTGCGATCACACAGTCTTACCTGTGATTCCCAGACGTATCGGCGCATCACCCGTCAATTCAGCCCCCGGAGCAGCCGATGGCCACCGTCATCTCGCGGCAGGACCCCCGTTATGAGTCACTCAAGAGCGGCCACAATCTTCGCTGGCCCGCCGAGGGAGACGAAGCCTCCCGCATCGTCATCTGCGAAGATCCCACCGATGTCGCCGCAGCTCTCCAGCAGATCGTCAGCGCCGGCCTGCGGCCCACTATCCGCTGCGGCGGCCATTGCTATGAGGACTTCGCCGTCGGCAACCCCGGAGGCGCGGTCCTCGACCTGAGCCTGCTCAGCAGCGCCCGCATTCCGGAAGGCAGCAGCAGATATCGCATCGAATCCGGCACGCTGCTCTGGAATGTTTACAGCCAGCTCTACAAGCGCTACGGAGTCACCATCCCTGGCGGCACCTGCGGTACCGTCGGCGCGGGCGGCCACATCAGCGGCGGCGGCTACGGCCTGCTCTCGCGCCTGCATGGCCTCACCTGCGACTGGCTCACCGCCGTCGACATCCTCACCGTCGACCACTCCGGCAAAGTCGTCGCTCGTACCGTAGACCCCAGTCATGACCCCGATCTCTTCCGCGCCCTGCGCGGCGCGGGCGGCGGAAGCTTCGGCGTCATTACCGCTTACCACTTCGACAAGCTCCCGCCCGCCCCACAGCAGGTCATCGAAGCCTACCTCAGCTTCACCTGGGCCGAGATGACCGAAGAGAACTTCGTCCGCTATCTGCGCACCTTCGGCGAATATTGGGAAACTCGCGGCCAGGACCCCGATACCTGGGGCATGTTCGGCGTCACTTCGATCGGGCACGCCTCCGCCGGCGGCTTTGGCATGTCCGTCCAGTTCATGAACCCCGATGGTTCCATCTCCGATCTCTCCGTTCTCAACGACTATCTCGACCGCTTCAAGACCTGCGGCGGCGTCACCACCACCCAGCGCACAACGCCTGCTCATGGCACAAATGCGCCGGTCCCACCGTCGGAGCATCAGCCAGAAACCTTCTGCCTCGGCTCCCACACCGTTTCGCGGGAAGACTGGCTGCTCGCCACCGCCCATGAAGCCGGCGGCCCCGGCGGCGCACGCGGCAAATACAAATCCGCCTACCTCAAGCGCGGATTCTCAGAAGCCGAAGCCCGATGCATCTACAAACACGTGCACCGCGAAATCGGTAGCGCACAACTACGCGGCTGCGTCATCGAGATCGACTCTTACGGAGGAGCCATCAACCGCAAGCCGCTCCTCAAAACCACAGCCGTCTCCCAGCGCTCTTCCGTCATCAAGATGCAGCCCATGGCCTTCTGGCGCGAAGCCGGCGACGATGCCATCCATAACCAGTGGCTCAAAGAGTTTTACACCGACCTCTTCTCCGGACCCGACGCCGACCCCAGCCACCACGGCACGCCCTACCCCAACGACCACTACGAAGGCTGCTACATCAACTACCCCGACAAAGACATGCTCGCCTATCCGTATTGGCCCGAGCTCTACTACGGCCCCTCCGGCAACCCCGACAGCCTTTACCCGTTCCTGCAGGAAGTAAAACGCAAGTACGATCCCAACAACATCTTTCACCACGCCATGTCCGTCCGTCCCTGACCAATCCGGAGCCAGCCATGAGCCTGAAACGTCCGACCATCGCCCCGCTCACCCGCCGCCGCTTCCTCGCCGCTGTGGGAGCCACTGCTCTCACAGTGAAGAGTCATGCGTTGTCCGGCGTGCGCGCCCATAAATCACGCTTCGCCTATACGGCCTCGCCGGGCGAAGTCCGTGTTTATTCCACCCAGACCACACCGTGGACGCCGATCCAATCCATCCCATCCGAAGCTCCTGTTTCTCTGGCAATCGATACACGCACCCATACCCTCCACGTCCTGCAAGAAGTCGCTGAGCACCAGGATCTTCCCCGCGGATACATCGAATCCTTCCGCATCGACAGCCGCACCGGCCGCCTCGCGCAGCTCCATCATCAACCGCTCTCGCTCTCGGCCATTTACCCGCGCCAGATGGCCCTCTCGCCCGACGGCAAGACCCTCGCTGTCGCCGTCCAAGGCGGCAGCGCCTACAATCTGTTGCCCATCCTGAAAGATGGCCGCCCCGGCTGCCCAATCGCCATCCGCAAGGAAACAGGCCTCAGCTCATCCTCGCCGGCACGCCCCACCCAAATCGCATTCAATTCAACCAGTGACAGCATCTTCGCCCTCGATCATGGCGCCGCTACCCTCTCCATCTTTTCCTCCCAACCGGAACTTCTGCTCCTCACGCGCTTCCTGCTGCCAGCACGAAGCAGCCCCCAGCACTTCGCCCTTCATACATCGGCAAACCTGCTCTTCGTCACTGATACCGGCAACAAATCGATACGGACACTCCGACTCAATGCGGAAAAAGCCGAAATCTCCGAAGCAGCCCCACCGCTTTACAGCAACTTCCACGGTCCGCTTGTCCTCCACCCACTCAGCCAGGCGCTGGTCGCCTCAAGTGGCGATACACTCGATGTCTTCAAAATTTCCCCCGCCTCAGGGATACTGTCCCGCTCGCAGCGGATGCGGCTCCCGTCCGGCTACCACGAACCGCACAGCCTGCTCCTCGCACCCTCGGAACAATCCCTCTTTGCCGCCACAGGCCTTGGCATTCTGCAATTCGAGATAGACCCCTCAACCGGATTGTTGGGCTTTCCCAGTCTCGCCGCCGAAACATCCGCACGCGTCATCTCCTTCATTTGAAGCACCGCCGCGTTTACTCTGCGATTACGTTACGACTTCCTTTGATCACCGCCAATTGGTGCCCTCCCAGACAAGGCGAACAAACGCATTATGTCCACACCGACTCATCTTCCAGAACCAATCCTGCAAATGAAAGGTATGATGTAGTTGGAACTCGGACAGCGTTTCCCGGCATCGGCAACTCTGCTTGAAGGGCAATTCAGGCAAGTTTTGGTTCTGTTAGAACACACTCTCTGAATCCACCGTACTCAGATGAGGAAGGTAGGGTTACATGGGTGTGCATCTTGTCAATCCCAGCGACAATTCTTTTGGTACCGCCGTCATTACTCCTCGATGGCTGTTCGTTCTTGCCGCGGCGACGCCGCAATCCGCTGGGGACCCAATTCTGGTAGACGAGTCGCTCGAACAGATTGTGCCCGAAAGCATCCAGACCGGCGACATCGTCGGCATCAGTGTGCATACCGGCAACGCGCTGCGCGGCTACACCGTCGGGCGCATGGCGCGCAGCCGCGGAGCATGGGTCGTCTATGGCGGCATCCACGCTACGCTTTTTCCTGAAGAAGCACTCGAATACGGCCACGCTCACGCAGTCGTAAAAGGCGACGGCGATATCGCCTGGGGCAAAGTCGTGGCCGATTGCCTCGCCGGCAACCCAGGTCAAATCTACGAGGGTGGAAAGATCGGCGGCGATCAGTTCCTGGCCGCACGCTGGGATCTGATGCCGCCTCGCAAATACATGTGGGCCTCCGTGCAAACCATTCGCGGCTGCCCCAAGCATTGCTCGTTCTGCAGCGTCTGGCGTACCGATGGCCAGCAGCCCCGTCAGCGCCCCTATCAGGGCGTCGTTGATGAAATCATCCAGCTTCGCCGCATCGGCTTCCGCTTCATCGCACTCGCCGACGACAACTTTTACCCCGTAAGCCTCACGGATCTCCGCCTCGCCCGCGAGCAGAACAATCTCGCCAAGGTTCAAGAGCTTTCACGAATCCGCGACGAACGTTTCGCACTCATGGAAGAGCTGGCCAAGCTTCCGCAAGACATGGTCTTCTTCACCCAGATAACCATGGAGGCCGGCGAAGATGGCGAATATCTCGACGCCATGCGCAGGGCGAACATCAAAGGCGCGCTGGTCGGCGTGGAAGCAGTAACTCCCGAAGGCCTCAAAGCAGTCTTCAAAGACTTCAACTTCTCCGGCGAAGCACTCGCCAAACGGCTCCAGACCTTCAAGCAGCACGGCGTGCATGTGCTCGGCTCGTTCATCTTTGGCCTTCCCACCGATAAGCCCGCCACCTTCGACGCCACCGTAAACATGGCTCTGAAGGCCGGTGTTACCTTCGCTCAGTTCGTGATGATGACTCCCTTTCCAGGGACCGTCGACTTCGGGCGCTGGGAGAAAGAACAGAGCAAAGATCCCGTCCGTGTAGGCGGTATTCCTATCACGCGCTACTGGCTTATTCCCACCGAAATCCGCCCCAAGATGTTCACTCCACACCCATCCATGAGCTCCGACGAGATCCGTGAACGCACGCAGAAGGTCTGGGACCGCTTCTACAATTGGAGCGCGATCTGGCAGCGATCTGCTTGCACCCCTACCCTGCGGGCTCGCATCGCCTTCATGTTTCTCTCCAAGCTTTATCGCCAAATGTACGCAGGCACCGGCATCTCCACCGACAGCGCGCGCCGCAAAAAGTCCAAAGCCTGGGCACGATGGACCGCCGGGCAATGCAGAAAGCTCTTCCAGGCAAAACCGATGCCTGAACTATCGTCGCCTGTCTGGGAGTTTCCCTTTGTGCCCCTGCATCGCGGCCCGATCACTCCAAACCCTGACGGCCCAGACTCTCTCGTTGTCATCGCCAAGAGCTGACTCTGTGAGCCGCACGGATGAATTCCCACTTCAGCGCAAGTAAGACGATAGGTGGAATTCGCATCCGGAAGGAGCACAAGATGAAAATCGCTAACAAGTTTTGGCCGGATTGGTTGCAACAGGTGCTCTGGATGAAACGCGAGTGCCCTCGCTGCAATTCAATTCAGTTCAAACCAGCGGAATTACGCACCTGGGATGGTCTGCTCAGCATGTTCGCCCTCCGTCCAGTCCGTTGCATGTTCTGTTGGAGGCGCTATTACTCGTTTCACTTCCGAATGGTCCCCCAATCGTGATTCCGTCCCCGACGTCCGCGACCTCGCTCTGGGCTACAATGACCGAAGGGTAAAACCCCGCCAATTCCGCAATCTGCACCACACGCAAGGAGTCCTTCTTTTATGGCGATGCCCGCCACACAAATGCGCCCCGGCATGATCATCAAGCACAACGAGCAGCTCCACCTGGTCTTCACCGTCGAGCACCGCACGCCGGGCAACCTGCGCGCCTTCATCCAGGCCAAGCTGCGCAACATCAAGTCCGGCGCCATGTTCGAGCACCGCTTCCGCTCCGGCGACCCCATCGAGCGCGTCATCGTCGACGAAGTCAACATGGAGTTCCTCTACAACGACGGCGACGACTACTACTTCATGAACCCCGAAGACTACGAGCAAACCGTCCTCAAGCGCTCCACCCTCGGCGACGCAGTAGAGTACCTCACGCCCAACCTGCAGATCCAGGTCAGCTACTTCGATGGCGTCGCCGTCGGCATCGAGCTACCCCAGACCGTCGAGCTTACCGTCCTCGAAACCGAGCCCGGCATCAAGTCCGCCACAGCCTCCAGCGTCACCAAGCCGGCCAAGACCGAAACCGGCCTCGTCGTCCAGGTCCCACCCTTCATCAACGAAGGCGAAAAGATCCGCGTCGATACCAGCGAAGGCACCTACCTCAGCCGCGCCTGACGCAGACCGTTTTGCGGGCGTCAACCGATCCCGGCGGCTGGATGCCATCAAGCTCCGGCCCCGGAATTCACCTTCAGTCGCAGTTCCGGCGCCTTCACGGCTATATTGAATGCTGATTTCAATGGGCCACGGAGGGTCGAATGCGCCCCGAATCCAGTCTCCACTCCATCCATCGCCTGCACACAGCCGCATTTGTCCTTTGCGTTCTGTCGCTGAATCCATTCCCGGCTTCGCCCCAGTCACCGCCTCAATCCGTTCCGCCTCAATCTGCCCAGACCACTCCCGCATCCTCCGAAGCCAGCAATTCAGCACCATCCACACCAAAAAAACAAGACACATCTCCCTTCCATGAACCGGACCCCATCGACTTCAACAACCACGATGGCTACCAGCAAATCTTCGACGGCGTCAGCCTCACCAACTGGGTCGGCGACCCCTCCGTCTGGCGTGTTGAAAATGGGGCCATCGTAGGCGAGTCGACCAAAGAGAAGCCCGTCACCAACAGCTACATTTCTTTCCGCGGATTTGAGGCCAAAGACTTCGATCTCAAACTCGAAATCAAGGTAGAAAACGGCGGAGGAAGCGGCATTCAGTACCGCAGTCAAACCGGCCTTCCCTGGCGCCGCGCCCCCGCCGACAAGCAGCCCAATCTGGAATGGATGATGACCGGACCCCAGGCCGATTTCTGGTATCCCGCCTTCCCCATTGCTTCCGGATGGACCGGACAGTTCTACTCTGAAAACACGCCGCTCGGAATCCTGGCGTGGCGCGGTGAGGTCGTTGAGTCCTCTCCCGGGAAGCCGCCCAGGCTCATCGGCAACATCGGCGACCGCACGCCTCTTGGTGGCTATGTCAAAGTCAACGACTGGAACCAATACCTCATCATGGCCAGGGGAGGCGTCTTCGTCCATATCCTCAACAGGCAGTTGATGGCCGTCTACATTGATGACGACCCCGCCTCTTCCAATAACCAGACCGGAAAGATCGGTATAGAGATCGAAAACACCCCATCCAAAGTCTCAGTTCGCAATATCTGGATCAAGAAGCTGGATTAGATGTGAAGTTTCAACAGACTGTCAATTCGATCGAAAACTGAGAAGTGCGGCCTTTCTTGGGGAAAAGCCGCACTGTGGCACCGTAAGCATCGGAAGCGAAAATGCTCTGGCGCCAACCCTGCTCGCTCGCCTCACTTCCGAGACGACACCCCATCTACCTCGGCTTTGTTCCCGCCATTGCGGAAACCGTTCCGGAGAGTTTCACGCGCTGCCGGACTTCGTCCTCATCCTCATCCGCCTCGTCATGAAAATGAATCTTGAGGAAAAACTTATGTTTCAGGCCCTCCCGCACACCTATCCTGCTTACTGCGAGCGCGTCAAAGCTTTAATCCCCCGAATTCCGTAGGGATTTCGATCCTGCAGTAGGCAGACATGAGTAGCGCATCTCCGGTGACCGTTTCCGTTAAAATCCCGCATCTGACTCCGCGAGGTGCTGCCGATCAGATCGCCCGCGACCTCGGCGCTATTCGCAAGCTGCTGCGCCAACCGCTCGACGCACAAATTGCCCCCGGCAACCTCACCGGTCCCCAGCGCACCGTCATGCAGGTCGTCATCGGTCAGGATCTCAGCGAAACCGGCATCAGTCTCAAACACCTCAGCAAAGCCGTCGGCCTCGCCCAGTCAACCGTCTCCGGCATCGCCGACCGACTCGAGCGCGATGGCCTGCTCGAGCGCCGGCCCGACCCCAAAGACGGCCGCGCGGTCCGAATCTTCCCCACCGCCCCTGTCCTCGAGATCCTCCACGGCCAGTTCCCGCATCTGCTCAACGATCCGCTCCAGCAAGCCCTCATCAAAGCCTCGGCCGAAGAGACCACCACGATTCAGCAAGCCCTCACTCATCTTCGCCAGCTCCTCGAATCCGCTTGAGCCAACCCATCAAACTGCGGGCATATATCGGAAGTGCCCGTCCGCCCCGTGTCTGAGCAATTGTTCGTCCGCCGTCACCAGCGCCGCTCCAAGACGCCTGGCAGTCGCCGCGAGAATCCTGTCTGCCGGGTCTGAATGGATCTCCCACGGCAACCGCGTGCTTGCCACAGCAATCGCGGGCGACAGCGGCTCCAGCCGTATCCCAGGCTGGGCCAATGCCAGGTCAATCCACTCCTGAACCTCCCTGTTCAAAGCGAACCTGTTCTTGGATACCAGCAGAGCAATCTCCCATGGTGTAATTGCCGAGACGAAAACCTCATCTTGCATCGCTGCATCGTGAATCGCCTCGCGGCATTCCACCCGCAAGCGGAGATTGCCCTCGATCAGCCAGATCAGCACATGAGTATCCAGCAGGAGCGGAATCATTTATTGGCTTCCCACTCCACATCGATTGGGGAGATGATGTCTCCTTCCCAGAGCACCGACCCCTTCAATACACCGAATATCTCCCTGCGCGCCGGGATAGGCACCACCTTCGCCACCGGTTTTCCGTGCTTCGTAATAATGAGCGGCTCACGCGTTTCAGCCACTTCATCCAGCAGCTTCAAGCACTTCGCCTTGAATTCGCCAGCTCCGATCGAACTCACAAGTCCTCCCATAGTCACCGACCATAGTCATATTATCTTCCAACTCCGATACATTTACCACCCCCACCCTCATCTGCCAAACTGACACTAGTGGTTCTTCATTTCCTCATCCGTGGACGCGTTCAGGGCGTAGGCTTCCGCTGGTTCGTTCACCGCGAGGCCAGCGAACTCGCACTCAGAGGCTGGGTACGCAACACCGAAGACGGCGAAGTCGAAGTCGTAGCCTCCGGCGAACCCGATGATCTCGACGAGTTCCGCACTTCGCTCCAGAAAGGCCCACGCGGCTGCCGTGTCGACCGCGTCGTCGAACACACTCTCGCCGAGAGTGAAGGCGCTTCTCTGAGCGCATTCAAAATCGAGGGCGCCTGGTAACCACCCATTCACTCGTCAAGAATGAGTTGTCATCCGCAGAATATCCCTCGGCTCCGGCCTCCGCTTGAGCAGATGGGCCAGTATCCGGCGCGGCCCATCGGTGAAAAACTCTTTCTCGTACTCTTTTCCGGCAGGAACACGGCGGCGATGGTCGCCGTTGTTTCATCGCGGTCGATCTCATCGCCTAGCCCCCAATACGGGCAACGCCGGTCCAGCGGATTGAGAATCAAATCCCCGCGCGCGGGCGAGTAGAACTCACTCACAAAGTCCATCGCCGGGTCATAGACGATGGTGCTTTCTCCGCGTTCCCGCACTTGCCGAAGAAGCTGCCGGATAGCGTTCGACTTTCCGCTGCCGGTGTCGCCCATCATTAAAATGTGGTTGGCTTCAAGACGCTTTGGGATGCAATAGCTTGGCGAGCGCGTCTGCGGGGACTTTCTCCGGGGCGCTGTAGGCCACCTCACGCCAGCCCTCCGCGATGGCTTTGGGCGAGAGGCTGACGGGCAGTTTCGATTCTGAACCGGCGACAACATCCTCGGCGGCCCATCCTGTGAGTTGTGACAGTGCAGACAGACCGGAAACCCCTATAGAGTCGATGCCTGCATCGTTGTGAAGTTAGCGAGGCATCCATGAATCCCTATCCCAGTATTCACCGTGGACTGTCGCCGTATCGTTCTTCTTTCAAAGGCAGCTCCACTTTCCAGCAAAAGAACCCTTTCGCGCGTGTTGCGGGGCTGATTGCGGTTCTCAATATCCTGTGCGGCGCCGTGATTCCGTGCCGGGCACAAGAGGCAAGGGCGGAAAAGCCGACGGCCAACGCAGCGAGCGACCTGCAAAAGC
Organism: uncultured Acidobacteriota bacterium; assembly: GCA_963720285.1. Classification (GTDB taxonomy): domain Bacteria; phylum Acidobacteriota; class Terriglobia; order Terriglobales; family Acidobacteriaceae; genus Acidicapsa. The sequence goes on from CAVREZ010000007.1 coordinate 242,108, forward strand.
AGACGCAGAATCCTGTTTCCAGCCTGATCAGCGTTCCGATCCAGAACAACAGCAACTTCGGCATCGGCCCCTACAGCCGCATCCAGAACGTGCTCAACATCCAGCCCGTCATTCCAGTCAAGGCCGGCAACAATCTGAACCTCATCATCCGCTGGATCGCTCCCATCCTCTATCAGCCCGCCCCCGGAACAGCCGACCTTGAAATCTTCGGCATCGACGAGACCACGCCTATCTACCTCGCAGCCGTAGCCGTGCAGGCACACGCGGGCGTAGCAGGCTTCGGAGACATGGCCCCCACCATCTTCTTCACTCCCGCGAAACCCCACAAACTGATCCTCGGCGTCGGCCCTGAATTCGTCTTGCCCACGGCCACCAGCAAAGTCCTCGGGCAAGGCAAGCTCAGCATAGGCCCATCTGTTGTGGCACTCGTCCAACCGGGTCATTTCTCGATCGGTGCATTGGCAAACAATGTCTGGTCCATCGCCGGACCCTCGGATCGCAACGACGTCAATCAGATGAACCTTCAATACTTCCTCAACTACAACCTGCCCAAGGGCTGGTATTTCTCCTCCTCACCCACCCTCACCGCCAACTGGCAGGCCTCCAGCGGCAAGGTCTGGACAGTGCCCTTTGGCGGCGGCTTCGGGCGCATCATGCGCCTCGGATTCCAGCCGGTCAATCTCTCCGCCCAGTTCTACGGCAACGCCAAATACCCAACCGATGGCTCCCCCTGGACAATGCGTCTCTCCATCGCTTTCCTCTTCCCGCAAATGCCGAAAAAAAGCCCGCCAGCCACAGGGCGATAACGCAGTTCAATCCGCGCAAAGAAGGGACAAAGAAGACATGCGAAATCGCTGGTCTTTGGCGGGCATTCTCACCGCAACAATGATTGCCACGCTTATTCCCGCTGTAAGACCGAAAACCAGCCCGCGTCTCCTCAGACGCAAACGCAGACAACAACCGAGGCCCTATTCAACAAAACCTGGCAACTGCTCGATGTCGAGAAGGTCCAATGATCCCGCAAACGACTGAGCAGAAATAGGAGAAATCATGCAGATACTATCCAGCAAAATTGCCATTCATCCGGCGGAGAAGGCGGCCACTCCATCGCCTGAGCCTTCAAAATACCCCGATTGTATCCCCGTTACTGCCGACAACTTTCCCCGCGCCGAAACCGACCTCTACTTTGACGCCATCGCAACGAAGCGCAATGGCTTTGGAAAGTTCATGCATGATCGAAGCCCGACTCCGATGGATAAGCAGACAGTAATACGCATGAATCGCGACACGCTTTATTCAGGAGCAGTCTTTGACCTGGATGCAGGCCCGGTTGTTATCTCTCTACCCGATACGGTCAGACGCTTCATGTCCATGCAAGTCATCAACGAAGATGAATACACCCCTATGGTCGTCTACGGCAAAGGGGAATACACGCTGACAAAAGAAAAGGTTGGCACTCGATACGTTTTAACCGCGCTGCGCACACTTGTGAATCCGGATGATCCAACGGATCTCGATACAGTTCACAAGCTGCAGGACGCAGTCACGGTCAAACAGAAATCCTCTGGTAATTGGGAGATCCCTCGTTGGGATCAGGCCAGCCAGGACAAAGTACGCTCTGCCTTACTCAGTCTAGGTTCCACTCTGTCCGACATGAAGCGTGCCTTCGGAACCAAATCCGAAGTCGACCCTATTCACTACCTCATTGGCTCGGCTGCGGCATGGGGAGGCAACCCCGATAAAGATGCCATCTACCTCAACGTCACCCCCAGACAGAACGACGGCAAGACGATCTATAAGCTCCATATCAACAAAGACGTGCCAGTCGATGGCTTCTGGTCCATCAGCCTCTACAACGAGAAGGGATACTTCGAGAAAAATTCCTACGATGCCTACGCGCTGAATAACATCACCGCGAAAAAAGATGCCGATGGATCAATCAGCATTCAGTTTGGCGGATGCGACGGCAAAATACCCAACTGCCTGCCCATCATGTCCGGCTGGAATTACATGGTTCGCCTCTACCGTCCCCGTCCCGAAATTCTCAACGGCAAATGGAAGTTCCCTGATGCTGAACCAGTGCAATGAATGTCAAGTATTGCCGCGATACTTCCGCGTCTACGCCCTGGAGCCCGGCCTTCGACGGCCCCTGGAAACCCGGCGGATCTGGATCGTTGAACACAAGGAGAGTAGAGATGAAACTCCACACTCGTAGGTCAGCCGCCTTTTCAATAGCAGCTTCATCGAGCATGCTTGCCGGATGCAACAACCCCGCAAAGGCTCCCGAAGGTGGTCTCACCGTCCCTGACGCCCGCGCCATCGCCAAGGACGCCTACATCTACGGCTTCCCCATGGCCGCCAACTACAACACCATGTACAAGCAGGTCATCGATACCTCCAGCCCCGACCACCGCGGAGCCTTCAACGTCATCACTAGCTCTAAATCCGTCGCCACCCCCGACGACAAGTTCGTCGTCACCCCCAACTCCGACACCCCCTACTCCTTCCTCTGGATGGACCTGCGCGCCGAACCCATCGTCGTCACCATGCCAAAGATCGAGCCCAACCGTTACTACACCGGCCAGCTCGTTGATCTCTACACCTTCAACTTCGCCTACCTCGCAACCCGCGCCTACGGCAACGATGGTGGAACCTTCGTCATCGCCGGACCCAACTGGAGCGGTCCCAATCCCGCGGGCGTAAAGGCCGTCATTCACTCCGAAACACAGTTCGCCTACTTGCTCCTGCGCACGCAGCTCTTCAACATGGCCGACCTCCCAAAGGTCAACAAGATTCAATCCAGCTATCACGCCCAGCCACTCAGCGCCTTCCTCAAGCAGCCCGCTCCACCCGCCCCACCGGCAGTCGACTGGCCTAAACCCGCCGACATCACCACACAGTCGCCCGACATCTTCCGCATCGTCGACTTCCTCTTCCAGTTCTGCCCACCCAGCCCGTCGGAAAGCTCCCTGCTTGCCCGCTTCGCCAAACTCAACATCGGGCCCAACCAGACCTTCGACCTCAATAAATTTCCGCCCGATGTCCAGCAGGCCGTCAATGACGGAATCAAGGACTCCGATACCGATCTCGCCGCGGTAATGAAAGAGCTCAACGATCCTCAGGCCCTTCCTCTCGTCGCCTTTGGTACGCGCGATCTCCTCAAGGGGGACTATCTCCACCGTTACGCTGGCGCCAAACTCGGTCTCTACGGCAACACCATGCAAGAGGCTGTCTACTTTGGCTACTTCGTCGACGCCAACCACCAGCCCCTCGATGCTTCGAAGCAGAGCTACGAGCTCTACTTCGACAAGGGCCAGCTCCCACCCAACAAGGCCTTCTGGTCCCTCACCATGTACGACGGCAAGACACAGTTTCTCGTTGCCAACCCGCTCAAGCGCTACCTTCTCAACTCCACAACGCTCGAGAGCTACAAGTACGGCCCGGATGGGTCACTCACTCTTTACATCTCACACGACAACCCCGCCGCGGCGAAACAATCGAACTGGCTCCCTGCACCCGACGGCTTATTCTATGCCGTTCTTCGCGTCTACCTCCCCGACGATGCAGTCATCAACGGCTCATGGAAGAGACCGCAGATGCAGCCCCTGTAAAGAACGAAATCTGCAGAAGGAGTATCGCAATGTTCATGGAAACCCGGTGACTTCGAAGAAGTGAAGTAAGCAGTAAAAGGAGAATCGATGAAACTCGCATTCCCGTTGATGATGCCGCGCCGTCCTCGATCGCTCTTTCTGGCTCCCAGAAAAGCGAAGCCGCTGCCCCGCAGCCCGCTCCTGCACAGCAGGCAGCCACGGCAGCCACGCCAAAGTGCGACGACTGCGTCCCTGTCACCCCTCAGAACTTCCCCCGCGCCGAGACCGACCTCTACTTCGGTAACTTCGTCAAGGACGGAGCCTTGGGCAAATTCATGCACGTCCGCACCCCCACGCCCATCGATCAGCAGAAGGTTGTGCGTATGAACCGCGACACGCTCTACTCCGACGCGGTCTTCGATCTCGACGCCGGCCCCGTCACCATCACGCTGCCCGATCCCGGCAAACGATTCATGTCCATGCAGGTCATCAACGAAGACCAGTACACCCTCATGGTCGTTTACAGCAAGGGCGCCTATACCCTCACCAAAGACAAGGTCGGCACGCGCTATGTTGCCACCTCCTTCGCATCCTCGCCGATCCCAACAGCCAGCAGGACTTCGACGAAGTTCACAAACTGCAGGACTCCATCCAGATCAGCCAGAAAAGTTCCGGCGCCTTCGAGGTTCCCATATGGGATAAAGCCAGCCAGGACAAGGTTCGTGAAGCCCTGGTCGCGCTCGGCGCCACCGCACAGGATTTCAATGGCGCCTTCGGAAACAAAGAGCAGGTCAATCCCATCATGTTTGTCATCGGCTCTGCCGTTGGCTGGGGAGGCAACCCCAGACAAAGAAGCCAAATACGTAAACATGCACATCCCCAATGACGACGGCAAACAGATCTACAAGCTTACCGTCAAAGATGTTCCCGTCGATGGCTTCTGGTCCATCAGCGTTTACAACGCCAAAGGCTACTTCGAGCAGAACCCTTACAACGCCTACTCGATCAACAGCATCACCGCTCAGAAAAATCCCGGAGGCTCCTTCACCGTGCAGTTCGGCGGCTGCGACGGCAAGATCCCCAACTGCTTGCCCATTACTCCCGGATGGAATGCCACCATCCGCATGTACCGTCCGCACCCCGAGATTCTCAGCGGCAAATGGAAATTCCCCGAAGCTGAACCAGTGCAATGAATGTCAAGTATCTTCGACAAATCGTGGAAGCTGTCTGACCTCGAAAAACAGTAGTCGGATGAAGTGAAAGGAGACCTAACATGCCACATTCACCCATCACGCAAAGAGATGCCCCGTTTGCCAGTGCAGGAATGCTGGCAACCGCCGCAACGCCATCTTCAGGTTTGGGGGCAAGCGAGTGGACCGCTATCACCTCAATCAACAATCTTGCAGTGTCAAAGCCTCGCTCCCGTGATGGGAGCGCCGGTTGAGCTTGGCAAAGCGGAGAACGGCGCAGTCGCCAATCAGGCCGCGCTCAGCGCTCACGCAAAGACCTTTCCTCCGCGCCAGGAGACCGTAAAGGTTGCCGATAACATCTGGGTGATGCAAAGCTCAAATGTCAATTCCGCATTCATCATCGGCAACGACGGAGTCATCGTGTGGGAGACCGGCGTGCGCAGCATACGACCTCGATGATCGCCCACCCTGTGTCGATCACGCAGGTGCTCGCCCTTGAGGGCAAGGCCAAAGTCCCAAGACTTGTGCCTCCAACCGTCGAACAGATCAAGTCCTTCGAGCCTGGCGAATTTGTCAATCGCTACCGTATCCGCATCGATCCCCTCAAAGCGAAAGATACAGACTCCATGATCCGCTTCGAGTTCACCGATGCAGACAACACGGCTGTAGCGCTGCACATTCGTCGCGGGGTCGTCGAGTATGTCGAAGACCCCGACCACTACTATCGCAAGCCCGACTTCACTCTCGCGCTGACTCGCGAGGTTTGGACAAAGCGGAAGGGAGCCGGTCATGAAGGAGAAGTTACGATTTTTTGGGTTTGGATGTCCATGCCGAGACGATCGCCGTAGCAGTCGCGGAGCCGGACGGCGAAGTGCGAAGTTTGGGAACGATTCCGAACCGCGCCGAGTCCATCCGCAAGTTGATCAAGAAGCTTGGTCCTGCAGATAAGTTGAGAGCCTGCTACGAAGCAGGACCGACGGACTACGTTGTGTACTGGCAGTTGGCGGAGCTGGGCATCGCGTGCGAGGTTGTGGCGCCCACACTGGTGCCTGTCAAGGCAGGCGATCGGGTGAAGACAGATCGGCGGGATGCTGAGAAGCTGGCACGTTGCTATCGGTCCGGAGATCTGACGGCGGTGTGGGTTCCGGACGAAGGTTCCGAGGCCTTGCGGGATTTGGTGCGTGCCCGCGAAGCAGCCAAACAAGATCAGATGCGAGCGCGGCATAGGCTGGGCAAGTTTCTGTTGCGGTCAGGCCAGCGTCCACCAACCGGCGTTAGATCGTGGACGCGCCCTTATCTGATCTGGGTTGCGCAGCTGCGTTTCACACAGATCGCTCAAGAGGCTACGCGGCAGGATTATCTGCACGAGGTCGAGCACATGCGGGAACGGGTAGCGCGTCTGGAGCAGGCCATCATGGAAGCGGTCAAGCTGGCCTCGCCCGCGCTACAACAAGTCATCAACGATCTACAGGCACTGCGCGGAATTGCAGATATCTCGGCTGTAACCATTGCGGCGGAGTTGGGCCAGGTATCCCGCTTTGACAGTGCTCGGCAGCTGATGGGTTATTGCGGTGCTGTGCCCAGTGAAGGCTCCTGTGGCAAGCGAATCAGACGCGGGGGCATTACGAAAACCGGCAACGCGCACTTGCGACGGATCGTCGTCGAAGCAGCATGGAGCTATCGTCGTCCACCAGGTATCTGGTACGGATTGCGCAGACGACAGGAGAGCATTTCGGAAGAGGTCAAGGAGATTGCGTGGAAAGCGCAACACCGCCTGCACAAGCGCTATATGAAGCTGGGCGCGGCCGGCAAGGACCAGAGGAAGATCGTTACCGCAGTTGCGCGTGAACTGCTGGGCTTCATCTGGGCAATTGGAACCAGGGCAGAGACTGTCTCCAGGCAGCAAGTTGCAGCCTGACACCAACGCAAAACAAAAAACCTCCTAAGAAGGAAAAAAATAAGAACACTATCGATGAACGCTGACATCCATCTCGAACACAGAGCCAGCAGCAGCCAGGGCAAGCACGAAGGAGAACCCTCGCTCGGCCTATGCGACAGGCTCAACCGGACTCGCGATAACAGTCAGAGGCAGCTCCCGACGGATCATGATTATGCGGTTCCGACCCGCGAATATCAGACTGATCAATCGTCGCTTAAATCTGCCCAGACTGCTGCTCGCTCTGTCTTCGGGAAAGGACAAAAGCAACGACAACGACAAAAACAACCCCACCATTGCGCAGAGTTGACACGGTCACTCCATATCAGGCCAGTGCGCTTATCGATGAGCGATTGCTCGGGTCCGGGTAGATCGCCGGCCATCCGGAAGTGATAAATGTGGCGGCATCGTGTCTCCTTTATGCAAAGCGAAGGATCTGTTTTTCTCGAATCCCACCCGCACCGAGCCAAATCTAGTCGGGACTTTATAATCGAGAAGTCCAATAAACAGGCGCTGACCTCATCGCGCCGAGGTCCGGACAGCAAATTCTGCATCCGGCCATCCAACACTCCAGGAGCTACAAGTCTTCATGTCCGATTCCGTGAATATCGGGGCGCTCAAAGCGCTCGTGCGCACCGTGCCCGACTTCCCCAAGCCCGGCATCCTCTTCTACGACATCACCACGCTGCTCAAAGACCGCACCGGCTTTGCCCAGCTCATTGACGCGCTTGCAGCCCACTACCTTGAGCGCAAGATCGACCTCGTCCTCGGCATCGAAGCCCGCGGATTCATCTTTGGCCCCGCGCTCGCCTACCGCCTCAACGCCGGCTTCGTCCCCGTGCGCAAGCCGCGCAAGTTGCCCGCGCCTGTCGCCCGCGTCACCTACGATCTTGAATACGGCTCTGACACCCTCGAAATCCACCGCGACGCCATCCAGCCCGGCCAGCGCGTCCTGCTCGTCGACGACCTGCTCGCCACCGGCGGCACCATGGAAGCCACCATCAAGCTCGTCGAAGAACTCGGCGGCAACATCGCCGGCCTCGCCTTCGCCGTCGAGCTCGACTTCCTCCGCGGCCGCGAGCGCTTCCCCAGCCACGACGTCTTCAGCCTGCTCCACTACGACGAGTAACCAGCTATTCCTGTGTGACGGAGCGAGCCAGTTCCGTCACCTTCAACCGCTCTCCGGCGTGTAAATACCCCTTCCGCCGAAACCAATCCTCCATCGCCATCTGCAGCCGGTCCAGCGGCACCAGCAACCCCGCCTCCATCAGCCCATCGGCCATCGGCAGCGTGTCGTCAAAGACCGCATCGTTGGTAAAGTTCCGCATCGCAAAGTTATCGATCTGGCGTATAGGACAAGGCGTCTCATGCCCTTCCGCATCCACCCGCATCACGGCGATCCTGCGAACAAACATAGCTCCACTGTAGAGCAGCCACCGCCTCGGACCCTTCATCCTGCTCTGTACAATTGCGGACACATTTATTGCACGCACGTCAACGCCGCGCTCGTTCACCGCGTCCATCTGCTTGAATGCACGCCGGCACGTGGTTCCAACCCCCGCAAGGGATCTCAAGGAGTACGCAATATGATCGCCCAACGCTGGAAACTCGCCGCAGGCTCCGCTCTGCTGGCTCTGTGTTCTTACGCCGCATTCGCGCAGCAGGATGCCCCACCTCCTGGCCCGCCACCCGATGGCCCCGGCGGACCACCTCCAGGACAATCCGAGCGTGGATTCAATCCGGACCGCGAACTGCAAATGCTGACCCGCTCTCTCAGCCTCACCGCCGATCAGCAAACCGGCGTCAAAACACTGCTCGATCAGCAGGCCACGCAAATGAAAGCTTTGCGCGCAAAATCCCAGAGCGAATCCGCTGACAACGCTGGTCCTGATCAGCGTCAAGCGCGCCGCGCCCAGGCAGAACAGATCCGCGACGAAACCGACACCAAGATCTCCGCCCTGCTCGACGAGACGCAAAAACCCAAATTCACCAAGCTCATCGAACGCCGCAAAGCCAGAATGGCCCAGCGCGGACCAGGCGACGGCAACGGACCGCCCCCGCCACCCGACGGCGGTGGCTCACCACAATACCTGAACTAACAACCACGTTCCCATCAAAACGAGATGGGATGGATTTCTCCATCCCATCTCTCCCCTTACGTATATTCGATAGCACATGAATCCGAAGTGCTGCTTAGCCTGAAAACATCCCCGAGGCTTAGTCTCCTTGTTACTGTGGAGAATTGCTTGTGCCTGAGGAAGACGGAAATACTCCGGGTTTCGTCGCACTGCCAGAATCCTTATCGAGCGTTGCTGAAAGTTTGATCGTCCCGCCGGTGGTAGTTATCTTTCGCGTCCAGACCTCAAAGCCTTTTTCTTTGATCGTAACTTCGTGCGCCCCCGGGCCAATCGTTAACGTGGACGGCGTATTTCCCACGAAACTTCCATCAATCTCAATGTCCGCCCCTGTCGGAGTGGAATCGATCGATAGCATTGCCTGCTGCACGGTCGAGCTATTGCTACCTGCCGTCTGTTGAGCACCACCGCTTCCAAAGTGGCTCATATCCAGGTGCATATCGCCATCCACGAACGCGGTAATCTCGGTTCCTTGCGGAATTGTTGTGTCCTTGCCGTGCATGAAAAGAAAGAGCGGCGCCGCCGGAAAGAAGACAATCGATGTTGCGACCATCGCTCCAGTCATGGCTCCAACATGCCCACCGCCTTTGGTTTCCTTCGATGCCCTGAGCGCAAGCTTCTCATTGTCGACCAGCCTCGCATAGCTGATTGCAACATCCAACTTGCCCCCGCGTCCCATCCGCCTCTTATGCTCTGCTTCCGTCACCGTAGCAATCGCCGACGATCCCTTCGGCAGCACGTCCACACCATTCACCTGAACATCTTCTAAAACTTCGAAAGGAACCTCCTGCCCGACCTTCGCGTCAGCAGATGAGATGGTCTGCGATAACCGCAGCTTAACCGGCGTGCCGTCCAGCAATGTGTTGGGAGGCGGTGGAGTCGTTGAGGCAGTCGCTGGCTTTGACTCTTGCGCAAGACCGGCTGGAATCAGCGACTGAAAGCTACATACATAGAGAGGTGCAAACAAACACCAGGACAAAGTCCTGCGGAGGCCCATGGAAACTCCCTGTGACTAGATCTATTGTTAGTCGAAAAGCACCCAAAGTTTAATGACTTCCACCCCATCGGTCAAATCCAACTTTAGAGTTAGCTCTGACTTTTGATCAGGATGCAGCCGCACGCCATTCAATCCATCCCGAGCCTCATCCACACCTCGTTACTCTTTTGCGGACACCACCGGCAAGTCCACAAAACTCGCCTCATCCGCCGCGTGATACACCCGCTATGTAGCCTTCCGATAATCCCCAGGCTTGGCAAAAAAGATATTCGGCACAAAGGTCTGCGGATTGCGATCGTAAAGCGGAAACCAGCTCGACTGCACCTGCACCATGATCTTGTGCCCCGGCAGAAACACGTGATTCGTCGTCGGCAACGCAAACCGGTATGTCAGCGGCGTATTCGGCTCAATCGCCTTGGCCTCCGACAGGCTCTCCCGGTATCGCCCGCGAAAGATATCCATCGCCACCGGCAGTTGATAGCCGCCCATCTCCTGCTGCCCCGCCACCTCATCGGGATACACATCGATCAGCTTCACCACCCAATCCGAATCCGTGCCGCTCGTCGATGCAATCAGGTTCACCATCGGCTCACCGCTCACCTCCACTGGCTCCGTCAGCACATCGGTCGAGTAGCTCAGCACATCGGTCCGTCCCGAGAACTCCCGCTGATCATCCACCAGCCAGCGCGGCCACGTGTAAATGCCTGTGTATCCCACCGGCAGATCCGGCCGTACCCTGTACGGCACAGGCTTGGCAGGATCTGAAACATACTCGTCGAAGCCCGAACTCGCCTGCGAGGACGGAGCCGCAAACCCAAGCTTCCCATCCGCTTCAAGATAAAGCGGCGTCTCCTTCGGAGCACATCCATTCAGACACCCCGATGGCCACGCCTCCAGCTTCTCCCACCGGTCCGCCCCCGTCACATACGCCATCACCGGCGGCAGATGCATCTCCGGCGCATTATCCTTCAGATAGTGCGCCAGAAACGGCGCCAGTATCTGCATGCGGAAGTAATATCCCGTATCGCTTCCAAACTTGATAGCACCCAGCGAACTCGCATCTTCAATCTCCTGCCCGTGATGCCACGGCCCCAGCACCAGATACAGGTTCTTCTTCACCGACTCCACCTGATCCTTCTTGAGCGCCCGATACACCGCCATCGCACCATAAATATCTTCCTGGTCCCAGAGGCTCGCCACCAGCATCGTCGGCACCGTCAGCGGCTCCTTCGCCAGTATCTGATCCATCGCCTGGCCGCTCCAGAAGCTGTCATACGCCGGATGCTCCACCACCTTCTTCCAGAACCCGATCTGGTCCATCCCGCGCTCTTTGCCCAGCTCACCCGCCGATCCCGCGCGCAGATACATGTCATAGTCGTCAAAGCTGCTCGACTGCCAGTGATAGTCGTTGGTTCGCGAAGCCGTCTGCTCGTAGATATATGAGATGTTCTCCTCGCGAAACGCTCCATTATGAAACCAGTCATCGCCGCGCCATCCATCCACCATCGGATTCATCGGCACCACGCACTTCAACGCCGGATGCGGATGCACCAGAGGAGTCAGCGAAAGAAATCCATCGTACGAAATCCCCAGCACCCCAACTTTGCCGTTCGACTCGGGCACATTCTTCACCAGCCAGTCGATCGTGTCATACGTATCAGTCGACTCATCCACCGGCGTCGGATTCAACGGCCCGTGCATCGGCCGGGTCATTACATAGTCTCCTTCGCTGCCATACTTGCCGCGAATATCCTGCACCACGCGAATGTATCCGCCCTCGATGGTCGTCTCCGTCGCGTTGTCATATCCCCAAAGCCGCGCACCCATGTGCACGCTCTGCGCATTCGAAGTAAGCGCCGTCGCATCATACGGAGTCCGCGTCAGCAGAATTCCCGCATGCTTCGCACCCTTAGGCACCAGGATCACCGTATGCAGCTTCACCACATCCCGCATCGGAATCATCACATCGCGCTGCTCATAATCCATGCCCACAGTCGGCGGCACAAACTTCACCGGCGTCTCGCTCGGATAATCCGGATACTGCGGATTCTGAGCCAGCAGCAAAGGACACAGACACAACGACATCGCAGCCGCAATCAAGCATGATTTCTTTTGCATGGAAGACAAAGTCATCCTTCCCAAGACGAATAGCCGAAGCCTACCACAATGGGTTCACTGCCGAAGAGAGATACCTCTCTCCTCGACGTTTCTAAGCGCTGAGCTAATTAGGGAAGCCGTCGCACTTCGCATGACGGAGAAACACCCTCAAAGAGAATCACTGAACACAACGGCGTATCTCAGGACTTGTGCATGCATGCCAAACTAGTTCGTAACGATTTTGAACGGACCAAGCTTACTAGCCCTGTCATCAAGCCTCTTCCTTAAGGACGTTCGCGAGTTCAGAGATATCTTGGCAATCGCCGCCTTCCGGTTCAAGGTTGGCATCTAACGGGTGTGATCTCTGTGAGATCCCGGAGGCCTTATGGCATTGAACGACGTTTTGATCGACGAATTGCGCGATATGTACAGCGCAGAAAATCAGTTGGTGAAGGCTCTTCCCAAGCTGGCAAAAGGGGCGATCAACCCAAAACTTAAGCAACTTTTCGCGGCGCATCTCGAAGAGACCAAAGGACAGGTGCTTCGTTTGAAGCAAGTCTTCGAGGAACTTGGAAAGAAGCCGACAGGGCAGCACTGCAACGGTATGGAGGGCGTAATTGAAGAGGGAGCGGACGCACTCGAGAAGGATGAAGAGGGAGCGTCTTTCGATTCCGGTTTGATTGGCGCGGCTCTTCGCACAGAACATTACGAGATCGCCGGCTACGAGGCTTGCATTGCAATGGCCACGACCTTGGGACTGACAAAGGTCGTTCGGCTTCTTAACGCCAACTTGAAGCAGGAGCTTGCTGCAGCAAAGAAGATCTCTGCTGCAGGTCTTCCTATTCTGAAGCAGAGCGCGGAAGAGCCGGAAGCTCCCAAAAAGCCGAAGAGCGGAAAAGAGATGTACTCCGTGAAGAAAAGTAAGGAAGATGAGTCCGAAGCGGCGCCAAGCTTATAGTCAGTAACGACTTGGAAGCATGAATTGCCCTGCTCTCGCAGGGCATTCATGCTTCAGCCAGCCCATAAACGCGACGCCTGCAGAGCGGTGACGATCATCTCTTGTTCACATCTCGTGTACTAATGGTTGATGCCAAATCCGGCCAAGTTCACCGCACCCGGCGATCGCCCAGAAATCCTCAAGATTTATCAACAAGCGAAGATGGCTGAGTCCGCCCACGCTTATGTTCGCGGGAATACGCTGCAGTTTTATCAGTGGTTGAAGAAGCATTCGTCCAGCATCCCCAAAGGCCCGGATATCTGGATCTGCGGCGATTGCCACGTCGGCAACATCGGCCCTCTGTCTGACTCGGAGCGCAAGATCGAGATCCAGATTCGCGACCTCGATCAGACCGTGATCGGAAATCCCGCGCATGACTTGATTCGCCTCGCCTTGTCTCTAGCAACTGCCGCCAGGGGGTCTGATCTGCCCGGCGTCACCGTTGCGGTCATGATGGAACAGATGATCGACGGCTACGAGCATTCCCTGGCAACGCCACTCACCAAGGTCAAAGCTGACAGCGACGACCTTGCACCGATTCAGGCGGTTCTCCAGCAGGCACAAAAGCGGCGCTGGCATCACCTCGCCGAGGAGCGGATCGAGGATGTACGTCCGCAGATTCCGCTCGGTCGTCGTTTCTGGCCACTCTCAGATAAGGAGCGCACGCAGATCGAAGAGTTGTTCAAAGACGATACCGTCCGCGAAAAGATCACAGCTCTCAAGGGCAGAAAAAACGACTCTCAGGTCTCGGTCGTCGACGCTGCCTACTGGATGAAGGGTTGTAGTTCTCTTGGAAGGCTGCGATACGCGATTCTTGCCGGGATAGGGAAGAAGAAAGACAGAACATATTGCCTGATCGATCTTAAGGAAGCAACCCCTCCCGCGGCTCCGCATAGCAGAATCATGTTTCACGACAACGCAGAACGCGTCGTCGCGGGCGCGTCCGCGCTTTCTCCCAACCTCGGGAAACGTATGCTCGCGCTTCGGTTGATGGGAAAAGAAGTAGTGATGCGAGAACTGATGCCTCAAGACCTCAAGTTTGATCTGGACAAACTGAGCAGGGAAGAGGCGGTGGCCGCAGCAAGATACTTGGCCGGAGTGGTGGGCAAAGCCCACGGTAGGCAGATGAACGCAAAAGCAAGATCGGCTTGGCGTGCAGAACTCAAACGACACCGCTCAAAAAGCCTCAACGCTCCCAGCTGGCTTTGGACGAGTGTGATGTCATTGATTGCAGAACACGAGGTTGCGTATCTGGAACACTGTCGACGCTATGCTTCCAGCAACGTGACCTAGAATCCGTTTCAGTCAACACCCGCCGGGTTCGTACTGAATGACTAGATATGCCTTCGTTCGGTGGCGATACTCGGCAGGAAAATATCGACGATCGTTCCATGCTCTCTTACGTCTTTGCTGCTCTCGATCGAGATTTTACCGCCATGACCTTCGACGAGTTGTTTTGAAATGAAAAGTCCAATGCCTGTTCCAATCGTCGCACGAGTCGTAAAAAACGCATCGAACACGCGCGGTAGGGCTTCTGGTGCAATCCCTTCGCCGTTATCACGTACGCTAAGAGCGACACCTTGCGGGTCTGTTTCGCAGTCTCTTACATCAATGTAGATAGTTCCCCCCGCCGAAAGCGCATAAATGGAATTGGCGAGGAGATTAGAAATCACCTGCAAAATCTCGCCGCGGCGAACGAAAATCTTTCGTTCTGAAGTCAGCGATTGAAGTACTTTGATTCCCCATGCCCGGCAACGTGGCTCGTAAATGGTGACTGCTTGTTGCGCGATGTCGTTCATAGATACTGGGGATGCTGCTTTGTCTTCGCGGTAGTAGCCGAGTGTCTGCTTCGTAATGTGCGATACGCGCTGTAATTCGTTTTCGGCGGTCTCGAGAAACCCGCGTCCCTCGTCAGAGGATATCGTCGGACGTAACAAGTAAAGTAGATTCACCACCGATTCAAGTGGGTTGTTGATTTCATGCGCTATTGTCGCTGCCATCCGACCTGTTGCTGCAAGTTTCTCCGCCTGCAAGATGGACTGTTCCAAGCGCTTGGCAACCGAAACGTCCCGCAGAATCTTGGAGGCACCGATGACCTTGCCCAGAGCATCTCTGACAGGTGACAGAGTGAGCGATACATCGAGCGTCTGTCCGTCCTTCGTGATTCGATGAGTTTCAAACTGCTCGATGCGTTGGCCAGACTTCAGCTTTTCGATGAATGTTTTCTCTTCGTGATGGAGCTCTTCCGGTATGAGCTTCAGGATCGATTGGCCAATCATTTCTTCGGCCGTGTAGCCGAAGACGCGCGAAGCTGCTGCATTCCAACTCGTTATGATGCCGTCCAGATTCTTGCTTATGATTACTTCATCGGACGACTCGACAATTGCCGCCAGTTCGCCCAGCCGCTTCGAGATGTTTTGCTGATTATCCCACGCCAGCTTGATCTCAGTTACGTCTGAGATGTCGATGCAAGAACCAATGAAGCCGAGAAAGAGGCCAGTGTCCGAGTAGCGCGGAACGCCGTGGTCTAAGAGCCAGCGATATTCCCCGTCCGCTCGCTGGAGCCTATATTCCATCTGGAACGGTGTTCGCTTCTCGAAGTTGCTGAGGTAGATTCCAACGCAACGATCAAAATCCTCCTTATGAACTCCTTCCGCCCAGCCGTTGCCCATTTCCTGTTCCAACGTCCGGCCGCGAAACTCGAGCCACGGCTTGTTGAACCAGGTACAGAGGGCATCTACACCCGATACCCAGATCAAGACGGGAGCTGCATCCGCTATTTGTCGAAACAGTGCCGCACTCGTGAAGAGCCCTTCGTATTCTTCCCGGGTGATCGTAATTGTCTCGGACATATGCATTAGAGAGTACACCTCAGCGGCACTCCCCAAAATCAACCCACATGGCTTTGCCGATAAAGAGCAAAGAGTCCGAAGGCGGCCGGATGTGATTCGGGCATATAACGGTAAGTCACTTTATATTCACCAACCAAGCAAGGTACTATCCCGCTTCTCGAAAATGGCGGAGACAGCGAGTCTTTCATCGCATCCCCAACTGCCCAAGGCACACGCCGAAAAGCCAAGTCCTGCTACTTCTTCTCTCCCACCACCGTCGCCGTCTTCCCCGGCACATCCTGCACGCTGAACTTCTCGTAATTCGCGTCATGCTCAATCACATGCTCGCGAACGGATTTCAGCAGCAGCACCCGCGCGTTCACTCGAAACTCCCCACCCGTCGGCAGCCACACCTCGTTATTCACCAGACTCTGGTCGAAGTAAAAACTCGATCCCTTCTGAATATTCGCCAGCAGCCCGGCCCCGACGTGGAAATTATCCGTAAAGTGCGCCTCCATCCGCGACACTTCTTTATCCTTCTCATCGATCCACAACGTCCCGGCCAGCTTCTTCGAGGCATCCTCGGCCAGTCCATGCGTCTTCGCATCTCTGCGCCCCGCAAAATCAAAGACAATCGTTGGCCGGTCCTTGTACATCACCCGCCGCGGATGCGTCACCTGCATGATGTCCAGCAGTTGCGTGATCGTGACGGTCTGGTTCGGCCCCTCCAGCGCCTGCCCCGGCGGCACCGTTTGCGCCTTCTCCACCAGCTTCTTTACGCGCTCGTCTTCCTTCTCCAGATCGTGCCCATCCAGCGGTCTGCCGGCGCGCTTCACCGTGCGTTCGATCCGGTGCGAATTCACAAAGAATGTATCAACATCCTCCGTCGAAGTCTTCGTTACCCTCCCCGCCGAATCCGGCTCCTCCGTCAGCACCGTCGAATGATAGGTGTAGTTTTCGCGAACCGAATCCATCTCCCGCTGATGCTTCATCACGTCGACCATCAACTGCCGTATGTCCGGAATCGGAGCCTCATCCGGCGCCGGAGCCGCAGCCCCGCACACGCCGCCCCACATCAAAGCCGCAATCGCAACGCATCCGGACAGCCGCTTCCACACGCTGCCGGCTCTCATCTTCCGCTCTTCGGTTATTGGCACACCCTCAGTCTACGGAACCAGCTACCATAATCACGTTGGACCTGCATCAATGTGAGCACTCCGAAGCAACCTTCTCGGCGCTCATCCGGATAAATTGAAATAGCTTACAATCAGTCGCACCGTCCCCCATCAGCCAATGCACCTCAACCTCATTCGGAGAAGAACGAAATGATCCGCCTCCTGTTGAATTGGATACTGAGCGCAATAGCGCTCCTGATTGTCTCTCGCGTAGTGCCTGGTTTTCACGTCGATACCTTCGGAACCGCGCTCGCCGCGGCTCTTGTCTTCGGCCTGCTCAACGTAACCCTCGGCCTTGTCCTCAAGCTGGTTACGCTGCCCGTCACCATCCTGACCTTCGGCCTGTTCCTGCTGGTCATCAACGCCTTCGTTCTCGAACTCGCCTCAGGCTTCGTCCCCCGATTTCACATTCGCAGCTTCGGTGCGGCCTTCATCGGCGCAGCCGTCCTGGCCGTCATTCAGTTGCTCTTCCGCTTCCTGATGGACGAAACCAAGTAGTTCAAGCAACATCGCCAGAAAATAAAATCCCACGGACCCGATTCGTCCGTGGGATTTTCTCTCTAATATCGCCGCTCGTTACTGCGTTGCTATCTGCGATGGGTGAACTAGCTTCTTCGGCGAGGGCTTCGTCGAAGCGGTACCGGGCTTGCGCTTCGGAGCCGGAGCCACATGAATCGGCGCCAGCGTGTGCGGCACCGCAACCGCGGCCGCCGGAGTAAACCCGCTCCCCGCCGCGCTCTTCGCCGGGGCAGGCGCAGCCTGCTTCGCCGCCGCATTCCCTGCATTCGCCGCCGTTCGCTGCCCGTGATACACACTCCACGATGAAATCGCCACCGCCACCGCCAGCAACCCGGCCCCCGCAAACTGCAGCTTCCGCCCCGGCATCCACAGCGACCACACCGAGTGCCGCCGCTCCTCGCCGCGCAGCATCTCGGCATCCAGCCGCCGCTGCACGCGATCCTCCAGCCCTTCCGGCGCCCGCATCTTCGCTACCAGGCGCAGCGTCTCATCAGCCGCAAAGCTCTCGCGCGCCTCCCAACCCTCGTGTTGTCCTGAATCCCAATTGGAGTTCATCGCCCACTCCTCGCGTGGCTTAGCAAGCCGGCCATCAGGTTCCTCGCCCGAAACAGCCGCGACCGCACCGTCGATTCCGTCGTTCCCAGAACCGAAGCAATCTCCACGCTCGAAAGCTCCTCAAACGCCGACAGCATCAGCACCCGCCGTTCTTTCTCCGGCAACTGCTCCACCGCCAGCAGTACCTTCTCATGATGCTGCGCCGAGGCTACGCGCTCCTCCGCCGTCAGCCCGCCTGCCGGCAGCATCCGCGCCAGGTCGGCAATATCGTCCGTCTCCGGCCGCGTCTTCGTCCTGCGCTTCCGGTCCAGCACCACATTCCACACAATCCTGACCAGCCACACGCGATGATCGCGAATCTCCCCCAACTCATCGCGATGCCGCAGTACCCGCAGATACGCCTCCTGCACCGCGTCTTCAGCATCCGCCGCATTGCGCAGCACCGAATAAGCCACCCGATACAGCGTTCCCGCGTGCTGCTCCACCAGCGCAGCAATCGCCGCGCCCGCATCCGCATCCACGCGCGAGCCATAAGCTGTCTCAGCAATCAAATCGTTCGGCTTCATTCCAGCTTGTGTACCCGGATACCCACCAGGAAACTCAACCCATCCGGTCAAAACTGCGGGGGACGCGCTCATAGCCCTAATGACGCAGCGCAGCGCCCAACCGCTCAATTTCCCTGCACTTCCATCCAAACAAAAATGGCCTGCGCATCGGCAGACCATCTTCGACTTTCTATGTTTCCGCGCGAATCAACCACTTCGCCTACTTCGCGTTCAGCTTTTCCGCAGCAATCGAACCCGCCGCGCCAGTCTTGTCCGCATCCTTTACCTTGGCCCAGATCTGCCGCGCCTGCTCCTTCTTGCCTTCAGACTGGTACATATCCGCCAGCGCAAGCTGCGAGGTGTACGCCGGCACCGCATCCGTCGGCTTTGAAATCAGCTCGTTATACAGCGGAATCGCCTGTGCATCCCGGCCCGTCTGGCGATAAAACCCCGCCAGCGCAAACTTCGCCAGGCTCGAAAGATTGCTGTCCCACGCATCCGCGGCCTTCTTCAACTCGCTCTCGGCGGAAGCCGTCTGCCCCAGCTCCTGGGAGGTCAACCCGGCAAAATAGTGCCCTTTCGCGCCTTCCGGCAGCCAGCCATACTGGTTCGCCACCTGCACAAACTGCTTGTTCGCAATCTTGGCGCGGTCCGCCGCTGTCGCGTATACGCCCGCTCCCGCAGGTTGCTCCGGAGAAGCCAGCGGCGAGGCGTACACATCCAGCGCTGAGCCCAGCGCCGCCTCAGCAGCCGCTGACCGCTGGTTGTAAACCACCACGCCGGCAATAATGAGAGCCAGCAAAACTACCCCGGCAATCGACCAGCGAATCACCGTCTCGCGGTGTTCCCCTACCCAGTCCACACCCTGTTGGGTCGTGTCGACGAACTTATCTTGTTTCAGCGCATGACGCGTTTGTGAGTCCACGAGATTCCTTGCTTGGTTTTCCTGAAGGATTGTCTTACGAGGCGAGCGCGCAGGTATAGTGCAGGCACAGCCGGGTACAACCTGTCTAGTCTATCAGCGGCCACTCTTGAGCGTCCACCAAGCCAGTTCCCAGCCGCCCGTCTCGGCGGCGAGCCCCAAGAGCCAATTCGTAGCAACGGGTTCCCGCTTCCGCCTCAACCACGCGCCGAATACATCAGAAAGACGCGAGACTCCTCATTGCCGCCGCATCAGGCGATTGCTTCGCAGCGGCCGGCTCTCCTTCTGCGCTCCGCGAGAATCGCCATCCCTCAAAAACGACAGCACCGATCACAAGAATCGACAGCGCAAGCGTCAGGTAGCCGTCAACGGGCGCTTTCAGAACCAGATGGATTTGTTCATTCGCAAAGATCACACAGGGATAGCCCGCGGAAAATGCCCAGAGGAAGGTGTTGAGCCCCATCACTCCAGCGCATGCGAGGTGAAAGACCACTCCCGCTGCAAGTATCCCCCAAAGGATTGGCCGCGGCGCAATCAGAGCGATGAGGAATCCTGACTCCCATAACACCAGCGCCAGTTCCGAATACTTACTCAGGAGCGGATAACGATGCAGCAGCTTCGACACTTGCTTATGCCCGAAAGCCTTGGTGCGCGTGATATGCAAGAGCGCCTTTCCTTTCTGCCAGAACGGAGATGACGCCTTGTAAGCTCCCGCCGTGGTATATGCGAGCGCTAACTCTGCGGCAAGAAAGAACGCCACATATCGGCTTGAGTCCCCAAAGCCAGCCAGGCATGTGGCCGTGAGGCACAGCAATGTCATTTCATCCGACCCGTCGACCGAGAAATAGTGGCGCTTCATCTCTATCAACAGGCAAAGCACCGCGGCAACTTTCAAGATCAACATGGCCGGGAAAAGAAAGAGGCTGAGGATTACCGCCGCTTCCATCCATAGAAGCCCGCTGAAGATAGACGAGGACATACCGACGCAGCGTTTACTGACAAATCCGGATAGACGGGCGATTCGAGAAGCCTTGGTTTGAGAAAGCTTGGAGGGCTGCGAATCCAGAATGAGCCCCGCTATTTCCCAGTTGAGCATTCCGCCGGTCCGGCACTCGCTGCGCGCAACAGCCAGCTCAGCCAGATTGATCGCGCGGCCAACACAGCAGAGCCGCACTGCAAGGTTCACCGCTTCAGATGCACTGAGGTTGAATGCGGTCATGGCTCGTCTCCATTCCCTCGTTAGTCGCTCCTGTCGGATCATCTTTCAAAATCAGCTCGACGCGATGCGGTACCGAGACAAAAGCAAAGACCCTGCTGCCGTTCTTGCGAATCACATCGATTCGAAATTGAACAATTCCGTCATTCGCGCACAGCATGCTCACACGATCAAGCAGCAACAGGTAAGGAACAGTGAGCGAAAGGCTGCTCGCCTTTTTGTTCGTGATGACATAGTTGCAGCAGCCGAAGATCGCCTTTCTCGCCCGCTTCTGCGGGTTAAACAGCAAGTGATACAGGCAACGACCTCCACTCGGCTCTACTAGATTCCATCGCGCCGACTTCAGCCCGCCCTTCGAAGCGCCGGTTTCACAATCGCGAGCAACATAGCGGTAAAAAAGCTCGACGTCGCCCATGATTGGTTTCGGCGCGAAGAAATTCCAGGCCGCCAGAAGGTGTGCGGTTGGGTCCAGGAAGCGAAGCCGCTTGCACCAGGCAAATGGAAACTGAATGGCCAGTTCCAGAAGAAACCAGGTCGCAAGCAGCCCCGCAATCATGAAGCTCGCCAGTTTCATTACTGTTCCGAGGTCTTCGGCGCGCCCTGCGTCGAGTTCAGGTAAGCTGCTCTCTGTTGGGTGAGCACGCGGCTGCTCGCTGCCGGTTGCGATTCGGTCGCCGTCTGCTTAAGTTGAGAACCGGTCCCAAGCGCGTTCGTTCGGCGCTGTTGGGTGGCCACTTCCGCCAATTCGCCCACTTCCCCAATCTCGGCAATGTGCCCGCGATCGACGATGTCAACAATGTCGCCGCGATCGACAATGTGCCCAATGTGCCCGATCTGCCCGACGTGTCCAATTTGTCCGACGTGCCCAACTTCACCACGATCAACGATCTCGCCGCGATCCACGATCTGTCCGACAACCCCGCGATCGACGATCTCAGTAATCTCGCCGACATCGCCGAGGTCGCCCGTGTCGGAAAACTCTGCGTTGTCAGAAATGTTGGCGATCTCGCCGAGATCCTGGATCTCACCCTGATCGCTGATGTCCACAATCTCGCCAAGATCTCCGCTGTCCGCGATATCGCCCACATCCGCAATATCGCCGATATCGAGAACTTCACCTGCATCGCCAATTTCCTGAGAAATGCGCAGCGGCTTTTCTCCGGGGTTTTTCGCCTTATTCTCTGCCATGGGATTATCCCTCCTTTCCTCTAGTGGAGAGATAGGCAAGAGCGTTTCACGGCTTTCCGGGAAGATGCCAAAGACCTTCGAGAGACGATCGTCCACTCGAACAGGCTGGTCTTGATCGAGCGCTGACCGTTTTCAGGTATCCTTCTCAAGCATTCGCAGTTCATATCGGGAGCGGCTCTATGTCAATGTATCGGCGGGATCTACTGAAATCCATGGGCGGTCTTGGTTTGCTTGGCATTGCGGCGCCTGCTGTTCGAGCGCAGCAACAGCTGGCTCAAGCCACACGGGGCATGGCAACGCCTCGCATCAAAGACATCAGTGTCATCGAGTGCGCCCCCGCTGGAGCCAGGCTGACAGTGGTCAAGATCACAACTGACCAGGATGGTCTCTACGGCTACGGCTGCGCAACGTTTACCCAGCGAGCCGACCTGGTGAAACCGGCCGTAGAACGGTATCTGAAGCCATTTCTGCTGGGCAAAACAACGGACCGGATCGAGGATATCTGGCAGAGTTGCTATGACAGCTCGTACTGGAAAAATGGCCCGGTGCTTAACAATGCCCTGAGCGGGATCGATCAAGCTCTGTGGGACATCAAGGGACGGCAGGCGGGCATGCCGGTGTATCAGTTGGCAGGAGGCAAGTGCCGCGAGGCGGTCGATTGCTACGCCCACGCCGATGGGCCTGAGTTTGAAGATGTGGTGGCTTCGGCGAAAAAATACATGGCCGAGGGCTTCCGCAACGTCCGGGTACAGGTTGGGCTACCGGGAATGGCAGGCTATGGTTCTGCGCACGGTAACGCTGCTCCGTTGAAGGCACTCCACGACAAACCTTTGTTCGAGCCAGCCTACCAAATGCGTCGCGCGCTCAAGCTGCTGGAGATTTGCAGAACGGAGCTCGGCGAAGAAGTAGAGCTGCTGCACGACATGCACGAACGCCTCACTCCCAATGAAGCGGTACAGTTCTGCAAAGAGGCGGAGAAGTTCAGGATGTTCTTCCTCGAAGACCCGCTTTCGCCGGAAGACAATGAATATTTCCACCAGATTCGCGAGCAGTGCGCCACTCCCATCGCGATGGGAGAGCTCTTCAACAACCCCCATGAATGGCAACCGCTCATCGAACAGAGACTGATCGACTATATCCGCTGTCATCTATCGCAGGTTGGCGGCTTCTCGCCCGCGCGAAAGATCGCAATCCTCGCCGAGCAGTACGGCGTCAAGACAGCCTGGCATGGCCCCGGAGATGTCTCACCTGTAGGCCACATGGCAAATATAACTCTGGATATCGTGAGCTATAACTTCGGCATCCAGGAATACACCCCCTTCAATGCTGCAACGCAGGAAATCTTCAAAGGGTGCCCGGAAATGAAGGACGGCTATTTCTGGGTCAACGAGCGACCGGGCTGGGGTATCGAGATCGACGAAAAACTGGCGGCAAAATATCCATTCACTGAAAGCGCTAACCACCTGAATGGCGGCTGGGGCGAGATCCGAAAACGTGATGGAACGGTAATCAAGCAGTAGCGCTCGCGGATTCAGGCAGACCTGTGCGTTTGGAAGTGTGTGCGCCGGAAGAATGAAGAGTCTTTTATGGCCGCCGCCAAAATCGTCTGAATCTGAAATATGTCGCGCGGGATGGATGATATCCGAGTAGCATAGCGGTCAGGAGGCGGACCCCATGAACAGACGAGAGATGCTGGCCACCACAGGTGCTGCGACACTTGGAGCGCTTTGTGTGCCGGAGCTGATGAAGGCCGATGCTCCAGCGAGCCGGGTTTCGATTGTTCGCTGCCGCGATTACGCGCAATATGAACAGCAGCTCTCTCTCGCGTTCGATCAGATCGGCGGAATCGAGAAGCTGGTGCGCGGAAAGACCGTTGCGCTCAAGCTCAATCTCACCGGCAATCCGAAGAGCTTTCCGCTGACCTCTGAGCTTCCTTATAGGACCGATCCGCAGTCGGTGGCTGCCACCGTCCATCTCTTTGCCAAGGCGGGCGCGCGGCGCGTTCGCATGATTGAGAGCTTCTTCCCAGCCGACCAGGATCTCTCCTTGTGGGCGCGCTACGGCCTCGACGTCCACGCCATTAACAATATGGGCCTGCCGGTGGTTTGGGAAAACGTGCAGAACCTCGGCAACTACAAGGAGTATGTGCGTAAGACAGTGCCCTGGGGCGGATACGCCTATCCGGCATACCACCTCAATCCTGCGTTCTTCCAGTGCGACGTCTATGCTTCGATGGCGAAGCTGAAGAACCATTGGATTGCTGGCGTGACCATGACGATGAAGAACAACTTCGGCAACACGCCCTGCTCGCTTTACGGCGGCGACTGCGGACCCCACGGAAACGAGCGGCCGACGCAAGAGCGCGGCCCCGTGCTGCACAGCGGAACAACGCCCGCGCCCTCGGTAGTGGATGCCGAATTGCACCCCGATTCGCCGCGCGATCCGGGCTACAGGGTTCCACGCATCCTGGTCGATCAGAACGGTATTCGACCCATCGATCTTGCAATCGTGGATGGCGTGGAGACGGTACGCGGAGGAGAAGGACCGTGGCTTCAGGGCCTCGAAAAGATGACACCGGGTGTGATCATTGCCGGCCGCAACGCAGTCAACGTGGACGCTGTCGGGATGGCAGTGATGGGCTACGACACCTATGCGGAACGCGGCAGTTCTCCGTTCATCCGAGGCGATAACTCACTGCGTCTCGCAGAAGAAGCCGGTATCGGAACACGAGACCTGAAGCGTATCGAAGTTGTCGGACTTTCGATTAAGGACGCTCACATCAATTTCGGACCGGGCGCGGTTGGCAAGAAGCTAAGCGAATTGAACTCGTAATCGCAAGCTGTTGAAGCCGATGTGACGGCTTGTCCGGGCAGCGCGCCAGAAGCAGGTGGTGCGCTACCGGTACTAAGATAGTCTGCATGACTCAGCGCCTCCGGAATGGCCTATTCCTCCCCATCCTTCTCGTCATCCTTTGCTCCCTGCACGCCACCGTCTGCAATGCTGCCGCCGGCCAAGACGCAAAACCGGACCACCACTGGGCCATCGCCATCCACGGTGGCGCAGGCGAGAGCGAGTGGGAGCACATGGACCCGGCCACCGCCGCCGCCTATCACGACTCCCTCGCAAAGGCCCTCGCCGCTGGATCGGCTGTCCTAAAACAGCACGGCAAAGCCCTCGACGCCGTCGAAGCAGCTATCAAAGTCCTCGAAGACGACCCGCTCTTCAACGCAGGTCGTGGCTCCGCATTCGCCGCCGACGGAGGCAACGAAATGGACGCCGCAATCATGGACGGCGCAACCCTCTCCGCCGGCTCCGTCGCCGACGTCCAGTTCACGCGTCACCCCATCGCCCTCGCCCGCGCCGTCATGGAGCACACCCAATACGTCATGATGGTCGGCCCCGGAGCAGACGAATTCTCGCGCCAGCAGGGCCTTGAACAGGAGCCACCCTCCTTCTTCTTCACCGAAATGCGCTGGCAGGAATTCGCCTCCATCATGCGCGCCAGCGGCCGCCCCGTCCCTCCCAGGCCGAAAGGCGTAGGCCCAGCACCCGCATCCGGCTCAGCCTCCATCCCCGGTCCGCACATCTTTGAACATCGCTTCGGCACTGTAGGCGCGGTAGCCCGCGACAGTGAAGGCCACATCGCCGCAGCCACCTCCACCGGAGGCATGCAGGGCAAACTGCCCGGCCGCGTCGGCGACTCTCCGCTGATCGGCGCAGGCACCTACGCCAGCGACCACTCCTGCGCCGTCTCCGGCACCGGCGTCGGCGAATACTTCATCCGCCTCACGCTCGCCCGCGAAGTCTGCACCCTCGTCCAGCAAGGCCAAACCCCGCAGCAGGCAGCCGACCACATGATCCACACCGAGCTGCCCGCCCTCAAAGGCGGCGAAGGCGGCGTAATCGTAATCGCCCCCACCGGCGAGCCCATCTGGAGCTCCAACACACTAGGCATGTTCCGCGCCCGCGAAGTAGAAGGCAGCGAACCGGAAGTCCACGTCAAATAGCCGCGTCAGGAACGAACTGCTCTGCTTTGCGTTTTCGGAAATTACATCACGCCAAAATTCGAAACTCGTGTCTAGCTTTTCGGAAGGATTTTTTAGCACCGAAAGCGTCGGTTTTAAGGCCACGAGAATTACTCCGGGAACTTACCCTCTGTCAGAGTGCACTAAATTAACAGATTAGCAGTGCGGATTCCTTGCCAAGGCATTACTATTCCTCTATTCAGCCATGGAGGAAGAAAATGAAATTGTGGCCAGCCACAATCGTTGTGCTCGCCTTGGTTGCCATAAATGCCCAGGCCCAGCAGCAGACTCAGATCAAGGTAGACGGCAAGAATTACACGGTCACCGAGTTTCCTCAGCGCCGTGCCGGTGCACCGCGTATGGCTATGCTCACTGGCCCAACCGGATCGGCAATGGTATCCGTCGATAACAATAGCCAAATCTCCACCATCATAAGTCCACCCGGCGGCCAACTGAACGGCGTCGACTATGCACCTGTTATCAAGAAAGTATGGGCCGCCTATCAGGCTCAGAAGAATGGAAACGCAGCAAATGCTTCTGCGAGCCAACCGGCATCGTCGACAGGGCTAACCGTGGATGGGATCATCTCGCTGATCAATGCAAAAATCTCCGACGATCTGATTATCACCAAAATTCAGAAGAGCGGCCAGACCTTTGACCTGAGCACGGACGATATGGTTCGTCTGAAGAACGCCGGTGCGAGTGAAGCAGTGATGAAGGCCATGATGAGCCCTGCGCCCGCTCCTGAAGCTGTTTCCGCCGCTCCTGCACCTGACCCGAATTCTGCTGTGGCGCCTCCAGTTGCGGTTGCTCCGAGTCCGATAGCCGAAAACCCAAACATGGGTAAGCTCAAAAAAGAGGGCTTCATGACGAGCATCAAGCACGGTGTCACAAACGCCGCGACTGGAAAATCCGTCATTGACCAGTTGAGCATGCGAAACATTTTGCCGCAGTGGGATCCCAACAGAAAGCTGAACGAGCAATATCCTCACATTGCTATCACGGTGCTTTCGGCGCCAATGGGGTGGACGGAAGATTACCGCGTGATGGTGCAGAAAAACAACAACAATAAGCTGATGCAAAGCTGCTTCAAGCTGAAAGCCGTCGTCTGGCTGGATGCGACACGGTCGAAGACCACGGATGACTTCGATTGGTGCGTCGAGAAGGACATGTTCATGAGCGAGCTTCAGCCGACTTATTTGTATAGCCTCGCTGCAACCCGTGACGACTACGGCCAAACCACCGGCATCAACCGCACCGATGGTCCGCAACCCCCGGACAAGCTGCTGCCAAACGATCGTGCAACGCTTGATCAGGAGGCAAAGACCAATCCCCAGGGTGCAAGTAAGGACCTTAACCTGGATCAGCTCAGCCTGTTTGCAATCATGTTTGCCAACATACGGAAAATCTGGGCGAGACTCTGGGTTCGGACGGAGATTATCGGGTTTGGATCACGACGATCAAAAAAGCGGCGGGCCCATCCTTGTTCTGAGCCTCCCGGAACGGTCATCGACCAAGCATCCAGGAACTGCCTTATAACCCGTCACTGGCAGAATGCCTGTCCTTTCGCGCCTCTTTTATCAAAAGCCGATGCCCCATCCTTTCAGCGTCATTTGCCTAAAGGGTCGGTACCACAAACACTCACTCACTACTTCTTCTCCGCACTCCACATCCCATCCGCCCGATTAATCACCCGCGACCGCCCCTTCGCCGAGCTCCCATCCACCCATCCCGCCAACGTCATCTTCACCGGCCCCGGACGCATCGTTCGGACCCATCGGAGTCCATGTCCCATCAAACTCAAGCTCCACATATCCATCACGCCACGTCCCCGTCACCGGCAGATTCTGCCCGAACGCGCCCGTCCATGTACCCGATACCTTGCCGCCATCACGGCTAAGCTTCATCGTGCCATCAAACTTCCCAAAGTCCGTCGTAAGTGTCGTCGTCCAGTCACCCGCAATATCCGAGCCATTCTTCACATCCACCGAGGCAGCAGGCGTAATCTTCACATTCGAGAAATAAGCTTCCTCACCCGCATATCCCCAAAGCGCCACGCCTCCATGCAGACTCTCGCCCTTCAGCCCATCCACCACCAGCGCCGGCGAAGCATCCCCATTCACAAACAGCTTCGCCCCGCGCCCCGCAACCTCAATCCGCACCTTCGTCCACTTCTCAAACGCAAGCTCAGCATGAGCCTCATACACCCCGGGCCAGTTCCGCCGCAGCGTGTACCAACCATGCTCCGGCTCCGACGTGTACTGCACCGAATGATTTCGCATCAACTGATCCGGCGAGTGCGAATTCCCCGGCCGCAGATAAAACAGCTCATACTTTGAAGCATCCGGTTTCCCGCGAAACGCAATCCCCACAAACCCCGGCATGTGCACGCCCGGCGGAGTCGTCACCTTCAGCGCAATATCCGCCTCGATCACCCCATCCTGAAAATCCACACCCTTCAGCAGCGCAAACCCATCCTTGTCCGGAAGCCCAGTAACCCGCACACACTTCCGCCCCAGGTACTCAACAGCCTCAGTCTTCACATTCTGCTCAACAAGCGCACCAGCATCCTTCAAAGGAAACGACTGCACCGCTCCCTGTGCCCAGCTACTCACGCCCGTTGCTAGCACCGCCCCAGACAGCAGCGCACACCGCAAATCTTGCCCCAGCGATCCCATCGAGCCTCCACGGATGCCTTGAACTTGACCGTTATTCCCTAGTCCCTGTTGGCTGGTCCCTGGTCCCTAGTCCCTGTTCCCTATTCATACCTAAGCGCCTCCAACGGATCGACCCTAGCCGCCCGCCGCACCGGCGCCCAGCATGCCAGCAACCCCACTCCCACAAACAACACTCCCACCACAATCAACGTCGCAGGATCGTTAGGCTGCACTTCAAACAGGAACGACTTCAGCACTCGCGACAAAGCAATCGCCAGCACAACACCGGCAACCACGCCACCCGCAATCAATCGAAATCCTTCCCCGAAGATCAAGTTGCGGATGTCCGTTTGCTGCGCGCCCATCGCGCTTCGAATCGCCAGCTCTTTGCGTCGCGATGCCACAGACAGCGAAAGCACACCATAAATTCCCACCAGCGTCAATATGCTTCCGACCACTGAAAACCCCGTCAGCAGGTTCATCGCAAAGGTCCGCGACGAGAGAGATTCGTCGCGAATCTGTTCCAGCGTCCTCACATTCTCAATCGCCGCCGTCGGATCCACTGAGCGCAACTCGTGTTCTACAGCAGCTACAATCGTGCGCGGATCGGCCTTTGTCCGCACCACCAGATGCTTCGAAAACGCAGTTGCCTGCCACAGCGGCAGATAAACCTCCGGCGATGGCTGCTGCGTCAGGTCATCCGTCCGCCCATTGGCAATCGCACCCACAATCGTTATGCCGGGCTTATCTCGTCCGCCGAACCAGAGCTGTCGTCCAACCGCACTGCTGTTCGGAAAATAGCGATCGACAAACGCCTTGTTTACGATCGCCACCTTGGGCCCTTTATCGTCATCCGTCGCGCGAAATTCCCGTCCATCGATCAACGCAATATTCATCAGCTTGAAGTAGTCCGGCGTAGCCGCGCGCATCGGTATCGCAGTCTTATCGCTCTCCTTCACCGGCGGCGGTTGCCCCTCAATATCCATCGTCGCTGGCCAGTTGTTTCCCGTCAGCGGCACGCCCCAGGCAAACGCCGCATACTCCACACCCGGCAGCGCCTGTACACGCTCCAGCGCTTGCCGATGAAAAGTCTTCCAGGTGGAATAGTTCTGCACATCCGTCACGCTCATCGTCAGGATGCGCCCAGTGTTATATCCCGACGGCACCTCGGAAATCTTCACCATCGTGCGAATCAGCAGTCCCGCACCCACCAGCAACGCAAGCGTCAGCGCCGTCTGCAGTATCGTCACACCCTGCAGCAACCGCCGCTCGCCCGTTCCCGCCGTCCCTTTCGGTCCTGCACTCTTCAGCACCTCCATCGGATCCAGACGAAATGCCCGCAATGCCGGAATTCCACCCGCGACAAACGCAGCAAGCACCGCCGCGCCGAGACCCCACATCAAAACTGGCCAGCCCGCCGTCACTCCATCCAGACGCGGAACCGCGTGCCCCGCAATCACCTTGAACAGCTTCACCGCGCCAATAGCAAGCCCGCCTCCCAACGCTCCGCCCAGCAGCGCCAGCAGCAAGCTCTCCGTCAACACTTTGCGCAAGAGCGCCACGCGCCCCATGCCCATCGCAATCCGCACGCCGTACTCCTGTTGCCTTTGCAACCCGCGCACCAGCAGCAGCGCAGCCGCGTTCCCGCATGCAATCAACAGCACCAGCCCCGACGCGCCAAGCAACGGCAGCAGAATCCGCTTGCCATCCTGGTTCATCTCATCTGTCACCGGCTGCAATTGCGGCGCGAATCCTTCAAACTTCTTCTCCGTCAGCGCCTCTCTTGCCGCCAGCACTGTCAGTTCCTGTTGCGCATGCTGCGGAGTAACTCCATCCTTCAGCCGCGCGACGACATCCCAATACGCCTCCTTCACATCCTTGGGATCGGGATACGCCGGCACCCAGAAATCCACCGTCGCATTAACGTCGTAATTCGGCTCCTTCGCCGCTCCGGGAGATGGCAGGAATCGCACACCCGGCTGCATCACTCCGATCACCACAGGCGGCACCTGCCAGCGGCTGATGCGCACCGTCTTCCCGACGATATCCTTATCGCCGCCAAACGTCCGCTGCCAGAACTCATATCCGATCACAATCGCTTTCGTGGGCCCCGGCGCATAATCGGAATCCTCAAACCCGCGCCCCGCCGCCATCTTCAGCCCCATGAGGTGGAAATAGTCTTTCGACACATCCATACCCTGCATCGATTGGCTGCCATCATTGCGAATCAGAAAATTGAAGTCCCAGCTATACCCTGCAACTCCCTGCAGAGATGTCGACTCTTTCTGCCAATCCATCCACTGCTGAGCCGCCCAGTTGCGCGGACTATCCATCTTCTGCCCATCCACGCGCTTTGCCGGAATCAGCATTAGTTGGTCAGGCTTCTCATACGGTGGCGGAGTAAGCAGCACACCCTGAATCAAGCTGAAAACCGCCGCCGTCGCCCCAATGCCCAGCGCCAGAGTCAGCGCCGCAATCAGGCTGAATCCCGGCTGCTTCCGCAGCATCCGAATCGCAAACCGCAAGTCCTGCATAAGTGTGTGCAAAGCCGGCCTCCGTCAATACATCGTGTTTTTGTCTGTTATTCCCTGGTCCCTAATCCCTGGTCCCTGCCTTATTCATACCTAAGCGCGACCACCGGATCAGTCTTCGCCGCCCGCCGCGCCGGAGCAGCACAAGCAATCATCGCCGCCGCCATCAGCACCACTGCAGACCCAATCAACAGCAACGGATCACGCGAGTTCACTTCAGCCCAATGCGCAGCAACCACTCGATCGAGCGCCATCGCAAGCGCAACCCCGATACATACTCCCGCAAAGACACTCACGCTCGCCGATCGCATCGCGATCTGCCAGATATGCTCTCGCTGCGCTCCCAGCGCCATGCGCACGCCAAACTCATTCGTCCGCTGCACCACTGAGTACGACACCACGCTGTACAACCCCACCGCAGCCAGCAGCAGCGCCAACATCGCGAATGCCCCAAATAACCACGAAATCAGCACGCCACGCGCCCACTCCGGCTGGCCCGTAATCCAGTGGTTCAGATCCCGCACATTCGTCCCGGTCTGCTGATTTGCATTGATTCCGCTCACCGCCTTGCGCACCGCATTCAACAGCGTCAGCGGAGGCACATCCGACCGCACCAGTATCTGCGTTCCCATCCGCATATACATCGTGTCCGGAATGAATGCCTCCGGCTTCACCGGCTTATCCAACCCATCATTCAACTTGTCCTGCACCACCCCAACTACACGCAACCATCCACCCAGCGCAGGCGACCCGGGATTGTAAGGCAGCGACGCTCGCAGTTCCGGCAGTTTGATCGAACCACCCAGCGCATCGCCGCCCGGAAAATACTTATGCGCCATCGTTTCGTTGATCACAATCACCGCTGCGCCATTGCGGTTCTCCGTCGCATCCCAGATCTTTCCCTGCGCCAGCTGCATTCGTAGCACCGAAAAATAATCCTGATTCACAAAATTGATTTGCAGCGACCTGGCCTCGTTCGACGGCTTGCCCAATATCTCGAACTTTGCACTCTCTCCACTCGCCGGCGGCGTCGCATTCGTTGAGATCGCCGCCATCGTCACGCCCGGCACACTCGCCACCTGTGACCGTATCTGTTCAAAATAGTTCGAGCGCTCCGCCCACGTGTTGTACGTTCCCTCCGGCAGCGGTATCAGCACCGACATCACATTGTGCGGGTCATATCCCAGCCGCACATGCGCCATCTTCGCAAAGCCCTCGAGCGCGGCGCCCGCTCCAGCCAGCAACAGCATCGTCAGCGCAATCTGCGCGGCAATCAGCATTCCCAGAGTGCGTCGCCCTTGCACGCCTCCCGCAAGCTTCCTCGAACCCGCCTGCATCACTTCGCTCAGCTCTGGCCGCGAGAACTTCAACGCCGGCCACAGCCCAAATAGCAGCCCCGTCAACAGTGCAATCGCCGTGCAGAAACCAAGCACCGGCACATTGATCCCAATCGAGGCCTCATGCGGAAACGAATCCGGCGGCAAATTCTCGACAATCTTTCTCAGCAGCACAAAAGCCAGCGCTACGCCAAGCCCCGCGCCCGTCAGAGCCAGCAGCGACGACTCAAGCAGCAGCTGCCCCACCATCCGCCTGCGCGTCGCCCCAACCGCCGCACGCACAGCAAACTCGCGGCTCCGCGCAGTCCCGCGCGCCAGCAGCAGAATCGACACATTCCCACACCCGATCAGCAGCAGCAGCCCAACCCCGGCGAACAGCAGATACAGCGTCCCACCCATCCGCCTCAGGTAGTAATCGTTGATACCGATCAGGTCCATGCGAAACCCGCCTGTCGGAAAATGTGTCGGCGTCTCCTTCGCAAACTGCTGCAATACCGGCAGCAGCCCCGAAGCAGCCTGCGCAAACGTCACTCCCGCGCGCAGCCTGTAGTTCGCGTAATAAGTACGATCAACCCCCGTCACAAACTTGATCGGCAGATAAACATCCGCGTCGTCCCACGTAAACCGCGACGAAGCCACACCCACAATCGTGTACGGCTTGTGCGCAAGCTCGATCGTCTTCCCAATCACACTCGGATCACCGCCATACCGCGCAATCCAGAACTTGTAACCCAGCACAGTCACCGGCTGCGGATCATGCCCCTCCGGCCCATCCGAAGTCAAAAATCCGCGCCCCGCCGCCATCGGCACGCCGTAATATTCAAAGGCATTCGTAGAGAAGAACGTGACCGCCACATCTTCAGGAAAATCGCGCCCGGTCACAGTCGTCCGCCAGTCATCGCTGACCGCAGCTCCCTCCAGCACCGGCGACTGCAGCATCGTCTTCAACTGCGTCGGTGTCAGCATCGCCGCGCGCTGCTGTCCCGCGTTATCCCGCATGGCCATGTGAAACATCCGATCCGCATCCCGATAAGGAAACGGATTCATCAGCACGCCCCAGATCACGCTGAACACCGCCGTAGTCGCACCAATCCCCAGCGCCAACGAAATCACCGCCGTAGCCGTAAACCCCGGCGACTTCCGCAACTGCCGCCACGCATACCGCAAATCCTGCACCAGCGATCCCATCAAGCCTCCACAGATACAGCGTGTCTCTTGTCGGTTATTCCCTAATCCCTATTCCCTGGTCCCCGTCTCACTCATATCTAAGCGCCACCATCGGATCCGTCTTCGCCGCCCGCCGCGCCGGCACCGCACACGCAATCGCCGCAGCCAGCGCCATCACCACCGTAGCCCCAGCCAGCAGCAGCGGATCGCGCGAGCTTCCCTCGGCCCAATGCGCCACCACCTTGTTCAGCGCCAGCGCCAGTACCAGTCCCGCAGCCACGCCAATGCCCACACTCGCCGCCATCGAACGAAACGCCATCTTCCAGATATGATCCCGCTGTGCCCCCAGCGCCATGCGAATGCCAAACTCATTCGTCCGTTGCGCCACCGAGTACGACACCACGCTGTAAAGCCCCACCGCCGCCAGCAGCAGCGCCAGTACAGCAAACGATCCAAACAGCCACGAAATCAGATTCCCCTGCTCATACTCCGGCAGATGTGTGATCCAGTGCTCCAGGTCCAGCGGATCGGAAACCGTCTGCTGATTCGCATCCACCATCGCAATCTGCTTCCGAATCGCCGGCAGCAGCGCCAGTGGCGAAGTCCGCGCACGCACCAGAATCTGCGTCCCCATCCGCATCCACAGCGTGTAGGGGATAAACATCTCCGGCTGCACCGGGTTGCGCAAACCATCATCGAGCTTGTCTTGAATCACGCCCACCACCCGCAGCCAGCCATCCGCTCCCGGAGCAATCCGATTGAATGGCGGCTGATCCTTGAGCGGGATCTTGATCGACCCATCCAGCGCGTCGCCATTCGCAAAATATTTCCGCGCCATCGTCTGGTTGATCACAATCACCGGCGCACCGTTGCGGTTCTCCGTCTCGCTCCAGATGCGCCCTTCCGCCATCCCGATCTTAAGCGCCGTAAAGTACCCAGAGCTCACAAAGTTGACGCGCGCCTTCAACTCCTGCGAAGACGGCTTGCCCAGAATGTCGAAAGTCGTGTCCGCTCCATTCGCGGGTGGCGTAGCATTCGTCGAAATCGCCGCCATCTCCACGCCCGGCGTTTCGGCCACCTTCGTCCTGAGCTGTTCGAAGTAGTTCGCCCGTTCCGCCCATGTCTTGTACGTGTTCTCATGCACCGGTATCGGCACCGACATGATGTTATGCGGGTCATACCCCAGATGCACGCTCGTCATCTTCACGAATCCCTCAAGCGCCGCGCCCGCTCCGGCCAGCATCAGCAGCGTCAGAGCAATCTGCCCGGCAATCAATCCACCCAGCACCCGCCGTCCCCGCACACTGCCCGCCACCTTGCGCGTACCCGACTGCATCACCTGGCTCACGTCAGGCCGCGACATCTGCAGCGCCGGGAACAGGCCAAAGACAATCCCCGTCACCAGCGCAACCACTACGCAGAAGCACAGTACCGGCACGTTCAGGCGTATCGCCGCTTCATGCGGATACGCGTATTGCGGCAGTGTGGCCACAATCTTTCCCAACGACAGATACGCCAGCCCCACCCCCAGCGCCGCACCTGTGATCGATAACAGCAGCGACTCCGTCAGCAACTGCTGCACAATCCTCAGCCGCCTCGCCCCGACAGCCGCCCGCAGCGCAAACTCGTGCATCCGTGACGTTCCCCGCGCCAGCAGCAGAATCGACACATTCCCGCACCCGATCAACAGCAGCAGCCCCACCGCGCAGAACAGCAGAGACAGCGTCCCGCCCAGGTCACGCAGAAAATCATCATTCAGCCCAAGGACTTGCACCTTGAAGTTTCCCTTCGGAAACCCCTGCGGCCGATCCTTCGCAAATTGCTGGAAGAGCGGCAGCAGCGCCGCATCCGCCTGCTCCCGCGTCACTCCTGGCTTCAGCCGTATTTCCGTATTGAACGTGTGATTCGGATCTTCAACGATCTTTTGCGGCACATACACGTCCACATCGCCCCACGTAAACCGCGACGGAGCCACGCCAACAATCGTGTAGTCCTTATGCACCATCTGCAACTTCTGCCCCACCACTGCGGGGTCCGAATTGAAATGCCGCTGCCAGAATTTGTAGCTCAACACCACCACCGGCTCCGGCTCATGCCCATCCACCGCATCCGATGGCTGCAACCCGCGCCCATACAGCATCGACACGCCAAGAAAATTGAACATATTCGACGACTCGAAGCCGGCTTCCACATTTTCCGGATACTCGTGCCCCGTGACCGTCAGACTCCATTCATCCTCGACAAACGCATCCTCGATCACCGGCGACTTAAGCAACTCATGCCACTGATCCGAATTCAACCCGAAGCCCCGGTTCTTCCCCTCGGCATCGATCAGCCGCATGTGCATGAACCGGTCTGTATGCGCATACGGATACGGATTCATCAGGATCGCGTAGATCACGCTGAAGACCGCCGTCGTCGCGCCAATCCCCAATGCCAGTGAGATCACCGCCGTCGCCGTAAACCCCGGCGACTTCTTCAACTGCCGCAGCGCAAAACGCAAATCTTGCAGAAACCGTTGCACAGGCGTACCTCCAAAATCGGACTATCCCCGTCGATCCTGCACCCATCCGGCCAAACACCCGCGGAGCTAACCCGCAATAAATCCAACAGATTGCCATTTCAGGCGCGCCCTCAGTCTGTTCACAAACGCAACCCCGCCGTCCAGTACCGGACACGGCAATCAACCTGCAAGCTTTACATGCCGCGCATCGGCATAATTCAACAAGAAAGCCGCAACAGTCGCGAAACCAGGCACAAGAATGTTCGTTGACAATTTTTCTGGGGCGCGCCTATACTTGCCGAGCTTTTCCAACGGGCCCCTTTCAAATTCCGCGGTCTATCAGGAGGAGAAATGGCCAAAGCTACGATCACCGGTACTGTGGACAAAAAACCAGTGCCTGAAGCAACTCAAACCAAAGTGCAGGATGCTCTCAAAACCGCTTTGAAATCTGAGTTGATCGGCCCGACACATCACATCGACTTCACCCACATCAACATCGTGTGGGACAAAGCCGTGTGAAGAATCCCCTTCATTGAAGTTATCCAGGCAAGACTTCCCCGCATAGTCGAGCTATACCTGGGCACTTCATACTGGCCCGCGACCGAGGGTATTTCCTCACGCCGTCAAGGGCTTCCACCCGTCCTTGCTTTCGTTGACCGGTTGCAGGCCAATCCCCAGTCCGTTGCGAAAAGCATCGGCCGGCCCGGTACAGCGCATCCCTTCAGTTGCCTTGCGGGCTCAACACAACGGTCCATCTGCAACTGCGCAGCCGGTGGATCGTTGGTTGCGCACAATTCAACCCGGCGCACCAGCACACGCGAGTTATCGCCATTGCAATCGCGCGTGAAGGGTGTGCCGTTAACCAAATGCCAGACAGGACGCCCCGATGATCCAGAACCACCGTGACCCTGAACACCGGCGCAACCAGAAAAACTACATCACGCAGGTCATCCTTAAAGTTGCCTCGCGCTGCAATCTGAACTGCTCGTATTGCTACGTCTACAACATGGCCGATTCCACCTGGAAAGATCGTCCGCCACTGATGCCTGACGAAGTCTTTGAAGCTGCGTTACAGCGCACCCTCGAGCAGTGTCGAGTCACGGGTCAGGACGCAATCCTGCTCGCGTTCCATGGCGGCGAACCCTGCCTTCTCGGCCCGGAACGCTTCGACGCGTGGTGCCGCAGGGCACGTGCCGTGCTGAGCGATACCGTGCGGGTCAATTTCGGTATGCAGACCAATGGCACTCTGTTGAACGCGCGCTGGGTCCAACTGCTACGCAAGCATCGCGTAAGCGTCGGTCTCAGCATGGACGGGCCCAAGGATACCCACGACGCGGTAAGGCGTGATCATCGCCAACAAGGTTCTTATGACCAGGTTGAACGTGGATTGAAGCTTCTGCAGGACGCACATATCCCATACGGTGTCGGGTGCGTGATTCCTCTGGGAGCAGACCCGCTCATGGTGCATCGTCATTTCCTACAGCTCGGCTGCGAGCAGGTTACTTACCTCATGCCGCACTACACACACGACACGATCCAGCCCATCCACGAGCGCTATGGCCCTACACCCTGCGCAGATTTTCTGATACCCATCTTCGATAACTGGTGGTTTGAGGGAACGATGGATTTTCAAATTAACAATTTGAAAGATGTGGCGCGAGTGATCATGGG
Organism: uncultured Acidobacteriota bacterium; assembly: GCA_963720285.1. Lineage (GTDB taxonomy): Bacteria > Acidobacteriota > Terriglobia > Terriglobales > Acidobacteriaceae > Acidicapsa. Next base: position 279,892 of record CAVREZ010000007.1, read on the forward strand.
CGGTCAAAGCCACACCGAGGCTATCGGCAACGGCCCTCCGCAATATGTCTTTATCGAAGCCGATGGCGAAATGGAGGGTCTGGACAATCTCCGCGCCTGTGGCAATGGACTCGCCCGAATCAAGCTCAACGTGCGCAATTCCACATTCTTTGACCTTCTTCGCACTGAAACCATGCACGCGCAGGCGATCTTCGAAGGCATGCCGCTCTCACCGATCTGCCAGAACTGCAAAGAAGCAGAAACATGCGCCGGCGGCCATCTCGCTCATCGTTACTCGAGCGCCCGGGGCTTCGACAATCCCAGCGTGTGGTGCGCAGACCTTCTGCGACTATTCACCCATGTGCGCGCCCGGCTGAACGTAAGTTTCGAAGAAACCCGCCAGTTCCGAAACATCCGCGCAACACGCGACGTTGTCTCGCAGGAACCAGAACCAGTCCGAATCACTTAGGAGTCGCGCGCTCATCCTTTCCATGTTTCTTGTTCAAGGAGTGCATGCGGCGAATCTCGATTATTACGCTCTTAACCCGCATCTATCGCAGACCATTTATCGAGGCGCTCCAGAATGCGGAATATCACGGCTTCACTCCGGCAGCAATCAGCGCAGCGGCCCATATCTCGTAGCCAGCCTCGCTCGGATGCGTCCCATCCGGCATCATTGCTTTGGGCAGCGTCCCATCCGGTGCAAGGAACTTCTGCCCTATATCGAGATACGTCACGGAAGCATCATTCGCATAGCGCTCCGCCAGCAGACGATTCGTCTCTTTGATCGGCGCGCGCAGCGGCCCATTCGCTTCTTCTCCGCGCGGGAAAATCGCCATCAGCACAATGTGAGTCTCCGGAGACCGCCGTTTAATCTCCTCGCAGATCACGCCGATCGCCTCCACAATCTCCTTCGGCGTACTAGTCCTTGCATGGCTCGTGCCCGTCAGGTTATTCGTGCCGATATTCAGCACCACCCACTTCGGATGAAGCCCATCGAACTCGCCCTGCCGGATGCGCCAAAGCACGTTCTGCGTGCGATCCCATCCAAAGCCCATGTTCAACACCGGCATGCCGGCAAACAAGTGCTGCCACGCCATCGGCCCGGCCACGCGCGAAGCTGCTGGCTGTCCGCTCCAGAAGTGCGTGATGGAGTCGCCAATCATCACCACCTTCGGATCGAGGTTTTTCTTGACCTCCACCTCCGCGTGATGCCTCGCATACCAGTCATACATATCCTGCTCCAGCGAGCCCACAGGAATGAGCGCCGTATTGATATCGGTCATCGAGTCCAGCGGCACGCGCGGCGCATCTCCCATCAGCTTCGCCAGCGTCGGCTCAATGGCCTCGGCCATCATGCGCTGCCCTCGTGTGTCCGGATGAAGCGCCGGAGGATGATATGAAAGACGCGGATCGTAAAAGATGCTCGTGTTAAAAGCGCCGTTCAAATAGAAGATCGACCCGATATCAAGATACGTCACGCGCGGATTCTCGCTATAGCAGTTGGCAAGATAACGATTCACCGCGCGATCCTGTTCCGACTTGGCCTCGGACACCGCGCTTGGCAATAATCCCATCAGCAGAATCTTCGTCTCAGGCAATCGCTGCTCGATATCGGCAATCACCGCATCGATCCCAATCTCCGTCTGCTCGGCTGTCTGCTTGTAAACCCCGGTGTTATTCGTGCCGATCAGCAGCACCGCAACCTTAGGGTGCAGCCCATTCACTTCGCCATGATCCAGCCGCCACAGCACATGCTGCGTTCCGTCCCCGCTGAAGCCAAGATTCAGCGCCTTGCGCGGCGCATAGAACTCTTTCCAGGTCGGCTGAAAATTCTCATCCGGCAGCTTGTCCTTGTCATAGTTGTTCGTAATCGAATCGCCAATCAGCAGAAGCTGCGGATCGGCGTGATTCTCGATCTCGCTGAGAATCACATTATGCCGCGCAGCCCACCACCCCTCATGCATGCGATCTACCGGAATGACAGCCGGATTGCCTGCGCTCGAATCCTGCGCAAAAGCAAAGCAGAATGAGGAAAAGACGAAGACCCACGTTACAAAAAGACGGCAAAGTTTTGAGCAATACACGGCAGCATTATAGGGTTCGACCACTCGCTTCAGCCAATGCGCGGTCCCAAACGCGAAGCCCTTCACTTCGCGGCCGAAGCGATCAGAAGCTTCCAGCTCTCATAATCGCTATTCGCAAGCGTTCCAAGTGAATTCGCCAGAAACTCCAGCCTCGCGGTAGCCGGTGTCTTCGTCTGCCCCCGGTCCGCAAGGAAGTACGGCGGCATGGTCTGCAAATACAGCTTCACCGTGGCGTTCAAGTTATCGGCATTCGCACCCGCAGGCAATGGAATCTCATACCGCACAATCGACAGTCCCTTGCCGGACAGGTAGGCCGGATCCTTGAGCGCGTCGCCCACCGGCCAGGTCGCGTGCAGGTACGGCTCCGGAATCTTCAGATCCGCCGGACCATTCAATGACCATCCTCCAGGAAGCAACCGATTGTCCTTGATGTCGAAGTCCCGGCGCGTAAAGCTGGTGGTGAACTGATGGTCCGCGTTCTGCGTCAGCTCTTCATAAATCTGCACCTGGTCCGAAGACAGGATCGGGTTAGCCTGGCTGAAGTGCGGCTGATACTTGCCTCCCGCAAAGGACTCCGTAGGCAAAACCTGCCCCGCAAAATTCGTGATCTGCCCCTTGTCGTTCGTAGTCCCCGAAGTGAAGAACGGCTTGCCGTTCATTGTTGCCTGCAACTCCAGAAAGGCGCGCCGAAAGCCCACGCCGCTCGGAAAACGATGTCCAGCCTTGTTCACCACCGTCACCTCGACGATCAGCTTGGAATCCTGCACTTCCCACTTAGTCACGACCACAGCCGCGGTAATGCTCTGCGCCTGTTGCACCAGATTGTTGGAAGCCGCCTCAAGGTCCGTCGTCAGGCCCGTCATGTAGTCGGCCATCCGTACGCCAAGCACCTCGTTGTTCCCCTCGTCGTTGACCGGCTGCTGGAACATCTGCAGCAGAAACCCGTTCGTGCCCAATAACTCGTGCCGCCTGTATCCTTCTTCGCGGAAGCGCACATTCAGTTCGTCCGGGTTCGCCAGATGATCCGTGACCGGATAAGTCAAATCCTGCACAATAGCGATCCTGTCCTGGATCGAGGCCGCGTACAGATTGGTGCGCGCATTGATATATCCCGGCGGCATATGGCAGTCCTGGCAAGTCCTCGCCGCCGGCCCCACCGAGCCATATTCGTCCCGGTAGTCGCTGTTCAGCCACTCCGGATAGGTAGCTTGTTCCACCGATGTCGTGTCCCGCTTTGGACTGTCCACAACCGGCAGCAAAATCGTGTGGCAGGTGCCGCACATCTGAGGAGACTGAATATACTCGTTGTGTTTCGGCTTGATATTCAGCCCGGTATCCATCGGATAAGTAGTAATCGCATCGTCCTTGAAAGGACCGTTCAGCTCATTCGATGGAGTGATGTCGTAGACCCCATTGATGTGATGTGCCAGGAAGTACGGCAGACTCGCGTCCTTGGGAGGCGCCATGCGGTGGCACACCTCGCAACTGATGCCATCGCGGGCTAGCCCACCATACTTGAATCCCTCGCTCGCAGGATCGGTGTCATACACAAAATTGACATCGAAGTCCTTTCCGGGATGTTCCGCGGCAAAGCTCCTCTTACCCATGGCTCCATGGCACGTCATGCACGTGTCGATCACCTCTTGCTTCTGCGAATGCTCCTTCAGGAACGCCAACTCGCTGTCCAGCTGCGAGTAGAAGACCGGATCACGTCCTGCGAGCCCCATGGGCGACCAGCGCCATTCTCCGTACGGGGAAACGTTGATCGTCGGACTCGAAGCTGAGGTAAGCACCATCGCAGGGCCAAGACTGGCGTTGGTAAGTCCGCTATGGCAGCTCAGGCACTGCGACGAAGTTACAAAGTCAGGCAAGCTTCCCGGGGCTTGCATCCCTGCCGCCTTGGGCTTGGCCAGAACATCGTCAAGGGTCTCCGGAGGGAACTTCTGAATCGCCGGCACGTGAATCGCCAGCAATTGCAGCGTTGGCATGCGAAGCATGGCTCCAAACCGGACCCCCTTGAGATCTTCCTGGATCGCTGCGTTCTTCTCATGACTGGGGAAGCGCGAAGGCTCAATAACTTCCTCACCCTGCAGTGTTTTCCACTCGGAAAGCGAAACCCTGGATTGCTGAATGAAGTCAATCAAGCTCTTGCCGTTGCCGCAGGTCGCCGGCGGCACATCCGCACTGTCGGCCATCCAGCTGTTATCCACCCGGAACTGCAAAGGCCATCCCGGAGCACCTTCGATATTGTTCAGCGAAGAGAAGGTAAGCTGCCTTTCCGCCGAAGCGTGACAGCGAAGACAATAGAGCCCGTAACCGGCATTCGGATATTGAAACTTGTTTGTGAAGTTCATCGAGTTGGATGGCTTGCTGCCGTTCCATACCTCCGCCCAGAACCAGCCATCCAGCGATGCCTTCGAATTCCGAATCATAATGGTCCAATCGTTGGAACATCCAAGGCTCTGCTCGGGAATATCGCGGTAGCGGGCGGCCGGAACAGGCGCGAATTGTTCCTTGATGATGACCGCTCCGTCAGGGATATCTCCCTGGCGGCCATTCAGCAGCCAATGGGAAACCTCCGGAGAATAGTAGATATGTACGGCGGGATGCACGATGGCCGCATTCCCATTCATCAACGGCCCGGTATCGCGGACCCACTTATCCCGGCACCAGCCAAGCTTTCTGTAATCCAGAGTACTGAGATACTGAAGCACCTGCTGCTCGAACTGAAAAGGTTCACCAGCCGGTATCGTCGCGGGAAGATGCAAGGGCGATGGAACCGGCTGCGCATCCGGACACGGATTCTGCGCTTCCTGCGCCCGCGTGGTAATTGCAAGAAACAGTACGGCAATAGCTATAAGGACTCGCATGGCAAGCTCCTTGGCTGATCAGGATCGAATCTATTCCGGGAGCATAACTCCCCTGTCATATCGGCGTGAGTTGAAAAACAGCTCTTGAAAGTGCAGGAGCCGTCGGCGATGGATCACCGGAAGACCCGATGTGAGCGGACAGCGGAAGTCTGCGGGAAGTAAAGATCGCTGTCAAGAAATAACCGATCGCACGCTCCGCCGCATTTGCCAATAGTTACCCTTCACTCCGGCACAATAGGAGAGCACAGAGTCAACTCAGCGCACCCGGCAACCCATCTCACCAGCGCTTTTACCCCGCGATGCGTATCAAAAACGCCGCAAAAGCGCAGTATAAGTTCGCCTTGGCGCACTGCAAAAAACCCGTAAAACTCACTAAATAATCTACTTGCAAGCCAAATCAGGAGAAAACATACTCCACCACCCTCCCCACGTAGCAAACTCACTCAGCTAAACGATCGAAACCGGCGGTCCAATCGACTTAATTTCAGCCAATCCGCCATCGGTAGTGAACCGTCAGCCATCACAGGCTAAGTCTTCCGCATCGGTGCATCCCGCGCACACCAAAATCGCAAAAGCGATACCATGGAAGCAGCCGCTTATGCCCACGAAGAAGTCTCCCAAGATTAAGCCGCTCCGCTGCCCCAGCTGCGCGGCGCTCGTCACCGCCAACAATGAAGATTTCCCCTTCTGCAGCGACCGCTGCCGCCGCATCGACCTCGGCAAATGGGCCATGGGCGTCTACAAGATCAGCTCACCTGCCCTCGATCCCGAGCTCGAGGAAGAGCACGAAAGTGATCAGCATGGGTAAGTTCCTCGGCGGCCGCAAGTCCGACCGCGACGCCGTCGAAGCCGCATGCGCCAGGCCGCCGAAGGCGGCTGGCCCGAAGGCCCAACGTGCTCCCTTCATGGCCGGCAAGACCTTCTGGGCCTGGACCGTCGCCACCTTCTTCGGCTCTGGCTTCGGCAAGCCCGGTCCCGGCACCTGGGGCTCTGCTGCCGCCACGCTGCTCTGGACCATCCCCGCTTTGATTCTGCACCTTGCAGCCATCCCGCTGTCCGCTCTGACGCTGGCTCTTGCCACGCTCGCTACCGCTGTCGGCGTTCCCGCCGCCACCATCGCCGCCCGCGAAAGCGGCCGCAAAGATCCCGGCTTCGTAGTCATCGACGAGGTAGCCAGCGTCAATGGATCACTCTGCTCGCACTCACCCTCGGCAGCGCCTACGCAAAGCTGGACGGTGTTCACATCGTCCTCGGCTTTCTGCTCTTTCGCCTCTTCGATATCTTCAAGCCCTTCCCCATTCGCCGCATCGAAAAACTGCCCGAAGGCTGGGGCATCGTCTTCGACGACGTCGCCGCCGGGCTTGTATGCTGGTTTGGCGCTGTGGCTTATCAGCCGCTGGCTTCACTGAATCGCGAGTCGCACCGACTCGTCGGCTACACGGAGGCGCCCATGGTACCGGGCGCATCTCATGAAACGGACCGCTCATGCCCAGGCTCTTCAAACAGGCCGCAACGCCGCCGCAGATCGACAGCGTTTCTCCCGCCGCGGCACTGCCCGGCGGAGACGTGGAACTGCGTGGCTCGCATCTCGGCCCGCGCACCCTTGCGCCACCCTCGGTAACCGTCGACGGCATCCGGGCGCACTTGCTAATGAGCCGCAGCGAACGCCTCGCTTTCCGTGTTCCCGGCGGGTGCCGCGGTTGGTCACGTAGAGGTCCGAACGCCGAAGGAACCGGCAAACTCGTCGCCGCTGCACCTTGCCCGCGAACTCTCCGACGGCCTGCACCCGGTTACCAGCCCAGCCGTCAGCCGCTCCGGCAAGATCTTCGCCACCATCTCCGGCCCGCGCGGCAAGCAGACGCCGGTCTCCATCGTGCGCATCGGCCCCGACGCGTCGGCACCCCCTTCGTCAGCGGCATCCTCAACCCCACCGGCCTGGCCTTCGATCCCGAAGGCGAGCTCTACGTCACCTCGCGCGCCGAGGGCACCGTCTACCGCATCGATGCCGGCGGCGAAGTCCACCGTCTACGCCGAAGGCATGGGCATCGCCACCGGCGCAGCCTTCGACGCGGAAGGCAATCTCTTCGTCGGCGACCGCAACGGCACCATCTTCAAGATCTCGCCCGGCACGCGTTGATCGCAAGATCTTCGTATACGCCACGCTCGAGCCCACGGTGCGGCTTACCATCTGGCCGTCGGCGGCGATGGCACGCTCTACGTCTCCGCTCCCGCGCTCTCACCCAATGACGCGTCTGGGCCATCGACCGCGATGGCGCCACCTCGCCCTGGTATCGCGGCCTGGGCCGCCCGCAGGGTCTCGCGCTCGACCAGCACGGCAATATCTACGTAGCCGCCTCGCCTGCATGGCCACCGCGGACTGGTGCGCATCACGCCCGCAGGCAAGGCGGAGCTGGTCTCGCCGGCTACAACCTCGTCGGCGTAGCCTTCTCGCCGCTCGGCACCACCGTGCTGCCACAACGAAGCCGTTTATGATGTCGATTTAGGAGTGGAAGGGCTGAAGCTCTTCTGAGTCAGCGAGGAGACGCAGCCGCTTGCCGATTCCTCGCCGCGGAGTGTTGCCGAGTCCATTGCAATCAAGTCAGCGGTAATCGATGAAGACTGTACGTTCGAGGAGAAACAAGCAATGACACCGAAACTCATCGTTGTCACTTTCACTCTTGCGTTTCTTGGAATCGGACGGCAGGCTTGCCGCTGTCAGCATGCGCCGCCTCGGCCTGCAATCACGGGTATTTCACATCTCACTCTTTTCGCCGACGACATAGCAAAATCGAAGCAATTCTACGGATCCCTGCTGGGATGGGAGCAGGTGCCCGTAGGCAGCGTACGATCCGGCATACGGTTCTATGCCAACCACCTGCAATATGTAGAACTACTGTCGCCGCCAAAGCCAGAGCTTACGGATCGCCTCGACAGCGTAGGTTTCTTAACCGCCAACGCAGAAGCTATGCGCCAGTATCTGAATTCCAGAGGAGTTAAAGTACCGGCAAGAGTAACCATCGAAGAAAATGGAGACAGCAGCTTTCAGGTAAGCGATCCGGAAGGAAATAAGGTCGAGTTTGTGCAGCCCGGAAATCGCCCTCCCAAAGCTTTGAAGCCCGCCTCGGCCCGTTTGAGCACGCACATCATGCATGCAGGTTACGTAGTTCGCAACCGCGAAGCGCTCGACCGTTTTTATCGAGATGTACTGGGTTTTCACCTCTACTGGCAGGGCGGCAATCCGGACACGCAGATCAATTGGGTCATGATGCAGGTACCCGACGGAACAGATTGGTTCGAATACATGTTGCTGCTTCCCGCTCAACCATCGCGCGCCGAACTCGGCAGCGCCAATCATCTGGCTCCCGGTGTAGTTAGTGTCGCTGAGCTGCAGCGGCAGCTTGAGGAAAAGGGATGGAAGCCAGAAGACAACAAAAATCCACAAGTGCTCGGCGTCGATGGAAAAATGCAACTGGACCTGAGAGATCCCGATGGCACACGAGTCGAATTTATGGAGTTCAAACCAGTGAAGGATCCTTGCTGTTCACCGTATACGGGTGCACAGCCCAGTCCTTCCTCCACATGGTGATGTGCCGGGAAAAACGCCGGATCAAGGGTTCAAAGGTTACGCATGAAATGCGAAATTATCGCTGTCGGCTCTGAGCTTGCTAACGCCCTTCCGGCAAGACACCAATTCTCTCTACCTGACCGAAAAGCTCAATGAGATCGGTGTCGCCGTCCACTTCAAAACCATCGCCGGCGACCGTCGGCGCGACCTCGTCAGCGCCATCCGCACAGCACTCTCGCGCGTCGATCTCGTCTGCGTCATGGGTGGCCTCGGGCCCACCGAAGACGACCTGACCCGCGAGGCTGTTGCCGAAGCGCTGGGTGTCGACGTGCGCCGCGACCCCCAACTGATCGTCGCACTGGCCGCTCGGTTTGCCGAACGCCGCATTCCGATGACCGACAACAATCTCAAGCAGACCGATATCGTCCAGGGAGCGGCAGTCATTCCCAACGCCAAAGGCACCGCTCCCGGTCTCTGGCTCGACACAAGCTTTGCCGGTCACCGCAAGCTCATCATGCATGGTGCCGGGGCCTCCCAGCGAGTGCAAGCCGATGTTCGCCGACGAGTGCATCCCTCGTCTGCGCGCAATCGTTCCCGTGCGCCACATCGCCAGGCGTGTGCTCAAAGCAACTATGATCCCCGAGTCCACCGCCGATGCACTGCTGGCGCCGATCTACACAACGTACAAAGATATCGAAACCACCATCCTCGCAGGCAACGCCGAGATTCAGCTTCAGATGTCCTGTGCCAAGCCCACCCTCGAAGAGGCACAGATACGTGTGGACGAATTGACCGGCAGAATGGAGGAGGCGCTCGACCTGCATCTCTACTCTTCGCACGGCGAGTCGCTCGAACAGATCGTCATCTACTACCTCGAGATGAAGCAGGAGACTCTGGCCGTTGCCGAAAGCTGCACCGGCGGCCTGCTCTCGCAGCGCCTCACCAGCATCAGCGGCAGCTCGCGCTCCTTCCTCGGCGGCGCGGTCGTCTATTCAAACGAGCTCAAGACCGACTTTGCCGGAGTTCCACCCTCGTTGATTGCCACGCATGGGGCTGTCAGCGCTGAAGTGGCCGAATCTCTGGCACAGGGCATCCGCCGCCGCGTCGGCTCCAGTATGGGCGTGGGAATCACAGGCATCGCCGGGCCCGGAGGCGGCACCGAGACAAAGCCGGTCGGACTCGTCTACATAGCCGTGAGCTACAACGGCAAGACCGAGTCCATGGAATGTAACTTCCGCGGCGATCGCGACCACATCCGCCTCTGGGCCAGCCAGCAGGCGCTCGACTTGATCCGGCGGCGGCTGATGTAGCCGGCAGGTGGTTTCAAGTCTTCATCCTGAATCGCTGCGCACAAGTATCCAGTGCTGAGGCTCTGGATTACGGGTCGCGGTACTCGCGGCGCTTGAGTTCGCGCAATGCCTGTTCGTGGCCCTGGAGTGCGGCCTCGCGAATCCAGTGACGGCACTGAGTGTAATCGTGCTCCACTCCCTGGCCGACGGCATAGAGGTGCCCAAGCTGGAACTGCGCTTCGGCATTGCCCTGCTCGGCCGCCTTGCGATACCACGCGGCAGCCTGCGCATAACTGAGTGGCACGCCCTGCCCAAAGTAGTAGAGCTCGGCCAGCTTCTGCTGCGCCTCAGGAAAGTTCTGAGCCGCGGCCAGACGATACCAGCGTGCAGCTTCGGTATCGCTCTGCGGAACTCCCTCACCCTTGCGATACATCAGGCCGAGGTTGTACTGCGCCCAGGCCAGCTTGCTGTGGGCCGCTCGCTGGCACCATGCAAAAGCTTCAGGAAAGTTGTTCGCCGCGTAGCAGCGGAAGCTGAGGTTCGCCTGCGCATAGGCATGACCCTGCTCGGCTGCCTTACGCTCCCAGTGCGCTGCCTGAGCGTCATCCTGCGGCAGACCCTGGCCCGCGTCGTACAGGATGCTGAGGATGTACTGCGACTCCGCGTGGCCCTGCTCGGCGGCAAGCCGAAACCCCGCTGCGGCTGCGGTGAAGTTGCCGCCCTGATAATCGGCGACGGCCTGCTGATAGTCGGGATTGGAGGCTGCGCTGGCCGCGTCACGCCGGCCGCGGGCGATGATGCTCGCGCGTGTGGATTGGGACGACAGCGCCCCGCCCGTGGGCACGTGCTGCAGGCTGTTTTTACCTTCATCATCCATGGAGCTATCTGGCATGGCCGCTATCTTCCGTGAGCCGTGATCTGGCGATCGATGAACTCGAAGCGTTGCCGGGCCTCCGAGATCTGTTCCCGCAGGCCGGCGGCGAGTTCGGTGAGCAGATCGCGGTGCTCGTTCGCAGCGGCTTCGGCGTCGACGAAGAGGTGGGCGATGTCGCTGGCGAAAAGCGTATGCCGCTCGCTATCGAGGGCCGTAATATCGCGCTCCGCGTGCTGAATCTGGCGTGCGATACGGAGAATCTCCGCCGCTGCGCCTTCCCCTGCCAGGGATGAGCTGATTTCGCGGTGGTCATCGAGGAGGCGTTGCAGGGTCTCGGTGTCACCGCGTTTGTAGGCCTGATTGGCGCGGGCCATCAGCAGCGTAAAGTGCTTCTGCTCGGCGGCATCGCGCGCGAAGTCGGGATGAATGCGCTTGGCCAGATCGCGAAACAGAGTCTTGAGACTGGGCGGAGGGTCGAACTCTTCGGCCTCGTCTTCCTCGCCGAACGCGGCGTCATGGCTCTCCTGCGCGCGCTGGCGAGCCTCCTCGGCTCGTCGCCGGGCAGCATCGGAGTCATAGAGATCGACTTCGCGCTCAACGATGCGTGCTTCGATCTCGTCAAGCTCGGCGTAGAGAGTGCCAACCTGGCGGAAGTAACGGCTTTCGAAGGACTTCAACTGGGCGCGAATCTGGGCAAGCTCAGCCTCGCGCTCGGCCAGCCGGGTGCGAACAGCTGCGAGCTGCTCGCGCTTTTCCAAAAGAGCGGCCCGATCCGGAGTTTGCTTGAGGATGATTTCTGCTGGCATGCGGCTTCGTGTCAGTGAACATTCCAGTTTAACGAAGATGCGCTGTCCGCACGTGCTCCGGCTTTGGCAGCAATTGCAGTGCCGCAAGATTGTCGAGCTGCTCGCCGGTCCAGCGTGATTCAGCGACTCGATCACGAAATCTTTTGCGAAGCCGACAACGCAACAGCAGCTTCGCTGGTGAGCATGCGAAAGACGAACGTCTCCTGAAGATACAGTTGCACGGCAGACTCGGTATGGCTGAGATAGCCGATCGAAACGTCCTGCCCGATGTTGAGTTCGAAGTCGCCGCCGCGCGTAGTCACAACGAACGCCCCTTCAATCGCAGGCGCCCAGATGAGGTTTCCGTCCACGATGCGCTTTACGTGTTCGAGCACCGGATAGCCATGATCGCGGGTCTCGGCAAGCGCCGTGTACTCGTCGGCCCCCAGCACAATCGAGTACGGCCCGTTGACGCCTACGAGCCGCAACTGGCTCAGCGCGTGGGCAACCGCATCGGGATAATCCCGCACATCCGCGGGCAGCGTCTCGATGGGATTGCTGGTACTCTCTCGAATGCCTTGAATATTCGCATCATGATAGCCATTGAAGATCGCCCGATCCTCGGCGAAAGCCAACGTCTTCGCGGCGTCTTTCGCAGGCTGCCAGTCCGAATCGTTCGAACCGCGCTCGACATCGTCGATCGTCTGACGCGAAAGCTCAAACGGAACCCGCAGTTCCACCAGCGGCTTCACCTCGCGCTGTCTGGCAAGAATGCCGTCTCCCGGCGCGGAGATCGGCTTCAGATGTCCCGTCCCGACTCCAGGCAGAGCGATTCCACCCGCTGAAGGAACATCCACCACGCGCCGGCCGGCCAGATACCGCTTCAGCGTTCTCGTCGTCTCTTCCTCTATCTGCTCCCATGCTGCATCAGAAATGGGCGCAAGCTCCCGATGGAGGTTATTCATCCTTCTCTCCCTTCAGTGATCCAATCCTGAGTGATGTATCGCGTGCGGCGACTGGCGTAGCTAAAGGCATCTGCGACAGTGGCTCGACGGGAGCCGCCTCGACACTCTCCACCGTGTCCGGAGCATCCGTCGTCACATTGTCGAGAAACGTCCCCGTCGGCACGAAGAACAGGCTGCCGGTCGCAGGGCTGCTGAAGTCGAGCAGCCGGTCATAGTTTCCCGGTGGGTTGCCGATGAACATGTTCTCCAGCATCTTCTCGGTGACGCGCGGCGTGCGGCTGTATCCGATGAAGTAGGTCCCAAATTCGCCGTGCCCCGGACGCCCGAACGGCATGTTGTCCCGCAGAATCTGCAACTGGCGTCCGTTCTCCTCAATGTTGGTTAGCGCATTATGCGCATAAGCAGGCTTGTCCGCGTCGCTCAGTTCGATGTCCGAAAGCTTGCGGCGGCCGATGATCTTTTCCTGCATCTCGGTCGGCAGTGCGTTCCATGCCTTCAGGTCGTGCAGATATTTCTGCACGATAACGTAGCTGCCGCCTGCGAAGGCCGCGTCTTCGCTGCCAACAATCGCCGCTTCCCGCGCCACGTCTCCGCGCGGATTTTCCGTGCCATCGACAAAGCCCATCACATCGCGATCGTCGAAGTAGCGGAAGCCATGCACTTCATCGGCGACAGAAACCACATCCCCGATGCTGTCCATGATCTGCGTGGCCAGCTCAAAGCACAGGTCCATGCGCTTGGCTCGAATGTGAAAGAAGAGATCGCCCGGCGTGGATACCGCATGGCGCGCTCCCGAGCGAATCTCCTGAAAGGGATGAAGCTCCGCAGGGCGAGGCGCTCCGAAAAGCTTGTCCCACGCATCCGACCCGAATCCGGCGACACATGTAAGGCCCGCTTCCACATCGCGAAACTCCACCGCGCGAACCAGTCCCGAGAGACCAGCGCAGAAGGCGCGCAGACGAACGTAAGCATCCTCATCCTGGCGGATGCACAGCACCAGAAAAATCGCTGACCGCGTAAGCGGACCGACCACATTCTGCGGCAGAACAACCTCGTTGAGCTCGCTTGGGGGAGTCATCTCTTCCATCTCGATGCGTTCGCTTTCACCCGAGTATCACATTTCTGCTTGGATCACTCGATTTCGTCACATGCGTCGTCAAGCGGCTATTTCTGCGCTGCAATCCAATCATCCACCCGCTGCTCCAGCACATCCAACGGCAATGCGCCCGAATCAAGCACCTCATCGTGAAATGCCCTGATATCGAACTTCGGCCCCAGCGCCTTCTGCGCTTTGGCGCGCAGTTCCAGTATCTTCAACTGGCCAATCTTGTACGCCAGCGCCTGGCTCGGCCACGCGATGTAGCGATCCACTTCGGCCTGCACGCTGGTCTCGCCAATCGCTGAATGATCGTGGAAGTAGTCCACCATCTGCTGGCGCGACCAGTGCTGCGAGTGCACTCCTGTATCGACGACGAGACGGATCGCGCGCCAGATATCGCCTTCGAGTCGGCCGTAGTCCGAGTAGGGGTCTTGGTAGAAGCCCACATCCTTGCCAAGTCTTTCAGCGTACAGACCCCACCCCTCTTCAAAAGCCGTGTAACCACCAAACTTGCGGAACTCAGGCACGCCGGTCAGCTCCTGCGCAATCGAGACCTGCAGATGATGCCCCGGCAGACCCTCGTGATACGCAATCGACTCCACCTCGCACAGGTTGCGGTCGGAAGCATTGTAAGTATCCACGCGAATGCGCCCCGGACGGCTGCCATCCGGCGTGCCCGCCTCGTAATAGGCATCGGCCGACGTCTTCTCCAGATAGTCCGGCACTGCCGCTACTTCGAAGCCCGCCTTGGGCAGCCGTCCGAAGAGCTCCGGCAGCTTGGCCTGCATCGGCTTCAGATAACCGCGGTAGGCATCGAGCAAAGCTTCGCGCGAAGCGGGCTTGAGCTTGGGATCAGTCTTTACATGCTCTTCGAAGCTCTTCAGATCCGCAAAGCCAAGCTTCTTTGCAATGGCCAGCATGTCGGCTTCGTCCTTCGCTACCTCGTCCAGCCCGATCTGGTGAATCTGCGCCGGCGTCAGGTTGGTTGTCGTCGTGCGGCGGACCAGGAACGCATAGTATTTATCGCCATCCGGCATCGCCCAGATGCCAGGATCGGTGCGGCCCGCAGTCACATAGGTCGATTCCAGGAAACGCGCGAGGCGCTGGTACGCGGGCAACACCTGCTTCGCGATCGCATCGAGCATCTCCTGCTTGATGCGCGCCTGATCCGCGGCCGGGATTGAAGCCGGAAACTTCTTGAGCGGCTCTGCCAGCGGCGAGTCCTCGGGCTTCTGATTCGCCAGTTCCTTCACTTGGTCGAGAGCCTTCTCCAGCAGAAACTTCGGCGGCACGCGATGGTCTTCAACGCCCAGCTCCATATCGTCGGTCGCCTGCTGAAAGGCCGTTGGAATGGCCTTCAGGCGCGCAATCCAGTCGTCGTAATCCTTCACGGAGCCGAAGCTCAACTGCGCCACCAGTTGCGGATACGTGGTGTGAATCCCGCCCATCTGGTTGATCTGAAACTCCCACTCCTTGAACTGCTCCGCCTCCTGATCGTCGGTAAACTGCCGCAGCATCAGCTCGCGGCTGATCTTCTCCTGATCGGTAAATCCGGCCGGATCGATCGCCGCCAGCCGCATCAGGTAGCCCTGCTCGCGCGCAAGGTTTTCGTTAAACGCCTTGACGGAGTAATCCGAAAGCTGGTCGTTGTATCGCTTGTCGCCAATCGACGAGGCAAACTCCGGCGAGTGGCGCAGGTTATCTTGCCAGATCTCGTCGAAGAGCCGGCTCAGCGCCTTGCGCCGGTCTTCCAGCGATTGAGGAGCAGTGGCCGCATTGGGATCGACCTGAAGCTTTTGCGCGCGGGATGCGGCGAGCGGCGCAAGCGAGATAAGAACAGCCGAGATGACGCGGAGGCGAGGAAACATTTGCGGACAATCCTTGTATAAAAAGACTTGAGGGCATCGCACAATGGAGCGATTCAGTGCATTGCAGCAATGCCGAAGACTAACTGTTGATCTAAAGAATAGCTGACGACGCTCAGATGCCCTACAATTCCGGTGCAAGCGATGACTCCAGCAAAAGCTTCGCCAAAGAAATCCTCGAAGACGGTCTCGCCTGAGGGATCGAGCGCAATTACCTTTCGCGGCAAGATCGAGACCTACACCTTTGTCTACGGCGCTGGTCCGGCGCAAGGCTGGTCCGCTATCTCGGTCCCGTTCAATCCTCGGGAACGATGGCCCGATATGGAAAGTTACCGCATTCGCGGAACCATCGAAGGTATCGCGTTTCGCAATTTACTGGCACATCCCAAAGACCTTGGATTTCTGCTGCCGGTGAATCAACTGCTGCAGAAGAAAGCGCGCGTAAGGCCGGGCGATGTAGCTGAGGTCTCGATCTGGCCAGATTTTGAAGATAGCTCAGCTTCGCCTCCCGCTGAATTGGTAAAGCTTTTCCGCGAAGACCGGGACGTGAAGAAATGGTTCGACAAAATCAATCACTCCACGCGAAGGTACATCTGCGACCAGGTGAACTCGCGTAAATCTCCAGAGGCGCGCGTGCGCTGCGCGGAGCAATGGGTAGAGTGCATGATGCTTGTCATGGAGGGAGAGATAGAGCCGCCTCCGATACTCCAGGTTGGTTTCCGGCGACAACCATTAGCCCGCGATGGATGGGAGCGCATGACGCCGACTCAGCGGCGCAACACGCTCATGGGCATCTTCATGCACCGCAGCCCCGAGTCGCGCGAGAAGCGCGCGCAACAGGCAATCGTCGACGCGCTGCAGGTGGCCAAACGCCATCGATCCAAAGACGGCAAAGACGACGCGGAAGATTTCGAGTAGCCAAATTTCAAGACATTGCAATCCAGCATCGAACAAAATTTGAGGAGAGACATGCAGACGAAAGCAACGGGCACCTTCGAAGTAAAGATGACTCCGCAGACCTGGGCGGAAACACAGCCGGACGCCGCGAAATCGCTGAGCCGATTTCTGCTCGAAAAGGTCATTCACGGCGATCTGGAAGCAACGACGCAGGGCCAGATGCTGGCTGCCGGAGACGGCAAGCCCGGAGGCTCCGGCGTCGATGTTGCGGTCGAGAAAGTAACCGGCACACTGCACGGACGCAACGGCAGCTTTGTATTTCATCACACCGGTGTGATGACGAACGGCAGTCCGGATCTCAAGATCAACGTCGTGCCCGGGTCGGGGACAGATGAGTTGCACGGACTGGCCGGCGAGATGAAAATGCAGATCGAAAATGGGCAGCATCACTACGAATTTCTCTACACGCTCACTACGCTCCAGTAGCTGCAGTCGGCACCGGCCAGTCGGACCGGAGCTGGCCATACCTGATAAAGTCGTGTTTGATGCACGTTACAAGCACAGTGTGGCTGCACTCGCTGGCAATCGTTGTTGCCGCCTACCTGCTCGGCTCTATTCCAACCGGCTTTCTGCTCGTGCGTGTCTTTCGCAAGCAGGATATTCGCACCCTCGGCAGCGGCAACATCGGCGCGACCAACGTACTGCGATCGGGAGCGAAAGGCCTTGGCGCGGCGACCTTCCTCATCGATATGCTGAAAGGAATGCTTGCCGTCTGGGTCGGAGCAAAGATCGGTGCTTCGGGCATCCCTATGATTCGGCCGCATGATGCAGAGGCGCTGGCTGCTCTTTGCGCCGTGCTGGGCCACATGTTTCCCATCTGGCTCGGGCTCAAAGGCGGCAAGGGAGTCGCTACAGCATTTGGAGTCTTCGTGGTGCTCGCTCCCTACGCGGCCCTTGGCTCCTTCGTGCTCTTTGCCTTAGTCTTCGCCATCAGCCGCATCGTCTCGCTTGCGTCGATCCTCGGCACGATCGTCTTCCCCGTCCTCGCCTGGCTGCTCGAACCGTGGGCGCGCACTTATGTTCCGCTGGCCATCATCTGCATCATTGCCGGGCTGATCCTTGCCAAGCATCAGCAGAACATTATGCGCCTGATGGCAGGCACCGAATACCGCTTCGGCTCGGGCAGGAAGAATCCTCCACCGGCGCCGGGCGCGGCATGAGTTCGATCACAATTGTGGGTGCCGGCTCCTGGGGAATGGCCATAGCCCTGTCTCTCGCCGCGAATCCAGAGCACGAGGTCACCCTCTGGCCGCATCGCGCGGAGGCTGCGGCAACCCTGCTGCGCGATCGCGAAAATCGCCAGTATCTGCCCGGCTTCTTACTTCCTGAGACACTGAAGATCGTCGCCGACGAGCGAGACGCCGTATCGAGCGCGGAGATGCTTGTCTTCGTTACGCCATCGGAGTTTCTGCGCTCCGCCGTAACGCGCCTCGCGCCGCACATGGACTCCGGGCAGATTCTGCTGAGCGCCACCAAAGGCATCGAAGATCACTCCTATCTGCGCATGACGCAGGTGATCGCCAGCGTCATTGAGCATGCGGAGCTTCTGCCGTCTATCGGCGCGCTCAGCGGCCCGTCCTTCGCGCAGGAGGTTGCGGCAGGCATGCCAACGGCGCTCACCGTAGCCTTCTCCGAGCCGGGTGTCGCGGCGGCCATTCAGAAAGCATTTTCGAGCCCCTCTCTGCGTCTCTACACCAGCGACGATCTCATCGGCGTGGAGTTGGGCGGCGCGCTCAAGAACGTCATCGCCATCGCCGCCGGCGTGCTGGCCGGCATGGGCCTTGGTCAGAACTCGGCAGCCGGGCTGATCACACGCGGCATCGCGGAGATTACACGGCTCGCGGTAGCCTGCGGAGCCCGGCGCGAAACGCTCTCCGGGCTGAGCGGCGTCGGCGACCTGGTGCTCACCTGCACCGGCTCGCTTTCGCGTAATCGCACCGTCGGCTTCGAGCTCGGCCGCGGACGCAAGCTTCCGGAGATTCTAGCCGGACTACAGGGCAAGGTCGCGGAAGGCGTGCGCACCACGCGCGCGGCTCTCGGCCTGGCGCGCAGCCTTGGCGTCGAGATGCCCATCGTCGAGCAAATGGAGCTGATCCTCGATGAAGGAAAAGATCCCACGGCCGCCATCCGCGACCTGATGCTGCGGCCCGGCCGCCATGAAGAGGACTAAACGGCAAGGGCCGCTAGAACGCAAAATAGCATTTAGTTCTGCGGCTTCGGCAGCGTTGCCGGTTGCTGGCTTGCAGGCTGCTGTGTCGTGGAAGGCGTCGGAGTCATTGGCTTCTTTTTCCTGACGACTTTTTTCTTGGGTCGCACGCAGGGCTCTGGCTTCGGCTCCGGCCGAGGCGCGAGAGCCGCGGTCAGTGCCTGCTCCCTTTGCCTCAGCGTCACTTGCAGACCGCTCACCTGTGTTTCCTGGTCAGCCGCAAGGGTCTGCACTTGCGCGTCCAGCGCACCGCGCGAGTGTTCCAGGCCGGACTGCGCCTGCTGCAACGCCTGAACCTGATCGCCGGGGGCCGAAATGCGCGCCGCATCCACCACGCGCAGGTAGACATCGTAGAGCGCATCCACGTTGCGCGAGACCGGCAAAGTCTTGCTGATCAGCGCAGGCGCGCCATCGGCTTCCGTCAGCAGCCCCGGAAGCCTGTTCTGTATATCGCCCATGATGGAGGTGATGTTGTCAGCGGCTTCGGAGCGCACATTGCCCTTCTTCCACTTATCCAGGTTGAGCGACCCGATGGCGCTCTTGACCCCATCGAGCGAAGGCTGCAAGATCGCCGAGGGCTTCTGGACTCCACTCGCTGGACTGGACTGCGAAGGGGCGGAAGCCGGGCTCGGAGCAGGAGCAGGTTGTTGAGCGATCGATCCAAACGAAAACGTAGCAATGGCTACACTTAGGACAACTAGGTGAAAAGTCCGCATCTGTTTCATCTTCCTGCAATTGTCTGATGCGCGCAAAGCCTGATTTGGAGTGCTTAGTGGTCCGGACAACCCGAAAAAGTTGCCTGAGGTTGGACGAAATTCTCTCTGGGAAGTGCTTCTCGCCGCGTTTGGGCCACGGGTTTGGATTGCGGCCGGGCATGAGCCGGCTGGTAGACTCGAAATCGGATAGCGAACATGTTTTCAAGGCTTTTTGGCGGGAAAAAAGACGAAACGGCAGAGGAACAAGAGGCCCTGGAGCAGGTGCCGGAGCTTGCCCCGGCTCGCGAAGACCCGGAGCGCGGCCGGTCTGGCTTTGGATCGGGACTTCTGGACCGAATGCGGCAGGCGGTTACGCGCACCCGCGAGTCGTTTTCGTCGCGCCTTGAAGGGGTGCTGGCGCTCACTCGGACGGTCGATGAGTCCGCACTGGAAGATCTTGAATCGGCACTACTTACCAGCGATCTTGGCCTGCCGACCACGACTGCGATTCTCGATCAGCTCCGCGACCATGCGCGCCGCAAAGACATTGCCGGAGGCGAGGAGCTGCGCGAGCTGTTGAAGACGCAGATCCGGACCATTCTTGAAGCGCCGACGCGGCCGGTTCCAGAGCCGGCGGTACCTCCAAAGGTCATCTTTCTCGTTGGCGTGAACGGAACGGGTAAGACCACCACGACGGGCAAGCTGGCGGCTTGGTATCGCGCTGAAAATAAAAGCGTTCTGCTGTGCGCGGCGGATACTTTCCGGGCCGCGGCGATCGAGCAGCTTGAGGTCTGGGCCGGGCGGTCGGGAGTGGAAATGATCCGCAGCAAGCAGGGAGCGGACCCGGCAGCCGTGCTCTATGACTCCGTAGCGGCGGCGAAGGCGCGGGGAACAAACATCCTGGTTGTCGATACGGCGGGGCGACTACATACGAAATCGGGCCTGATGGACGAGCTTGAGAAGATGCGCCGGACCGCTAAACGATTGATTCCAGAGGCTCCGCACGAGGTGCTGCTGGTGATGGACGCGACCACTGGCCAGAACGGATTGCAGCAGGCGCGGCTCTTTACCGAGGCTGCGGGCGTAACCGGGATCGTGTTGACCAAGCTGGACGGAACGGCCAAAGGCGGCATCGCCGTCGCCATTGCGCGGGAGTTGAATCTGCCGGTGCGGTTTGTCGGGGTCGGCGAAAAAATTGGTGACCTGCTGGAGTTCGATCCGGCTGCTTTTGCGGATTCTCTGTTGAGCAAGTAATGGCCTGATTTCCAGTCCGATACACTGCGCAATCCTCGTTGGACCTTGCGCAATCCTTATGCGACGAAGCGTAATCTGTGTTGCGGAGGCAATCAGGGGGTACGGCGTTGGCGATGCTCCCAGGCTCGGCACATCTGATGAACCACGATTCGGAAATTTCAACTCAGGAAATTGATCGCCCATGGATGCTGCGCTCGCTGGAGCTTGCGGCCCAGGGCACAAGCCTTTGCTCTCCCAATCCGGTCGTAGGCTGCGTGATTCTGGATAAAAATGGCGCACTTGCCGGGGAGGGTTGGCATGAATATGAGAAGCGCGATCACGCTGAAGTTGTCGCGTTACGCGCGGCGGGTGAGCGAGCACGCGGCGGAACGGCCTACGTCACGCTCGAGCCGTGCAACCATACGGGCCGCACCGGGCCGTGCTCCGAAGCCCTGATCGCGGCAGGCGTAGCGCGGGTGGTAGCAGCGACGCTCGATCCTAATTCGTTGACGACGGGTGGCGGCGTGCGCAAGTTGCGCGAGGCCGGCGTCGCGGTTGACGTGGGTCTGTGCGAGGCCGAAGCGCGGCGAATCAACGAAGGATTTGCCAAGTGGATCGTGACCCGCAGGCCACTGGTGCTGATGAAAGTAGCAATGACGCTGGATGGACGTATTGCTCCTCCGCCGGGGCATCACCGGGAGCGGCAGCCGTATTGGATTACCGGCGAGGCTTCGCGGGCAACGGTGCAAACGCTGCGCTGGATCGCCGACGCAGTGCTGACCGGAGTGGACACAGTGATCGAAGACGATCCGCTGATGACGGACCGCAGCGGAATGCCGCGACGGAGGCCTCTGTTGCGTGTGATCCTCGATTCGGCTTTGCGCATGCCGCTGGATTCGAAGCTGGTGAAGACGGCGAACGATGATGTCGTGGTAGCGACGGTGAGCCAGGATCAGAAGCGAATCGACGCGTTGACGGAGCGGGGTGTGCGGGTGGAAACACTGGCTTCGGAGGCAGGACGTGTTTCCCTGCCGAAGCTGTTTGAGAGACTCGGAGCAGAGGGCGTGCTGACGTTGCTGACGGAGACGGGTACGCGGCTCAACACTGCCCTGCTGGCAGCCGGGCTGGTGGACCGGATGAAGATATTCTGTTCGCCCCAGATCATGGGCTCGGATGCGGTGCCGGCATTTCGTGCGTTGAGCCCGGCGGTGGCTCTACAACATGCGGAGATTGAGCGGCACGGGAATGATTTCAGCGTGAGCGCTCTGTTGCGCGATCCCTGGAGCAAGGTTTCGGAGTGACCGGCGAAGTGAAGACGCCGCTCGAGGGACTTATAGTTCGCCCTGTTTCGGCAAAGTTATGGCCTGCATTGGAGGATCTGTTTGGCGAGCGCGGGGCGTGCGCCGGGTGCTGGTGCATGTACTGGCGGATTGGCGCGGCTTACCGGAAGCGAGAATCGAGTGACAATCGACGGGATTTTCACGCCGTAGTATCGGAGGGTCCGCCGCCGGGAATGCTGGCATTTGCCGGTGAACTTGCGGTCGGATGGTGCCAGGTGACTCCGCGCGATGCGCTGCCATGGCTCGACAAGACATGGCGACTTAAGCGCGTGGATGCGATGCCTGTATGGGCTATCTCCTGCTTCTATGTGCGCAAGAGATGGCGGCGCAAGGGCGTGACGCGGGCGCTTATCGATGGCGCGATTGCGATGGCTCGCAGTGCAGGCGCACCGGCGATTGAAGCGTATCCGCTCGATGGCGCAGTCTCGCCGAGCGCGACAAGCACGGGATACGCCTCGACATTTCTGAGAGCCGGATTTCGCGAGGTAGCGCGATGGTCTCCGGAGAAGCCTATTCTGCGATTGGAGCTGGCGCGACAATCCATCTTCTGAGCTGTGTTGGGTGAACCTTGGCGTGAATGAGTACTGTTAACGCCATTTGAGAATCATTTCCGGATGGCCCATGATTCGGCGCCACCAGAATGCCTCTCGTCAGAATCCATCTCTCCTGCAGAGGCCGCTGGCAACTCGCTGGTGACAGCGGCCTCCGGCAGGAATGTTGCGCCAGGCGACAGAAAGTCGACGGCATCCACGGCTTTGGATCAACTCTTAGGCATCAGCTTGTCGACAACCTGGTCGATGCTGAAGCTCGCCGCCTTGGCGCGCGGTGGAAACTCCTTGAAGCTCGAAAGCCACTTCGCGACAATAGCTTGCGCTAGGTACATGCAGAAGGTACTTGTTGCAAGAACCAGTCGTCGTAGCCGATGCTCGTCCTCGCCGCGCTCGAAGGGATCCGCGCGCAGGTCAAAGAATTTCGGTACGCGCAAGGGGGACAGCGGTTCACGCCAGACACCGAGGCTCGTGGCTGCGCTGCTCGGCGAATACGACCTTGTAAGTGACCCACACGCATCGCCATGCAGTCACCGTCGTCGCTCCAGTAGAGGAAGCCGTCGCGCGGCGATTTCTCCTGCTTGCCCGAGAGGAAAGGCATTAGATTGAAGCCGTCTAGATGAACTTTGTAGGTCTTGCCGATCATCTCGTATCCCTTCTTCACTTTCTCGACCAGATCGGGCTCGCCGTTGGCAGCGGCGAAAGTCGGGATGAAGTCCTGAAGGGAGCAGATGTCGTTGATGACACGGCCGGGCTCGATGACGCCGGGCCAGCGCATGACGCAGGGGACGCGCCAGCCGCCTTCCCAGTTCGTGTCCTTCTCGCCGCGGAATGGTGTCGCGCCGCCGTCCGGCCACGAATTAACTTCGGCGCCGTTGTCCGTCGTGAAAACAACGATAGTGTTGTCGGCAACCTTCAAGATCGTCGAGCTTCTCGAGGAGCTGGCCGACATAGCCGTCGAGCTCCACCATGCCGTCAGGATAGAGTCCGAGCCCGGTCTTGCCAACTGACGACGGCTTTAGGTGCGTCCAGATGTGCATTCGAGTCGGGTTGAAGTAGCAAAACCAAGGGCCGTCCCCTTTCGATTTGCGGTCGATGAAGTCGAGCGCACCCGCGCAGAAATTCCTCGTCGACTGTCTCCATGCGTTTCTTGGGCAGCGGACCGGTATTTTCGATGATCTGCTTGCCGACCTTGCCGAATTGCGGATCGACCGTGGTGTCGTCTTTGTCGGTTGCCTTGCACTTGAGGACGCCACGCGGGCCAAACTGCTGGCGGAACTTCGGATCCTTGGGATAGTTGGGGTAGTACGGCTCTTCTTCGGCGTTCAGGTGGTAGAGGTTGCCAAAGAACTCGTCGAAGCCGTGGACGGTGGGCAGGTGCTCGTTGCGGTCGCCGAGGTGGTTCTTGCCGAACTGGCCGGTGGCATAGCCGAAGTTCTTCATGAACACGCCAACGGATCGGATCTTCGGAGCTGAGGCCTAGCGTCGCGCCCGGCATACCGACCTTGGTGAGGCCCGTACGGATCGGAGACTGGCCTGTGATGAAGGCGGCGCGGCCGGCAGTGCAACTCTGCTGACCGTAGAAATCGGTAAAGTTCGCGCCCTCCTTCGCGATGCGATCGATGTTGGGCGTGCGGTAGCCCATGATGCCGTTGTTGTTGCAGCTGATATTGAACCAGCCGATATCGTCTGCCATGATGAAGAGGATATTCGGCTTCGTTGTCTTCGCCATCTGTTTTTCTCCTCGCGTTGGATGGGTTTGCTTGCAGTGATTTACCTGCGCTACATCGCTCCATACCGGCGTCTTGACCACCCGAGCAACGCACGCATATTTCGTCAGCCATGAAGGCGGACATACACTCTCTTCGAGCAGATCTTTCTGCAGATCCGCGATCTGAGCGTCAACAGCCCTTTACCTGTCTGACCCGTCAGTGACATCAACGGAGTGGCAAGTCTGCGGACACTGGCAAGAGTGACAGATAGTTACAACCCGGAAGTTATCTCTAACGGGCTTCTGGGAGGAGTTCCGGACGGCGTGTTGGGCATCTGGAGATTGGCGGAGTCTCGGTGATCTTTCGCCTTGGTGTTTCGAAATCCGGGTGCTTCGCGGGCAACACCAGGCGGTAAGCTGGATGTATGTTCACAGGAATTGTCGAGCGAACGGGAACGATTGTCAGCGTGGTGGAGCACGGCGCGGTGAAGCGTATCACGGTCGATGCTCCGGAGCTGGCGGCAACGCTGCGTGAGGGCGATTCGCTGGCGGTGTCGGGCGTGTGCCTGACCGCGCTGGAGGTGAATCCGCGGTACTTCTACGCTGACCTGGCGGCGGAGACGCTGGAGCGAAGTTCGCTAGGATCGCTGAAGGCCGGCTCCAAAGTGAACCTCGAACTGCCGACTGCTGCCGGTGCTCCGCTGGGCGGACATATTGTGCAGGGGCATGTGGACGGGACGGGCACGCTGGTTTCGCTCGAACCGGTGGCTCCGCTGACGACGAGCACAACTGCCGAGGAACTGGAAGCGGCGCGAGAGACGACGGACTGGTGGCTGACGGTGCGGGTGCCGGAACATGTGCGCAGATTCGTGGTGGAGAAGGGATCGGTAACGATTGAAGGCATCAGCCTGACGATTGCGAAGACGACGATTCCCGAGGGTGGAGACACGATCTCGATTGCGATTTTGCCGCTGACATACTGGCGGACCAATCTGCATACGCTGAGCGCGGGAGCGCCGGTGAATGTAGAGGTGGATGTGCTGATGAAACTGGCTGTCGCGCAAATGGGGCAGCGGGTGGAAGCCGCGAAAAAGGCCGAGTTTGAGATCACGGAAGAGTGGCTGGTGGTGAACGGGTACTGATGCTGCGTGCAGGCCGCTTTGAGTTGCTTGCGAGTCTGCGCACGGATCAAAGTACCTGCCGAACGGGCTCGGCTCTTTCAGGCGTTGAATTGGCGCAGGTGATGGTCGATATGTTTGTAGCCGAGGATGGCCCACTCGGAAGGAGTCATCGGGCCGAAAAAACAATGAGGGTGGGTGGTGCAATGTTCGGCGCCGCCCTCCGCAAAACGATCGACCCAATCAAGCAGGCGCTTTCGCTCCTCGAAGAAATGACACTCCGTCGTCCGGATCAGGCTTTTCTCTGTGGGCATGTTCCGGCCGATTGGCTTATCGCCCAGTACGGATTTCTTCGCCATTTTCCCAAAGATCCGCCCAATGAAAACTCGCCGGGGCGAATTCAATCCAGCAGCCATTTCCATCCACGCGGAATTGTGCGACAACATCTGCGCAACGTTCATCGCGCCCCATTGTCTTTCGCTGTCCGGTCCAAGAGACTCGATGCGTTTTCTGAGTTCAGCCACAGAAGAGGCTTCAAAGAGGCTTTTCATAAGAGCTTCTCTCCATTACCGGCTTACGGGTGAGAAAGATACTCAACACAGCTTAAACCGTTATTCTGACTCTGTGATTGCACGCTCCATTACGCCCCAATGGTTCCCGCGCCAATGGAACCGGAAAAAGCTAATCACTGCTTCTCTGCTGGGGCTTGGCATTGCCCTCGCGGGATTGTGGCTGCTCGCGGCGTTTACGTTGCTGCTCTATCGCTGGGTCGATCCGCCGACGACCGCGGTGCATGTGGAGCGGCGGTTTCAGGCGTGGGTTCACAACAAGCCGTATCACGAGCGTTATGAGTTTGTGCCGATGAGCCAGATCTCGCTAAATCTGCAGCATGCCGTTGTAGCTGCGGAGGACGCGCGGTTTTATCAGCATCACGGATTCGACTGGCATGCGATGCAGCTTGCCGCTGAAGAGGACGAAGAAGGCGGACGGCTGCGCGGAGGATCGACGATCACGCAGCAACTGGTGAAGAATCTTTTCTTCGGAACGAACCGTTCGATTCTGCGCAAGGGGGCCGAGTTCACGCTGGTGCCGGTGGCTGAGTTCGTGCTAGGCAAAAAGCGGATTCTGGAGCTTTACCTAAACGAGGTAGAGTGGGGACCTGCCGTGTATGGTGCAGAGGCGGCGTGTGAGTATCACTATCGCACTTCTGCGCGAAATATCAACGTGGAGGATGCAGCGCGGCTGGCAGCGGTGTTGCCTGCTCCGCTGAAGCGGCGGCCGGAGCGCATGAACCGCTACGCCGGGATCATTCTCGAACGGATGCGTCAGATGGGCTGGTAGTGGCGCTAAGCGGAGTTCTCTGCTGCGGATGGTAATAGCATCTCGACACAGAGACCACTTACATTGCGGGCGCGGATGGTGCCGCCATGGAGGCGGATGACGCGATCAGCGATGGCGAGACCGAGACCTGCGCCGCCGGATTGACGGTCGCGGTCTGTGCCTACCCGATAAAACGGCCGGAAGATATTGGACAGCTCTTCTTCTGGAACGCCGGGACCGTGATCGCGGATCGATAGTTGGACGAAGGCCCTGCCCTGCTCACTTGCGTGTTGCAGATGGACTTCTACGGAGGTATCGGGCGGGGTGTAACGGATGGCGTTTCGAATGACGTTTTCGATAGCGCTGTGAAGCAACTCCGCGTTGCCGTTGACGAAGAATGGCTGCTGCTGGGTAAAGACGACGGCGTTGATGCGGTCGTGGGATTCGAACTCTGCACTGCGAACTACGGATGCTACAAGATCGGTGAGATCAATCTGCTCTGTTTGTAATTCGCCGAGCGATGTGTCGAGCCTTGCCATGGTCAGCATACGGCCGATCATCTCGTTCATGCGTGTGAGATCCTGTTCGGCCTGGTCGAAGGCGGCATCGTTGCCTTTTCGTTCGCGTGCAATATCGAGCGCGATACCGAGCCTTGTTAGCGGTGAACGCAGCTCGTGGGAGAGATCGTAGGTGAGCTGACGCTGGCGGGATATGAGCTCTTCGATCTGCGCGGCCATGGTGTTGAAGTCGCGGACGAGAGAGCCGAGCTCATCGTTGCGCTGCTCCAATGCCTGTGAAGCGCGGGTGCTCAGGTCGCCGGCAGCGAGGCTGCGCGAGGCTTCACGCCAGACGGAGCACGGGATCGGTAAGATATTTTGCGAGCCAGTAGCAGATGCAGAAGGAGACAAGAATTGCAATCGATATGCGGGTAAAGATGGCGGCTTTACTGACGGTCGGGACGCTGGTCGGAATCTCAGCGGCGTAAATATATCGCTTGCCGTTTGCACTTTGCAGTGGAAGCGCAACACGAGCGAGATGGTACCTCAACGTGATTTGCGGATTGCCCGTGGATGCGGCACGCGCCACTTCGAGGAGGAAGAGCGCGCAGCCACCGTCGGCGATAGCGGTGCCTGCGTTGTCAGCAAGACATGCTTGCGTGTGGGTGCGATTACCGAGGCTCTGCATGTAAGCGGTAGCAGCGGTTGCGCCGTGAAGCTCGGTCTCCTCGATGGCCGATGTGCCGGCGTAGCGCGCTATTTGCAGGATGTTCTCGTGCCATGGGGATGAAGTGCGTTGCGGATCGAGCGCGAAGGTGAGGATGATCGAGATCACGATGGCTACGACGGTCGCCCAGAAGCAGAGGAATATCTTCCAGAAGAGGCTGTGCATGGGCAGCTTCATCTTGCCTCGGATCGCACGGCGAAGAGATATCCGCTGCCGCGTATGGTCTTGATGCGCTCGCCTGCATCTGCCGCATTCGCAAGTTTGCGTCGCACGTTGCTGACGTGGACATCGATGACCCGGTCAAAGGGGCCGAGCTTGCGTCCGAGGACAGTTTCAGTGAGATCGTCGCGTGTGAGCACCTGTCCGGCGTGATCGAGAAGCGCTTCGAGCAAAGTGAATTCGACGCTGGTGAGATCGACGCGTTTGTCTGCAATCCATGCTTCGCGGGCGGTGCGATCGAGGCGGAGGTCTTCGACGATCAGGGGAGCCGCGGCGTTCTTTACGTGCTGCGTGCGGCGAAGAATAGCGCGGATGCGGGCGATGAGCTCGCGAGGATTGAATGGCTTGGGAAGATAGTCGTCCGCTCCGATTTCCAGACCTACGATGCGATCGACGTCATCGCCGCGCGCCGTCAAAATGAGGATAGGAACCGCAGAGCGCTCACGCACATGGCGCAGCACATCGAGCCCCATCATGCCGGGAAGCATCAGGTCGAGGATGACGAGAGCGTAGTCCTGCGAGAGAACGAGGTCCAGCCCGCGCTGTCCGTTGTGCACGGCTTCGATTGCGAAATCCTCTGAATTGAGGCGTTCGGCGAGAAGCCTGCACAGATCCACATCATCGTCGACGATGAGCACTCGGGCCATTGCCATAGCGACCACTCCGACTACTGATCTTAGTGCGGAAGAGCGCGCAACAACCGGTCTTTACAAAACTTTATGCAGCTTAATCAAGCTTGACCGCATGCGAGCTGAGGCGATGCTCGAATGAAGTTGCAGACAAAAAAGGAGCTGTTGCGATGAAACGAATTCTCATTTGGTCATGCGTGGCTGTATTGATTGTGGCCGCTGGCGTGTTGGTCGCCAGAGCAAGCTCGCGGGGATGGCATGGATGTTTTCACCATTGGGCCGGACATTGGGGACCCATCGGATACGTGGGGCATGAGCTCGATCTGAGCGATGCGCAAAGACAGCAGATCAGGTCGATGTGGCTCGCTGAAAAGCCCGCGGTTTCAGGGCTGGTTCAGCAGTTCGCCGCGGAGAGCCGGGAGATGGATGGCGCCACTGCGAAGGGCAACATCGACGAGAGCAAAGTCGATGAGATAGCGACCCGGCAAGGCGCGACGCTGTCAAAGCTGCTGGTGGAGAAGGAGCACTTTACGGCGAAGGTCTATGCGGCTGTTCTGAATCCCGAGCAACGGATCAAGGCCGACAAACTGCGGTCGCGCTGGCCTGAGCGCTTAGAGCAAATCGGCAAGGGAATGGAGTAGCACTGTGAAAACAAAACTGACGATACTTACCAAGGTGGCTGTGGCTTCACTTGTCGCGCTGGCGATCGCTCTCTGGATACAGTGGCTGTCGGGCGATCCCTCGTATCCCAAGTTTCCTCCAGGACCGGTGATCTTCATCGCAATCGCGGGCGTTATGGTGAGGGGAGCGCGCTGGTGGTGGACGCCCGGAATCGGTGCGCTGATCGCGCTGTTGGTGACGTCCGGCTCCTTCGCGAGGATGCCTGCGGAAATTCTTCGGCTGACGCATCCCGGTTCGCTGGGGCATTTTACGGCAGGTATTTTTCTGGGCAAGGTGTTGCAGTTGCTTGCTCTTGCGGTGGCGGATATCGCCGGTGTTGCCGCGACGATACAGAACTTCAGGAGCAGGAAAACCACGGGCGATGGCGCGCAGATGGCGTGCCGGTTTTTTGGCGGAATATTTGTGCTCATGGGCGTGCTGGTTTTGGCCGGTGGCATCGGCGACCGCTATCACAATCTCATGCACCTCGTGTGGGGCGCTTTGGCATTAGGAGTGAGCTTCCTCGGTGCGACTGCATCCAAGCGGTTCTGCATTGGGTCAGGAGTGTTCTATCTAACGCTGGCGATGCTGGGACTGGTACTGGGAAATCCAGCGATGAACCGGGCATGGTATTTCGGGCCGATACTGTTGCACACGGGAGATGATGTCTTTCACCTTGTGCTTGGGTCGATTTTTCTCGGTATTGGGCTGGCTTCGGGTAGGGAGTGGAAGGTACGTGCGATCCAGCATGCTGAAGAGTAAGTCACATTCCTTCGGCTGGTTCTGTACGGCCGAAGTAGTGCGTCAGCAGTAACCGGCCACAGAAAGCGAGCGAAAGGAGAGCGATATTTCTCCCCCCACTTCTAAGATATAGCGCGCCGGGGGGCTTGCGGCAAGACCCGGTACATGACTCATGATCGTCGACTGAAACAAAGAATCCGGAAACGGGAGGCGCGATGAGGGAAATGGGAGGCATGATGACCGAACATGCGGTAGTGATTGCAGGAGGCGGCCCGACAGGGATGATGCTGGCGGGCGAGTTGACGTTGGCGGGCGTCGACGTGGCCATTGTCGAGCGGCGCGCCAGCCAGGACCTTGTCGGATCGCGCGCAGGCGGTCTGCACTCACGCACAATCGAGGTCTTCGATCAGCGAGGAATTGCGGATCGGTTCCTCGCGCGGGGACAGTTGCATCGGATGGGGATAAGTTTCCACCACACTCCCGTGGATATCAGCGACTTTCCCACACGGCATAGTTACTTCCTTCACGTGTGGCAGCAACAGATCGAGCGCATCCTTGCCGATTGGGTCGACGAGCTTGGGGTGAGGATCTATCGCGGACGTGAGGTCATCGGTTTTGCGCAGGACGAGTTGAGCGTCGACGTTTCGCTGTCGGACGGTACAACGCTGCGAGCGGAATATCTTGTTGGCTGCGACGGCGGACGCAGCGTGGTCCGCAAGGCAGCGGGCATCGAGTTCGCCGGGTGGGATCCGACGAAGAGCTGGCTGATCGCCGAGGTCCGAATCACCGAGGAGCCGGCATGGGGCTTTCGCGAGGATGCTACAGGGACCCATGCAATTGGCAAGCTGGAAGAAGCTCAGGCGATGCGGGTGGTGCTGACCGAGCAGGAGCTAAAGATTGGCGGCGAGCCGACGCTGAGCGATCTCAGCGAGGCGCTCATCGCTGTGTACGGAACCGATTATGGAGCCCACAGTCCCATCTCGATCTCCCGGTTTACAGACATGACTCGCCAGGCTGCTGCGTATCGCGACAGACGGGCACTGCTGGCCGGGGACGCCGCGCATGTGCATCCGCCGATGGGTGGGCAGGGACTCAATATCGGCGTGCAGGATGCCGTAAATCTCGGATGGAAGCTGGCGCAGGTGGTCAGGCGGATATCGCCGGAAAGCCTGCTGGATACCTACCATGCCGAGCGCCATCCGATAGCCGCCCGAGTGCTGCGCAACACGATGGCGCATGTCGCGCTTCAGCGGCCGGATGATCGCACGAAGGCTCTCGGAGAGACGCTTGCCGGTCTCCTCAAACTGGATGCGGTTCGCAAACACGTCGCCGCGGAAAACTCCGGTCTGGGCATTCGCTATGACCTCGGCGAGGGGCACCCACTGCTGGGACGCCGCATGCCCGATCTTGACCTGGTCACCGCCAACGGCCCGCGGCGGGTTTTTACGCTGCTGCATGGTGCCAGGCCAGTCCTGCTCAATCTCGGTGAGCCCGGCGCCCTCGACATCACTCCATGGGCGGATCGCGTGCAATTGATCGACGCCCGATACGAGGGGACGTGGGAGCTACCAGCGATCGGGGTGGTCACCGCTCCCGCTGCCGTCCTGGTTCGGCCTGACGGCTATGTGGCCTGGATCGGAGACGGCGCGCACGCAGGTCTGGCTGATGCGCTTGCCACCTGGTTTGGACCACCCGCCGCGACGTAGCGCAGCGGCTCAGTGTTTTGGCAGCGGCGGCGGATCGGCGAAGTATTCGTCACCGGTGCGGGCAAGGATGAGCTCACGCTGATGCTGGTAGAGCTTGAGGCGGTTGGTGGCTTCGATGTACTGCGCCTTCTCGGCCGGCGTGAGCGCAGTTCCCTCTTTCGCCTTGGCGGCGTTCTGCTGATCCAGTGAAGCGACCTCAGCGGCGGCCGGCGGGATCACGCGGTCTATGAGAACGGTGTGGATGAAGGGTTCTTTCTCGCGCCCGCGCTGGACGTCGTTGCGGTTGTTCTCCTGCCAGGCGGGGTAGATGGCGACGCTGCCGAGTTCGAAGCGCTTGCCGGCCGGACCATAATCTCTTTCTACCGCTGCGAAACGCACGATTAAGGACTGGCGAGGCTCGGCGGTCTTGTCTGGCATCAGGCCATCAATGTAGCCACGGGACTGGTTGGAGAGGAAGTTGCCGAGTGAGTAGAAGATGACGGTGCTGCGATTATCCGCGGTGAAGTAGGTCTCGACAGGCTGGAGCACATGGGGGTGGTGGCCGAGGAGGACGCTGGCGCCTGCGTCCATGAGCTTGTGGGCGAGCTCGACGTCTTCCGGGCGTGGAGCGGGGGCGTATTCGATGCCCCAGTGGATGGAGAGGATGAGGAAGTCACATTGGGCGCGGGCAGCTTTGACGGCTTCGAGGACGCCTGCTTCGTCGAGACCGGGAGCTCCGTTTGCTTCATTGGGATAGGGGAAGAAGTTGACGTGGGGCTGGTCGTCTTTGTCTGGGTTGCGGTTGCCGTTGAGCCAACGGGTCATGCCGAGGATGCCGATCTTGATGGGCTGACCATTGGGAACCGGCTTTTCGAGAATGATGGGCTTCCAGGCGGTCTGGGCGGTATCTCCGGTGCCGGCGAACTGGAGGCCTTCTGCGGTGAGGTGCTCGCGGGTTTCAGCGAAGCCGGCCCAGCCCTGGTCCATGACGTGGTTGTTGGCAAAGCTGACGACTTTGACGCCGCTGGCTTTGAGGGCGTCGAGCAGGGCGACGGGGGCGTCGAAGAGAAAGGGCTTCGATCCGTGCGAGTGGGCGGGAGCGACCGGGGTTTCCAGGTTGACGAAGCCGAAATCGGAGGATTGGAAGAGATCCGCGACGTCGGCGAAGAGAGCATCCCAGCCGTCGTGGTTGGTGTCGGTCTTGTGAGCGGCGGCGGATTGAACGACGGCCTGGTGGGGAATCACGTCTCCGGCGGCGGTGAAAGTGACGCGGGCGATCTCGCGGGGGTAGGTGGCGCCGAAGACTTTGGACTCGCCATGAAAGTGGCACCAGGCCGCGACGGAGAGGCTGCCGATGAGGATTCCGGCGGCGAGGGCGGAGAAGATCAGCCAGTAGCGGCGGGCTGCTTCACGGAGGACAGGGGGCCGGTCTGCGGAGGTGGTCATGGGTTGGTTTCCGTTTGATTTCACGGAGTTGGAACGAGATCAGCATACATGGGGTGCGTGAAACGGTTTGAGCTATGCTGTGCTACCATCATAAGTGGTCAATTGGATTGGTCAATTCCACAGCTGGCAATCCGGCATGAAGAGATAAATCGATGCGCGTGGTAGCTGCTTCAGAAGCGAAGACACAATTTCTCAAAATTCTTGATGGCGTGGAACGCGGTGAGACGGTGACGATCACCCGGCACGGGCGCACAATTGCGCATATTGTGCCTGACGCCGCCAAGCTACAGGAGGATAGAGCGAAGGCCGTGGAGGAAATGAGGACGCTGCGTCACAAAATCGGCAGGTTATCGATTGAGGAAATATTGTCGGCTCGCGATGAGGGGCGAGCCTGATGCCGTTTGTTTTGGATGTTTCTATTGCTGCAGTATGGGCGCTGGCAGATGAATCACACCCAATTGCGGAGCGCCTATTGGCTGAGATGCGAACTGATTCGGCGCTTGTTCCCGGAATCTGGTGGTTTGAAGTTCGAAATGTTCTGGTAACCAATGAACGACGAAAACGGCTTACCGTCGATGAGTCGAACGCGTATCTCAGGATTTTGAATTCGTTCCAGATCGACATCGACGAAATGCTGGACGACCAGGCGATCCTGCGGTATGCCCGCGGTTATCAGCTTTCGTTTTACGACGCGGCTTATCTTGACGTGGCGTTGCGGAACGGTTTGCCGCTGGCGACTCTCGACAGAGCTCTTTCGGCTGCGGCAAAGACTATTGGAGTTTCGCTGCTGACATGATCATGGCGAAATTCAGAAAAACCTGTTTTCCCATTCTCTGAGCGCAACCCGGATAGTTTGCGTCTAGTTCAATGCGGAATAGTGGAAACTGATACCCTTTGTGCAAGATAAGGGAAGGTTTAATGTGCCTCTTGCGAGGGACCGCAGCGGAAAATCATGGCCGAATTTGTTATCAAATTAGCGGACGAACGGGGACGGGTGCAGGAGCAGACACACTCGGCGGCCACGGCAGAGGAGCTGCGGCAGCGGTTTGCCCATGGCGGATACCACGTCTTCTCAGTCAAGCCGAAGGGCGGGATGGTGTTTGGAGGGCGTGGTAAGAAGACCAAGCTCGAGACCTTCCTGATCTTTAACCAGCAATTCCTGACGCTGATCCGGGCCGGATTGCCGATACATGGGTCGCTGGAGATGCTGGCAAAAAACCAGCGAAATCAGCGATTTGCCGAGCAACTGCTGGATGTGACGGCTCGCGTCAAGACGGGCGAATCGCTGTCGCAGGCGTTTGAGGCGCAAGGCGGATTTCCGGCGATGTATACGACGACGTTGCTGGCCGGCGAGCGGTCGGGCAATCTGCAGGAAGTGCTGGACCGGTTCGTGAGCTTTCAGCGCGTGTCGCTGACCTTTCGCAAGAAGCTGACAGCATCGCTGATCTATCCCTCGGTGCTGATCGTGATCGTGATTGCGCTGTTCATCTTCCTCATCACGGTGGTGGTGCCCAGCTTTGCGCAGTTGTACGACCAGATGGGCTCGCGTCTGCCGCAGATTACGCTGCTGCTGCTGCAATTTGGCGTGGAGGCGCAGCACAAGGGCCTGTATGTGGCGGCAGGGCTGGCCCTTGTGGCCTTTGCCGTGAACCGCTATGCCAAGACGCCGAAGGGGCGGGATCTGGTGGATGCGTTCCGGATCGGCCTGCCGGTGTTTGGCAAGATCTGGATCAAGTACCAGGTGGCGCTCTTCGGGCGGACGCTTTCCACGCTGCTGACGGGCGGGTTGCCGCTGGTGCCTTCGCTGGAAACGGCAGCGCGGTCGATTTCGTCTAACAGGATTGCAAAGGCGGTGGTTTCGTCAGTGGTGAGGGTGCGCGAGGGCAAGAGCCTGGCGTCTTCGCTGGAGACGACAAAGGTGTTTCCGCCCGTAGCGACAGAGATGATTGCGGTCGGCGAACAAACGGGCGCACTGCCGCAGATGCTGAATTCGGTCTCTGAGTTTTTTGAGGAAGACGTGGAGACAGCGCTGACGGCGGCGATGGCGCTGATTGAGCCGCTGATTCTGCTGGTGATGGGCGTTTTTGTGGTGATTATTCTCATTGCGCTTTATCTGCCGATCTTTTCCTTGGGACAGTTGCAGGAAATGCAGCATTAAAGACAGTGTGAGTGTGAAAGGCGAGGTTGGTTTTGGCAAAGTCGTTTCGGGATCTGATGATTCAGGCAGGATGATTTTCATGCTGATTGCGGTGACCGGGAAACACAACAAGCGCTCGAAGCCACACGCTTCACCTGAAATCGCAGCGCATCCCGATTCCGCCCTGACGATCTCGGTCTCCACAGATCGCACTCACACTTCACACTCGCACTCATCGAGGTAACAATGGCTGACGCAGTAATGACACCTCCGCAGAACACGCCCGGCAGTGGGGCGTTTGGCATGGGTACGGCTGCCGACGAGCGGGCGCAGGCGGAGCAATTGGCGCGGCGGTATCGCGCCGAGTTTGCGGACCTGAAGCACTTCAAGATTCAGCACGATCTGCTGCGGACGGTGCCGGTGGAGCTGATGTTCCGGTACAACTTCGTGCCTCTGGAAATGCGCGACGATGTGCTGCTGATTGCGGTCAGCGATCCATCGAAGCTGATGGTGCTGGACGAGATCGCCGGGCTGCTGGGGAAGCGAATCGAGCCGC
Source organism: uncultured Acidobacteriota bacterium (assembly GCA_963720285.1). Lineage (GTDB taxonomy): Bacteria > Acidobacteriota > Terriglobia > Terriglobales > Acidobacteriaceae > Acidicapsa. Next base: position 315,695 of record CAVREZ010000007.1, read on the forward strand.
GCGTGGCTACGCTGACGCAGATCACCGATCTCTTGAAGAAGACGGAGCAGTCGCAGCGCGTGCTGGAAGAGGCCAGCGAGGGACTCACCTTTGACGTACTCACCGGCGACGAAAATCAGGACGAGAATATCTCGATCGAGAAGCTGGCGGGCGATGAAGACCTGAGCCCAATCATCCGCCTGGTGGATACGACGATCTTTACGGCGCTCGAGCGACGGGCTTCGGACGTGCACATCGAAACCTATGATGATTCGCTGCTGGTGAAGTACCGCATCGACGGCGTGCTGCAGCCGGCCATGGCTCCGATTGCGCGTGAACATCATCAGACGATCCTCTCGCGCATCAAGATCATGAGCGAACTGGATATCGCCGAGCGGCGCGTGCCGCAGGACGGGCGTTTCCGGGTTCGTTACAAGGGACGGTTGATCGACTTCCGCGTCTCGATCATGCCTACGGTGCATGGCGAGAATGCGGTGCTCCGCGTGCTCGACAAGGAGTCGATGAGCGAGAAGTTCCGCAACCTCAATCTCGATGTGGTGGGATTTGCGGAGTCGGACCTGGCGCGGTTCCGGCGGTATATTCGCGAGCCTTACGGGATGGTTCTGGTGACGGGGCCGACAGGCTCGGGCAAGACCACGACGCTCTACGCGGCGCTGAACGAGATCAAGAGCGACGAAGACAAGATCATCACGATTGAAGACCCGGTCGAATATCAGATTCGCGGCGTTACGCAGATTCCTGTAAACGAGAAAAAGGGACTGACATTTGCCCGCGGTTTGCGCAGCATTCTCAGACACGATCCGGACAAGATCCTGGTCGGCGAAATCCGCGATGCGGAGACGGCGCAGATCGCAATCAACTCGGCGCTGACCGGACACCTGGTCTTTACGACCGTTCACGCGAACAACGTGGTGGACGTGCTGGGACGCTTTCTGAACATGGGCGTCGAGGCTTACAACTTTGTTTCGGCACTCAACTGTATTCTTGCCCAGCGGCTGGTGCGCACGATCTGCACGCACTGCGCGCACACGGTGCAGCACTCAGACGAGATGCTGGTGCAGAGCGGGCTCGATCCGGTGGAATGGCGTAATTTCGAGTTCCGCGAGGGTTCCGGCTGCATCGAGTGCGGCGGCACTGGGTATCGAGGGCGAACAGCGATTCACGAACTGCTCGACCTGACCGACCCGATCCGCGAGCTGATCCTGGACAAGAAGCCGACGTCCGAAGTACGGAAGCTGGCGCAGAAGGAAGGCATGTCGTTCCTGCGCGAGTCGGCGCTCGATCGGGTCGGGCGCGGTTTGACGACGCTGAAGGAGATCAACAAGGTCACATTTATCGAGGCGTCGCGATAGAGGCGCCAGCGTGAAGCGCGTGTGCGATTTTGCAGCGAAAGTATGATCCCTTTTCCGGGGCATAAACCGGATTGGCGAAGACCCTCAGATTTCGCAGAGGGATAAGTGGCGAAGCAGTTGGTTCCGTGATGGAATGGAAAGGGAGATTCACTTCGCATGGCAGGGTTTCGAGTTCCGATAGGCGTGGTGCAGGGTGGGCGCCCGGCCGCAGCGTGTGAAATCTCGACCGAGAGCGTGGTTGCGGCTTCGATCGCGGCGGGGCAGTCGCCCGTTTACGCTGCGGAGTCTCTGCCGCCGTCGAGCGTTGAGCCCAGCCTGAACGAAGGCAACATCGCCCGGACCGATGCCGTGACCGCGGCGCTGCGGTCGGCGCTCAACCGGGTGCAGCCGAAGACGAAGGCTGTGACGGTAGTGGTGCCGGACGGGGCCGTGCGGGTATTCATTCTCGACTTCGATACGTTTCCAACGCGCGCCGAAGAGGCTTTGGCGGTGTTGAAGATCCGCCTGCGGAAGTCGGTTCATTTCGACGTGGAGACTGCGGGTATTTCCTACCAGGTGCTGAGTACAGGTTCTGAGAACCTGGGGACGCAGTGGCGGGTGCTGACGGCGGTGATGCCGGGGCCCGTGCTGGCCGAGTATGAGTCGATTGTGCGGGCGGCCGGGTATGAGCCAGGCGCGGTGATGCCCTCGACTCTGGCGGTGCTGGCCGCGGTGGATAGCCAGGAGGCGCTGATGGCGGCTCACCTGAGCACCCGGGCCCTGACAACGTCCATCGTTTCGGGAGACGACATCCTGCTGTATCGCATGCTGGAGTTGCCGGAGGACGAAGAAGCGCGCAAATCCGAGGTGCAGCGGGCGGTCGCCGTGGCTGCGGCTTTTTATGAGGATAAGCTGCAGGCGAGACCACACCGGCTCTTCCACTCGGGCCTGATGAGCGCGGATGAGTTTGCCGACCTGATCGACGATCCGGCGCTGTCGGTGGGGGAGACGGTAGTGAAGACTGTACTGGGGCTTAGCTCTGCGGTAGGCCGTCATTCCGTTGCAGGGGTGACAGGGGCGCTGGCGGGGACGGTGGCATGAAGGTAACGATCAATCTCGCATCGCGCCCATATACCGACCACGGGCCCGCGATCAAGCAGTTAAGGATCGGCATGGGGATACTTGCCGGACTGTCGCTGCTGTTTGGCCTGGGATTAATGCACTTTCACCAGGCGGCGCTGGATATGGCGGCGAAGGAACAACAAGTCGATCGCCAGGCGCAGCAGGTGCAGAGGGAACAGACCGGCTACCGGCAGCAGATGCAGCAACCTGCAAATGCGAGAGTGCTGCAACAGGCTGAGTTCCTGAATGGCCTTTTCGACGAGAAGAACTTTTCGTGGACCGGAGCGATGGAAGACCTGGAGCAGGTGCTTCCGGCCGGGGTCCAGGTAACGGCTATTGAGCCATCGCGCGGCAAGGACGGCAATATTACGCTGCACCTGCGCGTTTCAGGGCCACGCGAGCAGGCAGTCGCGATGCTGCGCAACATGGAGCACTCGAAGCGATTCATGACTCCCCGAATCTCGGGCGAGAACGCGGAGAGCAACTCGCAGGGCGGGTTGCAGCCGGTGCACGAATCCGGTCCACCCAAGGTAACTTTTGAAGTTCTCGCCGAGTACAATCCGGCGACTCTTGCAGAAAGAAAAGCGGCGACGGAAGCGATGCGGAGAGCCCATCCCGGTGCAGGACAGCCTCACTCCATGGGTGAACCGAGGGTAGCTCCGAGACAGAGGCAGCCGGCGACGAGGCAGCCGGCGCCACAGGAGAATCCGCGATGAACCGCGCCACCGAGATTCGAGAGCGGCTCTTTTCGCCGCTGGGCCTGCATGCGGTCGTTTGCGGATTGCTCGCCATCGCCATGATCGTGCTTGGTATCCGGTTTGTGCTGGACTGGCGCGAGACCAGCAGCAGCAATGTGGACGCCATGGCGCAGAAGCAGGCTGAGCTTCACGTGCTCGAGGTGCAGACCGCGCCGCTGCGTGGCCTGGACAGAAAAGTCTCCGACGCAAGCAAGCAGATTGACACGTTTTATGACAAGCGGATTCCGGCCAGCTGGTCGGGGCTGCTGGAGCAGCTCGGCGATATCAAGAACAAGGCTGGCGTGCAGTTGACGCGCGCTCAGTATGTCCGGGAGCCGGGTTCGGGAGATCTGACCGAGATTCGCATCGATGCCGGCCTGAGCGGCGACTACGTGCCGGTGATGCGGTTTGTCAACGGCCTGGAGCGAAGCCAGACGTTCTTCGTCATCCGCACGATGGCGCTCAGTGGGCAGCAGAGCGGCACGGTAAATCTGCGCATGCAGTTCTCGACATGGATGCGGCCTGCGGATGCTGAGGCGAGCGGGGTTCCGCTGGACACGGCTCCGGGCAACGCGTCACCGCAGGCGCGGGAAAGTGCCAAACCGGCCGGCTCGCAGGAGACTTCGGCTGTTTCTCCCGCCGTGCACAGGGAGGGCCTGTAGGCATGGCGATGAAGCTTGGCACGGAGAGTAAGTGGAAGGTTATAACTGTCGGCGTGCTCCTCTGCGTCGTGCTTTACCTGGTCATCAGCCAGTTGTTTGGCGGAAGCTCGACGCCTGCGCCGAGAGCCGCCGCTCCGGTACAACCCGCTCCCGTGGCAAGGCAGGCGAAGGCTCCCTCGACCGGCGCCGGGCCTGAAGCGCGCAAGTATCCGGGGCTGGCGCTCGATCCGTCGCTGCATCTGGACAAGCTGATGGCAAGCGAAGACGTGGAATACGCGGGTACAGGCCGCAACATCTTTTCTGCGGAGTCGGCTCCCATCCCGATACCGCAGCCACTCGCCTCGGCCCGGCCGGCCCACGCGCAGCCGATCGCGCAGGGGCCTCCACCACCGCCGCAGCCGCCGGGGATCGATCTTCGCTACTTTGGCTACGCCTCCAAACGGGACGGGAAGCAGGCCGCGTTCTTCCTGCACGGAGACGATGTATTCGAGGCGTATGCCGGCGATATCGTGGGCCATCGATACAAGGTGATCGCCGTGAGTGTCCACTCGGCGCAGGTGACGGACTTGAGCTACAACAACACGCAGACGCTGCCGCTGGTGTCAAACTGAGGATGGAATGAAGCAGCCCTTGCTAAAGACGAAGCCTTTCCCGCAAAAGGAACGGGGCAGGCAGATGTTTCCGCAGGAGGATGGATACATCCTGATCGCCGTGCTGCTTCTCGTGGTGATGGTACTGATTGCCCTGTCCGCCGCGGCCCCCAGGATGGCAGCGGAGATCCAGCGGGATCGGGAGGTTGAACTGATTCACCGGGGTCAGCAATATGTCCGCGCGATCAAGCTCTACTACAAGCGGTTTGGCGCGTATCCTCCAACGATGGACGCCTTGGAGAAGACGAACCAGATCCGGTTCCTGCGTAAACGATACAAGGACCCGATGACGGGCAAGGACGACTGGCACCTGATTCACTTTGGAGAAAACAAGACCCCCTCGTATGGTTTCTTTGGCCAGCCGATAAGCGGCGCGGGCGGCGCGACACTGGTGGGAGTTGGACCCGGTGCAAATGGATCAGGTCTAAATGGATCAGGAGCTCTCGGATCGGGAGGACCCTCGGCCTCCAACGGAACCGCGTCGGCAAGCAGTGGGCTGCTGTTCGGCGGCAGCCAGCTTGGCGGAACTCCTTCTACGACATCGACAGACGGAACGGGCGCCACCTCCAACTCAGGAACCAGCGGGACGAACGGCGGTAGCGGGACGAGCACGACAGGCGGCGACAGCTCGGGAACTTCCAGCAGCAGTTCTTCCAGCAGCAGTTCTTCCAGCAGCAGTTCATCAATTAGCGGTTCGTCATCGAGCGGGTTTGGCAGCAGCACCAGTCCGCTGACCGTGGGTGGACTTGGCATCATTGGCGTTGAGAGCGTTAGCCCCAAACCGACCATTCTGGTCTGGAAGAAGAAGACTCACTTCAATGAGTGGGAGTTCTGGTATGACCCGCTGGCTGACCGGGCCATGATGATGAACAATCTGGGTCAACAGGGAGCCGGCGCCACAAACTCGCCCGGGCAGAGCGGCTTCTCTAATCAGAACAGCTTCTCTAATCAGAACAGTTTCTCGGGAAGCAACAGCCCAACCAATACGACGACTCCCACGACGCCGCAGACGACCACCACGCCGCAGTAGCCGTTTCCTCTCCCGGGTGCTTTCGAACGCCGGCGCAACAACCACTCAATTCGAGTTGCCCTCCGTCGCCTGCGCGGCCGGCAACGCATCCAGCACACTCTGGTTGATCTTGTTGCGCTCTTCAAACCGATCGACAGCTTTGGTCACATAGCGCACCACCAGATCCACTCCACCCGCGGAGGGCCGCAGATTCACCGCGGGCAGCGCGGAGAACTGCGTCAATCCTCGCGAATTCGCTGTCTGTTTCCACTCCCGCTCGGCCTGCTCGGCATCGTCGCGTGTCGCCGCGGCCACCGCCGCCTGCACTCGCTCAATCGCGGCATGGGTTCCCTCGTTCAACGGAAGCGTAACGGTCAGCTCATCCCACATCCATTGTCCGGCCGTGGTGAAGTTGAAAAATTTTCCGCTGATTGCGTATTTGTTGTTAAAGGCCACGCGCCTGCCCGTTGGATGTCCTTTCGCAGTCCAGTTCCCTGTCTCCAGCAGCGTCGTGCGGAAGAGGCCAATCTCCACTACCTCGCCGGCAACGCCGTCGATCTCCACCACATCGCCAACCGCGTTGCCGCCCTTGCCCATCAGGATGAACCAGCCGACAAAACCAAGAATGAAGTCCTGCAGGGCGATCGTGAGTCCGGCGGTTGTCAGTCCGATCACCGTCGAAAGCTGGCTGGGCGCCCCGAAGACCACCAGCAAAATCGCCACAAACGCCAGTATCTGGATCGCCAGCCGGAATATCCCGCTCAGAGTCCGCAGCCTGCGCGGATCCAGCAACTCGTGCTCCGTGATCCGCCGCACCCCCGCATCCAGCAGAATCGCGAATATCACGATCACAAAGATCCACATCGCCTGGACCAGGATCAGCCGCAGCACGGACTTATGTTGCACCGCCACCTGCGCTGCCCACTTGTCATAAATGGCGGCAAGCCGCTGCTCCGTGTCCACGCGGTCGTCATAGGTGCTGATCAGTTGCCGTTCCAGGCTCAGACGGTTCAATCCCGCCACGCGTGTGGCCGCGGCATCGCCCGATGCACTGCTGCCGGCCTTCGCATCCTTCTCGAGCGCGTCGTGCTGCGCGCTGAACCTTGCCGCGGCATCAAGCGAAGCCTGCTTTGCCTGCAGCAACAGCGCATACCGCGTGTTCTGCCGCTGCCATCCGCCGATCAGTCCGGCCAGCGTGCGATAGCGATGTACCGAAACCACCGCCGCTTCGCCAGTAGCCTGCGATGCGTCAAAGCGCTTCATATCCGCCTCGCGCGCCGTCAACTCCTGCTGAATCTCGCCTCTTTGATCGCCAGAGGCTCGCGCCAGATCTTCCCGCGCATCGGAGAGCTCATCCTGATCCAGTCCCAGTTGCGCTTTCGCGACATCCAGATCGTCGCCGCCCTTCGGCGTCAATTGCTGCACCGACTGCTGGTCTGACGCCACAGCAGTCTCCAGGTCTTTCACCCGCTGCTGCTCTTCGAGAGCCGCGCCCGACAGCGTTTTCTGCTGCAGAGTCGCAGCCCGCAGAGCCGCCGCGAAAGCCTGATCCACATCATGATCCGCCAGCCGTTCGGCCTCTCGCGCATAGGTCAGCTCTTCCTGCGTTACCGCCAGCGCCGTAAGCGTCTTCGCGGTATCCCAAGGGCTTTCATCCACCAGGGTTTTCTGTGCATTCCGGGCACCCTTGTCATTCCGGTGAAGCGGGGCAATGCTCACCGCCAGCCCGTTTGTCTGCCACAAGAAAATCGTGCCGGCAACAATCAGCAGACACAAAACCACCAGCGCACCCAAAGCCCACCGCCCAAACAGCGGCTTTGTCTCTGCGGGCTTGTTTCCGTCCTTCGTGGAAGCGGTCTTGACAGCGTTCGCCATGCCCTCATTCTCTCATCGATACAGCGAAGGGCTCACCAATCCGCATAGCGAACGAGTCCCCGCACGAGCAATGGACAATTTTTCCTAACCACTAATCACCGGCACTATTCCCTAACCGCAATCCCCAGCGCCTTCATCTTCCGGTAAAGATGGCTCCGCTCCAAGCCCAGCAACTCCGCCGCGCGGCTCACGTTGCTCTTGGCCTCTTCCATCTTCTTCAGAATGTAATCCCGCTCATAAGCGTCGCGAGCCTGCTGCAGCGTCGAGAACTCCTCCGTGCGCACGCCCCGCCTTCTGCGTCAGCGGCGGCAGATGCTTCTGCTCGATCCGCAGCGCCCGCGGATTCAGGATCAGCACCCGCTCGACAAGATTCTTCAACTCGCGCACATTGCCCGGCCACGTATGCTGTGCCAGAGCTTCCAGCGCCTCTTCGCTCACTTCCATGCGCGGCCGTCCATACTGCCGCCCAAACTCCTCCAGAAACTCCCGCACCAGCAGCGGAATATCCTGCTTCCGCTCGCGCAGCGGAGGCACAGAAAACGGCACCACGTTGAGCCGGTAAAAGAGATCCTCGCGAAAGTTCCCCTTCAGCGATCTCTTCTTCAAGATTCTTGTTCGTCGCCGCAATCACGCGCACATCCACGCGAATCGGCTGCGTCCCGCCCACCGGCGTAAATAACTGCTCGTCGAGCGCGCTCAGCACCTTGGCCTGCGTCTTCAGGCTCATGTCGCCCACTTCATCCAGAAACAGCGTTCCGCCATCGGCTCTTTCCAGCACTCCGCGCTTCTCCGGTGGAGCACCCTGCACGGCCCCTGGACCTCCGCCAGGAAACGCCCCATGCCGATACCCAAACAACTCGGCCTCGATATGCGTCTCCGGAATCGCCGCGCAGTTCAGCTCTACAAATACCGAGTCGCGCCGCAGCACTCTCCGCATGAATGGCCCGCGCAATCAACTCCTTGCCCGTACCCGACTCGCCGTAGATGAGCACCCGCCCGTTTGTCGGAGCCATCAGCCGTATCTGCTGGCGCAGCGCCTTGGCCGGCACGCTCTCGCCCGTCAGCACGCTCGCCAGCGAAAACTGCCGTTTGAATTCCAGATTGTCGCGACGCAGCCGCCGCGCCTCAATCGCGTTCTTCAGCACAATCAACGTGCGATCGAGCGAGAGCGGCTTTTCCAGAAAGTCGTAAGCCCCAAGCTTCGTCGCCTTCACCGCTGTCTCAATCGTGCCGTGCCCCGAGATAATCACCACCTCCGGCCGTGAATCCGCCGGCAGCGCGTGAATCTCCCCCAGCACATCCAGCCCGTCACGGTCCGGCAGCCAAATATCCAGCAGCACCACATCATAAGGCGCATCCTGCACCATCACCATCGCCTCGGCCGCCGTGCCCGCCGTGGCAACGCCATACTCTTCCTCGCGCAGAATCTCCTCAAGCGAGCCCCGGATCTCTGCCTCGTCATCCACGATCAATACATGATTCATTGCCACGATCCAAAGGCCCAGCTTACCAACTTCACCGGCAATGCCGCTCAGTGCAGTGTCAAATTTTTAGCCTTGACTCACTTCGATGCGTAGCAGCCGCAAAAATATGCATGCGGTCGCACTCCACCCACTCGTCTCCGGCGCAGCCTCAATCATGTGAACCATGCGGTATGCTTCCTACGTCAAGCTTTGCTGTTGTGTCTACCTGCAAAAGTCATTCTTCATCGCACTCAGGAGCTCACCCCCATGCGCATTTCACAGCTCAGCTTCGTCCTCATCCTGATACCCGGCTTCTCTGCCTCAATCGTGCAAGCCAATGCGCGCCCGGTCGCCGGCACCGCCTCCAACGTCCCAGTCCTCATGGTGAGCGATATTCACTTCGACCCCATGCACGACCCGGCGAAATTCAAAGCGCTCCTCGCCGCTCCTGAATCACAATGGTCCGCGATCCTCACCGCTCCGACCGCGCCGGACCAGCCGAATGCCCCCACAAGCCTGACCTTTGACAATCTTCAATCGCAATGCGGCGCACGCGGTGTCGATACTCCTTATCCGGTATTGCAGTCGAGCCTTAAGGCCATGCAAGCCAGCCAGCCGCATCCGCTCTTCATCACGCTCACGGGCGACATCATCGCCCACGCGTTCGATTGCCGCTTCCGCGCTCTCACTCCGCAATCCACCGTAGCGGACTATGAAGCATTTGTTCTCAAGACCATCGGCTTTGTCCTCCACCAGCTACGCCAGACCTTTCCCGACGTTCCCGTCTACGCCGCGCTCGGCAACAACGACAGCAATTGCGGAGACTACAAGCTCACGCCCGGCAACACCTTCCTCGCCGAGACCGGCAAGCTCTTCGCAGCCAGCTTCCCCTCGTCGCAGCAACCCGGCATCGCACAGCAGTTCGCCGCCGGTGGATACTACAGCGCATCTCTGCCAGATCCCCTGTCCCGCGCGCGCATCCTCGTACTCAACGATGTCTTCGATTCCACGAAATACACCATCTGCGCCGGCCTTCCCAGCCAAACTCCGGCCGAGGATGAGATGACCTGGCTCAATCGACAGCTAGCCCAGGCGCAGCAAGCGGGCGAGAGCGTCTGGATCATCGGCCACATCCCTCCCGGCGTCGATCCCTACAGCACCATTCGCAAATCGCCGAACCTCTGCAGCCAGGGCAAGCCCACCCCGTTTCTTTCCTCTGACAAGATGTCCGCTATCCTCATTCAATATGCGCCTGTCATCCGGCTTGCCCTCTTCGCGCACACGCACATGGACGAGTTGCGTCTGCTTCAGCCGGAAGCCGGAGATCCCTCGCCCAATCTGCGCAGCAGCGTGCCGCTCAAGATAGTTCCCTCCATCTCGCCCGTCGACGGCAATGACCCTGCCTTCACTGTCGCGCAAGTCGATCCCGCAACCGCGGTGCTCAGGGACTACACAGTCGTCGCCGCCTCAAACCAGAGCGGCATCGGCGCCACGTGGTCGCCCGAATACGACTACGCCTCTGCCTTCGGCCAGTCCAGCTTCGACCCCGCTTCCGTCAGGGCCATCATCGCGGCATTCCAGGCCGATAGCTCCGCTCATCAGCCGGCTTCGGAGGCTTACCTCAGCCACTATTTCATCGGAAGCAATGAGGTTGGCTTGCTTCGCCCATTCTGGCCGCAGTACGTCTGCGCCCTGGCCAACACTACGGCCAAGGCCTATGCCGGCTGCGTCTGCTCTTCCGGAAAATAGCGGCTCCGTGCCCTTACTCCACCACCGGCAACAGCAGCACCGACGCATGGTCGGCATCGTGCAACACCGTGTTCGTCGCCTTCACCATCGCCGTGCTCTCGCTCGCGCTCTTTCCTGTATTCAGATTGCGATCGAATCGTGGAAAGTTGCTGCTTGAGACCTCCAGCCGTATCTCGTGCCCCTGCTTGAAGACATTGCTCGTCGCCCACAGATCGATCTCGAACTTATAAACCTCGCCCGGCTTCATCAGCTTCGCCGGCCCCAGAGTCGACTCGCGATAACGCCCTCGCAGAATTCCTTCGGTAAGATTCTTCGCGAAGCCATCCGGCCCCACATCCACAAGTTTTCCGGTAAAGTCCGTATCCACAGCCGAAGACTTCGCATACAGCACCAGCTTCACCGGCCCCGTTACTTCCACGTCATGATCGAGAGGCCCGGTCGTATACACGAGCACATCTTTCCGCTCCTCGACGGTGCTCTGATTCTGCGGCCCAAGCATTCCATTGAAAGGCCCGCAGCACAGCGGTCCACCCGTCGTCGGCACAGGCTTTGCCGGATCGTACACGAACGCGTCCGCCGTCTTCGTTCCTATCTCGGTCAATGACAGTTTTCCGTCGCCTGCGGCGCTGTTCGCCTTTCCGTCCGAATGCAGGTAGTATTTCGTCTCCTTCGCGCGCTCCAGCGGCCAGTCTTTCTCCCATCGCCACTTGTTGTCGCCCATCACAAACAGCTTCACCCGATCCGGCTGTGCAAACTCGTTCTGCTTGCCCTGCAGAATGTAGTCGTACCACGCCAGTGTCACATTGCCTTCGTCAAACTCGGCAGCGGCATCGCCGAAATCGACCGCGCCAATCTTGCGTCCAATGCCGGCATGACCACCGATCACCACCAGCAGCCGCTGCCCATTGCGCGCCTCTTCCGTACCGGCGTGATCGCGCATGCCCATGTAGTTCCGCAGCGATCCACCCTGGAAGATGTCGTACCACGCCGCCACCGTCAGCGCCGGCACGCGAATCTCTCCGTACCGCTCCGCAATCGCCCACTGCTTCCAGTAGTCGTCATACTCCGTGTGCTTCGCCCAATCGGTAAAGTAAGGCGCCAGTTCCCGCGAAGTCGCAACCGACCCCGTCTGCATCTTCGACTGCAACACCGGATACTGCTGCAGCGGCAATACCTCAATGTCATCAGCCGGCTTTGACTCACGCCGTATCTTCCTATCGAGCGTGTCCTGCGCAAGCCCCGAGGTCCACGACTCGTTGAACCACTGCTCGAACGCACCGCCCTGGTATGTCCAATTCTCGTGATAGTTGCTCGCCGTCACCACCGGACAAATCCCTGCCAGATGCGGCGGATGCGTCACCGCGGCCAGCATCTGCGTCGCGCCCACGTACGACCCACCCCACATGCCTACCTTGCCGTTCGATCCGGGCAGCGCAGCGGCCCACTCAATCGTGTCGTATCCATCGTTCATCTCGTTCTTGAACGGATACCACTCTCCATCCGACGCATAACGTCCGCGCACGTCCTGCACCACCACCATGTAACCGCGCGCCACCGCCTTCAGCGCAAAGTCCACCGCGCCATCCTTGTTGTAGGGCGTGCGCTGTAACAGCACTGGATGCGTCCCGCCGCCCGACGGCCTGTAGATATCTGCCCGCAGCACCACGCCGTCGCGCGTCCGCATCGTAGCGCTGTGCTCATATTGCAGCAGATCCTGTCCCCATGCCGCCGCGCCCGCCAGCACCAGCACACACACCACGGCCACGCGAAGCACGCCTCCGTACCTCATCCCTTGAACACTCAGCATTGTCGGTGAATCCCCTCGCAAGTAATCTACGCCTACCGCATCGCGCTCGGTTCGGCCTGAACCACACTCTCTTCGGCGCGTACATCCGTTCCGTGCTTGCCGTTGCCCCCCACACCTTCCGTCACCGGCAGACTCAAGATAAACCGCGCGCCCTGCGGTGAATTCGCTTCCGCGCGAATCGACCCATGATGCTCCTGCGCAATCTTGGCCGCAATCGACAATCCAAGCCCCGTGCCGCGCTGCTTCGTCGAATAGAAAGGCAGAAACAGCCTCTCACGGATCTCATCCGTCAGCCCGTGCCCCGTATCGCAGACGCTCACTTCCATCGCGGCTCCATCCTCGCTCAACCCGGTCTCCACCGTCAGCACGCGCAGCAGGCTGGCCTGCATGGCCTCCGCCGCGTTATCGATTAGGTTCGCCAGCGCCCGCTTCACCGCATCCGGATCGGCCATGACCATCGGCAATCCGCGTTCGAGTTTCCTGCGGATTGTCGTACCCTCGAGCCGGCCCGCAAACAGCTCCAGCGCACTCTCCACAATGCCGTTTATATCTGAGGGCCGAGGCTGCGAAGCGGGAAACTGCGCCAGTGCGGCGAACTGATCCACCAGCGTGCGCAGCATTCCAACGCAACTCAGAATCACCTCGCTGCACTTGCGAATCACGACCGGCGACTCGTCCGTCGGACGGTCCAGATGCTTCCCAATCCGCTCCGCCGAAAGCGCAATCGGCGTCAGCGGATTCTTGATCTCATGCGCTACCCGCTGCGCTACTTCTTTCCACGCCAGTTGCCTCTGCGCACGCAACAGCTCCGACGTGTCTTCGACCACCAGCACAGCGCCCTGCTTGCCTGCCGCCAGCTCCAGCCGGGCGCTGGTTACCGCCAGATGCATCACCCGCCCGCCTGCATGCGTCTCCATCTCCATCGACGCGGCGCCCATCCGGTAGCTCCTGCGAATGATCCGCGCCAAATCGTCGCCGCAATCCGCAGGAAACAGCGTCTCGATCTCCCTGCCGCTCAGATCGCTCTCTTCCTTTCGCCCTACGAGAGCGGCAAAAGCGCGGTTCGCCAGCAGAATCGCGCCATACTTATCCAGCGTCACCACCCCGCTCGGAATCGTCTCGAGTATCGTCTCCAGCTCGCGACGCCGCTCTTCCACTGCCTGGTTCGCCGCCGAGAGCTGCCCACGCGAGCTCTCAGCCATGTGCCGTGCCGATTCGAGATCCTGCGCCATGTGGTTAAACGCCTGCATCAGCTCGGCCATCTCGCCGCTTGTTTCCACAGCCACGCGCCGCTCAAGCTTCCCGTCCGCAATTTCATCCATCGCGTCCGCCAGCGCTTCCACCGGCCGCGTAATCTGCTTGGACAAGAACAACGCCAGCCACATGCTCGAAAAGAACACCAGCGTCGTGATCAACAACAGCATGAAGAAATACGTGGTGCGGATTGCGTACCTGGACCGGAACAGCGTCCAGTACTCCGTCGCGCCAACACGAATCTGATTCGCCGTCTGGCTCAGCCCCTGGGGCATCGGCAATGCCACCACCACCAGCCGCCCCGTTGGACTGGCTGCGATGCCAATTGCATACTCGCGCCGTTCCTGCCCCGCATCCACCGTCAGAATCGGCTCGTCCGTGCGCTGTGCCGCCGTAAGCAACCCGTCCTCAAGCGGCCCCTGCAGCGGAATCGCGCCGGTGTTGCCGTCGTCGAGCCACGGCAACATGCTCAGCTTCGCGCGATCGGCCGGTAACTGATAGCCCAGAATCATTTGCTTATCGGATCCGTATAAAGCCACGAATCCGCCCTCGAGCGTGATGCGCCGCGACTGGATCTCTGCGTTGGCCGTCTCCCTATCGCTATCCACCAGGCCCGACGCAACAATTGCTTCCGCCTCCAGCCGCGCGTTCGAGGCCGCATAATGCGCCAGCTCCAGTACCACTCGCGTCGAGTCCTCGCGCAGCTCCGCCGTCGGCTGCGAAAACCAGCGGTCCACCGATCGATTCAGCAATCCAAAACTGAAGAGAAACATGAACGCAGCCGGGGCGACCGCAATCAGCACCGCGCCCAGCACCATGCGCGTTCGCAATCGTGACCCCAGCACGCTGCTGCGCTGGTCGGCAAACAGCTTCAGAATGTTGCGGATCAGCAGTACCAGAAACGCCAGCAGAACCAGGAAAACAATCACCAGGGTCGCGGCAAAGGCAAGAATGTCGCTCGGCGTCCGCGGCGTGAGAAACCGTATATTAAAAGCCTGCAGAGTCGCCAGCAGGGCCGCAACCGCAAACGCCCCCGCTGCCAATACAGCAATCGTGCGCCGCCGCCGGCTGCCCAGAATCGACATGCCGAGATTATAGGCCTTGACGGTATCCGGCGCTCCGCCTACTTGACGGGCTTCTTCAATCCAGACTCGGTCGTCGTTCCCAGATCCATGTGCGCCGGAATCCCGCTTGGCTTGTACTGATACGTATCGTTCGTCTCCGCACGCAATGCCTCAAGTCGGTCCTTGAGCCGCACCGTAAGCTCTTCGTACCCAGGCTTGCCATAGAGATTATGCATCTCGTCCGGATCGGTCTTGAGATCGTACAGCTCAAACTCCTCCGGCGGCACAAAGAAGTGAATGAACTTGTATCTCTCCGTGCGCACGCCCCTGCAAGGCCTCACATTCTCAAAGCCTGGATACTCGTAGTACTCGTACAGCCAGTCCTTGCGCCACGGAACCGCCTTGCCCTCCGCCAGCGGCAGCAGGCTCCTGCCCTGCATCTCCGACGGCGCCGCCAGCCCGGCCACATCCAGCAGCGTCGGCGCCATATCCAGATTCAATACCATCTCGTCCAGTTTCGTTCCAGCCTTCACCCTTCCCGGATAACGCAGCATCATCGGCACGCGAATCGACGGCTCATACATCAGCCGCTTGTCATACAGGTGATGTTCTCCCAGAAAGAAACCATGATCCGAGCTCAGCAGCATCGCCGTATCCTGCGCAATGTTCTGCCGCTCCAGCTCCTTCCACACCGCGCCTACGTTGCGGTCATTGTCTTCGACCCCAACGTAGTGATCCTTCACCAGCTCTTCCAGCGATCGAGGATCGTCGCTGAAGACCTCCGAGTACCCAATCTTGTCATCCGCGTCGGCAACAGCGTGCGGCTTGCCCGCGTATCCGGTCAGATTCTCATCGAAACTCGCCGGCTTTGGAATCGCCACACCATTGAGGTCGTTGACTAAATCCTTTGGCCGGTAAAACGGCGCATGCGGCGCATAAAACCAAAGGAACAGGCAGAACGGTTTGGTTCGCTCCTGCTTCAGCCAGCCCACAGCCTTGTCCGTCAGCAGCGTATCGACATACCCGCCCTCATACAGCTTCTCCGCACCATACTTGCCGCGAACGCCCTCCGTGATCTTCGGACGGTAGTAATCCGCCTGCCCCACAAAACCGAAGTAGTAATCCCAGTAGTGATCCATCAACGCGCCCGCGACATGCGACTTGCCAATGAACGCCGTCTCGTAACCGGCCTTCTGCAACAGATCCGACACCAGCGTGAACCGCGCCGGAATCGTCCCCTCCACATTTGACACCGCACCCGTCGTATGCGAATACATCCCCGTCAGCATCGTCGCCCGCGAAGGCAGACACAGCGCATTCACCACAAACGCATTGCGAAATGTGCAGCCCTCGCTCCCGATCCGGTCCATATTCGGCGTCTCGATCAGCTTGTTCCCCGTCGACGACAGCTCGTCCCACCGCAGCCCCTCGCCCACGACACACACGATGTTTGGCCTCTTGCCTTGCGGTGAAAGCTGGCCCGCAAACGACTCCAGCGCCTCCAGCCCGCACGCAGTCGCGCCCACCGCGCCTGTCAGGTACTTCAGCATTGCTCTGCGCGTTTCCATCGTCGCTGCACCTTTCCCAGGCTTCCGGCATAACGCAACGTTCAGCTACCGCCGCACCGGCAATGTTTGGACCACGAACAAATAGTTCCTTCCATGCCCGTGTGTCAAGACAAACTCCGCTCACGATTGCGGGCGGCCTGACTGGAGTTCCTGCGCCATGAACCGCATGGCCATCCGCCCGCTAACATCATGCGCATCCTCGGCCCCACTCACACGTAAACTACTCGCATGACCGAGCTAGCCAGCGCCCTCAACGGCAACAGCGCATTTGCCCCACCCGCGAATATCCTTGACGCCATCCCCGGCTCACTCGCGCACACCAAACCCTCGGGCTCCCCGCGCAGCATCTACGAAGAAGTCTGGCACATGGCATTCTGGCAGGACATCAGCATTGAGTGGGTGCAGGGCAATCCCGTTCCCCACCCCGGAAATGCTGCTCTTGGTTTCCCCTCTGACACAAGCGAGCCGTGGAGCGATGTTTGCAGCCGCTTCCTCGCTGGAGCGGTAAAAGCCGCTGCAATTGCCGACGATGTCGCCAACCTCGACCGCATCGTCCACTGCCCCACCAACCCCCAGCGTCGCGCTCCCGACATGACCATACGCGAGCAACTCGAAAGCCTCGCAGCGCACAACGCCTACCACCTTGGCCGAGTGGTTCTCCTGCGGCAACTTATGGGCGACTGGCCTCCGCCGAGCGGCGGCGATACTTGGTAATCTTGGAAAGCTCAAGAGTCGGTCGGACACCAACCCATAACGCCTGCGAAGCAATAGCGCATGAACAAACCTGGAATTCTTGGAGGACAGTTTGCACCTGCTTCTACTTTTCTTATTGCTTGGACAAACCAAACAGCGGTTCGGACAGGAAAATCCTCCTGCAAAACCAGTTGACTACAACATCGCGGTCCATGTGCAATCCAGCAAACTAACCACTGAATGCTGGTCCGACAACAAGGGTTCCTTGTGCAGCCGGATGCAGGTCCTTCATGTTGTCATTCAAGGCAAGACATACGATATCGAGCGCGCAGCAGAAAATGTCTTCCGCCCCGGAGACTACAAAGCGCGCATCGTCTCGGAAAAGACGCCACGAACCGAGGAATATACCCGTGAATACGAGATCCTTCTCTCCGATGGCAAGACAGCCAAGTTCGGAGTAGTTGGCGAATCTGAATAATCTGCATCTGCCAATACAAAGGCAGCCGCTGTAGGCTGCCCTCGTGACCCTTGGTTGGCTGGTCCCTATTCCCTGGTCCCTAGATTTGCGACATTCCCATCGGAGCAAGCACCAGGTTGTCGATATTGCTAACCGTAGGCTCAAAACCATACCGCGGGTCGGCCGACAGCTTCTTCCAGTCCGGATTACCCGAGAACGCAGCCCACTTGTCGTTCAACTGCTCCAGCGAATCCATGCTCAGCATGTAAGTCAGGCAAGGCATCCGCGGCCCCACCAGCATGTCGCCATAAAACACCGAGTGCAGCCCCGCCGTCTTGAAGATATCGAACTCACCCTTGTGGAACATATCCACCTTCACCACATGATCGCGATAGCTCGGGCTCTCATACGTCCGCAGCTGAAAAATGCGCTTGCCCTTCGTCGCCGAAGCTTCCGGAGGCGTGATCTTCGGCCACCCTTCAAACGCGATATACAGCGCGCTCTCCACGCGCTGAAAAGATGGCTGACTCGCCGGCGCACTCCACCACGACTCCGCCGCTTTCAGAAACTCCGCATCCTCGTTCAAGTGCAGGTCCACCGTCGTTAACGCCTCGACAGACGAGCCAGGAATCACCACGATATTCGTCGGTGTCTCCAGCCCAAACGTCAGCGAGAACACGCCAATCGGCCCCAGCCCAAGCCGTGTCAACGCCGGCACGAATGCATGCTCAAAGTAGTCGGATGTCAGCTTCGTCTGCTGCCCATTGAAGAGCTTGTATCGCCGAATCTGATAAAACTCGCGCCCCGCAATCGAATCTTTCGAGGCAGCCTGAGCCTCGGCCCGACTTCCAAGAGCCAAAGCAGAAGTAGCAAGGGATGCAGCCAGAAACTTACGCCGTTCCATATCATCTCCCCGATAGAAATTTACCAGCTTTGCATTTCGTTCTAAGCACTCAAAAAAGCTTCAGATCCAGACATCGTTCTGAGCCGTCAACTGCCCGCCCACATCGCCCGTATTCAACACGCCGCGCGGCTCAATCAGCATCACCTTCGCCTCGCGCTCCGCGTAAGGCTTGTGCTCTACTCCCTTGGGCACTACAAACATTTCGCCGGCGCCAATCCGCACTGAGCCATCGCGAAAATCGATGCGCAGTTCGCCCTCGATCACAAGAAATGTCTCGTCCGTATCCGTGTGGTCATGCCAGACAAAATCGCCTTCCGCCTTCACAATCTTGAACTGATAATCGTTCATCTCTGCAATTACCTTCGGACTATACTGATCCGAAAACAATCCGAACTTCTCCGCCAGATTGATCGCTCGATAGCTCATCGTCCCCTGCCCTAACCCAGTACTTCTTTCGGCGCAACCCATTCCCGCCCCTGCGACTCCGCCACGCCGCGATACGTCAGCTTACCCTTCCACACATTCAATCCCTCAGCCAATCCAGCATCCGCCTTCAGCGCTTCCGTAGCTCCAAGATTCGCAATCCGCATCAGGTAGGGGAACGTAGCATTCGTCAACCCCAGCGTCGAAGTATGCGGCACCGCGCCCGGCATATTCGTCACGCAATAGTGCACCACGCCATCCACTACATACGACGGATCGGAGTGCGATGTAGGACGCGCCGTTTCCACGCATCCACCCTGATCGATCGCCACATCCACAATCACCGCGCCCTTCTTCATCTTGCTCACCATCGCTTGCGTCACAATCTTTGGCGCCGTCGCCCCCGGAATCAGCACGCCGCCGATCACCAGATCCGCCTCGCGCGTCGCACGCCCCACGTTGTAGCTGTTCGAGGCCAGCGTATACAGCCGCCGCCAGAAACAAATCATCCAGCTCGCGCAGCCGGTTCAGATTCACATCCACCAGCGTCACATGCGCGCCCATGCCCACCGCGATCTTCGCCGCGTTCGTGCCCACAATGCCGCCGCCGATCACGCACACATTCGCCGGCGGCAACGCCCGGCACACCGCCCAGCAGAATCCCGCGCCCGCCGCTTTTCCTTCTCCAGATACGAAGCGCCCACCTGCACGCTCATCCGTCCCGCCACCTCGCTCATCGGCGTCAGCAGCGGCAGCGTATTCGCACGGTCCCGCACCGTCTCATACGCAATGCCGATAACCTTCTTCTCCAGCAGCTTGTCCGTCAACTCCGGCAGCGGAGCCAGGTGCAGATACGTAAACAGCACCAGCCCCTCGCGAAAGAACACATACTCCTTCTCGACCGGCTCCTTCACCTTCACGACCGTCTCGGCATTGGCCCACACATTGCCCGGCCTCGCCCACAATCTCCGCGCCCGCATCCTGATACTCATGATCCGGAAACCCCGACTGCGCGCCCGGCATGCGTCTCCACCAGCACCACATGCCCGGCCTCCACCAGCGCCTTCGCCCCGCCAGGCGTCACGCCAACGCGCGCCTCGTGGTCCTTGATCTCCTTCGGAACTCCAATAATCATGCGTATCTCTCCTCATGAAACGGCGCAAGCGAACCCCGCCGCAACCATTGTAGATGGCGAGCCTAAACCAGCTCTTGCTGAGGATGAGATGAGGAGAATGTGGCAAATGGGGCAAAATATGATCTCATCCAGCTCATGCACTCATCCCACTTCATTCCTTACGAATCTCTAGCCGCCGCCATCATCCCCCACCTGCCGCAAACCACCGACGGCTCTCACGACCACTCCCACATCCTCCGCGTCTGGAACAACGCGAAAGCCATCCAGGCTCACGAAGGCGGCTGCCTTGAGATCCTCACTGCAGCAGTCCTCCTGCACGACTGCGTCCTCGTCCCCAAAGACTCACCCCAGCGCAGCCAGGCATCGCAGCTAGCCGCCGACAAAGCCACCAGCCTCCTTCAATCCTTGAGTTGGCCTTCTGAGAAAATCGAGATCGTCGTAGACGCCATCCGCACTCACAGCTACTCCGCGGGCCTCACACCGATATCCATCGAAGGTCGCATCCTCCAGGACGCAGACCGCCTGGACGCCATCGGCTACACCGGCATCGCACGCTGCTTCTACACCGCCGGCCGCATGAGTTCGCAGATGTATCACGCAGACGACCCAACAGCCTCCTCGCGCTCACTCGATGATCGCAGCTATGCCCTCGACCACTTCCCGCAAAAGCTCCTCAAGCTGGCCGCCAACTTCACCACCGTCACAGGCCAGGCACTCGCAGCATCGCGCGCACAAACTCTGCAAAGCTTTTATGAAGGTATGCTCTCTGAAATCGCCAATTTCTGAATCCGTAACCTTATGCAAGCCTCCGGCATCTTAATTCGTCTCTTTTAAAACCCTCATAAAATCAGTACGAAATCGACCTTAGACGCTGCGTGATTCGAAATGTGATCGCAGATAAAATCTTCCCTTCCCGTGTAACTTTTCGCCGCTGCCAATCCTCACACCGATGCGCACAACAACCGGCTGGGAGCGCGCACCAGACGGCTCCGTGTGCGCAGAAGTCCCACATAGGAGCCAACCATGTTCAGACTCTCCGGTGGTCTTGTGACCATCCTCATCGGCGCAGGCGCGTCCCTGTCGATGATCTCCGCCGCAACTCAGGCCTTAGCCGTCACCCCAGCCTCAACCGAAACCGTCTTCGCCATGACCAACAACGCCGACCGCAACGAGATCCTCGCCTTTGAGTCCACACGCGACGGTCAGTTCTATCAGGTCGGCCACTTCGACACCGGCGGACGCGGCAGCGGCGGCACAATCGATCCGCTCACCTCGCAGGGTTCGCTCACCTTTTCTACCGACCACTCGCTGCTCTTCGCCGTCAATGCCGGCAGTGGCACGCTCAGTGTCTTCCGCGTCTTCCACAACGCCCTCGCTCTCGTCGACAAAGTGCCCACCGGTGGCGCGGAGCCCGCAGCCGTAGCCCAATGGGGCAATCTGGTCTACGTCCTCAATGAGGCTGGCCCCGGCACCGTCGTCGGTTTCCATCTCTCCTCCGATGGACGCCTCACCGCCATCCCCAACGCCAGCGCCTTCCTCACCGCGACCAACGTCGGGGGCTCCTCCATCACCATCAGCCCCAGCGGAAAGTTCCTCGCCGTAACCGAGCGCGCCTCCGACAAGATCGACGTCTTCCCCATCAACGCCAACGGCACTCTCGGCGCCATCATTACCTACTCCAATGCAAACCCCGGCACCTTCGCCGCATCCTTCGCTCCTCAGGGCAGCCTGCTCGTCTCTGAAACCGGCCCCGCGACCGCAACCAACGGCTCCACCATCACTTCCTATGCCATCGGTTCCAACGGAGCACTCACGCCCATCACCGACACACTTCCCACCTTCGGCTCGGCCAACTGCTGGAACGCCCTCACCCCTGACGGCAAATTCATCTACGTCTCCAACGCCGCCTCGGCCACCATCTCCGGCTTCGCCATCGGGAAAGGCGGCGCACTCACCCCGCTCGGCAACACTGTGGTCGCCTCCAATCCCCAGGGCGCAACCAACCTGGACATCGCTGTCAGCGGCAACGGCAAATATCTCTTCACCCTCAACTCCGGCGCGGGCACAGTCGGCGTCTTCGCCATCCAGTCCGACGGCTCTCTCACCCCGACCGGCGATATCCCTGGCATCCCCGCCAGTGCGGGCGTCAACGGCATCGCAGCCGAATAACACGGTATAACTTGTCTGTTGATGGATGCTATTTGCTCAGTTCCCATCTCTGGCGGATGCTTCACGCTCGGGATGGGAACATTTCAGCAGCCGGCAGGTCACCACGGAAGACCATGCTGCCTGACTTATCCAGGCATATCTTGCGAAGACCGCGCCAAATATAACTTCTGGTTATCGCGCAGCGGAACTGACTATCGCTTCGTCGATTCATGAAGAGTCAGGCTCGGGGAGAGCGAACGCTCCGGTCGCGCCGAAACCTCGATGATCTGATCGAGATGCGAATAGTCGCCGTCGCCGCGCCAATTTTGCTCAAAGAATCGCCGCACCGCGTCGGATATCTCCCGTTTGAAGGCCCGCTTCTCCTTCGTACGCAGCTTGTGGCCGTGCTTCACATCCTGCATCGGCTTTTCAGGTGTTGGGATGGGGCTGCGGTACAGATCATCCAAATCCCTCGATAAACCTACGTCGTGGAAGAACTCATCGTACGATCGGACAAAGATATCCTTGTATAACTCGTTATAAGCCGATTGCCGTTCAGCAGATATTCCGACAATCTCGTTTACCCCAAGTGCTTCACCGAAGCCCTGCAAGGCGGCCATCAGCAAGGAAGCCGGTGCAACATCATGCAGCGCTTTCGTCGCGTTCTGGATCGCACGAAACTCGCCCCGCGTCCCCTGCATGCGAGTCACCAGCAATACGTCTGGCGCCTCCGACTTCACGATCGATCCCGGCACGATCGAAAAAGAGATCACATACAGGTCGGTCCCTTCCGCATCGAGAGTAAGCGAGAGTTCTCCTTCCTTATCCCATGGTCGAGAAAGGTGACCCGTGACCCGGTATTGGCAACCGTCTTCCTTCATCTCCACAATCGGCACGCGGCCATGCAGGATGCCGCGTAGCATGTCATCCGGAAGAGCCTCCTTTAGCCGCTGATAGTGGTACAGAAAGCAGATTTTCCGCTCTCGGAGGGTGAGGTCGCGCACCAGATAATTGTCCGCTGCAAATTTCAGCGCAAATCGTAGATTGACCCGCAAAAAATTGGCGAAAACCGGATACTTCAGGAAACGGAAAATCTCGATTTGCGATGGAATACTCGACGCAAGTCGCGATGCTGTCCGAATCACCCGCGCGGTTCGTGCGAATGTCCAGGGCTCACCTGTATCTGCAACAGTCTGGGGGAGTTTGAAATTCATTCCTAATTCCGTTTTGTCGCTTTCTCGTTAGACGAGCACTGGTCCTGCGCAGACGCAAAACCACTTCCGGTTAGATGCCGATGGTCGCAGGCAAAATCTGGATAACCTTATTTCCGCTTCGTTTTCTTGCTGTCCCAGGCAACGGATACCGTCCGGAGTGCAAAGCCGGGGCCGCGAGACGACATCTTAAAGGGCGCCGTCGAATTTGGAGAGATGCAGAAGCCGGCGTTTCGTTTTCAGATCCGTTCTCGGGTGGCTTAAAGCCGCGTCGATCGCTACGAGAATAGCCGCAGCACGCGTTCTTTACGAATTCCTTATGGAATCCTACCAAACTTGATCGCGAATCCGAACTGACTATTTTGTGGTAATTTTAAAAATTTGCGTTTCATGAATTTATCGTTTCCATGTCGGGGCGAAAACCTCGAACGGTCTCCCTTCCACCAAAGCTGCTCTCGCTCGAAAATCGAGCGCGGCATCTACCAATCTCGAGCCAATTTCGCCCACAAATCTTCGTTCTAAACATTTCTCAATGGTGAAACCCAGCCCCCGCAGCCACAGGCCGGAAGCCCGGCTGACTCTCGAACCACTTCAGATGCCGCTGAATATCTTTCATCAGCATTCCGGCCAAATCGTGGGTAAATCCATTGCTCACCACCACGCGCTGATCACCATGTCCTGCCGGTTCGCAGGCATCCGATAGGCCGGCACCTGCCATCCCCGGTCTCGCAGCCGGTCCGAAAGATCGTACAGCGACCATCCCGCCGCCTCCGCATCCTTCAGCGTCCACGCGATCACCGGCAGATCCGTCCCGGCTCAAAATCTCAAACGGCCCCATCTCGCCAATCTGCCGCGCCAGGTCCACGGCCACCTCGCGGCATGCCTCATGCACGGCGCGATATCCCGATTTCGCCCAGCCGGATCAGGTTGTAATACTGCGCCACGATCTGGCTCGCGGGACGCGAAAAGTTGATGGCCAGCGTGGGCATTGATCCGCCCAGATAGTCCACGTTGAAGACCAGTTCCGGATGAAGGTCCGCCATTCTCGCCAGACATCCAGCCCACTCCCGGATACACCAGCCCATATTTGTGCCCTGAAGTGTTGATCGACTTCACGCGCGGCAACCGAAAATCCCAGACCAGCTCCGGCTGCAGAAACGGCGCGACAAATCCGCCGCTCGCTCCATCGACATGGATCGGAATATCCAGGCCAGTCTTCTCCTGCATCCGATCGAGCGCCGCGCTCAGCCCGGCCACATTCTCGTAGTGCCCGGTGAAGGTGCTGCCCAGCACGCACACCACGCCAATCGTGTTTTCATCGCACGCCGCTGCGGCACGCTCCGGATCGGTGACCACCTCGCTACCTTCCAGCGCAACTTCGCGCGCCTCCACATCCCAGTAGCGGCAGAACTTGTGCCAGCACACCTGCGTGTTTGTGCCCATCACCAGATTGGGGCGCATGGTGCTATCCGGAGCGGTCGGCGGCCTTGCCGTTCTTGCGCCTTCTCGCGCCAGGCCCATTTCAGCGCCAGTCCGCCCAGCATGCATGCCTCGCTCGACCCGATCGTCGAAGTCCCGATCGTCCCCTCCGCATCCGGCGAGTGCCACAGCTCGCCAGCATATGCACGCAGCGCATCTCCAACTCCGCCGTCTGCGGATACTCATCCTTGTCGATCATGTTCTTATCGAAGGTCTCGGTCATCAGCTTGTGCGCCTCCGGCTCCATCCACGTCGTGCAAAACGTCGCCAGGTTAAACCGCGAGCTTCCATCCAGAATCAGCTCGTCATGAATCAGGTGATATGCAGTCGATGGCGGCATCCCATCCTCCGGCATCGCATGCCGCGGCGTAGGGCCCAGCAGCCAATGCCGCGCATACATCGGACGCGTCGCCCCTGTCAGATGCCGTTCACGGCCCTTACGAAGAAAGCGGTCATCTTTATCTACCGCATGCTGCGCTTCTTTGCCTGTTACTGCATACGCATCCTGCGGCCCCACCGTCTCGTCCGACATCGCCATCCTCCACTCCCACTTTCAGATTCCCTATCCTATCCGCCCAATCAAGCACTTGTGTCAAATCTCCGCAAATCCTCTATCCTGAAAGCCGGAATACCTTCGCAAGCGCAGGCATCCATGGCCAGGGTAAAAAAAGGAATGCTGACAAAATCCGGCGAGTGGTGGAAACATCTGCGCTGGACCAAGCGCTTCTTCTGGAAGGGAGAGCGCCAGGCCGCAAAGCAGATCATTCGCCGCGAAGCCACGGAGCCGCATCGCTGCCAGGACCGTTAGAGCAGAACTCGAACTGCTGTACTCAGCGGCAGAATTGGCAGGCTGGATTTTTCCTCACTCTGTCATTTCCATGGCCAGCTTTTCGCGCGGCAAATGCTGGACAAACCGATATGCCGCACCCAGTGCAATGTGCCGCACTCACCAAAAGAGCTTATCGGTACTCGTCGCTTGTCAATGAGTTCATTGGCGATTTGTCACTCATTGAATCGGAGGACCGAAATATCCATTTGGTAACCGTTCTACTAAACGTCCCTTGGGTATACCAGTGTCGACCGCGAATATAGATGTGGCATGGTCGGGATGGCATCAATGGCTTGCACAGTCAGGCAGGTTGCTGCTACATCGAGCGTCAGCGTTCGAACCCCGTGCGAGGAAGTTCTCGGGAAACCTAACCCCAATCCCAAAAGCCGCTAGGTGCTATTCTCCCTCGCGGAGATGAACGATCTGAGCCGCCGTCAGTTTTTTCATACCCATATCGTGCAGGTTGCGAATGTACTTCGCAGTGATGCCGTGGTCGCGAAGTTCGGCGATGTCCGAGATGGAGAATCCGTCGGGTAACGCGCGAACATCCTTGAGATACTCCGGCTCGACGCTGTGGTCACGCAGCCTGTTGATCTCTTCGATGGACACCGTCGAGTCAACAGCCTTGATTCCTTGATAAAAGTCTGGCTCGACCCCATGGTCGCGCAGGCTGTCGATTTCCTCAATGGAGAGTTTGGAGTCGACAGAGGCAAAGCCCTTGTAAGAATCCGGTTTGACACCATGGTCGTACAGACTGTCGATCTGCTCAATGGAGAGGTTGGGACCGGCTGATCTCATGCTCCGGTAGTATTCGGGTTTGACGCCATGATCCCGGAGGTTGTCGATTTCCTCGATGGAGAGCTTTGAGTCCACAGAGGCAAAGCCCTTGTAAAAATCCGGTTCAACGCCGTGATCGAAAAGACTGTCGATCTGCTCGATCGACAGTTGGGGGGCGATAGTCTTCATTGATTCGTAATAGTCGGGCTTGACGCCGTGATCGAACAGACTGTCGATCTGCTCGATCGACAGTTGGGGAGCGGTGGTCTTCATTGATTCGTAATAGTCGGGCTTGACGCCGTGATCATATAAGCTGTCGATCTGCTCGATGGAGAGGTTGGGGCCGGCTGCCTTGATCGCCTTGAGGTAATTCGGTTTGACGCCGTGATCCAGCAGTTCGGAAATATCCGGCGCCGATAGATCAGTGAACCCTTCCTGGCGCACGGCGCGGACATAATCCGAAGTGACGCCGTGTTCTTGCAACTCGATCAAATCTGATACTGAGGATGTGAGTCCCGTGTCCCTGATGGATTGGGCATAGCCGAGAGTCACATCAGAAGTCACAAGAGAGAACGCCTGATCATCCTGCGGCGCGGTATAACCCATTTTCTGCAAAGCGGAAACAAAGGAAGGATTGAGAGCGACCGTGAATGGCCCGAAGGCGCGGCCGCCTTCGACGCGGCCGTCACAAAGGATCCTTCCCGAATCCCGGACATATTCGAACTTCAGTGGGCCGTCATGATCGAGCGCGGAGAGAGAGAATCCGGTGAGACTCGAGAGCGGAACGCCCATGGTGTTCGTCCAATCGTTCCCGTCGTCATTGCGGCTGGTGAGAGAGAGATGCACCTTGCTCGAAGAGGAGCCATCGCGCGTGATCTTCCACTCGTGCCGCCAGGTCTTGTCCTGATCGGCGTCGGTAGCTTGGGGAGTGGCGGAGGATCGTGCACCGTACGCGGGGGGGAACATTGCCACTTGTTCGGGCTCTGCGATCGGAGATGTTTCCGGCGCGCGCCCGATCCGTGCCGTGGAGGATGGAGATTGAGGAACGGTCTGGTTATGTGCAACTGCGACGGTTGAGTCCTTCGCAAAAGCGATCCATCGGGGCGTACGGACTCCAAAACTGAGCAGAGCAAGACCGGCCGTGATGCACAGAGAAACGCGGGACAGCGAAGCGCCCGGAGAAAAATGAAATCTCGGCCGAAGTAAGATCTCGATACGCTCGCTGATGTTGGAGGATTGGTTTGCCATTTCCGTCGCCAGCAATTCGCGACGACGCGCGGAGCAGAATTCAGCCAGGCGCCCGAGAGTAACGGCGTAGGAGACGGCTGAGCCGGTGGCGGCGACAACCCAATCGTCGCAGGCGATCTCCCTTTCTCGCTGGATACGTCGCAAAACCCATGCAGCCACAGGATGGAAGACAAGAACCGCGGAGGCCAGTCGACCCATCAAGTTGGTCCAATCGTCGCGGCGGGCGACATGCGCCAGTTCGTGAAGGAGGACGTACTCGAGATCCGGCTCCGAAATCTCTTCAAGGAGGTTCTCGGGAAGAATGACAACCGGGTGCAGAAATCCTGCGGCAAGAGGTGAAATCACTTCTTCGGAGACGAGAAGCTGAGGAGCGCGCGAAATCTGGGAGTTGCGCAGGCACTGCTCGAATCGAACAACCAGGTCCGCGCTCGGAGTCCGGGCGTGTTTGCGCAGGCCGCGGAGACGCAAGTAACCGCACACAATTCTGACAAGTAGAACGCAGCACACAGCCATCCACACGAACAGCAGGCTTGACGTCCAGTTTCCCGGACGAAATTCAATGGGAATGTGTACGTGAGGCGTCATAGTAGCGCGAATAGAAAGTGCTTGCCGCGGAGCCGATGGCAGCGACCGCACAGTATCGTATGCGCCGGTGACTTGCTTCATGGCGGAAGAGGATAGGGCGCGCGTTCGGATTTGCTTTTCCGTCCGCGCGGAAGAAAGCGCTGGCGGGGCAGACCGAGGGAGAAGAGTAGCGAGAGGCATAATCACGACCAGCGCCAGTACGGCCCACCAGACAGCATGGCGCGTTGCGGCGTTGATGCGTGGCATCAGCCGGAGCGCGAACCACATGACCGCGGCCACGGCGAGCGCCAGCCACAGAGTGTTCAGAACCGCCGTCAGTCCGGCAGCCGAAAAAGCATTCAGGGATTCGAGGATCGGGCTCATTTTTCACCTTCCGCGAGGAGATTTCGAATGTTCTCGAGTGACCGTTGAGAGAGATCGCCATCGTCCAGCAAATTGAGGACAAGCAATTCGGGAGAATTGGCAAAGAACCCACGAACCAAGTGACGCAGGGCGTTCCGACTCGCCTGCTTGCGGCCGACAACAGCGCGGTAAACAAAGGCGCGGCCTTCACGGGACTTTCTGTGCCGGAGGTAGCCTTTCTGTTCGAGAATGCGAAGCGTGGTAAGAATCGTGTTGTAGGCGAGACCGGGCTCGCCGGGGAGGGCCGCGGCCACTTCCCCGACAGTCACTGCGCCTTTGTCCCACACGACATCCATGAGACGGAGTTCAGCTTCGGTGAGGTTGAGCGATTTTTTTCGCGCCAAGAGCGTCTCCGGCAACTAAGGAATTAAGACTGGAAAACGACTGTAAACGCTAGGGAAATGATTTGTCAACTATGAAATTAAGAGTGAGAGGCAGCGAGGGCGATGCGGTCATCCCCTGGGAAGAAGTCAAGTTGCGCGAGGCCTTGTCCTCATCAACTGATCGGGCGTTGCGGGCTATCGCCTGGATCCAAATGCGCGACGGGTTGTAGCGTCGTTCAGCATTGTACTTTTAAGGCGTCGCGGTTCCCCACTCTCGAGTTTGTGACCCGGAAATCAGCCTTCGTGCCTGAGCCTCCTGCGAAATAATGGCTCAATGCGGCAAACGCAAAATCCCCCTGCCATCACCCCTGGCCCCGGCTACTCAATCGGCATCGACTTCGGCACCACCAACAGCTCCATCGCCCTCGCTTCTGCCGGCGGACACGTCGAGCTGGTCCGCTTCCCCGCCGCGGCGGCGAAACCGAATCCTTCCGCTCCGTCCTCTATCTCGAGCGCATCCGCCAGGGCGGCCATCTCCGCATCGGCGCCTGGACCGGCCCCTCCGCAATCGAACACTACCTCGACGCCGAGAAAAAAGGCCGCCTCATCCAATCCCTGAAAAGCTACCTAGCGCCGCAACCTCACCAGCACCGAAATCCTCGGCCGCCACTTCACGTTTCGAAGACCTCATCCGCGCATCCTCACCGACCTCCGCCTCAATGCCGAGCGACAGTTCGGCAGCCGAGATTCGCCACGCCACGGTCGGCCGCCCGGTCCGCTTCGTCGGCGCGGAAACCGAAGCGGACGATGCCTTCGCCCAGGCCGCCTCCAGCAGCGCTTTCAGCCTCGCCGGCTTCGAACAGGTCGATTTCGTCATGGAGCCCGAAGCCGCAGCCTACGCCTACGAAGCCACCCTCGATCGCGACGAGCTGATCCTGATCGGCGACTTCGGCGGAGGCACCAGCGACTTTTCCCTGCTCCGCGTCGGCCCCAAAATCCGCCGAGGACGCCGCGCCGGCCGTCCCACAAGACCTGCTCGGCAACAGCGGCCTCGGCCTCGCCGGCGACGCCTTCGACGCCCGCATCGTTCGCAAGCTCGTCTCACCCGCGCTCGGCTCCAACTCGCTCCAGCGCCCGGCCGGCAAGAACTACCCGCCGTCCCGGCATGGATCTACACCAACCTCGAGCGCTGGCATTACCTCTCGTTTCTGCGCACCCGCAACGTCGCCGAAATCCTGAAAAGTGCCCACGCCCGCGCCATCGAGCCCGAAAAGATCGAAGCCCTCATCACCCTCGTCAACGAAGACCTCGGCTTCCAGCTCCATCAGGCCGTCCAGCGACTCAAGTACCAGCTCTCCAGCTCCGAGTCGGCCGAGTTCCGCTTCATCGACGGCACCCTGGAGCTGCGCCGGCCAGTCACCCGCGCCGAATTCGAATGCTGGATCGCGGAAGACCTCGCCGCCATCGAAAACTGCATCGACTCCCTCTTCCAGCAAACCCACGTCAGCCCCAGAGAAGTCGACCGCGTCTTTCTCACCGGCGGCACTTCGTTTGTCCCCGCCGTCCGGGCCATATTCGAGCGCCGCTTCAGCACAGACTGCGTCCGCAGCGGCAATGAATTCACCTCGGTAGCCCGCGGCCTTGCTCTCCACGCACATTCGCCATCGGCGCGCTTGTTACCCTGAATAGGTGACCAGTTCCAACCCAGCAAGCCCCGGACCATCGACAGCAATCGACTCCCGCCTCCGCATCGCCGCCATCAATTTCCTGAACCCCGCCCCCCTCATGTGGGACTTCGACCACGAACCCCACAAATCCACCCTGGCCGGCCGCTACCGCCTCGATCTCATGCTCCCCGCCGCCTGCGCCGAGCGCCTCGCCCTCCCAATCGGCCATCCCGACGCAGCCGACATCGGCCTCATTCCCGTCGCCGCGCTCGCCACCACCCCCGGTCTGCATGTTCTTCCCGGCTGCGCCATCGCCTCGCGCCGCAAAGTCCGCTCCATCCTCCTCGTCCGCCGCGCCAGCCAGCCCCTCGGTGAGATCCGCACCGTCGCCGCCGACACCTCCTCGCGCTCGTCCCTCGCCTACACCCAAATCCTCTTCCGCAAGTGGTGGAACCCAGGCGTAATCTTCCTTCCCAACCCACCCGACCTCGACCGAATGCTCGAAAAAGCCGACGCCGCCATCCTCATCGGCGATCCCGCCTTATTCGCCCTCGAAGAACGCCAGAACCGCGAAGAACGCACCGGCGAATCCCTCGTCTATCACGATGTAGCCGAAGAGTGGATCGCCCACACCGGCTCCACCTGGGTAGCCGCCGTCTGGGCCATCCGCGAAGAAAGCATCGCTAACGCCGGCCTGACCCTCGATGAAATCGCCGCGGACTTCACAGCCTCCCGCGACCGCGGCCTGGCCAACATCGACACCCTCGTCCAGGAATGGTCCGCCCGCCTGCCTCTCGCGGTAGATACCATCCGCACTTATCTAACCAGCAATATCTATTACTATCTGGATGAAGCATGCCAACAAGGCATCCAGCGCTTCTTCGAGTTAGCCGCAGAAACCGGCGTCCTGCCAGGTTATACACCCAATTCCGGCGAATAACTTCAAGAGAACAAAAGCTGCCGTCCACAAAAAGTTGTCGTCCTGAGCGCAGCGAAGGATCTGCTTTTGCAGTTGCCTTTGTCTTTCTGTCTGTCATTCCCGAAGGGAACCCGCTTCACCTTCGCGCGAAAGCGCGAACCCGCCGGGCATTGCCACCGCGCCGTCCGAGATCCTCCAAAAATCACGAATGCAAATATCGCCCTAGGATAGCCACAGTCACCACGAGGAATGTAACCAAGCTGGAAATTCCCCACCGGCGCACCAGTTCCTTACCCCGGATGGGATTTGACCACAAAATTGAATAGAGAACAGAGATTGCTATCGCATCCATTCCTAATAGAAAAGCCCCAAACGTGATTGCTTCCTCCGGCATGGGACCGGCAACCACAACGGATGCGATCATTGCTCCCAGGCCGTACACGCAGAGGAAAATGACCGCCAGTCGCATCCATCCGGGACAAGTCTTGAACTCGTTCTTCCAGACGTTCCTCTCTTTCGAGAGACCAATTGCAGGAAAGAGAACAAAGAAATTGGCGAACAGAACCCAGCGACCGTATGGAACGCCTGCGGCCCATGCTCCGGTGAATGCATTGACGTGCACGGCAACACTGCCAGAAGCATGGAAACTTCCAGCGTCAGAACCAGGTAAACATATGCCCGTGCAACCTTGACTAACACGAAGCACCAACCCTAAGCTGCTTCTAAATCTCCCAACGCAGCAGCGCGGCCCCAACAGTAAACCCAGCCCCAGCCGCAGCCAGCAGCACCAGGTCACCCTTCTTCAGCTTCCCCTGCTCCAGCGCCGTCCCCATCGCCAGCGGAATCGTCCCCGCCGAAGTATTCCCATACTTCTCGATGTTGATGATTACGCGATCATCATCCATGCCCAGCCGGTCCGCCGTCGCTGTAATGATCCGCTTATTCGCCTGGTGAGGAATGAAGCATCCCAGCTCCTTGCCATCGACGCCGTTCCGCTCCAGCACCTTCACCGTAGCCTCAGCCATCTTGCGCACAGCAAACTTGTACACCGTCTGCCCATCCTGGTGGATGTAGTGCATCCCGCTCGCCACCGTCTCCGCACTCGCCGGATTCAGGCTCCCGCCCGCTGCCAGATTCAGCGCCGGGCCGCCCGATCCATCAATCTCATGCACAAAGTCGATCAGCCCAACCTCGCCTTCGCCCGCAGGCTCCAGCAGCACCGCGCCCGCGCCATCGCCAAACAGAATGCAGGTCGTCCGGTCCTTGTAATTCACAATCGTCGAGTTGGCATCGGCGCCTATCACCAGCACCTTCTTGTGCGCACCGCTCTCCACCAGCTTCGCCCCGGCCTGCAGCGCAAACACAAACCCGCAGCATCCCGCCGAAACATCAAAGCCCCATGCACCATGCGCGCCAATTTTCGTCTGCACCAGGCACGCCGTAGAGGGAAACAGCATATCCGGCGTCACCGTCCCAACGACGATCGCCTCCACCTCGTTCGCATCAATCCCGCGCATCGCCAGGCACCGCCGCGCAGCCTCCGCGGCCATATCGCTCGTACCCTGCCCTTTTTCCAGGATGTGCCGTTCCTTGATCCCCGTCCGCTGGAGACGATCCACTCATCGTTCGTCTCGACCATCTTCTCGAGATCCGCATTGGTCAGAATTTTCGGGGGAACGTAAGTGCCGAGGGCGCTGATCTTGGCGCGAGTACAAACCGGCGAGCGAAAATCCCTGCCTGAGCTGGAGCTCAATCGAAACTCTCCTTATGGCAAACGCCCGGCAGCTACAGCGGAGAAGTTTCAGCCGCAACCGCTTCGGTCACGCATGCCAAAAAAAGTACCGGGTGACCTACTGCGCCCGCACTAGCCCGTTACCGTTGCTTCCTTCCGGACCTGGCGGGGTTGGCGGGATTGCGTCGCGTAGGGCCCGGCACTAATCGATTCTACCATCTACAGCCTGTCCCCATTTCCGCCCGGACGCGCCCTCACCGGCAGCCCACATGGCCCTCGCAAATTACTGATGCACAGCCCTCAATCAGCCGTTACAATCTCTCCGCTCGTACTTTCAGCCCGGATGACACCATGAAGCGCCTCGCATGGATTCTTCTACTCGCAGCAGCGGTCCCCTCTCTGTTCGCAGCCAATGCAAAGAAAATCACGGTAGCTCAGCTACAGGACTTGCTCAGCGGTTTCGCGCACGATAAGAAGAGCGATGCAGACGTAGCCACTCAGCTCAAGCAGATTGAGCTGACCGACGAGTTGACCACCGCAACCATGAACAGCATGGCGAGCCTCGTCCCCGGTCCGCTCTCCACCGAGCAGATGTACGTGCTCGAGGCCCGCAGCTCCATCCTCGCCCCACCCGAGACAGACCTGCCCAAAGCCCCATCTCCCGATGCCGCCGCACAGCAGGCCATGCTCGCCAGGGCCGCTGACTTCGCCTCCAAAACCTACCCGCAGCTTCCCCACCTCACTGCCGGCAAGATGACCGCCCGCTTCCAGGACGGCGTCGAAGCCCAGCCCGGCTACGGAGGCATGCACGCCAGCATCAGCGACAATAGTGACCCGATCTTCAATCAGGCCAGCCTGTATGTCCGCTTGATGAACTCACATACCTCCCAGATCGAAAGCGACCATGGCATCGAAAAGATCGCGGAAGACAAGACCAAATGGGGGCCGAATGGCATGGTCGCATCCGTCGGCCCGGTTCTCACTCTGAAGACCGCGGTCCAGGAAATCATGGCCAACGGCAGCCCAACGTGGCTGCGCTGGGAGACCGTCAACGGAATCAGGATCGCCGTCTACAGCTTCGCAGTCGACAAAAAGAAGGCTCACTTCTCCATCAACTACTGCTGCTTCCCCGACACCGACACCGTAGGAACAATCCACTACAGCACCGCCGCCAGCGCTAGTGGAACCCACACCCCCACAGGCAACTTGCAGAACTCCGTCGACTGGAAAAACTTCAAGACCAGCAGCGGCTATCACGGCGAGCTTTTCGTCGATCCCAACTCAGGCGCCATAGTCCGCCTGATCACCGAAGCCGATCTCAAGCCCACTGACTTTGTCCATTACGAAGACATCCGCACCGACTACGCACCCATGCCCATCGGCGGCAAAACGCTCGTCGTCCCCATCCGCAGCTTCACCCTCGCTGAAGTCGTACCCAACGGCGACGCCAACGCCGCCCGCGTCACCATCCGCCACCAGTTCGTCACTGAAGACTTCAAGAGCTATCTACCGGACCACGCAACCTCCGCCTCCGGCACTCCGGCAGACGAGGTCAAACCCCTGGCGGTCAGCGGCTCAAACAAATTGGTCAAAGAGATCAACACCGATGTGGTTGCTGCGCGCGCAGCAACCAGAGAAAAACGCTATGCGGACGCAGAGACCATCATGCTCAAGGACACCGCATCTCAGCCCGACTTGATCCTGCCCTGGGTTGAGCTAGGCCTCGCGCAACTCGGCCTGAAGAAGTACCCCGAAGCGGAAGCCAGCTTCAAAGCAGCGCTTGCTATCGATCCCAGATCCCCGAAAGCACAGCGCGAAATGGGGTTTGATCGAGTCGACATCCCGAACGCAACCCATATAACTCGCCGTGACAATGCTGCTACCGTTGTCGCAGCCGACCAGACTCATGCGCCGGAAGTGATCGGCATCATCGACAGCAGCCTGGGTGAAATCTACATTCGCTCCAATCGCGCTCCCGAAGCCGAAGCCGCCTTTGACGCCGCCGCCCAGGCCAATCCCGCCCAGGCCGGTTTCTATCTGCGCAACGAAACCATCTTCTTTTTCCAGGCCGGCAATCCCGACGCGCAGCTCAAAGCCGCAGAAAAAGCCATCACCGCCGACCCCAACGGAGCCGCACCCTACTACTTCAAAGGTCAGGCCCTCGCCACCAAAGCCACCGTCGACCAGAACGGCAAAACAGTCTTGCCCCCTGGATGCACCGAAGCGTATCAAAAGTACATTGCACTTGAGCCTCACGGCCAGTTTGCCGCCGATGCTACAAACATCCTCGCCTCCGCTGGACTTCCCGCTAAGTCCTCTAATTAGCCTGTCCTTTTTCTCGATGGTGACACCATTTAAACTCGACCTGCGATAACTCTGCCCGACGCTGTATGATGTTGTGCAAATTAATATCTCTCTGGGATAAACACATGAAACCGTTCCGCTGGATTCTCCTGCTGTGCCTCGTCGCATCTCCTGCCTGGTCCTCCACTAACAAGAAACTCTCCGTTGAAGAACTTCGCGGTCTGCTCACCAGCCTTCAACAAGCTAAGAAAGATGACGCCGACACCGCCATGCAGCTCAAACCGGTTGAGCTATCTGAAGAGCTAACCTCAGCCACCATGAACGGCATGGCTGACCTGGTTCCCGGGCCTCTCACCACGGAACAGATGTACGTGCTCGAAACGCGCAGTTCCATACTCGCTCCGCCGGCATCAGACATCCCCACAGCCACCGCGCCCGACGCAGCCGCGCAGCAGGCCATGCTCTCCAAGGCTGAGAACTACGTAACCAAAACCTACGCCCAATTGCCACAGCTAACCGCCTCGCGCATGATGGCTCGCTTCCAGGACGGCGTCGTAAATCCTCCCACCTATTCCAGCACTCAGAGCGGCATCACCAACAACCGCGACCCCATCTTTGAACAGACAATGCTCACTGTCCGCCTCATGAACACCAAAACCGACACGATTGAGAGCGAAAACGGCGCCGAAAAGCTCGTAAAAGACAAGACCCCCTGGGGACCAAACGGCATCGTCGCATCGGTTGGCCCAGCCCTCACGCTCCACGCGGCCATGGATCAGATCATGTCCTACGGCAGCCCCAAATGGCTGCGCTGGGAGTCAATCAACGGCCACCAGGTAGCCGTCTACTCCTTCGCCATCGACAAGAAAAAAGCACACTTCTCAGTCACCTACTGCTGCTTCCCCGTCACCGACACCACCGGAACCACCCACGTAGCTGCACCTATCGGAGCAGCACCTGGTGGCGCACCCGGCAACATGCAAAACAGTGTCGAGTGGAACAACTTCAAGGGCAACAGCGGCTACCACGGCGAGCTCTTCCTCGACCCCGATACCGGCATCATCGTTCGCCTCATCACGGAAGCCGAATTCAAGCCCAGCGATTTCGTCCACTACGAAGACATCCGCACCGACTTCGCACCTGTTACCGTCGGCGGCAAAACCCTCATCGTTCCCATCCGCAGCTTCTCCGTAGCCGAAATCGTGCCCAACGGCGACGCCAACGCCGCCCGCTTCAGCCTCCGCCACCAGATGGTCACCGAAGACTTCAAGGACTACCAACTGGCAATTTCGAAGTGAACAACTAACGCAGAAGTCAGCCCCATAATCCAATCTTGTCCAGATGATCGCCGCGATTATACCCACCATCCGGCATGAAATCCCAACTCCCGGTACAATGGAAGAGTGACTAAATCCACTCTTCCCACGGAGCCGAAAACGGCGCCATCCGTGGGCTTTGTTTCGTTAGGCTGCCCCAAAAACCTCGTCGACTCCGAAGTCATGATGGGGCTGCTCGACCGCGCCGGTGCCCGTCTCACTCCTCGCGCCGAAGACGCCGAAATCCTCGTCGTCAACACCTGCTCCTTCATCGACTCCGCCAAGCAGGAGTCCGTGAACGCCATCCTCGAAATGGCCCGTCACAAGACCGAGGGCTCCGCGAAGCGGTTAATCGTCGCCGGATGCCTCGTCGAGCGCTACCGGGACGAAATCCAGAAAAACATCCCCGAAGTCGACGCCGTAGTCGGCACCGGCGAGCTTGAAGCAATCCTCGAAGCCGCAGGCCTAAACCGACCTGCGCCCATTCAGAACGATTCGCCCTTCAACATCCTCAGCGGCAGTCAGTTAGTCGACCGCGCCTCCAGCGCCGTAAACAAGCACAGCCGCCCCGAAGAAAACATCGCCTACAGACCCGAAGGCGACCTCCGCGAATCCCAGGGCCGCTTCAGCCGCGACCACTGGCAGGGCGCCATCGCCACCCTCCCCAACTACCTCTACTCCGACGAGACCCCGCGCATCCTCTCCACCCCGCGCTCCTCGGCCTACATCAAGATCGCCGAGGGCTGCGACCACCCCTGCGGCTTCTGCATCATCCCCCAGCTCCGCGGCAAATTCCGCTCCCGCCGCATGTCCTCCGTCATCGCCGAAGCCGAAAACCTCGTCCGCCAGGGCGTCCGCGAAATCACCCTAATCGGCCAGGACACCACCTGCTACGGCGAAGACCTCGGCTTAAAAGACGGCCTCGCCGACCTCCTCGACGCCGTCGCCCAGATCCCCGGCCTCACCTGGCTCCGCTTCCTCTACGCCTACCCCAACAAGGTCACCACACAGCCTGCTCGAGACCATCGCCCGCCACGACAACATCGCCAACTACCTCGACGTCCCGCTGCAGCACGCCAGCCCCGCAGTCTTCAAGCGCATGAAGCGCGGCGGCAGCGCCGAGATCTTCCTCGCATGATCGAGCGAGCCCGCAGCATCGTCCCCAATCTCGTCCTGCGCACGCACCTTCATCGTCGGCTTCCCAGGAGAAACCGAAGAAGACTTCCAGATCCTCGAAGACTTCGTCCGCGAAGCCAAAATCGACTGGCTAGGCGCCTTCCCCTACTCCGACGAAGAGGGCTGCGCCGCCTTCGACTCGACCAGAAAGTCCCCAAACGCACCATCGAGTCCCGCCGCAAGCGCCTCATGAAGCTCCAGCAGACCATCAGCGCCGAGCCGTCAGCATCACGTGGATCGGCCGCGAAATGGACGTCCTCGTCGAAGGCGCCAGCGAAGAAACGATCTCCTCTGGCAAGGCCGCACCCAGCTCCACGCCCCAGAGATCGATGGCAAAGTTCTCATCAACGACTTCGGACAGAAGCCGACGCCCCCACAAAGACCTGATCCCCGGCGCCTTCTACCGCTGCGAAATCACCGAGATCCACCACTACGACGTAGTAGCCAGGATCGTCGAATAACTCCATGAGGCTGTAATTCGATGAGCCCGTTGCAACGCGACAAAAACGAGGAGGTGACGCTTGCAGACGTCCTCTCGTCCCACGGAGTCCGCCGCGAAAAAAAAGTTGTAGCGGCAATCCAAAGCTCTCACAAAACATTCCGCAAGCATCAGAAACGCGCCCTCTACGTTTCGCTGGTTTGGCTGTTGTGCTGCGCGCTGCTCCTGCTTCCCGTTTCCAGCCGAGCGCTTCGCGAACATACGTGGTGGGCGATGACTCTTCTGGCGACCTTCCTATTGATCCACTTGGCGTGGATGGTACAGATGCTTAAGGTCGCAGGAGCTTGGCTCAGATACCGAAAACTAAAAGATCTCGAATAAAGCCCCGATAACAACCAAACTCGTCCGGCAAGATCGCCTCTCCATGTAGCTGTTCCTGATTTCTCAGCGTGAATGCACCGGATAGTCGTACATTTCAGGAGCTTTCAACTGCTCAGATCCCCTCCCGCCGCCATCGGCATCGAGCGCACCCGCTTCCCGGTCGCCGCAAAGATCGCGTTACCCACCGCCGGTGCCACCGCTATAATTCCTGTCTCGCCCGCCCCTGCTGAAGGCAAATCCTTCCGGTCCAGCAGCACCACCTCAAGCTCCGGCATGTCCTTGAATCGCGGCACGCGGTACTGCGCAAAGTGTGGATTCAAGATCCGCCCATTCTCAAATTGCACCGCCTCAAAGAGCGCCCCGCCCAGCGCCTGCACCAACGCGCCCATGGTCTGGTTCCGCAGCCCGTCGGGATTCACGATCGCCCCCGATTCCCACGCCTGCACCACACGCCGCACGCGAACCTTGCCGCCCTCATCCACTTCGACCTCGGCGCACGCGGCCACATGACCACCCTTGTCCACCCCGGCGGCAATACCGAATCCATGCCCAGCCGCAGCCTTGGCCCGCCCCCAACCGAACTTCTCCGCAACCGCCTCCAGGACAGCGCGAAGCCTCTCATCTGTCAGGTTCTTCAGCCTGAACTCCAGCGGCTCCATGCCTACCGCGTGTGCCAGTTCGTCCATGTGCGACTCGCGGGCAAAGTGGTTCGCCGTCGCCGCCAGCCCGCGATACGACCCCTGCCGCAGAGGGTACTTCGTGGGATGAAACTCGCTCACCTGATGCGCAACGTTATACGGCGAAGCGATCGCTGCCGGGCCCGAATTGTAGTTATGGTGTTCCCAAGCCACAATCGTCCCGTCACGCCGCGCCGCGCTGCGAATCTCGATCCATCCAGCAGGCCGGAAATACGCCCAGGTGAACTCCTCCTCTCGCGTCCACACCACCTTCACTGGCTTGCCCGCAGCCTTCGCCAGCCGCGCAGCTTCAATCGCGCACTCACCCGTATGCTTTCCTCCGTACGCACTGCCCATATCCGGCTGGATCACCCGCACCTGCGACTCCGGAATGCGAAAAGCCCCGGCCAGCTCATCCCGCACGCCAAAGGGCCGCTGTGTTCCCGTCCACACCGTTAGCCGCCCGCCGGACCACTCCGCCACAGCAGCCCGTGGCTCCAGCGGCGCATGCGCAATATAGGCAACCGTGTAATGCTGCTCCAGCTTTACGTCGGCCCCGGCCAGAGCCTGTTGCAACTCAGCCGGCGTAGCTTGCGCTGCGTCGTCATGCTCGTGATCGCCATTTTCGGGGTTGTTCTTGAGATACTCAAAAAGCTCTCGGTTCGAGATTTGCTGCGGGACATTCCACTTGGCGTCAATCGCCGCCAGCGCCTGCTCCGCAACCCGAGGATCGGCCGTCGTCACCCCGATAAAATCGCCGTCCCGCACCACATGGACCCCATCCATCTTCGCGGCTTTCTCCGTGTCAACCGAGAACCAGCGTCGCGTTGAATCCCGCAGAGCGCAGCACTTTGCCAAAGACCATCTCAGGCCGCACGATGTCCGAAGGATACTGGTGTTTTCCGGTGACAAAATCTCTCCCATTCACTTTGGGCTCCGCCGTCCCGGCGATCTTCCACTCCACCGCCGGCGTAAACGGCGGATCACCGGAAACCACTCGCTCCAGCTTTTCCCCTCGCGTAATCTCCCCAGTACGAAAGCGACCGTCCCGATTTCGGATCGGCCACCCGTCCCATCCGCCGCAGCCAGGCCCGACGCGTCGGCGCTCCATCGTTGCGCCGCGGCTTCCACCAGCATCTGCCGCGCCGTCACCGCCATATTGCGCAGCTGCGGCCCCATCGTCGGTGTCGATCGGCTGCCAAAAGTGCCCATATCCCACGGAGTCAGATCCGTGTCACCCATCACCATCGTGATCGCGCGAAACGGCACTCTCAGTTCCTCAGCCACCGACTGAGCCAACGATGTCCGGATGTTCTGTCCTACCTCCACCTTGCCCGTAAACACCGTCACTTTGCCGTCAGCCCCAATGTGAATCCATGCGCTCACATCCTGCGGCAGCTCATGCCCGCCAGACCTGCGCCCGGACTCCTGCCCCAGCGCCGGCACTCCTGCAAGGCTTACCAGCAAGCCGCCGCCCAGCGCTTTCAGCAAATCGCGGCGGTCCAGTTGAAACCGGTGCAATCGCCCAATCACCTCCTGTTGCGCTGCCTCGGCCGACAAATCGTTTATCAACTCATTTGTGGGCATTGTCAGACGCTCCCTTCTCGCCCGAGCCGCTAGCCGCGATGCGCGATCGATTGTCAGCCGCGATGCGCGGATATGTCCCACAGCGGCACATATTACCGTCCATATAGCTGACAATCTGCGCATCGGTAGGGCGCGGATGATCCTGCAACAGCGCGGTCGCCGAAAGAATCATGCCCGAAGTGCAATACCCGCACTGAAACGCACC
Source organism: uncultured Acidobacteriota bacterium (assembly GCA_963720285.1). Taxonomy (GTDB): domain Bacteria; phylum Acidobacteriota; class Terriglobia; order Terriglobales; family Acidobacteriaceae; genus Acidicapsa. The sequence goes on from CAVREZ010000007.1 coordinate 357,003, forward strand.
CTCGTCCAGAAACGCCTGCTGCACCGGGCTCAGCAACCCGCCACGCTCTAGCCCCTCAATGGTGGTAATCGAAACCCCGGTACTGGCCGCCAGTCTCGCTTGGCACGAGCGCATCGCCACGCCATCGATAAGCACCGTGCAGGCGCCGCATTGGCCCTCGCCACATCCATACTTTGTGCCGGTAAGATGAATCCGGTCGCGCAGCACCGACAGCAGCGTCTCTTCGCCCGAAGCACGTACGGGAACATCTCTGCCATTGATTTTGAGCGGGAAATCGTTCATCGCGACACTCCTTCTCTTGCAGAAAGAATCGAAATCCTCGCGCCACCAGCATACGCCCAGTGCTCGACGACCGAGGCTCGGCTTTGTACATCTGCATGGCCTCCTGCGCACCGGGCAATCTCGAATGGACAACCTCTTGAAAGATCACAGGTGCCCATCCTTTCCGCGCCCTTTGCGGAGAGGGTGGGAACGCAAAGCTGCGTAGCACGAACCCTGACTCTCTATTTGCGGTGAACTCTCGCGACACCAGAACGAAACTCCTGCCACGCCTGTGAAAAACTTATCCTTCGGCTGCGCCGAGACTACAAACTCACCCAAAGGACCCCCATGGATCGCCGCCAATTCCTAACCGCAGCCAGCGCTCTCGCACCTCAACGAAAGCCTTCAGCCACGCCCCACATCCGCCGAGCCATCCGCACCCAGCGACTTCCTCACCGCCGCCTACTACTTCGGCAACTTCCACATCGATCCCCGCAACGAAAAAGCCCACGGCCCCCAATGGGCCGAGTGGAACCTGGTCCGCGCCGCCACCCCAAGATTCCCCGGCCATCACCAGCCCAGAATCCCGCTCTGGGGCTACGCCGATGAGTCCGATCCCCGCGTCTTCGAACACAAGATCGCCGCCGCCCACGCCAACCACCTCAGCGCCCTCATCTTCGACTGGTACTGGTACAACGACGGCCCCTTCTTAAACGCCGCCATCGACCGCGGCTTCCTCGACGCCTCCAACAACCGCGACCTCAAGTTCGCCCTAATGTGGGCCAATCACGACTGGTACGACATCCATCCCGCCAAGCTCACCGCGCCACCCAGCCTGCAGTTCCCCGGAGCCGTCACCCGCCAAACCTTCGACACCATCTCCACCCGCCTGCTTGAGCTATTCCAGCATCCCTCTTACCTCAAACTCGACGGCGCGCCCTACTTCTCCATCTATGAGCTCTACCGCTTCATCTCCGGGCTAGGCGGCGTGCGCCAGGCGGCAGACGCGCTCAACAGCCTCCGCTCCAGAGCCCGCGCCCTCGGCCTGCCCGGCGTCCACATCAACGCCGTCACCTGGGGAGTCCAGATCCTCCCCGGCCAGAGCGAAGTCACCAACCTCCCCGAACTCCTTCAGCAGTTGGAGATAGCCAGCACCACCTCCTACGTCTGGATCCACCACACCCGCTTCGCCGACGCCAACACTACCGAATACGCCGACATCCGCCGCCAGTACGAAACCTACCGCGACAAAGCCTCAGCTCAATTCGGCCGCCCCTACTTCCCCAACGTCACCGTAGGCTGGGATTCCACCCCGCGCACCTGCCAGACCGATAACTTCCGCCGCGCCAGTTATCCCTTCACCTCAGTCGTCGTCAATAACTCCCCGCAAGCCTTCGAACAAGCTCTCGTATCAGCAAAGCAATTCGCCGCCGCGCAATTGCCATCCGGAAAACGCCTGATCACCATCAACTCCTGGAACGAGTGGACCGAAGGCAGCTATCTCGAACCCGACAAAGACCACGGCGCCGCCTACCTCGAAGCCATCCACAAAGTCTTCCCATCCTCCTGAATACAGCGAAGGCTATGCGTCCGTTCTTGCCTTTGCTGTTGTTAATGTAGTTGCTGTTGCTCTCGCCTTTCTGTCTGTCATCCCCGAAGCGGATCTGCTTTTAGCTGTCCTTTCCTCAAACGACAAAGCCCGGGCCGCAGCCCGGGCTTTGTCAAACCATCGCTTCCTCAGTGCGAATAACTCGACTCAATAAACCCATCGATATCTTTATGCAGCTTGTGGTGCGCCTTCTCGTCGATATACACCATGTGCCCCGACTCGTAATACGAGAATGAGATATTCTTCCGGAACGGCGGCTCCAGGTGCATGTGGTCCACCGTATACTCGATGCCGTTAAACGGCGTCGCCAGATCGTAATACCCGCACACCACCAGCACCTTCAGTTTCTGCTGCGAAGTCATCGCCGACCGCAACACCTCCGCCACCCGCGTATTCCCTGTCTGGTCCCACGGCCGCACATTCGCCGTAATCGTGTAGTACTCATCCGACTTCCATCCCAGCTCGCGCCTCACATAGTCATGGAACGTCGCCGCATAAGCACCCAGATAGGATGCCTCGCTCGTGTCATACTCCACGCGCTCGCCCGCCGCATCCACGTCATAGCCCTCAAAGCGCGAGTCCAGCCTACCGACCGTCATCCGTTTATCGCGCTCCAGCTCCTTAAACCACCGCTGCGGCGACACCCGCAGATTCGACTCCTCGATATACTTCGGCGAAAGCCCCGTCAGGTGCGCCATATCGGCAATCGTCTTCTGCGTCTCTTCCGGAGTAGCCAGATCGCCCTTCACCAGCGTCTCCGTATACTCCCCATGCGCAAAATCCCTCGCCTTCTGCGCCACTTCCTCGATCGAGAGCTTCTGCAAATCCGGCGCCAGCAGGTGGTGATACCACGCCGAAGTCACATACGTCGGCAAAAAGAATGCGCTCCGGTCATCGCCGCTCACATCCGTAAACGCCACCGAAGACACCAGCACGATCCCGTCCAGATAAATCTCGTGCCGCTCCTGCAACACCCCAGATAGCTCCGCCGAGCGCGTCGTTCCATAGCTCTCGCCAATCAGATACTTCGGCGACAGCCACCGCTCCGCCCTGTTCAGATACTGATAGATAAAGTCCGAGAAGTAGTTCGCGTCCTCGATAATCCCGTAGAACTGCGAAGGCGTCTGCCCCGCCACCGGCCGGCTATACCCCGTCGACACCGCATCGATGAACACCAGGTCCGTCGCATCCAGAAACGAGTCCTCGTTATCCACCGTGCGATACGGCTGCTCCATTCCATGTCCATCCGGAGTCAGCACAACGCGCTTCGGCCCAAAGCCCATATGCGTAAACAGCGACGCCGATCCTGGTCCACCGTTGTACACAAACGAAACCGGCCGCGACGCCGGGTCCGTAACTCCGTCCTTCGTATAAGCCACATAGAAGAACGTCGCCTTCGGCGTCCCATTGTCCGCGCGAATCACATACGTTCCCGTCGTCGCCGTGTAATTGATCGTCTGGCCGCCTATCTTCGCCGAGTGATGCGTCACCACTGTTTTCTCTTCCGGCACCGGAGCCGCAGCGCCCTCATGCCGTCCCGCTGCTCCACCCGCATTCTCCGCCGCTGCCGCCTGCTCACCACGCGGCCTCTCCTGCTGCCGCTGTCCACCCTGCTGCGACTGCTGTCCCGGAGGTACCGTTATATCCGGCCTCTGCTCCACCGTCTGCGCCTGCACGCCGGCCACGCTCATCATCAACATTCCAACGCAGGCTGCGCCGGCCCTCATCACATAGCTCCACTTCATCAGTCCATTCTCCTTTGCGACTATGAAATCAACTGCGCCTGCACTACGAAAGCACCACGGCAAATCCGCCTGCCGCAGCGCCTGTTCCTCATCACACGTTCAATCCACAACCGTCCTGATCTTGAAACACCCGCGTCCACATTCCACAGCAAATCTAGATATCGCGGGATTTAGCAGAGATCTTCGCCACAATCATTCTCCGCGAACGACAACTTACACTACCGAAACCAAGACTTTCCGTCATGGACGAATCCATCCGCGCATAAAGTCTCAATGCATCGTCATCTCAACCAACATTTCCCTGCCCATTGCCGCATCAAACCCCTGCATAGACTGAATCGCGCCGCACAAACCTACTAAAATCAAGGTTCATCCATGCAGCAAGACCAGACAGTCCGCAGCCACTCTCGATGGCAGATGTGGGCCTTCTTTCTCCTCACGCTCATCGCCATCGGCCTCTGCGCGCTCATCGTCCAGCCTTTCCTCGCCGGCATCGTCTTCGCCGTCACCATTGCCATCTGCACGCAACATCCCTACCGCTGGCTCGCCGCGCGCATTCGCAACCCGAACGCCTGCGCAACCGTTGCGCTGCTGGCGCTGCTCCTCGTCGGCATTGTCCCCATGGTCTTCATCGGCCAGCAGCTCATCTCCCAGGCCGCAGCCCTCATCACCGCCCTCCGCAACGGGGCCGCGGGCGATTGGATTCTGCAGTTCGTCAGCCTCCATCCCGCCCTCGCTGACAGGCTGGAGAAGCTCATCAATCTCGTCGAGCTCAATGTCGCCACGCAATCCGCGGCCGCATGGACCGCCAAACACTTCTTCGACCTCATCGGCAGCTCCGCCGCCCTCCTCGTTCAGGTCGTCGTCATGCTCTTTCTGCTCTTCTTTCTCTGGCGGGACCAGCAGATCGCCATCCGCCTCCTGCGCGAGCTGCTCCCCATGAATGAGTCGGAAGCAAACAGTGTCCTCGAGCGCCTCCACGACACCATCTACGCCACCGGCATCGGACGCCTCGCCGTAGCCGCCGTCCAGGGTCTCCTCGGCGGCATCGCCTACTGGCTCCTCGGCGTACCCGGCGCCATCTTCTGGGGATTCCTCACCGCCCTCGCATCTCTCATCCCCGGCTTCGGATCACTCCTCATCTGGGGACCCATCGCTCTCTATCTCGGCCTCGGCGACCACTGGGTCAAAGCCGCCATTCTCGCCGCATGGGGCGGAGGCTGCATCAGCCTTATCGACAACATCCTCTACCCCCTGCTCGTCGGCTCCCGTCTCCGCAGCCACACCGCCATCATCTTCCTCTCCATCCTCGGCGGCGTCACCCTCTTCGGAACCTCCGGCATCATCCTGGGCCCGCTGATCTTCTCACTCGCCGACAGCCTGCTGAGCGTCTGGCGCAGCCAAATCACGGCGCCCACCGCGCCTCTGCCCCAGGACCCAGCGTAATCACGCCCCGTGTCCCCACAACCTTACCTTGCAGCTGCAAGCGCACACCCCCGCCACCCAGCGCCGATAAATCCACCTTGAACCGCCGCGTCTTGTCCGACAGGTTCCGCAACACAAATCCATCCTTGCCGTAGCTATAAGTAAGCGCATACTCCGGTATCCGAAACTCCACGCTGCCAAACCCCGTGATATGCGGAGCAACCGCCACATCCGCATCCACCGCCTTCGTCAACCCCAGCCACTTCGAAATCAACACCGCCGAGTACACATTCGGATACTCGTAGTACTTCTCCGCCCCATGAGCATTCTTCCCATCGATGTAATACACATAGTCCATGTCATACCGCTCGCCCATCAGGTAGTTATCCTTCGCGCCCTCCGCCGCCACCTTCTTTAGCTGATCCAGCAACACCGCATCCTGCCCCTGCGACTCCCGATAAGCCGCATCCCAGTACCAATACCTACCCGCAGCGCTCAAATCATACGGACCACCGCTGCCAATCTCCGACCTCGTATACCCAGCAATATCCGCCGCCACAAAACTCGGGAACCGCTCAAACTGCCCCCCATTCTCCTCGATCAGCTTCCGCACCGCATCAGCCTCTTCCTTCGTCGCATACCCCAGCGTCACCGGCAACGCATTCGCCACCAGCGGAGTGTGATCGTGCACCCCTCCATTGCGGTCCACCCAGTCAATGAACCGCTCATGCGTCTCATCCCAATACCCCACCGGCAGCGGCTCTATCAGCACCTTGGCCATCTTCTTCGCAACGCCGTCATACTCTGACGCTTTGGCCGCACGCCCCGCCGCGCGCTCCATATTCGCCAGCAGCGTAAAGCTCCGCGCACCAAACCCCTGCGCCTGCGTCACGCGCCCATCCTTCATCACCTGGTCTTCGTAATACACATCGCTCCACAGCCGCCCGTACTGATCCACATGCGCCAGCGTCCATCCCGCCGCATGTTCAAGGTTCTCGATATTCTCCCTCAGCCAAGCTCGATCCTCACGCGCTTCATAGTAGTTCCACGCCTCTTCCACCACTTCGATATTCCCCGTCACCGGAAACATCGCAGCATTCACGCGCATATCCTCGCTGTTCCTGCGGATGTGATACTCGCGCCGCCCATCCGGCTGCACCGAGCAAGGCGCGCGAAACAATCCCTCCGGATCGTCCTTCATCAACTGAAACTCCAGCCCGATCATCCGCCTCACCACATCCAGATCCAGCTCCGACCCCATTGCCAGACGCCCCTTCGCCTGAAACTCGTGATCCACCGCCGGATACGACCCCGCATACGACTTCACATTCAGCGTGCTCAATACATACCCGCTGCTGTACTTGAAATGCGCCGCCATCGTCTTCTCCACCACCGACGGCAGCATCGTCCCCCAATAGAACCCCGCCAGCGCATCCTCAAGCCCCTCGCCGCCCGCAATCGAAAACGCAAACCGATTCCCAAACGGATCGCTATGCGGCCGCGCCTCAGCCCGCCGCAGCGTAGCCGTCTCCCCATTCAGCAGCACCGTCAGCACGCCATCGCTATCAGTCGCCGTCACCTCGCCGCCATGCAGCTCCAGATACCACGACCCATCCTTCGAGCGAGCATCCATCGGCAGCACCCACAACCCATGATTCGCGCGAATCTCCTTCGCATCCACATCGCCCGCAAGCACACCAATCGGCAACACCCACCACTGATCCGCCTCACGCGACACCCCAATCCCCATGCACTTCGCAAACACCATCTTCACCGGCGCATCAGCATCCCGTCGCTGCACACGAAGCTCATCCCCAGCCGCAGTAACAGAGGCATTCTCCACCGACTGCAAAATCCCCTCAGCCTTCCACGCACCCTCCGCACTGGCCCCACGCCCCTGCGCAACCGCACCAACACACATCCCCACCATCAGGGACACCACCACCAATACCCTCATGCCTCTCCCACCCCGCTCAAATCAGTTCCAAAGCAGCATATCGCGCCGCGCTGCTCCACACCCGCATCCCAGCAGTACGCACACCGATCACGCATCGTCACACAAACATTGGGCACCGGAACCGGCCTCAAATGTTCCATGGAAAGCTATTCTCTAAACCGCGGCCGTCCGTGGCGGCAGCGACTCCGGCGAGCTCGCCCATTTCAGATTCGGCTCCGGCCCCATCTCCAGCTCCAGCGTCCCGCCCGCCACAATCTCCGCATGGCGAATCCACGCCCGGTCAATTGCCTTCCCATTCAGCCGCGCCGACTGAATATAGATATTCCCTGCCTCGTGCCCGCGCGCCTCAACAGTAAAACTGCCGCCCTGGTACCACTCCCGATCCAGCCGAATTGTGGCCCGGCGAAACAGCGGGCTGCCCAGGATATAAAGCCCATCTCCCGGACAGACCGGATAAAACCCAATAGCACCAAGCACATACCACGCCGACATCTGCCCCACGTCATCATTGCCGACAATCCCATTCACATCATTGTGATAGGCGTCCTTCAGAATTAGCGACACCCACTTCTGCGTCAGCCACGGCTTGCCCGCATACACAAACAGATACGGAATATGGTGCACCGGCTCATTGGAGTGGTTGTAGTAAGGATTCCAGCCAAAGTTCTCCGGCGTCTTCTCGAAGAATTCCTCCAGCGCATTCGCGAATCGCTCGTGCCCCATCAGCTCAATCAGCCCCGCCACATCATGCGGCACAAACCACGACTCCTGCAGCGGATTGCTCTCCGTGCACCCCTGCCCAAACTCCGTCGCACCCTTCCACGGAATCCACTTCCCATCCCGATCCTTCGCCCGCATGCTCTGGACATCCGTGTCATAGATCTTGCGATAATTCTGTCCACGCTGCGCAAAGGTCTCCGCATCCGCAGTCTTGCCTGTATGCTTCGCGAGTTGCCCAACGCACCAGTCAAAGTACGCGTTGTCCAGCGTCCACGAAATCTGCTCGGGCACAAACCCGTGCTGCAGATAGAACTCGTTGTCGGGCCGGTTGGTTTTCATTCCGATGCCTGCCGCGGTCTGACGGCACGCGGCATAGGCCTTCTCAACATCGAACTTGCGAATACCCTTCACATACGCATCCAGAATCACAGCCATCGCCGGATCGCCGTCCATGCAGCCGCTGTAGGCATTCATCAACTCCCAGCGCTCCAGATAGCCCTTGCCGCTCAGCTCGGCCAGGTTCACCAGCGAGTTGATCTGATCGTTCACTACCGCAGGCTTGATCAGCGTCAGCAGCGGCATCTCACCGCGAAATACATCCCATCCACTGAATACAGTGCGCGGCGTGAAATCAGAGGTCTGATGAACCCTGCTATCGCCCGCCTTATAGCGGCCGTCCACATCCGTCATTGTGCGCGGATCAAGCAGCGCGTGATACAGAGCCGTCGAGAAGATTGCTTCCTGCTCATGTGTCGCCCCTTCGATCTCGACAGCCGAAAGCGCAGAGTCCCACAGCTTTGCAGCTTCACCGCGCACGGCATCGAAGTCCCACCCTGGTATATCGTGCTGCAGATTCCGGCGTGCGCCTTCGATATCGACGAACGAGATACCCGCCCTGGCCAGCACCTTTTCATCCTTCCCTGTGCTGAATTCCGTAAAAAAGCCGAGATGGTCCGCTTCCATCTCACGGCAGTCATGGATGACCTGCGCATGCTCCGCACGCTGGTAAAACGCCTCCGACTGCATCTGATCGCTCACCAGCTTATCGCCGCCACGAAAGTCGAATCCACTCATATCGATGGTCCAGACACCAAAGCGGGTCAGCGGCTTCGAGAACTCCATACGGAAGTACACCGTGTAATTCACATGCCCATCGCCGTTACCCCAACCGCCCCCCGACTCCGGACAAAGCATCCAGCCTTCGATCGTGTTGCTTCCGGCCACTTTCACATACTGCCGGGTGGATGTTCCAGCGATGCGGCGGGCCAGATCGATTTGAATGCGGGATTGCGACGACTCAGGAAAGGTGAAGCGCAGGATACCGGCGTGAGGCGTGGCGGTGAGCTCCGTGCGAATCTGGTAGCGATCGAGATCGACAGCGTAGTAGCCCGCTTCGACTCGTTCTGTCGCGTGGCGGAATGGCGAGCGCCATCCCTCATTCAGATTGGCGATGCGACCGCTCACAACCTTCAATGGACCAGTCGTTGGCATGGTCAGCAGGTTGCCGAAGTCGCCATACCAACCTACCCCGCTCATACGCGTAAAGCTGAATCCCTCGATCGTCGTGTGATCCCACGAGTACCCGGGAGCGTTGTCGCCACCGGTTATGGTATCCGGACCGAGTTGCACCAGGCCGAACGGAGTCGCCGGCCCTGGATACGTCTTGCCTTCGCCGAGCTTTACACTCGTGCTCGCCCCGATGAGCGGATTGATCCTGCTCGATAAGCCTTTCGCTTCAGCGATGGCATTCCTCAGATGGAAAACTCCGACCCCAAGAGCGGATGTATACAGAAAGCGGCGACGAGTAAAAGACAGCGGCAACATGTACTCCCAAGCGAAAGATTCTGTTTGTCTTCGAGATGAACCAATGCGATTGCCAGTGTAGCTTAGCCGGGGTCCACCCTTGTCTTTTCCATCTCCTCAATCGACCACAAACTTCGGGGTGCCGCATCCTTTCTACGTTCTTTGTAGAAAGGGGGGAAACCACAAAAGCCCGCGGCAGTTGGTCCCGGTCCAAAAAGAGAAAATGCGGGTGCCCCCGGTCTCGCTTTTGAGACCGGGGAACCACAAAGCTCATACCTCCAAAAACCACATTCGTGCACAGCACGAACCCCGAAACCTGATCCCCGTTTGCGCAGAATTACCCCCCAGAAGCGCAAAATCGAATCAGGCAACATTCATAACGCTGCCGGAAGGCCAGATAACACTGTCAAAGATGCACCCAAATACACCTCAAAAACGCAGCAAATCGCGCCATACGCGCACCGGCGATCCCCCCGTAATCCATGAAAAATGAATAAGATAAGCCATAATTTTCAACGAAAAAGCGTGCCCACCCCACCCAGGGCGCGCGTAGCATGTCAAATCAACTCAGAATCGATTCAAGCCGCCGCGCTATCATCCCACTGGATAAAAATTCCGCCATGAACCCAAGTCATCCGCCAGCAATCCGAAAATTCGCCTTCTTCCTCCTCGTCGCTCTCGCATCCGCGGCAGCCGCACACGCCCAATCTCTGCCCTCCGCCGATGCCATGAGCAAGCAGATCCACGAACAGGGCGCCAAAACCGTAGTCGACCAGCTCTGGCCCGACGACGCCCAATGGACCCAGCTTCTCCACAAAGTCCGCAGCGGCGACCCGGCCTGGCTCCAGGTCGCCGTCGACATCAATCCCGGCGCCAGCTCCGGTGCGCTCCAAACCCTGCTCATCGCCGTAAGCCAGTCCATCCAGAAAAAGCCCGAAGCCTTCCTCAAGATCGCCTACCCCTCTTTCGGAGACAGCGTCTGCCACAACCTCACCCTCGAGCTCTCCGACAAACAAATTCAGGAATTTATTTACCGGACACAGACAGCGCTCGCCCACGTCAAAAAAGCCCCCCTCGCCGCCGCCCGGGACAAATGCCTCGCCGCTCTTCAGCAGGACACAAAACAACAGTAATAATCCGGCAAACATTGCGCATTATCGCACCGCGATTGCGCAATGACGTCCATCCATTGCGCAGCGCCCGGCACCGATTGCGCATCGTTCGACAGTTATTGCGCATCGTCCAATAAACATTGCGCAGCGCAATCCGGCTACGAGCCATCTCTTGATGCCCAGCCCGTTAAAGCAGTACGCTGGAGCCATGTACGAAGACTTCCACGTCACCGACCGCTGGACCGGCGAAGACCTTCACTGCCGCTGGAAAGCCAACATCGTGGCCATCGCCACCCGCCACGCCGACGCGGTAGACATCCGCTTCGACGTCAACACTCAGCCCATGTGGATCGCCATGCCCAATCACGCCTGGCTCGCCCAAAAGCAGCGCAGCGGCAAGGTCATCACCGATTATCTCGCCGCCCAGATCGCCGGCCGCTACCTTAAGTCATTGATAGAAGAGGGTTACGACGCCGGCCGCCAGATGTACACCATGACCGTCGAAGAGGTCCTCGAAAACCTCGACGCCGTAGTAGACGAAGCCAAAGAAGCCGGCTCCATCCCCGTACTCCCAATCCTCGCCGGCTAAGCCTGAGAGAGCGACACAGCTACTCGTGCCGCAGCGCCTCGACCGGCTCAATCCGCGCCGCCCGCCGCGCAGGAATCCAGCTCGCCGCAAGACCTGCGGCAATCAGAATCGCAGCACCTGCTCCCAGACTTATAGGATCTGCAGGCGTCATCCCATAAAGCATTGATCTGACTAGCCTTGCCAGCACCAACGCCGCTGCAAGACCTATCGCAATGCCAGCCAGCGAAAGCCATGTTGCCTCGCGCAACACCATAGCCAGCACCTGTTGCGGCTGCGCTCCCAAAGCCAGGCGTATCCCGATTTCGTTGGTTCTGTTCGCGACAGAGTAAGCCATAATCCCGTAAATCCCTACGGAAGCCAGCGCCAGAGCCAGCATGCCGAAGCTTGAGGTGAGCGCGACAAAAATCCGCTCCTGCTGAGTAGCCGCAGCTATCTGCTGATCTTGCGTACGCACGTTCATCAGCGGCAAATCGGGATCCTGCTGCTGCAACACTTTACGCAGCGTCGGCTCAATAGCTTCCGGCTTCAATCGCGTCTGGATCAGGTAGTTCAGGCTCCCGCCAACTTCCTTCTGCTGCGCAAAAGGGAGGAAAAACTGTGGCGGAGGATCGTCACGCAAGTTGGAGTAGCGTGTATCTCCGCAGACACCCACGATCTGAATCCAGTCTTTGGTCTTCTTCAAACCATGCCCATCGCTGTCTCCGCCATCATCGGTAAACCGCTTGCCGATCGGATCTTCATTGGGGAAGCGCTCCTTCGCCAATGCCGCATTGATGATGCCCACCCTGCCCGAAGTCGCGGAGTCCTGCGGTCCAAACGAGCGCCCGGAGAGAATTGGAATCTGCATCATTGAGAAGAAATTGTTGCCAACTACGTTGTAGTCCTCACCCGCGTCCTGTGTCTTTTCATAAGCGACACCCTCGACCATGAAATCCGTCCGGCTCACATCGTCGGCGACATACGCCACCCAGGCCGGCGAAACCGCATCCACGCCCGGCGCAGCGCCAATCGCCTCCACCAACCGTGTGTGCAACTCCATGTCTTTTCCAGCAGGGTACTGCTTTTGCGGAGCGTTGATCTCCGCCAGCAGCAAGTGATCCGTTCGGAAGCCAACGTTGACAGCATTCAGGCTCGCCAGGGTGCGCAGGAATAGTCCGGCTCCAACGACCAGAAGCGTCGAAAGTGCAATCTGGAAGCCTACCAACGACTTCCCTCCCCAGCCCTTACGCCGCCGCGTGACTGACTGCGAAGTCTCCTTGAGGCCGCTTGCAACCTTGGCCCGCGTCGCAGCCCATGCCGGAGCCAGACCAAACAAAATTCCCGTCAGGATGGTAACCGCAGCCGTGAAACCGAAGACCATCCAGTCGAAATGAACATGGAATTCGCTCCGTTCCCACGCGTTCTCGGTCAGCTTGGGAATCAGGTTGCTCCCCACATAGCCAAACGCCAGGCCACCAATACCGCCCAGCGCTGCCAGCATCAGACTCTCCACAAGCATCTGGCGTGCGATCCTCATCCGCCCTGCTCCCATCGCGAGGCGCACAGACATCTCTCGCTGCCGCTGCGTTCCACGCGCCAACATCAGGTTGGCAATGTTGGCACAGGCCAACAGCAGCACAAAACCCACCATCGTCAGCAGAACAGCCATCGGCTGGGCAAAGGTGCGCTGTTCATGAAAAAGCCCACGGCTGCCGTCCCGCAGATCCATCCGCGGCAAGTCTTCATTGGGACGAACCGGCATCGTCGCGCGCACCAGCGCGCCTAGTTGCCCATCGAGCGCCGCCTGTGCAGTCGTATCAGCGATGTGGCCTCCTGGGCCGGTCTTGACGCGGCCCATCACATTGACCCACCACTCCTTCGTATCGGCCAGCAATGAGCCGTCTGCGCCCTGCGGCCGGATCAGCGGCTGCATGCTCAATGGCACGAAAAGATCCGGCGACTGCTGCGTGCTCTTAGCGCCGGTAAATCCATTCGGATTTACTCCCACGATGGTCAGCGAAGTTTCATTCAGCTTGATCACCTGGCCAAGCACTGAGGGAGAACGCCCAAATATTCTCTCCCACGTCCCATAGCTGATCACTGCCACGGCTCCCTGCCCCGGCGCAGCATCATCGGACGGAGCGATCAGGCGACCCAGTGCGGGCTTCACACCCAGCACAGAGTAGTAGTTCCCCGAAACCATCTCAACCTGAGCCTGCTGCGCAGTGCCGGCGATGGTCGCGTTCATCCCTGTCTCTTTGAACGCGAAGATGTCTTCCAGAACTTTGTTCTGTGCGCGCAGCTCACGGTAAACCGGATAGGAAAACGAAGAGCTTGTCACCCGACCGTCTGGAAGCGGCGAGTAGTCCCCCCATATATGGTGAACCGCCACGTGAGACTTGGTACCGGTCCACGCCAGCAGCCGAAGATCCGCCGAGTGCGATACATTTAGCCGCTCATACAACAATTGCTTGGCCAACGAAAAAATCGTAGTGTTGGCCCCGATCGCCAACGCCAGCGAGATGGTTGCAACAGCAGTAAATCCAGCACTGCGGCGAAGACGTCGCGCCGCGTAACGCAGGTCAGCTCCAAGCTCATCCCAAAGCCGGATACCCACGGAACTCCGCATCTGATCTTTATGCGTTACGGTCGAACCTAACGCGATGCGCGCGCGGCGGCTTGCCTCAGCCGATGAGAAGCCTGCGCGCATCAGGTCAGCCTTGAGCAGATCGAGGTGCGTCGACAGTTCGGAGTTCATCTGGTGCTCAAGCCGCTCACGATGGGTCATGGCCCGCAGCCAGGACTTTAATTCCGCCATGGCACGGTAGAAGGACCATCCTCGCTTACTCATATCTGCTCCTTGAAAGTAAAGAAATGGGGGACGGTTTCATGACGCCTGTTTGCATTCGCTCACTCATAACGCAGCGCCTCCACTGGCCGAATGGATGCAGCACGCAAGGCTGGAAGGATGCACGCAGCAAGCGCGCAGAGCGCCAATAGAAGCGTGACAGTTGCGACACCAAGCGTATTGCTCGCATGCACACGCATCCATCGCACAAGAAAACCCTGGAGCAACAGGTTTACGAGCAGGCCAACCACTATGCCGCTGCCCGCGCTCCATGCGGTAGTCCGGACCGCGATCCACAGCACATGGCTTCGTTGCGCGCCAAGAGCCATGCGCACGCCAAACTCATTGGTGCGCTGCGCAACGCTATACGATACAACGCTGAAAAGGCCAACCATGGCCAGCATCAGCGCAATCGCGGAGAAAACTCCGAAGAGCACCGAGAAGAGCCGCTGCCGGCTCCACTGCGCATCGCGTTCAATGGCCTCTTTCAGATTCGAGTAGCCATTGGATATTGGCTGATCCGAGTCGACCGACTGCACTGCCGCACGAATCGCCGGCATCATCGCCAGAGGCTCGCTTTGCGCTTTGATCAAATATTGCGTATACGGAGCCATGAGCGTTGTATAGGGAACGTAGATCGCAGGCAGCGCAGCCCGTTCCAGGCCATCATTGCGCGCATCGCCGACAACTCCGATAATCTCTCGCGTACCACTGCTGAAGTCGGACGCAGACACCAGCGGCGCATCCGATTTCAGGCTTGGAATTTTTAGTTGCTTGCCGATAGCGCCTCCGTTGGGCCAATAGCGGCGTGCCATCGCTTCGTTGATCACGGCCACACCATCGCCGCGCGTGTTTTCCACGTCGCTCCAGTAGCGGCCTGCAAGCAGTGGAATCTGCAATGTCGCAAAGTAGCGCGGACCTACCAGATGAACTCGCGCCTGCTGATCTTCACTTGCAGGTGCGCCTGCGAATTCAAATCCTCTTTCTACGCCACTATAGGGTGGAGTGGAGTCCATACTGACAGCGATGGAAAGCACTCCGGGAACCCGCGCAATGCTTTCACGAACCCGCTCAATGTAAGCTGCGCGCGCCTCGCGTGTCTTAATGCCCTCCCAACTCTTCTGATCCTGGAAGTGCATGGCGATACCGGCTTCCATCACATTCTTTGGCTCGTATCCGAGTGGCGCATTTATCAAGCGCAGGAATGCTCCCATGGCAATTCCCGCGGTGGCCATTAACAACAGCGTCAAAGCAATCTGACCTGCGATGAGGCCATGAAAGATGCGGCTACCGCGAAATCCGCCGATGCGGCGCTGTGCCACCTGCATCATCTGCGAAACGTCGTGCCGTGAAAGATGCAGCGCGGGTGACAGTCCAAGCAGGATGCTCGTAAGCAGCGTCAACACTACGGAAAACGCAAGGATCGGCGCGTTTATCCGGATGACTGACTCAGCCGGAAACGCATTCGCGGCGAGTAGTAACGGAAGTTTCGCGAGCCAGTAGGACGCGGCAACTCCCAGCGCAGCGCCCACGAAGGAAATGACCACGGACTCGACAAGCAGTTGGCGAACGATGCGCCAGCGCGAGGCGCCTAGCGCACTGCGCACCGCAAGCTCGTGCTGGCGTGACGCGCCCCGCGCCAGCGTAAGAATGGAGCAGTTGGCGCACCCGATCAGAAGCAGCAACACAACGCCCGCGAAGAGCAGCGCCAGCATCGCACCCGTATTCTGTTCGTAAGGAACGACGATGGGTTGCAGTTGCAGATGAAACCTTTTCGGAAAACGCGCCGGATAATCTTTCGCGAACTGATGCACGATCGCGCCCAGCTCCGCATCTGCCGTGGCGCGGCTCACATCGGCCCTGATCTTGATCCATGGCGTATAGGGCCATTGCACCAGCGGATGAACGCTGTCATGCAGCAGATTGCGCGGCAGATAAATGTCGCTTGTCCCGAATGTGTCGTTGAAAGCGAAGCGGCGCGGCATGACGCCTACGATCGTGTAGTCCTCATGATTGAGTTGCAGCGTATGGCCCACTATCGCTGCATTGCCGTTGTAATGACGGCGCCAGAATTTGTAATTCAGCACCACTATCCGCTGATGTGTCCCGGCATCCGAGGCCTGAATGCCACGGCCCAGATAGGCCGGCACGCGAAAGAATGTGTCTGCATTTTCGGTTAGATAAACAGCAGCTACTTCTTCCGGCAGTTCGTTTCCGCTGATTTCCATATTTACGTTGCGGAAGCCGAGGAGACTCTCAATCGACTTCGCTTGGCGTAACTGTTCAAACTGCGGCTTGGTCATTGCAAACCAGCGCAGCTCCTGCGGGTTCTCTTCATTGATGATGACCGGATTCATGATCCGGTCTGAGTCCGCATAGGGAAAGGGATGCAGCAGCACCGCATAAATCAGGCTGAACATCGCCGTTGTTGCGCCGATGCCCAGTGCCAGCGAAAGCACCATCACAACGGAAAACACCGGCTGCTTCCAGATAGATCGCAACCCGAAGCGAAGATCGCCGCCAATCTCGTCGAAGAGCCGTAGTCCCGCTGCTTCGCGAAATCTTTCCTGCTGCCGCAAAACCGGCCCAAGTTCGGTGCGCGCCTGTCGGATCGCCTCCTGCCTCGTCGCGCCAGCACGCATCAGCCCGTCGACGCGGGCAGCGAGATGAAACTCCATCTCCTCTGCCACCTCGTGACGTGCCCGCGGACCGGATACAATGGTGCGCAGAATCGACCGGATCCGAAACAGCAAGCTCATGCAGGCTCAGCCTCGATCTTGAGGATCGCCCCCATGACACCAGCCATGCGGTTCCACTTCTCGGTCTCCGCTTCGAGGCGGGTGCGTCCGGCCGCGGTTAGCCGGTAATACTTCGCGCGGCGATTGTTTTCGCTTTCTCCCCACTCAGTCGCCAGCAGCCCCTGATGCTCCAGCCGATAAAGCGCTGGGTAGAGGGACCCCTGCTGCACCGTCAGCGTCTGGCCGGAGATCTGCTGCAGCCGCAGCAGCACTCCATAGCCGTGGAGCGGGCCGAGCGAAACCGCCTTCAGAATCAGCAGGTCCAGTGTTCCCTGTAACAGGTCAAGTTGATCCAAGGAAGCTCTCCTAGATACTCTATTAGACAATCTAGGAAAGCGTAGCGAGCTTCTCCTAGATTGTCAAGGAGAGGATTTCCTTGTTATTTCCGCAGGGGTCTCGGCGCCAAGGCCAGAGGGTCGCCAATCACAACGTCTTCCCATCCCACAAATCGTGACGCTGCGTAGAAGCTCTCCGCCAGAGTGAAGCCGGAAAAGTAGCGATCAAGCGCTACCGATGGCGAAGCAATTGCCTGTAGCAGCGGTTCATCCGTATATCCCTTAACGCCGGTCACCCCTTGCGCGATTAAATCCGCAATCAATGACTGACCTCCCGTCGTTGGCAGAAAGGTGCGAGCGCTCGTAGAAACAGCGGTGTCGCAGATAGATCCTGGCGCAAAACGCAGCGAATGATAGGCCTCCTCTGTATATTTCGGATCGTTGCTGCCCCAGGAAAAATATCCCAGAAGATCCGTCTGATGGCCCACAAAATTCTCACTCTGATCCAGCATCACCGATTTTTCACGCCTGAGCTCCTCGGCAGCCTTCACCATATCTGCATTCCACGAACCGTAATCGGATTCATCGGGGATGTCCCCTGTCACGGGCAGCGGCTGCACCGAAACATCATGGGGCTTGAAGTGAAAAACCGGCTGCACATCGAGCAGAATCTCGCCTGACGCGTATCCCCGTTCGCCAGCCATCGCCCGTTGTACAAGCGACATTGCATCTCTCTCGGTATACCCATCAAGCCGCGTCACCAGATAGCCCCCAAACTTTGCATGAGAGAAAGGCACATCGGCCTTCCAATAGCGATTGAGCCAGCCGTATCCTCTCGCCCCCGATCCATGAATCGCGATTTTCTTCGCGTTGGGGATCTCCCCGTAGTCCATTGCTGCAAGGTAGCTATCGACCGAAGCGTTCAGAGGCGCTGCTGAAGCATTTTCGTCGCGAGATCCGGTCTTTGCGCCCCGGACGCGGATCGGCACACCCTTGGTCAGAACGATGAAATTGATCTGCGGATGTCCGGCCAGGTAAGCCGCTATCGGCTGCTCGATCTGTTGCGTAAAGTGCTCGAACGAGATGGTCTCATTTTCGGTCTTCGTCGCTGAGTCTTCACAGTGAATCGCCAGCAACTGGTGAACGGAGCGCCGCGCCGCGTAGTCTTTGGCAATAGTCGACGAGATAGAGCTGTTCGCGTTATAGACGACCAGGACTTCCTGTGGTCCGTGGGTTAGCGCCGACGCTGCGGCGGCATGCAGCATTAGCGCAGGCAACAAAAGGAGAATCTTCTTCGGAATCATCATCCATTAGAGAATATAGGGATAATTCAACCGGTATAAATACACCCACTTGTGCAGGTTTCTCGCACCACCACTTTGGATAGCAGCGGCAACACAGGTTTGAGTTCATGCCAAATCCACCGCGCAAGATTTTCGCTGGTCGGATTTTCAAGTCCGGAAACTTCATTTAAACAACGATGGTCAAGCTTCTGTTCAAGCGGAGCGAAAGCTTCCTTGATTTCGGCGAAATCGAGCACCCAGCCGAGCTGCGGATCTACCGGCCCCTCGACATGCACCTCGATGCGAAAGCTATGCCCGTGCATCCGCCCGCATTTGTGGCCGGATGGAACATTGGGGAGCCAGTGAGCTGCTTCGATATGGAATTCCTTGAATATTTCCATCACTGCCTCCTACCGAATCCCTATCAGCTTGTGCGTTTGCACGCTGAGCCGCCACTGTGGGTGCTCCAGACAGTATCGGATTGCGAGTTGCGTGTTTACGTCGCGCTCAGGGCCGTCCATCGGCTGCAGGAAAAAATGCCGGAATTCGAGATTCTTTAGCTGCTCAGGGTTAAATCCGCACTGCGGAAAAACAAATTTGAGCTCGTCCCCTCGCACCTGGACCAAGTCAGAGCCTGCCTTCGGGCTGACACAGATCCAGTCAATGCCTTCGGGAGCGAGGATCGTCCCGTTCGTCTCAACAGCGATCTCAAAGCCGCGGGTGTGCAGCGCGCGGATGAGTGCCTTGTCGAGCTGTAGAAGCGGCTCTCCGCCAGTGCACACAATAAACTTTTCGCTTTTGGCGCCGGCATTCCCTTTGCCGGTCCAGGCTGCATCCACTGCCGTAGCCAGGTCCTCTGCGGAAGCAAATCTGCCCCCGTCAGGCCCGTCTGATCCGACGAAGTCCGTATCGCAAAAGCGGCAGATCGCGCTGGCGCGGTCGCTTTCGCGGCCAGACCAAAGATTACATCCCGCGAAACGGCAGAAGACTGCCGGACGGCCCGCTTGAGCGCCTTCACCCTGCAGCGTATAGAAGATTTCTTTGACGGAATAGCTCATGGACAACCAGTAGAAAGGACTGCGTGAGGCTCGTATTCGATTCTCAAAAGCCAAAAGGCCAGTCCGCAATGGACTGGCCTTTGGTAAGAATAATGCCGGCGATCACCTAATCTCCCACACAGTCACCCGTGCAGTACCATCGGCCCAGCGAGGCTTAACTTCCGTGTTCGGGATGGGAACGGGTGATCCCTCGCGGTATGGTCACCGGCAAACTTGGATGGCGCTTGGCGGGTGGTTCCCCGCAGCCAGGGTGCTCCTTTTGCCATCGAGAAGTCTTGTTTCTTTCATCTCTCTGGACGGAGCTACTACAGCAAACTGGCGCCACAATGCCGAAATCTTAAATTACCAACGAAATTGATTGGGACTACAAGGTCTTACAAAGACTGTCAATAGGATCAACTCAAGCCGCGATAAGTTCGCTTGGAACTGCGCGGAGTTAATTCTATGGACAAGCCGAACGGGCGATTAGTACTGGTAAGCTACACACATTGCTGCGCTTCCACCTCCAGCCTATCAACCAGGTGGTCTTCCTGGGCCCTTCAGGGAAATCTCATCTTGGAGCGTGCTTCCCGCTTATATGCATTCAGCGGTTATCACAACCGAACTTCGCTACCCAGCCGTGCCATTGGCATGACAACTGGAACACAAGAGGTTCGTCCATCCCGGTCCTCTCGTACTAAGGACAGCCCTCCTCAAATTTCCTACGCCCACAGCAGATAGGGACCGAACTGTCTCGCGACGTTCTGAACCCAGCTCACGTACCGCTTTAATAGGCGAACAGCCTAACCCTTGGAACCTTCTACAGCTCCAGGATGCGATGAGCCGACATCGAGGTGCCAAACCGAAGCGTCGATATGAACTCTTGGCTTCGATCAGCCTGTTATCCCCGGCGTACCTTTTATCCGTTGAGCGATGGCCCTTCCATACAGAACCACCGGATCACTAAAGCCTGCTTTCGCACCTGCTCGACTTGTAGGTCTCACAGTTAACCACTCTTATGCTTTTGCACTCGACGACTGATTTCCAAACAGTCTGAGAGTAGCTTCGCGCGCCTCCGTTACATTTTGGGAGGCGACCGCCCCAGTCAAACTACCCGCCTAACTATGTCCCTCTCCCGGATCACGGGAGGAGGTTAGGATCACAACACTCGCAGGGTGGTATCTCACCATTGGCTCCACCAAGTCCGAGAACCTGGCATCAAAGCCTCCCACCTATCCTGCGCAGCAAGAGTCATAACCCATAGTTAAGGTGTAGTAAAGGTGCACGGGGTCTTTCCGTCTAGCTGCGGGTAACCGGCATCTTCACCGGTACTACAAATTCGCCGAGCAACTCGTTAAGACAGTCGTACGATCGTTACGCCATTCGTGCAGGTCGGAACTTACCCGACAAGGAATTTCGCTACCTTAGGACCGTTATAGTTACGGCCGCCGTTCACCGGGGCTTCAATTCAAAGCTTCGCTTGCGCTAACCTCTCCTTTTAACCTTCCGGCACCGGGCAGGCGTCAGCCCCTATACGTCGTTTTCGACTTAGCAGAGACCTGTGTTTTTGTTAAACAGTCGCCGTACGCGCTTCACTGCGGCCCACTTGCGTGGGCGCTCCTTCTCCCGAAGTTACGGAGCCAATTTGCCGAGTTCCTTAACGAGCTTTCACTCGAGCGCCTGTGGATATTCTCCTCGTCTACCTGTGTCGGTTTGGGGTACGGTTCCCGTTTCTCTCCTTAGAGGATTTTCTCGGCAGCGTGGAATCATCGACTTATGCCCCAAAAGGGGCTCCTCTACGCCTCACTGTTAAGCCCCGACGGATTTGCCTATCGGAACCAGCTTACGCGTATCGACCGCTATAGCCATAGAACGGCACGATTATCCTTCTGCGTCTCCCCATCGTAATAACGAGAAACTGGGAGGTCCGGAATATTAACCGGATGTCCATCATCTACGCCTTTCGGCCTCGACTTAGGGACCGCCTAACCCTGAGCGGATTAACCTTCCTCAGGAAACCTTAGACTTTCGGCGCGGAGGGTTCTCACCTCCGTTATCGCTACTTATGCCGGCAGGGTCTCTTCGCAACGCTCCACCAGTCCTCTCGGTCTGGCTTCGCAGCTGTTGAGAATGCTCTCCTACCACGCGTACTTACGTACGCATCCGTTGCTTCGGTGTACAGTTTTAGCCCCGTTGTATTGTCGGCACCGGACCGCTTGACCAGTGAGCTATTACGCTTTCTTTAAAGGATGGCTGCTTCTAAGCCAACCTCCTGGCTGTCTGAGCGTTCCGACTTCCTTTCCCACTTAACTGTAACTTGGGGACCTTAGCAGGCGGTCTGGGCTGTTTCCCTCTCGACAATGAAGCTTAGCCCCCACTGTCTGACTCCCGGACTGGTTGTCACTGGCATTCGCAGTTTGGTTGGATTCAGTAAGCCGGAAAGCCCCCTAGTCCATCCATCTCTCTACCACCAGTGCAAATCATCCGAGGCTAGCCCTAAAGCTATTTCGGAGAGAACGAGCTATCACGGAATTTGATTAGCCTTTCACCCCTACCCACAGCTCATCCGAGCTTTTTTCAACAAACACCGGTTCGGTCCTCCAGTGGGTGTTACCCCACCTTCAACCTGGCCATGGGTAGATCATCCCGCTTCGCGTCTATTCCTGCCAACTGAACGCCCTGTTCAGACTCGCTTTCGCTTCGGCTCGCTTACGCTTAACCTTGCTGACAAGAATAACTAGCCGGCTCATTATGCAATAGGCACGCGGTCAGGCATTTCCTTGCGGACATAGCCCTCCCACTGCTTGTAGGCACACGGTTTCAGGTACTTTGTACTCCCCTCGACGGGGTTCTTTTCACCTTTCCCTCACGGTACTGGTTCACTATCGGTCAGAGACTAGTATTTAGCCTTACGGGATGGTCCCCGTAGATTCAAGCAGGGTTTCACGTGCCCCGCCTTACTCAGGTATCCGCTAGGATACTGATCGTTTTCGCCTACGCGCCTGTCACGCTCTATGGACCAACTTTCCAGAAGGTTCGGCTAACAATCATTCTCCATGTCGCAGACCCTACAACCCCCGCCACACCGAAATGCGCCGGGTTTGGGCTGTTCCGATTTCGCTCGCCACTACTCTCGGAATCGAGGTTTCTTTCTCTTCCTCCAGGTACTGAGATGGTTCACTTCCCTGGGTTCGCTCGTACCCGCCTATGTATTCAGCGGGCCGTTCCTGAGGTTTGCTCAGGTGGGTTTCCCCATTCGGAAATCTCCGGATATAACGCCTGTGTGCGGCTCCCCGAAGCTTATCGCAGCTTGCCACGTCCTTCATCGCCTGTCTCTGCCAAGGCATCCACCGTGCGCCCTTAGTAGCTTGACCATAGAATTAACTCCAGCGCAGGGAGCTGAATCACTTCAGTCCTGATAAAAGCTAACCTATCTTCGCCTTGAGATCGATCGGGCGCTCACGCGCTGCGACCTTTCTCCTAAAGACACTCTTCATAATTTCGAACATCGCAGTCGCCTTCGCATTCCTCACGGAGTGCTCGGGCGGCCAACGTTG
>CAVREZ010000007.1:382500-1060777 GCA_963720285.1 uncultured Acidobacteriota bacterium
CTCACGAGCACGCTAATTTGCGTCTCGGGTCTTGCAATGGGGTTGTTCTCTGGAGGATTCCTACTGGATCCAATCAGGGGTGAGGGAAAAGTGCTATCAACCTCGCCCTACGAACCGGCTTCTTTCTACCCGTTTGGGCTGGCCTTCTATCGGCCCTCAAGAAGCTCCACTGCTTTAAGCAACTTTCTGAGAGTATCAAACCTTCTTCTCATTTGCAAGCTCAGGATTTTTTTCTTTCTTTCCCGCTTACCAGCCTGCCGTAAGTTGCTGTTCCAATTGTCTTTACCACTTGCTTCCGTTCGCACCGTCTTGCTTGGCTCTCGGTTGCAACTTTCTGAGAATAGCAACAGATCGGGTGCAGCGCAAGGGTTTTTCTGTTGAAAAGTGACTCCGTTTGTGGAAATGGTCAGTTCACACGCTGTTCATGCGGCTATTTCACTACTGAGCAGCCGGAGGATGCACAATGCCAAGATCCGCTAACCCGTTTACAAAGAACTGCATAGCCAGCGCCACCAACAGAAGGCCCATGATTCGCACCAGGATGCGAATGCCCGTTTCTCCCAAAATCCTGCGCACCTGGTTTGCTCCAGCAAGCACCCCATAGCTCACCAGCGCGGTAAACGCGATGCATCCGACGATTGCCACCATCTGCCAGGTTGTCGTCACCTGCCCCACCAGCACCATCACCGACGAGATGGCCCCCGGCCCTGCCAGCATCGGTATGCCCAGCGGCACGATGCCGGCTTCTTCACCGGCACATTCCTTCGCCGCGGCTTCTTCCGCCTCTCCTGTGGTTTCCTGGGTCGGCGAGCGCCGGGCTTCGAGCATGTCCAGCCCGATCAGCAGCAAAATCAACCCACCCGCAATCTCAAAGGCGGGCAGCGTGATGCCAAACATGCGAAAGATGAGCCGCCCTGCAAACGCAAACGAAGTCAGCACAATAAAGCAAGTCAACGCGCCCTTGCGAGCAGTGCCTCGTCTTCGCGGCGAATCGCATGTGCGCGTGATCGCCAGAAACGACGGGATTGCGGCGAATGGATCGACCAGGAAGAAGATCGAGCTCACGGCCAGCAGCGAGAAGCGTACAAACGGCGTCGTCTGCAGCTCGTGCAGCATTCCGACCGCCGGATTGTCCAGAATCACGATCACGCCGCAGCCCTTGTGGATCTCGCAAGTAGCTTACAGCTCAGATGTCTCAGCGGCATGCATGGATTCGCGTCGCAATGCAAAGTACCGTGCCGTTTGAATTCACGATCATTCGATTCCAGGCTTGTGTTAGCTTGTCCCTATCTTGCGCAGCGGCGCGATTCATTGAGGAAATTTCCACCAGGACTCCGATGCCCAAGGTTCACATTGAACTGAAGTGCGGCGACGCTCTCGCCGAACCGGCCGACGTGCTTGTTCTTAAGCACGCGCAGGGCCGCTTTGGCGTAGACGAAGCCGTTGACGCCATTCTCGAATCCGAGGGCCGCAGGCTCCATCTCCCAGACCCGTCCGATTACCGCATCGAAGAGTCCACATCGGCCATCGCCGCTGCACGCATCCTCATGCTGGGCGTACTTCCACTGCCCGATTTCGGCTACAGAGAGATCCGCGAGTTCGCCCGTCAGGCCATTTCTCTGCTCGCCGACCAGCTTCCAGAAACTCGCAGCATCGTCCTCACCCTGCATGGTGTTGGCTATGGACTCGATGAAATCGAAGCGTTCGAATCCGAGATCGCGGGATTGGCGGACGCCATCCGCATCGGTGATTGCCCCGCTGGACTGGAGACAATCAGTATCGTGGAGTTACAACCGGGCAGAGTGAAACGCCTCGTCCGAACGCTGGATATGCTTCTTCCCGATCGCACCATCAGCGACCCCATTCCCGGACTCTTCGGAGCGATCGCCGCGACGCTCGCAGACGCAGTCCCGGAGACAAAGACTGCAAACGAAAAACTCCGAACTGCCGGCATCGAAGCCGATGCCAAGCCACGCGTCTTCGTCGCCATGCCGTTTAAGGATGAGATGGATGACATCTACCACTACGGCATCGTCAGCGCCACCAACGCCGCGGGCTACTTATGCGAACGCGCCGATATGGCCTCGTTCACAGGCGATGTGCTCGAGTGGGTCAAAGCCCGCATCCGTGGCGCGTCGCTGGTCATCGCCGACCTTACCGAGGCCAATCCCAACGTCTATCTCGAAGTTGGCTATGCGTGGGGCTGTGGTATTCCTACGGTGCTCGTGGTGCGCAGCGGCGACCCGCTCAAGTTCGATGTCCGCAGCCAGCGCTGCCTGGTCTACAAAAAGATCAAGCATCTTGAAGAACTGCTGACAGAAGAGCTCAAAGCACTGACCAACACCAGGCTTAACTAAATCAGTCCATCCATTCCAGAGTTAATCTACTTCCGCAAACGATCGAATTGGAGTGTGGCCGTTCGCGTCAGCGACCAGCGCATTACCCTCGCGAATCACCAACCGAGTGGTGCATCCTGCTTCTCGCGCCGCGTCCAACTCGCGCACCACGTCGGAGAAAAACCGCACGTCTTGAATTTCGACACCGATTGCCGAGGCAATGCTTCTGTAACTTGCGGAGGCAATCTTTGCGCCGATACGGGTATCGAAGTTCGCCGCAATAAGCGCGGTAAGATCGCCTGCGCTCGAATGCCGGAACAGCAGCTTCTGCGCCTCCACACTGCCCGAGGAATAGATCGCAACCGTCGCCTTCCGGCTCCATCGTCGCATTCCATCCGGAACATCGGGAAACACCGTGCCAACCAGTTCACCGGCCTCGAATCCCGCCTTCCATATCTTCCCTTGCAGGCTCTTGAGAGCAGTCGATTTGCGGTCACGCTCCATCAGCCACAAGAGGTACGCCACAGCGCGATCCTGCCCATCTCTGGCCTCATCAAACGAAGGACGCAATGTATCAGTCTCCGCGTTGTTCTCCTCGGCGAGCAATTTCAGGTCGGCCACAATTTCCGCCTCGCTGCCATGCACCTGCAGATACTCGGCAAGATGCTTGCGTGCGTAGGGAAAAAGCTGTTCAGAAACCAGCGAAATCGGCGACGTCGTCCCCTCGACATCCAGCAGATATAGCTTGGGGAGAGCCTGGGTATCGTTCATCGTGCGCTTAGATTCCGACCGTCGTCGTTACGCGAGTGCCTATATATGCGGGACCAAAGCACAGCGGTTGATACTCCGCATCCGCCCCGGAATTCGTATAGTGCGGAGCCCATCCCGTGGTGTCCTGGAACCAGCGAATCGCGCGAATGCGCCGGTCTTCGCACAGTGTGAACCAGTGAGTCGTCCCGCGCGGAACCCGCAGCATATCGCCAGGTCCTACTTCGACCGATAGCACTTTGTCATAACCATCACTCGCATGCTGGCGCAGGAAGAAAATGCCGCGCCCGGCAAGGATGAAACGCACTTCATCTTCTGAATGCGTATGCTCCTTGTCAAATTTCGCGAGCATGGTTTCAAGGTTCGGCGTTGTGGGATTCACATCGATAACGTCAGCGGTCGTATAGCCGCCCACGCGCTTCATCTCGTCGATCTCAGCCGCATAAGCAGCCAGCACTTCTTCCGCCGAAGCATCTTCGGGGACACGCGAAAGATCCCAGCGCTCGTATTCAACGTGCAGCAAAGCCAGCTCAGCACGAATCGAAAGCTCATCGTGCAGTGTCTTCTCTTCCTTCGGAATCCGAACCACAGCCATCACGAACCCCTTCCCGCCGAGCGTCTATTCAGCGCGTGGCGTCAGGATCAAGATGCAAATCCCAGCCGGCGCGACTCCACTTCAAAGAGAAATTCGAGCGCTTCCAGATGACGCCATGCACCCGCGATCGATTCCCCCCAAGTATAGAGCCCGTGCCGCCGCAGCAGCACTCCATGCGCGCCAGGATAATTCCTGAGCGCCGCGGCCAGCTCTTTCGCGAGCCCGTTGTACTCCTGCGAATTCTCAAGGATCGGCACCTGTTCGCGGTGCTCGTGCGTTGCCACGCCGGAAAGCGCCTTCAGCAGTTCGTAATTCTCAAGCGGCACGGCTCCCTGAGCAGCGTAGCGGTCCGAGAGCAGCGTGTTCCAGATCGTGTGCACATGAAAGATCGCTCCGGTCTGCGGTCGATCGCGATAAATGACCCCGTGCAGCTTCGTCTCAGCCGATGGCTTGCTCTTGCCCGGATCGGAGGGCGCGGCCAGCACGCGGCACGCAACGTCGATTTCGAGCAGATCCTCCGGCGTCATCGTACCCTTGTCAAGACCGCTGGCGCTGATGAAGATGCGGCCCGTTTCCGCATCGCAAAAGCTGAAGTTTCCCGACGTTGCCGGAACCCAGCCTCTGCGCGAGCATTCACGCGCGGCTGCACATAGTGACTCAGCCTGTGCAAGCAGTTCTTCGGTCCATGCGATCAATCCAGTGGACAGCCCCGTGGACGGCGTGGCCTGCAATGCAACATTCGCTGGTTCTGCGATCTCTTCCCACATACCGTAACTCTCAAGATTCATTGTCGCAGAAGCGGTGCAAGCATACATGCGCATGTGCAGAAAAGCGGCAACACGGCAGCCTATACTCGCCGCTGGAGCCATCGATGCAGACCTCTCTTCCCATCTCCCGCCGTTCAGCACTTGGTCTTTTTGCAGCCTTCGCCGCAGACGCAATCCTCACTCCCGCGCTGCATGCAGACCTCGATCCCGACTGGACAACACCCATGACGCCCTTCCGCATCGCGGGCAATCTCTACTATGTCGGCAGCCGCGATCTGGCGAGCTATCTCATCACCACGCCGCAGGGCCACATCCTCATCAACAGCAATCTGGTCACCTCGCCGCCGCAGATCAAGGCAAGCATCGAAAAGCTGGGGCTCCATTTTCACGATGTAAAGATTCTGCTCATCAGCCACGGCCACTATGACCACTGCGCAGGGAGTGCCGCTGTCAAGCGCATGACAGGCGCAAAATACATGGTCATGGCCGCCGACGTCTCTGTTGTTGAATCCGGCGGACGCACCGACTTTCGCTATTCCAACGATGCATCCATGCGCTTCCCCGCAACCAGAGTTGACCGCGCGCTGCATGATGGCAGCACAGTCCAGCTTGGCGGTGCAACGTTGACCGCGCATAAGACCGCCGGACACACCAAGGGCTGCACCACGTGGACGATGACGGTCACTCAAAATGGCCGCAAATACAACGTGGTCATCGTGGGAAGCCCTAACGTCAATCCCGGCTATCGGCTCATCGGCAACACGCAGTATCCGCAGATCGCAGCGGACTACCAGCAGCAATTCCGCACGCTGAAATCATTGCCGTGCGATATCTTCCTCGGCGCGCATGGCGGCTACTTCGACATGCTGGAGAAATACAAGAAGCTCCAGGCGGGCGACGCCAACGCGTTTGTCGATCCCGCTGGCTACAAAGCCTATGTCGATGAGCGTCAGCAAGCCTTTGAAGCGGAACTCGCAAAGCAAAAAGCTGTTCTGCCGGTGCTCCCGCGAAAAGCTAGCCAGCATCGTTCGGCTTGAGCGCTGCTGCGGCCTCGAGCCAGTCGTACACCACTGCTACACCCGCCAGCACAAAGGCTGAAGCCGTAATTGCAGCGTTTTCATTCAGCAATAAAACAAGCCGATGCCCGTAGCTCCTGGCAAGGTCATCGAGTTGCAGCGTTGTTGTGTACGCAGCCGACGGATTGGAGGGGAATACGCTCAGGTTGAGGATCACATCCGACTTGGCAAGCGCCGGGCCAACCAATGCCACGACACGTCGGCTCAGGGATGGGTTATACATTCCACCGAGCAGCTTGAAGATCGCTGGATTCTCTGCATTCAGTCGCTCAAACTGCACGCGCTCCCGGTAGATGACCGCTTTCACTCCCCGCGAGCCGTCCTGCTCCAGAGCATCGGCGACCTCTTCCACCGTAATCAGCCCACGACCCCGCGCGCTTTTGGGATTTTGTTCAAGCCTTGTGCGGCTCACCTCAAGCTGTTCATGCACATCAAAGTCATACCCGCGCGCATTGTCGACGCTTACTGACACATAGCTGGGCGACGTAGACAGCTTGACAGTAATCGCCTTCTCGCCCTCGCAGCCATTCTCAAATGCGTTCGTAATCAATTCGTGGGCAGCGAGACGAAACGCCGCCAGGGCATCCGCTGAAAAATCCAACTTCTGCAGCTTGGTCTCCGCCAGACCCTGCAGCAGCACCGCGACTTCGCGATGGGAGAGGTCTAGACTCGCTTGAAGTTCGCAGATGTCGCTCTGCCACTGCGGCGTGCGCCGGACGAAGTCCACCAGCGCTGAAACGCTCTTTCTCGCGTCCTCAGAAAAAGCAAGCTTCGCCGCATTGAGCAATATCTCAATCATGGCTTATGTCCCGTCGCATACGCGTGCCTCAAAGCATAGCAGCACCCTGACCATCCCCATTGCCGCAAACTACAATAGAAAATTGCTTACTCCGGAACAACGCGACCGTCTCGACGTGGTACTGGTCTCACCGCGCAATCCGCTCAACATCGGCGCGGCTGCGCGCGCCATGGCCAACTTCGGCTTTTCGCGGCTCAGCATCGTCGCTCCATTTGCAGAGAACTGGACAGAGGCCAAATCGGCTGTCGGCGCGCCTGATTTGCTGCGCCACGCCAAGGTCTACGCAACTCTCGCAGAAGCCGTTGCGCATTGCACGCTCGTCCTCGGCACCGGCTCGCTCGACAGGCGCAAGCCCGTGCAGCGCATCGAGGCGCTTCCCGCGGCCGCTGCCTGGATGCGGCAGACGATCGAGGCATCCGATGTCTCCGCGGATGCTGCCGGCGCACGCACTTCCTCAAATCACGCCGCACTCGTCTTCGGCTCTGAAAAACATGGCCTGACTGCCGACGATCTGACCTGGTGCCACGCGCTTGCCGTCATCGAAACCTGTGATCGGCAACCCTCGATGAACCTCGGCCAGGCCGTTGCGGTCTGCCTCTATGAAATCTCTCGCGAGGGCAGTTCAAGCGCCTTTCACACGCTGCCCACGCCGGCACGTCAGCCTGAAACGGAACAGCTTGACCGCGTTGCCTCGCTGATCGAAGAAACAATGGAAGCCGTAAATTATTCGACCCGGGGCCTTCGCTCCGCTAACGGATCGGCCTTGCGCATCCTGCTGCGCCGCCTGATGCCGGACGACGTCGATCTGCGCCGTTTAATGGGGCTTTTTCGGAGAATTCTCTGGCAATTGCGACGCAACCGCAGCAAAGGGTGAGAGAGCCTCTCTGGATTTCAGGGCAATCCTGCTAGAGTCTTGAGGCATGGCCGGGAACGATTTTCTGTGTGTCTTATTTCGAACAAAGCGTAAGACAAACTCTGCTCGCAGCGACCGCACGCGGCGCCTCCGCCTGCCTGGTCCACTGACATTTGCGGTTTTTGTTCTCGTTTTCTCAGGTACATCCTATTCCGCCCGCGCACCGGAACCGCCATCTGGTTCAGCCATAGCGCCTGCAATGGCCCTTTCGGCTGCCGGCGATAAAAGCAACAGCCAAAACAGCGGTGAGATCACCGAAGACGAGTTGAGGCAGATGCTCGTCGGCAAGCAGCTCTTTCTGCGGGGAGCCTACCTGGGTGACTCTCTCAGCTTCAACGAACATGGCGTCGCACTTGCGCACCCGGCAGCCGGCTCTTTCACGCTGAGCGCTGTTGAGATCGACAAGGTCCGCGTCACCAAGCACAAAGTCGAGCTCATCGGCTCTCGCTACGGCCTCCACTTCCTCGGCGCGACGCCCTATGAAGATCCATCCAAAGCAGTCGACCGCATCAGGATCACCCCCAAAAAGAAGGTGCTTAAGATCACGATCGATCGAGAACAAGTCGTCAAGTCCAGGAAAGACAAAGAACAGAAAGAGGCTAAGAGGAAAGCAGAAACAACGCCACAAACCAATGCTGTTTCCGTGGCGTCATCGGAAACCGACGTGGTGACCGCCTCTCAGCCCTCCTCCGCGAACAGTGCCCAGGCTACCCCGGAAGCAAGTGCGGCGATCTCAGCTCAGGTCAAGCCTGATACCGCCAGCGCGACTCCGGATACGCCGCAGAATGTTGAAGACGGCAGCGGCGAGCAGGCGTCTGATCCCCACTCGCAGACCACGACCACGTCTCCTGCGCACGCGACGCAACTGTTGCGCGACGCCCTCGGCCGCGTCTTTGCCTCAGGCCTCGATGGCGATATGAAAGCCCGAATGCCGGAGTTCTGGCAGCTCTATTTCAAGGCTCAGGCAGCAGGCACCGATTACCACCCCAGAGATCCCAATGTGATGCGCTCAAACGCCGTCGACCAGCAAGCCAAGCTGACAACAACCGTCGCGCCTGACTCCAATGAATTCGCCCAGACGAACGGAATCTCCGGCCAGGCGCTATATCGGGTCGTCGTCGGCGCCGATGGCCAGCCCGGAGAGATCGCCGTTGAGCGCCCTATCGGCTTTGGCCTCGACGAAAACGCAGTAGCGGCTATCCGCAAAGCCTCTTTCTCGCCCGCACTAAGGGCAGGTAAACCCGTTGCCGAAACTCTGGATCTGGCCGTACTCTTCCGTATCTATTCGAAACGCACATCTGAAACAGCCGCCGGAGAAGCTAAACCAGCCGAGTCCGTGAAACCAGGACCATATTCCGTACAGGAGCCGCATTGAGCCAGCAATTTCTGAAATTGATCCAGCGCGGTCAGACCGCTGAAGTTGCCGATGCCGTGGCCGATGATCACTCGCTGATTGCGTGGCGCGATGCTCAGGGCGTTTCTGCGCTGCTCTGGGCCGTTTACAGCAGCCAGACCCTGATCGTGGATTTCCTCAAAGCCGAGCGGGCGCGCACCGGTGAGCCGTTAGACGTCTTCGAGGCCGCAAGTCTCGGCGATCTGCCGGCGCTGCGCCTGGCGCTTGATGCAGCGCCCGGATTGGTTCATGCACACGCCGGCGACGGCTGGACTGCACTGCATCTCGCCGCCGCCTTCGGAACACCGGAAACCGTCCTGTTCCTCATTCAACATGGGGCCCCTCTGAACATCGTGTCGCGCAACCCCCAGACCAATCAGCCGCTGCACGCGGTCCTGGCGCTCGGCCGCAATCCAGACACCATCGCATATCTGCTGGAAGCAGGCGCGGACCCCAATGCCCGCCAGGCCGGCGGATTCACGGCCTTATTCTCCGCGGCTGCGGCAAATCGGCAAGACCTGGCGCAGATTCTCGTCGCCCACGGAGCCAATCCGTCGTTAACTAACGACTTTGGCCAGACCGCATCAGCCTACGCACGGCAGCGCAGTCACGAAGAGATCGCATCCTGGCTGGATTCGCTGAGCCATTCCTGACCTGCGCAACGCCCCTCAATCAGCTTTGCAACGACGCACCGGCGGCTGCCGTGGCATTGGACTGGTCTGCGTCCGCAGCGGTAGCGGGTTCCACCTCATACGGAAAAAAGAGCTCAAAGATCGTTCCGTGCCCCGGGCCCAGGTTGGCAGAGCGGCTCCGCACCCGGATTGTTCCTTTGTGCTTGACGACAATCTCCCAGCTCACCCACAGACCCAGCCCGGTGCCGGTCGCTTCCTTGGTGGTGAAAAACGGCTCGAAGATGTGCCTCTGCACCTCGGAGTTCATGCCATATCCGGTATCCGCGACCTGAATGCGTATCCCACTTCGGCCAGCGCCTATCCACTCCTGAGAGCGGCGTGCCCGCAGCGCGAGCCTTCCACCCTCCAGCATCGCGTCGATGGCGTTGCCGATCAGATTGGCAAATACCTGCCGAAGCTCACCGGCAAAGCAGTAGAGCTCCGTATCGGAATCGTATTTCTTCTCGACCTGAATTCCGAGATTCCTCAGCCGTCCCTGATGCAGGCTCAGTACCGAATCCAACAATTCCGAACAGCTTGCCTTTGCGGGCAAAGTCGACTGCCGGTAAAAGCGCAGCGTCTGCTGCGTGATCTCCGAAATCCTTCGGACTTCGTGTACCGCCATATCCACGTATGAGCGGGCCACGTCGTCGATTTCCGCGTGTGTGCTCAGCAGGTACAGCAGGTTTGTGATCGCTTCCAGCGGATTATTGATTTCATGGGCAATCGAGGCAGCCAGCCTGCCCGTTGCCGCAAGTTTCTCCGTTTTGCGCAGCGCCTCCTCATTGCGCTTGCGGTCGCTCGCATCCAGGACGATCAGTCCAACCCAGCGAACCTGATCGGGCATGGTATGAATGGGATACGCGCTCGCGATCCAGGTCCACATGCGCTGTCCCGGTTCCATCTGGCCGTTGATTTCCAAATTCTGAACGGGAGAATCAGTCTCGAAGACTCCCTCGATCGTCTGTTCCAGAAATTGCGCCACCTGCGCAGGAACGACCTCGGTCAGTGTCCGCCCGAGGTGCCGGCTCAAGGGAACGCCGGTGGCATCGGCAAAGATGCGATTCACGCGCACGAACCTGCATCGGCGATCGAAAAACGCAAGGCCAATTGGCGCATTGGCCAACATGGAGTCAAGCAGCGAAAGCGTATCGCTCAGCCCCGCCCGCTGCTCTTCGATCGACGCCACCATGCGATTAAACGCCTCGATCAGATCGCCGAACTCGTTCTGAACCGTAACCGGCAGCGGAAATTGAGCCTCTCCCTCAGTCGAATGCATGAGCGCCCGGGTACCGCGATGCAGCAATGCCAGGGGCCGCGTAATCGAGCGCGCGAGCAGGCCCGCAAGAATCAACGACGCGAGAATCCAGATCACGCCAAAGATTACGCTCGATTTAAGAATCGAGTAGAGCCCCTGGTTGTCCCAGGCCTTGTCTGAAGTGATCCACGTATATCCGTAAATCTTCCCCTGCGGAGCGATCGGAGCCATGCCCTCCCAGAGTCCATGCTCGTCGGTAAAGAAGATGGAATTGCCACCATTTAACTTGAGGATCTGCTGCCGCTCTATCGGAGATAGCGGGGCATCGGCCAGGGCGCCTTCGCTCACGAAGAGCATCTGGCCTTTGTCGTCGGTGACTCGAACCAGGCTCACGCTCGGTCCAAGCCCCATCATTCGAGCCGACAGGCCTATCTCCTCAGGGTGCCCGCGCTGCAACTCCTCCTTGGCCTGTTCCGACATCAACGCCGCCTGATGCTCGAGCCTCACCACGGCCCTCAGGAAAATCTCGCGCTGTTGCTGCTGTACCAGGATTCCCGCAAACAGCAGTAAAGACAGTACCTCCAGGAGCGCGAGCCCGCAGAGCATCTGCATCCGGATCGATCGAGGCCAGCCTCGAATCTTCATCGTCGCATCACTCCTTACACTCGCACCGCGAAACGGTTCTGCGGCCATCAAGCGTGGTTTCTATCGTTTCGCCACCAGGCTCTTTGCAATCTGCCTGCCGTGAAATCTTCCATTCTCAATGAAGATTTCGTTGGTCCGTGCTCCCGCGACGATTACGCCCGCAAGATAGATCCCTGCTACGTTGCTCTCCAGCGTCTTCGGGTCGCAAACTGGCAGCCGGTCGACGCCTTGGGACCGGACGCCGAGGCTTCCGAGAAACTCAAAATCCGGATGATACCCCGTCAACGCGAATACAAAATCATTCTTTAGAATGACTTTGCCGTCCGCTGTCTCCAACTGCACCGTATCCAGACTAATCTCCGCAACCCTCGAATTGAAATGCGCGGCAATCTCTCCCGCTTTGATGCGGTTTTCGATGTCAGGCTTGATCCAGTACTTCACGTGGCGATGGATATCCGGCCCGTGGTGCACCAGCGTCACCCGCGCTCCGTGCCTCCAGAGCTCCAGAGCCGCAATCGCAGCGGAATTCTTCCCCCCAATCACCACCACATCCAGCCCGGAATAGGGGTGCGGATCGCCGTAGTAATGCTTGACCTTGGGCAGGTCTTCTCCGGGGATGCTTAGGTAATTCGGCAGATCGTAATAACCGGTCGCCACAATCAGCTTCGCGGCGCGCAGCGTGTTTTCCCGGCCAAATCGATCACGCAGGCGCACTCCAAACGCCCCATCCGACCCGGTCACCTGCTCCACATTCTGATACTGCCGCACGTCCAGCCGGTAGTGCGCCGCCACCTTCCGGTAGTACTCCAGCGCTTCCACCCGGTTGGGCTTTGAATTCGGACTGGGAAATGGAATATTCCCGATCTCCAGCAATTCCGAAGTCGTGAAAAACGTCATATGCGCCGGATAGTTGAAAAGCGAGTTGCACAGGCAGCCCTTATCCACAAGCACCACCCGGAAGCCCGCCTCCTGCGCGTCAATCGCACACGCCAGCCCAGTCGGCCCTGCCCCGATCACCAGCACGTCATAGCTGATTTCGCCGATCGCCACAATAGCCGTCAGCCCACCCGTCTCCAGAATTGCATCGCTCATATTTCTAGCTTAGGGGATATCCAGAGTGCCTGGAAGAATCTGGAATCTCTATGGAGAAAAAGGTAGAATGAAATAGAAGAAAGGTAGAAAGGTAGAATCGTGAGCCTGAACCTCAAAGACCCCGAAACCGTTCGACTGGTCCATGATCTGGCTGCATTGACCGGGGAAAATCTGACCACTGCAGTACGGGTCGCCGTAAAAGAAAGATTCGAGAGGCAACGGCCCCGCACGAGGGCCGGTTTGGCGGAGCGCATTCTCGCAATCGCTAAGGAAACGGGTCCAAGAATGAACTGCGGCAAGACATCCAAAGAACTGATGGACGAGCTATATGATCCTGAAACAGGTCTCCCCGTCTAGACGAATATGATCATCGACTCGTCCGCATTGATCGCAATCGTTCAGGAAGACACCGAGGCTGCCCAATTTGCTCGAACCATCGAGCTGTCCGATGTCAATCGCATCTCCGCCGCCACCTGGCTTGAATCCTTTGTCGTGATAGAACGATTCAAAGATCCAAGGCTGACGGCCGGCCTCGAAGAAATCCTGCTGGATGCTGAGGTAGTCATCGAGCCTGTCACCATTGAGCAGATTCGCATCGCCCGCCAGGCCTATCGCGACTACGGCCGAGGCAGCGGTCACCCAGCCAACCTCAACTTCAGCGACTGCTTCAGCTATGCCCTGGCCCGCGAGAAGCGCGAACCCATTCTCTTCAAGGGCGACGATTTCATCCACACCGACCTGCGATCGGCAATTCAGTAGAAAATGTGCAAGCTGGTGCGGCTGACGGACCCTCCAGCCGTTAGTGCAGACTTCTGACGGCTCCGCTTACGCTGCCAGCCGCCGCCGTCGTCCGTTACCCTAGAAGGTTCAACGGGAGCTATCGCAATGACCGTCATCAGGCAGGAAGACTTCATCGCCAGCGTCGCCGGCGCGCTGCAGTACATCAGCTACTACCACCCCATCGACTACATCACCTCGCTCACTGCTGCCTATGAGCGCGAGCAGTCGCACGCCGCCAAGGACGCCATGGCGCAGATCCTCATCAACAGCCGCATGTGCTTCGAGGGCCACCGCCCCATCTGCCAGGACACCGGCATCGTCAACGCCTTCGTCAAGCTCGGCATGGATGTCCGCTTCGAAGGCCGCGCCCGGCGAAACCCCTCTCGATCTGCAGCAGATGGTCGATGAAGGCGTCCGCCGCGCCTATCTCGATCCCGATAACAAGCTGCGCGGCTCTATCCTTGCCGACCCCGCCGGTGCGCGTAAAAACACCAAAGACAACACCCCGGCCGTCGTCAATGTGGAGCTCGTTCGCGGCAACACCGTCGACATCACCGTCGCAGCCAAAGGTGGAGGCTCCGAAGCCAAGAGCAAGTTCGTCATGCTCAATCCCTCGGACTCGGTCGTCGAGTGGGTGCTGAAGACCGTCCCCACCATGGGCGCCGGCTGGTGCCCGCCAGGGATGCTCGGCATCGGCATCGGCGGCACTGCGGAGAAGGCCATGCTCCTCGCCAAGCAATCCCTCATGGACCCCATCGACATCCAGGACCTGATCGCGCGCGGCCCCAAAACCACGGCCGAAAAGCTCCGCGTCGAGCTCTACGACAAAGTCAACCGCCTCGGCATCGGCGCACAGGGGCTCGGCGGCCTCACTACCGTGCTCGACGTCAAAGTCCTCGACACGCCCTGCCACGCCGCCAACCTGCCCGTGGCCATGATCCCCAACTGCGCCGCCACACGCCACGCGCATATCGTTCTCGACGGCTCCGGCCCCGTCTTCCTGGACCCGCCATCGTCGAAGGACTGGCCCCGGCTCACTTACGATGTTCCGACCGCAACGCCGGTCAATCTCGACACCATCACCCGCGAAGAGGCCGATTCATGGAAGCCCGGCGAAGTCCTTCTGCTCACTGGCAAGCTGCTCACCGGCCGCGACGCCGCCCACAAGCGCATGACCGACATGCTCAGCCGCGGCGAAAAACTACCGGTCGACTTCACGCAACCGCTTCATCTACTACGTCGGCCCGGTCGATCCGGTCCGCGAAGAGGTAGTTGGCCCGGCCGGCCCCACCACCGCCACGCGCATGGACAAGTTCACCCGGCAGATGCTCGCCGAAACCGGCCTGCTCGGCATGATCGGCAAAGCCGAGCGCGGCCCGACCGCCATCGAAGCCATCAAGGAATTCGGCGCCGTGTATCTCATGGCCGTCGGAGGCGCAGCATATCTGGTCTCCAAGGCCATTCGCGGCTCACGCCTGCTTGCCTTTGAAGACCTCGGCATGGAGGCCATCTACGAGTTCGACGTGAAGGACATGCCGGTCACCGTCGCCGTCGACTCCAAAGGCATCAGCGTCCACAACACCGGCCCCGCCGAATGGCAACAGCGCATCGAGCAAAGCCTTGGCGGCATTCCAATCCTGCAGTAGCGTTGCGCGAAACAGAAAAGGCGCGGGCTCAAACCCGTGCCTTTTCTCTTTCCGAAAACGTATCGCTGCCTACTGCTTACCCCATCGAAGCACGATGCTGCCGGTAAATCCCAGATTGTTCTGGATCGATGAGCCAAAGGCGGTCATCGTGTACTCGGGTGAAACACGCACGCCGATTCCGGGACTTACGTTGTACTCGACCGGCACAGCCACGTTCACAGCTACCGAAGCGCTATTGGAATAGAGCCCCAGTTCCGCGGGCGTAAAGGGCCCCAGATCGCCAGAGCTGTTGGCCCACGCGCCGCCGGCCATGACACGCCCCGACACCGAGTACTTCGGCTCCATCAGGAACCGGTACGTAGGGCCGCCCATGGCCATGTACTGGCTGATGGCTGGCTTATACACAGCGGTATTGCTCGTCTGATTCGGACCGATGTACGCGGACCCATAGAATCCGCGACCGTCCACCGTCACGCCCAGGCGCTCGCTGTAGTACCGGGTCGCACCCACGTTCCATGCGTACTCGTTCAACCGCTGCAACTGGCTGCCGGGCGTAAAACGCATGTACCCGGTCCCGACATAAACCTCGTAGAGGTGCGTATAGACGTCCTTGAGAGCTGCAGCCCTACGCTGCTCGCGACGGGCCTTGAGCCGAGCCTGCACCGTGAGTGCTCCAGAGGTCTGTGGTGCAGGTGCTTCAGGTGCTTGTTGCGCTTGCGAATCGGTCTGAGAACTGCTGCTGGCCTGAGCCTGCAATTGAGAAGCATTCAAACCAAGGCTGGCGGAAAGAACCGTGGCCAGCAAAACCATAAATCTACGCGACGAAACCATCAGGATCGGAATACCTCCAGGCCTTTCGGGAGACTTGCCCCCTTCCGTATTAAATCATCCTGCAGCCGCCGCACCGGGACCGCCCGCCGCCTGCATCCGCAAGATTTCCGGAAAGGTGGAAGTGTTAGGACGGTCGAGCCGCGGCTTTGGTTATCGATCCACGCGCAAATGCCCGGTGAAACCTGCCTCCGTCGATCATCCGGGCTGGCCGGTCGACGACGATTTGGTTTTCAGCTTTTCCAGGTCGGCTTTCAACAATTCCAGATCAAAACCCGCCGGAGAGCCTTTCTCGGTCAGCCAGTCGTGGCTCAACAGCGCATACGCCTCGTCCGCGTATTCGCGCCAGAAATCGATCGTCATGCGCTTCGTTTTTCCCCAGGTGATGCAGGTGAACCCGCGCTCATCGTACTTGGGAACGAAGACAGCATGCCCCCCCCAGCTTCCACCCTTACCGTGCGGATTGTGGCTCGGCACTGCGTCCCACACCTCCTGCTTTTGGGCCGATGCTGGAAGGTTCAGCCCGACATAAATCCCTCCAAAAAGATGAATTGCCTGCCGAACCTGTCGCATATCTGTGTAGTCGACACCAGTAAAGGCAAACAGCTTGTGCCGGTCAAACCCCGCCTTACGCCACTGATTCAGCACCTCCAGCTCCGAACCGCCTCCATCCGTTCGCGGCCTGCCGGGCTGATAGCCGTCCCACTTCTCGTAGTAGTGCAGAACAATAGCGTCGTGGACCGTGGTCTCCGTCCCTGTGTGCGTCGACCATACCTGCACCGCATGAGCCGCTGCCGCAATCGTGCAGTCCCCGTGCACGTCGTTGAGCATCATGCCCCATTGGTCCGTGCCTTTGGTCCAGTCCAGCGTATTCGGCGGCGCCGGCAGGTGTTCTGTCAAATAATTGCCGAGTCGCAACGTGCGGTGATCTTTCTTCACTGCCCCGCGGCCCAGTTTCATCGTCGAGTGGTCAATCATGCGTGTTTCTCTCCCAAATCATTCGGCTAAGCCGCGCTCGGCGCTCCATGGCGATTGTTGCGCAGCTCTCTTCAGCACCCGATCTGTGTGAAGTGTTGCGAACTACCGTGCCAAATCCGCACATAGCTTGTCCAGCCATTTACAGAATGGGACGCGGAATTAAAGAATCGCGTCAGCACCTTCTGGCGCTGCAAATCCATACGTATCATGGATCAACTGGAGGTTCGCGCGTACATGTTTCGTTTCCTTTTCGGACTTGTCCTGGGTATATTGCTTGTTCCCGCCGCCATCTGGCTATGGTTGAGTCACGGCAAGCCTCCCGTTGCCGTAACCGATCCGCCACTGCCCATGGAAGGCCTCATCACCAGCGCACCGCTGCACGCACGCATCGATCACGAGCTCATCGCCTCCGCGCCCCTGCCCGCTGATGAGGCAACTTTCGTCGCCGGCGCACAGGTTTACCGGGAGCAGTGTTCCTTCTGCCACGGCGTCTACGGCAACCCCTCCGAAGTAGGCAAACACATGTTCCCCGACGCGCCGCCTCTCTGGGAAAAACACCATAACGGCCAGGTCGTCGGCGTCAGCGACGATCCGCCGGGCGAGACCTACTGGAAGGTCGCCAACGGCATCCGCCTCACCGGCATGCCCTCCTACCGCTCCGTTCTCTCAGACACGCAAATGTGGCAGGTGAGCCTGCTGCTCGCCAATGCAGACAAGCCGCTACCACCCGCGGCGCTCACGCTGCTCAAGACTCCCCTCAACTTCGACATCGCTTCGCAGGCTGCTCTGCCTGCTGGGTCCGCCGTCAAGAAATGATCTGCCCCGCAGCCTTCCGGTGTAACCTGCCGGAAGGCATCCCTACGAGGTAGACCTCTCCATGTTCAAAGCAAGCCTTCGCCGCATTCTTCCTGTGGTTCTCGCCCTTGCCACCGGACTCGGCATCTCGCACTACGCCGCATCCCTGCAATCCACGCCCACCGCCTCGCTCCACGGCGACAAGGCCCACCCTGCAAAAACACAGGGCTGGGTCGACGCTCAGCTCTACTTCGGCCTCGGCCCCGCCGACGATTCCAGTAAGGGCATCAGCGAAGCAGGCTGGCGCGAGTTCCTGGATCAGGAAGTCACCCCTCGCTTCCCCGACGGCCTCAGCGTCATGGACATCTACGGCCAGTGGCAGGGCAAGCACCAAACCACACCCGAGCGCATCCGCTCCAAGATGCTGGTGATCCTCTATCCCGGCACTCCCGAGAACGACGCCAAAATCGAAGCCATCCGTGTCGCATGGAAAAAGAAAACCGGCGACCAGTCCGTCCTTAAAGTCACCCAGCCTGCCGACGTTTCGTTCTAGCAATAAGCGGCTAGAATAGAAATATGCCGATTACCCGCCAGCAGGCTCTCGACTACTTCCACTCCGACGACCTGATCGGCCTCGGCATGGAGGCCGACTCCATCCGCCGCCGTCTGCACCCGGAGGGCGTCGTCACCTACATCATCGATCGCAACATCAACTACACCAACTTCTGCACCGAGTACTGCACCTTCTGCGCCTTCTACCGCCCACTCAAAGGACCTAAAGCGTCGGAAGGCTACATCCTCGACTTCGAAAAGATCTACGAGAAGATCGCAGAAACGGTAGGGATGGGCGGCACCGGCGTATTGATGCAGGGGGGCATTCACCCCGACCTCAAGATCGACTGGTTTGAAAACCTCTTCACCGGCATCAAGCAGCGCTTCCCGCAGATCTGGCTGCACTGCCTTTCAGCGAGCGAAATCCTCGCCATCGCCGAGTACTCCAACCTGACCCTGCGCGATACCATCTCCCGCCTGCGCGACGCCGGCCTCGACTCCATCCCCGGCGGCGGCGCCGAGATCCTCGACGACGACGTGCGCCATCGCATCGCGCGCCTCAAATGCCGCACCCAGGACTGGGTCGACGTGCACCGCACCGCCCATCAACTCGGCATGCGCACCACCGCCACCATGATGTTCGGTGTCGGCGAAACCTTCGAGCAGCGCATCAATCACTTCGAAGTCGTCCGCAGCCTGCAAGAGGAAACCGGCGGCTTCACCGCCTTTATCCCCTGGAGCTTCCAGCCCAATCACACCGCCCTCGGCGGCCGCGGCTGGGACGAAGCCACCTCCGTCGAATATCTCAAGGTCCTCGCCATCTCCCGCCTCTATCTCGACAACATCGAGAACGTTCAGGCAAGCTGGGTCACGCAAGGGCTCAAAGTTCTCGAACTTGGACTGCACTTTGGCGGCAACGACGTAGGCTCCGTCATGCTCGAAGAGAACGTGGTCAAAGCCGCTGGCACCAGCAACTGCACCACGGAAGAGGAGTTGCGCCGCATCATCCGCGACGCCGGCTTCAAGCCCGTCCAGCGCGACACGTTATATCGCACTATGTTTTTGAACTGAGATGGAATCCCTCTGCGTCTCAGACTAGAGACACGATGAGCAAACCAAAACTACAGGTCGATGGCGGTGTTGCATACCTAGCAATGGGAATTGCCTGCTTGCTCCTCGCCCTATTCGACGGGCTCTGGCTGCTGCATAGATAATCCATTTTGCAAAATGAATTCTTGACTGGACCGTCGTATCTTGTATTGATCGGCGTGTACGGCTAACCGCGAAACAGTCTGGTGTAATGCAGCAGAGTATTTAGTCGATTACTCTCATTACTTCGCAATGCCTAACTTCTCCACGGCTCTGCACTCCCCATCCCCACCCGCCTTCCACACAAACTCCGGGTCCATCGGATCATTCGCTCGCCCCTCGTAAGGCGCAACCGAGATGCACCGGCAGCCAGCTTCTTTCAGCGTCACATTCTTCAGCACATACTCCGGCGAAATCGACTTCACCAGAATCTGATCCGTGCTCATCGGGTGCTGCGCGTCAAGATAGTACGAGTCCTTCACCGAAAACCCCAGCCCGCTGAACGCCGGAAAGATTCCGTACTTGTTCTTGAACCACGCCGCCAGCGGACTATATCCCTCGAACGCCCGCGCCGCATAGTCCAATGAATGCGCCAGCGAAATCGGCACATTATCGCCCGCCTCATCCTTGAATCCCCGCGCAAAACAGAAAGCCCGCGTGTCGTCATCGTTCACGGGCCCATCGCACGCCTTCGGATCGATCCCCAGATCCCGCTGCATCGCCGCAAACACATTGGGCCATGTTGCCAGCACTGCATCCGTCACTTCCGGATGCGGCGGCTCGCAGCGCATCGCCACCAGCGTCTTCGTGTCGTCGTTCACCAGCCCGGAATAAAGAGGGAAATCCTTGAGCGCCACCGGCGGCTCATAGAACGCCGTCGCGGTTGCGAACGCACGCAGACTCCCGGGCCGGTTCAGCGTTGTAACTACGGTTCCAGCCGACACAAACGTCATGCGCAAAAAATCATTTGGCCTCGCCTCACGCACCTGATCGGTGGTCACAACCGCGCCTGGCTGCTGAGCTACTACGCCAGCGGCCAGTACCACACAACTCAGTCCGGCAATGTATCTCCAGACACCACTCCGCAACAACGATGCTTTCATGATGGTTTCTCCCCGCGCACCAGAGAATAACCTGACCTGCGCGGCAAGCATACGTTACGCAGGTGACTTATCGAATGCTATTTATGCCCCGTAGCGGCCTCATCTACCGTCAGCATCCCACGATCGCGCAGCCAATTCTCCAGCAGCATCGGCCAAACATCCAATGAAGCATTCCCGCTGCCCAGCCCGCTGCCATGGCTTCCATGTGCAAAGATGTGCATCTCCACCGAAGTCCCGACCTTGATCATCGCCTCATAGAAGCTCAGCGCCTGCTCCACCGGCACCGTGGCGTCATCCGTAGTGTGATAAATAAAAGTCGGCGGCGTCTCCTTGGTCACGAACAAATCAGGCGAATATGCCTTGCGAAGCCGCTCGCATTCATCCGCGTGGTCCGGCAGCAAACCGGTCAGCTTGCAATAGGTCAGGTGAGCGGTATTCGTTGAAATTGCACCCAGCCACGGATACCCCAGAATCAGCAGATCAGGCCGGCTCGAAACCTGCTCGATCGGATCTGCCGCATTGGGATCTCCCGGCACAAACTCTGTCCCCGACAACCCCGCCAGATGCCCGCCTGCGGAAAAGCCGATCACCGCAATCCGGTTCGGAGCAATGTGGTATTCCTTCGCATTGGCCCGCACAAACCGCACCGCGCGCCGCGCATCGATCAGCGGCACCGGAAGCATATATTTCTTTCCCAGCCGGTAGCGAAGCACAAAAGCCGTATAGCCGTGCGCGGTAAACCAGTCCGCCACCTCACGGCCCTCAAGAATCGAAGCCAGCCCCATGTACGAACCGCCCGGCATCACGATCACTGCGCTTCCCGTATCGCGCCCGGGCTGCGGCTTCAGCAGGCTCAACGTCGGAATGTCCTCGCATCCATCGCCGTTCGCCTGCGGCGCATCGCCCGGCCAAAGCCGAATCGTCGAAATGCCCAGATAAGAATCGGCGGCAGTTGTCTCCGAGCATCCACTCGAAGACGCAGGACTCTGCGCCGCACTCGCAAAAGCAGGCGACAAAACGACCATCAATCCAAGAACTGCGGAAAAAATACGTGAGACTCCACGGCAGGAAACTAAACCCACTAGACACCCCGGACGGAAAGGAAATGTGGACACGAGGCTGGTACTTTGTCCGTGGCGAATTATAGATGAATCAGCTTGTGCCCCGGACAACCTGCGGACGCTTCCTCGACCGCCTTGGCAATCAGCGGCTCGCCATATCGAGCCAGAAAGTACGCCGCGCCAACCAGCCGCTCCTGCAATCCGCCATCTGGATAAAGCGCCTGCACTACAGCCTGCGCGTGCCGCGCCAGCGACTCCTCTTTCTGCAACTGAAAGTTCGCCGCCATGCGCCGCAACCGGTTCATCTGGTAGCGCATCTTGTTTGCCGAAGTCTGTGCCGAGCGGCCCAGCCCTTCATCCACCGCCGCCATGTATTCCGTCAACGAGGTCAGCTCGGCATCCAGCGTATTTCCTGCCGCGGCCAGCAGCTTCTTGCCTTTCACCGGCATGGCTCGTGCTGCAAGCCGCTGCGCCAGCTCCTGTTCTGAAGTAGTAAAAACCGATTCCAATGTCAGCTCATGTTTCGCCAGCAGCTCATCGATCGCTGGTTCCACGAGAGTTGCC
Source organism: uncultured Acidobacteriota bacterium (assembly GCA_963720285.1). Lineage (GTDB taxonomy): Bacteria > Acidobacteriota > Terriglobia > Terriglobales > Acidobacteriaceae > Acidicapsa. Next base: position 404,210 of record CAVREZ010000007.1, read on the forward strand.
GAAAGTCGTGGCAGCACCGGAGTCACCCGGCCAAGAATGCGTTCATACAACACGGCCGACTGCGCAAAATAAGCGATCTCAGCAGGACCGCCAATATACGCCGAGGTCGGCAAAATCTGATCCTGAAAGACGGGACGCAGCAAAGCCGACGGCGAGATCCGCTCCGGCTCATTCCCAAGAATCCCTAACAGCTCGTCGGTCGAATACCTGTCGCGCCCGGCCTGCCACACTCCACACGGCTCAGCAACCGTTGCCACAGTGCGCCGCAGCGCGTTGCGCGCGCCGGTTTCTGCATCGATCAGGAACAGCAGGCTCCCACGCTCCGTTACCGCAACCTGCGCATGATACCCGCCGGCAAGCAGCTCCTTGTTCCGCTCCTCAAGCGCGGCGTGCAGTTCATCGGCGCGCTCGATCGCTGCGCGCAAAACCGGCGCACCCAGCTTGTGTACATCGCGGCCGGCCGCCTCCAGCACCAGCAGTCCATGGCTCGCAAATACCTTGCCATAAAACTCGGCAAATGCCCCTGCCAGCGTATTGCCCGGCCTGTACGCCGCCGAGAGCCATTCCATCGCATCGGAATAGCCCAGCAATTCCCACGCCGCATCCAGCAGCGGTGTCACCGATTCATCCAGCACCACGCCGCCCACGCGAACCGCAGTCTCCGGCGCGTTGGCATGTGTCAACGTCTTCAGCTCCCGGCGCGCCGGAAAGGTCACATGGTTTACTTCTGCAAAATCGTGATCCTCGCTGGCCAGCCAGAAGACCGGCACATGCACCTGTCCCGTCTGCGAAGCGGCATTCGCCAGCGCAATCGCCGTCGCCGCCTTAAAGGGGGTAAACAACGGTCCGCCGAACAGGCCTACCTGCTGCCCCGTCACCACCGCGCCCGCGCCATTGCCAAGCCGCTCCAGCGAAGCAACCAGCTCAGGCGCCGTATTTTGCGCCGCCAGAATTTGTTTCAGCTTCTCGCGGTCATGCGCGTCCTGTTTGCTTGACGCCCGAAACCAGCTACGGTCGCGCGCTCCTGCCGGATACCAGCGGCGGGTTCGTTCTTCTCCTGAACAATAGTCCAGGTAAAGCCGCGAATGGCCGGGCACAACGGAGACAGGGAAACATTCAGCGTTCAAAACGGGCTCTCTTCTCTTCGTAAGGCTGCTGAGTAACCGGCACCTAACTTCGAGTGTACCTGCGCAAGTTGATCGACCGCACAGACACCACCCTGTTGGTACCTACAGGGATGCAACGGGTTCACGAAAGATGCGAAAAAGCTCGCACCGAAACTCGCCGCCCGGACATCCTTTCTCCGTCCTCATGGTGATACGGTATTGTTTGGCGGCCAGCCAATAGTCCAGCTCAGGAGCAAGTGGTATGACGGCGCAACGCAAAAAGACCGGAAGCGGCGCAGTACAACAACCCGCAGCAGCCACGACGGACGCAACGAATGCTGCAGTCGCAAAGCCCTTGAAAGCTGCGAAGAAAGAGAAAGCCGGCAAAGCGGCCAGACCTGGGAACGCATCCGCGCCCAAAAAGAAATCCTCTGCCAAAACAAAGGTCAAAGCGGCTAAGAAGACAGCCAATCACAAACTGGCGTCGCCGCCGAGCACTGCTGCAGGAAAAGAAGAAGCACAGGTTCTTGATTCGCAGGTTGCCTTTGAGGGCCCGCTCTTCCGCGTAATGCGGGATCGCATCATTGAGCCAGGCGGTCGCGAATCCAAGCGCGACGTCATCCGCCACAACGGCTCCGTCGTCATCCTCGCCGTCGATCCCGGCAAACAAGCGGAAGCAAGATCCCTGGATTGTCGTCGAGCGCCAGTTTCGTTACGCTGCCGGACAGTTCCTCTGGGAGCTGCCGGCCGGGAAGCTCGACGCCGGTGAAGAACCCATGGAAGGCGCTAAGCGTGAACTGGCCGAAGAGACCGGCTACGGAGCAAAAAAGTGGTCGCATCTGATCGACTACTTCGCCAGCCCCGGCTTCCTCGCGGAATCCATGAAAGTCTTCCTGGCCGAAGGCCTCATCCCCGGCGACGCGCACCCGGAAGAAGACGAGCAGATCGACTTCCGTCTGGTACGCCTGTCGGAGCTGCTATCGCTGATTGACAAGGGCGGTATCAAGGATGGAAAGACTCTCACCACGATCCTCCTGTATGCCCGCAAAATTGGCGCAAAGAAGAAAAAATAGCCCTTTGCAACCGAATCTCTGTTAAAACCCTCAATTTTTCCCGAAGAAACGGCGAAGCTTTGCGAAATTTACGCTTCTTCCGGCGTTCAACTTTTCGTGAACTTCGTTCGTCAGTACCTACAGCGGCTTCCCCAACAGTCGCCAGTATCGGAAAAAGGAAGGGTGAGAACCTGTGGCTCAATACAAAGGCACAGTCAAGTGGTTCAACAACGCAAAGGGTTTCGGCTTCATCGGACGTGAGGACGGAGCGGACGTTTTCGTACATTACTCAGCCATTCAGGTAGATGGATACAAGTCCTTGAAAGAGGGCGACGAGGTTGAGTTTGACATTGTGAACGGTCAGAAGGGTCCTCAAGCGGACACCGTTGTCCGGCATAAGGATGCGAGTACTTCGGCTGCTGCATAAATCAAGCTCAAATCAGGACCGGGCGCTCGATTGCCGCAACTGCAGATTTTTTTATTAGATTCTCTGGGCCCCTTCTTTTAAACGGCCTGCATCACTCGAGGCAATCAGCCGGAAGTATGCGCAAACTGATCGTGTGCCCAGGACTCTCAGCCTGGTATTTCAATTCTCCCCTTCCTCCATACGAGGGATCGCATCTCTTGTAGAAGCGTGGTGTGCCACTGCGATAGCGGCTTGAAGCAGGCGTCGGGTTGGCCTCGACAACGCGCGTAGACGATACTGTCCACGGAGATAACTCTTCGCATGGACAACCTCACACTCACGCGCCTGCTGTCGGAAACAGCCGATCTCCTCGAAATCAGTGGCGCTGACCCATTCCGAGTCCGCAGTTATCGCCGCGCCGCCGACGCAGCCGAGCAAAGCACCGTAGACCTCGCTGCTCTGGCAGGCGATCCCGCGCGCCTCCTCGAAGTCCCCGGCATCGGCAAAAGCATGGCCGCCAATATCAAGGCGGCTGTCGACACCGGCTCGATTCCGCTGCGCGACGATCTCCTCGCAAAGTATTCCGTGGGGATCCTCGACCTTCTAAAGCTGCCCGGCATGGGCCCGAAAACGATTGCCCTGCTCTGGGACGCGGGCGTCTTCATCGCTCCAGCGACCTCATCCGAGACTCCGTCCGGGAACGACCCAGAGGCCCCTGTCTCGTCTATCGACCAGCTAGCCGCAGCCATCGATGCAGGCCGCCTCGCCGGTCTTCCTCGCATGGGCGAGAAGCAGATCGAAAAGCTTCACCGCGGCATAGATGAATTCCGCAAATCCGCAGGCCGTTTCCGCATCGATGAGGCCGAAGAATCCGCCGAACGGGTCATCCAGTATCTGCTCGCCTTTCCCGGAATCGAGCGCGTCACCCCCGCTGGCTCGCTCCGCCGTGGCCGCGAAACCTGCGGCGACCTCGACCTGCTAGTCACCGGCCCCGCCTGCGAGCCCGGCCAGACCTCCGCCGCCATCGCATACACCGCGTCCTTCCCAGGCATCCGCGACATCATCGCCAAAGGCGAAAACAAGGTCAGCTTCTATCTCGCCAACAGCCTTCAGGTCGACGTGCGTCTGCTGCCCTCGCGCTCTTACGGAGCAGCGCTGCAATATTTCACCGGCTCCAAGGCGCATAACGTCACACTCCGCCAGCGCGCCCTCAAAATGGGCTACACGCTCAGCGAATGGGCCCTCGCCCGCCTCGATGATGAATCCGTCGTGGCCTCCGAAACCGAGGAGTCCATCTATGTCGCCCTCGGCCTCGACTGGATGGCGCCAGAGCTGCGCGAAAACCTCGGGGAAATCGACGCCGCAGCGCAACACAAGTTGCCGCGCCTCATCGAGCAGTCTGACATCCGCGGCGATGTCCACATGCACACCCACGCCACCGACGGCCGCAACTCCATTCGCGAAATGGCCGAGGCCGCCCTCGCGCGCAGCTACCAGTACATCGCCATCACCGACCACTCCAAAAACCTGGCCATGACCAACGGCCTCAACGAAGAACGCGCCCTTGAGCACATCCAGCGCATCCGCGAAGCGGACCGCGAAATGACAGGCCAAATCCGCATCTTGTCCGGCATCGAAGTCGACATCCTCGGCGATGGCGAGCTCGACCTGCCCGACTCCGTACTCGCTGAAATGGACGTAGTCATCGCCAGCGTCCACACCCTCTTCAACCAGCCGCGCGAACAGATGACCGAGCGCGTCCTCCGCGCCGTCGAGAATCCCTATGTCCGCATCCTCGGCCACCCCACCGGCCGTCTGCTGCTGCGCCGCGAGCCATTCGCCATCGACCTGCCGGCCGTTCTTCGTCGCGCCGCCGAACTCGGCATTGCGGTCGAACACAATGCCGCGCCCGAGCGGCTCGATCTCAGCGACCGCGATCTGCGCCTGGCAAAGGAGCTGGGTTGCAAGCTCGTCGTCAACACCGACTCTCACGACACCCGGCACCTGGAAAAAATGCGCTATGGCATCCGTCAGCTTCGTCGCGCCTGGCTAACTCCAGGCGATATTCTGAACACACTTGGGCCGGACGAATTTCTCGCCGCTCTCCGTCCGCGCCGGTGAAGAATGCTCACCATGCGACCACATCTCCGTCCCTCGAATCACCGCAGTTTGAGATTCCCGGGATTGCGGCGGGTGAATCGAAGCCTGAATCGGAGCCCTAATCGGAGTAAGATGAGTTCGCTACCGCAGTTCCCGTTCAGAGCTATGCCGGGCAACTGTACTTCGCGGTTTCGCCTCAAGAAGAACCGCATATCGCTCAGTTTGGAACCTGCACGTAGAGGGAGAACAGCATTATGAGCCTCCTCCAGATTCAAGACGATCCAGTTCACGAGCACGATGCCAGTTCTGAAGGCGAGGATCTGGCCAAAGGTAGCAGCCACATCATCTGGGCTACCCTCGTTGCAGCCATCATCGTCACTGCGGCTGTTTGGGTCTTCTGGATCGTAATCCACAAGCCGCCGATAGCGGCAGGCGAAATCACCCAGATGTGGGCGCATGGCGTCCACACTCTCAGCACGCCTATCGACGCCAATGGGGTTCAGTACACGCCTGAAAACTTCGACCAGGTACTGGTCTTCGCCAATCTGCAGATTCGCAACCAGAGCGACAAGCCGATTGTGCTGCGCGATGTCCTCATCAACGCCACCTTCGAAGACGGACCCCACTCCAGCTTCGTCGCCGGCGCCATCGACTACCAACGCATCTTCGTCGCCTATCCGGAACTCAATGGCCTGCACGCACAACCAATCATCCGGCAAACCGTTATCCAGCCCGGACAAACCCTCGCAGGTATGGTGGTGTCATCCTTCCACGTGACGAAAGAGCAGTGGACCTCGCACAAAGACATCAGCATCACAGTGCAGTTCCAGTACCACCCCGACCTCATCCTCACTCCGGCAGGCCCTGTTCAGGCGATCTGAACGGGCCGCCATTGCAATTCAGAAGTCCTCTGCTGGGGCGATAGATCGGATTGATCCGATTGAACCGATTTGTCCAACAGGACCCGACGAATCGGCGCGGTTTCCAGACGTGCCTAGTTGATCGTCGGTGGCACCGGGGCGCCCTTCGGTGTCGACAGATAGCCGGTAACCGTGTTCTTCGCCGACACATTGTTGACGACAATCTCATACAGAGTTGGCTCTTTGCCGCTATAGAACTGTAGCGGCTCATTAAGATTCCTGTCTTTCTTTTCGTAATTCTTGTCGTCTGAAAAGATCGTCAGCGTAAATCGGCTCTTCTTAGCATCTGCCTTCTTCAATTCGAGACTCACCGTTCCGACCGGCTTACGCTGGCCCTTCACCAATGTGAACTCGTAGTAGTTCCGGTCGCCCTTATGCTTCAGAACCTCCAACTCGTCGCGATTCCGCGCGATCAGGCTGGTGTGATCGCTTAAATCCCCCTTCATCGACTGCAACTGGCTCACCGCCTGCGCCAGATCGGTCTGCGTCTTCGCCACATCGGTCTTTACGCCGCCAACGTCGGTTTTTACATCCGAAACCGCGCTGGAAACCGCCGTGATCTGCTGATTGGCAGCCCGCTGCGCGCTCTCCAGGCGAGCACTGTCCGCCTGCTCTCGCCGCAAAATATCCTGCGACCGCTGTTCGAGCTGCTTCTGCGTCAGGCCCAGCGACTGTCCCAACTCCTGCGACGTCACCTTGAGCCGGGCATTGGTCTCGCGCAGATCGGCAGCCAGCTTCGCGTTATCTTCCTTGGCCTGCGTAAGCGCCGTCTCCTGCCTGCCGAGACGAGTGGAAAGCGTATAACTCCATACCAGTGCTCCTACGCCAAGCAGCAGCGCAGCCGCCACTACTCCGAGCAGGGCCCCCGAAATCGACCTCGAGGAAGATGTCTCTATTTCGCTCATATCGGTACCTTTCTCCAGCTTCGTCGCGAAGATAGCCGCTCGCTCGGCCGATTCTTGATATTGCCTCGCAGCCTTCCGGTGTCCGCCCGGATTTCTGCATTGTAACCACAGCACAGGCTTCAGATCGGAATAAGCATACTGAAATCCTCCGCCAATGGAATACTTTAGCGGACATAGCCAGTCATTCCCGGCCGGCATCGCCAAATCCCACGCTGAAATACGCAAAAGTGACAACCATGGAATCGCTGCGCTATAAAGAGGTTGCTGGCCCGATGATAATTCGCGGCGACCCGTTTGCGTGATCCTTCAAACTGCGCGACCTGCTGGCACGTCTCATTCATGTAGAGACGTTACTTACCCCATTTTGTAGGAGCAATTCATACGTATGTCGACCGCTGTAGCAGGTAAGGGACTTGAAGGCATTGTCGCCGCCAACTCGGGCATCTGCTGGATCGATGGCGAGGCCGGTATTCTCTCCTATCGCGGCATCGATATCCATGAGCTGGCCGAGTTCTCCAACTTCGAGGAAACCACCTACCTCCTCTGGAACGGCCGCCTGCCCAATACAAGCGAACTGGAACAGTTCAGTGCACAGCTGGCCGCAGCCCGTGTCATCGATCCTGCCATCCTTCAACTCCTGCGCAGTTTCCCCGCCGGCGCCACTCCGATGGAAGTGCTGCGTACCGCAGTCTCCGCGCTCAGCTTCTACGATCTCGACGAGAAGGACAACCGGCACGACGCCAACGTCCGCAAGAGCTTTCGCCTGACCTCGCAGATCGCCATGATCGTCGCGAGCTACGACCGCCTGCGCAAGGGCCTGCCGCTCGTCGAGCCCGATAAGAATCTGACCCATGCCGCCAATTTCCTGTGGATGCTCAACGGTGAAAAGCCCTCCGAGACCGCGGCGAAAACCATGGACATCGCCCTCATTCTCCACGCCGATCACGAGCTCAACGCTTCCACCTTCGCCGCTCGAGTCATCGCCGCAACTCTCTCGGATATTCACTCGGCAGTGACAGGCGCAATCGGCGCACTCAAAGGACCGCTCCACGGCGGAGCCAACGAAGCCGTCATGCGCATGCTGCAGGCAATTGACGCCGCCGGCGCAGACCCGGTCGAGTACGTCCGCGAGATGCTGGCCACCAAGAAGAAGGTCTCCGGCTTCGGCCACCGCGTCTACAAGACCGAAGATCCACGCGCCACGCACCTGCGCCGCATGAGCGAGCAGCTCTCCAAAGATTCCGGCCTCACCAAGTGGTACGACTGGTCACGCAAGATCGAGATCTTCATCAACGGCGAAAAACACCTCAACGCCAATGTCGATTTTTACTCTGCTTCCACCTACACCACGCTCGGCATCGACCTCGATCTCTTCACGCCCATCTTCGCTGTCAGCCGCATTGCGGGCTGGGCTGCGCACGTCATCGAGCAGCTCGACGACAACCGCCTCATCCGCCCCCGCGCCGAATACATCGGACCCGCGTATCCCACACCTTACGTTCCCGCCGCGCAGCGCGGGTAAACTCGTCACCGAAGTGCGGGTAGTCAACCTCAATGGCTGCAGGTGGTCAGTATCATTGCGTCTTCTCGCCGACCGTCTCTTACCAATTTCTTCCGGCGCCGTCCAAATCGGATATTTAAGAAACCTGAGGCGACAAGATGTACTCACATTTCTACAAACAGACGGCGGTGGATCGTTCCGGCACGCGGCACACACCCCGGCGGTCATTGCAATGGATTCATCTGGCCGCACTCTTTCTGGCAGCTACGGCGGCGCAGGCAGCGTTAGCCCAGGGCGTGAAGGCTGTTGAACCACACACAGAAGCTGCGGTGATTGCGGCGGATGATGGATGGGGAAAGGCCGAGGGTACTGGTGACTTTGCTTTCGTGAATGCCTTGCTTCTGCCGGAATATCGATCCATCAGCTCCGATGGCAGCGTGCATGACAAAGCTGCGATTCTCGCTTCCATGAAAAAGCGCGTGGGCAATCCAGGCAGCGCAGCCAGCTCTGCACAATGGGCGGCTGCGCATCCCAGCCGTACATCGACCGTCATTACAGGGGACACAGCGATCCTCACATTTACTCTGGATCGGCCCGGTTCGCCGTCTGCCGTTCTATCGAGTGATATCTTCGTATATCGCGACGGACACTGGCGAGCGTTGTATTCGCAGCATTCCGAAGCCGGAAAGTGATAGACCCGCTCCGCTTCGCCGTAAATTACGGACATGAATAAGGGCGCCGCAAAGGCGCCCTTATTCATGTCTACTCCAAACCCAGATGCTACTTCCGGCTCGCCGGAGGCACAATCCCGTTCATGCGCAGATACACGCACATCTGCCCGTAGTGATCCATGAAGTGTGAAATTCCAAAGGCCGCCATACCGGCTCGCGTTCCGCTCTTCGTCATCACAAAAGCATTCTCATCTGTGATTCCGGCAATGTACTTATGCGCATTGGCGAACGAGTCCTTCAACGCCTTCACAATGTCATCTTTGCTCGTAAGCTTCTCAATCGCGTCCCGATCCGATGCCTTCATAGGCACATCCGGATCATTGAAGAAGTAGTAATTCGCCTCCGCCACATGCTTCACTTCGTCCCCAAACGAGCGCACGTCCTTAAACTCCCCACCGGCGACCGAAGGCTTGAATCCCCATTTCTCCGCTGGCATCGCTTCGGCGGCATCGACAAATTCCTTCTCCATTCCGGCAAGCAGCTTTTCATAGGTAGCCGAAGGAGAAACATGGGTCCCTGCAGGCGGTGCGGCCGGCTGCGTGCCCTGGGCGCTGACAAAGGTGGACGCGGCGGCCAGGAGACAGCAGCCAAGCAATGAGCGGCAACACGATGTAAATTGCATAAAATTGAGATCCTCCTACAAGGCAGCGCGAACTCAGGTCCCGCCGCGCCTAGACTCTATCAGGCCCAACCGGCGTTTTCCATCCTCTCCCCACTGGAATCGCGGCAACCTGCACTTTCCAGTACCACTTTCCCGCCGTCAACCACGCGAAATCCGCCATTCAGCACATCGAAACTACCCCTGCACTCCAACTCTACGTACAATAAGGGATAAGGAGATTTTTGCCATGCGCCGAGTCTATATGGACGCCAATGCCACCACCCCCCTGCTTCCGGAGGTCGTGGATGCCATGCGCCCGTATTGGATGGAGCACTTTGGCAATGCCTCGTCCATCCACCAGCAGGGCCAGCGCGCCCGCACTGCTGTCGATGAAGCCCGCGAGACGCTCGCCCGGTTCTTCAACTGTCACGCCGCGGAGGTTGTCTTCAACTCCGGTGGCACCGAGGGCGACAACACCGCGCTCTTCGGACTGCTCCATCCCGGCGACCATCTGATCACCACCTCGATAGAGCACTCCGCCGTTATCGCCGCCGCAGACCGGCTCGCGCACGATGGCGTCGAGACCACCAAAGTCGATCCGCAGCCCAACGGACTGATCGACCCCGCGGACATCCTGCGCGCCATCCGGCCAAACACGCGCCTGATTAGCATAATGCTCGCCAACAACGAGACCGGAGTCATCCAGCCCGTCGAGGAAATCGGGAAGATCGCCGCGCAGACCGGCGTCTACTTCCACATAGACGCCGTACAGGGCGCGGGCAAAATCCCCATCGACGTGCAGAAGATCGGCTGTCATCTGCTCTCCATCAGCGGCCATAAGATGCACGCTCCCAAGGGCATCGGCGCCATGTACGTGCGCAAGGGCACGCCAGTCAGTTCTCTGATCGTAGGGGGCAGTCATGAACGCCGCCGCCGCGCCGGCACGGAGAATGTTCCCTCCATCGTGGGTCTCGGCAAGGCCGCGGAGCTGGCCATGCACTCGCTCGATTCCGGCGTCATGCATCGCCTCGCCGCGCTCCGCGACCGTCTGGAACAAGGCATACTCGCACAAATTTCCGGTACCGGAGTCAACGGAGCCAACCCGGACGGCTCCATCGGGCCAATTGTTCCACGCGCCGCCAACACCAGCAACATCTGGTTCGACCGGCTCGAAGGCGAAGCCTTGGTTATCGCGCTCGACCTCAAGGGTCTGGCCGTCTCCGGCGGCTCCGCGTGTCACTCCGGCGCTACCGAGCCCTCGCATGTCCTCATGGCCATGGGCCTCGACAAGACCCGCGCCCGCGCCAGCCTGCGCTTCAGCCTGCTCAAAACCGCCAGCGACGCGGACATCGACTACGTCCTCTCCGTTCTCCCGGAAGCCGTCTCCCGTCTGCGCGATCTGGCTTCAGCCCCCGAGCCATCGCTCCACGCGGCAGCGCTGGCATAGCAGGTTCACTATGGCAGCGTCCGTAACATCCATTCCCGAGCAGGCGGTCCCTGAACTATCCGGTGTGATAGCCGTAGCCATGTCGGGCGGCGTCGACTCCTCGACCGTCGCAGCCATGCTGCGCGCCGAGGGCCGCGACGTAATCGGCCTCACCCTCCAGCTTTGGGACCAGAACCGCCTTGCCGGAAAGCCCGGCGTCCCCACCCGCTCCACCGGCCGCTGCTGTTCGCTCGACGACGTTTACGACGCCCGCCGCGTCGCCGAAACCGTCGGCATCCCCTACTACGTCGTCAACCAGCAGGAGCGCTTCGAGCAAGACGTCGTGCAGCCCTTCGTAAACGACTACCTCAACGGCCGCACGCCCATTCCCTGCTCGCTCTGCAACAACCATCTCAAGTTCGACCAGCTTCTGCGCACCGCCCGCCAGATCGGAGCGGACAGGATTGCGACCGGCCACTACGCGCGCAATGAGTACGATCCAGCGCGCGGCCGATGGATCCTCAAGCGTCCCGCAGACCGCTCAAAGGACCAGACCTGGTTTCTCTTCGGCCTCACTCAGGAGCAGCTCGCCCGCACCCTCTTCCCGCTCGGTGACCTCACCAAGCCCGAAGTCCGGGAGATCGCGCGCGACAGCAAACTCGCTCTCGCTGACAAGCCCGACTCGCAGGAAATCTGCTTCATTCCCGGCGGTAACTACAAGCAGTTCATCGCCAACTACCTCGATGAGCAAGGTCGCGCCATGCCCGACTCCTCCGGCGAACTCGTCACCACCGATGGCAAGCCGCTCGGCCACCACGAGGGCATCCACAACTTCACCGTCGGCCAGCGCAAGGGCCTGGGCCTCACCGCGCCCAACCCGCTCTATGTCCTCAACATTGACGCCGCCAGCAATCGCGTCACCGTGGGCCCGGAGTCCGAGCTGAACCTCACCCATCCTCCACGTTCACCGGCTCAACTGGATCGCCCTCTCCGGCCTCGACAAGCCTCTGCGCGCCCAGGTCAAGATCCGCCACGTTCACGACCCGGCCCCGGCGCTCCTGGAGCCCACAAGCGGCCCCGACGGTGCCGAGCGAGTCAAGATCACCTTCGACGAGCCCCAGCGCGCCATCACCCCCGGCCACTCCGCCGTGTTTTACGACGGCGACGAAGTCCTCGGCGGCGGCTGGATTCTCTGACTATAATGGGTGCCATTCAGGCGTCCGGAGGTTAGAGTGTGACAAAACTTGCCCGCGTCGCTCCAGAATTCCCCGTCTCCAACTTGAAAAGCGCTGTCGAGTATTATGAGCAAAAATTGGGATTTCAGTTAGTCATGCAAATGCCGCAGGGAGATTATGCGGTCGTCGAACGTGATGAGGTTGCGATCCATCTCTTTGCCGCAGGCCCTGCATCTTACACACCCGTCGCCGTTCACATCTTCATCGACGGAATCGAAACGCTACACACCGAATTGTCAGAGCGAGGCGCGCACGTCACGCAGGCAGTGTTACGCAAGCCGTGGGGCAATCGCGATTTCCGCGTCAGAGACGAGTTCGGGAACGAGCTCAAGTTTACCGAGCCAACAGCACGCTAGCGTTTGGCTCAACCTGGCTGGCCATCCTACATCCCATTCGAAAAAGCTCTACTGCTGCGTAGCCCACGCCAGCCCATCCGGCTCTCCACCCGCTTCAACGTGCCCCACTACCTGCCAGGTGCTCAAGTCGACCACCGCCACATAGTTATCCGGCCCGCACGAGACAAACGCCCGTTTTCCATCCGGCTCAACCAGAATTCCCGCAGCCCCATGCCCAATCGGCACCCGCTTGAACTCATTGTGCGAAGCCGCGTCGTACACCACCAGGTCCCCGCCGCCCAGCATTGAGATCAGCACATACTTCCCATCCAGCGTGAACTTCAACCGGTTCGCGCCTTGCACGTTGCCGTTGATCGTCGCAATATTCTTCTTCGTCTCCAGATCGATCACCGATAGCGTCCCGTCCTGCGCATTTGCAGTCCACAGCTCTCGTCCATCCGGCGACACATCGAACCCCTCATCCCCCGGGCCCACAGCAACCACCGTCTGATTCCAGTCCATCCGCGGCGGACCACCGCCTGGAGGCCCTTGTGGCCCTGGTCCGCCCTGTCCCGGTCCGCCCGGCCGCATCGGCGGCGGCCTCATCATCTGCTTCACCTTCTCCCAGATGCTGACCGTTCCCGAGGCCACATTGGTCGTATAAATGTGCTGCTCATCCGGCGTCACATAGATCATGTGCGTCCGGTTCTGCCCTGTGCCCAGAATCAGGTCCACCTTCTGGGTTGCCGGATCATAGCGTGCAAACGCCTTCGCTCCCTCAGCCGTAAACCACACCTTGTCGCCCAGGAACGCAAGTCCGTGCGGACCATTCAATGCGCCGGTATCGATATCCGGCAGCGCTTTCTGCCCAATGAGATCGATCACATTCAGTGTGTGATACGCCCCGCCACCATAGATCGAAACATACGCCGTCTTCCCATCCGAAGAGGCAATCACCTCGTGCGGATCGGCTCCAACCGGAGCCGATGCCACCACTTTCAACGTGGTTGGGTCCACAATCGACAACGTGTGATTGTGCTTCGACAGCACAAGCAGCGCCTCTCGTGGCGTGGGCTGCGCCGCTACATACACTGCGCCGCATAACGACAGGACTACCGCGGACGCTGAAACCCGGAGAGAGATGGGATGTCGCATGAAAAGCCTCACGTGGACTATCGAAAGCAGTTCTCCTTCTATCGTGCACTCTCGAAGGTGGTGAAGTGCGGTTTTTCTTGAGGAAAAACCGCGAGCAATTCTGTGGCTTCGGTACACATCCGAAGGAAAACTGCTCTAATCACGGGAGACGCAAAAAGGAAGAGACTGGACTACAGCCGGGAGTCGATTGCCGCATCCTGACGCGCAGTCGAACCACTATACGATTGCTCGCGGGCGCCCCCAGTCGAGCCCGGATAAGAGCGGTAGGTATCGATCGTGGCCCTGATAGCCGCCAGTACGCCATTGATCTGCCGTACCGGCGCCGCAACCGTGGTCTCCAGCGCGTCGCCCGCGCGCTCTACCCGATCGAGCCCCACCGTAAGCATCGAATCGATACGCTGCACCTGCCGCTTGATGCCCTTGATCAGTTCCGCTGGAGAAACATCGATCTCCGACGCTTCCCTGCGCGCGCTTGCGGTCAGCTGAGCCAGCCCGGTTGTGACCGTAACCACGTCCGGATAAATCTTGTCGACCAGCTGACGCGTGGAATGCACCATCGGCAGCACCGTCGTCTTCAACTCATCGGTCGCAGCGGTGATTAGCTTCGCCGATTTGCGGACCGCAAAGAACATCCCCAGCAGGACCCCGGCTTGCAACAGCACCGCCAGGCCCGTCAGGCCCACGAAGATGATCAGCAGAGTGTCATTTTGGAATGTCATCGCACGCTCTCACTGGACTACGAATTGTCGCACAAATGCATCTGAACGCGACGGCGCCTGTCTCCAGGCGCCTCCGCACATCATAAGCGATTTGCGTGCAACGATAAGTGAAACTAGGACAGAGGACCCTCGCCCGGCGCAGCAGTCGTCTCCGCATACGCATGTTTGCCGGCATCGACTGCAGCCGAAACCTTGGCCGACTGATCGTTCACGAAGCCCTTGCCCCGCTCCACAAAATCTTCCCACTGCGCCCGGCCGCGATCCACAATTTCCTTGCCGCGCTGCACATACTCCGTAGCCTGATCCTTGGTGCGATGCGCGTACTCGCCGGCTTGTTCCTTGGTGCGATCGACAAACTGCCCTGCCTGATCGGCATATTCCCGTCCGCGCACACGCACGTACTCCGCGCCATCCTTGGCCGTGTTCGCTATGTCTTCCCGTGTTTCGCGTCCGCTCTTCGGCGCATAAAGAATCCCCACCAGCGCCCCAATTCCCAAACCTGCCAGGAACCATCCAAAAGCCTGCTGATTATCATTCGCCATACAAATGCTCCTTTCGCAATAAACCCAAAGTAGGGCTAAGACCGGCAAATTCCTGAGCCGGAATTGAACGCAGCCGTATTCCGTTCGCGTCTCCGCGTTTTACCGTTGCTTCGTGCATCCCGCGAATTGCGTTCAGCCAGTGTAGAACACGGCAGCCTATAACTCACCCCATTGGACGTCCACTTATCTATTCAAGTTGCTTTTCCTTCCAATGTCCCTGTCCTGCGTCTCATTCCGCACACGCTCATTTTCCCAGACTGCACCCCAAAAGGAATGAGGGCATGCCGCCGGCACGCCCCCGCGAGTTCGGTCTTCCGATGCCGGTTACAAAACCTCCACGGTCACGGTCGCCGTTGTCGTCAGATTCGGGTTTTTCGAATCCGTGCCCGTCACCCTGAATGTATAGTTGCCCGAGGTAATCATTTTCGCCGTGCCGACACAAGCCGTAAAGCCCCCGATCGACACCAGCAGCAGGCATCCGGCAATCAAGGCCTTCCATCGCCGCCGGCGCGCCGGAACGCCCAGCAGAACACAGCACGCCAGCACCGCGCCGCCGCCCGCAAACCACTTACCATGCCCTGGTGCGGATTCAACCTTGCCCAGCGTAACACCCTTCGGCAGCTTCGTTCCCTTGCCAAAGATGAGTATCAGCGTCGTTGCTTTACCTCCGGCCGTAACCGTCACCGACGCTGGATCCATTCCGCACTCCGGCGGCGTCGAGGTCTGCTTCGATTGAGAAATCAACTGGCACGTAATATCGACCGTTCCCGCATATGTCCCCGTCGAGGTGACCGTCAGGATTCCTGCGCTCGTCGAGTGCTCAGCCGGCAATCGCACGCTGATGTCTGAAATCACGAATGGAGGAGCGCCGGTGATGTTCACCGTATTGGAATTCGAAGCGGCATAGTTCGCATCTCCCGAATACCGGGCAACGATCGCTTCTTTCGTGTTCGGAATGCTTACTGAATGAAAGGTCACCGTCCCGCCGGCAAGCACACTTCCCGCTCCAGCCCTTCCAGTCAGAGTGCCCGTCGCGATCACCGTCGATCCGCTGATCAGCTCAATCGTGCCTGTAGGCGCAGCGGCGGCGCTGGTCGTGGCCAGCGTAGCGGTAAAGACAAACGGTTTGTTCTCATAGCTGGTTTCGTTCGCCGTCAGCGTGAGCTGGGTATTGTTCTTCACAACGGTCAGGGCCTTGCTCGCGGAGCTGGGCTCGAAGCTCGCATCGCCCGAATAAGCCGCGCCGATCATGTAGCTGTCCGGCGAAAGGAACTGGTTGCCCAGCGTCACTTTTCCATTCGACACCAGCGTTGCCGTGCCAAGATCCGTCGAACCTGCAGTAAACTTCACCGTTCCCGTCGCATTGCCATCGGGAACCAGCACATCATTCACAACCGTGGAGTGGTTGCCGTAAGGCTCGGCAGTAATTGAAATCGGATACCCGTACGGGACCGGGCTGGATGGCACGTAGGCCGACCCATTCGCGGGATCTGTCTCACTCACCGCAAGTGAGGTTGTGCTCGGCTCGGGACTAATATCGACCGCTATCGGCGAAGAAGAACTCTTCGCATCCACCGGCGACCCGCCATAGCTCGCGATGAAACGATACTCGCCCCCCGGCAGCAGCGGCACGTTGATCGTGCCCGTACTCGCGGATGTGTTCAATACGTACGTGCCAATCGTCGTCGACCCGCTGCCCATGTCGGCCAGCAGCGTCACGTTTCCGCTCGGATAATCGTTCTCGCTGGTGACCGAAGCGTTCGCAGTCATCGGCAGACCATGCTGTACCGCCGTCGGAGTCACCGTCAGATTCGTCGTCGTTGTGGACAACCCCGCGCTGGTCCAGTTCGCAATCAGGTTGCCGATATTCAGACTGCCCAGGCCGGTAGCCAGGTCATAGCCCGCGTCCGCGTTGTAACCGGTCAGAAAGTAATTGCCCGCCGTATTCACACTGCAATCGGGCGTTCCGGAGGTGCAGGGCACCGAATTGTTTCCACTCGCAACATCGTGAAAAACGCTCGGAGTCGTCTTCGCCAGGTTATAGAGCGCGTAGTTGGCCTGCCCCTGTCTTTGCCCGGTCGCCTGGTGCAGCAGCGCCAGCACGCCGGCCATCGTCGGCGCCGCCGTCGAAGTTCCACCAATGATCGTGATGTTGAAGTTTCCGTTATTGTCCTTGGTGCAGTCCGTGATCGCGTTCCCGTTGTAATCCACATCCTGATCCGTGCAGATGCCCCACGCCGCGTAGTTGAACCCATCGCCAGAGAAGAATGAAACATCCGGCACATCGCGCACCCCGTCCCCCGGTACGCCTGTTCCCGACTGCCATGAGGGCTTGAGATATCCCGCCACGCACAGAGGAAATGTTCCGCTCCACGACCCCGCCATGCAGTTGCTCTTTCCACCTCCGCCGGAAGCGATATCGGGATCACCGTTGTGGTCAAGATAAGGCACATTGGTGGAATAGCTTCCGGGAGGCACGTTTTCAATGGAGTCATTCCACGGAGCTTCCGGTATGTACTGCGAAACGGAAAGCAAAGTCGTAGCATTGGTGTTCGCCGAGACGTAGTTGCCGAAGTCCCGCCCGCTTCCATCCGGCCCGGCCAGAACCGCAAAATCCGTACCGCCAACAGCGATGTTGTAAGGCGTCGAAGCCAGCCCATTCACCTGCAACCCATAGTCTGCCGGCGCATCGATGCTCGAATCGTCACAGCCCGCCGACCCGGAGTCGCCGGTCGCCACCGCAACAGAAATGCCCTGCGCCGCCGCCTGCTTCCATAGCTCCTGCATGAATTCATTTCCGCTGGCGCCCAGCGCCGCTTCGCAAGTGCTGAAGCTCAAGCTCAAAACATCGACAATGTTGTCGCTCAGCGCACGCTGCGCCGCAAGCAAAACGCCCGACGCAGAGTTGGTGTCTTTCGCGATATAGAGATACACGCTTGCCCCGGGCGCAATCCCGCCGGCGATCTCGGTGTCCAGATACGCTTCCATGGTTTCGGAATTGTCCGTCTCGCCCGGATCGATACCGTCGACCACCACCGTAGGCTCCATTGCGGAAAGACCGAAAACCTGCCGATAATTGAGATTCTGCTGATAATCGCCATTGCCCAGACGCTGGATATTCGAGTCTCCCAATATCCCGATCTTCGTCCCGCTCCCTGTATATGTAACGCCCGTTGCCGCACTATTCAGCGTTGGATTGGGCGAGTTGTAGATCGTGGCGGCATCGGCTGGCCCGACAAGTAGAATGTCGAAGTTCAGTCCAAGCTCATTCGGCCACGAACCCGTCAGGCTTGGCCGCGCCATATGCGTTCTGGGATTATAGGAAGCCTTGCTGACTCGTCGAATCAGCGGCTTCGGAGCAAAATCGTTCATCGACGCGATACCGGCAATCGCCGGGGCCAGTGCAGCAGGAATCTGCGGATCGCTGGCATTGGCGTGATGCATCACGCCCTTCACGTCGTATAGGTGAATCTGCGTATGAAAAGCCTGCTCCACCTGCCCTGCCGTTCCCGAAAACTCAATCGAATCCCGCGCCGGCGTCAATCCCGCCACAGAAAATCCATACGACTGAAGCCACGCCGTAATCCTGGCGATATCGGCGTCCGAAGCACCCCACTGCGCGCCATATTGCGCCGGCGTCAGCCACTGATGGAAGTTGGGTGAATTCCTGTCCTGAAGCGACTGGAGCATCGCCTCGAGCGCCAGCTCCTGTTGCGCACCCCGTCTCAGCAGCAGTTGCATCCGGTCTTCCGCCAGCATCGCTGGAGCTTCCCCACGATCTGCCGCTCTGGTAGCCAGGGGATGAACGTTGCCCACCAGGGTCACCCGCTGCGCCTCGTTGACCACCTGTGTGATAAGCCCGGGCCTGTTCGATTGCGCCACCAGCGGCAGCGCCGCCGACACCACAGCGCCCATGAACATTTTCTTAACCAGAGAGGAATACCGGCGATTCACCGGATGCCAGGCATAAATACGCGCAATCATTGATCTACCTCAATCTAAGGTCATTCGAATCTTGCATGGGAGAGATTCCACCCATAAAGGAAGCCGGCCGTGACTCCCTGCATGCCGCGGACCACGCTGCCCAGGGAAAATACAGGAACCGTTAATGAGAGCCGCGCCCCGGAATCTGCCGCAAGCCATGCACGACACTTCATAAAAAACAGCACCGCGTTACCCCAGGTCCTCTTTATCGTTCCGGCAGGTGGCTCACGGAAAGTCAAACGAATCTCTACGCGAAAGTAACTAGTCAATGGTTGTCTGCATGATCGGACGACTGCGGGCAACCCTTTCGCCATCCATTGTCAACGCTTGCCTGCTCCCGGCCCTATTACTCGAAAGGGTTATTTCCGCCAGGCGCCTTCACCTGCTCAGTCGCGAAAATCTGCATCAAACGTTTTGCCGTATGATGAACACTACGGGAGTTCCAGGAGGCTCATACTGAAAGCCTTAATGGCGAATCCTATGCATATCTCCGCTTTTATATGGCACGGGCTCCAGTCGGCCCATTTTGCCGCTTTTTTCGCGCCCAAGAACGGGTTCATGCACTTCCTCCACACGCAGGATGCCGACATACCCTTTCGCGGCCTCTACACGCTCAACGCCTTCGACGCCTCGCTGCTGATCC
Source organism: uncultured Acidobacteriota bacterium (assembly GCA_963720285.1). Lineage (GTDB taxonomy): Bacteria > Acidobacteriota > Terriglobia > Terriglobales > Acidobacteriaceae > Acidicapsa. The sequence goes on from CAVREZ010000007.1 coordinate 423,571, forward strand.
CATACTTTGCGGTCATGATTCTGCTCGCCATTTATGGTGTGCACCGCTACCAGCTCGCCTGGACCTACTTCAAATATCGAAAGAACTACAATCCCGAGCCGCCTCAACACTTTACCGAGCTGCCCTGCGTCACCGTACAGCTTCCCATGTACAACGAACAGTTCGTCGTCGACCGTCTCGTCGAGGCCGTCTGCGCCATGCACTACCCCAAGGACCGGCTAGAAATCCAGGTTCTCGACGACTCCACCGACGAAACCAAGAACGTCGCCAAGGAGATCGTCGACCGCTACGCCGCCCTCGGTCACCCCATCGTTTACATCCATCGCGAAAACCGCCATGGCTTCAAAGCCGGCGCGCTTGAAGAAGGCCTGCACATCGCCAAGGGCGAATTCATCGCCATCTTCGACGCCGACTTCGTTCCCCCGCCCGATTGGTTGATGCAGGTCATCCATCACTTCGCCGAGCCGGAGATCGGCATGGTCCAGACGCGCTGGAGGTCATCTCAACCGCGACTACTCCATGCTTACCCAGATCGAAGCGATCCTGCTCGACGGGCATTTCGTCCTCGAGCACGGCGCCCGCGCCCGCTCCGGTGAGTACTTCAACTTCAACGGCACCGCCGGCATGTGGCGCCGCCAGGCCATCGCCGATGCCGGCGGCTGGCAACACGACACCCTCACCGAAGACACCGATCTCAGCTACCGTTCGCAGCTTGCCGGCTGGAAATTCAAATACCTGCCCCACATCGAGTGCCCGGCCGAGCTGCCCATCGAGATGACCGCCTTCAAAACCCAGCAGGCGCGCTGGGCCAAAGGGCTTATCCAGACTTCCATCAAGCTTCTGCCCGTCGTCTTCCGTTCCAAAGTCCCGCTGCGCATCAAGGTCGAGGCCGTCTACCACCTGACCGCCAACCTGAGCTACCCGCTCATGGTCATCATGACCGCCCTGCTCATCCCCGCGATGATCGTCCGTTTCTATCAGGGCTGGTTTCAGATGCTGCTCATCGACGTTCCCCTCTTCACCGCCTCCACCCTCTCCATCGCCGTTTTTTACCTGATGAGCCAGCGCGAGCTCTTCCCTCGAACATGGAAGAAGACCTTCCTCTATCTGCCCTTCCTCATGGCCCTCGGCATCGGACTCACCGTCACCAACACCAAGGCCGTGATGGAAGCCCTCTTTGGCATCAAGAGCGCCTTCGCCCGCACGCCCAAGTACTCGGTCGCGAAGAAAGGCCAGAAGTCCCAGGCCGGCAAAAAGTACCGCAAGCGCCTGCTGCTCACCCCCTGGATCGAGCTGGCCATCGGCGTTTATTTCGCACTGGCCATCGTTTACACCTTCATCAACCAGAACTACTTCACTGCGCCGTTCCTGATCCTCTTCGTCATCGGCTACTGGTATACCGGTCTGATGAGCCTGCTGCAGGGCCGCTTCGAACGCTGGAAATCCGGCGGAGCCAACACCAAAGACGAATCCAGCCCCAAACCCTTCCCCGTCGGCGTGTAGTCAATTCACTGCACGCCACGACCTTCGCGCAGCCCTCACCGCTCCACCACACTCCGCACCAGATCCGTAAGCTGCTGCGCTGAAAACTGATTCCCCTCCAGATTCGCCACCAGCCGCCCCTCGCGATCCAGTACTGCCGTATGCAGCGTGTGCGTCAGCACTCCTTCGCTATCCCAGAAATTCATCCCAAACCCCGCCGCCACGCGATGAATCTCCTCCACCGGCCCGGTCAGAAAATGCCAGTTCCGCGCATCGGCATGAAACTCGTCAGCATACGCCCTGAGCGCAGCGCCATTGTCGTGCTCCGGATCGATCCCGATCGTCAGCAGCACCACGTCCGTACCCATCCGCGCTCGCAGCCGTCCGCGCACCTCGGCAAGATTGTTCGACAGCCGCAGACAATAGTTCGGGTTCGGACACCGCGAATACCCAAACGTCAACGCCACCACCTTGCCCCGCAACTGCGATAACCGAACCTCCGCCCCACTCTGATCCGTCAACGCAAAATCCGGAACCGCCTGCCCCGCCTGTACCACCGGTACCGTTGCCGGATGTAGCGCCCGGTCCAGCGCTTTCAGCCCATCGGCAGCCATCGGCTCCGGCTCAAACACCGCCTGCGTCTGCTCATGCACCTCTTCGACATAAACCGTCTTCCCGTCTTCCACCACAGTGAACGCGACCTTCCCACCCGGCTTCAACCCCTCCGCATCCGCTGCCCGGCGCACTCGAAACTCCATATCCATCGGTGCCATATAACCGGGAATCTCATCGCACGAGACCTCCAGCACCTGATGCGCCGCATCGCTCCGAATCACGATCCCATGCGCCGCATGCCGCACGGGCGCCTGAGCGGCACAAACGCCTGCGTAGACTCCGGCCATCAACATAATCATGCTATTGATCAATCGCATTTCACTTCACATGCGCCATCTGCCTGCTCGCAGACTTGCCAAAGCCGGCCCGGTCCAGCGTCAAATACTTCTGCTCAAACTCGTGAATCTCCAGGTATCGGTCCGTCCCCACGCTCGTAAACTTCTGCGTGCTCTTGCTCGCCGGCCAGTACACTTCAAGACTCGTAATCCGCGCCCCATGCCCCAGCCCGATCAATTGCTCCATCGGGTTTCCACCAAACGAGCTCGTGTCTCCAACCGTCCGCCATATCTCCCGCGCAGTCCCTCCATCATCCTGCACAATAACTTTGATCTGCGCCCCAATCGCCGCGCGATTCGTCTTCACACCCACCAGCCGCACGTCGATCCAGTCATTCCCATTTCCCGGGTTGCGAAACAGCCGCAGTGCATGCTTCTCCGCCAGAATCGCCCCGCCCATACTGGCCACAATGTCCGCCTGCCCATTGCGCCGCAGATCCGCAAACGCGATCCCATGCCCCTTATGAATCTCACCGAGCCCCGTCGCCGCCGTCACGTCGCTGAACTTCTTCCCGCCGTCGTTATGCAGCATCACATGCGGCAGAAGCGAAACAAGCGACGGATCGCCCATACCGAGATACATGTCCAGATATCCATCGTTGTCGATGTCCCCGAAATTCGATCCCATCGGCAGATAAACCTTGTCCAGCCCCATCTTGGCCGTCACATCTTCAAAGGTTCCATTGCGCAGATTGTGATAGAGCTTCGGCGTCTCCACGTGAAACGGCATCCCCACCGCGCTCCGCACCGACTCATCCACAGAACTGTAGTAGTCCGTCACAAACAGATCCGGCCATCCATCATTGTCGTAATCGAAGAACCACGCAGCAAAGCTCAGCAGGGGTGACTGCACTCCCGCCTGCTTCGCAATCTCCGTAAACGTTCCATCCCCATTGTTGTGAAACAGCAGATTGGGATCGCTGATGTTCGATACGTAGAAGTCCACAAATCCATCCCGGTCATAATCCGCCGCCGCGACACCCTTGGCAAAAGATGTCTTGTCTATGCCCGACTTGTGCGAGATGTCTTCGAACGTCCCATCGCCCCGATTGCGATAGAGCTGATTCGGTCCTTTCTCATTACCGATAAACAGATCCACAAACCCATCGTTATCGATATCCGCCCACACCGCCGTCTGCGACTCGCTCACCCCACCCAGCCCGCTCGCCTCCGTCACATCCGTAAACGTCCCATCGCAGTTGTTCTTCAGCAGCGACCGCCGCATCGGATACTCCCATCCCCCACGCAGCACCAGCAGATCCATGCACCCATCGTTGTTGTAATCGGCCTGCACAATGTTCAGTCCGCCCAGTTGTCCTGTCAGCCCAGCCTGCGCCGTGCGATCCGTAAATGTACCATCGCCGTTGTTGTGGAAGAACTGCAACTGCTCGCACATGTCGTTGCTCGATGCCATCACATCCAGCAGTCCGTCGTTGTCGAAGTCATCCACCACAACGCCGCCCGAGTTCTTGAACGCAGTCAGCCCAGCCGCCGCGGCCACATCCGTAAACCGGCCCATCGGCAAATCCGTTCGCGGCGCCATCTTCTCCTGCGCCACCAGAAACTGCGCAGGCACTCCTGCCGGATACTGCCCCAACTCCATGTACGCCAGATTCAGCAGCCATCGCACCTCCATGTCATCAGGCCGCTTCGCCAGAAAACGTTGAAAGTATTGGATAGCTGTCCGCATATCGTCAGGCTTTTCAAGATGCGCGTGCGTACCGGACGGCGGATATATATCGATCGAGTCCGGCTTGTGAAAGACGCCGTTCTCCTTCTCCGCCAGATGAAAGTAGCTGATGCCCAGCGTCTCTTCGAGATAATCCACCGACCCCGGAAAGCTCGCCTGCGCAATCGCGTACGCACGCTTCCACGCTGCGATCGACTCAGGCATATCGTCCCGATACGCATGCAGATCCGCCAGCGCCGTATAGCCTTCGATCAAATCTCGCGGTGGCACCTCGCCCGCTGGCTGCTTCTCCGCTTCCGCCAGCAGCGCCTGCATCTTGTCGATCGCATCCGCCAGCGACTTCCTGCGAATCTCGCAAGGCTGATCCAGCGTCCGCTCCCACCCGTCCGGCTTCGGGAACTCATCGAACGCACTCCTCGCCTCACCCTGCCCCGACACCACAATGCTCTGCCTCACCTGCGATGAAGAGTTCAGAGCGACAATCTTTTGCTTGTCCAGATCGGTCCTGTTCGGAGCCTTGGCGAACACCGTCAGCACCGCAAATCCGCTCGACATCCGGACAACACCGCTCCAATGCCCCGGAGCCACCCCGCGCAACGCATCGCGAAGCTCGGGTCGCAACTGCGATGGACGCAGCCGCCCCATCCATCCACCATCGTCCGCCGTCGAATCGATCGACTTCTCTTTGGCCTCTACCCCAAAGTCCATGCCGGCCGCGAGCGCCGTGCGCACCTGCTGTGCCTGTTCCGCGCTCCGCGTCACAATGATGCCAACGTTTTCTTCGGGCTCAGTCGCTGTCTGCGCCCATAGTCCGCCGGCATAAAGCAACATCACCACTACACTCAACGCTCTCGGAAGCTGTCCCACGCGTCCTGCACGCCCTCCGCAAAATCCCGCAATAACCTTCGCGCTTTATCTTCCGAAGACTATTGACTGGAACTGCCGTTGTCCACCATCGTGCGGCTGAGTTCGTCAGCCTGCACCGCCAAGCCTGACCTGTATCTCGACCCACTCTCGCGACTATGCTATCTCTATGCCCCTGAAGCGACTCGCACTGCTCTTCACCCTCTTTGCCTCTCTGGCAGCGTCAGCCATTCCCGCCCACGCTCTTGAAAAACAGCCAGCCTCTACCTACCACGCGCGCCGCGTCGCGCTCGCCGCCAAACTCAACGGCGGAGCAGCCATCCTATTCGCCGCCGAAGAGCCCCTGCTCGATTTCATGCCCTACCGCCAGGACGAAGACTTCTACTACCTGACCGGCTGGAATGAACCCGGTGCTGCCCTGCTCATCGTCGCCGACTCACCCGGCAACCCCGCCGCTTCCATCGCCCCGCGCAAATACCGCGAAATCCTCTTCCTTCCCACCCGCAACCTGCGCATGGAAAAGTTCACCGGCATCAAGCTCGACGCCGCCACGCCCGGCGCAGCCAAAACAGCGGAAGTCGATGAAGTCGAATCAATGACCGAGCTCCCTGCGCTCCTCAACGAGCTCGTATCCAAAGACCGCACTCTCGCCAACAATCTCTGGACCCAGCCTCTCGCCGCACAGGCACAGCCGGTCGTAAGCTGGCTCGCCACCACCCTCGGCAACGGAGCGCCGCCCCCAACCCAGGACGTCACCGGCCTCACCGCCGAGCTGCGCATCGTCAAGGACGAAGGCGAACTCGCACTACTCAAGAAGGCCGCCGACGCCTCCATAGCCGCGCAGTTCACCATGATCCACGCCACAAAACCCGGCGTCACCGAGCGCGCCATCGCCGGCAAGATCATCGCGAAGCTCATGGAAGAAGGCTGCGAGCGCCCATCCTACGCACCCATCGTCGGCGCCGGCATCAACTCCACCACACTGCATTATTCAGAAAATTCCGCCACGCTCAAAGACGGCGACATCATGGTCGTCGACGCCGCCGGCGAATACAGCATGTACGCCTCCGACATCACCCGCACCGTTCCCGTCAATGGACACTTCACCGCACGCCAGCGCGAAGTCTACGATGTCGTCCTCGGCGCGCAGCGTGCAGCCATCGCCGCCTTTGTCGCGGGCAAATCCACCATCAACGATGCACGCCATCACGATCCCAACTCTCTCGACACCGCCGCGTGGAATTACATCAACAGCCACGGCAAAGGCCTGCATGGCGAACCTCTGAGCGACTACTGGATCCACGGCCTCGGCCACATGGTCGGCATCAATGTCCACGACCCCGCCAACTATCCAGCCGTACTCAAACCGGGCATGGTCTTCACCATCGAACCCGGCGTCTACATCCCGGAAGAAAAGATCGGCGTCCGCATCGAAGACACCTTCGTCGTCGGCCAGGACGGCAAGCTCATCGACCTCGTCGCCAATCTGCCTCACACCGCCGATGAAGTCGAAGCCGCAATGAAATCAAACTAAGCAAGGTAGCCATGTACTACGAAGACCACGCCGATTCGGCTCAGCTGGAGCCTTTGCAACAAGCCTTTCGTGACCAGTTGCTCGCCTGTCTCGAAGAATGTGCCGCAGGCCGCAATGGTCTCTTCTCTGACATCGAACATCTGCCATCGGATACCCCCGAAATACAGCCGTGGCCCGAAGCCGCACGCCTTCGCGAACTCGCCTTCGCCCTGCAATCCGTCCTCGCCCAGAACGGAGAAACCGATCCGCTCTGCGACGAGTTCCTCGACCTCTGCACTATCCACGGCGAAAACGATCCCGGCGAGCCTCGCCTGGCCCGCGCATTCCTCGCCGAGATTAGAAATCGAGCGAACCCATGACAATCCTGCACGCGTTCCTCGCTCTGCTGGGCGGATTCCTCACCATGGCCCTGCCCGTGGCCATCATCACAGCCGTGCTCATGCGCCGTGCTCATGCGCCGCGCTCCCGCGTGGGTCGCGGATAACGGTCATCCACGCCCTGCATACATCACCGTCAATCTCGCCTATTCGCTGCTCGCCGCCATCGCTGGCGGCTACGTCACCGCATGCATTGCAAGCGAAGATCCGCTCCGCTACGCACTCATGCTCGCAGTCATCGTTTTACTCTTCTCCGGAGTCAGCGCCGTCCAGCCACGCGGCCGCCAGCGAGTCTTATATCAGTTGATTCTGCTTCTACTATCTCCGGCTTGCGTACTATTCGGCGGATGGATTCGCTACATATCCCACTTCAGTTGATACCGATGACCTTGGACAAAAAAGCCTGCTTCTCCTAGAGGTGAGAAGCAGGCCGAAAAAGACTTGAGCTAAAAGCTTAGAGCGAACTTTGTTAGAAACGGATGCCCAGCGTGATCGGAATCAGCTTCGTACCATCGCCCACGGCGGCAACGCCAAGACCGTTCGGCGAAGTCGCGGAAGCGGGCGTTAATACATCCAGATAGCGAACTTCTGCAAACAGTTTCAAATTGCTGGTGCCATAGGTTCCGCCAAGCCGGTGCGTGAATCCACCGCCGATGTTCCATCCGCCCTGGTTGCTCGAAAAGTGGCCAACTACTACGTTTTGCACATCGACACCACAGTAGTAGTAGTAGCAATAATCTACCTCTTCGGGGTCGGTAAAATTCGTTACCTTGCGATAAAAACCACCGCCGCCCGTGATGTAAACATCATTCGTGGCCTTGGGGAAAAGATCCAACACCGGGGCCAGCGTGAGCGACCAGATATGCGCATTGCCGCCATTGGCGCCGGTCTCTCCAATCAATGCCCCGGGCAGCTTATCGTCGATAAACTGATACTCAATCAAGCCGCTGAGATGAGACGTCAAGCGGTATCCAGCCCCCACCGTAAAGTTGCCGCCCCATGTAATGTCATTCGATGAGTCCGAGGTCGGCCCATTCGCACCACCGCCCGCTTCAAAAGTCAGGTGGCTCGACCAGTTCCGGTCGTGATACCCATACGTTCCATTCTGGCCAGCCGCACCTGACGCCAGCGAAGGCGAAGCCGGCAGCCCGGGGTCAGCGTCAAGAGCAACCAGACCCTGGCTCGAACTTGAAAAATTGTCGGTATTCGGTGACTGAGCTACCGCGGGAAAAGCTCCGGCGGCGATCAGCAATGCAGTGGGGAGAGCTAAATAACTCACACGTAGACGGAGCGGGAGGGAACCGCGCTTGGACATATCTTCGACCTCAACCTATGAAATAACTGCTTGCATACGGGGATCGTGCATTGCCCCCATTGAATGATTTAGACACATATTTGAAATAAAGGTTGCGCGGCCTTCGAAAGTCGAAGGGGCTGAGTTTAAAAAAACTCAGCCCCTTCAGACAAACGTCAGAGAGTCGTAAGCGATACGTCAGAAAAGACCCGTCGCAAAGCTATCCCTGAATATCGAACTGCTCCGGATGCAGCGTCGCGATCGCTCTTCACCAGCACGTTCTTACCCGCCAGCTCTTCCAGCTCCGTCAGCCACTTTGCATTGTTGGCCTTCAGCGCCTTCGCCGTCTCCGGATTCACACGCAGCAGCACTTCGTTCTGATCGAAATGCTTGCGCATCTTGCGAACTTCGACATAGATCTCGTTGGCCACCGTAGCCGGACTCTTGACCATGCCAGTCGCCTGGCAGATCGGGCACGGCACGCACAACGTCCGCTCCAGCGACTGCTTCACGCGCTTGCGCGTAATCGCCACCAGACCAAAGTCGTTGAACTGCAGCACCTTCGTCGGCGCGCGATCCTGCTTCAGCGCCTCTTCCAGCGCAGCCATCACGCGAGCCCGATTCTTGCGCTCATCCATGTCGATAAAGTCGATCACGATGATGCCTCCCAGATCGCGCAAGCCGAATCTGCCGCACGATCTCCGGAATCGCATCCAGGTTCGTCTTGAGAATCGTGTCCTCAAGCCGCGCCGTCTTGCCCACGAACTTGCCCGTGTTGATATCGATCGCCACCAGAGCTTCCGTCTGGTTGATCACGATCGATCCGCCGCACTTCAGCCACACCTTCGAGCGCAGTGCCTTCGAGATTTCGTCCTGGATACCGAAATGCTCAAACAGCGGCACTTCCTTCGTGTAAAGCTTCACTCGCCGGACCAACTCAGGCGAGAAGCGGTTCAGGAAGCGCACAATCCGCTCATAATCGGCTTCCGAATCCACCCAGATATGCGAGAAGTTGTCGCTCACCTGGTCACGCAGAATACGCTCGATGAGGCTCAGATCGTGATAAATCAGCGCTGGCGGACGCGAGTTCAACTCCCGCTGCTTGATCTCGTTCCACAGGTTGATCAGGAAGCGCAGATCCGCGCGCAACTCATCTTCCGTCGCGCCTTCTGCCGCCGTACGAACAATGAATCCGCCCGACGCTTCGCCACGCTCGCTGGTCAGAATCCGCTTCAGCCTCTGCCGCTCATCATCCGAAGCAATCTTGCGGCTCACGCCCACATGGCTCACCGTCGGCATGAACACCAGGAACCGCCCCGGCAGCGCTATGTGGCTCGTGATCCGCGCGCCCTTCTTGGCAATCGGCTCCTTCGCAATCTGAACCAGGATCTCCTGACCCGGCTTGAGCAGATCGCTGATGATCGGCAGATCCGAAGTCTGTGCCGAGCGCCGCGAAGGCCCACGGCGTCCATCACCGCCGCTCCGGCCATCGCCGCCGCTGCGCCCACGGCGTCCGCGGCCACCGCGATCTCCACCCCGGTCTCCGCGCTCCCGTCCGCCTGGCTGACCTGGCCGGCCCGGAGCCGCGGCCGCGGTGTCCTCACCTTCCCCGTCAGCCTCTTCTTCATCAACCGCCTCAACCTGCAGCCGGTGATCGAGCTGCGCCTCTTCCAGCATCTCGCCCAGCGCGCCCGAGCGAATCTGTTGCTGCAGCGTCTCCTCTTCCATATCCTCCAGGTCGTGATCGTCCCCGTGATGCGTCTTCAACGGAGCAAACTCGTACTCTTCCTCTTCGATGACCTCTTCTTCCACCAGACCTGAGCCCGGTGCATACGCCGAAACCGATGCCGCTACCGTCGGCCTGGGAGCAGGCTGCGGCGCCGTCGCCGGCTCGTGCTCGTACTCCGGCTCATCCGTCTTTTTCCGGCCGCCAAAGATATCCGAAAAACGGAACTCCCTCGGCGGTAGCGGATCTACATTGTGGCTCGCCGAGGCCTCATGAACCTCTTCTTCGAATTCCTCGGCTTGCTCCTCGGATGACTCGTGCGCCGGATGGGTCTGTTGCGCGGGTTCAGCATTTTCCGCTTGCGCCTCCGGCAGGGCAACCTCGTGTTCAATCACCGCCTCAGCGCCAGGCGCCTCGTGTACTTCCTCAACGATCTCGTCTACCGGAGCCTCGATGTGCGCTTCCGCAACACTCTCCAAATGCTCCGCCGCATCGTGGGCTGACTCGTGAGTCGGCTCATGGTCACCCCCCGTGATCTCCGAGAACTCAAACTCCCCCGCAGCGTGCTCATCTTCCATGGTCCGAAGCTCGTTTGCCTCCGGCAACGGAGCAAACGATCCCGTAGGCTCCGCGTCCACCGAAGCCGACGGCTCCTGCGCGGGATTCCGGCGGTGCCGCGCAAGCGATTCACCCGGCAGCAATCCAACTCCGTCCCAGACGATCTCATCCTCGATCAGCGTCGACGGCCTGGTGACCGTCCGAGGCTGAAAAGACTCGACTGGCGTAGGCGCCAACTCCGTGATCATCAGCCCATTGCCCGGGGCTTTCGGCGCCACAGGCTCACCATTTGTTCCGCCATATCTCGATAGCGATTCGCCCGGCAACAGGAACGGCGTCCCAGCCGCCGCTGGCCTCCCGGCCGTTGCCGGCTTGGCTTCAGGCGCCGCCTCATGCGCAGCCGCCTCAATCTCGACCGTCGGCAGCTCAGACTCTTCACCCTCGCCGTCAGATTCCGACGGGCTAGACTGCCCATCCGCCTGTCCACCCGCCTCATCGCGGCCACGGCCGCTACGACGGCGACGGCGTCCACGCCAACGGCGCGCACCCTGCTCCGACTCATCACCGGCCGGCGCGGCTTCAACCGTCCCAGTCTCGTCACCCTCAATCAGAATCTCGGACGTAGTCGGCGCAAAGTGCAGCGTCGCATCGCCGCCCTCATCCGTTGCCGCCTCTGATTCTCTAGCGCTTGACGGCCGCGGCTCACTGCGGCCTTCCCCACGCCGTCCGCGATCGTCGCCGCGGCTTGAGCGCCCCTGTGGTTGCCGTTGGGTGCTTCCCTGCACCGCCGCGCGCTCTACCTCGTCCGAATCTTCCTGGTCTTCCATCTCCAGAAAGTCCGTAACGTACAGGAACGCGTCTCGCTCCAGGCCGATGTCCACAAATGCGGACTGCATGCCCGGCAGCACCCGCGTCACGCGGCCCTTATAGACCGAGCCCGCGAGCGTATATTCGTTCTCTCGCTCGTAGTAAATCTCAGCGAGTTGATCGTCTTCCAGAATCGCAAGCCGCGTTTCGTGCGGCGTGCTTGAAATACAAATTTCCTTGGCCATATTGCCTTTCCGTCCCTGGGTGTTTACCCTTCGGGACCCACGGCAAGGCCGAATGCAACGGAGACACACAAATCAGGAGAGGAGAATCCAAACGAAGCTGTTCGGGAAGAGAACCGGAACTGGTTCCAGAAGTGGAACCAAAAGACTCCGGCAAAGAACTGTCGGCGTAACCCGGCCCAGAGGAAACAGGGCCGGACAGCGACTGCTCGTCAAACCCGCGACGAAAGCGCCACTCACAGCGATTCATTGAGCTCAGGGACCGTGTAGCCTGTTTCGGCCATCCAAAAACAGCGCGAAGAAACCTATCTTCGGAACTCATCGCTCCAACGTCACCAGACGCCAGAAGCGCGATTCCGGAAGTTTCCGTCATATCCATGCGCTGCCAACGGAAAACCCGTCCCTGCGTGCTCATTCACCCAATCCTGCCGGGGCTGCTTGCAATCGAAACCTGCCGGCGAAGTGATTGATCCTAATAAACTTCCATACTCCAACTGCGAGCAGGAAGGAAAAACTTGTTCGAAATGCTGCTAATTCACGAAGCGGCGCATGCGTACATTCATCACCACGCCAAGCGCCATAAATGTGAACAGCACCGAAGACCCGCCGTAACTCATTAATGGTAAAGGAATTCCGGTGACCGGCATAAAACCGATGACCATGCCCACATTGACCGCAATCTGAAAGGTCAATACAGCCACGACTCCCATCACCACAAGTGAGCCGGAGATGTCAGCGGCGGTTTGAGCGTTTTGAATCAAACGCATCAATACAAGGAAGTATAGCAGTAGAACAAGAAACGCGCCGGTGAACCCGTGCTCCTCGCTGAATGCCGCAAAAATGAAGTCCGCATGCGGAATCGGTAGAAAGTCTCCCTGCGTCTGGGACCCCTGCTCAGCTCCTTTGCCCCAGATTCCCCCGGAACCCACAGCGATCAGCGACTGCCTGACCTGGTACCCCGTCCCCTTGGGATCGTTGTCTGGATTGATAAAACTCGTCAGCCGCGCTTTCTGGTACGGCTTCAGCACCTTCCCGCTCGTCCACACGCCGGCAATCGCCACCAGGCCCACCGTCGCGATAATCGCCGCCTGCCTCAGGTTGATCCCTCCCAGAAACAACCCCGCCAGCAGAATCGGCGTATAGGTCAGCGCCGTTCCCAGATCCGGCTGCATCAACACCAGCAGCATCGGCACGCCCACCAGCCCCATCGCCTTCAGAATGTCCCGCCACGTCAGGCTCTGCCCGCCCAGATTGGCGAAGTACCGCGCCACCAGCAGAATCAGCACCAGCTTGAACCACTCCGATGGCTGAAAGAGAACCGGCCCTACCTTAAGCCATCGCTTGCCGCCCAAAGCTCTGTGCCCCACCAGCTTGACCGCTATCAGCAGCAGAAAAAAAACGCCATAAAGCCATCCCACCACATCGATGAGCCGATGATAGTCAATCTTGGAAATAGCAAACATCGCAATCAGACCAGCAGCGATCCAGTACATCTGCTTGGTGTGAAAGCCGCGATATTTGGGAATCAGGTGCGTCGCCGAATAGATCTCCAGCACCGACAGCACGCACAGCACCAGCACCATCAGCAGCAGCGCCCAGTCAAAATCGCGAAAACTCAGATACCGCCGCATCATCGCGACCCACCGCCCGCCGGCAACACCCCGCGAAACCGCTCCGGCAACCCCGCCGTCTGATCCTCATAGGACGGGGGCCCAAGATCTCGATTCTGAGACCGGGGATACAACGATTTCGGGTGCCCCATCCTTTCCGCGCCTTTTGCGGAAAGGGTGGGAGTCACGGATCCCGCGTCCTCCAATCCCGCAATCGACCCATCCGGCTCAATCAGAAAATGCCCGCCGTGCATCCCGCTGGCATCCAGCGCCGCCATCTCCGGATCGCCCTTGTCCGGCCGCATCTCATGCCGTGGGGTCGACCAGACCGCTCCCATTTCCACCGGGGCGGCCTTTTTCGGTACTTGCAGAATATTCCCGTCCTGCCGCCGCTGCTTGTTCACGTAAGCCGTAACAACCTGCGCCGCAATCTTCGCCGAACCCGATCCCCAGTCGCCATGCTCCTGCAACACCACCACCGCAAACTCAGGATTCCGCCGCGGCACCATCCCCACAAACCACGCATTCGGCGTCTTCGCGCCGCCTCTGTTGTGCGTATCCCCGCCGCCCACCACCTGCGCCGTTCCCGTCTTACCCGCGAAATCAATCCCTTCCAGATGTGCGCCCTCGGCCGTGTGATACAGTCCCGGAGTCGTCGCCTGCGACATGCCCTCCGTCACCGTCATCCACGTGTCTTCTCTAAGCGGCACCTGCCTGTCGCCCGAGCCGTTAAAGGTCTCCAGCACCGCCTCGCGATAATTCGGCTGCAACTGCTTCGGATCCACCACATGCGGGCGCACCATGTGCCCATCCGACGCAATTCCAGAGATAGCCCGCAGCAATTGAATCGGCGTCACCGCCACCGCGCCCTGCCCAATGCCCACCGACACCACCTCGCCCGCATACCACTTCTGATGGAAGGTGCGCATCTTCCACTTCGTCGACGGCATCACCCCGGCCATCTCATTCGGCAGATCCACGCCGGTCTTCGAGCCAATCCCCAGCGCCGTCGCATACTTGGCAATCGTGTCGATCCCCAGCTTCGTCGCCAGATCGTAAAAATACGTGTCGCACGACATCGGGATCGCCTCGTGAATGCTAAGCAAACCGTGATGTTTGTCGCAGTGAAAGAAATGTCCGTAAAAGGTGCCGCCGCCGTTGCACATCACCTTCAGGTTCTCGGCCACTCCCTCTTCCATGCCCGCAACAGACATGATGACCTTGAACGTCGAGCCGGGCGCCAGCTGATCCTGAATCGCCTTGTTCATCAGCGGATGCGCCGGATCGGTAATCAGCTTGTTCCAATCCGATCGGCCAATCTTGACCGCAAAGGCATTCGGGTCGAAGTTGGGGTGCGACACCAGCGCCAGAATGTCCCCGTTGCGCGGGTCCATCGCCACCACCGCGCCGTTCGCGTCCCCCAGCGCCAGTTCCGCCGCACGCTGAATATCGTCATCGATCGTCAGCCGCAGGTCTTGCCCCGGAGTCGCCAGTTGGATCCCGCGCCGCCCCACCTCGCGCCCATGGCTGTCCACAATCACATCCATCGAGCCGTCTTCGCCACGCAGAATCTCGTCGTAAGTCTCCTCAACCCCAGCCTTTCCAACCACATCGCCCGGCTCATAGTAGGCAAATTTGGGATTGTTCAGGTCGTCCTCGCTCACCTCGCCGACGTATCCGATCAGGTGCGACGCAAACCCATCCCGCGGATACAGCCTGCGCTCCTCGTCAATCGTCTCCAACTCGGGCAGCTCATTGCGGTGCGCCTCGATAAATGCCTGCTCATCCGGCGTAATATCCTGCTTGATCGGAATCGGCTGATAGCTCGGCGCAATCCGGAACCTTTTGAGCGTCGCCCGCAACTGGTCCAGATCCAGATCCAGCCCCTTGGCGATCAGCGGCAGGTCAGCATCAACGTTGTGGCCTTGCTCGCGCACCAGGAAGCACGACACCGACGGATAGTTATCCACCAGCAGCCGTCCCTCGCGATCGAAAAGCTTGCCCCGCGGCGCCAGAATCGGCACCTTGCGAATGCGGTTCTGCTCGGCCATCGCCCGGTACGTATCCGCACCCAGCACCTGCAGCCGCCACAACCCGCCAATCAGGACGAGCATCATCGCCAGAATGCCGTATTGCACCGCCGTCATCTTGATCGGCGGCAGCTTCTCATCCCGATTGACTTTTTCTACAGCCATGATTCGCGAAACACCGCTTCCCTAAGCATAGCCTGACCTGTCTTCGCGCGCTCCCACCGCTGCGGAAATCCGGTAGTTCCGTAGTAACGGGGAGAAGCAGGCATGACCGCAAGGGCACTTGGAATCGCGGATTTCCATCGCAAGTCCTGTGCAACCCGAGAGACTTGACTTGAACGTTTGGCTTTTGTCTCTGGCGTCGCTTCTCAATACCTATTCTTGTCATCAAGGTGTGGAAAGGGGAAAATCTCGAAGGCTTCGGCAGCATTAAGGCCCTATTTCTCAATCCTGAGAGACAAGAGCATCGAAAGCTCCTTCAGACAATCGGCAGAGACAAGTTGATAGCGCACCTTACGATTGCAAGACACGAGAGATAAGGTAATCGAGTCACAAAACACGAGATCAACCCCGCGCATGTCTACCACCTGATCAGTCGACAACAGAAGATCCTGGTAGGTGTGTTCTCGTCCAATCGAAGGAGCTAGAAGGCTTCGTGCGGTTTTCAACAGGCTTTCGCTAACCGAGACAACAGCGATATTCGATGGAGCCTGCAGATCGCGAATGACAGCCAGGTAGTCTTTAGAACCGGAATATTCAATTGAAAAGCATGGACGATGAACAGGAACGAACCGCGCTAGGCTCCCGGTCATATAGGTAGGGGCCAGAACCTGGGCTCCGATGGCCAGGCCCTGCTCTCGAACGATATCGATATACGAACAACACTCAACGCGCCAATGGACCTTCTCTTCAATCTCGCGCTGAATTATCTTGCGTATCCCCGCCTCATGCTCCACAACGAGAAGATGGTCCGCTCTCTCTTCGATAAGGTGTTCACGCACGCGGTTCCGCAAGGTCTGAAGCGAATAGCCGAGGCTCTTGGCAACTCGAATAGTCTCGTTGATAAGTTCATCCAGGCCGAGTTCTGACTGCTGCCCTTTGCTTGCCGAAATTCCGACAACCAGGCGACTCCCCCGCTTTCGCGTAAGCCACTCACGGCGCACAAGATCCTGGTACGCTTTGCTGACAGTATTGTGGTGCACCTTGGTACGACGAGCCAAAGCGCGCACACTCGGCATCTCCTCTCCGGCGTGCAGCTCGCCAGTAGTAATGAGGAAAACAATTTGCTCTGAGAGTTGCTGACGGAGCGGCACATCGCTGTCCTGACTCAGGGAAATGTTCATGAACTAGGTGATTTTACTCCTGGATTCTGGTTGGCCTCTTCCCATCGCGACAGTGTTGGTCTGCTGTGACACTCCGGAAACTGTCATGCGCTCTGTGGAACCTGAAGAAGACACTGCCTATTCTCAGTTCACAGAGCTTCACATTACTGGAGGGAGACATGATTCCAACCGCAATCATCATCTTTGCCACTATTCTGTTTTTCGTTATTGAACGTACATTTCCGGGGCGCGAACTTCCCGAGGCGCCAGGGTGGTACGTTCGCGCAACCGTCCTGAATTTGGCGCAGCTTGGGGTCGTCCTGCTGGCCGGCGTTGCCTGGAACCGATGGCTTCAGGGCTCTTCACTCTTCCATATTTCCCATAGCATGCCGCCGTTTCTCGCAGGCCTGCTGGGTTGGTTCATCGGAACCTTTCTTTTCTATTGGTGGCATCGCGCGCGTCATCATTTCGATCTGTTCTGGCGCGTGTTCCATCAAGTCCATCACAGTCCGACACGCATTGAAATGCTGACTTCGTTTTATAAGCATCCCGTCGAAATCATCGCCGATTCCATCCTCGCCAGCCTGCTGATGTTTTGTCTCATGGGAGCTTCACCGGAAGCGGCCGCTTGGTTCAATGCCTATGCGGTTATCGGTGAGTACTTCTACCACAGTAATCTGAGAACTCCTCATTGGATTGGTTACTTTCTACAGCGCCCAGAGCACCACTCTATCCATCACCAACTCGATGTCCACGAGTTCAACTACGGAGACATCACTTGGTGGGATCGCATCTTTGGAACCTTCCGCGACACAGATGAATTTGCACCCTCGTGCGGCTTCCCGGAGAATCACGAGCAAAATCTCGGGCGAATGATCGCATTTCAGGACAACTACTGAATTTGGAACTAGGACATCGCGTTGATCTGCGAAGCTACCCTCTTTGTGGGATATATCGGATCATCAAGCGCGCGAGAAGAGCGAAGGAACCACCGCACCCGCCCCAGCGTATCCCCAATCATATGGATACGCTCTACAGCTGGCCCTGGGTCGAAGAGCAGTCCGCCACCACGAGCGCCCTCTGGCACGAATGCAATACCGGGCCGACGCCCGAAGCTCCCCAGTTCACCGCCCGTCAGCAGCACCAGCGCGAGCGCGCATACGATGACGCCCTGTACACCGTTGAAGCCGAGCTAAAGCGAGCCTCACGGAATTTGAACGGCTCATCTACAAGGCGCTTTCTGCCATTCAGGTGGATTTCCTCAGTCCGGTCTGAGTTCAGCGCAGGCATCCGCGAACAGCATCTCGCCACCCAGGCCCGTGTCACCGAAGCCTTCGCCCAATTCGCCGCGCAAGGCCTCGACCTCACCCCCGACGCCATCAATCTGCTAACCCGCGATTTCCTCCCCGCCGGCACCCAGCTCGCCCGCTGGGCCCGCGCCTTCGATCCCTCGCTTAGCATGCCCGACATCGTCCAGGCCAGCCGCAATGCCTGGACAGCCTGCGGCCTGCAACCGCTCTTCGGCGAACCGCAACGCCTCACCCCATCCATCCTCGGCTACAGCCTGCTCTACCCCTACAGCGACAACCTCCTCGATCGCGAAGACCTCAGCTCCACCGCTAAACTCCACTTCAGCGCCCGCTTCCGCCAACGTCTCCATGGCGAAACCCTGCCCATCGAGGACCCCCGCGAATTCGCCCTCCAGACCATGATCCATCTCATCGAGAGCGAGTACCCCCGCGACACCTTCCCCCATGTCCACGACTGCCTGCTGGCCATCCATCAGGCCCAGGAAAACAGCCTCCGCCAGCTCCGGCACGACAACCTGACCGAAGCCGATATCCTCACCATAAGCTGCGCCAAAGGCGGCGCCTCCGTCCTCGCCGACGCCATCCTTACCCGCGGCTGGCTCACCGAAGCCGAAATCCAATTCGCCTTCGAGTGGGGCGTTCTCCTGCAACTCGGTGACGACCTGCAGGACCTCGCCGAAGACCAGCATCGCGGCTCCGTCACCCTCTTCACCCGCGCCGCCAATCAGGGCATCCCGCTCGACCAGCTAACCCGCCAGCTTCTCCGTTTCTCCGACCGCGTCGCCGCCCGCATGGACCAGCTCCCTCACGCCACGCCCGTTTTCCGCGGCTTGCTGCGTATGGCCTGGCGATCCTTGATCCTCTGCGCCATCGCATACTCCCACGAACACTTCTCCATAACATTCCTCGCCGAAGCCGAATCCATCTCTCCGTTCCGCTTCAGCTTCCTCCGCGCCCGCCGCGATCGCCTCGCCGGCCGCCGCGGCCTCTACAAATCCCTCTTCGACGCCTTCCTGGAAGCCCCGGATACCTCCTTCACCGGTCTCCCCGATCCACAGCACTTCGCCACTGCCCCTGGCGTCTGCTTCGAGCAAGCCACAGCCCTGACCACCTGACGCGGTATGGGAAAATCAGCATCAGAACCTGACTGATGGCGTCCCCTACCCCAATCGAGAACGGCCGCGCGCCGGACCAATTCCCCGTCGTATCGGAATCCGCGCGAAAGCTCCTCCCTTGGCTCGTCGCCGTAGCCTTCTTCATGGAGTCGCTCGACACCACTATCCTCAACACCGCCGTCCCAGCCATCTCCGCCGCGCTCCGTGTCGCCCCGCTGGCCATGAAGTCCGTCCTCGCCAGCTACACCCTCGCCCTCGCCGTCTTCATCCCCATCAGCGGCTGGATGGCCGATCGCTTCGGCACCCGCCGCGTCTTTGCTTCCGCCATCGGCATGTTCACCCTCGGCTCGCTTCTCTGCGGCCTCTGCAGCAATATCCACATCCTCGTCCTTTGCCGCGTCCTCCAGGGCTTCGGCGGAGCCATGATGGTCCCCGTCGGCCGCCTCACCCTCGTCCGCACCTTCGCCAAATCCGACCTCGTCCGCGTCATGAGCTTCGTCACCATCCCCGCGCTCATCGGCCCCATGCTCGGCCCCCTCGCCGGCGGACTCATCGTCCACTACCTCCACTGGCGGCTCATCTTCTTCCTCAACCTGCCCATCGGCCTGCTCGGCCTCGTCATGGTCTACCTGCACCTGCCCGACTACCGCGAAGAAGGCACACCGCCCCTCGATCTCGTCGGACTCATCCTCTTCGGCTCCGGCATCGGGCTGCTCTCCTACGTCCTCGAAGTCTTCGGCGACCACACCCTCAGCATCCGCGAGATATTCGCTCTGCTCGCCATGGCCGTCACCCTCCTCGCGGGCTATGCGGTCCACGCCAACAGCGCTCCCCACCCGTTGCTACACCTCGGCCTCTTCCGCATCCGCACCTTCCGCGCCGCTGTCACCGGAGGACTCTTCACTCGCCTCGGCATCGGCGGCGTCCCGTTCCTCCTGCCGCTGCTTTACCAGGTCGGCCTGGGCATGAACGCCGTCCAGTCCGGCCTGCTCCTCATGCCGCCAGCCATCGCCGCCGGCATCATGAAGCCCTACATGTCCGCCATCCTCCGCCGCATCGGCTATCGCGGAGTCCTCGTCTCCAACACCATCATCATCGGCCTGCTACTCGTACTCTTCGCCTTCATCGGCCTCAACACCCCCATCTGGATGATCCTTCTCGTCGTCTTCATCTACGGCGGCTTCAGCTCACTGCAGTACACCAGCATGAATACCCTGGTCTACGCCGACACCGACGATGAAGACACCAGCAACGCCAGCACCATCGCCAGCACCATGCAGCAGATGGCCATCAGCTTCGGCGTGGCCATCGCCGGCCTCGCCACGGAATTCTTCCTGCCGCCCACCGCCTATGCACACCCCATCGTCTTCATCCACGGCATCCATAAGGCGTTCTTCTTCCTCGGAGGCCTGACCATCCTCTCCACCCTCGTCTTCCGCATCCTCCGCCCCGGAGACGGCGAAAGCGTCAGCCAACACAAAACCGGCCAGGAGGCCTGAGAAGTGTTTCAGAAGCTCCTTTGATCCAGCCCGCAACATCTGATTCTCATCGCAAGCTGTTTGGGAATCGCAGCATTCCGATTCACGAATTAGCCTTTAGGCACTGTCCCTACAATGAATGGAACGACCACCCCAGACAGAAAACACTATGTCGAACTCCAGGCCAGGAGTGGCCATCATCATCGGCGCCGGACCAGCGGGGCTCACAGCAGCCCTCGAGCTGCAGCGTCAAACCTCCGATCAAGCCCCTCCTGATTGAAGCCAGCCATGAGATCGGTGGCATCTCGCGAACGGTTGTCTACAAAGGCAATCGCATGGATATCGGCGGACATCGCTTCTTCTCCAAGTCCGATCGTGTCATGCAGTGGTGGCTCGATCTGATGCCGGTTGAAGCCGGCTTCAGGTAGTGCAGCAGCTGCGCCACCAGGGAAAGTAGCGCGAGATGTCCCGCGCGGACTGTCATGCCCCAGACCCGCAGACAGATGACCTGGTCATGCTGGTGCGTCAGCGCAAGAGCCGCATCTATTTTCTGCGCCGCTTCTTCGACTATCCCATTCGCCTGACCGCCGGCACATTCAGCAAGATGGGCTGGTGCGCACCCTCCGCTGCCGGTGTCAGCTATCTGCGGTCGGCGCTGCTGCCGCGGCGCCAGGAGCGTTCGCTCGAAGACTTCCTCATCAACCGCTTCGGCAAGCAGCTCTACCTCACCTTCTTCAAGTCCTATACAGAGAAAGTCTGGGGCGTGCCCTGCGACGAGATCAGCGCCGAATGGGGCGCGCAGCGCATCAAGGGACTCTCGCTCAAGGGCGTGGCCATGCATTTTCTCGAAGAAGACATTCGGCCGCCGCAAGGTCTGGCGACATCGCTCAGAAGCAGACCGAGACTTCGCTGATCGAAAAGTTTCTCTATCCCAAACTCGGTCCCGGCCAGCTTTGGGAACATGTGGCAGATCTGGTTCGCAAGGGCGGCGGCGAAATTCACTTCGGCGTCCAGGTTAATCGCATTCATGTTGACGGAAACAAGCTGGTCTCCGTCGAAGGCATCGATGAAGCCGGGCGAGCGCGTCACCTTTGCGGGCGATTACTTCTTCTCCACCATGCCGGTCCGCGATCTGATTCGCGCCATCGCTCGCCGACGTGCCAAAGGAAGTTGTCGAAGTGAGCGATGGCCTGATGTATCGCGACTTCATCACCGTCGGCCTGCTCGCTACGAAGCTCACTGTCACGGAGAACGACGGCACCCCGCTCAAAGACAACTGGATCTACATCCAGGAGCCGGACGTCAAGGTCGGCCGGCTGCAGATATTCAACAACTGGAGCCCATGGCTGGTAGACAACCAGAGACAAGGTCTGGATCGGCCTCGAATATTTCTGCAACGATACCGACCCCATATGGAAGCTCTCCGATGAAGAGATGGCAAAGCTGGCAATCGAAGAAGTGTCGCGCAAATCGGAATACTCAAAGCCGAGGACGTGGAGGACTCCCATGTGGTCCGCGTTCCCAAGACCTATCCGGCCTACTTCGGCAGCTACGATCGCTTCGATGTCATCCGCGCTTACACCGACAGCTTTGAAAAATCTCTTCCTGATTGGCCGCAACGGCATGCACAAATACAACAATCAGGACCACTCCATGCTGACAGCGATGACAGCCGTAGAAAACATCGTCAATGGAGTGACTTCAAAGGACAACATCTGGTCCATCAATACCGAAATGGAGTACCACGAGGACAAGAGCGAAACGAAGCGCGTTTGATGTCGACCACGTTAAGCGCGAAAGCATGCCGGGTACCCCGGATCTCGATTCTGAGATCCGGAATTCAGCGGCTCCGGCTGGCCTCGATAACTCAATCCCTGATCTGCAGCCGGTCCAACAGCGGAAACACCACCAGCCCGATCGCCGCATTTCCACCCGCACGCATCGCTTCGTCCAGCCAGTTCGGCTGCAGTGCCATCCCCAGCATGATGCGCACCACGAACAACATCAGTGCGCTCGACAGCAGGGTAAACGCAAAGTTCAGCACCATGCGGATGAGGTTGTTCTCCACCACCAGCCGAATCCCTATCGACGCCGCAACGAAACCCCACCACCGTGTTTGCAATCCCGTGAATCCCGATCGCCTGCTGCGTCAGCCCATCCTGTGCCAGCCCCAGCACCGCTCCCAACAGCGTTCCGTGAATCGGGCTCCTGCGGTTGATCGCAAAATATATCGTCACCAGCAGCGGCAGATCCATGTACGCATACCGCCCCAGCAACCTCGGCAGCCACGCCTGCAGCACCAGCGCCGCCAGCGGCACAAACGCATACACCAGCAGCGGATAGCGCCGGATCTCCAGATCGCGACGATAGTCGGGAATAATCGCCTGCACCGCTATTGGACCCTCCCGGAAAACTGTGGCGTGGCTTGTGACTTGGGCTGAGTTCCTGGCTTCGGTGCTGCCGGTTTCGGAGCCTTCGGCGCGCTTGACTGCGTGTCGCCCGGCGTCTGCTCCGGCGTATCAGCACCCGAATCCGGCGTCGCATCCGACCCCGCGCCCGGCTCCCCTCCTCCAGGAGAGAACCGGTCCGGATGCTTCGCGGGTAGCGGCTTCGGTGTCGGCAGCAGCGATGCATTCCCCGCTGCTACCGGCTTTCCGTCTGGTCCCAGCTGTGTCGCTCCCTGCTGCGCTCCATCCGGAGCATTCGGATCATGTAATCCCGGCAGCCGCTCTTCCATCTCCTGCGCGGCCTTCTTCCGCTCCGCTTCGGCCGCTACCTCCGCGGCCTCCGCGCCTTTCTGGTCCTCGCTCGTCGCCAGATCGGCCTGCTGTTGCGGAGACATATGCGAATCCATCGACGTAATCACCAGCACCTCATCCAGATGCTGCAGATCGGCCGCCGGCTTGACCACCACTTCGATGAACCCGCTTCGCTCCGGGTCGCGCAACACCTTCTCCACCACGCCCACCGGCAGCCCTCGCGGAAAGATCTGATCACCGCCCGCAGTCAACACATGCTCGCCCGGCTGAATACGCTGATCCGCAAGAATATTGATCACCTGAGGCTGCCCCGCCGAATTCCCGCGCAGAATCCCGCGAATCCGCGTCTTCTCCAGAATCACCCCGGCCCCGCTCGTCTGATCGTTGATCAGCAGCACCTGCGCCGTGCGTGCAAACACGTCACGCACCTTGCCGATAATGCCGTCGCCGGTGACCACCGCCATATCCGGCTTCAATCCGTCGTCCAGGCCCTTGTCCAGATACAGCACCCGCGACTGGCTGCTTCCGCTTGTCCCAATCACCTGCGCCGGCATCGTCGCGTAAGCATACCCCTCGCGAAACTTCATCAGCGCCTGCAGCCGCTGCCCCTGCACCGCATCCTCGTGCAGCTCGGCCTGCTCCAGCCGCAGCCGGTCAACCGTCTGCTGCAGTTCCTTGTTTTGATCCCGGATATGCCGCAGATCCACATAATTGTTCCAGAACCCCAACAGCCCGTCATTGATTCCGTGAAACCCCCGCTCGAACGGAGTCACCGCGCTCACCGCCCAGAAACGGATCAGCATCACACCCTTGCCGTCCTGCCTCGTTTGTCCCGGAAGCCCCGCCCGAGCGGCCGGCTTGCGCACCTGCACCGCAAGCCCGATCACCTGCACCAGCAACACCGCCAGCAGGACAATCAGATTGCGATAGCGAACAAAAATCGATTCCATACCAACCAGAGAATAGGGAAAAGGGACTATGGAATAGGGACTAGAACGCAAACCCGCTCCACTCCCCGACCATTCCTTGACAATAGACCCGTGAAAATCGATTTGAAACAAGGGAAGAGAAGTAAGACCAGGAGTCTTGTTATTCCCTGGTCCCTAATCCCTGGTCCCTCAATCGATCTTGATCTTCCGCAGCAGCCGGAAATCGGACAACATCTTGCCCGTTCCCAGCACCACCGAAGCCAGCGGATCGTCGGCCACCGAAACCGGCAGCCCAGTCTCCTCGCGAATCCGCTTGTCAAGATTCTTGATCAGCGCACCGCCGCCCGTCAGCACAATGCCGCGGTCTGAAATATCCGCCGAAAGCTCCGGCGGCGTCCGCTCCAGCGCCACGCGAATCGCATTCAGAATCACCGAAATGCACTCCGCGAGGGAATCGCGAATCTCGCTGTCATTAATCGAGATCGTCTTCGGCACGCCCTCGATCAGGTTGCGTCCCTTGATCTCCATCGTCAGCGGCTTGTCCAGCGGATACGCCGACCCGACCTCGATCTTGATCTGCTCCGCGGTCCGCTCGCCGATCAGCAGGTTGTACTTGCGCTTCAGGTAGTTCGTAATGGCCTCGTCCATCTGGTTTCCAGCCATCCGCACCGACCGCGAATACACAATGCCAGAAAGCGAAATCACGGCAATATCCGTAGTTCCGCCGCCGATATCCACCACCATGTTGCCGTAGGCCTCGGTAATCGGCAGTCCTGCGCCGATCGCCGCCACCATCGCCTGTTCCACCAGGTACACTTCGCTGGCCTTGGCCCGGTATGCCGAGTCCTCGACGGCTCGTTTTTCCACCTGCGTAATCTCCGAAGGCACGCCGATCACAATCCGCGGATGCACCAGCATCTTGCGGTTGTGCGCTTTCTGGATGAAGTAGTTCAGCATCTTCTCGGTGACCTTGAAGTCCGCGATCACCCCGTCCTTCATCGGCTTGATGGCCACGATATTGCCGGGCGTCCTGCCCAGCATCTCCTTCGCCTCGCGCCCCACGGCCTCGACTTCGCCAGTGTTTTTGTTCAGAGCCACGATGGAGGGCTCATTGACGACGATGCCCTTGCCCGCCGCATAAACCAGTGTATTGGCGGTGCCAAGATCGATCGCCAGATCGCTCGAAAACATGCTGAATAGGGAGCGAAACCCGTGCGAACGCGTAGTACGCGAAGAAAAACCGTTCGAAGACATTTTCTTGAATAAACTCTCTAGCGCCAGACCCGGCTGCGCATTCAGGAACTCTACGCTATTGTACGGCCACTCGCCACTCAAGCGCGGACAGTGGAAATCCCTCTCCCGTATCGCGAGAGTCAAGCTGCAAGCAGCTTCCTGTTTTGGGGAGAAGGGCCTCTTGCCGACAGTGAATTTCTTGTCGACGGTGAATTTCTGTCGACTTGGATCAGTGCCGCCCGTTTCACGTCCTACATTAACCGATGGGGGGCAAACTGGCTGCATCAGAGATGGATTGCGCGGCGTCGTGCAGCCATTGCACTTTGCGCGACGCGGATTGCACTTTGTTCAACGCCGATTGCGCAACGTTCGACACCGATTGCGCATCGTCGCGCAAGGATTGCACAGCGTCAGCGATCCTCTTGACAAATCAGCTCACCACGCACCTGCGCTGGGCTGCAGCTCTACATGCCCAGCAGCGCGTTCCAAATGCGCTTTCCATCGCTCGCCGGAATCGGCAGCAGGTTCACCGCGCCGATCGCCAGATTCCCCACCGCCAGGTGATGCCCAATCCATGGCATGTAGAGAAAGAGAACCACCAGGCAGAAATTCGCCATGGGCCCCGCAAACGCAATCAGAGCCTCGTCATACGGATGCCCCGAACGCGCCCTGCGGATATACGCGCCCTTGAGCCTGAGACCAATTTCGCTTACCCGCACGCGCAGCAGCATAGCCATCGTCGCATGGCCCAACTCATGTAATAGCAGGCTCAGCACCAGAAAAACCCCAATAAAGAAGCCCATCCGGAGCCCGCCCGTCGCTACGCCGATCAGCAGGCACAGCAACAGCAGAATCCACCCGTCCGGGTGCATTCGAAAGAGCACTTCCCGTTGGTTTATTTCCTGCATCGTCCCCTTGTCCGCATTTTCCAGCATGTACGTATAGGATGCGCTCTCAGAGCGGTTTCATACGCAAAATTACGAAAGACTCGCCATCCGAGTTCCTGCTTCGGAAAATTCGCACCGGAAGTTACCACTTCGCGTAATCCCTCATCCCTTCGGCTCCGCAATCGTCCGAGCCGCCTATCCTGAATCCTGACCCGGTCTGCGCTAATCTGAAAGGTTGGCTCAGCGCACTTTGCGCTGCCGATAGACTCCTCTGCGCGTCGGCGCAGCAGCAAGCGAGAACAGCAATGGCAAAGCAATACCTCAACTTCATCGGCGGCGAGTGGGTTCCTTCCAAATCCGGCCAGACCTTCCCGAATCTCAACCCCGCCGACCATAACGACATTATCGGTAGCTTTCCTGCCTCCAACGCCGAAGACGTAGCCCTCGCCGTTGCCGCAGCAAAGAAGGCCTTCGCCACCTGGCGTCTGGTTCCCGCTCCCAAGCGCGCCGAAATTCTCTACCGCGCCGGCCAGCTTCTCGCCGAGCGCAAGGAAGAGTATGCCCGCCAGATGACTCGCGAAATGGGCAAAGTCCTCGCCGAAACCCGTGGCGACGTACAGGAGGCCATCGACGAAGCCAACTACGTCGCCGGCGAAGGCCGCCGTCTCTTCGGCCAGACCACCCCGTCCGAGTTGCAGAACAAGTTCGCCATGTCCATCCGCATGCCCGTAGGCGTCTGCGCCATGATCGCGCCGTGGAACTTCCCGATGGCCATCCCCTCGTGGAAGCTCTTTCCCGCGCTAGTCTCCGGCAACACCTGCGTCATCAAGCCCGCAGAAGATACTCCGCTCTCGACTCTCAATCTCGTCCAGACCCTCATGGACGCAGGTCTCCCCCCCGGCGTGGTCAACATTGTCTTCGGCTATGGACCCGAGGCCGGAGCGCCGCTGGTTGAGCACCCGGACGTCCGCGCCATCAGCTTTACTGGCTCCTCAGCCGTCGGCTCTATCGTCGCGCAGCGCGCCGCAGCCAACTTCAAGCCTGTCTCGCTGGAAATGGGTGGCAAAAACGCCATGATCGTGATGGACGACGCCAACCTCGACCTCGCGCTCGACGGCGCGCTCTGGGGAGCCTTCGGCACCACCGGTCAGCGCTGTACAGCGACCAGCCGCATCCTGCTGCACAAGTCCATCGCCGCCCAATTTACCGAAAAGCTTGTCGCCCGTGCCCATGAGCTCAAGGTCGGCAACGGACTCAACGATGGCATCGAAGTCGGCCCACAGATCAACGAGCAGCAGATCGAGACCAGCGCCAGCTACTGCGCTATCGCCCAGGCCGAGGGAGCAAAGCTCCTTTGCGGCGGCACGCGCCTCACCGAAGGCCCTTACGCCAGCGGAACCTTCTTCGCGCCCACCGTCTTCGGCTCGGTTACACCCAACATGCGCATCGCCCGCGAAGAGGTCTTTGGCCCGGTCGTCTCGCTGATCGAATTCAGCACCTTTGAAGAAGCCATCGAGATCGCCAACAGCATCGACTACGGCCTCTCCACAGCGCTCTACACCAGGGACGTCAACCGCGCCTTCGTCGCCATCCGCGACCTCGAAGCCGGCATCACCTACATCAACGCCCCCACCATCGGTGCGGAAGTCCATCTGCCCTTCGGCGGCGTCAAGCAGACCGGTAATGGCCACCGCGAAGGCAACGGAGCTCTCGACTTCTATACGACATGGAAAGCCGTCTACTTCGACTACAGCGACAAACTCCAGCGCGCCCAGATCGACAACGCGGAATAATACAGGTCGCACTAGCATCGCAATATCGGCGCATTGGCAATATTGCTAATGCTCGTTTTGCCAGCGCGGCCATAGTCTCTTTGGAAAGTGAACTATGGCCGCCCGAGATCTCAAATAACAGCTTCAGCCTTGCGTGGGTCCTGTGATTCCCGCTGATCGCACGAAATGACCGCCTGCCGCGGCAATATGTCTTAAATCCATGCATGGAATCATGTGAGTGATGCAGAGTTCGAAATACCCCATCTTCCAATCCCATACCACGTAATCGAGAAACGAGATCCGCGACCTCGTTCGGGCTTACTTTTTTCTTCAGTCGGTGGATTCATCCGACGAATGCTAACTCAGTCGCAATCACGATACAATCCACTCATGTCACAGACCGCCGCCGAACTCCGAGAAGCCGCCCGTGAACTTCCCTCAGAAGAACGTGAATGGCTCCTTCACGCACTGCAGGAAGACGAGCTCGCGGAATGGCAAAAAGAGGTCGGTGAACCCGAGCCGGGCTACGACGAATGGTTCCGCGCCAGTGTGGAGGAATCCCTCGCCGACACCTCGCCAGGCATCCCGCACGAAGAGGTTGTGGCTGAGATGGCAGAGATGCTGCGGGTAGCCCGTGAGGCAAGGAAACTGAAAGCCAGTGCATGAAACTTGTCTGGAGCCAGCGCGCCAGAGGCGACTTGCGCGAACTGATCGCATACATCGCTAAAGATAGCGTCGAAATTGCCGAACAAGTTAATTTGCGTATCCTGGATTCAGCCCAAGGGCTCTTGCAGATGCCACAAGCTGGTCGTGTAGGACGCGTTCCAGGCATTCGCGAACGGGTCGTTCAGCGAACCCCCTATGCCCTGATTTATCAACCGCTTCCTGATCAGATTCTGATTGCCCGTGTGCTGCGGGGCGCGCGGAAGTGGCCCATCAAAACCCCTTAAGACCAAGCCTGATAACCAGCCATGCAATATTTTCGCGAATCCACCTGCCTGGGCATTACATCTTAGATATATCTTAAGATATATCGTGATTGATTCATACGATGTATCAGAACTCAAACGAAAGAAGGAACACCTTATGTTTCGCAAAGAACACCATCAAAATCAACAAGTTGGCGACCCGCGCATGGACGAGTCGCGCTTCGCCGGTTATCCTGGTTTCGGCCACTGCGGCCACCACGAACGCCATTTTGGCCGTCACGGAGGCTTTGAAGGCTTCTGGGGGCGCCACCACGGACGTGGCTTTGGCGGGTTTGGCCCCGGTGCCGACCGCGAGCGGCTCTTCGACTCCGGCGAGCTTCGGCTTGTCATCCTGCAGCTTGTCGCGGAAAAACCGAGCTACGGCTACGAGATCATCAAGGCCATCGAAGAGCGCCTCTCGGGCGGCTATGCGCCTTCACCCGGCGTGGTCTACCCCACACTCACTCTGCTTGAAGAGGAAGGCTTCGCAACCGTTACCTCGACTGAGGGCAACAAGAAGCTCTACACCGTCACCGAGCAGGGCCTGGAATACCTCAAGACCAACGAGCCCGTCATCAAGGCTATCTTCGGACGCATTGAGCAAGCCGGCAAGGTCTTCGGACGGGGGCGCTCGCCACAGATCATGCGGGCAATCATGAACCTTAAATTTGCTCTCAAGATGCGCGCAGGGCAGGGCAATCTCTCCGCCGAGCAGATCCGCAAAGTCTGCGACGCCATCGATGCCGCCGCGAGGACCATCAGTGAAGTTTGAGACCGGTCAGCTGGCTCAGGTCTCTCAACCAGAAACAAGGAAATCAGAGAACATCAGGATGCAGCCAAACCTTACCCATTACGATACTCACGCAAAGCCATTGCCCGAAGAGCTTTCCGCCTTACAGACGCAGAACCGCAATCTGCGGGTTCTCGTCGGCGAGCTCCTCGTGAAAAACGAGCAGCTACGGCGCCAATTGGCGCAACAGGAGATGGCCGCCGGCCTCAGCGCGACGGCCACTCCTCCACCACCACGCCCAGATCATTAAGCTGCTGAATCGTCGCCTCAATCTGCCTCCGGATCGCCGGCCGCAACTTGGGATCAGCTAACGGCGACTCTTCAATGGCCACCACCCGCCCATAAGGCCAGGCACCGTCGGGCAACGCAACCAGTGCATCCACCAGGTCCTTTTGGCGAATCTGCAACTCCTGGCGCCGGGCTGCCGTGGGCCGCAGCATACCGCCCTCTCCAAGCGCTGACGGGTTTTCATCCGCCCTTGTGATCCGAAGATTGATCCACTGCGCATCGAAGCTCAGGAACGGATTCATCCACGCGCCCGGCTCATGCACATCCACGTAGCGGCTCTTGGTCGGCAGAGCAACGCGAGCCAGACCGGCGCGCTGTTTATCGCGCTGAACGGAAACGGCTTGCGCTCTTTGCTCGGCAGACACCGCGGACTGGGCGACTCTGCTAACCGTCTGCTCCTCTTTTTTGCAACCGGCAGCCGACACCAGCACAGCGAGCAGAAGAACAGAAAACGGCGTTTTCACTGACAATTTCACTAGATTGAGCATATCAGCCGAGGTCGAAACCCGGCATAAACCGCCTTCGCCAGCAACCACATCCGCATCTCGGCAGCTAACTCTACTCATTGGCGCAAGAGCGGTTCGGCTCGGCCTGGACCGGTTGCATTTTTACTTCCCTGACCACAGTACCGCTCGCTTCTCCAGGAAGGCAGTTGTTCCTTCGATTTTGTCCTGTGTAGTGCAGCAATGGCCAAAGTGCCGCGCCTCTTCCTGAAGCCCGTCGGCAAGCGAATGATCGAGTCCGTAATCGACCGAGCGCATGGTGCGCTCGACGGATATTGGTGCATTCTTTGCGATCTCTCGAGCGAGTTCTTCCGCTCGCTCCATCAGCCTGCCCGATGCCACGACTTCATCGACGAGCCCGATCCGCAGTGCCTCGTTCGCTGAAATCATCTCGCCGGTCAACAACATCTTCATAGCCGCGCCGCGCCCCACCAGCCGCGGCAGCCTCTGTGTGCCGCCAAATCCGGCAATGATCCCCAGTTTGACCTCGGGCTGCCCCAGCCTGGAGTCTTCGGTTGCGATGCGCAAAGTGCACGCCGTGGCGAGTTCGCAGCCGCCGCCCAGCGCATAGCCTTGAATGCAGGCGATGACCGGTTTATCCAGAGTCTCGATGCGCCGGAAGAGCGCCTGACCATGCGCGGCGAATTCGCGGCCCAGAACTTCGTCCAGGCCGGCAAATTCGGAGATATCGGCTCCCGCCACAAATGCCTTGCCGCCGGCCCCAGCGAGCAAAATGACCCGCACCTCTGAGTCAATGGTTGCCGTTTCCATAGCCAGCGACAATTCTTCGAGCGTCGCGGCGTTCAGCGCATTCAACACCTGAGGCCGGTTGATGGTAATCACCGCCAGAGGCGCGCGCTTGACATACATCAGATGCAGGAATTCCACGGAGCCCTCCAGTATCCCGGGCATCACTCATGCGCACGGATCATATCCGTTGCACCAGTTCCTTGGCCATTGAATCGAGTACGCCGTTCAGAAAGCTCACGGACTCAGGCGCGGAGTAGCGGCGCGCAATCTCCAACGCTTCGTTGATCACGATGGGAAACGGCGTCGATTTGAAACCCAGCATCTCCGCAACAGCCAGCCGGAGCACGTTGCGATCCACACCTGGCATGCGCTCAATCCGCCACTTTACCAGGTGCTTTGCAATGAGTTCATCAATCTCCTCAGCGCGTGCCGTCGCTACACGATAGAGATCCTGCGCAAATCCGCGCACATCCGGGTCCATCTCATCGGTGGCAACCCAGAATGTCTTCGCGACCTGCTCGGGAGTCTGCTTTCCCATGTCTCCCTGAAAGAGCATCTGCATGGCCAACTCGCGGGCCTTGCGCCGCACGCCAGTTGTCATGCGCCCCCGCTGTCAGTCGTCAGCAGCTTGCGCCGCAACGACACCATTTCGATGGCGGCCATTGCAGCTTCGAATCCCTTGTTTCCGGCCTTGATACCCGCGCGATTGAGCGCCTGCTCCAGGTTCTCGCACGTGAGCACACCGAATGCATGCGGCACGCCTGTCTCCTGTTGTGATTGCCCGATGCCGCGCGCCACTTCGTAATAGATGGCCTCATAATGCGCCGTTTCGCCGCGAATCAAGCATCCCAGCGTAATCACCGCATCCACTGCGCCAGGACCGCCGAAAGATGGCAAGCGTTCCGCAATCGTCCGCGCCGCTGCAGGAATCTCCCAGGCGCCCGGCACGCGCGCAATCTCAATCTGCCGCCGCGCCGCGCCGCTGCGCAAGAGGCCATCCAAAGCTCCATCAAGCAGCCGGTCGGTGATCACTGCATTCCATCGCGAAACTACAATGGCAAAGCGCATTCCCTCGGCGGAAAGATCGCCTTCCACGGCAACCGGCTTTCCACGCAGCGGGTCTGACCACTCCCAAAAACCGAAGATGTGCCCCTCCACCGGCTCCGCTGTAAACATACGCGACTTCCAGTCGGTTTCCTCCACCGCGCTGACGCGTGCTTCCCGGGCGATGCCCTGTTTCCTGAACCAGCGCAGAGCAGCCTCGCGCACCGCATCGATCTGCGTCACTTCGACCATCACCTGCGCCGCCGAAGGCATTTCGCCCTGGACCAACTCCAGATTTCCCAGAGGCGCCAGAAAGGACGCTCCGCGGCTCTTTTCTTCGTCCCAGCCTTTGCCGGGCTCAAATCCCAGTGCGTCGAAAAAGCTCGACAGCGTCGCATAGTCGCTCGCCGCCGCCACCGGACGCAATACGGAAATTCCCTTGATCATACGTTTCGATTCTATCTCGCTGAGCCCGTGACTCTGCATTTCATCGCAGGCAGCGTCTCTGCTTACGGTCCGTACCGCTGCGCAGCAAAAGGCCCGCACCGTTGCTTTCGGTGCGGGCCTCACTTTGTTTTCTTCCTGGCATTACTTTGCCAAGCACCTTAGGTCGTCGAGCGCGGCTTAACAGCAATCGCTGTCGCTGGAACGGGGTTGCCATTCGTGTCCGTCAGCCCTGGCTTGATCTGCTTGGTGTCGGTCAGTGTCGTTACATCGATGTAGTGAACAAGATTATCGCCAGCCGTCGAGACGAAGAATGTTGTGTCATCCAGGCTGAAGGCCCCGGCCAGCGGTGCAGTCGATACTGCAGTGCTCCCGCTCGGCTCAAGCAGCGTCACCTGCCCCACGGTACCCAGAGTGCCATTGCTGTTCGGCTGATAGTACGGCAGCGTCGCTGCCGTTGAAGCACCTGAAACCGGGGTATAAGTGATGAACGCCAGATTCGACGCAGGCGAAGCCACGAGCTGATCCAATGCGCTCGCCTGGAATCCAAGAGTCCCGCCTGGCGTTGTCAACACCTGAGTTACCGGAGAATTCGTGATGTTGGTACTTGTTCCCCCAGACGATGGGCAAGCTCCATTCGTAAGGCTGTTTGCGAAATTCACCCCAATGTCGGACAGAGTCGGAGAGGTGCCTCCATCCAACCCAACGCCCAGGATATGCGCGCCATCTGTTGTGGCCGCCAGCATATCCGTCTGGGCATTTGCCTGGCCTGACTGTGGATAGGCCTGGCTGATCGTGTTGCCGCTGAGCAGTGGGCACCATGCGCGCAACTGAGTCGAGGTGGCGGTTGAACTGCCGGTCGAGCTGCTGCTTAGAAATGCTCCAACTCCTGGAACCGTCACCGCCAGATCCATTGGCCAATTGGCCGGTGAATTTCCGGCAGAAGGCGGCTGCTTCATGGCCGTACCGAGAGCGTAGGTCGTCCATCCGGTATTCACGTTGTTTACAAAAAGCGTTGGCGTGTAAGGTGTTTGCGTGTTCGCAGCGTTGGTGACGTATCCAACCACATACAGCGTCTTCGAATCCGGCGTCCACTGAGCCGAGAGGCCGACGCCGCTAAAGCTTGTATTGGTGCCGGAGCTGGCGGAATAGAGATAGAGAACCTGCCGGATGGGATCGTTGATCAGCACTGTCTGGTTGTTCGGCGACACTGCCAACACCATGCCCGGTACAGTCGCATCTTCCTTGCTCAGCGAGTTGGTTGCCGTGGAATAAATCATCAGCTCATGGCTCGAACCGAAGTAGAGATTGATGCCGAGGTTATCCATCAACATCGAATTCGGGGTATAGGGCATCTTCACCGTTGGTCCGACCGTGCCGGTGATCAACTGCACCGGCGTGAAGTACTGCGAGCCAGCGCTTGGCGCGTACCCTGGGATGCTGATCTCCGGATTCGAGGAGGTTGCCGGATATGCAGGTGACTGTGGACTGGCATACCACACATAATCGCTTGCAATACCAGGCGTCGTGATCGTGACCGGATTGCTGGTGATCGAGGTACCCGTCAGGTTTACGCCGACTTTATCGATCGGCGACGGATTGCAGGTGGTTGGCTGGCACACTGCGTATACGGAAGCTTGTCCAGCGAAATTCGCCGTGACCGCGCCACTCGAGGTGACACTGATATCCAGCGGATTCGTCGACTGATAATCGAGCGTGAGGCCCTGAATCGTATTACCGTTCGTATCGGTAATCGTCGTCACAACGTTCTGCGTGACACCCTGGGTAACGGTCCCGCTGGTCGCGCCATTCAGAGTCACACTGATCTTGGCCGGAGGGCAGGTTGAGAAATACCCTGCGGACGATCCTGAACCGGCTACCGAAGCCGTGATGTAGGTTGTGCCTGGCAGCTGCGCGGTAATTACACCGAATTCGTCAATTGTCGCAATCGCGGAATTCTGCGACGTATAGGACAAGTTGCCGATAGCGGTCGAGCAACTCGGAACACCCGTCGTATTAGGTTCGCACAACAACTCCTGCTGGCCGTCGAGGGTGTAATACGCTTTGGAATCCAACTGTGCCGTCTGCGTCTGCGACAGACAGCCGTTGATGATCTGCGATGTATTGCTCTGGTTCTCCAATACAAGTGACACAGCCGTCACCTGAGCATGCGTATAGACTGTCACCTGGTTTGAGGTCACACCCTGCCCGGTCGCAGTAACCAACGCTGACTCATACGGAAAACCACTCGTCGACGGCAATGGAGAAGGCGCATTGCAGATGGTGTAATTGGGGATGCCGCCGGCGCTGCGACGGTTCCACGTTCCGGCGCACAGGTTACCCGTCGGCGAAATATCCACAATCTGGTTATTCGAGGTTCCGTAGAGGTAGCTCGTCACCGACGCAGACGTTCCCTTGCAGGTCTTCGCGGTTGGCGTAGCCAACTGCTGCGTCTGGCCGTAGGCCAGTGAAATGCCGGTCGTCTGCGGCTGCAGGGTTACGGTCGCCACATCCGTCAGCTTCAGTCCGTACCCTTCACCATTGCAGTAGTTCCCAGCGGGATTGCGTGTGCAACCGGTGATCGATATGCCGGCCGGTATTGTCAGGGCCAGCAGAAAAACAAGCGTTAGCAACCGCCGCATGCATCCTCCCCGTCCCGCCCTCAAGCCAGCGAAACGGTCAATCTCAACATCGAATAAATTCAAATGATTCCGAAAGAAAAGTGTATCAGGGCGAGGCTGGCCACTCCGGGCACACCCCACCCCGCCTGACGGCCCATTCTTGTGCATGATGGACGAATCAAAAGCGCAAACGAGAGCCAGCAAGAAGCCCCGGCTCCGCATGTGTCGCGTAAACCAGGGCCTTCGTGGCTATTCGGAGAGCGCCACCTGCTGCGCGATGCTGAATGTCCCGTTCGCTCCGGGAGCGTCCGTCCCCGGCTGGCCTCCTCCAATACGCACCTTGTACTCCCCAGCGGCAACGATCGGATCGCCGATCTCGGTCACCATACCCAGATCGCGCCCCTTCAGCTCAAACTCCACGTGCGTGCTTGCTCCCGGCTCCAGATGCACCCGCTGGAAACCCCGCAGCGCTTTCAACGGGGCTCCTTTTACATCCGGGAAGCTCAGGTAAAGCTGCACGACCTCGTCACCGGCAACAGATCCAGTCATTCTTTACCGTCACCGACGCCCTCACCGGCTCGTTGGCCTTCACCGGCTCCGTCGGCAGTGAAAGCTCACTGTACGAGAACTTCGTATAGCTAAGCCCGTAGCCGAATGGATAGAGCGGTTTGCTCTCGAAGTACCGGTAGGTTCGGCCCTTCATCGAGTAGTCCTCGAAGTTCGGCAACTGGCTCACATCCTTGTAGAAAGTGACCGGCAGCCGTCCGCCGGGTCGTTCTTGCCCGCAAGCGTCTCGGCAATCGCTGAGCCGCCCTCTTCACCCGAGTACCAGGCCTCCAGGATCGCGTTCGCGTGCTCGTTGGCCCAGTTCACCCCCAGCGCGCTGCCGTTCATCAGCACCACCACCAGCGGCTTGCCCGCCGCAGCCACCGCCTCCAACAGCGCCTCCTCGGGCTTCGGCAGGTCGAGGCTCGTCCGGTCGCCGCCCAGAAATCCTTCTTCACTCACCGGCATCTCCTCACCCTCAAGCTGGCTCGTGATACCGACAACGGCTACCACCACATCCGCTGTCTTCGCCGCCGCAAGCGCTTCCGGATTCGGAGCCATATCCACCGGTTCCCAGATCAACTGCGCCCGGGGCTTCGAATTACCCATCAGTCCGTACATGATCCGCAGCGAAATCTTCTCGCCTTTTTCGAGATGCACCCGGCCGAGCTTTGCCTCCGGGCCGTTGGTCTGGTACTCCAGCGCGATCTGCTTCCCGTCCGCCATGACCATGGCAAAACCATCCGCCAGCACGCCAAGCTGATAATCACCCGTTTGCTTTGGAGTGAGCGAGCCGGTCCAGGTCACCAGAAGGGATTTCTTCCCCTGCACCTTGCCCGGGAGATTGGCCTCGGTCAGATCCAGGTTCGCCTCTACCCTGCTGGTGATCGGCTTTGGCGGAGCCATACTCAGTCCCAACCCCTCTGTCTCGGCATACTCCGCCTTCAACCCCGGCTTTCCATCCGGAGTCGTCAGCAGATCTGAAGGCACCGGCTTACCGTCATTGCGCAGAAACTGAGTTCCCGGTACATATTTGATCTCCGCATTCGGAAATTCCGCTTTCAATCCCTCCATCACGCTAACCGTGTGCGTCGGAACGCCGTTGTAGTTCCCCAGCAGCACGCGCGTCTGATCGGCCAGCGGACCCACCACCACAATCCGCTTCATCGCCGGCTTCAACGGCAGCACGCCGTCGTTCTTCAGCAGCACCATCGACTCATCCGCGAGTTTCCGCGCCAGTTCCCGGTGCGCGGCACTGTCCAGCTCGCTCTCGTCGATCTTCGAATACGGCACCATCTCCGGCGGGTCGAACATACCCAGCTTCATGCGCGCTGTAAAGAGCCGCACCAGCGCCCGGTCGACATCCGTCTCCGCCAGGTATCCCTGCCGCACCGCATCCACATAGGGCTTGTAATCGTGATCGTCGGTCACCTTGGCAAAGAAATCCGCGCACTCGTTGTCCATGCCGCGTTCCAGCGAAATCGCCGAAGACTGCGCCTGCGTGGGCCGATAGTGATGGCCGTTGAAAATATCCGTCACCGCTCCACAGTCCGAGACGACATATCCGTTGAATCCCCACGCCCCGCGCAGCTCATCCACCAGCTGGAAGTCATTTGCGCATCCCGGCTCGCCCGTTGATCGAGTTATACGAGCACATGATCGATCCGGCTTTGCCCTCCGTGATCGCCGCCCGAAAGCCGGCATATACGTGTCCAGTTCGTCATGCTTGCTCACATCCACATCGGCAAAGTGCCGCGTTGGCTCCGGCCCGCTGTGTACCGCAAAATGCTTCGGCGTCGAGATCACCCGGTAATACTTCGGATCGTCGCCCTGCATCCCTTTCACAAACGCCACACCCAGCCGCGCCGTCAGGTACGGGTCTTCCCCATATGTTTCCTGCCCGCGGCCCCAGCGAGGATCGCGAAAGATGTTGATATTCGGAGCCCAGAAATCGAGCCCCTGGAAGATATTGCTCGATCCGCCATTGGCCTTTAACGCCTGCGCATGCTTGATGCGCCCCTCCGTCGAGATCGCTACGGCCATCTCGTGGATCGCCTTCGGATCAAACGTCGCGCCCAGCCCGATCGGCTCGGGAAACTCTGTCGTCCCATTCACCGCGACGCCATGCAGGCTTTCACTCCACCAATCATACCCAGGCACATGCAGCCGCGGAATCGCCCGCGCCTGATTTACAAGCTGCGATGCCTTCTCCTCCAGCGTCATCCGCGATACCAGATCCTTCGCTCGCTGCTCCGGCGTCAGGCTCGTGTCCATGAATGGCATCTTCGCCACATCCTGGGCATACATTGCTCCCGTAGCGAGCAACGACAGCAGAGCCACGCACGCCCCACGCCTCACACGATTCCCTTCAACCTGCATCGCGCTATCCTTTCGTTCCGACGCGGCATACCCGCCGCGATTCGGAACCAAAACTACGCTGTGCATAGAAATGCGGTCAATAGAAAATCGCTTTATTAAGAGTAAAGAATTGTCACCCAGGCGGTGCTCCGTTCATTGCGCCGGCATATACTTCGCAAACCACTCCAGCGCCCGCACCAGCACATCCGTCCGGTGATCCGGATTCACAAACCCGTGCCCCTCGTTTGGATACACCACCAGTTGCGTCGGCACGTGCTCATCCCGCAGCGCATGCCAGAACTCAAACGACTGCGGCGCCGGGCACTCCCCATCGCGATCACCCACCACCGCCAGCGTCGGAGTCTTGACATTGTGAATGAAATCGATTGCCGAGCTCTTCGCATACACCTTCGGATCGTCATACACCGACGCGCCAAAGTACGGAATCATCCACTGGTCGATGGAGTTCTCTCCGTAATAGCTCTTCCAATCCGAGATGCCCGCCCCGGCCACCGCCGCCTTGAAGCGATGCGTTTGCGTCACGGCAAACATCGTCATGAATCCGCCGTAACTCCAGCCCGTCAGCCCCGCGCGATCCTTGTCGATCGGATACTTCGCCACCACCGTATCCACGCCGGCCAGGATGTCACGTAGATCCCCGTAGCCAAAATCCTTGCGATTGGCCTGCGTAAATGCCTCGCCCTGCCCGTAGCTGCCACGCGGATTCGGCTCGAGCACAAAGTAGTCCATCGCCGAAAACGCCGGCGCACTCAGGCTGCCGCGCCCGCCCCAGCTTGACTGCGTAGCCGCGGCGGGGCCTCCATGTACCAGCACGATCAGCCCATATTTCTTCGCCGGGTCATAGTGCACGGGAAACAGCAGCCATCCCTGCACATCGAACCCTTCATTCTTCCAGCTCACCGACTCGCTCTTACCCCACACAGGCGCGATACCGTCATTCACCTGTGTCAACTGCTTCAGTCCGCCCAGCTCCGTCACCGAACCCGAAGCCTCTGCCGTATAAATCTCAATCGGACGCTCGAAGGACATCGCATTGAAGACAAAAACCGACCGGTCCTGCGTTGTCGACAGACTCAAGTGCATGCGCCCGTCGCCTGCTGTTCCCTTAAAGCTGTAGATGACACGCGGCTCACCGCTATTCAGCTTCAGATCGATCAACTGGCTGTTTCCGGCCGCCAACTCACTCACAAAGAGCTCGTCGTTGCCCTTCCACGCCATCCATGCCGGACTCGTCTTCCGCCCCGGCGTCAGATCGCGCGGCTCGCCGCCCTCGGACGGAATCACCCAAACATCGCCGCCCGTCGATCCCTGGTCGCTCATCAGCCCGCCGATGAACGCAATCTGTTTGCCGTCAGGCGACCAGCGCGGAACCGCTATCTGCAGCCCGTGCAGCGGCCCGCTCGTCTCCGCCGGAGCAAACAACGCCTTCGGTTCTCCACCACGCTGCTGGGTATACAGCTTCGCCACCCACCAGTTGTTCTCGCCGGGAGGCTCCGCAGCCACATACGCCATCGCTTTCGAATCAGGAGCCCAGTCAAATTCATAGGCATGCAGATTGCCCGGAGTCACAAACTCCGGCTTGGCCGCGTGAGCCGACACAGCACACCATCGCAACGCGCTGCACTTCGACACCATCTTCACCGATCACGCCCGCCCACGGCTTCATCGCCGCCAGCGCACCGGCAGCCCGCGTTGCACCATCTACGTACAGGAACGCGATCTTCGAACCATCGGGAGAGAAATACGGGTATCCAACCTCGCCATGCGCATCGGTCAGCCGCTCAACTGAGTATTTCGAATCGCTCTCAAACGCCGCTACAAACACGTCGTCCTGGCTCGCACCACCCGGGCAGTTCCCCAAGAACGCCAGGTGCCGCGAGTCCGGCCCCCAGGCTACGCTGCCCTCACCGCAATCCGTCTCGTCTTTCTTGCCGGCCGTCACGCGCGTGGACTTTGCCAAGTCGCCAAACGGAGCCACCATCACTTGCCAGTTGCGCTCCATCTGTCGCACATAGGCGATCTTCGTTCCATCGGGAGAAACGGCTACCGGTCCGAGCCCATGCCCACGCCCGAGCCCCTGCAAAACCTCCTCCACATGCGACTTCGAAAGCTGCTCCTGCGCAGAGCCAGCATAAGCAGATGCGAAGAAAGAAAAGGAGAGCAGCGCGCAAAGAGCCTTGCGCCGCGGCGAAGTGAGAAGAGAGTTCAACATAGCCGCATGCTATCAGGCAACACGCGGCTTCAGGCTGTCCTGGGTACCGCCGCGTGGATCGCCAGCAGCGTCTCCAGCAGCGGTTTCAGCCGCTTCAGATCCAGTGCATTCGCCCCATCCGACTTCGCATTGGCCGGATCGTCATGCACCTCAAGAAAGAGCCCATCCACGCCCGCCGCCACCGCAGCCCGCGCCAGCAGCGGAATAAACTCCGGCTGCCCGCCGCTCACACCACCGGCAGCGGATGGCTGCTGCACCGAGTGGGTGCCGTCAAAGACCACCGGCGCAAACTCGCGCATGACCGGCAGCGACCGGTAATCGACCACCAGAGTGTTGTACCCAAAACTGGCCCCGCGCTCGGTCAGAAACACGCGCTCATTCCCCGTCGAGCGCGTTTTCTCCACCGGATACCGCATATCCCACGGCGCCACAAACTGGCCCTTCTTGATATTCACCGCGCGACCCGTCTTTCCAGCCGCCACCAGCAGGTCCGTCTGCCGGCATAGAAACGCGGGAATCTGCAGAACGTCCACGGCCCCGGCCACCGCTTCGCAGTGTCCCGGCTCGTGGACATCCGTCAGCACCGGCAGTCCGGTCTCTCGCGCCAGCGCGCCGAGAATCCGTGTTCCTTCTACCAACCCCGGTCCCCGGAAGCTCTTCACCGATGTCCGGTTTGCCTTGTCGTAGCTTGCTTTGAAGATGTACGGAACGCCCAGGTCAGAGGTTATCCGTTGAATGGCATCGGCCATCCGGCACACGTGCGCTTCCGACTCAATCACGCATGGCCCGGCAATCAGAAATAATTGCCCTGCCCCCACCTGCACCGGCCCGATCTCAAACGTCCTGCTCATACCTCTTTTATGAAAACACACCCAGCCGCCATGCGTGTTCCGGACACCTGACAGAAGCGACGATGTCTTCGTGCTTCCGGCCCAGAAATCGAAGCAAGCTCATTCTGCCTACTGTGCCCGAGCCACGGCGGCCAGAGGCGCCAGGCGATGTGCCCGATTCCGGTAGCTCGCCGCCACAAAATCCCGGAATAGCGGATGTGGCTCCAGCGGCTTCGATTTGAACTCCGGATGGAACTGGCATCCGAGGAAGAACGGGTGATCCGGAATCTCCACGATCTCCACATAGGTCGCATCCGGCGTGGTGCCCGTCAGCCGCAGCCCGCCGCCGGTCAACAGAGCTTCATACTCGCGGTTGAACTCATAGCGATGCCGGTGCCGTTCGCTGATTTCGTCGTTACGCCATAGGCTTTTTCCGCCAGCGAACCCGGCTCGAGCACGCACTCCCATGCGCCCAGCCGCATCGTTCCGCCCATCTCTTCCACGCCAAGCAGCTCGCGCAGCTTATAGATGATGCGATGCTCCGTTGCCGGATCGAATTCGCTCGAATTCGCCGCCTTCAGCCCGCAGACATTGCGCGCAAACTC
Organism: uncultured Acidobacteriota bacterium; assembly: GCA_963720285.1. Lineage (GTDB taxonomy): Bacteria > Acidobacteriota > Terriglobia > Terriglobales > Acidobacteriaceae > Acidicapsa. Next base: position 465,520 of record CAVREZ010000007.1, read on the forward strand.
GATGCACGCCGTCTGCATGCCCAGGCAGATGCCAAAATACGGCACTTTGTTCTCTCTCGCATAGCGGATCGCGTTCAGCATTCCTTCGATGCCGCGCTTGCCAAAGCCGCCCGGCACCAGGATTCCGTCGAACCCGCATAGCTGCGCTTCATAACTCCGGTCGCCCGGCTCCTTCGACTCCAAGACCCTCGGCCTCGATCCAGGTAACTTCGAGCTTCAGGTTATGCGCCAGCGCGCCATGCACCAAGGCTTCCTTCAGCGACTTATAACTATCTTCATACTCCACGTACTTACCCACAATCCCGATCGATACAGTATCCTTGGGATGATAGGCGCGATCCACGATGTCCTTCCACTTATCCAGCGCCGGCGGATGTGCATCCATGTGCAGATACTTCAGCGCCAGCTCATCCACGCCCTCCTCCGCAAAGACCAGCGGCACCTCGTAAATCGAAGCCACATCCTTGGCCGTGATCACGGCCCGCTCTTCCACGTTGCAGAAAGCGGCGATCTTCGACTTCATGTCCCGCGGCAGATAGCGGTCCGTCCGGCACAGCAGAATGTCGGCCTGAATCCCGATCGAGAGTAGCTCTTTTACCGAGTGCTGCGTCGGCTTTGTCTTCAGCTCCTGCGCCGCCGCGATCCACGGCACCAGCGTCACGTGGACGAATACCGTGTTCTCGCGACCCAGCTCCTGCCGCATCTGCCGGATCGCCTCAAGAAACGGCAGCGATTCGATATCGCCGACCGTGCCGCCAATCTCGACAATCACCACGTCGGCGCCATGCGACGCCACCTTCCGCATCGCGTTCTTGATCTCATTGGTCACGTGCGGAATCACCTGCACGGTCTTGCCCAGGTAGTCTCCGCGCCGCTCTTTGAGAATGATCTGCTCGTAGATTCGCCCGGTCGTCAGGTTGTTTTCGCGCGCTCAGATGCGCATGCGTAAACCGCTCGTAATGCCCGAGATCGAGATCGGTCTCCGCGCCGTCGTCGGTCACGAATACTTCGCCATGCTGAAACGGCGACATCGTCCCCGGATCGACGTTCAGATACGGGTCAAACTTCATCAGGTTGACCTTAAGTCCTCTGCTTTCAAGCAGACAGCCGATCGAGGCTGCGGCCAGCCCCTTCCCTAAACTGGACACGACTCCGCCCGTCACAAAGATGTACTTTGCCGACATCACTGCGACCTCTGAATTGGATTGTTGGGATTGGACGTACCTGGTGGGCACAATCAAGTATGACAGATTCTTGAATGCGTGAAAAGTTGCAAATGGCGCCCCGGATTTCGCCTCTTCGCCGCTAGACTTGTGGAAAGCCGGGGACGAATCTCTATGGCCGACCGCATCGTCATCCTCAAGACCGACATCACGAAGCTGGCCGTCGACGCCATTGTCAATGCAGCGAACAGTTCACTGCTCGGGGGCGGAGGTGTGGACGGAGCCATCCACCGCGCTGCAGGGCCCGAGTTGCTCGCCGAATGCCGCCTGCTGCACGGCTGCAAGACGGGTCAGGCCAGAATCACAAAAGGCTACCGATTACCTGCCAAACACGTGATACACACCGTCGGGCCGGTTTGGAACGGAGGAGGTCATGGCGAACCCGATCTACTGGCCAGTTGCTACCGATCCAGCTTCGAGATCGCCTTTAGGCACAACCTGCGCACGCTCGCCTTTCCTGCTATCAGTTGCGGCATCTACGGCTACCCTATCGATGCCGCTACCGAAATAGCTGTCCGCGAAGCGCTGGCTGCACTCGCCGAAAACTCCGTGATCGAACAGGTCGCCTTCGCCTGCTTTAACGAAGAAGTCTTCGAGGCCTATAAGGCAGAACTCGCCAAATAGTGCACGCTGCTGAAGCAGGGGCAGGCCAAGTCAGCCCACCCCTTGTTCGCTGTGCACTGCTCACTGTCAAAAGTGGAAGCCGAGCTCCGCAGTCATCGCTCTCGGCGTCACATAGTGAGTGCCGCTGAAGGTTGAAAGGAAGTTATAGAGCGCGTATTTGTTCGTGATGTTCACCGCCGAGAGATGCAGGCTCCACTTATACTTGTCGCCGTGGAACAGGTTGTCCTGACCCACAGAAGTATCGATGAGACTGCGCGCATCAATGCGCGCGGGATCCTTATCGTTGTCTCCAGAGCCCGGCGCGGGAATATGAATCAGCGTTGATGAATACTCCGCGGCGGGGCACACAGCCGGCAACGGATTTCCTGGTGTCGCTTTCTGCCCGTTGCACATGAGCCCAGCCTGGAACTCCTCATCCGCGGTCAACCCGCTGAGGTTCACGGCGGGCTGCCCGTTGAGCATCGTCGATGTTGGGTCGCAGGCGCTGTTCGGATCGTTCGACAGCGGATTGTAGCAAGGCGTTGATCCAGCAACCATGCCGCTGTCAAACCGCCAGTTTAGACTGATCCACGGAGTCATGAAGTTTCCCCACTTCCATGGGGTCTGATATTGCACGTGGGTGGTTTCGTTGTAACGCTCATCATGATCGATGCGGAACGGCAATCCCGTCTGGCCCACGGTTGCGCCAGCGCCACCGACTTGCGGCGGGAAGAACCGCGCGGCTACTGACGACATCACCACATACGCCGAGATGCCATGCCAGTTCGGCACATCGGCCCGCAGCACAAAGCCGGGAATCTTGGAGTTGTGCCAATCGATCGGAAACGTGATGGGCGTATTGCCCAGCACGCTGAAGTCGAACGCGTTGTGCGTGTACTTCCAGATGTAGTCGCCGCTGACAACCAGGTTCTTGCCAAAGGCCTGCTGTAATCCAGCGTGAAATTCATTCTTGAATCCCGGCCGTAGCGTCCCGAGAGAGTTGCCCGTGCAGGCCAGCAGCGGCGAAAGCACAGCATTCTCGCAGCCGGTGCTCGAAAGCACCAGGTTTTCGTTAAAGGGCGTCTCGAGCGTTCGCGCATAAGACAGCCGCAACACCGAGCTTGTCGGCTTGATCTTGTACGACAGCCCCAGCCGCGGCTCAGCCTGGCTGGCCGTGGTGAGCCCGTTGTAGATGTCTCCGCGAACGCCAACATTGAAGAGCCAATTGCCGGCCGTGATCTGGTCCTGCGCATAGAGCGCCAGTTCCTTCACATCCGTGTGTCCATCGAACCCGAACAGACCGCCTCCGCGCGTCAGGTCATACGGCCCAAGCACGGGCAGATAACTCGGATTCGCGACGTTGTCGCCGCAGTTCTCCGGGCTTGTATATCCTGCCAGGGTATTTCCATTCGCATCCACGCAGGGAGCGTTGTAGAGCGGATCGACAATGCCGAGTGTGTCATTCTCATTCAGAAAAGTCTGCGCATACATCACGCCCACCTTCGCGTTGTGAATGCCTTTCGAATACGACAGGTCCGCATGCGCGCCCGCGTTTGTCAACGTCCGGTACTGCGAAATCGATGATGTCTGCAGATTCGCCGGCCCTCTATCCGCCAGCGGATTGTTGCTCGGGTAGTAGTTGTAAGCATCGCGCCGTACAAACGCGCCGAAGTTCAGCACGGAGGTTGTGTTGATGACCCGCGTATACGTCGGCGCGATGTTGAACGTACCAATCTGCGACCGTTGATCCGCATCGCCCACGCTGCCGATCACTGGATCGGGCGTCGCTCCGCCGCTCAGTACATTCTGCACATTGAGGTTGTCGTAGGTGTTGGGGGTCTGAAACCATGAGCGGCTGTAGTTCAGATCCACATGCACAGAGTCGTTCTGGGTAAAGCTCCGGTCCACGCGGTCAAATACGTTTTGCTCATTGCCCTTGGCATGAAAGACCTTGAACTCCGGCGGATCGAGGAACCGGCCTGTATTCAGACCATCCACTTCGATGAAGTTGCCCCACTTCGGGCCGCCATAACTGAGGTCAATGGCACCGGATGCCGTGCCAAAACTCCCAAACGAGGATGTAACGCTGCCGGTCGGCTTGGTGACACCCATGCCGGATCGCGTCGTCACCTGGATGATGAGGCTTGTCTTGCCGCCAAACTCGGCCGGTGGCGCGCCTGAAATCACTTCGACGGACTGCACGGAGTTCTGCGGCAACTGGTTCGAAAAAACTTTGCTCTGCTGGTCCGAGATATCCTGCCCGTCAATTGAAAAGGTATTCGATGCGTGATCGCCGAGTCCGTGAATCTGCCCGTTCGAGTCGGACGAGACACCCGGTGAAGTCTCGGTTACCAGCGAGCTTAATCCCGACGACTGGCTCTCCAGAGGAATCTTCTCCATCAGTTCGCGATCCACATCGGTATGCACGGTGGAGTCATTCTCGACGAGGTCGCCGGAGTCCACCGTCACTGTCGTCGCGGCTGTCCCAATCTGCAGCGCGTTCGTCACGTTCACGGCTACCGGTGAGTTCACGTTCACATCGTGGTGATAGTTGTTGAAACCTTGCGCCTTGATCTCGATGTGATAGGGGTTGAACGGCAGATTCGCGAACTGATACTTGCCCTGATCGTCGCTCTTGGCCGTTCTCTCGTATCCACTGACAGGGTTGCGAATTGTGACCGTGGCGCCGGGAACCAGCGCACCGCTGCTATCGGTAACCGTCCCAACGACAGTCCCTGAATTCGTTCCCGACTGCGCCATCGCGCCGGCACCTGCGACAACCAAAGCAAAACTCAAAATAAGAAAATTCCAAAGATATCGCCCACAAAAACGAGCCATGAAAACCTCCATTGCCAACCTGGCGGAAGAGACCGGACCCAAATCCTGCCTGACGGGTCCAACATTTCCCTAATGAATTTGTAAGAAATGCGCCGCTGCGATTCGCCTTAGGGGTGCCAGACGACCCGGAAGATCGAGCCTGCGAACCGCTCGGCTAACTTCTACTTCAGGAAATACACTCGCCGTGCGGCTAAGTCTCGCTGCCGCACGCGCATTCGTCGATTACCAGCGCGCTCGAGGAGGGGGGCGATTGAATAGTATGCAATGCCACGGCCGAATAACGGATACAGCCTTGTGCACCGCCAGCGGCTCTGACCGGTGCATCAGCACGATTGCGGCGGCAACCGCAGCTACGGGAACCACCGAGTGCATCACCACGCAGATGGGGCAATGATCGGCATCAGCCGCCGTGGAATGAACATGGGCAACCTGAACGAAAGCCATGAATATCAACAGCAGCAGGCAGGCGAAAATCGTAAAGCGCCGCAAACCTGCGCCGCGTCCGATAGATGCCTTCTTTTGCCGCTGGATACCCAATTTCATCACACTTAGCCTACTTTACCAGAATATGACTATTTCACTCTCAATCTGGAACGTTCGCAGTACCAAACAGGACTGCTTACAACGATCCACGCGACCTACCGGCGCGCCGCTCGTCTAAAATGTCGGCGATGTCCCGTAAATCTATTTCGCGGCGCCTGCTCGCAGCCGCGCCGGTCGGCGCGTGCATGGCGGGGATACTGTTTGTGTTGACGATTGCGCCGTGCATTGAGACTCCAGCCGGCGCACAAACCAACGAGCCCCGGGATATGAGCAAGCAATTGCCGCTCAAACCGGATATACCCGGCGTCCAGGTCAACCACCGGCTGATCCTGAAGGATGGCACCTACCAGATTGTCCGGAAGTACGAGGTCATCGGCGACCGCGTCCGCTACATCTCCGTCGAACGCTCCGGCGACTGGGAGGAACTTCCCTACGATCTTATAGACTGGCCCGCTACGAAGAAGTGGGAGCAACAGGTTGATCAGGCTGCTGCTGAAGCTACTTCGCCTGCGATGCAGGAAGCTGCCGAGATTGACAAGCAAGAAGCTGCCGAGCGCGAAGCTAACAAAGACCGTATGCCTGAAGTGGCCCGCGGCCTCAATCTTCCAGATCAGGACGGCGTCTTTGTCCTTGATACCTATCAGGGACAGTCGCAGTTAGTGGAACTGGTGCCCTCTACCGGCGACCTCCAGATGTCCCGACAGCACGGCCTGCGCAGCGTGCTTCCGCTGCAAAGCCAGATGGCACGCGTTGAGCTCGAAGGCCCTGCGGCGAAAGTCCATCTCCACATCAACGAGCCCGTTCTTTACCTCTCGCTCGACGATTCGGATCACCGCCAGACAGCGGAGGATCAGGTCACGGCTCATGCGATGACTGTCGACACCAAGGGAGCCTCGTCTTACGCGCACGGCAAGCGCGGAGCAACCTCACCCAACAGCGGCTTCGCCATCGTACGCGTCGATGAGCGCCGGAATGTTCGGATTGTCGGCACCGTCAAAGTGAGCCCTACCGGCCAGATCACGCAGCAGGACAACGTGATCCCCACCAAAGTTGAAGTCCTTCCCGGCAAAGACTGGCTCAAGATCACCCCCATCGAGCCGCTCACGATCGGGGAATACGCGCTGGTTGAGATCCTCGACTCCAAAGACATGAATGCCAACGTCTGGGATTTCCAGGTCAACCCCCGTGCCGGCATCAACGAATCCGCCATCGTCCCGATTGACGCGAATTAGCAATCCCATCGCGCACGGTCGCCTAGAACTCCAGCTACTCCGTCTGCAACGTTTCCATCGGATCAACAAGAGCCGCGCGCATTCCCAAGTCCCCGCAGCCTATCAATATCATCATCTTCGATGTAAACCTTTTCATGTAGACTTGCCTGTTCGGCCGCTCCTCTTTCGACGGCGTATACAGATCGATCAACCCATTCGAACGAGCGCCGGTAAAAACTTCACGAGGATCACCATGCCTGTAGCTCCGTCCCTTCAGCGGTATGTCGCTCTTCTGCCATTCTGCCTTGCTCTCGCCACACCCATTCAACTGATGGCTGGCAACGAAGCATCTCTCCACAACGATGAGGTCACTCTGAGCTGCGACAGCCACGCCGGCGACTGCACCCTGCAGTGGCACAACGCCAAACTGGGCCCCTTCGCAGCGTCCGTCGAGCTCTCAGATGGCAAGCGCTTCACTACCACCGATTTTCCAAAACATCAGGTTGAGCCTGGTTCAGACGCTTCCGAGCTCACCATCCGGCACTCGGGACTTAAGGGCGCTCCGGTCCTCGTGCAATACTTCAGCCTGGCCGCCGACCAGCCGTACGTGCTCACAAGCCTCGAAGTCCTGGCGCCGCACGCCGTCAGTACGCGCCACATCGCGCCCGTGGTTCTTGCGTCCGGCGGCAACGCCAATCTTCCGGAAACAAACAAGCCCACAGTCCTCTTCGTTCCCTTCGACAACGACATGTGGGTGCACTACAACGAGCCAGTAAATCAAAGCAAAGATCCCGACAGCTATGAAGTCACGGCTGTCTTCGACAATGCCTCGCGTCATGGACTTGTACTCGGTTCAATTACCCACGATCTCTGGAAGACCGGCATCGTTGCGCGCGACATCACTGGCGGCCGCATCAACCAGATCGAAGTTTATGGCGGAGCCACGGGCCACTGGTCGCATGATGCTGAGCCGCACGGCCTCGTCTCCGGAACCGACATTAAGTCGCCTACCATCCTTGTCGGATACTTCAATGACTGGCGCAATGGGCTCGAAGCCTATGGCCGCGAGAATGCGCGCATCAAGCCGCCCCTGGCATGGAAAGATGGCGTTCCTTTCGGCTGGAATAGCTGGGCTGCCTATCTCGAAAAAATCGACATGCAGAAGTACGAAGGCGTCGCCGACTTCATTCATAACCAACTTGAGCCGCGCGGCTACGAGAACAACAATACCGTCTACATCAATTGGGATTCAGGCTGGAACAAGTTCAGCGAAGCCGATCTTCGCGCTGCTGCCGAGCATGTTCACTCGCTTGGCGAAAAGGCCGGCATCTACTACACGCCGTTTTCTTATTGGTCAGACGATCTCACCAAAGAAGTGGAAGGCACCAACGGCAAATATCACTACAGCGACATTATCCTGCGCGACTCGCATGGTCAGCCTCTTCCAAAGATCGATGGCGCACGCCCGCTCGATCCTACACATCCCGGCACGCTTGCGCGCATCGATTGGCAGATGGCGCAATTTGTCGCCTGGGGATACGATTCGGTCAAACTCGACTTTCTCAACTGCGGCGCGCAGGAGGGCCATCACTACGACCCCGCCATCACCACTGGCGTTGCGGCCTACAGTCTCGGTATGAAGCGCATCGAGTCGGACCTTGATCCTGCAAAGATCGGCAGGCCGTTCTTCATCAGCCTCTCCATCGCGCCGCTTTTCCCTGCTTACGGACATGCCCGCCGCATCTCGTGCGACGCGTTCGGACGTATTCAGGACAGCGACTATTTGCTCAATGCCGCCACTTTCAGTTGGTGGGTCAACGGCACGCTGTATGACTTCAACGATCCGGATCACACGGTGATTGCCCTCGACAAAGATCCCTACCACGACGAGGCCACCAAAGGCAGCATTCAGACCTTTGAAGAAGCACGCAGCCGCGTGAATGCCACTGTCATCTCCGGTACGCTGCTGCTTGACAGTGACGATCTTCTCGGCGGCTATGGCCAGTCCCGGGCCAGAGAATTGCTTACCAACAAAGCAGTCCTCGACGTAGCCAGGGCGGACCGCGCTTTCCGCCCTGTGGAAGGCGACTCCGGCATACACGCGTCGCCCACGTTCGTTCGGGAAGAAAAAGACGGCAGCCTCTACCTCGCTGTCTTCAACTACAGCGAGACCAAGCCGGCCAGCCTGACCGTTGAGCTGTCGCGCCTGGGCCTGAGCTCAACAGGAACCTATCGCGCTGTTGGTCTCTGGACCGGCACTGAACAGGAGGTCTCGGGCAAGATGCTGTTCCTTCTGGGTCCAGCGCAATCCCGCCTGATTCATCTGATTCCGAAGTAGGGCACGCGAACAGCGGAAGAAGACTTGTTCCGGCAAGTGTCTGCAGTTTCGTTCCAATGGAAAGGGCCCGCCTGATGGCGAGCCCTTTGTTTTCCGAATGTTGCAGATCTGTTTAGACGCTGAAGGAAGAGCCGCAGCCGCAGGTGCTCTTGACATTTGGGTTTTCGAACTTGAAACCGGCTGCTTCGAAGGTCTCGACGTAGTCCACGATGCAAGTATTCAGATACATCAGCGAAGTGGAGTCGATGAAGACCTTGAGGCCGTCGAAGTCGAAGACCTTATCCATCATGCCGCTCTGATTCTCGAAGGCCATTGAGTACTGGAAGCCCGAGCAGCCGCCGCCGACGACGCCGACGCGGAGACCGGCCGGGATCGGATCCTGGGTGGCCATGATTTCGCGCACTTTGGCGATTGCCGCCGGGGTCAAGTTAAGCGGCATCGGCTTTGCCGGAACTGCCGGAACGGTTTGGATATCCCCCGTGATTGCATTGGTTGCGGTTGCCATGTGTGCTTCTCCCTGAGTGAACTTCTACCAAAAGCTCTTCTACTTACTTTACTGCCATTGCGCAGCCTGAAACAAGAGCGATTTGGTCCGATTTCCTACATTGGATGATTCACGGCTGCATCGGTTGCAGGTGGGACGACAGAAACAGGAAGAATGCGGCAAATTTTCCCGCAATGAGAGATGCAGGACAACGTGACCAATATGACTCAGGCCACGTGCAGGTCTGGGCATTTAAGGCAATTTGGAGCTATATTGTTAATGCGCTCTCCTGCCGGTGTGAAGAGTTTCTGAACGGCGGATGTTGAAATTTCGGTCGGCAAGATGAAGAAACTCATGCCGCCAGCACCGGAATGAGAGATCTGTAGCGAGCGGCCCCCTACCCGCGAGACCGCGAAGTCGCCTGGCAGTGAAAATTGGCGGTTTCGCAGGCATGCCGGACCGAATTCAGGCCTGTTTATCGATTATTCAGGTTCTCGAAGGAGAGGTACAGCATGGTCACCAATTTAAGTCTCGTTCTCTGGATCGTTTGGGCAGCCGTGGTCATTGTGACGGGCCTGCTCTACGCGTATCGCACTGCCCTCTGTCGCGATGAAGAAGGCCAAATCTTTCTGGATGATGCGTTTGCCCATGAGAAAGCGGTGCAGACGGAGATTGTATCGAAATGCAACCGCCTGGAACCGGCGATTCGCGCCAGCATGATTGCGGCCGTGATTATGACCCTGGCGGTAATCGGATATTACCTGTGGAATGGTTATAAGTCGTTGTTCGGATAGTTTTTTGCTGCCTGGACAGGACAGCCCGGCGCGGTGGCGGGGCTGTTGTGTCTGGTAGCCAGGAGCGGCCGAACGCCGTTTCCGGTGGTCACTCTCCGATTTCCTACTCCACTTCGGGTTTGGCGCGGTAGCCGTTGCGGTAGATGAGTTCGTATTTCAGCGGTTTGTGCTTTTCGTCCTGGATCAGGAGCGGATGGCCCTCGTCATCGACCAGCTCTACCTGAAGCTTGCGGAAGGTGCCGTCCTGTTTGCTGTTGGTGGGGTGGTAGACGAGCTCGTATTTGGAGCGGATGGACTGGTTGATGGCATTGAAGTCGTCTGGCAGTTCGCCGACAAAGCGTGGAGCGAAGTTCATGCCTCCGGTCATGCGTGCCCATGTCTGCATCTGGTTATTGGCCTGCAGGTAGTCCATCTCACGGATCGATGCGCCCATACCTCCGCCACCACGTGCGTCCATCATGATTTGAGCGACTGCGCCGGTAGAGATGGTGAAGATGGTGACGTCGGGAGTTTTCTTGACCTTGTCGAGCACTTTGTCCAGCGTGATCTTTGAAAAGGTGTCGCGGCCTGAGGCAATGAGGACGATGTATTTCTGGCCCTCGATGCGGCTGAGGCGGTCGAGCCCTTCGTAGAGAGCGTCGAAGACGTCGGTTTCAGAGAAGCCAGGGATGCGCAGGTCATTGACATCCTGGAGAATCTGGCGCTTGTCCTGGGTGAAGTCGGTGACGATCTGGCTGTGCAGGTCAAAGGTCATCAGGGCGACGTAGTCCTGCGGCATGAGGTGTTGGGCGAAGACCAAGGCTGCGTTGCGCATGTCATAGACGAAGTGGTAATTAGTCGAGGCGAACTCGCAGATCATCAGCACCGTGATAGGAGCCTGGAAGGGGTGCATGGAGATGATTTCCTGCTGTTTACCATCTTCAAATACGCGGAAGTTGGTCTTTTTGAGGCCGGGAACGAACTGATGGGTTTTCTGCAGCAGAACACCGACGTCGACGGTGACTTCGGGCACATCGACGTGGATCGAGGTCTGCGGCATGTTTTCGGGATTCTTGATCTTAGGGGCGATGGGAGCGGAGGGGGCGGTGGCGGTGTCCTCGGTACCCGCCTTTTTCTTGGGCATGACGATGGGGCCGTTATCGCCGCTTGGGCCCCCGTCGGCGGGGGTCGCGGTATCGGGCTGCTGCGGCTGTTGAGGAGTGGCCGGGGCGTGGATTGGGCAGAGGCTGCGGCGGAGCGACAGCCGCAAGCAGACCAGAGCGGCCGCAATGGGCAGGAAGCGGGAGAGTGGACGCAGAGGATCGGAAATCCTGGACATGACAACCTCGTTCGAAGAGAAGCTTACGAGTTTGACCGGCTGGAACGCCAATTGCGGCCCGGCGGCCCTGGAATTGACTTCCAGAGGGAATGACAGTGCGAGCAGCATTGAGCCGATACGCTGTCACACCGTCTAAAGTGGTAGACGTGTGTAGATCGGCTTAAGAGAACCTGCTTGACCGGAATTTTCGTGTGCGCGCTCTGTGTGGCGCAAGCGGCCTGGTGTGCGCCTGCCGCCGCTGCGGTTGCCGATACCGCGGCGGGGCCCCCGCCTTCGAGTGTTGGAATCTTTCCGTTGAGTGAGATTCACCGCGGCCTTATGGGTACGGCGTGGACGGTTTTTGAGGGAACGAAGCCGGAACCGATGGAGGTGGAGATTCTGGGAGTGCTGCACGGAGCGCGGGGACCAAAACAGGATCTGATTCTGGCGCGGCTGCGCGGTGAGAAGCCGGAGTTTACCGGAGTGGTGGCCGGGATGAGCGGCAGCCCGGTGTATATCGACGGCAAGCTTGCCGGAGCGCTGTCTTACCGGATTGGCCAGTTCACCAAGGAGCCGATCGCGGGGATTACGCCGATTGAGCAGATGCTGCAGGTTCGCGATCTACCGGAGCGCAATGGGTTAATGCTGGCCGGTGAGGCGGCGAAGCCGGGACTGCCTGTTGAAAGCGGGCAGGCGGGTCAGGCGACGGCGTTCGATGCGGGGTCGGGTTACACCTTTGCCGCGATGGAGACTCCACTGCTGATGAGCGGGTTTCAGCCGGAGGCGGTGCGGCTGTGGAAGCAGAAGCTGGCGGGGACTGGCCTCGATGTGATTTCGGCGGGTGGAATGGCGGGGAACGACGACCGGGACGACAAGCCGGCGGCGCAGCGGCCAGCTCACTCGACGGGCGAGACGAGTGCAGATTTTGGACCGATCGTGCCGGGGTCGGCGGTAAGCCTGCAATTAGTGCGCGGCGATCTGGAGATTGCGGCGACGTGCACGGTGACGTATGTCGACCCGAAGCAGTTGCTGGCCTGCGGGCACCCGATCATGCAGTCGGGGCCGGTGTCACTGCCGATGACGACGACGGAAGTGGTGATGACGTTGGCGTCGCCGCTGAATTCATTCAAGATTGTGAACACCGGTAAGGTCATTGGCGCGTTTACCGAAGACCGGAGCGCGGCGATTCGCGGTCAGTTTGGGGTTTCGGCCCACATGATTCCGGTATCGATCTCGGTGACCGACCGGGGGAAAACGGAAGAAAGCCATGTGGAGGTGCTGGATCTGCCTTCGCTGACGCCGCAGGCAGTGCTGGTTTCGCTGTACCAGATATTGCTGGAGAACAACGAAAGCACGGCGGATGACAGCTATCACGTTACCGGAGATATTGAAGCGGATGGATTGGGATCCGTGCCGGTGAGTTCGTGGGGTACGCCGGGCGAAACGATGGCTTCGCAACTGGCCGCGGCGCTGGGCGTGGCGGATGGATTCAACCGGCTGTATTCGAATCCGGGACGGCGCGGGCCGATTCAGAGCATTCATCTGCACGTGGAGACGATTCCGCAGGATATGCGGACGGAGCTCGAAAGCGTACGGCTGATCTCGTCGAATATTGTGCATGCCGGGCGACACGGTGGAGGTAGAGGCGACGCTGCGTCCGTGGCAGCAGGCGGAGCGGAATGTGCGGATTCCTTTCACTATTCCAGCGCGGCTGATGCCGGGAACGGTGCGGCTGGTGGTGGGCGGCGGCGTGACGCTGGATCGGACGCTGGATGCAGCTCCGCAAGACGAATGATTCATCGAATGAGGCGGCTGTTTCGGCACGCCTGCGCGAGATGCACCAGGCGGACCGAATCTATGTAAGCCTGCTGATTCCGGAGACAGAAGCGAACGTGGATGGAGTGATGCTGACCGGGCTGCCGCTCTCGATGGCGAACAGCTTTGAACGGCAGCGCAATGGAGATGACACGGCGCTGTTTGGCGAATCGGTGGATGTGGCGGCGAATGCTCCGGCGGGCGGGGTGCTGAGCGGGCAGCAGATTCTGACGCTGCATGTGGAGTCCGGAGGCGGGACACACTGATTGCGAAGCCTGGGCGGGGATTCATTTCAATTTCGAGGCTTGTTTTTGCGGCGTTCCGCATGCCCGGTGCGGATCAGCGGTGAAAGCCTCTACTCTAGTAAACTCAGCGACAGCATGAATTTCAGTCTTCCTTCCTGCCTTCGGCAGACTCCTTTGAGCCCGCTTCGAACCGCTTCCCTGCTTGTGGCTGCGCTGCTGTGCGCGGCGCCTCTTGCGACCTTCGCTCAAGGGACGCGGCTGTGGACGCAGTCGCACTACGACGAATTTGAAAAAGGCACTCCGCAGGGTGTGGAGCTCACCAGCGATGGCCGGCTGATGCGCGGCCCCGCGGCGAAGGAAGTGGCGACGACACCTTCCAGCTTTGTGTGGGCGGTTGCGGAGGGAAAGAACGGCGAGATTTATGCAGCGACGGGAACGCCGGCGACGGTGCTGCGTATCGGACAGGACGGCAAGAGCACGAAGATATTCGAGACGAAGGCACTTGCGGTGCAGGTACTGCGGGTGGGGCCAGATGGTGCGTTGTATGCCGCGACGATGCCGGATGGAAAGGTGTACCGGCTAAAGGCGGATGCGGCGTCGGCGGAGAATGAGTCGAGTGCCGAGGTGGTGTTCGATCTGGGCAAGGCGGATGAGGCTCAGGCGAAGAGCGACGGCAAGGCAAAGGATGCCGCGAAGGAAAGCGGGTCGCACTACATCTGGGACCTGACTTTTGATAAAGCGGGCCGGATGTATGTGGTGACGGGCGGTCCGGCGGCGATTTACAGGATTGATGTGAGTCACGCGGGGACGCAATCCGCCGGGCAGAGCGTGCAACCGTTCTTTCGCTGCGATGAGCAGCATATTCGCTCGGTGGCGTGGGATAAGGACGGAAACCTGATTGCTGGCACGGATGGGTCCGGGCTGGTGTACCGGATCAGCCCCGAGGGCAAGGGATATGTGCTGTACAGCGCTCCGCGGCGGGAGATTACGGCCCTGGCTGTGGGCGCGGATGGGACCATTTACGCGGCGGATGTGGGCGACAAGAGCAGGAATCCGCTGCCGCAGTTGCCGGTGCAGGCAGGGATCGGGATTACGATCAGCTTTGTGCAGCCGGGTTCGATGCAGGCCGCAAATGCCAGCTCGGCGTTGCCGGAGGGGACGGAGATTTATGCACTGACGCCGAATCAGGCTCCGCGCAAGCTGTGGTCGGGTAAGGATGAGGTCGTATATCAGCTTGCCGCAGATGGAGATGACCTGGTCGCGGTGACGGGCAATCGCGGGCGGGTGTTTCGCATTCACAAGGACGGAAGCTTTGGGGATATTGCGCATCTGGACGCGCAGCTTGTGGTGGCTCTGACGCATGCCGGGGACGGCTGGCTGATCGGTACGGGAAATACGGGCAAGGTGTACCGGCTCAACACCGGCAATGCGGCCGGATCTGCGGCGGAGCACACCTATGCCAGCGATGTGCTGGATGCGAGCGCGATGACGCGATGGGGCCGGGTAGAGGTTGATCCGGAGTCGCATGGGTACCAGATCTGGACACGGTCAGGCAATGTGGAGCAGCCGGCGCGGAACGAAAAGGACTGGGGATGGAGTGACTGGCAGCCGCTGCAGGCGGACAAGGTGGCTTCGCCGGCGGGGCGGTATCTGCAGTGGAAAGCGGAGCTGGAGCCGGGTGGTGTGGTGAGCGGCGTGGGTGTGAACTTTTTACCGGTGAACTCCGCGCCTGTGGTGGACGACATGGTGGTGGTGCCGGGAGCGCGGGTAGTTCCGCAGGCACAGGCTGGGGGTCAGCAGCCGACGGTGCAGATTGCGTTTCCGAGCCAGCAAGCTAATTCGGGAATGGTCGTCTATGACGGAAACAATAGCAATGCTGCCCCGATGCAAGCGCAGAAGGACCGGACCGCGGTTACGGTGCGCTGGGCGGCGCACGATGACGATGGAGACGACCTGGCGTTCAATCTATATTTGGTGGGCGATGGGGAGCATGTGTGGAGACCGCTGAAGAAGAAGCTGACCGAAAAAGTGTATAGCTTTGATGGGTCGGAGTTTCCGGATGGTGGATATCGGATCAAGGTTGTGGCTACGGATGCGCCTTCGCATGCTCCGGGTGAGGCGTTGACGGGAGATAAGATCAGCGACCGGTTCGAGCTGGATACGACGCCGCCGGTGATTTCGGTGCTGAAGGCTGGAGCAGTTGAGAAGACGCAGAGTTGCGGGAAGAGCTCGTGCCCGGAGACGATTGCGGTGAGCTTTGACGCGCGCGATGCGATGTCGCCGATCAGCCATGCGGAGTATTCGGTGGATGCGGGGCCTTGGCAGTACATCGATCCGATGGGGCAGCTTTCGGATTCGAAGGAAGAGCATTACGAGTTCAAAGCCCCGGTGCCGGGCAGCAATGACGGCGACGGCACAGAAGCTGGCGTGGAGCACCTGATTACAGTCCGTGTTTATGACCGGCATGACAACATGGCGACCGCCAAGGTGCTGGTACCGGCGGGTTCGCGATAGCAGGCGGCCATGGCGATGCCCTTCCGATTTGAGCTCTTCATCGCGGCGCGCTACCTGCGCGCGAAGCGGCGGCAGGCCGTGGTAGGGCTGGTAACGCTGATCTCCGTGGGCGGCGTGGCTGCTGGAGTGGCGGCGCTGGTGATTGCGATGGCCGTGTCCAACGGGATGCAGCGCGACTTACAGGACAAGCTGCTGGGCAGTACGGCGCATGTGATGCTGATGCGCGCGAAGGCGGATGGCATGCGCAATTGGCGGCCGCTGCTGGAGCGGTTGCGCGGTTTGCCGCACGTAACGGCGGCGGCGCCCTCGATGTATGAGCAGGTGATGGTGTCGAATGGGCCGCGCGCGGGGTTTGCGCTGCTGAAGGCGGTGATTCCGGCGGAGGAACGAACTGTTAGCGACCTGCTCGATAAGCTCACGTCGGGATCGACGGCTGATCTGGCCCCGACGGCTAGCACGGTGGGATCGACAACCGCGGAACATCCGCCGATTGTGCTGGGCAGCGATCTGGCGGAGACACTCGGTGTGACGACGGGCGATACGGTGCTGGTAACCAGTCCGCAGGGGGCGCTGACGCCGATTGGAGTGATTCCTTTTTACCAGTCGTTTCGCGTGGTGGGAGTTTTCCACTCCGGCTTTTATCAGTACGACTCCGCCATGGGGTTTGTGCGGCTTTCCGACGCGCAGAAGCTGTTTTCAGAGCCGGACTTGATCACGATGATCAGCTTCAAGGTGGATGATATGTACCATGCGGATGCGATCGGCAAGGAGATTGCACAGGCCGCGGGCAAAGGCTTTGAGACGACGAACTGGATGGAAGAAAACAAGGCGCTGTTTCGCGCGCTGGCGCTCGAAAAGATCGTGACCTTCATCATCATCGGGCTGATTGTGCTGGTGGCGGCGCTGAACATTCTGATTGCTCTGACCATGATGGTGATGGAGAAGACGCGGGATATTGCCGTGCTGATGAGCTTTGGCGTGGAGTCGGGGCAGGTGCGGCGGATCTTTCTGTTGCAGGGGTTGCTGATCAGCTTGCTGGGAACTGCGGCGGGACTGGTGCTGGGCTATATCGGGTGTTGGGCCGGTTCGCACTACCATATTCCGTTGTCGGGTGATGTTTACAGCATCGACACGCTGCCCTTTGCGCCGGCATGGAGAGATGGGCTGCTGGTGGCTGGAGCATCTATCGGCATTTCGCTGCTGGCGACGCTCTATCCTTCGTCGACTGCGGCGCGGATATTGCCGGCTGAGGCGTTGCGGTACGAATAGCGGTGATTGTGCCGTGAAGGCGGACTCCGGGGGCGGTAACGTCCTGAAATGACACTTCTTACTCCTAATCAGGAGCGGTGTTTCCGGTTCTGGTGCAGTCCACCTTCACAGTGAGCAAAATCGGCCTATAATTCGTGCTGAAAAAATCAATCAGCTCAACGATGCCTCTGTTGCGACACCGTGAACTGAGGAGGCCGTTATGGTTAAGTTTCTGCTGGTCATCTCCTCGATGATCGCATTTGGGGCGGTGTTCGCCGCTACACCGGGCGCGGGCACACGCGAAATGTCTGCGACAGCAGTCGTTGGTATGGCAGGCCAGGGTAATCCGGTGAAACCGACGGCGGAATCACAGGCCAAAGCCAAGAAAACGTACAGCTTCGATTGTGCGCTGTGCCATGGCGATAACGGAGATGGCAAAACAGATCTTGCCCAAAGCATGCAGTTGACGATGACCGACCTGACCGACCCCAAAACACTGACGGGCAAAAGCGATGCGGACCTGTTTGACCTGATTCGCAAAGGCAAGGACAAGATGCCTCCTGAGGAAGCGGCCCGGGCAAAGGACGACGATGTGTGGAATCTGGTTATCTATGTGCGCGGCCTGGCAAAGGGCGGCACGACAACTGCTGAAAAGTAGGAGGAGACCGGTTTAAGGATGATTCGAGGCTGCTGCGCAGGTTTGCCGGCGATAGTTTTCGCTGAACCGGGTCAAAGCGATGATGCGAGGCGCAGAGCGCCGGAGACGATGCGGTCAACCCGTATCGCTCGGCAACGCGAGTCGAAAAGATCTCGGGCTACAGCCTGATCGCAGGACAGATTAGTCCTGTTAGAACAGATCAGGGTATGACCGGCTTCTCTCGTTTGAACTGGAGACAGAACCCCTAAAGAGAGAACGAGAAAACCAAAGACTGCCGCAGTCGCTGCAGGGCGGCGACGTTTGCGGAGATGTTCAATCAGGGGATATATCGAAAAACGCATTTCTTTTGTCCTTCGCCGACGGAGAGGACACCGGCGGCGATATTTCTTAATACACGTGGCATGCCACTTTGTTGATTGGACTCAACTGATAAGAAATGGATGACTTAGATGCGCGAAGGATTCGGAAGAAGAGACTTGGTTTTGACCGGCGGTGAACCCGGATGTCCGGAAGCGGACGCGTGCGAAAAAGATAAGACGGACGAAGAAGATTAGCGAGGGGTGATGACGCCGCCGACGGAGTGACGGCGGGGGAGCAGGATGCCCCGGTGATCGACCGAGACGTGGCGGAGCGCCGGAAGGGTTGAGGTCCGGAGTGAGAGGGATGATGAGGGCGCCTCCGCAGGCGGGGCATTGAATGGCGGAGCCGGTATCGGCGATTTCGGCGTGGCACTCCTGGCAGATCCGAGGCATGAGTTGAGGATATACCTTTGCAGGATCTTCTACGTATGTGACTGATTTTGCGAAAGATGATTGTCCCCCGATGGGTGGCTTTGAGCAGATGGGGCAAGAGACTTCATTTGAAGTTCATTGGAAGAAATCGGCCGGCAAGTAAACTGAAGACATATGGCATCTTCCTTACTTCCCGCGTCTCAGGAAAACGAGACCCTTGCGCGTCCCGTGCGGCTGGTTGCGATCGACATGGACGGCACGCTGCTGCCAGATTTTTCTATCGTTGTGAGTGAACGTAATCAGAGGGCTCTGCGGGATGCGCAGGAGGCCGGAATTGTGGTGGCGATCGCCACGGGCAGGCGGCAGGCATTTACGGCTCCGCTGCTGACCGATGTGGGATTGCGAGCGGATGCGCCTCTGATTACGTCGAATGGTGCTGTGACGCGGAATTTTTCGGGAGAGCGAATCGATATTCAACGGCTGGAACCGAGGATCGCGCGCGGGCTTTGCGGAGTTCTGCGGGGGATAGGGTTGCTGGTCTTCACGCTGGACGAGGCGGAGAAGCCGGATTTGATCGTAGAGGACCTGGTGAAGGTGACGGGACGGCTGGCCAAGTGGGTAGAGTCAAACCGGACGGCGATTCAGGAAGTGAACCCGATCGAGGATGCACTGAACGACGAGGTAGACCTGATTCAGGGAATGGCGGCGGGGACGATTGCCGAGATGGTTGAGGCCGAGCGGCTGCTGGCAGAGAGCGAGTGGGCCGGGAAGTTCGAGTGCGTGCGGACGGCTTATCCGGGGAGCGATCTGTCGATTCTGGATCTGTTGCCGAAGGGTGTGTCGAAGCGATATGCGTTGGAACGGCTGGCGAAGCGACTGGGAATTGCCCGCGAAGAAACGATGGCGATTGGCGATAACTGGAATGATGAGACGATGCTGGATTGGGCCGGCGTTGGCGTATTGATGGGAAATGCTACCGAGGAGCTGCGGACTATGGCTCCGGAACGGGGATGGACGATTGCTCCTGCGAACTCAGACGACGGCGTGGCTGTGATGCTGGAAAGAGCTATCGCCATGCAAAGCTCTGCTACTCTTGGATGACACGAGCCGTATGCCGCTGGATTTGAATAGGAAACACGGGAAGTTTATGCTCCGGACCGGTTGGGTTGCGGGGTGTGGGCTTGCGTTGCTTATGGGTGCGCCTGAACTGGCGCAGGCCGCAGAACGCATTACGTTCCACAACGGATTTGACGTGGTCTGCGATCACCATAAGGTGGCTGATGGACGAGTGCGGGTCTACCTGGAACGCCATGGGACGGACTACTTCGAAGTGGATGCGGATTCGGTTGCGGTTGTGGAAACTGTGGCCGATCTGCCGCTTGGGACTAAACCGGCACCCGTGTTTCAGAGTGGTCAGCGGAAGCCTGGTTCAGTGCCGCAGAGTCCTGAGCCGGAGCGGTTAAGCGCCGCGGATCTGCGTCCCATTCTGTCAAAAGCGGGAGCGGAGCATGACGTGGACGTGGATCTGCTGGCGAGCGTGGTGAAGGCCGAGAGCGACGGGCACACACACGCCGTGAGCCGCACAGGAGCGAGAGGCCTGATGCAGTTGATGCCGGCAACGGCGCTGGAACTGGGTGTCACGAACAGCTTTACCGCGGATGACAACGTGCGCGGAGGCACGGCTTATCTGAATGAGATGCTGACTCGGTATCACGACAATATTCCGTTGGCGCTGGCGGCTTACAATGCCGGTCCTCAAGCGGTAGACCGCTATCATGGGATTCCGCCGTATCACGAGACGCGGGCGTATGTGGCGCGTGTCATTCGCGAATTCAACCGGCGCGTGGCTGCCCGCCGCGGCGAAGTCACCATTGCCGAAAGCCACGGAACGGGAGCGCAGTGAAATCCGGAAAGCTGGTTGTCAGCGTCATCGTTTTCGTAGCTTTGATCGGCTTCGGCATCTGGGCCTATCGGCATGTCGGCTTTAACTTTGCGGCATTCCGCCAACAGCTATCGGAGGTGAGCTGGGTCAAGATCGCAATTGCTTTGGGATGCATTTACCTGGGCTATGTGCTGCGCGGCTTGCGCTGGGCAGCGCTGATTCGTCACAACAAGCGTGTGCCGATGTTCTCGCTGGTGGGGACTCAGGTAATCGGCTTTACCTCGGTAGCGCTGATTGGGCGCGTAGCCGACCTGGTGCGCCCGTATCTGACTTCCAAGAAGACCGGGTTGCCGCTCAGCTCGCAGGTGGCTGTCTATATCGTTGAGCGGCTCTTCGATGCCGGTTCGATGGCGCTGATCTTTTCGATTGCAATGCTCTGGGTGCCGGAAGCTGAGATGCTGCGGGCGATGAGCCACTCGAAGATGATCTCCACCTTTGCCGCGCACTTTCCGCATCTGGCGCCGCTGGCTGCGCGTTTTGGCGGACTGGTGCTCACGGCGTTTGGCTTTGCCTTTCTGGCTGCGATCCGCATCAGTGGAGGCGTCTTTGCCGGTTTCTGCGAGCATGCCTTCGGTATCTTCTCGAAGAAGCTGGGCGCAGCAATCGGCGAGAATATCCGCACCTTCCGCGCGGGACTGGACACGATGCGGTCCGCCACGGATTTCCTGATTCCCGCGACATTGTCGCTGGTGATGTGGGTCATGATCACGCTTTCCTACTTTGAAATCTGCCGAGCCTTCCAAGCAAGTTCGCAACTCGCTGGGACGGAGCCTTCGAAGTGCGTTTTGCTGATGATTGTCAGCGGTGGCGCAAGCATCTTCCAGTTGCCGGTGCTGGGCTGGTTTACGCAGATTGCGGCGGTGACAGCAGCGCTCACAGGCATTCTTGGCTCGTCAATCGAAGCATCGACGGCCTGTGCGGCGATGCTGCTGATCGTGACCTTCCTGGGCATTATCCCGGTGGGACTGATCTGGGCTCAGTTTGAGAACATCAGCCTGCGCAAGGTGGCGCAGGAAAGCGACTCGGCCAAGGCGGAAACACTCCAAGATCCGAGTGATGCTTAGCTATCCTGCTTGGCAACGATCTGCGATTGCCCTACCATTGCGCTAACGATGAAGTGTCCTTATTGCGGGTTTACCCAGGACCGGGTGGTCGACAGCCGCGAGAGCAAAGAAGCGGACTCGATTCGCCGGCGGCGGGAGTGTGAGAAGTGCGAGCGGCGCTTTACGACTTACGAGCGCATCGATGAAATTCCCTACATGGTGGTCAAGAAGGATGGCCGCCGGGAGAAGTTCGAACGGCACAAGGTGCTGAGCGGGCTGTTGCGCGCGTGCGAGAAGAGGCCGGTTTCGGCCAGCCAGCTTGAAGCGATTGTGGATGCGACAGAGAGCTTTCTGATGGATGCTCCGGAGCGGGAGCGGAGCACCGTGGAGATTGGCAGCCGCATCATGGATGAGCTGAAGTCGCTGGATACGGTGGCTTATATCCGCTTCGCAAGCGTGTACCGGGACTTCAAGGATGTGCGCGAGTTCAAGGAAGAGCTGGAGCAGTTGCTGACGCGCGAGGGCAAGCGGAAGAACTGAGGCAGATAGAATCCAGCGCCAATCATGGCAGCGATTTCAAATCGGGATTTCCGAGGCTGGGACAAAGATCGAAACTCGCCTCAGGGGATGAATGGATGGGCTAAAACCCATCCCTACAATCCCCGATGATGGCGTTGGCTTTGTGCCGGGGATAAATCTCCGGCCTACCTACCCCCGGCCTACTTTTTGATGGATTTGTCGGCATGCTCGACTTCCCTTCTCTTCTGCATTACTGTTGGCGGATTCTGCTACCTATCCCGTATTGCATCTCATCCTGAACCCTCACTCTCCTGTACACTGGAGGGTTCAATATTATGCAAATTCAGCATGAAATCGGCATCCTCGGCGCAACTGGAATGGTCGGCCAGCGCTTTATCCAGCTTCTTGAACACCATCCGTGGTTCAAGATTACGTGGCTTGCGGCAAGTGACCGCTCAAGCGGCAAGCGCTACGAAGAAGCAGCCAAATGGCGTCTCGACACGCCGTGCCCTGAGCGCATTGCGCGGATGACGATTTCGCCGGCGGACCCAGCCAGTGCGCCAAAGATTATCTTTGCCGCGCTTGATACAGACATTGCCCGCGAACTGGAGCCGAAGTTCGCCGCGGCTGGCTGCGCCGTGGTCTCAAACTCGAGCGCATTCCGTATGCATCCGAATGTGCCGCTGGTGATTCCTGAAGTGAATGCGGATCATCTGCACCTGATCGAAGATCAGGAGTGGCGCAAGGAGTCGGGCGGGTACATCGTGACCAATCCGAACTGCTCGGCGATTGGGCTGGTGCTGGCGCTGAAGCCGATCGAAGAGCGCTTTGGCATTGAGCAGATTTTTGTCACGACGATGCAGGCGGTGAGCGGCGCGGGATATCCCGGCGTGCCGTCGATGGACATTCTGGGCAATGTCGTTCCGTTCATCAAAAACGAAGAGCAGAAGATGGAAGAGGAGACTCTGAAGCTGCTGGGGCGCCTGGATGGGGAACACATTGCGCCTTTAGCCGCACGGATGAGCGCGCACTGCAACCGCGTGGCTGTCGAGGATGGGCATACGGAATCGGTCTCGATCAAGCTGGGCAATAAGCTTGGCCGACCGGCGACGAAGGAAGATATGCTGGCGGCGTGGGCGGAGTTCAAGCCGCTGGCCGGGCAGCATCTGCCGACCGCTCCGGAGCAGCCGGTGGAGTGGATTGCGGCGGAGGATCGTCCGCAGCCACGGCTGGATAAGAATCGTGGGCGCGGCATGGCTGCATCGGTGGGCCGTCTGCGACCTTGCGGATTGCTCGACTGGAAGTTCACGGTACTCTCGCACAACACGATTCGCGGAGCCGCGGGGGCGGCGATTGTGAATGCGGAACTGTTGCTGAGTTTGGGCAAGCTGGAGCCGGTGGCTGAGGCTGTAGGGCGCGCCTGATCCTTTACGCACGACAATTTAGCGTGCTCAGGTATACGCAGAGCATCAGCGAGGAACCGAATTTCGGTTGCGACACAAACTTCAGTTGCGATGCAGACGATAGGAACGCTGGATGAGCCTGGTAGTGATGAAGTTCGGCGGTACGTCGGTGGAAGATCCGGCGGCCATTTTAAGGACCGCTAACATTGTCGCGGGAAGAGTTGCTGCCGGGAAGAAACCCGTTGTTGTGGTCTCGGCCATGGCAAAGGTGACGGACCAGCTATTGGCTTGTGCGTCGGCGGCGAGCCGTGGTGATCGCACAGGAGCATTAGGCATAAGCGCACGGTTGCGCAGCCGGCATAAGGACACTGCTGCGGCGCTGATCAAAGATCCGGTAAAGACGGCTGCTTTACAGAACTGGGTGGAGCGCGAGTTCGATGCGCTGGATGAGGTCCTGCGTGGCCTCGCGGCGATTCTGGAGCTGACGCCGCGCATCTCCGATCTGATTGTCAGCTATGGCGAGCGGCTGTCGAGTGCGATGATCGCCGAGGCCTTTCTGGAGCGCGGATTGAACGGCGTTCATATCGATTCGCGACGGGTCATCATCACGGATTCGCAGTATCAGAAGGCGGTTCCTCAGGACGATCTGATCGAGGAGCGTTGTGTCGAGCATGTGAAGCCGCATTTGGATGCGGGCCGTGTGCCGGTGATGGGTGGGTTTATCGGCAGTAACGAAGGTGGGATTACGACGACGCTGGGGCGCGGCGGGTTCGGACTTTACCGGTGCTCTCATCGGCGGCGCGATGCGCGCGGAGGCTATCGAGATCTGGACGGATGTGAACGGGATCATGACGACCGATCCGCGGATCTGCCCGGATGCGCTGCGGGTGAAGGTAATCAGCTTTGAAGAAGCCGCCGAGCTGGCGTATTTCGGCGCGAAGGTGTTGCATCCGGCGACGATTCTGCCGGCGGTGCGGCGGAATATTCCGGTACTGGTGCTGAACTCGAGGAATCCGGAGAACGAGGGTACGCGGATTATTTCACTGGCGCCGCACTGCAAGAGCCCGTTCAAGAGCATCGCGGTGAAGAAACGGTTGATCGATCATCGACGTGGTGGCGAGCCGCATGCTGATGACGCACGGGTATCTGAAGGCTATTTTCGACATCTTCGACAAACATCAGTGCCCCGTAGACATGGTTTCGACCAGCGAGGTGAGTGTCTCGCTGACGGTCGACTCGACGGATAAGCTGCCGGCGATTGCCGATGACCTGGGCAAGCTGGCGGATGTGAAGTATGAGGGCAGGAAGGCGCTGGTCTGCATGGTGGGCGAAGATATTCGCGGGCAGAACGGGCATTGCGGCGCAGGTGTTTGCTGCGGTGAAGCATGTGAATGTGCGGATGATTTCGCAGGGAGCGAGCGAAATCAACATGAGCTTCATGATTGATGAGGACGATGCAGAGGAGGCCGTTCGGTCGCTGCATGCGACATTCTTCCAGGACCCCGATCCGGAGATATTCGATCTAGAGGCACGCAAGTCGGCGTCATCAGGTGAACCATTTCGCTTCCGCAGGTTTAGGTTTGGGAGAACGCAGATGTTGATGTTGGTGCTGGGAAGGGAAAGACCGGGAGTCTGGTGGCGCAGGTGGCGCGGGAGCGCGGCCACTCGGTGCGCGTGCTGGACTTTCATGAGAACCAGGGGGCGCGAGCGCTGACGGCTCCGACGCTGGCTCAGATGGATGTTGCGATCGACTTCACCAATCCTGAGGCCGCTCTTGAGAATATGCGTGCATGCCTTGCTCTGGGCGGACGCATCGTGGTCGGCACGACAGGCTGGTGGACAAGCTGGATGAGATGAAGGCGCTGGCGGCTCGCAAGGATGGCGCGCTTGTCTACGGCAGCAACTTTTCGCAGGGCGTGCAGGAACTGTTTCGGCTGACGGGACAGCTTGCCAAACTGGAGGGATTCCGCTTCCACATTGAAGAAACACACCACACTGCGAAGCTGGATGCTCCGTCAGGAACCGCTCTGTCGCTAAAGAAGGTGATCCAGGACGTGCGTCCCGGCGCTGAGGTAGAGATTGCCTCGAAGCGTGAAGGCGACCATGTGGGCATTCACTTGGTCAAAGCACAGTGCGAAACTGACGTCTTTGAACTGCGCCATGAAGCTCTGAGCCGCCGGGCATTTGCCGAAGGCGCGGTGAAGGCCGCAGAGTGGCTGGGTGGCAAGAAGGGCGTCTGGGACTTCCGCGATATCTTTGACCAGGTTTAAGCACGAGCAACCGGGAAGGGCGCAGAGCTGAGATGGGCCGGAAGAGACTTTTGCCCGGGCTGCGTGTGATGGAAGGTTTTCTCCGCCATCCCTTTGATGTGGAGCACGGAGTACAGACCAGCGGGCTGGTGCTGGGGCAGCACCTCTCGACCGGCCATCGCAACGACAAGCACACTACGGCTTACTACGGCATTGCTCCTTCGGTAGTGGAGAAGCTGCTGGATCTTTGGTTGCGGACGAAGCCTCGGGCGTCGCTTGAGGATTACACGTTTATCGACATTGGGGCAGGAATGGGGCGGGCGATGCTGCTGGCTTCGCGGCTGCCGTTTCGCGAAGTGATCGGAGTCGAGCTGCATCCAGAGCTGGTGACGATTGCGCAGAAGAATATTGCGAAGTGGAGTGCTGCACGAAAAGCGCGGGCTCCGATGCGGATGATCGGGGCCGATATCACGGAGTTCGACTTCCCTGCCGGGCCTTGCGTGGCGTATCTGTTCAATCCTTTTCGAGATGCGGTGATGAAGCTGATGCTGCGGCGGATGGAACTGAGCTTTGCGGCGCGGCCGGGATTGCTGGATCTGCTGTATGCGAATGACGAATGCCATGACGTGATTGCGGAGCGGCCGCAGTGGAAGCTGCTTTGGCGCGGGCTGGTGCCGCTGGCGAAGGCGGATGAAGATGCGGATCGGAAGATTCTGGATGCTCAGCCGAATGGGGAGTATGCGTGGAGCACGGAGGAGCCTTGTTCGATTCATCGACTGGTGGAAGTTCCGTCCGGAAAATGACCCGAATGATCTGTTCCGCCGCTTAGCCGTCATCCGCCATCTCAGCGGTATACACTCACCCTTGGACTGATTGAAAGACTTGTAGAAGAGGAACAGTTGCGATGCAAACGACGGGTTGCGGCACAGCGTTGATAACTCCTTTCCGGAGCGATGGATCGGTGGATGACCGGGCGCTGGTGGCGCTGGTGAACTGGCAGATCGACTCTGGGATCGATTTTCTTGTTGCCTGCGGGTCGACGGGTGAGGCTGCGACGCTGGACGAGGGGGAATGGCTGTCTGTCGTGACGACGGTGGTGGAGGCGGCGGCTGGGCGCGTGCCGGTATGGGCCGGGTGCACGCACAACTCGACGCGCGAACTAGTGCGGATGGCGGAGAAGCTCTCGCGGGTGCGTGGCCTGGACGCGGTGCTTTCGGCTAATCCTTATTACAACAAGCCAACGCAGGAGGGGCAGTATCTGCACTTCCGGGCGCTGGCAGAGACGGTGCATCCGCTGCCGGTGGTGCTGTACAACGTGCCGGGGCGGACAGGGACGTCTCTGGAGCCAGAGACGGTCATAAGGCTAGCTGGGGATCTGGAGAATGTGATGGCGGTGAAGGAGTCGAGCGGGAAGATTCCGCAGATTGCGACGCTGGCACACTGGGCTCCGCGTCACTTCAAGGTGTTTTGCGGTGATGACAACCTGGCGCTTGGGGCGATTGGTGTCGGTGCCGATGGGCTTATCAGCGTGGCTTCGAACGAGGCTCCCGCAGAAGTCGGGCGGATGGTGCGTTCGGCGCTGCGGAATGAGTGGGCGCTGGCGCGTGAGATCGAGCGCAAATACATGCGGCTATTCGACGCGAACTTCTGGGAGTCGAATCCGGGGCCGGTAAAGACAGTGCTGAGCATGATGGGCCGGTGCGATGCGACTGTGCGGCTGCCGCTGGTAAAGCCTGACAAGGCTTTGAGGCAGAGGCTCGAGCGGTTGGCTGGTGAGCTTGGTCTGCTGCGTGAGGCGCCGTTGCCCGAGGGCGACATGAGGATGTTCTAAGACACCCTGGCGTCATCCATTCTTCTTTCCTCTGTTGCCCTTTTCAGCGATTTCCCGTGCGGTTGCGCAATCGGTGGTGTAACTCGAATAAGGCTCATGTAACTGACTCTGCAGCCGATACGAATTAGATGAATGCTCCTGCGCAATGCGGTTTCATCCCTATGTCGTAATTGTCTCCAGCAAAATTCATCAAACTCGAAGTACCCATTTGGCTTGCGACCCGCATCTTATAGATGTTGGGCATGATCGGGGCTGCATCTCGCCGATAACGGCAATTCCGACCAAAGTTAGGTCCGCGTTTGCATGACCGGGAATGAGCTTTGTGGCTTTCCTGGAAGCTTCGCCATCGAGCAAACATACGATGAGCGGACACGGATCGAGAGCGAATGGACGGGGTTCATGCGCGAGATGTGAACGATTTCTGCACAACAGTTCTGGCCCAACGGTAGATCTCGAACCATAACCCTGCTGGTTTGAGCTATGCGAGTGCGATTGTTCCAGGGTTGAAGCACCGCGAGGTTGAAAATGGTCGTTCAAGTAGCAAATCAGCGCCGAAGGACGACGGGGTTGCATGTGGGTGACGGCAATGTGCAACGGTTTTTCCCGCCAGAAGTGTCGGTGGTGGAGTTGGAGTTGGACCATCTCCGCATCGTGTGTAGTCTCAAGCCGGAGTTCTGGGAAGGCAAGCCGGAGATCGATGATGAGCGGCTTGTCTCCTGGCTGGAATCGAAACGAATGAACGGAAAGCTTGCTTCGAAGCCGGCTCCCTTAGCTCTGGTTCCCGCCGGAGAGCACGCTTTCCGGCTGCAGCCGATCGGGCACAGCGAGGTGAGGACGACGCCCTATCCGGTCGGATTTTCAGGGTAACGTTTCCATTCAAAGTTTTCGATGGTTTGATACCGAACCGAAATATGTAAATAGCAAGAAAGATACCGGAAGGGCGAGAAAACTCGCCCTTTTCTTTGGTTTTGAAGGCGCAGTAACACTCATTTCGTGTTACTTGTGTATATAACAAGTCATCAAGCCCGTCAGGACTGATGTGCAAACCCACTTCGGGAAGCCCAGTCAATAACGAGGTTTTTACCGAGACCCTCTTCTTCTCAACTATCTATTTCAATTCCACGCTTGGGCTCCCTGGAGGTGGATTATGGTAGTCCGAACGCATGAGAAGCACTTGGACCGTAAAGGACTGGTTGGACTGCATGTCGGTGCTCTGAATGTTCTGGAGCACTTTCCGCGCGGTCTGCAAGATATCGAACTGGAACTGGACCACCTTCGGATTGTTTGTCCGCTGGAACCATCGTTCTGGAGCGACTCGCCGGTGATTCATGACCAGCGGTTGAGCCTGTGGCTTGAGGCAAAGCGGGCGAGCGGAAAGCTTGCAGGCAAGTCCGCGCCGGTAACGCTGATTCCGCTGGAAGATGGACGGGTTTTTCGACTGCAATTGATGAACAAGGAAGAAGCAGAATGTGCGATCGAAGTTCATGAAGTAAAAACCTCGACCACAGTGGTCGTGAGCCAGTCTGTACGACCAGTCGTCTTATTGGATCGACGTCAGCATGATGCAGAGCATGTGCCGGACCGGCGACGTTCGGCCCGGCACAAGTTGCTAAACTTGGGAGGAGATGAACGTTCCTCCTTTACAACGAACCATTGAGTATTTTTTCTCCCACCCTGAATTAGCCGCCGATTTTGCACTGCAAGCCAAGGCGCTTGAGGCCTTTATCGAGTTGCGCGATGGACTCGAAAAGGGCGAGTTGCGCTCGGCCGAGCCCGATGCCGCCAGTCCGACGGGGTGGCGGGTGAATGCCTGGGTGAAGCAGGGCATTTTGCTTGGATTCAGGCTGGGTGTGCTGACGGAACTGCCCGGTGTGGGGCTTTCCCTGGTCGACAAGAATACTTTTCCTTTGCGGCGTTTTAAGCCGGAGGATGGCGTGCGCATGGTGGCCGGCGGATCGAGCGTGAGGGCTGGAGCTTATGTGGCGAGAGGGGTAATCTGCGTTCCGCCGATGTATGTGAACACCGGAGCTTATGTGGGCGAAGGATCGCTGGTGGATTCACATGCGCTGGTGGGAAGCTGCGCGCAGATTGGCAAGCGTGTGCATTTAAGCGCGGCTGCGCAGATTGGCGGCGTGCTTGAGCCGGTGAATGCGAGTCCGGTGATCATCGAGGACGATGCACTGGTCGGCGGGAATACGGGCGTGTACGAGGGAACGATTGTGCGCAAAGGCGCAGTACTGGCGGCGGGAACGATACTGACCCGCGGAACGCCGGTGTTTGACCTGGTAAACGGCGAGACGCTGCGGGCTACGGCTGAGATGCCGCTGATTATTCCCGAAAACGCGGTTGTGGTGCCAGGTTCGCGGGCAGTGAGCCGCGGCAAGGGCGCTGAATGGGGATTAAGCCTGTACGCTCCGGTGATTGTGAAGTATCGAGACGACAAAACGGAGCTGAGCGCCGCGCTGGAGGATCTGCTGCGATAGCGATGGAAGCGTTGCCCGTCTTTTAGACGATTAGAAATACGCAGCAGCCGGGTTCACGCCCGGCTGCTTTTTTGCGGAAGATAGCGCGCTGAATTTTCCCCATTGACTTTCTATCCATAGTTTATCTATACATCAAAGCATGGCTAAGAAACCCGACCTGTTGCCCGGCACCCTGGACATGCTGATTCTGAAGACGCTGACCCGAGCGCCTTTGCACGGATATGGGATTGCCCAACATATCAAGCGAATTTCAGACGATGTGTTGACGGTGGAAGAAGGGTCGCTTTATCCGGCGTTACAGCGTTTGCTGCTGCAGGGGTGGGTTAAGGCGGAGTGGAAGATGACTGAGACCAATCGCCGCGCGCGCTATTACACGATGACGGCTGATGGACGCAAGCAGCTGGGGCTGGAGGTTTCGGAGTTCGAGCGCATGATCGAGGCCATCGGACGAGTGTTGCAGGACCAAGAGGCATAGGCGGAGGCCGAAGATGCGACTGTTCCGTAAGTTGGCGTTGCTATTGGGAAGAGAGCGCTTCCGCGATGAACTGACGGAGGAGATGGTATTTCATCGGGCGCAAGCGGAGCGCGAGCTGGAAGCGGATGGCCTGTCCCGCGCCGAGGCAAAGCGAACAGCTCTGCGCCAGTTTGGCAATGAGATGAAGCTGCGGGAACAGAGCCATGAGATGGTGTCGTTTCGCATCGAGAACCTGGTACGGGACGTGCGGTATGCGGCGCGGCAGATGCTGCGATCGCCTGGCTTTGCGCTTACGGTGGTGATGACACTGGCTCTGGGCATTGGTGCAACTACGGCGATGTATTCGCTTGTGTATGCAGCGCTGCTGCGCAATCTGCCCTATCGAGATGCGGGCAGGATTCTTCATATCGAGGATCAGCGGGTTCATGGCCGCTCGACGGGTGGTTTGGTAGGCATGCCTCGATATTTTGATGTTGTTGCCAGAAATCGCTCGTTTGAAAGCATGGCCTATTTCTACTTCGATCATCCGACGATGATTCATGCAGGCCAATTACCACTTGCTGCGAGAGCGGCGAGTGCAAGCGGGCAGTTCTGGACGCTGTTTGGAGTGAAGCCGCTGCTGGGCAGGACTTTTGTTGACTCAGATTGCCTGCCGAATGCACCCGATACGGTGGTGCTCAGCTACTCGGCGTGGCAGCAATGGTTTGGCGGCGATACGGGCGTAATCGGCAAGGCAGTGCTGTTGGATCAGAAAGCCGCGACAATTACAGGGGTGATGCCGCCGGAGTTTCAGATTCCGGGTGGAGTGGATTTGTGGAGACCATCGCACTTTGCGCCAGGGCAGTATCGAGGGTATCGGGGCGAGGGCACGCGCTTTGTTAACGTCTACGCGCGGATAAAAGATGGTGTGACGCCGGCACAGGCAGAGGCAGGGCTTACAACCATTGGGCTCCAGCTGCAGCGCGAATTTGCCGGATCGGACGGCGAGTGGCGATTCGCGAGCGAGACGCTGCGCGACAGTATTTATGGCGGGTCGAAGCCGGCTCTGCTGGTACTGCTGCTTTCTGCGGCGACTCTGCTGCTGATTGCCTGCATCAATGTTGCGAATCTTCTTTTGTCGAGGGCTACGGTGCGTGCACGCGAGGTTGCTCTGCGGCGCGCGATGGGAGCGTCGAACGGACGAATCGTACTGCAGCTGCTTACTGAAAGCGTGCTGCTTTCGCTGACGGGCGGTGCGTTCGGCATTGGCGGCGCATTGCTCGTGATTCGCTCTGTGATGAGCAAAGTACCGGGCATGCCTGGGTTGCAGAATGGCGGCGCAATACATTGGCCGGTGCTGTGTTTTGCGATTGCGTTGTCAGTTCTTGCCGGGGTCGGATTTGGACTTGCTCCGGTATGGCAGAACCAGCGGAGAGACCTGGCTGCTGCGCTGCAAAGCGGCGAGACGCGGCTGGCTGGGTCGGCAGGCGGTCGCGTGCGCAATGTGTTCATTGCTGTGCAGGTGGGCTTGTCATTGATGCTGCTGGTGGGCGCTTGTCTGCTGGCTGAGTCGCTTTGGAAGCTGATGAAGACGCCGTTTGGATTCGATCCCGAACATGTGCTCACGTTCTCGGCAAATCTGCCATGGAATGCGAAGACTGCGGAGGTTCATCAGTTCTTCAGCACTCTGCAGGAAGATATTTCAACGCTGCCGGGAGTAAATGCCGTTGGACAGATTGATGCGTTGCCGACGACAGACTGGCATTTGCGCAGCAACTTCGATGCGGACTGGCTGCCGCGCATTCCTGACAAGCCTGCAATCAATGCGGAGGACAGACACATTGGAGGCGGCTATCTCAATGCCGTACAGATGAAGGTGGTTGCCGGACGCGGCTTTGATGCACGAGACTACAACACCAAAGAGACTCCAATCATGGTGAATCAGGCGCTGGTGCAACAGTATCTGCCTGCTGGAAACCCGCTTGGAAAGCACCTGATCGTGGGTGGCCAGCCGTTTGAAATCATCGGCGTCGTGAGCAACGTCCGCGGAACAGCCGGTTCTATCAGGCAATCAGCAGGGCCGGAGGTTTATTGGCCTGCGGATGACGATCAGGGAATCGTGGAGCGATCGTTTGTGGTGCGCTCAAATCTGCCGCCCGATCAGCTTGCACGAGAGGTTCGCGATCTGGCGCATCGTGCCGATCCGCGGCAGGCTATTGCCAACGTAAGAACGATGAATGAGTTGCTGGATAAGGCAGTTGCTCAGCCGCGATTGAACATGGCGCTGCTGGCTTCGTTTGCTGCGATTGCGCTGCTGCTGGCATGTGTCGGGATTTATGGCGTGGTGTCGTATTCGGTGACGCAGCGCAAGCGGGAGATTGGCGTGCGCATGGCGCTCGGAGCGACGCGAAAACAGATTTCCCTGCTCTTTCTGCGGCGCACGATGCTCTCTGCTGCGCTTGGTATTTGTGGCGGGCTCGCTGCCACGCTGATGTTGACACGGTTCCTTCAAAGCCAGCTTTATGGCGTTGAGCCAAATGACCCGGTCATTTTTGTAGTTGCCATTCTTTTACTGCTTCTGCCTGTGCTGCCGGCTAGTCTGCGGCCCGCACTGCGAGCAGCTTCTGTCGATCCCGTGGAAGCATTGCGAACGGAATAGAGAACGCGATCGGCTGCTGCAACGACAGCAGGTGAAATCGCATGGAGGACGTGTCGATGAGCGGTGCAGCGGGATTTTTTCAACGCGTTAAGGCTTTGCTCTGGCGAAAGCGCTATCGCAGCGAGCTTGAAGAAGAGATGGCATTCCATCAAGTTGAGTCGGAACGGGAGCTTCGCTCCTCCGGCATGAAACGCTTCGGATGCGCGCCGTGCAGCAACCCGGCAGTTCGGCAATGCCGAACAGCTTAAGGACCATAGCACCAACATCGTTAGTTTTCACTTTGAATCGGTGATTCAGGATCTGCAATTTGCGCTCCGCCAATTGCGAAAGAATCCAGGGTTTGCGCTGACCGCGATTGCCATACTTTCGCTGGGCATTGGCGCGAGCGTGGCGATCTTCGGATTTGTAGACGGTGCGCTTATCAAGCCTCTTCCCTACTTCAATCCGACTCGCGTGATGGGCGTATACGAAATATCGACGGGATGCCCCCATTGCAATCTTTCTTACGAAGATTATCTCGACTGGAAAAAACAGAACCGCGTCTTCCAATCGCTCGAGGTATGGACGTCAAGTGGAGTTCTACTGCCTACTCCTGCTGGCGCCGAGCCGGTGCCGGCGTCGCGTGTCAGCGATGGTTTCTTCCGCACTCTTGGAGTGAAGCCGATATTGGGCCGCGATTTTTATCCGGGCGAAAGTGCTCCCGACAAACCGCGAACTACTCTGTTGAGCTATGCAACATGGCAGAATCGCTTTGACAGCGATCGCAACGTGATCGGCCGCTCTTTAACGCTGGATAGCGGCTCATACACGATCATCGGAGTCTTGCCGCCGGAATTTCAGTTTGCACCACGCGGGCGAGCCGATTTCTGGATGACTCTTCACGATCCGACTGGATGCGAGAAAAGACGCAGCTGCCATAATCTGAACGGCGTTGGACGGCTCAATGACGGTGTTTCCGTTGCAGCCTCCAATGCCGATGTGAAAGCCATTGCTGCGCGGCTTGAACTGCAGTATCCCGATTCGAATCGCGATCAAGGAGCGATTGCGCTGCCGCTCTCCGAAGTGATCACCGGAGACATCAAGCCTGTGCTTCTGGTGCTGCTTGGCGGGGTAACGCTGCTGTTGCTGATTGCCTGCATCAATGTTGCGAGCCTTGTGCTGGTTCGAGCAGAAAGCCGAAAGCGGGAGATGGCAGTGCGCGGAGCACTGGGAGCTTCTCGATCGCGCATGATTGGGCAGTTCGCGACTGAGGGCGCGGCACTGGTTGCCCTCGGCTCTTTGCTGGGCCTATGTCTGGCGGGGTTCGGGATGCAGGCGCTGACGGGCCTTCTCTCAAAACCTGAACTGGACTCGATGCCCTATCTGAAAGACCTGCACCTGAACCTGCACTGTGTTCTATTTGCATTCCTGCTTGCGATCCTGGCGGCAGCATTGTTTTCTGTCACGCCGATGTTGCGATTGCCGCTCGGACGTGTGATCGATGGTTTGCAGGAAGGTGGACGAGGATATGCGGGACGCTCCTGGCGCAGTCTTGGGGCGAACCTCGTTGTGCTGGAACTAGCAACTGCTGTTGTTTTGCTTGCCGGAGCGGGACTGCTTTCGAAGAGTTTCTATAAGCTGCTGCATGTCGATCTGCACCTTGCGCCGGATCATCTCGCGATGATAACGGTGCAAGCTCCGGATGCCGCGTACGGAAAGGCTCCGAATGCGCTCAAGCTCGATCGCGAGGTCATGCGCCGCATTTCAGCTTTACCGGGAGTGATTTCCGTAGGTTTGGCCAGTGATCCACCGCTGACTTGCCGATGCGATACGACCTGGTTTCGAGTTCTTGGACATCCATGGCATGGCGAGCATAACGATGTGCCGGAACGCGATGTAACTCCGGATTACTTCAAGATGCTGAAGTCGCGGATCATCGCGGGCCGTGAATTTACGGAGAGCGAAGACTCAACCAAGCCACCCACGGTAATCATCAACTCTGCATTGGCGAAGCAGTACTTTCCGAATGAAGATCCTATTGGTAAGAAGATCGGAGGACTCGATCTTTCAAAGGATTCTCTGCATGAGATCGTGGGCGTAGTTGAAGATGTGCGTGAAGCGCAGCTGGATGCAGAGCTGATGCCAGTAATTTATTACCCGATGTACCAGGGGGCTGACAACTTTATTGCCGTGATTGTGCGAACGGTCCAGT
Organism: uncultured Acidobacteriota bacterium; assembly: GCA_963720285.1. Taxonomy (GTDB): domain Bacteria; phylum Acidobacteriota; class Terriglobia; order Terriglobales; family Acidobacteriaceae; genus Acidicapsa. Next base: position 500,836 of record CAVREZ010000007.1, read on the forward strand.
CTCCGGAATCAATGCTGCCCACACTGAGCGCAACGGTGCATCAGATCGATCCGGGAATTGGCGTATCGAACCCTACAACTATGGATCAACAGATCGGCGACTCGCAAACCGCGGCTATTCATCGCTCTGCTGCATATCTGGTTGGTGGTTTTGCTTTGCTGGCGTTGTTGCTCGGCGCAGTGGGATTGTACGGAGTGGTTGCTTATTCCGTGAGTCAGCGCACGCGGGAGATTGGCGTACGTATGGCGCTTGGAGCTCCGCGCGGCTCGGTGTACGGCATGATTCTGCGTGAAGCAGGACTGCTCACGATGTTTGGCATTGCGCTCGGGATCGGAGCGTCCCTGGGCGCAGCCACGATGATGAGCAAGGTGTTGTTTGGTGTTGCAGCATGGGATCTGGAAACCTTGGTAGGCGTTGCTCTGTTACTCGCCTGCTTTGCTATGCTGGCGAGCTTCCTGCCTGCAAGGCGCGCCGCAGGTGTCGATCCGGCAGAGGCTTTGCGTGCGGAATAAAACCTTGCGGGAGACGAAATGAACTTGATGAAGCAATTGAGTACGAAGCTCCTGCACCTTCTTCGTCGCGAGCAATATCGCAACGAGTTGGAAGAAGAGATGGCATTTCATCGAGCGCAGTCGGAGCACGATCTGCGCTCTGAGGGCGTGACGTCAACTGATGCACGACGCATCGCTAAACGCCAGTTTGGCAATACCGAGGGATTGAAGGAGCGAAGCACAGAGATGGTCAGCTTTCGATTTGAATCAGTTGCGCAGGATCTTCGGTTTGCTTTTCGGCAATTGCGAAAAAATACTGGATTCGCGCTGACTGCGATTCTGATTCTTGCTCTTGGCATTGGAGCAAGCGTAGCGATCTTTGGATTTGTCGATGCGGCTTTGATTCGTCCGCTGCCTTATGCCAATCCGACACGGCTGGCGATGCTGTATGAAGGCATCAATCTCGGCCCACGGTTTCATCTCTCCTATCCGGATTATGTGGATTGGAAAAAGATGAACCATACCTTCGAAGATATGGAGATCTACTCGCCGGGCATCGGCATGCTGCGAACTCCGCAGGGGCCTCAGCCCGCGGATGGAGCGCAGGTGAGCGCGGGGTTTTTGAAGATGCTGGGAGTGACGCCGGTGCTGGGGCGGGGCTTCTATGCGGGAGAAGATGCGGCTTCTGCCGCGCCAACTGTGCTGTTGAGCTATGGCGTCTGGCAGCGAAAGTTTGGGGGCCGCACCGATGTGCTGGGACAGACGCTGCAGTTTGACGATAAGGCGATGACGATTATCGGCGTGCTGCCGAAGGAGTTTCATTTTGCCCTGGCGGAGCCTGCCAACTACTGGACGACCATTCATCCTGATGGCGTTTGCCAGAAGCTACGTGGTTGCAATAACTACTTCGGAGTAGGACGACTGAAAGATGGCGTGTCGTTTGCCACTGCTGCTGCCGATATTCGCGGAGTTTCAGAGCGACTGGAAAATGTGTATCCGGATACGAATCGTGAACGAGTTGCTACGCTCTTCCCGTTGACGCAGGAGTTTCTCGGAAATATACGGCCGATTCTGCTGGTACTGCTCGGAGGGGCTGGCTTGCTCTTGCTGATTGCGAGCATGAATGTCGCCAGCCTGCTGCTCGTTAGAACGGAAAGCCGCAGACGCGAGATTGCCGTGCGAGGTGCTCTTGGCGCTTCGACCTCGCGATTGATGAGGCAGTTTGTCATCGAAGGTCTGCTGCTTGCCGGATTGAGTGGTAGTTTGGGCATTGCGTTCGGTGCAGAAGCAATGCGGCTCGTGCATCAGTTTGTGCCGGGAAATATGCTGGCAACGATGCCGTATTTACAGCAAGCGGGCATGAATCTGCATGTCATTGCTTTCTCGGCGGTAATCAGCATCCTGGCTGGCCTGGTGTTTGCGTATATGCCGTACACGCGCATGAAGCGCGGAGATCTTCGCGAAGATCTGACCGAAGGTTCACGCGGATCTGCTGGAACGCTGTGGCGGCGCTTTGGTGCAAATCTAGTGGTCATCGAGATTGCTACGGCGATGGTGCTGCTGGTGGGCGCTGGCTTGCTCGGAAAAAGCTTGTATCTTTTGCTGCACGCAGATACAGGCTTTGAGCCGGATCATCTCGCACTGCTGCGCGTGGCTGCCGTCGGCAATACCTATCACACACCTGCAGAGCAAATCGTACTCGAGCGGAAATTGCTTGATGAGATTTCGCATCTGCCGGGAGTGAACTCAGCAGGAATCACCAATCAATTACCTCTCGGGGACGGAGATGGCGCGACGAGCTTTCATCGGCTTGACCGGCCAGATATGAAGCTCAATCAGGAAGTGACGCAGCGAAGCGTTACCTTCAACTACTTCGCTACGCTCAAAGCACAGATCGTTCGCGGACGCGCCTTTCGCGCGGATGAAGATGCGTCGAAACCTTTGGTTGCGATCATTAATGCGACTCTGGCGCGGCAGTACTTTGCAGGGGAAGATCCAGTTGGCAAGCGCATCGCCTGGGATGGTGACGCATCTGCTCATCCGATCGAGATTGTTGGTGTAGTGGACGATGTGCAGGAGGGTCAACTGGACGCAGCACCTCGCGCAGTGCTCTACGAGTCTTTCGAACAGGACCCCGGCAATGATCTCGGACTGGTGATTAGAACATCGCAATCCGAAGAGAGCGTGCTTCGTGAGATGACGGAAGGTGTTCACCGCGTCGATCCAGGTCTCGCGGTCTTTCCGCCATCGACGATGTTGAAGCGGATTCACGATTCACCGACGGCGTATCTGCATCGTTCGTCGGCGTGGATTGTTGCTGGCTTTGCGGGAATTGCGCTGGTCTTGAGCGTAGTGGGGTTGTATGGCGTGATCGCTTATTCCGTAGGCCAGCGTACACGGGAAATCGGTGTTCGCATGGCGCTGGGTGCGCCGCGTGGATCGGTGTACGGCATGATTCTGCGTGAGGCGGGGTTGCTGACGGGGTTAGGCATTGCGCTGGGTGTTGGCGCTTCACTTGGCGCAGCTACTCTGATGCGCAAGCTGCTCTTCGGTGTCGCTGCATGGGATGCAGAGACGCTTGCCGGTGTTGCAGTGGTACTCGCCTGCTTCGCTATGCTGGCGAGCTTTCTGCCTGCGAGGCGGGCTGCTGGTGTCGATCCTGCAGAAGCCTTAAGGGCTGAGTAGTCAGGCGGAGATCAGCGGAAGAATGGGAGATTCGTATGAATGTCATAATTCGCCTCTGGAAACAGGTTGCCTTGCTGCTGGGACGTGAGCGTTTTCATCGTGAGCTGGATGAAGAGATGGCGTTTCATCGGACGCAACTGCAAAGAGAGTTTTCTGCTGATGGAAAAGACACGAAAGAGGCGCGGCAGGCTGCTGCGAAGCAATTCGGCAATCTACCGAAGCTGCGCGAGGAAAGCAATTCGGTGGTAGGCTTCCGGCTGGAAAGCGTGTGGCAGGATGTGCGCTACGCGGTACGCCAGTTGCGGCAGAACCCCGGCTTCACAGCCGTCATGACACTAACGCTTGCATTGAGCATCGGAGCGAACAGCGCCATTTTCAGTGTCATCGACGCAGTGCTGCTGAAGCCGCTTCCTTACGCCGAACCAGATCGGCTGATGCGAATCTTCCTCACCAGTCCTGCTTATCCGCTGTTTCCTCTCAACCCATGGGATTTTCACGATTACAGGGAGCGAAATAAATCCTTCGAGTCGTTAGCGGCTTACACGCGCGGCGACTTGCAACTCTCCGGCTCCGGCGAACCGGTGCGCTTGTCAGGATTTGGAGTCACTGCAGGATATTTTCACCTGCTTGGATTGAAGCCGGAACTTGGACGCGAGTTCGACTTTAAAGCAGAGGTACCGGGAGGAGGAAAACAGATCATTCTCAGCGACCGGCTGTGGCGCTCGCGTTTCGCTGCCGACTCGCAAATCATCGGACGCGAAATCACGCTCGATATGCAGCCCTACACAGTTGTCGGAGTGATGCCTGCTGAAACGCGGCATCCTGGGAACGACTATCGCGCGGTGCCTTTCGGAGCCAGCGTTGATGCCTGGTGGCCATTTGAGTTCCAGGGTAACCCGTCGCAACGCGGCTCTCATTTCATTGAAGGCATTGGACGGCTTAGACCTGGCGTGACTACGGGGCAGGCCCAAGCGGAACTGAACGCGATCATGCATCAAATCGGCCGTGAGCATGGCGGCGAGACTTCCTGGCAGGTTCTTGTAAAGCCACTTTACCTGGACCTGGTGGGATCGAACAGGACCATGCTGCTTGTGCTTCTGGGCGCGGTGGGCATGGTGTTGCTGATCGCATGCGCGAACGCTGCCAACTTATTACTCGCACGTGCCGCGGCTCGGCAAAGGGAAATCGCAGTGCGTCTGGCGCTGGGAGCGCCGCGCCAGCGTCTCGTTCGTCAGCTACTGACTGAAAGCGTACTCCTCGCACTGCTGGGAGGCGGCCTGGGCGCGCTATTGGCAATTGAGGGAGTAAAGGCGCTGGTCGCGCTGCTGCCTGCGAGCTTTCCAAGAGCCGCAGAGATTCACGTCAACGGCGTTGTATTTGCATTTACGTTTGTCATCTCATTGGCGACTGGAATCCTGTTTGGATTGGCTCCAGCGCTGCAGGCCTCCCGCAGCGACCCGCGCAGTGGGCTGCATGAAGGCGGGCGCAGTGCTACCGGAAGCGGGAGACAACAACGGCTACGGAGCGCATTGGTAGTGGGCGAGGTGAGCCTGGCATGTCTGCTGTTGATCGGAGCCGGGCTGATGTTGCGCAGCTTCCTTAACCAGTTGCAGCAGAATCCTGGCTTCAAAAGCGATCATGTGCTGACAGCAAGCATCCAGCTGCCTCACGCGACCTACAAAAGCGGCGCGGATATAACTCGTTTCTATGAGCGGCTCATGAGCGGTCTTGGTTCAATACCCGGTGTGCAGAATGCCGGAGCAAGCAGCGATTTGCCGTGGACCGGATATGACGACAACACCAGCTTCAACATTGAAGGCAAGCAGCCTCCACCACATGAGGAGTTTCATGCGCGCTATCACTATGCGACTCCCGGCTACTTTCGCGCGCTTGGAATACCTCTGATTGGTGGCCGGTTCTTCTCGCAGAGCGACAACGCCGACTCGCCGAATGTGATCCTGATCAACCAGACAACCGCTACGCGATACTGGCCGGGAGAAAACGCGGTTGGAAAGCGTATCACCTTCACCGATAAGCCCACGGCAAAGGACTGGTACACCATTGCCGGAGTGGTTGGCGATGTAAAAGACAAACCCAACAGCCCAGGCGCTGCACCGGCTTTCTGGTGGTGCCTGCCTCAGGTGGCCGGATATGGATTTCCTGACCTGGAACTTGCTGTGCACTCCAGTTCCGACCCGAAATGGCTGGCGGATGCTGTGCGAAGTCAAGTAAGGCAGATCGATCCAGCATTGGCGGTAGCCGAGATACAGGTTATGGATAAGATTACGGACCAGGGTATCGCGACGCCCCGATTCGCCTTCTTTCTGGTTGGACTTTTTGCCGGATTAGCGATCATTCTGGCAGCAATCGGAACTTACGGCGTGATCTCGTATTCAGTCCATCAGCGCATTCCGGAGTTCGGACTTCGCCTGGCCCTGGGCGCGCCTCCGCGGCAGTTGTTGCGCATGGTGCTGGGACAGGCTGCGTTGCTGGCGATCACCGGCACTGTAGCTGGAATTGCCGTTGCTCTTGCTCTTGGCCGTGTGCTGCAATCGCTGATCTATCGAGTAAGCGCAACCGATCCGGCAACGATTGCGGCCGTGGCGCTGATGGTGGTTGCAATTGCTCTCACAGCTTGCTATCTACCCGCACGCCGCGCGATGAAAGCAGACCCGATATCCGCGCTGCGCGCCGAGTAGGCATGCAGCACGCGGATATCGAAAAACTTATTCCGAACGCAGGGCGGTCAACGGATCGACGGTTGCGGCGCGGCGCGCGGGGATGGCACTCGCAGCCATGGCGACTATCGTCACGATGACTGCTGCTGCAAGATAGGTAATGCTGTCGAAGGGCGTTACTCCGTAGAGCGCCGATCTCAGAGCCTTGCCGACAAACAGCGCCAGCGGCAAGCCAGCGGCCACTCCGACGGCTGTGAGAATGAGGCTGTCGCGAAGAACCATCCACAACACCTGGCTGCGCTGTGCGCCAACTGCCAGGCGCACACCGATCTCAACTGTGCGATTATTCACGCGATAGGCGAGCGTACCGTATAAGCCAGTCGCGATGAGCACGACTGCGAGCAGGCCGAAGAAGCCGGCGAGGCGCGCGAAGAGAAGCTGCCGCGCGATGGTGGTTTCGTACTGGGCGCGCTGGGTTATCGGATCGATGAGCGGAAGGTTTGGATCGAGCTGGCGCACGACTTTACCCGCGGAAGGCAGGATGGCTAACGGATCGCCGTGGACACGAAGTTCAACTTGCATGGTGCCCAGCACCGGGATCTGCGCATACATATACCAGGCCATGGGGATAGGCGTCTCATCGATGCTGCGATACTTGTGGTTCTTGACGACGCCGACGATGGTCATGGGGAAGTCGAATCCGCCAGGGCTAGCGATATGGCCGAGAGGATTCTGCCCCGGCAGAAAACGCCGGGCAAATTCCTCGTTGATGATGACGACGTGGGGAGAATTAGCAGTATCGGAAGAGTTGAAGTCGCGGCCGGAAAGAACCGGAATACCGAGTGTAGTGAAGAAGTCGGGGCCGGAGACATTCTGACGAACTGTGCGTGAGCCGCCGTTGGGCGCGTCTGGCAATTTGCCATCCACCTTCATGTCGCTATTGTCAGACCAACCCGAACCCAGGCGCTCTTCCATAATGGTCATATTCTCCACACCGGGCAGAGCGCGCAGCTTACTCATGAGTTCGAGATAGAAGGCTCGGGTCTGCTCAAGCGTCAGCGTGTTGGGCTTAACGCCAAAGACCACAAGTCCATCGGTCTTCAAACCGAGAGGGATGTTCTGGAGGTTTTGCAGTGTGCGCACGAGCAGCCCTCCGCCAACCAGAAGCACGACGCAAAAGGCCATCTGGAGGGCGGTGATGATTTTTCCGGTGCGTGATTTGCCTGCATCTGTGTTGGCTGTGGATGAAGAGGTTTTCAGAGCCTGTGCCGGTCCGGCTGAAAGCGCGAGGCGCAACGGGGCGAAGCCGAAGAGCAGAGCAGCAAGGACCAGAATGCTGAGAGTGAAGGCGAGAACGGTCGAGTCCGGAGCCAGGCTCGACTCGATGTGTGCCCAGGCGGCAAGCGCCCGCGTAGCTGACGCAGCAAAAAGCCACGCCAGAACGCCACCCGCGAAAACTAGCAGGAGGCTCTCGGCAAGAAGCTGCCGGAAGAGATCGCCGCGCTTTGCGCCCAGCGCAAGACGAAGCGAGAACTCGCGAATGCGGGTTGTGTTGCGAGCCATCAGCAGCATGGCTACGTTGCTCAGTGCAATCAGCAGCACCAGTCCTACCATGGTCATCAACATGCGCAGCGGCTTGCCGTATTCATCGTCGTAGCCGGGAAAGCTTCTGGCTTCGCTGATATTCAGCGTGGGTTTGTGCTCTCCGGGCTGCGGGTTGCCGACACCAACATAAGCAGCGGTCTGAAAGAGAGGCTGCAGTTGCGCTGAAGCTCGGGCTGTGGAAACGCCCGGAGCAAGACGGCCGATCAGACGCAGGCACCACCACGTGGGATCGTTGATGTAGGTGTGTCCATCTTCCAGAGGGTTACCGTAGGCGTTCAACTCCTGACGGCTCTGCAAAGGAATCCAGAAGTCAGCGGAATTACCGCTCTCGACACCTTCGAAACCCTCGGCTGCGATGCCGACGATGGTGAGCGGAACTCCATTGACATAGTAGGTTTTGCCGATGACTTCAGGATCGCGCGCGAATCGCCGTGTCCAGTAGTTGTAGCTCAGGACAGCCAGTGGGGCATGGCTGTCTTCGTCCTGCGCGGTAAATCCACGCCCCCGCGCCATACCTACTCCGAGGCCGGAAAAGAAGGTGCCGCTGACCATGTCACCTTCTGCTTCCTCAGGCTGGGTGCCGAAGCGGACTGCAACTTTCCCGGACGATAGCGGAACGTAGGCCATGACTGGCGTGACGGCCCCGGTTTGGCGGCGAAGCGCATCGTAGACCGGGTAGGAAACCGTCTCTTCCGTTGCAATGGTGCCGGTATTGCGCGGGGGATTGGAGGGCCGCAGGTAGACCACGCGCCCGGGATCGGCGACGGGGAGCGAGCGCAACAGCACGGCATTCATCACGCTGAAGACGGCGGTATTGGCGCCTATGCCCAGAGCCAAAGTGAGGATGCAGACGATAGCAAATCCGGGGGTCTTTCCGAGCTGGCGCAGCGCGTAGCGGAAATCCTTGAACAAAGCAGGCATGTGCCCTCCATGACGGGTCATACGGATTTCAGCAATGGCAGTTCCATCATCGAGATGATTTTTTTGAGGCTAAAGTTATGAATTATCAGAGATTAGACTGCGGACATCCGCCCTAGCGTGGTCGAATTCGGACATTCCTGTTCGGAAGCGGACAAGGGGAGGGCGTGGCTTTGCGAGCGTGGTCTTCCGAATCTGTGCAATTGCCAATGGCGCTCCTTCGGCTCGGGCGAGATTTCTTTTCAGCCTGGCGGAGTTGGGCTTCTTAACCCAGGTGTTAGCATCAGACTCATAGTGTTACGGTTTGATTTCTCCCCTGGACTCTCGGGGATGCGGGCGCTTCAGGATATTTGCGCTGGCTGACAGTGAGGGTCACATACCTCCTCCATTGGAACTCGGCATCGCGATGCAGACAAAAACTCTCAAGATTATTCCTCTAGGCGGGTTGGGCGAGTTTGGCATGAACTGCCTCGCCATTCGCTGGGAAGACGACATTATCGTTATCGACGCCGGGCTGATGTTTCCCGAGACGGAATTGCTGGGCGTCGATGTAGTTGTGCCAGACATTTCCTACCTGGTCGAGAACAAGGCGCATGTGCGCGGAATTCTGCTGACGCATGGCCACGAGGATCATATCGGCGGCCTACCGTGGGTACTGCAGGAACTGAAGGTGCCGGTGTATGGCACGGAGTTCACGCTGGCGTATGTCGAGGGCAAGCTCGAAGAGCACAAGATGCTGGACGAGACCGATCTGATCGAGATCCAGCCGAAGAAGAAGTTCACCATTGGACCGTTTACGATCGAGCCGATCCGGGTGACGCACTCGCTGGTGGATTGCGTGGCGCTGGCGATCGAGACGCCGGTCGGCGTGGTCATTCATACAGGTGACTTCAAGATCGATCTTTCCCCGCCGGACGGGAAGCCATTTGACCTGCACACCTTTGCCGAGTACGGCAAGCGCGGTGTGCTGGCGCTGCTTCAGGACTCGACCAATGTCGAGCGGCATGGATACACGCCTAGCGAGTGGGCGGTGAAGCCGCGGCTGGATGAGTTGTTTTCCCGCACGCAGAAAAAGCTTTTCTTCAGCTGCTTTTCATCGTCCATCTATCGCATCCGCATTGCGCTGGAACTGGCACGCACGCATGGACGCAAGGTCGCGGTGATTGGCCGATCGATGAATGAAAGTACGGAGATTGCGCAGGATCTGGGGTATCTCGATATTCCGCCCGGACTGCTTGTCAATCCGGGACAGATACGCGATTTTCCGCCCGAGAAGCTGATGCTGCTGATCAGCGGAACGCAGGGCGAGCCGATGAGCGCGCTGAGCCGCGCCGCGGTGGATACCCACAAGCATGCGAAGGTTGAACCGGGCGATACGGTGATTCTGAGCTCGCGCATTATTCCGGGCAATGAGAAGAGTATCTTTCGCGTGATCGATCACCTGTACCGGCGCGATGCGAACGTGATCTGCGACGACGGTTCGCAGGGGCTGATTCATGTGAGCGGTCATGGCAGCCGTGAAGAGATGCGTTTGCTGATCAATCTCGTGCGGCCGGAATACTTCATCCCGGTGCATGGAGATTATCGCTATCTCAGGCAGCATGCGCAGGTTGCACAGGAGACCGGAGCCATTGGCGGCGCGGTCGTGATCGAGGATGGCGATGTGCTGGAGTTGAACCAGCAGCAGGCGCGCAAGAATGGCAAGGTGACGGCGGGCCGGGTTCTGATTGATTCGGGATCGACGATCGATGTGGTCGAAGACCTGGTGATCAAAGACCGCCGCACGCTTTCCGAAGACGGCATTGTGCTGGCGGTAGTGGCGCTGAACAAGCGGTCTGGCCAGGTAGAGCGAATGCCTGAAGTAGTCATGCGCGGCTTTGGCGGCTCGGACATTACGGAGCCGGCGCGCGAAGTGGTAATGCGTTGCCTCGACTCACTCAGCCCCGAGGAAAAAGCGGATTACGGCGTGGTGAAGGAAAAAGTGCGGGTGGAGCTGAAGCGGTTTATTCAGAAATCGACCGGGCGCAGGCCGATGATTATGCCGGTGGTGATGGAGATCTAGTCCATCCTGCGAACTGTACCGAGCATAGAATCTATGCATGTTTCGCAACCGTTTTCTCTTGGCAATGGCGCTATTTGTGTCTGCTTTGCAGACCGATGCCGGCGAGTGTAAGCCCACGCATACCGTCAAGGAATTTCTGCAGGTTTGGAACGATGCGGTGACCGGTCCAGGCAATCGCAGTCATGCTTGCACACTCGGCTTATTGACTCCGGATGCACGTATCATCGGCGTGATTTCCGGTAGAGATGCGAAACCGCAACGGGTAATAGAAACACCAAAACAGTTTGTGGAGTGGTATCACCAGCATCCGAACGAAATGTTCTGGGAGCAGACGCTGCCTTCGACGGTGGACTTGTACGAAAACGTGGCACGGGTGACCAAAACCTATGAAGTACGCAACTTGGCGTCTGGTCCGATAAAGGCAACTGGGATCGAGGATTTCGAGTTGATGTTCGTTGACGGCGAATGGAAGGCATTTTCGATGCTCTGCCAGGATGCAACACCGGGCAAGCCGCTACCTGAAAGATATCTTCCCGCGAAAGAGTGATCTGGATGTGTAGAATCGCGCCATGAGAAGCTTAGTTCTTTCATTGGTTCTTACGGCCACTGCCTTTTCTGTCCCCGCATTGGCGCAAGACTCAACAGCTCCAGATGCTGCCGTGGCTTGTCCCCCAACGGCGACGCTCGAAGATTTAATCAAAGCTATCGACAGCGGGGTGAGCGGTTACGCGGACAAGGACCGGACCTGCATGCGCGACCTGATGATGCCTCAGGCGACGCTTTCTCCTCTTGCCAAGGCTGCTGATGGTTCCTACGCACCACACATACTTACGATTGATGGCTGGGTTGAGGCAGTGAAGAAGCGTGGACACATCATGCTTTACGAGCGACAGGTTAAGGTATCGACGGATATGTATGGCCATATCGCGCATCTTTGGAGCACTTACGAGCTTCGTTTCACGCCGGATGGCAAGGCGGATGTGCGGGGAATCAACAGCATTGAGGCCGTGAACGACGGCAAGCGTTGGCGGATATTAAATATTCAATGGCAGGCTGAAACTCCGGACGAACCGGTCCCTACAAAGTATTTACCCTAGAGACATGATGACTGCTACGAAAACGCTGATAACGCTCGATACGATTCGTGCTGCGGCTGAGCGCATTGCTGGAATTGCCGTGAAAACCCCACTTGTGCGAGCGCCTTTTCCGGGCGTGAGTGGTGAGGTGTGGCTCAAAGCCGAGAGCCTGCAGCCGATCGGCAGTTTCAAGCTGCGCGGGGCCTCCAACAAGATTTTGCAGCTAACGCCGGAAGAGATTTCACGCGGGGTCATTACGTATTCAAGCGGCAACCATGCGCAAGGCGTGGCGTATGCGGCACGTGCGGTGGGCGCGAAAGCCGTGATCGTTATGCCTTCGAATGCGCCCGCGATTAAGCGGGCTGCGACCCTGGCTCTTGGAGCCGAAGTTGTGGACGTGGGCGTGGCGTCTAGTGAAAGGCTGGCGAAGTCGGACGAACTGGTGGCGAAGCATGGGTATGTCACGGTGGCTCCGTATGACGATGAGGCGATCATTGCGGGGCAGGGGACATGCGGACTGGAAATTGTCGAGGCGATTCCGGATGTGGACCTGGTGCTGAGCCCGGTGAGCGGGGGCGGATTGCTGAGCGGGACTGCGGCGGCGGTGCGGCAGTTGCGGCCCGAGGCGATTGTTGTCGGCGTGGAGCCTGAACTGGCGGCGGATGCGGCGGAGAGCTTTCGTACTGGTCAGCTTGCGACCTGGCCTGCGGAGTTGACGAGCCGAACGATCGCGGACGGGCTGCGGACGCAGAGCCTTGGCGTACGAAACTTTGCGCATATCCGCGCGTTTGTGGACCGGATCGTGACGGTGACGGAAGCGGAGATTCGCGCGGCGATGCGGGCGATTGTGGCGACGGCGCGGCTGGTTCCGGAGCCGAGCGGAGCAGTGACTACAGCCGCACTGCTGTTTCATGCGCATGAACTGCCCCCCTTCCGGAAGGCTGTTGCGATTGTGAGTGGAGGGAATGTGGCGCCGGAGATGCTAGCGGAAGTTCTGACGGAGATTTGAGCAACCGCTTTCGTCGTTATGAACCGATAAGACACAGAGATATGCAGTAAAACATAAATCCATAAGTATGGTGTCCTGGTGCCATAAGAACGACAAATCCGGCTTCCTCATAGGCTGCCGGAGTCATCTTGCCGTTGGCGATCGCCACTTCAATCTGCTGACGTAGGTTCACCATCTGCTCAGGCGTATGCTTCTTTCCTCACGCCATCTAAAACTCCTTCCATAGCAGTTTGTCGCATTCTCACTGGTACAGAATTTGCCGGAAGCGCCAGTCGGCTCTACGAGGGCGAGATCTTCCAATCGGTTTGAATTCGCGTCTCGCTAGAATGCTTTGTATACAATTCCCGGAGCAGGTTGATTGAGCACAACTGTGACGACAAGGGCAATCATGCCCATAGCAGCCGCATACGCTACAAGTGCATAGCGACCGGTCAGCACAGGCCCCTCCGATGTCCGGAGGGTTAATAGCGCTGCGCGTAGTTGCTCCCACATTGCCAACACAGCTGTAGAGCCACACCAGATCGCCAGCCACACGGCGAGCCATGGAACAACAGCAATGGCAGAAAAGATCGCGCCGATCTGCTTCCAATTTGCCCAGAACCAGAACATGGTGAAAGCGAACCAACTGAATGTCAGACCACGACCAAAAGCGATGTAGATGCCATTTTTTGCGAGCTCCTTGTAACCCTTACGGCCCAGCACCCGTGTGAGCCAAAGTTGCCATAACTTGTTCAGTGCGACCCCACCGCCTTGAAGGATACCGAAGACGATGTATTCCGATGTTCGACCGTGCCAGACGCCGATCAGGAAAAATGTCACGAAAAAAGAAATGACTCCCAGAAATGGCTGCCAGGAAAGCGAAGAGATGCGTCGCATCAGCGCCATCAGAAGCGGGTTGTAGACATAGGTCTTGAGCCATTTCGAGAGCGTAATGTGCCATCGATTCCAAAAATCCAAAAAGGACGATGCCGAAAAGGGACGGTCGAAATTTTCGGGCAGGCGAATCCGCATCAGGCGCGCCAGCGCGATGACGATATCGATGTAGCCCGAGAAATTCGCGTAGAGAAAAAGCGGGTATGCGACTGTCAATTGGATCGCGGCGAATAATTTGTGCTCGATCGGGACCGGCTGCGCGAGTTGTTCCAGCCCATTCTCCTGCATCCTATGTAGTAGCATGGCCAACACATTGACTTTGAAAAACCCTCGGATGATGCGCTCCAGTTGCAGTCCAATCACACCTGGCCCGAGAGCAAGAGGCTGGACCGCAAACTGGTCTCGCGCAAACTCGTCGTAGCGCTGGATCGGACCGGAGACCAAGGTCGTGAAATTCAGGGTGTAGAGCAGGTAGGCGCCAATACCGATCCGCGGCTTTTCTTCTGACTCTGCTTTTTCCCCAGCCTCTATCAACAGGTGGAGTACGCGAAAGAATATATAGGAGAGCCCGAGAGTGAAATAGGAAAAGTGCAGGAAGGAGCTCTCCGGCAAGAACGTATATTTCTTCAACCACACATATACGAGAACGACTGCCGGCACAGTCCACGCTGCACCCGTCGTCCAACCGCGCTCCCGCAAAGCGAGAACTGCATAACCGAATAGCAGAAATGCAGCCAACGGGATCAACGCCACAGCACTCTTCGCCAGCATTCCCACAAAGACTACGCTGGTCAGCATGATTACGATCGAACGCCAGACACTGGAACGGCTGAGATTCGACAGCGCCGCAGCTATCAACCCGAACAGCACAAATTGCAGAGATGCGGTATCCATTCTTAAGTTCAAGGCTCCGTTGCGATGTTGGGTGGAGTCAGAGCTTTCAGCTCTGGTACTGACCCGCTGGTTAACCCCCTAGCCAGCAACCTGGAAATGATTGCCTGCCCGTCGGCATCAGGGTGACCGTCTACGGGAAAGTAATCCCGCTCGGCATTCGGGATGCGACGGTAATCGCCGAGGATGTCGATGAACCGCCCACCGTGGTTGACGATGCCGTCGCGGACTTCGTCTTCCAGCTTGAATGGATCGTAGCCGATCGGCCAGGTGCCATGCGATAGCATAGCCGCCTGAGGACGATTCGGCACGAATACCGCGGCGATAGGCACCCCCGCACTCTTGGCAAGCCCCGCGATCTCTGCCAGCTCGGCATCGAAGTACTGCAGTTGCATTTGCCATTTGGAGTCAGGTTCGGTTTTCAGAAAGTTGGCGTTGTCCCCGTTTCTCAGATAGGACTTGACGTATTCATCCTGGCTTTCGCTCGCAATCAGGAGATGCTTCAGCACGATCGATGTTCGGGTGTCTTCCCAACGAGATTTCAGCCGCCTGCCGAACGCTCCATCCTCTATCGAAGTTGTAATCTTGTTCCAGAAACTCCAGGGTTTCGCAGGGCCTGTCGCCGGTCGCGGATTATCTTGAAGAGCCTCTGCGCCGGGAGAACCAGCATCCTCTTTTGACTCGGCGTTCGTAATATCGGCCGGAGTGATCACCCAGAGAATCAGGTCCGGTTGAGCTGCCAGGATTTCATCGAAATGCTGCGCAGAGCTTTGCATCGGGTATGGCCCACCTCTGAATTCGCCGCCCGTGGCCTCGTTGTACACTTCGACCTTCCGTCCGACATCCATGGAAAGCTCCTTTGGAAGCAGAGCGGCAAATGTCTTCTCTCTTGGAACGAATAGTCCCTGGGCAATCGACGAACCTATCAGCACAATCCTGTATGTACCTGGTGGCTTGGGTTTCAGCTCGGAGCCTGCGCGATCTCCTCTGCTGTTGAACTGGTACTCCACCTTCAAAGTGCTTTCTGCGGTTTGTTCCCAGCAAACGCTATTTGGCTTTGCCGCAGCATCACCCGTTGGATCGTTCATGGCAAAGCAGTTCTGCAAGCCGACTTGAGTGACGGGATAGAACCACCTTGAAAGCAACTCGGACGAAACCGCCATGAGACCAATCGTCAGCAGGCCCACTGCCGGCAAGAGTACCCAGTCTCGACGCCGCGACCTCGGCTCTCTGGCGACCCCACGATCGGTCAGAACTGATTGGGTCATGATATCGATGCCTTCGCGGCAGTCGTAAACCCGGTCGAGACAATGTTCATGGGCACACCTTCCCAATCTGTCGCGTTCTCGACCAGTAACTCCCACTCCGTCAAGCCTGACTCTTCTTCCCGCACCTTGCTGAATCCAAGCTTGGCATAGTGATCGACAACCAGCTTGTTGCGCTCTGTCGGCCGATAAGTACCGATCAACTTACGAACGCCAGCGCCGCGGGCGTGCTCGATAATCTTGCGAAGAACCATGTGCTCTACTTTGCGTCCAAGCACGCGGCAGCTCATCAGCCATGTATCGATGTCCCAGGTCTCATTCCCCACGGCTCTGCAGATTACGACACTTATCATGCCGTTGTCCCCGAAGATATCCGCCAGACGCACCTGCAGCGTGAAGGCGCTCGGGTCATGCTCCAGATCGAGAATCTCAGGCTCGGCATAGCGGCGCGTCGTCAAGTTGTACTGATTGGATTTATTGATGAGTTGGACGATACGTGCACGGCCCTTCCCTTCAAAGGGCTGGAAGGTGATGATCATATCCAGCGACGCCAGATAGGCGTCGACACCACCTGCCTGCCTCTGCAAGTTGGCTCGCTTCGCATTGTCCTGGTAGTAGCTGGCGCGCTTAAGATCTTCGGATGCCAGGGTGACTGCTTCAAAATAACCTCCCGCGGCGAGGGTTCTGGCATAACCGGATGGATCTTCCGGGAGTTCCGGGACAGCGACTTGAGGAAGCAGCCTGCGCACCAGGCCGCGCTCCGCCGGATTGTCGTCGAGAAAGACGATCGAGTCGAGACCCAGCGAAAGCTCCTCAGCGATGGCCTGAATGTTGGTTGCTTTGTCATTCCAGTTGGCTTGGAAGACAGCAATGTGGTCAAGCTTCAGTAACATCTCTGGATGTTGTTCAAAGGGGGCACGCGCAACTTCATCCGTGTTTTTCGACGAAACGGCTAGCACAATTCCGCGCTGGCGCAAATCGAGAGCCATACGTTGCAGAGCTAGATGTGCCTCACCGATGGCATCTCCCTGGGCAATCTTGATACCTTCCAGACCGTCGTCCCCAATGACCCCACCCCAAATTGTGTTGTCGAGATCGAGGACCAGTACTTTTCCGCTCTTGCCCCGAAGCGCGGCGACAACACGGGCAAGGTGATCGGCGTAGAGCGGAATGAGTTCATCTGAGAAGGAAAACTTGGCGAGATTCCAAAGTTGGGTGTCATGCCAGTTCGCAAGACCGACGGTCTCCGCAAGTCCGGCGACGTCCAGCAGGACATCGTCCGACTGGAAAACAAGCTCAGCGAACTCCCGGTTGATTGCGTCGATCAGACTCCGGATCGAGCCAGGAAGCGCGCGGTCGAGGCTGCCAAACAGGGTTTCAACCGGAGGAGCGAAGCTTTGAAAGATACACACCGCGTTCGAGTTCGTCTTGATGCCATCACGAAGCACCCGCAGATAGCCGAGGACCCCCTCAACGGTGGCGGCCGAAGCCTCGGAGTCCCCCAGACACAGTTTCAATGGAAGGGCACGATAATCGAGCGCGAAAAGCACCGCATCCGGTCTCGATGAATTTACTTTCGAATCGGGCGTCAACGCCTCTTGAGCCACCTGGTCATAGGAAGGCTGAATCACCTCAAGAGCTATGCCACGCCGCGCAGCACTCGCCACCATCGCGGGCACCATCAGATCAATCGTCGAGTTGCTCAGGACCGCAAGACGAAAAGGGACCAACGGGTCCAGCGATTTGCCATTAGTCTTTGCCTTGGTGATCGCCTTCGCCAGTTTCGTCAATTGGTTCAGGCTCAAACTGTGCTGTGCCAGCGCTTGCAATTCGATGCCCAGGGGACCCGGCGAATTGTCCAACGCTTTCAGTCTGTCATTAAGATCCTTCGGCGCCGGCAACAGCCACCGCAGTTCCGAATAAATTGAGTTCATCCCGCGACTCCTGGGCCTCCTTGATTGCGCTCGATCTACATCAAGTTGAATCGAGAACGTTCAAGGGGACAATTCCTCGAACTGGTCATAGACTCTCCCGGCATGCTCAACCCTACATTCACGGTATTAACAGGGGAATGGTTGTCCCTCATCGGCTTGCCGGGCGGTGGATTCAAAGCTTGACAGTTTAGATTCAGGTTTTCCACTTGAGCGGATTGGCATAGCCCTCACCGAGAAATGAATCCGGCTCCAGGCGTCCGGAACACCAAATACGTTGGACCCAGCTTCAAACGCTTCGGGATGAGGGAAGCGACTTCGATGGGGAGCTTTCGGTATGAGCAGTGCTGGGAACATTGCGATCCTTCCAGCGTAAAATCCGCGATTCCAAGCCATACCATAGCCCATAAGCAACGGCAAAGCTCAAGATCAGGCCAATCATCACCACTAACCCCATCCTGATGTTCTCCGGCGCTTGCAGATGGCTTACGAATGAAGCCGCAACGACGTGTAGTGGAGCATGGAAGAGATACAGGCTGTAGCTGACCATCCCCACCGAACGCAGCCAGTTGGCCCGCGTCGCGCGGACCCACCATTGCTGTCCGTTTGCCCGACGGATTAGGGCGTGCGCGATCAGAGCAAAGCTCAGGTCTGCCAGAACCAGGCCAAGGGTACACACGAGGTGGCTACTTTGGTCGCCGCCAGACACGACCCAGAAGAGCACTGACAGCGTCACCACGACGATTCCCAGCCAGTCAAAAAATCTGTCGGTACGTAGCCACCTCGATGGGTTGAGCCTCCGGTCCCGGAGCAGAAGAGCGATGGCTGAACCGTAGGCCAGCCCGTCCATTCGACAGTAAAATGTGTAGACTTCGGGATACTCCGGCGTATGCAGCCACCAGCGCAGCAGCGGCGCGGCCACAATCATTCCCACCAAAATGGCCGAAAAACCCCTGTGCGTCGTGTAGCGGACTAACGGTGCCCAGATGGTGTAGTAAATCTCTTCGACCGAAAGGGACCAAAGTATCATTAGCCCCGGAACTACTACAAAAGGCAGCACCCTCGGCACGGCAAACAGCTGCGGTGGTTGACCTACAAATATACTGGTGTAGTAAAAGATATACTGCAGCCACAATCCCGGGGTTCCCGGTAGTCCGCGTACAAACGAAAGCAGCAGATAGACGAGAATACCAAGGTAATAGGGCGGAAAGATGCGCAAGGCCCTGCGCGCGTAGAAAACTCGGAAATAGTGCTCCTTGTCACGCAAATCCATCAGGATGCTGGTGATCAGAAATCCTGAGAGGATAAAGAACAGGTCAACGCCCAACCAGCCAAACCGGAACAAACCTATTACGAATCTGAGGAGAATGAAAAATAGATTGATCCCGGTATGACCCTGAGTGACCGCAGGCGTTGAAATCCAGGCAAAATAGTGGGTACCTACGACGGCCAAGACGGCAATGCCCCTGAGCCCGTCAAGTTCCTTGATTCGCATCCACGGTCCCTTCTAACCATTGCGGCTGAGCACATAGGGCAACCTCCCTCGAAAGGCGCGGCTGACTAATGTTGTTCTGCGATTCCCAATCGCACTCGGTCACATGCCAGGGCTGTCGTTGTTTCAGGTTCGAACCTTGATGAGCGTCACCAGGTCGCCGACCGTCTCCATCTTGCCAATTTCCGAAGTCGAAAATTTGACTTTGAATGCCTTCTCAACCGTGAGTATTAGCCGAATGTGGGTCAGGCTATCCCATCCATCCACGTCTTTGGCTGACAGTGCAGGAGTCACGGTGATCGAATCATCATCGAAAACGTCTTCCATGATTTCCGTTAGGCGGGCGTAGATATCCGACTCATCCATAGTGAAAATCCTTTTCAATCTGCTTTCTTGACAAAATTGTAATGCAAGGCTCCGGAGCAGGCTCCTCGCGACGTAGGGTACGCTCGGAGCCAGCACGATCAGACTCGATGCGAAGCCACTGATTGCGGTTAACTGAACACTCGCCGAAAGGAAAACTTCTTATTTGGATTTTCCGCAATTGGCGCGCCGTCAGACATTGCAGCCTTCGCCGGAACTATCGATTGTATCCAGCCCAGCAAGAGAAAAGAAATCTGTGGCAGTTGCCCCCCCAAATATACCGTCAGAAGCGTGAACCACAGAACCGCCATTGCAGCCAACATGGAGAAAATAAAGGCTCGATCCTGTAAAGCTTTGAACTGCCATGAACGAACCAATAGAACGCGTATATTCTCCCAGACGATCAACACAAAAAGGAGGTAACCCAGTCGGCCCCAGGCTAGGTGGACTAGCAGGTAGTGATTGTCGATCGATATCAGTCCTTCAATGTGTGGAACGCCCCCCACACTCCAGCCTGTCCATCCCCCCAATTCTGCGATCGGAGCGTACACCTCGTTCATTACACGCCTGTACCTTGCGCTGTTTTGCTGTTCAAGGTTGGAATCGGCGACATTCGTATAAGAAGCAAAATACGTCAACGTTGCCAAATAACCCCCAATCAACAGGACTGCGACCACAAATGTCATTAACCTGGTGTTCTTAAATCGGGGAATCTGAAGAATCAGACACCCGGCCCCCAGGGCGATCAGCGGTCCGCGCGCTTGCGTCAACCACACACACATGAGCAAGGTCAGTCCGGGCAGATGGTACTTCTCGAGCCACGTCAGTGTCTGCCCGAGATCGACACGGGCCTTGACCCTCCGCAGGTAAACCAACCATGCGTTCAGGCAGAAGGTCATGGCGAAAGCGATTCCCCCAGGTTCGCTGCCACCCAAAACCGTGCCCATTCTTCCGTGCCCGGCCCTCAACTGCACGCCTTGGTCGATGCCGAGGCCCAAAACTTTGTTCCCGAAGATCCCATATATGGTCTGCCCCATCCGCCATTCATACAGTCCGGGGACGAAATCCAGGAACACCAAGATGACGAACCTCCGGACCGTGGCTAAGCGGAGGTCAGGTTCAATCAACTGTCTTCCTACCATGTACGCCAAAGCCATGGAAACAAAAGCCTTGATGGCGGAGAAGATTCCATCGTTAAGGATTAGCCCATGAAGAATTTCACTTAGACCGACACTCCCCGCAAAACAAACGACGAGTATATCCATCAATGCGAAGGAACCACTGCGAATCAGCCGGGAAAGTCCGACGACGCCGAGGGGCATCAGGGCATATTCCGCTGCCGAAAAGGGCGGTAAATGAGGTAGCCGAAAGAAATAGGTCTCAGGTAAGAGTAAGAGGCAGGGCAGGTAAACGGACAGAAATGCAGTCTCGACCCGTCCTCGTAAAACGAGGACCAGCGAGATTAAACCCGGTACGAGGAGAAGCGCGCTCATGCGGCTGTTTCGTTGATGTCGTGGTCGTCCGCACGCGGCACTTTAAGTCGACTGACCAGATGCCTCATTATACACTGCGGGTAACGTCCGCGAGTCCGCTGTCTGTGCACCGCCGCCTCGGGGACAAACCCGCCTCTGACTCCTTCAGAATCCCTACAATCGGCTCTTGTGTACCGGCTCTTCCGCATCTGAAGTTCTCGTCCTTAGGACCGCATGGCCCCAATTTATCGGAGAACTCTTGCTTTGCCTGAACTAAAAGAAAGGAAGCAGTTCACCGATGATTTGCTCTTCCGTATACCGCCCTCCTTCATCCCAGAGCCCCTGTTCAGATTATGAGAGAACTTCAGTTTTCAATGGCTGAGTTTTCGGGGATAGGTCAGAAGTTAGCGCATGACACTTGGGGTCAACTCAGGATCTGGTGCATCCGCCAACGCTATGCCCATTTCCCTCAGGATGCGTGTAAAACCCGAGAAAGTGCGAGCCTCGGAGCAGTACTCTGCGGCAAAGGCACGGCCACCGTTGCCCAGCCGCCTACAGAGCTCTGGATCGTTCCACATGTGTCGAAGTACTTCGGTCATCTTATCGACGTCTTTTGGAGGGAATGCGAGGGCTGTCTCTTCTTCGACCACGTAGTCGGAAATACCCGAGGAGCAGGTCGCCGCCAAAGCCTTTCCGAGGTGCATTGCATGCACGATCGTCATGTGTCCGCAGGGGACGTCCTTACCGTCGAGCGGAAGCACCATGAATCTCGAAAATGCGAGTATATTCATTGCCTGACCGATCGGGATCTCAGCAAACACGCGAACATTCGGCGGGATATCGAGTCCAGCCAGATTATCCGGGCGGACAACCATCACCACCTGCATTTCGGGCAGACGTTTCACGGATTCGATGAAGGTCCCGTAGTCGCGCGAGTTTCTCCCGATAGCACAGACATAATCGCCTTCCACGATCGGGCTATCGGGAGAGTCAACATCGGGAGGACCAACACCCCAATGCAGGAACTCGAATCGCTCGAGTGCAATCTTGAAGTACTCGTGATATAGCCTGCGCTCCACATCGGAATAAACAACGAATCGGTCGATTCCCGGAAATCCCCATTGATGCAATATCTTCTGGAACCCCTTGGGAAGCCACGGATAGTTGAATGTGAAAGCTAAGTGCGGTCCGCGATAACCGAATAATCTCAAGAAATACTGCACGATATACGATATGTCGGGACCCTGCGTCACAACAATGTCGGCTTTGGCCACTTGAGCGGCCCTGGCCGCCAGAAAGCAGGCCACGAATCGCCGTAGTGTGCCGTGACGCCTCAGCAGGGAGCTGTTGCGATCATCCAGCGCATTGAAGTGTATCCACCGAAGCTGGCCCTCTGTTTCCTGATCGAACCAAGTTCCCGGCACGGCGCCGTAAGCGCAGTTGACGACCAGCGGAGTGGAGGAACCTGGCAGGTTGGCCATCTCTGGCTCCGCCCGACTCAAGAGCTCGTCGGAACGGCTCATATGGGCGGCGATCCACTTTGGCAGGGTCATATTTGAGCATGATCCTCTTGGATTCCATGTTACATGACATGGTTGTCATCCAGCTTATAGCGAGTCCACGGTAAGTGGACCCAAAGCCACAAATCCCCGGTGTTGATTTCCCTAAAAAATCAATACCCCGCACACCGCATTTCGGGGCACGGTTACTGTGGATTCGATATAAATGCTCGAACCTACGGCTGCGGCAGATCTAGACTACAGCCTATTTTAAAAAACGGTGTCTAAGTGTGATCGAGAAGCAGGCGATACACAAGAAGGCGTAGCAGGTAGAGGGTACATGTTAATGGCAAATCAGCAATCGGCGGAACTGCCTCAGCCATGCATTGGTTCGCTCCACGATCCATGGCCGTTCGTAGCGCCCATCTTCGGATTCTGCGAATGGCGGATGATGCAAAATCCCTATGCTCCTTGGGACTGAAAATCCTGCTCATTCGCCAACACATTCAACGAATCACAGCGGTTGGCTGCGCGGAACGAATGGCGCTCTGCAGATGAGTCAACTCCGCATCAAGTTCGGAAAGTGGATGTTCAACGCCTCCGCGACCGTCTTGAGGCGCCAACGCCAATCGAAGGTTTCAAAGGATTTTTTGTAATTCAATCGAGCGCGCTCACGGGCCGTTCTCGTACCGCAGGAGCAATCACTTTGAGTCCTTCAGTTCGATCCAGCGGTCCTGTATCGAGCAGTCCTTCTCGCCGTCAAAGCTACTCCACCGACTCGCTGTGAGGGGATTGCGGCAACCGTGACGAGTTTGTCCCTCGGGCAACGATCCCTCCAACTATCGAGATGCATTGGTGCGCATTTGCCCAAGAGGTAGAAATGGGTCTAGCCTCATTTCGCGTAATCAAGATAGCGAAATCTCAGCGGCCAATTCGGAGTCTTCGGCCCGGGAGCGTCGAGCCCTGAGCTCGGCCACGCTTATAGCATTGGATACCACAGCCATCTGGCTGGCATCGGAGGTGACGCCCGGATCGATTTTGCGGCTGAGCGCACGTTCCATCACGTTTCGAATGGAAACTGCCCAAGCATCCCAATTGAGGCAGCGTTCATACTCGTCGCGGCTCGAAACCACTAAATTCTGGTAACGCGCCGGCTCTGCGATGATCTCCATAATCTTTGCGGCATACGCGTCGCCGCGCGCTTCGTATGGCATAGCAAACCCATTGACACCGTCATTCAGCGCGCCTCGCACTCCGCCCGTATCGGTGGCGAGAATCGGCAGTCCATAGGCGCTCGCTTCGCACAGGACAATGCCGAGTGCTTCAGCTCGAGTGGGAAGAAGCAGGAAGTGAGCATCGAAGTAAAGCTGCTCAAACTCCTTCCATTGCTGGGAATCACCCTTGCTCAGGAATGGGATGACTTGGAAGCGGGGATGTTCGAACCCAGGCGGCGGCAAGCAACCGCACAACGTAAGTGTGGCGTCGATCCCATTTGCCAAGAGACTGGTAAGGCATTCGAAGGCGATGGGGCCTCCCTTACGCTCCCAACTCACACCTACCATCAATAGCTTGATCGGACTCTCTAGTGAACGGCGCAGAGCCGCGGCACGCGTGGGTGGTGAGTTTAGATTCGCCCCAAAACGAATCCAATATGTCGATTCCGGTGCGGAACCGAAGTCCTCGCAACTACTCTCGGCTGCCCACTCAGAAGGAAACGTGCAGGCGGTCGCGCGTCGGACCGCCTGCGATTCAATGTAGAAAGACTCAGCTCGCGCAAACGCCGAAACATCGCCCAGATCAGGATAGTAATTAAGGATCAGAGGCCACGTTATATCGGAGCAAAAAACAATAGGCACATCGGTCTTGAGGAAGGGGAGTTCCGCTGAAGCGATAGGGGCAAAAATGATGTCACAAGGTGTTTGCCTGAGTCGCCGCTCAAAGAATCGGGCCAGTTGGAAGGCCAGCAATCGATTTTTCTCGGTGAAAATATTCTTATTTGTGATCTTCTTCGTAACGCGATTTACCAATCCTCCGAAGCGCTCAATACACTTTGTTCCAATGGATCTGTCGGGGCCGAGATGGACGACCTCGCCAACGTGCGTCTCCAACGCGCGGCACATAAAGAAAAAAATGCCAGACCATGTACGGATATCGCGCACATCGAATCGATGCAAGAATCCTATTCGCAGTCGCTGCAGCGTTCGGGGTGATTCGGCATGTTGCGTCATGCTATAACCGCCCTCAAAAGGAAGGGACTGACGGAGACGCCGAGTTCGATCGCGATGACGAGGTGAAACATAGAAATCGTGCAAAGACGCCCATCTTGACGTTGTCACAGATGTTCTGGTCTTAGAAATGACGGCCAATTTTAACATGAGATTGGCCTAAAGGACGGGACAGATTCCAACGCAAGGCCACAAGGCCAGACCATTGGCAAATCAACCTTCACGGATAAGGTAGCGGCATCAAGATTGCCTTCCTTTGCGAATCCTCTTCACAGCGTCCACGATGACCGGCGGGGTGACCGCGCGCAAAACGTCCTTGACTGAGACTTGCGTGGGGGGACCTTCAGTTCCAGGGCGCTGCTTGAAGAGGGTGGAGTGCGTCTCGGTGGCTTCCTCCTCAGGCCGGCCATTGGTGTAGTAGTAGACTGCGATGGATTTGCGCGTCCGATCGGGGGGACAAGTAAGAGGCGTTGGATGCCCGTGGTAAGAAACACTTGTAGTGCTAAAGATGGCGCACCGGTTGAAGACTGGGAGAATTTTTTGCTCTGCCCGCGTCATTTCCTGGTTCCAGAGTTCGAAATGCCCGCCGTATTCCTCCTTCCAGTCCTTATTCATATAGATCAGTAGATTGATGCGACGATCAAGCTTGAGCTGCGCATGGTAGTTAAAATCTGCATGGACGTCGAGTTTGCCGCCTTGCCGTATTTGATGCAAGCCTCCGCCGACGTAATAAGGATCGGGGATCACATGCTCAATTCCTGTGAGCTTTTCCAGGAACTGTAACATTGGACGGCTATTCAGGAAATAGAGTATGTCACGAACGTGGGTGGGCAATTTCTCAACGACATCAAAAGCCAGCTTGCGCTCGTTAGGTGAATTGAACTCATTCCAAGCCAGCTGCTTCGGTTCGGGAAATTCTCGCAGGGCTGCTTCGGCTGCTTCCTCAGGAAGAAAATTATCGAGGTAAATGTGCGGAAACGGCTTGTTGTTCTTGTATTCCGCGGCCTTCTCTTTGGCGAGAACTTCCAGCTTATGGAGATATACATCGCTGAGCAATTCCTTCATAACAATCTCTCTTTCGTGCAGGTTGGAGCGACTTAACTTAAATTGAGGAACCTCGGGCAAAGTAGACTTCGTCACGTGCTCTTGTTGTCGGGTCTCTCAAACAAGCTCTCGATCAGTTGGCCGCGCATCCTGTGCCAGTGGCTTCGAGTGTTCACGAGCGCCCGCTCTCTCGCTGCACGAGAGGATCGGATAAGAAGCTCGCGCTCGCTATGATACTGCGTCACACCACTCGCAAGGCCCTCGAAATCGGCATTGGGAGTAATGAGCCCGTCAATTCCGTGACGGACGGTATCTTGGCTTGCAGCCGAGCGAAACGCGATGACTGGCGTTCCCGCCGCCATCGCATCGAAAAATGCCCTGCCGAAATCAGAGGTCAAATGCGGCATGAGAAAAACGTCTGCACTGCGGAGGGCCTGCCGCAAAGGCTCTCCCGGAGAAATCGCCCCAGGAAGCGAAACGGCATCGGCTACTCCGAGTCTCTGCGTCAAGAGTTTAAGTTGCTCCAGTTCCCTCCCGCTTCCAAAAAGCGTTGCGGAAACGGCCACTCCGCGCTCTCGCAACAATGCGACCGCACGTACGATGAAGCCCACCCCTTTCAAAGCCTCCATTCGGCAAGCAGCCACCAGTGTCAAGGCCGATCCGGAAAGAGCGCGCGCGCATTTGAGTTCCAGCTCGTCTGCAGGAATTACATCTCCGAGTTCGTGCACAGGCTGACGGATGGCAACCGCGTTGGAGGCGTTTTGTCTGTAGCGTTCGACTGCTGCCGGCGTGTGCAGGAAGGTAAGAGATGCGGAACCAACACGCTTTCTCACCATACGATCCAACTGGTTTAGCGACCGCCGTCTTCTGAAATGCTGCAGTGGATTTGGTGAGGTCCGCACCCATTCCCAGTTCATCATGTCGAAAAAATCTTCCGCAACGACAAAAAGAGCCTTCTTCCCGAGATGGAGGGCAAGATCGTGAGCATAATAGAGCGGCGTGTACGGGAAAAAAAGGTTGGATGTGTGGACGATGTCAGCATCAAAGACAGCGCGCCTAAGGGCCGCGCGGGCTCGCAATGGAAACCCGATATCGAGCCGTCCGCCGCATACTGGCAAAGGAGTAAAGGTCACCCCATCTTGAATATACAAGGAAGCGGTCCCGGGTCCCCAAGCCCTCAGCTCCTGGGGGGCCCGCAGTTTCGGAGCCGCGACCGTTACTGGGCCCACCCCGGAAACCAGCCCTTTGAGATCTTCGGCCCAAAGGTGATCGAGGACCACCCTATCGCCATCTTGCGCATACGGTATCGATGTCACCAGAAGATAGCGCACTGATCCCCCCTTTTCTACCCTAACCTTTCCTGCCACTTCTCGTAATCTCCGTCTTCCCTTCCGCATTCGTCGAAACTACAACCATCCCTGCGATCTTCTGCGCAGAATCGAATGACAAGGAGTCGTTTCGGAACTGAGCAGGTTTGGAATTCATCAAATTAGCAGAGCAGCAGGGTACTGATGAAGCGCAAAGCGTTGGTTAGTTGAGGTTTATCCGTGGTACAGGCGCCTGTTCTGCGTCTCTCCGAGACGCCAGTGTCAACGACGCCTAGCGTCTACGGCCGCCATACCGGCTTACAGGTGTGTGCGCAACAACCACGTCATGCTTGCAAAAAACAGCGTACGCCAATCAGGCTCCGCGTATCCTATCCAACGCTGCGCGGCTTTGAACTCACGCGTCGACAAGCGGGGTATTGTGAATATCCTTCTCCTGGATACGCCGGTAGACGAAAAGCCAGTTGCGAATCACTCCCGACCACAGGTATCCGTTATCCACCGCGCGCTTGCGGCCGGCGATCGACATCCGCTCCGCCAACTCGCCATCCTCGCTCAGAATATCCATCGCGTTCGCTAATTGATCGACAACGTACTCCTCATTGATGGGCTCGATCGCAATTCCGGTTTCACGCGTCACAAGTAGAGATGGACCGCCCCAGTTCAGCGTAATCACCGGCAGGCCTTGCACCATTGCCTCTTGTACGACGATTCCATTCGCTTCCGCGAGACTAGGAAACACGAAGGCACGATACTCACGGAGCATTTCGGCAACCTTGCTGTGATCGGGTATCCACTCGATGAAACGGACGCGGTCTCCCAAATTGAGTTTGGCTGTGAGTGCTCTCAGGTTATCTAATTCGGGCCCGCGGCCGATGATATCGAACTCGATGGGGTTACGGGTTCTCTTGAGAGCCTTAATGACGAGATCGGTACCTTTATGCAGTACCAGCCTCCCGTTCTGAAAGAAGCGCACGTTCTTGCCAACGTGGGAGATTCGCGGGCTGGTGTAGAGCCGGTCAAGAACGCCACTATCAATAGAGTCAACGAATTGCTCATCTCGACAACCGCACCACCGGAGAGACTGATAAGTACGCTCACCTCCGGCCACTAACAAGGCATCCGCGTGTTGCTTTCCCTGCAACGTGAAGCGATTCAGGAATTGCAGCACGGGGTGTAACCAGCGCCTCATCCTATACGACGCCGGCTCTGCCCGACGAAACGATGAGGGAAAATGGATGTTTCCGTTGAGCGGGCCAATCACTACAGGTGCTCCGGGCAACCGGAAGTAAGGCAAGACCGGAGAGACGGGTGCGACAAAATGCACTATGGACCCCGGACGGTCTTTCAGGATCTTCCTGGCGATTCGCGTCGCCTTCCAGAGAAAAACAATCCCCAGCAGAGGACTGAGAGGTGTAAGTCGATTGAGCACAACTTGCAACTTACTGTCGGCGACGAAAGAAACTTCCATATCGGGGAATTTTCGCTCCAACTCGTCCCGAACACGATCATGAGTGATTTGAAAAACGCGCACACCTTGCCGTCTCAGCTCAAGGTAAATCTGGAGAGCCTTAATCGCCTCTCCGCCCATTTGCTCGGAGACGTTTGGCGATATCAGAATCAGCGAGAGTGCGTCCGGGTTGGCTGATCTCATGAGCTAGACTCGACTTTCGGGTTTCGGTCCACAGGGGAACGAAAGCTAAGAGGACGAACGGGCGAACGCAAATTCTATTCGACCCCGCTTATAACGCTCAAATTCGGCCGAGTCGTGCTGCCGTTCGCGCACACCGGCGCGGTAAGGCAAGGGCCGGACAGCGGGAAGGACCAGAGCAAAGCGGTGTTTTCGACGGCCCAGTGTATGTAATCGTGGCAAAGCGTCTGGTCGGACGCCATTCGGGATTCCTTTTTCCGAGCATTGTTAGGCAAATTTTCTCATACACCGGGAAGAAAGGCCAGATTTCGTGGTTAGATTGAATGGCTGTTCTTGTGCCCGTTTCGCTGACATAGGATCGTCGCTAATGACTTCGAGTTCCGCCAAAGCAACCCCCTCTGGCGCCCGGATGACGATGCCCAAAGCCTTCCAGTTCATCCGGCGACCGAGAAATGTAAAGCGAGCGCTCGTACTCTCGATGTTGGCGGAAGCACTCGGCCCAACGCCGAAGCCGATCCCGTGCTCCACCATTTCAAATACCCTTACACAAATCCCGACGGTAGAGCTGGCAGCGTCTGTTCGTTTGCCGCCAGGTTCACATCTGCCAGCTTTTTCCTGGCAGCGACAGATTCACCGAATTTGCGAACAGTCCAGCCTACCCGCATCAGGGTTCTTGGGACGGACTCCTGCAGGTTGTACCGATCCAGTGCCGCCCAAGAAATCTCTTTTGAGTCCACAATCACAACACGACCGGGGTGATCTCATTCGCGGAAGCAGAAGCTCAGATCAAATGGTATAGTTTCCTGAATCGCCTGTATTACGACCGGCAGTTGAACGAGCAGCCGGTTCTCCCTTGGAGTTTTCGCAACTGTGAACGATAAGTCGAGACCCGAGGTATTGTTATGCGCAACAACGTGGTGGCCACTCTCGGCGCGCTTGGCGATCGCACTGATCAACCATGGATGCCGGTTGTCCGCAGTTGCTCCACCCGGTCATCCCCTCCGATTTGTCACAGGAGTGGAGACCGTATATCCGTACGGAGGTCTGGGCTCAATCGGCTACCTGAAGGCCGCAATATTGGCCGCGCAGCCGACTCTGATTGTGCCCTGCGACGACAGTGCAGTCTGGCAACTGCATGAATTGCACGCCAAACATCCCAGCCTGCGACCCCTCATTGAACGATCCCTGGGACCCGGTTCGGCCTATCCGATACTGTGCAGCCGCGCCGCTTTCCTCGATGTAGCAGTTGAGCTCGGAATCCGTGTTCCGCTCACCCGAACTCTGACTTCGGAAGCTGAATTGGCGGATTGGCGAGCCGATGGCCCTGTAGTTCTCAAGCGGGACGGCACCTGGGGTGGTTCAGGCGTAGCCATCTGTGACTCCCCGCCAGGCGCGGTGGCTGCCTTTCGCAGGCTCTCTCAGCCCATCAGCGCCCGGGCAGCCTGGAAACGTCTGTTAGTGAATCGCGATCCGGTCGCACTCTGGTCCTGGCATCGGCGCGAATCAGCGCGAATCACCATGCAGGAATATATCCAGGGGCGTCCGGCAAATTCGATGATCGCCTGCTGGCAAGGTGAAACGTTGGGAATCGTCTCGGCTGAAGTTTTAACGTCGCTGGGCGCCACCGGCGCTGCCACTGCAGTGCGCTTGATCCGCAACAAAGAGATGGAGCGATCCGCACAATTGCTGGCCCGAAAGTTGATGCTTAACGGATTCTTCGGCTTGGATTTCGTTCTCGCTCAGAAAACTGGCGCAGCGTACCTGATCGAGATCAATCCCCGCTGTACGCAGTTGGGCCATTTGCGCCTCAAGAATACGGGCGATCTAGCAGGCGTCCTCAGCGCGAAACTGTGGAACCAACCGGTCGCTGCACCCATGAACTCGCAAGATTGCGTCCCCGGTGAGGTCGTCGCATTTTTCCCGCAAGCCTTCCGCTCGAATCCCAGGAGTTCGTATTTGCAGTGTGGAAAACACGACGTTCCATGGAGCGAGCCTACCCTCGTGCTTGAATTGCTCCGCGACTCCTGGCCCGAGCGGCAATGGTTGAGCCGCATTTATCACCACTTCCAGGCTCCCGACACCCCGGAGGAAATCAATTTCGATGCCTCCGGCGACAGGCTCGACGGAGTTCAGCAAGTCTACTTTCATCAAAATCTTCGTCAAGACAAGCCCCGGGGCTAGCGCTTTTCCGGTTTGCCGAGCCCGCGCCAGCGATCTCTCTACACCTGCGGAAACCGCGAGATCTAGTTCGAAACCTGCAATACCTTCCCAATGCATGAGTGGCGTAGTGTTTCAGCTACCCGCATCCGCTCGCGTCGCTTCGGCGAATTCCACTGGCTGGGTTCGGCGCGGTTTGATCTTGGCCGGTACCCCGACTGCGATTGAATTCGAAGGAACGTCCGTTATCACGACTGCGTTGGCTCCAATTGCCACATCATCACCGATACGTACAGGGCCGAGGATTTTGGCTCCAGCGCCGATATCGACGCGGTTTCCAATGACCGGCGCGCCCCGCTGTCCCGTATGGCGAAGGCCCACGGTCACGCCGTTGCGAATAATGCAGTCGTCCCCAAACACGGCGTCCCCGCTGATCACGATCCCGCCAAAGTGGTCGATGCGAAAGCGCCTGCCCAACTTCGCCTCGCAGGGCAGATCGATTCCGGTGAGAATCTCCGAGATCACCTTGACAAATTTGTACAGGGCGGAAAAAGGCAGGCGCAGTCCTCGGTTCCGAATCCCATAGCGCCAATTGCCAAATCGATAGACGACCATTACCCAGAGCCCCTGTCGCGTCCATTGGCCCTCGTAAGTGTGCCAATCTTCGCGCAGGTTATCGAACATCTCGTCACTCCTTGAATGCAGGGGCTCGAAAGCTTGGGCTTAGATCGGATTGTACTTCAGGTTGCATGGCATCGGATCAGGCGGTGATTTCGCGCCGCTTCACCCGCGCCACAACGATGCCATGCTTCTTTATTTTGCAAAGAAAAGCTTTGTAATCGATGTTGAGGGATATGGCAGTCTAACGGCGATTGCAGTGGCTGGCGTCGAGCGCCACGCGCAGTAGCTCAGTTTCTGCAAGCAGAGACGCCTCGGCCAGACGATCCAACGGGCCAGGTTTCGCGGGCAGGTTGCAACCGGTCCACTTTTTCTCAGATGTGCTTTGCGGGCATCGTTCCGTAGACGCAGAGAGCGAAGGCGCAGGCTCTTCTACCTTGCCCGAACTGCGCAGATACCATCCGTCCACCGGACGCAGATTTTTGGGATTCGCTCATAATTACCCCAGTAATCCTTGCTGAGCTTTTTGAAGATTCCTTAAGGATAGACATTATCGGGTTCGTAGATTACCCCGCGACGCAGGCTTTGGCTTGCTGAGCCGCCATCGCACCCTCCTCGCGTTCTGTGCATGGACAATTGCATAACTACTTCATGACGGCTACGATGGTCAGTGACGCTCTCGGTTCTACTGCGAAGGCGGAGCTGCTGCTGGCCAGCCTCACGCCTGTCTGGGCATATGAGGCGTCCGGCGACACTGACTTTAGGTGTTCGCGTGGAGCTGTTGCATGACGTCTACCGGCGAATTCTTCGTGTGCCGGGAACGGAGGACATGCCCCTTGTTTCTACTGGGTTCGCGACTGCCAACGAATGAAGTCTCTTCGCTTGCGAAAACCTCGCCAGCCGCGGAAGAAGAGTGTGGTCGCCGATGACACGCCTATTCTTGAATCTCCTCGGCGCAGCACTGTTGACGATCACGCTTCCGCTGGTGCTCGAACTCGCGGTGGTGACTGCGGCAAATCTTCTTCCCTCCAGAAAGCGACGGGCAATCGCCGCACCGCAGAAAGCAGCAGATCGCGCTCCGCTCGCGATCATCGTACCGGCACACAACGAGGATCTGATGATCGGCCGTTGCGTGTCGAGCCTGCTTGCTTCAGGCAAAGAAGCTGGCATCCGGTTCCGGATTTTCGTTGTGGCGCACAATTGTGTCGATGCCACTGCAGCCCGCGCGGCCCAAGCGGGAGCCACAGTTCTCGAGTTAAACGATGCGGCCACCGCGGGTAAAGGCTTTGCGCTGCGCTATGGATTCGAGCATGCTTTAGCTGCTGGCGCCGGCGCTGTCATGGTTGTGGATGCCGATTCCACCGTGTCGCGAAACACTATCGCAGCCGTCGAGTCGACGCTTGCCCGCGGAGCACGGGTCGTGCAGTGCCGGTACGAGATGGTGAGTCCAACGCAAAGCTCCAGCACCCGTCTGGCGGCGCTGGCTTTTCGCGGCTTCAATGTGATTCGGCCGCGCGGCCGGCAGCGGCTCGGTCTTTCCGCCGGAATTCTTGGAAATGGGTTTGCCATCGTCAGACCGGTGCTGACGTCCATCCCGTATGAAGCATTTTCAGTGGTCGAGGATCTTGAATATCACTTGCATCTTGTAACGGCAGGTGAGAGGGTTCACTATATCGAAGAAGCCCTCATTTCCGCCGAATTTCCGGAGTCTCGAAAGGGGGAAACAGTGCAGCGCTCGCGCTGGGAAGGCGGACGGCTACGAACCGCGAGGGTATTGGCGCTGCCCTTGGCAGGCGGAGTGCTTCGTGGTCGCTGGCGACTGCTCGAACCTTTATGTGACTTGACGGGTTTGCCGATGGCCTATGGAGTCACCGTTTTGCTCCTGGCATTCGTTATACCGCTGGCCTGGGTGCGCTGGTACGCGGCTGTTTCGTTGGGGGTCGTCTTTTCGCATGTACTGGCGGCAGCGTGGGCCGGTGATGATTTCCTGGCAAGTTTGCGGCTGCTCGCGATGGTGCCGTTTTATATTCTGCGTAAGCTGTGGCTGATACCGAGCGTTGCTCGCGGATCCAGCTCGAAAGCCGCCTGGATTCGCACGGAACGAAATAACACATTGTAGGGATGGAAGCTCGACGGAGGTTCTCCGATACTTAGAAACTAGATGGTAAAGCAATCGCGGAACAGTGGAGGCAGCGATCCAGTACGCGAGACAGGGCAATTTGCCCGGAGGGTCAAAATGGGGTTCGGACTTCACGTCACATTTGCCGCTCTGGTGTTGACCGCGGGTGCTGGATCATCGTTTGCGCAATCCTCTTCGCCTGTGGCGACGGTAGCTTCGGATTCTGCTAAGCCGGACGACCCAACCTTGGCGGTCAGGAATCAGAAGGCTTTAGAGAGCTTTGAGCCGCCAGCCAACGCCCCTTATACTCTGGGAGCCGGGGATCAGATCTCGCTCACCTTTTCCGGCCATCCCGAGCTGGACTTGAAGACC
This sequence comes from uncultured Acidobacteriota bacterium, assembly GCA_963720285.1. Classification (GTDB taxonomy): domain Bacteria; phylum Acidobacteriota; class Terriglobia; order Terriglobales; family Acidobacteriaceae; genus Acidicapsa. The sequence goes on from CAVREZ010000007.1 coordinate 534,657, forward strand.
ACCATCGGCCCGGACGGGATGATCACGCTGAAGTTTGCCGGCGACGTGCGGTTATCCGACTTTACGCGCGAAGAGGCCAGCAAGGCAATCGTCGACGCGCTTTCCAAGTATTACAACGATCTGAGCGTCACTCTCACCATCGAGAAGTACAGTGCTAATAAGGTTCGCGTGGTGGGATATGTGCAGCACCCCGGCGAGATTCTCTTTGAGGACACACCGACGCTCCTGGATGCTATCGGCCGCGCGGGTCTCATCTCGCCGACAGCGATGAAAAACGGCACCATGACCAATGTCGGTCCCGGGATACCGGAAACCTGCACCATTTATCGCGGAAACGATACTGCCGTCCAGGTGGAACTACGCAAGCTTTTGATCAGCGGAAGCACCCTGGCCGATATGCGCCTGAGACGCAACGACGTGGTGTACGTTCCGCAGCCGGACGAGCAGTTCGTCACCGTCATGGGGGAAGTGGGCAAACCAGCCAATGTTCCTCTGAGCCCAAGGTCGACTCTCACCACGGTCCTGGCCGAAGCCGGCTGCTGCATCGAAAGTGGTGGTTTCAATCCCAAGATTCACGTGCTGGCTCGTTCCACGGGGAAGAACTATGTCATTGAATATAAGAAGCTTCTGACGCTTGCCGGTCAAGATGAGTTCACTCTGCATTCGGGCGACGTCATCTTCATTCAAAAATCGGGCTCGTACAAGTTTTTCTGGGTGATGCAGCGGATCAGCTCCGTAGCCACATTAGCCAGCATCGCCCTGATCGGTGGGGTTGGCTAGGCAGTTTGAGCTGCCACGGAACTGCGGAGTGGGAACCGCTGCGCAGCCATCCGCGAAGTTGGGACGCCCGGTTCGTTTTCTGAGGATCTAAGTTTGATGTACACCATGCAGACCAGCAATCTGGAGCCAAATCATCCCTCCTCTACGCAGCATCCGCTGCGTCCGGCCTCCCGCGTCAGCCCGTTCCGGATTAACGTCCTGAAGAGTCTTCGGTTGCACCGGGTGTCTTCTCTCCTCGTGGCTCTTCTTACCCTCGGGCTTGGCCTAGCCGTCATCGCCAAACATAAGCCTACCTATGTAGCCACCAGCACCATTTACGTTTCTCCCACACCCATCAAGACACTCGTGGACGACCGCGAACTCGATCGCCCCTACGACTCGTTTGTCCAGGAAACAATCCGCGATATCAGCCGGTACGAAGTCGTTGCCGAGACCATTCACCGGCTACCGCCAGGAACGCTGGGGTATCCGGGTGAACCGGAGCGCGCAACCGTCCAGCGGCTGCAATCGGCTCTGGACATCAGCCGCGCCGGACAAACCTATCAGGTGGAGATATCGATAGAAGGCACTCGGCCGGAGCATTTGGCCGACATCGTGAATACCCTCACCGCCGTCTATCTAGAAAAGGCCAAGTCCGACGAGTTTTATGCCAGCGATCAACGCCTCGACCTGCTAAAGCAAGAGCAGGCGCGCATCCGGAATGAACGCGATTCCCTTCTCCAGGAACAGGATCAGATTAGCCGCGCATTGGGTGTCGCAGTGATCGGCGCTAAGGGCCCCAGTCCCGTCGATCAAAATAATGTCAGTATTGAAGCCCAGTTAATCGTTGCGCGCGAACAGCGAATTCAGGCGCAGTCTCACTTGGACGCGCTTAACAACGGCGATGCTTCAGCCTCCAATTCCGCACTGAACACCGCTGCCGATGAACTGATCGCCAACGATCCGCAACTCCTCGCTCTCAAAACACAGTTAAGCCAGCACCGTGCAGATCTGTCCGATAAGTTGAACGGCATGACGGAGAACAATCCGGCGCGAAAACAGAATGAGGCGCAACTAGCCCAGATCGACAAGAATCTTCAAGAAATGCAGAACGACCTGCGGAAGCGGGCGGCTGCGCACCTGGAGGAGCAGCTGCGCACTCAGCTTAATCAGGCCCAACTGGTGGAGTCCCGTCTTAATGCTGAGTTCCTGCGCGGCACCCGGCAAGCCACCGATACCGCACCGAAGATCCAGAGGGCCGAGGAGATCGCGGCCAGACTCGAAAGCCTTCAATCCCGCTATGGGGCCGTCGAAGAGCGCATCAGCAATCTCGAGCTCGAATCTAGCTCTCCCGGATCAGTGCACCTGTTTACGCCGGCCATGCCTCCCCTCGGTCCGGAGAAAAGCAGAATCCGCAACGTGCTGATTGGGATCTTTCCAATTTCCATCTTCTTTGGAATCATCACGGCGGTCGCGCTCGACTTGCTGGATCCCAAAATCTACACGGCGTCCGATGTCGAGGCTGTACTTGGGTTCGCGCCTATTGGTATGCTCTTCGACGACCGGGAGGTCACCCAGACCGTATTCGACGAGTATGCCCTTCGACTGGCTGCGGGCGTCGACCACGCAGCCCGCAGGAGTGGTGCGCGCACCTTCGTCCTCACGGGTGTAAACTCAGGGGCGGGGACCACTGCTATTGTTGAAAGTCTGGGCAGCATGTTGGCTAAGTTAGGCCGCAAGACACTGGCCATTGATCCCTCGGGAAAATTGGACCCCCTTGCTTTTGTGACCATGGGAACCGATCTGCTCAAACGGCCAGTGCACCTGCCCGACCGTGGCATCGACGACCCAAACTTGGCGACTGAACTGCAAAGAGTCAAGCTTGGTCCTGAACCGGTTCAGGCCCGAGTTTCAACGATGGGCGGTTTTGTCCTTGAGAGCTTCCAGAGTATCTCCTCTGAGTACGACATAGTACTGATCGATGCGGCGCCGATTCTGCTCTCGGCGGAGACGGAATACCTGGCCCGCATGGCTGATGTCACCGTCCTGGTTGCTGAAGCGGGCAAGACCAAGAAGGCCTGGCTAAACCGAGCTGCTCGTCTCTTGGAAAGACTCGGCGTTGCAGGAGCGGCGGCAGTGGTGAATAAGGTTCACCCATCTCGCGCAGAAGAGCCTCTCAAGCATGACCTGCGAGAGTTCGACTTGCGTACCGACCGGGTCAACCTGCAGGAATGGTGGAAGCCGGTCAAGAAAACTGCTCGGGTATCGGCGGCTTCAACTATTCCGTTCGGACAAGACAAGGCGCAGGCGAACGAGGAAAATGTTGCTTACGCCCGTGACATTTAGACTTGCCCAACAGGCGCTATCCAGAAGTGTCGCAACCAATTAACGTCACCGCTCAGACGAGCTTCTTGAAGGATCCATTTTTCGAATATTACGCGGCCGCGATGCTACTTTGCAGGGACTACGGAGCGGATGAGCGCCCGCGGGCAGGCATTGCAGAGTAAGTTATGCGAGCCGCATAGGAGCAATCTGAATTCTGAAGCTCGTCCAAGGCTCCTTCAATCCCGCATTCCGCGAGATCGCAATGGGCTTACCGGGTGTCGGTTCGTTGGCTGCGCGTTCGATCGCATCTGGAGTGCTCTCCTGCGTTCCTAAATCCGGGGCAGTGACTTATCACTATTCTGGTTCCGCGGAAAGCTTAATAGTAACCAACAACCCGGTGCCTGATGGGTGAAGCGGCTGCAACAAAAATAGGATGCAAACTCCAACGATCCACAGTTATCATCATGGAAGACTTGAACTGCCAACCGCGTACATGGGAGTGAAAGAGAGTAGCCTCGTTAGGCGCAATTAGCGGGTTCTCTCAGACTACTCGGCCTTGCAAGATGGGCGACACCGAAGGTTTCCAAAGCAACCGACTTCTCCATCACGATTGACTGTTCCTTCCATTTTCAGTCTTGTTTCTCCCAGTAGCGGGCGATGGCTACCGTGCCGGTAATCTCTACCTCTTCGGTACGTTAACGTCAAATTCGGAAGCGAATCCCTGATTCACAGGAAAGGAAAGTTATGACTACATCCACTTTGTCTCCTGAGCTGCAGAACTCTTCTGTCGACGCCTTCATCAAGCCGAAGATCGAAGGCATGATCGAAGATCTGATGGCTTCGTTGCCCAATTCAAACCAGCTCAACAGCGCGGAACGGCGGGGGATCATCGCGAGATACACCGCTGTGCTGGAAGGAAACTTCATCTACTGGATGGCGGCAACGCTGATGTCGGTTCACGCGGAAGCGGCCAAGCCCCACATTCTCGAGAATCTCGATGAAGAGATTCGCGAAGCCCATCCTGTGATGCTGCGCAAGTTTGCTATCGCCGCGAATGCATTTCCCACCGACACCGACGCGCTTGCCGTGAATGACGATCTGAATAACGTTCGGCGTTTCCTGGGCAAGCTCTCCGCGGTGCAGTCGCTCGCCACCATGGCGTTATTCGAGGGCTACATCCAGAAGTTCATGGGCTATCTGGCGGATCTGGCGGCAGCGCAAGGCTCCAAAGACTTCGAATACACGGACGTGCACGGCGTCTGCGACGTCGCGCACACAGCGGGTCTCTTTGAAGCGCTGGCGGCGGAGATGGACGTGAACCCGCCGGATGCTGACGTTGATTTGTTCGAGGGCGTGGAATTGCTCCGTACGCTGATCCACACCATCAACTATGGCAAAGCCGACCCAGTCGCGGCCTAAGCTGACACTAGGATGCTGCAGGTGCTGACACAGAGTCCGCAACAGGAAACCCTGCTGGAGCAGTCCGAATACTTCGACGTTCCGGGAGCACACCTCTATACCGTCCGGCACCGTGTGCCGGTGCCGGTGGGTCGTGTGCTTCTGGTGGGCCCTTTCGCGTCGGAGCGGCACAACTCCTACGGTCCATGGGTTCGTTGGGCCCGGTATCTGGCGGAGCGGGGGCTTGAGGTGCTTCGCTACGATTACCGCGGCATCGGCGAGAGTACGGGCGACTTTGACGAGATGAGCTTCGAACAGTGGCAGCAAGATGTGGTGTTGCTTGCTGGATGCTTGAACGAGCAAGCCCCGAAACTGCCCCTGTTGCTACACGGACTGGAGATTGGGGCGGTCCTGGCGGCGAAGGCGTTTCAAAGAGGCCTGGGCGATGCATTGCTTCTGTGGTCGCCGCCGGACAACGCCAACCTCGCGCTTCGGTCGACCCTCATTCGATGGGTGGGTCTGGCGCAGCTTCTGCGGTTTACTGAGGAACGCAGGACGGCTGCAGACAGCATCCGGCAACTGGAGCAGGGACGGCCGATCGAGGTAGAAGGCTATGCGTGGTCACCCCGGCTGTGGCGCGATTCGTTCGAATGCCAGCTTCCCTCTGGAATGAAGGATGAGCAAAGCGCGTCTCTACAGTACAACAGACCGGTCAGGACTGCGGTGCTGGGCGCAGACGCCGCCCCTCTAGCCAAGAAGGGGATGGTCGGCGGCGCCGAAGAAATTAGAGATCTGGATTGGCTGTACTCATCCAACTTCGCTTGGATGAGTCAAGTCCTGTCAGGGTCGGAGAGGAGTCGCAATGAGCCAGGCGATGACATCTCGTGAACTGATCGCGCTGGACGGCAGCGGGGTGGTTCTTCACGGCACCTACCATCGTCCCTGGGACGTCAAATCCGGCGATGGCATGGGGCCGGACGGACAGCAGCGCGTCGGCATAGTTTTTCTGAATTCGCTTTTTCTTCCTCGCACTGCCACGGGTGATTCCGCGGTGTTTTGGTCCGAAGCCTGTGCACAGCGCGGTTATCCGTCGTTTCGCATCGATCTTCCCGGCCTGGGAGATTCGTACGCTCCGTTGAACACGAAATTGCTGGATTTCATCAATGCCGGAGGATATGAAGCCATTGCCGCAGCCAAGATCAAAGAACTGGCAGAACGATTCCATCTGTCGGGCGTGGTGATTGTGGGCCACTGCGCGGGCTCCGTCTCGGCCATCTTCGCAGCGGCAGCCAGCAAAGAGTGCAGAGGGTTGCTACTGCTCGATCCTTACTTCTTTCTGCCCCAGCAACTCAAGAAGTCCAAGGCATGGAAGCGGCTGGTTCGCTGGGCCTCGGAGAGCCGCTTGGGCGGCTTTCTCAGCGCAGTCTACGACCGCTGGAAAAAAATGCGCCTTGCCCTGAGCGGTAGCCAGCCACCGGGCAACGCGAATTTTCCGCTCCTGCAAAAGTGGAAAGATGTTGCCGCTAACCGAGGCCTGCCTATTCTTCTGTTCAAAGCGCCTGGACGTAAGACTGCAGGCACCAAACCAAGGATCGGCGAGTTCGATTATCTGCAGCATGTGCAGACTCTTGCCGGCCGACGCAGCAAAGTCACCGTGCAATTGATCGAAGGTACAGATCATTCCTTCGCCACTCGCGCAGGTCGCGAAGCCGTTCGGCGATGCATCGAAGATTGGCTGACTCTACATTTTCCCTGCTCCGCTCAGGACGAAACCGTCATAGATTCATTGCACATCGCGGCAAGCGCGGATAGAATCGGCTGTGAGAACCAAGCCCCGTGCCCCTGAGTCAAATCCCCCTGGAGAATTTGTATTTCTTTGCCCATGGATATCCGTTCGCAGATCGCCGCACAGTTCGAGCAAGTTGCCGGGGAGTACGACAAACGCCTCGCACCGCTCACAGACAACCTCACCCTGCTTGACTCGGGTCTCGATTCTCTCTGCTTTGCCGTCATTGTAGCCCGGCTGGAAAGAGACCTCGACATCGACCCCTTCAGCACATCGGAAGACGCACACTTTCCGGTAACCTTTGGCGAATTTGTCCTGTTCTACGAAAATGCCCCAAAGTAGCCCCGTATCGCTATGGAGCGCCATTCAGGCCGCTAGCGACCTGCGAGCCCGTGTCCTCTTTGGCGTGGAGATGAAGCTTCCCCTGAGTGATCTGGCGAAGGGTTCCTCTCTCTACGGTCATGGAGAGGAACTCGCGGGCCGCTCGGTGCTCATCGCTACCACCAGTCAGCTTGCGGCGGCTCTGGCAATAATCGAGCTGGATGGCGTCGCACGGCGTCTCATCCTCTATCCGCCTGACCTGCCGCTGGGATACCTTCCGTTCGTCATTGAGGCGGGGGCAGTTGACGCTATCGTCTCCGACGGGCGCACGGTGGAATTGGCAAATCCGCAGGTTGGCCGCTTCATCCCCTGCAATGGCGAGATCACTCCGGGGTCGATGGATCGTACTCCGCAGGTACAAACGGAGTGGATTCTGCTTACGTCCGGCACCACAGGACTGCCCAAACTCGTGGTGCATACTCTGCATAGCCTTGCTGGTGCCATCGACCTCACGAAGGCTCCTGCGGAACAGACCCTGTGGAGTACCTTCTACGATATTCGTCGTTATGGCGGGCTGCAGATTTTTCTGCGCGCCATCCTGACCGGCACGTCCATGGTGCTCTCGAGCGCTCAGGAATCAACGGCTGACTTTCTTGGCCGGGCGAGCGCTCTGGGCATTACCCACATCTCCGGAACCCCTTCTCATTGGCGACGCGCGCTGATGAGCCCGGCGGCTCATCAGATCGATCCTGCATATGTGCGCCTCTCCGGCGAGATCGCGGACCAGTCGGTCCTGAACCATCTTCGACTCATGTATCCTCAGGCCCGCCTTGCGCATGCCTTCGCCACCACGGAGGCCGGCGTCGCGTTTGCAGTTGATGACGGTATTGCGGGCTTTCCCGCGAGTGTCGTCGAGCAGACTCCCGGCGTGGAGATGAAGGTCGAAGAGCGCACGTTGCGCATTCGCTCCGATCGCACTGCCAGCCAATACTTGGGTCCCAACGCTCCGGTCTTGAAAGACGCGGATCAGTTCGTCGATACCGGCGATCTGCTCGAGCAGCGAGACGGCCGGTACTACTTTGTCGGGCGGCGGGATGGCGTGATCAACGTGGGAGGCCTCAAGGTCTACCCGGAAGAAGTGGAAACCGTCATCAATCGTCATCCCGCGGTTCATATGTCTCTGGTGCAAACCAAGAAAAACCCCATCAGTGGCGCTCTGGTTGTGGCCGATGTCGTCCTCAAGACCGGTACGCCTTCCGCCAGCCATGACATGCATGCGCTGCAGCATGACATCCTGATCCTGTGCCGCGATGCCCTCTCGCCGCACAAAATCCCCGCAGCCATTAACTTCGTCCCGAGCATTGCTGTTACCGAGTCCGGGAAGCTAGTCCGCCGCAATGCGTAACGTCATTGTCACCGGCGGAAGCCGCGGCCTCGGCTTGGGCATAGCCCGCAAGCTCGCGGGCATGGGCTATTGCGTTCTGGCCGTTGCGCGTAAGGAAAACAGCGAGTTGCAGGCTGCCATGCAGGAGGCTGAGCTCGCCAGCCCCGGGTCATTCCACTTTGTCCCGTTTGATCTCGGCAGCATTGATGCGATCCCTGAGCTAGTCAAAAACCTGCGCAAAAAATTCGGCGCAATATACGGCCTGATTAACAATGCCGGCATGAGCTTCGATGGATCGCTAGCGCTCATGCCCACCTCGCAGATTGAGCAGCTCGTGCGCGTCAACACCGTCTCACCCATGGTACTCACCAAGTTCGTGGTCCGCTCCATGATGGCCGACGGCGGAGGCAGGATTGTGAGCCTCTCCTCGATTACCGCGAGCACCGGCTACAGCGGCCTTTCGGTCTATAGCGCCACCAAGGCGTCGCTCGTCGGCTTCTCCCGCTCGCTGGCGCGCGAGGCCGGCCGCATGGGCGTCACAGTCAACTGCATCGCCCCCGGGTTCATCGCCACCGACATGACGCAGGGCATGCCGGAAGAGCAGCGTCAGCAGGTGGAGCGCCGCAGCGCGCTCAAGCGCATGGCTGACGTCGACGATGTGGCCAACGCCGTCGAATTCCTTCTGAGCGACAAAGCCAAGAACATCACCGGCACCGTCCTCACCGTCGACGCGGGCAGCACCGCCTGATGAGCGAATTGCACACCCCCATCAAGAGTTCGAACAACTCCGCCTCCATGGCGTGGCTGCGTGCGCTGGAGTTGACTGCGCCTATCCCGCGCAATCCATCGCGCACCCTTCCGACGATCATTGAAGAAATCGCCGCGCAATCGCCCGATCGGCCAGCTCTGCTCTCGGACCGCGAGCGCATGAGTTTCGGCGAACTGGCCGCACGATCCAATCAATACGCAAGCTGGGCTCTGGAACAAGGACTATCCAAGGGCGATGTTGTCGGCCTGCTGATGACCAACCGACCTGAATACTTTGCGATCTGGCTCGGCATTACTAGCATGGGGGGCGTCGTCGCTCTGCTCAATACCAACCTCGTCGGCCCCTCGCTCGCGCACTGCATCAACATCGTCGGCGTGAAACATCTCATCGTCGCAAGTGAATTCGACGTACCCGTCGCCGCAATTCATGCCGAACTTTCCGGCTCGCCCAAGATCTGGGCTCATGGCGATAGCGGCAGTTCGTTTCCGAGGATCGATCTCGAAATCGTGAACAACGACGGCAGTGATTTGACGTCTCGTTCTTTGCGTCGCCCGACGATTGCCGACCGCGCACTCTATATCTTCACATCCGGCACAACCGGGCTACCCAAAGCCGCTAACATCAGCCACGCGCGTGTGATGCAATGGAGCCACTGGTTTGCCGGCATGATGAACGTGCAGCCATTTGACCGCATGTACAACTGCCTGCCGATGTATCACAGCGTCGGTGGTGTTCAAGTGCCGGGCTCGGTACTCGTCTCAGGCGGAAGCGTCGTAATCCGCGAGAAATTCTCCGCGAGTCAGTTCTGGAACGACATTCACCGCTGGGACTGCACGATTTTTCAGTACATCGGCGAGCTCTGCCGTTATTTGCTTCACGCTGCGCCGTCGGCTGATCCCATTGAGCATCGCATTCGGGTGGCATGCGGAAACGGATTGGCTGCCGAGGTCTGGGAGCAGTTCCAGCAGCGCTTCAGTATCCCTCAGATCTTCGAGTTCTATGCTGCTACCGAAGGCGGCGTTTCGCTCTTCAACATCGAGGGCAAACGCGGAGCGATCGGCCACATTCCTGGCTATCTGCGGCATCGCTTCTCGCCGGCTTTGGTCCGGTTTGACGTGGAAGCGGGCGAGCCGGTCCGGACTGAGCAAGGCTTTTGCGTGCGCTGCGGCGTCGATGAGCCGGGAGAAGCCATCGGCAAAGTCATCGACGACCCTGGAGGCGTAGGCAGCCGCTTCGAGGGTTATACCGATCCGCATGCCTCGGAGAAGAAGATCCTTCGCAACGTCTTCGAGCCAGGAGACACCTGGGTTCGCACTGGCGACCTGATGCGCAAGGACGAGAAGGGCTACTTCTATTTCGTCGACCGCATCGGCGATACCTTCCGTTGGAAGGGCGAAAATGTGTCGACCTCCGAAGTCGCGGAGACTCTTTGTTCCTTCCCCGGAATCCAACACGCCAATGTGTATGGCGTCGCCATTCCGGGCACCGAAGGCCGCATTGGCATGGCGGCTCTCGTCGCCGAAACTACAATGGATTTACCGGCCCTGCGAACCCACCTCGCGAGCCGCCTTCCCGCTTATGCGCGGCCTGCATTTTTACGCATCCGCTCGGATGTCGAAGTAACCGGAACATTCAAGTACTCCAAGGTTGACCTGGTGCGTCAGGGATATGATCCCGCTGTTACTTCCGATGAGATCTATTTCGACCATCCGGAATTGAAGGCATTTCAACGGCTCGACGCGGCACTCTTTCAGCTCATTCGGAGCAGCCTGATTTCTCTCTGAGCTCGTGTCACTAACACTTGCGTTGTAAGCCGGGATTCGCCACGGAGCTATATAAAGGTGACGGGGCCCGCCTTTGACCTGTCTCTACCCCGTTCAGCGCCCTAGTGAAATCACCGCAGAAGGTGAATCGAAATGAAGATTGACCAGGTCCAGAGTGAGTTCGAACGGGTTGAGGCCGCGATTGCGGATGGCCCGATCGTTCCCAATGTGACGGCTGCGGAAATCCGCTCCTATCTGGCCTCGCGCTTTGATTTCGCGAAGCCTCTGCCGCTTGAAGATGTCATCGCGGATGTAGAGCGGATGCTGCAAAGCTGGCAGGTGCAGGTCACCCACCCGCGCTATTTCGGCCTGTTCAATCCCAGCGTTACACTTGCCTCGGTTATCGCCGATACGCTCGTTGCCATGTATAACTCTCAGTTGGCCAACTGGCGCACCTCGCCGGCAGGCAACGAGGTCGAACGGCACACGCTCAACTGGCTCATGGAAAAGTTCGGTCTTCCGGCAGAAGCAGTTGCTTCGTTCACCAGCGGCGGCACAGAGGCTAATCTTTCCGCGATCGTTGTCGCGCTGACCCGAGCTTTCCCTGGCTATGGCGAACACGGGCTTCGTCATCTTCCCGCCACGCCTTCTATCTACCTCACTAAAGAGGCTCACAACGGATACAACAAGATCGCGCACATCGCCGGCCTTGGCCGGAATGCTCTGCGCATCGTAGCCACCGGCCCAAGCCTCAAGTTGGACATGGCCGATCTCGCGCGGCGCGTGGCCGAGGACCGCAACAACGGCTTCGCGCCTTTCATGGTTATCGGCACCGCTGGAACCACCGCGGCAGGCATCATCGACCCGTTGCCCGAAATTGCAGCATTTTGCCGCCGTCAGGATCTCTGGTTTCATGCTGATGCTGCCTGGGGTGGGGCTGCTGCCATATCGCCGTCACTTCGACCGCATCTTGCAGGCATCGAGTCTTCCGACTCGATCACCTGCGACGCGCACAAGTGGTTCTCGGTACCCATGGGCGCGGGCATGTTTTTCTGCCGCCATCCAGAGAGTGTCGCTGAAGCCTTCCGCGCGGACGTGACCTACATGCCAAAGAAGGTCGATCAAACCGTCGCCGATCCGCTGATGAACTCCATCCAATGGTCGCGCCGCTTCATCGGTCTCAAGCTCTTCATGGCCCTGGCCCAGCACGGCGAATCCGGGTATATCAAAACAATTGAGCACCAGACGAAGATGGGACGCGTGCTCAAAGATTCGTTAAGCTCTTCAGGCTGGCATATCGTGAATGACACGCCGCTGCCGTGTGTCTGTTTCACCCGCGACCGTCTCGCTCACACGCAGTTCCTCTCCGTTCTTCGCGAGCGCCAGGTGGCGTGGATGTCCGAGGCCGTTCTCGATGGTCAACCGGTTCTCCGCGCCTGTGTCACCAGCTTCCGCACGACCGAATCCGATATCAATGCCGTTGTGGACGAAATGAACCACATCTTTCACCAGGAGTTCAGTCACCAGGAGTACACCGGATCGATTCTTACAACGGCTAGCAGCGATAGCCGCGCAACCGGGAGCCAATGAATTTATGAAGCAGGAAACCATTGCGATTCACGGCGGATATGAGCCAGACCCGACTACCAAAGCGGTAGCCGTACCGATCTATCAGACCGTCTCTTACGCTTTCGACAGCGCCGAGCACGCCGCCGCGCTCTTTAATCTCGAAGTGGAAGGCTTCCGCTACACGCGCATCTCCAACCCCACGGTCCAGGTACTGGAACGGCGCGTAGCGGAACTCGAGGGTGGCCTTGAAGCGCTCTGCGTGAGCAGCGGCCAGTCAGCGGTCTATTACGCCCTGCTCAATGTAGCCGAGCTGGGCACCAACGTGATCTCGGTCCCGCAGCTCTACGGGACTACTCATACAATGTTCGCGCACCTGCTTCCCAGTCAGGGAGTTACCGTCCACTTTGCCGAATCCGATCAGCCTGAGGCCATGGAGAAGCTGATCGACGAGAATACGCGCGCCATCTATTGCGAGAGCGTCGGCAACCCGGCGGGGAACATCTGCGATATCGAAGCACTTGCAGAGCTGGCCCACAAACATGGCCTGCCACTGTTAGTCGACAATACTGTCGCCTCACCCATCCTGCTGCGGCCCATCGATTACGGCGCCGATATCGTGTTGCACTCGCTGACTAAGTTTCTCGGCGGCCACGGCACCACGTTAGGAGGCGCCATTATCGATAGTGGCAATTTCCCCTGGGAGCAACACGCCGCACGCTTCCCCCATTTCAGCCAGCCGGATCGCTCCTACCACGACCTGGTCTACACCGAACACTATGGGAAGGCTGCATTCATGGGCCGCTGCCGCAGTGTCTATCAACGCACCATTGGCGCAGCGCTATCTCCCTTGAGCGCATTCCTCCTGCTGCAAGGCATCGAAACCGTGGCATTGCGGCTTGAGCGCCACGTCGAGAACGGCAGAAAGGTTGCCGAGTTCCTTCGCGACGACCCAAGAGTTGCCTGGGTAAACTACGCTGGGTTTCCGGGCAGCCCTTACCACGCTCTCGCACAGAAATACTTCGGCGGCCGTGCCTGCTCTCTCATGACCGTCGGCGTGCAGGGCGGCTACGACGCAGCGGTAAAGTTTCACGATGCGCTAAAGCTTATAACCCGGCTTGTGAACCTCGGCGACGCCAAGTCCCTCGCCTGCCATCCGGCTTCGACCACCCATCGGCAGATGCCCACAGAAGTGCAATTGCGCGCCGGCGTCAGGCCTGAGATGATTCGCCTGAGCATCGGCATCGAGCACAGCGACGATATCATCGCCGATCTCGATCAGGCGCTCAGCGCGGCGATCTAGGCGGCCTTAGAGCCCGAGTTGCGCAACCCAGCTACCGGAGAAGCGTATGCCAGTCTACCTGAAGCCGAATCCGTCGTATCACAAGCGACGTGCTGACAGAGCGAGGCGCGCCGGGAAGCCCTTTATCGAGCGGCGTGCGAACCCCGCCGAACGCCTCACTATCGGACTGATCAACAACATGGGCGACGGGGCTCTCCAGGCAACCGAACGCCAGTTCGCATCGCTGCTCAATCAGGCGTCCGCGGGCATCTCCATCGATCTCGCACTCTATTCGTTGCCAGGCGTGGTGCGCGGGGAAGCCGGCACTCGCCACGTCGACGACTTCTACTCAAGCGCCGCGGACCTATGGAGTTCGCACCTCGACGGACTCATCGTAACCGGAAGGGAGCCGCTCACCGCGGACCTGCGCGACGAGGCCTATTGGGACAGCTTCACCCGAACCCTGGAATGGGCGCGTGAGCACACGTACGCGAGCGTCTGGTCCTGCCTCGCGGCGCATGCCGCCGTCCTTCACATGGACGGTATCCCGCGCGTCCGCAGCAAACACAAACACTTCGGCGTCTTCGAGTGCGAACAGCTCTCCGGGCATCCGCTGATCCTTGGAACCTCGGCATCGTTTAAGGCTCCTCATTCGCGCTGGAACGGGCTCTCCGAAGAAGACCTTACAAGCCATGGATATAACGTGCTCACACACGCCGAAAACATCGGCGTCGATACCTTCGTCAGGGAAGACAAGAGCCTGTTCGTCTTCTTCAACGGCCATCCCGAGTACGCTTCCAACACGCTCCTTCTGGAATACAAGAGAGACGTGACGCGCTTTCTCAAGAACGAATCCCAGACCTATCCGTTGCTTCCCGAAAACTACTTCGATACTGCCATAGCAGATGCCTTGAAGGCGCTCGAGCAGCGCGCCATCGCCAACCCTTCGGAAGAGCGGGTCGCGGAGCTTGCAGCGATTCTTGAAACTATACGCATGGAGAGCAGCTGGCATGCGACTGCCGTGCATATGTACCAAAACTGGCTGGGGCACATCTCTGAGCGGAAGAAGCAAGCGGCGAGCAACACAGCCGCAATCGAATCACACGCCGAGGCTCAGGTTGAGGACGATGCGTCGATTCCCTCGCTTGCCGCAGCCGCGGTCGCCAGCTTACCAGCTTTTGGCCCGGAAATTTAGCACATTCTCGGAACGTCTGCCGACGTCCTGGCGGCCGGCCATCGGCTCATCGTACTGCGACGGAGGACGGTTTGTTCTCCAACGCAATCACCGCATAGCTGGTCGCTGCGTCGCGCATAAATCGACCTATGTCACTTTGCGGATCACGCTTTTCGTTAAGCGAATGAGCCCACCAACTGCCATCATTCTCCTGATGCCGTTCCAGCCACTCGATCCCACGCCGTACAGTCTTATCCTGACGGTCAGTACCAGAGTCCTCTAGTGTCACCACAACCAGCCCGGTTGCATATCCGTCACTGTCGTCCGGATTCACCACCTCTTTGAGTTCTTCTTTCAGTCGCGGCCATTCGCTACTCTGCTTTTGGCTCCGCGGGTCCAAAGACGATAGACTCCAGCCTCCATCGGATCGCTGTTTATCTTCAATGGCTTCCAGCAGCGCCTTGCGATCTGCAACAGGCAACAGGGAGGGCAGCTTGGAAGACAGCCACAAGATATATATATGGTTTACTAAAGGCTGCGTCGCATATTGCCTTCGAAGGTATTGCTCCAACTGCTGGAGATGCACTTGGGTCTGCGGTTCGCTGGCATATCCATCCGGAGCGTTCTCTATTTCCAACAGCAGCAGCGCAGCACCCTGATAGGCAGACTCACCGGATTCCCACGGCGCGAGACGAAAATCCTGCCACTTCCAACCCCCAGCATTTTCCCCACTCGCTTCCTGCAGAGCCCACGCCTCGTCCAGGGCTTCTTGCGTAATCGGGCGAAGATGGCCGTGTTGCGTGTCGAAGCTGGTCAAAATGACTGCATTCAGCACCGCCTCGGTGGCATGCGATTCAGCTGTTTTGCCTGGGCCGTCCGTGGAGTCGGAGTAAAACGATGTCATTTCCGGCCAGTTCTTCACTCGCTTTTCAACATTGTCGAGCAGAATCTTTTCTGGCTCAGGCATTCCGGTTTCGTGTAACTCCCGGTTGAGTGTCGTGCGAATCATTGCGTACGGCACAACTGTATGGCAGGAGATGCAGATCGTTCCGTGATCCATCTTCGCCGCAGGCCAGTTCTGCCACCACACTTCCCGTCGATCCAGGTAACCCGCTGCCGCCTGCGGATTCCAATTCGCCCGGTAGATCGCATGTATGTTGGAGGACGCACGCACGCTCGCCTCTTTCCACGTCACGATCCCGACGACACACATTGCCAAAACGACGGAAATGAACCAGATTCTGCGTCTCATCCCAGATCTCCACATATCCGGCGATCCGTCTTAGCTTCTTCACTCGATACGCTATCCAGCAGACGGATTGCCCAGAACAGCACCAGGAGTGATTCGTAGCATTCATCGGGGGCAATGAAGCGTCCACTGAATTTTAGCAGCAGAGCAGAGATATAAGCGCTCTAACGGAGATGAGCCCAGTCGCCTATGTCACCGGGGAATCACCCTGCAGGTTGACCCGAGGAACGGCCATGCTCCGCTATCCTTCGCGTGGGCCGTTCGTTAGAATAAATTGCAACCGACCGGCAAGCTGAAGGAATATCTATTCCATACAACCGTTATGGCAGGGAATACGATGCTCTACCACAGTAATTCTTTGATCCAGTTGCAGTTGCGTTCGCGATCTCATATCCGGGGCTGGCACCGGCCAGAAACCGCGGACCAGGAGCACTCCACAGATTCCTGACTTTCCGCAGTGCCATTTGCTCGCTAAGGAAAAAGAGAATGTCAGATTTTATGACTTCAGCAGCCCCACTATCCTATCCATTCGATGTTTCTCTCATCATCGTCTCCTTTAATACTCGAGACGTGCTGCGTGATTCCCTCCTGTCGGTTGAACGGGAGAAGGGCGATCTTCTTATTGAAATCTTCGTCGTCGATAACAATTCGCATGACGGTTCGGTTGAGATGGTCGAGGCCGAGTTTCCACATATCCGCGTCTTGCGCAGCGAAGTGAACCTTGGCTTCGGCGCAGCCAACAACGTGGCCATAGAACTAGCTCAGGGCCGCTTTGTTGTTCTGTTGAACTCCGACGCGTTCCTCCATCCAAATTCGCTCAAGATCGCCGTCCAGAACATGAAGGACCATCCCGAAGTCGGCCTCGCCGGCGGCCGGCTCGTAGGCGGTGACATGGCGATGCAACCCTCTGCCCGAATGTTTCCCAGCATTTTCTCGGACTTTGTGGTGCTTACTGGCCTTGCCGCCAGGTATCCGAAGTCGCGATTCTTCGGAAGATTCGATCGCACCTGGGCCGACCTTATGCAGCCTGCAGAAGTGGACTGGGTTCCTGGAGCATTCTCTATCATTCAAGCCGAGACACTTCGCAGGGTTGGCCACTTCGATCCCGCCTTCTTTCTCTACTCGGAGGAGGTCGATCTCTGCAGGCGCATTCGCAGGGCCGGATATAAGATCATGTATTGGCCGGACATCGTCGTCCATCATATTGGCGGAGAGTCGTCACGCCAGATTAGGACATTGGAGATGTCCTCCACGGGCGCTCAACTGATCCGCTGGCGAATGCGAAGCACTCTCCTCTACTACCGTAAGCACCACGGTGCAGCCGCCTGGTTCGCCAAGATGTTGGAACTCGCATTCTACCGATCCGCCGCGCTTCGGAATGACCTCAGCCGCGACCCTCTCAGAAAAGACCGCGCCGATCAGAATCGCAATCTGGCCCGTCTACTGCTCCTGGCTTGGGAAGACACAAAAGGTGGGCGCATCTCTCCACCGAGGCCCTGGAGCTTCGACTGATGAAATGCGAGCGCGCCTCCGAAGGTGGATTAGGCCAGCGTTGCGGATTCGTTATCCCTTCGGAGATCTCGACTATCAATCCAGACCCCAAGGCACGTAATCGCCGCCAAGATTACCCATGCCAGGCTCACCACCATCACCTTCCCTTCCAAACGGTAAAGAAACCGATCCATGAAATGCAAAGAAATCACCTCGGAGCACCATAACCCCAAGGCCAGCTCCGTGCCGACCATAGCAAGAGCCACGCCAGACCAACGGCGTAATTTGAGCAAGATCAAAGCGGTTGCCAGCGCTAATACAATCGACAAAGTGATCAGCGCCATCAACTGCGGTATGTGACGCAACTGATAGATCTCGCGCTTTCCAGCTATTTGATCTTCCAGATCATGCAGCTTCCAACGCCAGTCGAACGCGACGTCAAAAAACAGGCACAACTGAATTCCTGCCAGCAGCGCAAAAGGTCTGCCCGAAGTGCGCCTCCTGCGGCAAATCCCCCATCGCCAGGCACATGCCAGAAAAGAAATCCCATACGACGCTAATCCCAATGCCCGAGTCGGGGAAAACCACTCGTGATTGACGAACATAATTTATGTTGTACTTTAATGTGATGTATGTCGAGCGCAGGAAGACTCCATGATCGTTCCTCCCCGGGTAGCCCTTCTTGTGTGGGTTCCGTTGATTCTGCTGGTATTCCGGAGGGTGCCCATCCGGATCGCACTGCTCATCAATTTCGTTGGCGGATGGGCGGTTCTTCCCGCCGCCTGCTACATCTCGACCGCGGACTCTTTTCCCTATTGGATTGTCAGTACCAGCCTGGAGTCGAACTACTTCCTCACGAAAGCGACCGTCATCGGCTTCACGGGAATTCTAGCCGTATTTCTTTTCGATCGTCCCCGGCTCCTGTCCTTTCGTCTGACTGTTTGGGATCTGGCCATGACCATGTGGCTAATGGCGCCCCTGCTCTCGGCGATTGCCAATCCGGACCACTTCAAAGAAGGTCTTGTTGGCGAACTGTATCAGATCCTCGCTTGGGGTTGCCCCTACATTATCGGGCGACTCTACTTCTTCGATACCAAATCGCTCCGCCTCGCCGCCCAGGCCTTCGTAATCGGAGGTCTGTTCTATGTCCCAATTTGCATCTACGAGTTCTTCGCTGGCCCCCGAATTTACGTTTGGCTCTACGGCTACCTTCCATTTCAGATGATCGGAGCCAAGCGATTTCTCGGTTACCGCCCCATTGGCTTGCTGGAAAATGGAAATCAGCTCGGCATCTGGTTAGCCACAGCCACGTTGATCGCTTGGTGGCTCTGGAGACGAAAGACCGCACCTTCGGTTCTCGGCATTCCCATCGGAGCGGTTGCGGTCATGCTACTTGTCGTAACCATCCTTTGCCAGTCAACCGGCGCGATCATTCTGCTGTTCGCCCTAATTCCTTTTGTTTTTGTTGATCCTCGCCATCTCCCCCGTCTGATAACGCTTGGATTGGTTCTGGGAATTCTCGCCTTCGCCGGCTCTCGTCTGACAAACGTGGTCTCTTTGCGCTCGATACAAAACAACCCGACCGCAAGCAAAGCGATTGGCCTCATAAAGAGGCTTGGGAAGGGATCGTTGACGTGGCGGCTCTCGCAGGATGAACGCCACATCAACACCGCACTTGAGGAGCCCATCCTAGGGTACGGTCAATGGGATTGGTGGCGCGAAGGCTTTGAGCGCCCCTGGAGCCTCTGGTTGCTGGTCTTCGGCATGTACGGTGGCGTAGGGCTTGTTTCCGTGGAAGCCGTGCTTTTGATCCCCGCCCTGCGCGCCGTATGGTTTCCCTTGACCCGCTCCGATATCGGCTATACCAATATGCGCCACACCCTTTCGGCAGCGGTGCTAGTTACATCGATTGATAGCCTGCTTAATAGTTCTCTGATTCTGCCTTTGCTCCTGGTGATTGGAGGTATGACCGCCTGGTCTACGCAAAACACTGAGGTCGTGGCGGAGTGGATAGAGACCAAAGCTTCCACTGGAACTCAAATCTGGCGAGGTAGCAGAAGTCGGGACTAGAACCATACGAAGCCGTTTTCGCGTCCCCGGTGTTATAGAGTAGCCGCCGAAGTTTGCAAGAAGACCGATCTTCGTCTTCCAGGGTATTCGGGTCCCCTTTTGAAGAGATCACCTCCTCAATCGGCAAGTTTGTAGGAGTTTTATGACCGACGTCGTTACCAACGTTTCAAGTCAAGTCCGCGCTTGCATCGTGATTCCCTGCTATAACGAATCGACACGTTTGCGTGGCGCAGAGTTTCTCAATTTTGTTTTGGATCATGACGAAATCTGCTTTCTCTTCGTGAACGACGGCAGCAAAGACAATACCTTCGCGATCTTGCAGGCGCTTTGTTCCCAGAATTCGGAGAGACTCTACTGTCTCGACCTGGTAACAAACCATGGTAAAGCGGAAGCCGTCCGACGAGGTATGCTCCATTCCATTGAGCGCCTGCAGCCCGAATTTGTAGGTTTCTGGGATGCCGATCTTGCAACGCCTCTCGATGCGATACCGGACTTTTTAAGAAGGCTGATTGAGCACGAAAACCTGGAGATGGTTTTCGGCGCGAGAATCCGACTGCTGGGTCACCACGTGAGACGTAAGTTGAAGCGACACTATCTCGGCAGACTGTTCGCTACAGTCGTTTCTATCGTGCTGCAATTGCCCGTCTACGACACGCAATGCGGAGCCAAGTTGTTCCGGGTGAATTCGAGATTTTCCGCAATCCTCGCTGAGCCGTTCCTTTCGCGGTGGATCTTCGATGTCGAGATCCTTGCGAGAGTCATCCAGGCAGTCCGCGGAGACCGCGCCAAGGTGGAAGATATGATCTTCGAGCTGCCTTTGATGCGGTGGGAAGATGTCGCCGGATCCAAACTCCATCCGACTGACTTCCTGCGCGCGCTTCTTGAAATCTATGCCATCCGAAACAGATATCTTAGCTGATATCTGCCATGGAGCCACCCACGTGTTCAGCCAACAGCTTGTTTGCGACCTGGTGCAGAGCGTCTAGCCATTCCGGCATACGAACCCCAAGCTCTCCGGCAAGTTTCTCGCAATTAAGCCGGCTATTCAGCGGCCTGCGCGCCGGGGTTGGATACGCCGACGTCGGGATAGGTATTACCTCCGGCGACCTCAGATGCAGAGCGAACTCGTCAAAGATCGCTTTGGCAAATCCGCACCAACTCGTCGCTCCCGAACAGGTCAGGTGATATACGCCGCTTAGGTTGTCTGCGTCTGCTGAACTCCTCAGACGATCGAGAATCGCAGCGGTCGCAGTAGTGATAGCCTCGGCCGAAGTAGGTGCGCCTATCTGATCATCCACAATTCGCAGTTGTTCCCGTTCCCGGCCGAGCCGCAGCATGGTGTGCAGGAAATTTTTCCCCTCAGCCGCGTAGACCCAACTGGTACGCAGAATCACATGCCGGCCACCGGCCGCGGCGACGGCCAACTCTCCATCGAGCTTGGTCCGTCCGTAGACGTTCAACGGGCCGGTCGTATCGATCTCGCTCCAGGGCTCAACACCCGACCCGTCGAACACATAGTCAGTCGAGTAGTGAACCATCCAGCCGTTGCGCCGCTTCATCTCCTCAGCCATTACTCCGGGCGCAGTTGCATTGACCAGGCGCGCCAATTCCTGCTCCTGCTCTGCCCGGTCCACGGCCGTATAGGCAGCTGCATTCACAAGGATTTCCGGATCCGCATCTTGGATCGCTGAGCGGATCGCGTCCGGATCTGCAAGATCCAGCTCCGTCCGCCCCAGCGCCGTCAATCCGCCTTCAATGCTAAGCCTTCTCTTGAGCAGCATCCCCAACTGTCCGCCAGCGCCCAGCAGCAATATCCGCGGCATTAGTCGAATACCTGTGCCTGGGCTAGCGGCAATCCAATACTGTCCTTCGCAGACAAGATCGCATCCTCAGGCGTGACACGCCAATCGATCCCCAGTGCTGGATCGTTCCATAAAACCGTGCGCTCGGCCTTCGGCGAGTAATAATCCGTTACTTTGTAGCTCAAACCCGCGTTATCCGTCAGCGCCGCAAAACCATGTCCAAATCCAACCGGAATCCAGACCATGCGCAGATTTTCGGCACTCAGTTCCACCGTCGTGTGCCTGCCAAACGTCGGCGAACTCTTCCGCAAATCCACGATCACATCCAGCACCGCGCCCGACGCAACACGCACCAGCTTTCCTTGCGGCTCGCCAATCTGATAGTGAATCCCGCGAATTACATTCTTTTTCGAAACCGAGAAGTTGTCCTGCTTCCATTGATCGGGCAGCCCAAGCTCCCCCATCTTCGCCAGGTTAAATGTCTCGAAAAAGTATCCGCGATCGTCGCGAAACGCGCGCGGTTCAATCACGATCACCCCGGGCAACGAGGTCTCAGTCACATTCACAGTAATCCCCCACCCCGCACAAACGGCTCGTCCAACAAAGACAGAACGTACTCGCCATAACCGCTCTTCTGCGCCCGGACTCCGAGCTCTTTCAGGCGCTCCGCGTCGATCCATCCCTTGCGATAGGCAATTTCCTCAGGGCACGCAACCTTCAATCCCTGCCGTTGCTCGATGGTCTTGATAAACAATCCCGCCTCAAACAACGAATCATGTGTCCCGGTGTCGAGCCACGCCATGCCGCGGCCCATCACTTCCACATGCAAGGCACCCGTCTCAAGATAATGCCGGTTCACATCCGTAATCTCAAGCTCTCCACGCGGCGAGGGCTTCAGTCCCGCAGCCACTTGCACCACCGATGAGTCATAGAAATAGATGCCGGTCACCGCATAGCGCGACTTCGGCTTCGCGGGCTTCTCTTCAATGCTGATCGCGCGGCCATCCGAGCCGAACTCAACGACGCCGTAACGCTCAGGATCGGTTACCGGATACGCAAACACCGTCGCGCCCGCGCTGCGTTTCGCAGCAGTCGAAAGCAGCGAGCCCAAGGTCTGTCCGTGGAAGATGTTATCCCCCAGCACCAGCGCGCAGTTGTCGTTGCCGATAAACTCTCGTCCGATGATGAATGCCTGCGCCAGCCCCTCCGGTTTGGGCTGCACGGCATAGCTCAGCTTCATACCCCATTGGCTTCCGTCTCCCAACAGTGCCTGAAAACTGGGTGTATCTCGAGGTGTCGAAATGATCAGAACTTCCTGGATCCCGGCCAGCATCAACGCCGAAAGCGGGTAATAGATCATCGGCTTGTCGTAAACCGGCAATAACTGCTTCGAAATGACATGCGTTACCGGGTACAGCCGTGTCGCCGACCCTCCGGCGAGAAGAATACCTTTCATCGTTTCCTCATACCTCTTAGGAATAACCTGGAGTTTCAGCACCCTATCACACCGAGAGCCCAGGACTTTATCTCCAAAGCCTGGGCTCCGCGGTGGCAATCCGAACCAGCCCTCCCCCGAAAACTGATCCGGTTACAAACCAAGAGTATCCAGATATCTAAGGAGCAACCATTCTTCTTTTGTGCCATCCGCTCACCCACCGAGTGATCGCCTATGCCCTTTTCGGATGTTCCGCCCCACCGGCAGTTACCTCCAGGGCATGTGGCAAAAGAGGCAGTATCGCTTGCAAGCTCTCCCGCGCACCGCTCTCACTTCCCGGCACATTCACGATCAGCGTATTCCCTTTCGTCCCGGCCGTCGCTCTGCTCAGCCAGGCAAACTTATACGTTGGTGCGCAAAGCGCGCGCATTGCTTCCGACAATCCGGGAACTTCCCGCTCGATCACCTTCCGTGTGGCTTCCGGTGTCACATCTCTCGGTCCAAGTCCCGTTCCGCCCACCGTCACGATCAATTGATATTCCTGATGGCACAACTCCAGCAATAAAGTAACAATCGCTTCTTCATTATCCGGAACCAGCCCCCTGCCGATCGTCTCATCCGGCCAAAGCTGCTGTAAAAGAGCTGCTGCTGCTGGGCCGGACTTGTCTCCCTGCGCTCCTGCGGCGCATCGGTCCGAAATGGTCACAACAGCGATCCCCGCCATACCCAACCATCCTAATTGATCGCTCGCCCTTAAGAAATCGCGCTCGGATGGATCTCTGTCTGTAACTTCTTCGATGGTTCATCCATCTCCTTGGCGTCATCCGGAAATCCGTTATCATCATCGCCGGCACCCGCCAGTGATTTGACCCGTTCTCGACATCTTTTCAGGGTTTCAATTCTCAACTTGCCACGGAGACATCATGCGAATCTCATTTCCCACCCGCCGCGTGCTTCAGTTTGCCGCTTCCGTTACTCTCGCTTGCGCGATCGCCGCATCCGCCGCGCCGAAAAGCATCTACGACTTCACTCTTAAATCCATCGATGGCCAACCCACGCCGCTCTCCAGCTACCACGGCAAGGTCGTGCTGCTGGTCAACGTAGCCAGCCGCTGCGGCTTCACTCCCCAGTACACCGCTCTCGAGTCCGTTTACGAAAAGTACAAGGATCGCGGTCTGATAATCGTCGGGGTTCCCGCTAACAACTTCGCCGGCCAGGAGCCCGGAACCAACGAGGAGATCAAGACCTTCTGCACCCGGAAGTACAACGTCTCCTTCCCAATGATGTCCAAGCTTTCAGTTAAGGGAGACGACAAGACTCCGCTCTACCAGTTCCTGACCAGCAAGGACGAAGATCCCAGATTCAGTGGCGAGATCCAGTGGAACTTCACCAAGTTCCTCTTTGATCGCAACGGCAACCCAGTCGCCCGCTTCGAGCCAAAGGTCACCCCCGATTCGCCGGAAGTCATGTCCGCCATCGAGGCCGCACTCGGTCACTAAAGGAACGGAAGCAAACGAAGGGTTGTCCGTCTGAATCCCTGACCATCAGCACGCCCACAATCCGTTCGCTCATAATGAGAAGAAGCAGCCAGGGAGAGGACAGGGCTGGAAATCTGCGCTCTGTCCTCGATCCCTCGCAAGGAGAATCCTCTATGAGCTCGGTTGCCGTGCCCGCCGCGCAGGTCGACGTTTCCTCTCTTCCTACCCGTCTGCTCATCGATAATCGCTGGGTGGAGAGCGAGTCAGGCGAAACCCTTGCCACCATCAACCCTTCCACCGGAGAAGAGATCTGCCGCGTATCCGCAGCTGATACCGCCGACGTGGACAAGGCAGTCGCAGCAGCCCGAGCCGCCTTCGAAATGGGACCGTGGCGGAAGATTTCCGCTTCTGAGCGGGGCAAGTTTCTCTATCGTCTGGCCGATCTCATCGAGAAACATGCCGACGAATTAGCCCGTCTCGAGTCTCTCGACAACGGCAAACCAACTTCGGTGGCGCTTGCAGTCGACGTCGCCAAGGCTATCGGCTGCTATCGCTATTTCGGCGGCTGGGCCGATAAAGTCCACGGCAAGACCATCCCCATCGACGGCAACTTCTTCTGTTACACGCGTCACGAGCCGGTCGGCGTCGTCGGCCAAATCATCCCCTGGAATTACCCGATGCTGATGCAGGCATGGAAGCTCGCGCCAGCTCTGGCAACGGGGAACACTGTAGTCCTCAAGCCGGCCGAAGAGACACCGCTCTCGGCACTGCGCATCGGTGAGTTGATTCTTGAAGCCGGATTCCCGAAGGGCGTGGTAAACATCGTCCCGGGTTACGGACACACCGCCGGCGCGGCCCTCTGCAGCCACATGGACGTGGACAAGATCGCCTTCACGGGGTCGACGCCGGTGGGGCGTTTGATCCTCGAAGCAGCGGCCAAATCCAATCTCAAGCGGGTCACGCTCGAGTTGGGCGGCAAGAGCCCCAACATCATCTTCTCCGACATCGATCTCGATGAAGCCGTCGAGGGTGCTCACCTCGGCCTCTTCTCCAATCAGGGGCAGGTTTGTTGTGCCGGATCGCGCGTCTTTGTCGAAGACTCCATCTACGACCGGTTTGTCGAGAAGAGCGTGATCCGCGCTCAGCGAAGGGTCGTCGGAGATCCTTTCGACCCTCGGACCGAACAGGGGCCTCAGGTCAACCAGGCTCAATTCGATCGCGTTATGGGTTATATCGATTCTGGCCGCAAAGAAGGTGCAACACTGGCTTGCGGCGGAGAACGCGTCGGCGAGCGAGGCTACTTCATCCAGCCAACTGTCTTCTCCGATGTACAAGACGGCATGAAAATCGCGCGGGAAGAGATCTTCGGACCGGTAATGAGCGTTATCCCATTCAAGGACATCGCCGAGGTGGTGACGCGCGCCAACCGCACCGATTACGGCCTGGCCGCCGCCGTCTGGACTCGCGACATCAAGAAGGCTCATGCAGTCGCCAACAGCTTGCGCGCGGGCACCGTTTGGGTCAACTGCTACAACGTCCTCGACACCAGAGCCCCATTCGGCGGTTTCAAGCAGTCAGGAATCGGCCGCGAACTCGGCGAATACGGCCTGCAGGAATATACCGAAGTTAAGACTGTGACGATCAAGCTGTAGTTAACGCCGCATCGTTACAGACCAGAGCTTGCTGGACAAATCGCTCCGTCGGCCGCAGCTGCATCGGATCAATACAGCTGCCCTGTCTCAAAACGGACAGAGACCTTTCATTTCCGGACATAATCTCATTTGATGAAACAATAAATCTCTGAAAATAAAAAGCTCATTAATGGCGGTAAGATTGCGGCCTTATAGATCATCTTGCCGGTTTTCAGGAGACGCCATGCTACCCATCATGCAGGACTTGCGCTTCGCGCTAAGGCAGCTTCGCCGAGCTCCCGGATTCGCACTCACCGTCGTGCTCACGTTGGCCCTCGGCATCGCAGCTACTACGACCATCTTCAGCCTCGTAGATGCTGTCCTGCTCCGCCCCCTGCCCTTTCCTGAAGCAGATAAACTCGTCTCTCTGCAGACCCTTGAACGCGTAGATAACCCCGACAACAGCCGCGGCACCGGAGTCGTACCGAACGACACGTCCTACCCGAACTTCTACGATTGGCGCAGTTCGAACAGGAGCTTTTCCTCAATAGCCGCCTACCAGACCGGAGGCGTTGTCTTCGCCGCGCGATCCGACGCTCAGGCCCAGCGAATCAACGGCGCACAGGTTTCCGCTGGCTTCTTCTCAACCCTTGGCGTCCTGCCTGAGCTCGGTCGCGATTTCCAACAGGCTGACGAGCAGGCCGGCGTAAGGACCGTCGTCCTCAGCCATGATTTCTGGCGCACTAACTTCTCCGCCGATCCCGCCATCCTTGGCCGCAATATCCTGCTCAATGACACTCCTCATACTGTTGTGGGAATCATGCCCGCCGGCTTCAGTTTTCCGGTGTCCAACAATCCAGCAACTGTCTGGCTCAACACCGGTCGTGATACCGAAGGACCCAACCCCTCAATGCGGCAACGCGGCTACAATCAGCTTTCTTTCATCGCCCGCCTGCGCCAAGGCATCACCGTCACACAAGCCAAAGCGGACATGGACACGATTGCCCAACAACTGGCAACTCGCTATCCAGACGAGAACGCCAAGGAAACCTCTGTCAGCGTAGTTCCGCAACTGCAGGACCTCGTCGGCAACGTCCAGACCCCGCTTCGCATTCTTTTTGCAGCAGTCGCCTGCCTGCTCCTAATAGTCTGCGCCAACGTCGCCGGGCTTCTTCTGACCCGCACAAGTCTGCGCCGCAATGAATTCGCAATCCGATCGGCGATCGGCGCGTCGAGAGCCAAAATTCTTCGCCAGCTTCTGATTGAATCCCTTTCACTGGCCTTGGCCGGAGGTTTTGCGGGCCTCCTCATTACTACCGTATTGCTTCGATTTCTCCCTCGGTTCTGCCCTCAAACCTGCCCCGCGCCGCGGAAATCTCCGCCAACCCTGAAGTCTTCTTCTTCGCCATTGGAGTTTCATTACTGACTGGCTTGCTCTTCGGTGTCCTTCCCGCATGGCAGGCATCGCGCCAGGACCCCGCGCAGTCTCTCGGCGAAGTGGCTCGCGGTGGCTTCACAGGTCGTCGTCACTTCCGCCTGCAAGGCGTACTTGTCGTCGCACAAACCTCCATTGGGCTTGTCCTGCTTGTCGCCGCCGGTCTGCTGATCCGCAGCTTCGACCGGACGTTGCGCGTCGATCCGGGCTTTGATCCCGATCAGATGCTTTCTTTCCGTCTCTCTATCCCGACCCGGCACATGAGCCTCGAGAAGCAGGGCCCTTTGATCCGTGAACTGCTCGCTCGCCTTCAGGCCCTCCAAGGTGTAAAAGCAGCCACCGCGGCCTTCCCGCTTCCACTCACCCAGGGTGACATCAACATCTCATTCACCATCGCGGGCCGTCCGACACCGGTCGGCGAAGAGCCGAGTGCCCATGTCTCTCTGGTCGAGGAAAACTACTTCGAAGCCCTCCGTATTCCTCTCAGGCAAGGTCGTTTCTTCGCTGCCTCTGAACACAACGCGAGCGGCCACCCCGTGGTCATCATCAATGAAGCCTTAGCACGCCGCTTCTTCCCTGGAACTAACCCCATCGGCCGCCACATGACCTCCGGTCTGGGTATCGGTGAAACTCCGCCAGCCCGCGAAATCGTCGGTGTCGTCGGCAACGGCAAGCGCACCAGCCTTACCGAAGCAGATAGCGCCGAGTACTACATCCCGTTTGAACAGGCTCCCGTCGCCACACCCAACATTGCGCTTCGCGTCGCCGGTGACCCCAGCCACTATTTCAACCTTGTCCGCTCTGAAGTCGCGCACATGGACAGTGCCCTCCCCATTTACCGATTCCAAAGCTATCGTGACGACCTTGCGCGTACCACTGCACAGCAGCGCTTCCAGACAATGCTCTTGACCGCTTTCGCAGCAATTGCCCTCACGTTGACCGGCCTCGGCCTCTACGCCGCGCTCAGCTACATGGTCACACTGCGCACTCCCGAACTCGGACTGCGTATGGCTCTCGGAGCGCCGCGTCACAGCATTCTCAGCCTGATGCTTTCCCGCGGACTCACACTGGCAGCTATGGGCCTCGGCTTCGGGCTTCTAGCCGCAGCTGCGCTCACAAAGACCATGGCTGGCCTTCTCTATGATATGAAACCGCTAGATCCTCTGACTTTTATTGGGATGAGTCTGCTTCTGATAGTGGTATCTGCAACGGCAAGCTTGATCCCGGCACTGCGCGCGGCTACCGTCGATCCGGCACGCACCCTGCGCAATTCATAAGCGATCCGTAGACTAATCGCCCTGCGCTTCACGCTTGCTGCGCTTGCTGAACGAAACTGCGAGTGCGACGATCACCAGCGTGACAGCCGCAGGAGCCCAGATCGGCAGCCAGCTCTTCACCGAAGACCACATGGCCCAAACCATTCCGATCCAGGCAAACGCCGTTCCGAACACCGCCCAGAACGCAGCCTTGCGAAAAAACTCCGAAGCATCCAGCCGCCGCTGCGCCGCTACTGCCGCAAACTGATAGGCAGTCGTTAGCTCCTGACGCGCCGACACAAGATCAGCAGTCGCCGATTCTTCCTTCGCATGCGCCTGCGTCAGTGCAAAGGTCGCCTGATCAAGCTGCTTCTTCGAGTCAGCAACCGAGTTGTCCTTCAGCTTCCAGAACTGCTCCGCCTCATGTAGCCGGTGCGTCGCCGATTCCACAGCAGCCTTGAAAGACCCTTCAGTAGCTAGAATCCTCGCCGTCGTTTCCCGCTCCACATGCGCAGCCTGCCGAAGCTGAGCCGTCGAATCTTCCAGCAGCCTCTTGGCCTCGGTCTCTGCCTGCTCCGAGCGCCGCAGATTTTCTTCCGCGTGAGCCACCCGGTCCTCAAGCGCCTCAATAGCCTGTCGCACTGTGTCCTGCATCAACTGCAGTTCGGCTTGACCGCCCGGTTCGTGACCTTCGAAAGCCGCCACTCGCTGCTGTACGTCCTCAACCTGGCGACGCACCCCTGCGGCTATCTGCTCAAACTCTTCCCGCAAGGCAAGCCACGAATTCTCTGCTCCAGCTATGCGCGCGGATATCTCTTCAAACCTGTTCTCCAATTGGGCAGGAGCGACAAAAGCTTCGGCAATCTCACTTGATTCTGTCCTCCCGGTATCCGCTTGCCCCGCGTCCTGAACGCACTCACTGCTGACGCTACCTACATCTTCCGGTTTAGGCCACGGGAGCGCCGAGCCTTCCCCTTGAACGCGAACTGAAGTAACACTTTCTTCCAATTCGCCTCGATCTTCGTGCGAGGACAATCGTGTCGGAGCTATACCGAGATTCTGCTCTAGTCCCACCAGGAAGCCCAGCTGTGCTCCACTCATCATCTGCCCGATCTCGGCGAGCTTTTTGCTGAGTGCCTCGGTTCGCACAGCGTCTTCCAACAGCACCGACTTGGCCTGCTTGACCGCCTCCATCCGGCGAATTCTCTCGTGAATCTCCACTTTCAGGCTGTCAATATCACCCAGCAAACCCATCAACTGCTCTGGGGTTCCCTCAGCCGCAGGCGAAGAGTCACCGGGCCGCGCAGCGGCTCTCTTGGAGAATTCAGGATTCTCCGGGCTCACAATCTTCAATCCGTCACTCAACGGTTTCATGCCAGCCCTGCTATCTGCGCCTGCAACCTGCCTTATGACAGCGGTTTAGCGCCTTACTATATCTCTAAGTCCTCTAGACACCGCAACCGGCTATTTATCAGCTGTTCGCCGAAAATCGCCGGTTGCAGGTGCGAGCTGTCAGACTTCTGTGCCCACTAAGGATACCGCTCCGTAATCTAATCCTCAACGCCTAAGTGACATTACTACTGGTACTTTTGTGTGAGAACCCGCTATTTCAGACCTAAAAATGCCAGATCAGATCAGCCGCAACGGTAAGCGACTGGTTTTTGGCCCCGATCGATCGCATCGCCTGCTCCGCGGTTTCTCCGGACGTCAGATTTGATAAAGCCGCCACACTTGCCCCCGGACTAATATCCAGTGCCTTCAAACCATACGGGCTATAACTGTGCGTATAGCTCACCTCCGGCCGGAACGTCACCGTCGATCCCGCCCAGAAATCAAAACCCACCATGTGTTCCTCAAATACTCCCGGTGTTCCAGTGCGCTGCCCCTTCATATCGTTCACAACTTCATTGCGGATATTGAGCGAAGCCCGGTGATTCCAGAAATCGTGCTCAACATAGTTGGTCACCGCCCACTCGTTCGCCAGGCAGCGCGCCGACTGCTGCGATGCCGGCAACCGTGGATCTTCGCAAACAGCGCCGAAGTTTAAGGTAGCTCCAGCACCGTTGTGCTCAGGCCATGGCGTCGGCGATTGGAACATCGACAGCGGACCATTCGGAACACCTGTGTTGTACCAGTACATGTTGGGCGTATCTCGCATGTACTGGTACCAGAACTCCGTATCCGTATGCCAGTGTTCATTGATCTTGTGATACCATGTCTCGTAATAGGCCGAGAGGTTGTTATACGCATACTTGGCGTCGTTAATGCTGTTGGCGCATGTATTTAACATGTCGCCGCCATTGTGCCACGCGTATATCACGCAAGCATTCCCTGTTACTCTTGCATCAGTCGTCCAAGGCGCTGTATCGCAGCCTGGCGAAATACCCGCCTGCAGTGTCCAGTGGTCATTCACTTTGGTAGTTAGGTTAGCCCCCACCTGCGTGTAGCAATCAAATGTGTAGAGAATCGAGTGCGAATACGAGTAGTTGTTCGGTGCCAGTTGTGCCTCGATATCCGGTAAGGAAATGTAACGCCCGATGCGCAGATCAGAGCCTTGTCCAAGCTTCGGAAAATACAGGTCCGTGTAGAACATCACCGGGTCATAGCCGTACTGTGCATTCTTCAACAGCAATTGCTGACTGAAAATGCCATGGCTGGTCGTGAACCGGTAGTCCTGCCCATAAAGATTCGTAACCCGGAATCCCCAATCAAAATGATCCCGCTGCGTAGTATCGGCCAGCCGTTCTACGTATAGAGCTAATTGATCCAGCACAACCGTGTTCGGAAACTCATCATATGCAGAAGGCATGTTCGCCGGAATGCCCTTGCTTGCATTCCCTCGGTTATTCGTCGAGCCGTTTGCTCCCACCGAAATCCACCCGTACCACTTGACCCTGCTCAAATGAACAGGATCTTTGTCGATCGCCTCCTGCAGCATGTAGGTCTGCGTATCGGGCGCACCGATGACCTGCGTTCCTCCAATGGGAAAATCGACTCCCGGAAACGGCGGAGAACTGATGGGGGCCGGCGTTCCGCGGCGCTGTGGCGCAGTCGGATCGCTCGGTGTCGTTCCCGTCCAATCCGCCAGATAGGCCTTACCCCATCTCGTGAAAAACCCGTCTGTGGGTTTGAAAAATGGAGCCGTCGATGCTGCTTTTTCTTCTCCGTCCGGTTGCACGCCCAGAGCGTCAACAGATGCCGCTACGCTGGATGCTGTCTCCTCCGTTTTCGCTGGCTCGTCGGCCTTCGTTTGCCCTTTCGATGAAGCTGCCGCCATGGCAAAAAACATAACCCAACCAAATAACCATGCACTTTTCAGAAATCCCGATTTCAAGGAACTTCACTCACTCTCCTGCCCGTTCCAGACCTCTTCTCCGGATAGGCAATTTGCCTCACACGCGTTGAAGCAGGACGTCACGGCCTTTTCGCCTCACAAGGCTATTCAGCCGGTCCTCGCTTCATTCGCAAAAAAGACGGCGCAGAGCGGACCCGCTAAAACCAGATGATCCCGAGCTCTCTCAAGCAATGGCTCGCACCGCCACGAAACAGCACTCATCCGATCTCATCATCGGCATCGTAAGAGCTGCGTAAGGGTCGCCCAAGGAGCGTATAAGGGATGGATGAGATTTTCAGACACTCAAAAATACTGGTTTGACCGAGAGGTCATGTCCGTCCAATGAAGCTTCGCTCTCTACGCCCTTTACTTGCCTTGCTTCCGCTCTTGTTGCTCTGCGCTGATGGCTTCCGTCCACTGCCCTCGGTCCAGGCCGCAAAATCTCCCGAAGCGCCTGCATTCGGCACTACCGACTGGCCTATCTACGGCGGACAACTCGAAGGCGATCACTACTCCCCGCTGACTCAGATCAATCAGCGCAACATCTCTAAGCTCAAAGTTGCCTGGACCTTCGACACCCACGAAACCGGCGGCCTGCAAACAACACCGCTCATCGTCGGCCGCGTCCTCTACGGTCTTACGCCTTCGCAGAAAGTCTTTGCTCTCGACGCCGCCACAGGCAAACAGCTCTGGCAATTCGACTCCGGCATCAAAGGCACCCAGCCTAACCGCGGCCTCACCTGGTGGTCGCAAGGCTCCGAAAACCGTCTTTTCGTTGGCGTAATGAACTTCCTCTATTGCCTCGATCCCGCCACAGGCATGCCCATTGCATCTTTCGGCGAAAATGGCCGCATCGACCTGCGCAAAAATCTCCGCGGCGACTACACAAAGCAGTCCATCGCTCTTACAGCGCCCGGCATCATCTACAAAGACCTCATCGTCGTGGGCGGCCGCAACCCCGAAACCCATCCCGCCCCACCCGGTGATATACGCGCATTCGACGTCCACACCGGTGCGCTTCGCTGGGCCTTCCACACCATTCCTCATCCCGGCGAAGTCGGCTACGACACCTGGCCTAAAGACGCATGGATGACCGCCGGCGCCGCAAACAATTGGTCCGGCATGTCCCTCGACGCTCAACGCGGCATCCTCTACGTCCCCACGGGCTCCGCAGTCGACGACTTCTACGGCGCCGACCGCGTCGGCAACGATCTCTTCGCGAACACCCTCCTCGCTCTCGACGCCGCCACCGGCAAGCGTCTCTGGCATTTCCAGGATGTTCACCATGATGCCTGGGATCGTGACTACCCCTCGCGTCCCGCGCTCGTCACCGTCACCCATGACAGCAAGCGTATCGACGCCCTCGCCCAGACCACCAAGCAGGGCTATCTCTATCTTTTCGATCGCACCACCGGTCAACCGCTCTTCCCCATTCAGGAACTGCCCTACCCCGCCAGCACCACCCCCGGGGAGGTCACCTCGCCAACCCAACCAAAGCCCTCCGCGCCTGAGCCCTTCGCCCGTCAACGCCTCACCGAAGACATGCTGACCAATCGCACGCCCGAGGCTCACAAATACGCCCTCGACCAGTTCCGCACCTTCCGCAGCGACGGCCAGTTCATCCCACTCTCCGTCGGCCAGCAGACCATCGTCTTTCCCGGCTTCGATGGCGGAGCCGAATGGGGCGGTCCCGCCGTCGATGTCAAAAAAGGTATCCTCTACGTCAACGCTAACGAGATGGCGTGGACCGGGGGCCTCACAGAAAACACGGACAGCGGCAGCCCCGGCAAACGCACCTATGACAATCTTTGTAGCGTCTGCCATGGCGATCGCCGTCAGGGCTCGCCACCTGCCTTCCCTTCACTCGTCGACGTCAACAAACGCCTCTCCGATAAGGACATCATCAACACCATCCATCAGGGCAAAGGCCGCATGCCATCCTTCCCCATGGTCGACGACGCTCGCATGCTCACCCTTCTCGAATACCTCAAGACCGGCGACACCGCTGCGGACGGCAAGCAGGAGATGGCCGCTGAATCCCATGGCGCCGCAGAGCTCGATCCCGTGGGAGCTAAAAGCTATGCCGCCCACTGCGCCGTCTGTCATGGCGACGCCATGCAGGGCATCGCCCCAACCTTCCCCTCGCTCAAAGGCGTATCCGTCCGCAAGACTCGGGATCAGGTCATCGCCCTCATCCACCAGGGCAAAAGCCCCATGCCTGCCTTTCTCGCCATCGACGGCGACGAGCTCAACGCCCTTCTTACCTACCTCAGCATCCCATCCGCCGACGCCACCATCGAAGAGTCCGACGAACACCCACTCCGCTATCGCTTCACCGGCTATCGCAAATTTCTCGACCAGGATGGATACCCCGCCATCTCTCCACCATGGGGCACGCTCAGCGCCATCGACCTGAACACAGGCAAATACCTCTGGCACATTCCTCTCGGCGAATACCCCGATCTCGCCGCCAAAGGCATAACCAACACCGGCTCTGAAAACTACGGCGGCCCCATCGTCACAGCCAGCAACCTGCTCTTCATCGGAGCCACCTGCTACGACCGCAAGTTCCGCGCCTTCGACAGTCGTACGGGCCATCTCCTCTGGGAAACCACACTCCCCTATGCCGGCACTGCAACCCCAGCCACCTACATGATCGACGGCAAGCAATACGTTGTCATTGCAGCCGGCGGCGGCCGCGACCCCAAAGCTCCATCCGGCGGCGAATACATAGCCTTCGCCCTTCCAGACACCAAATAGCCCTACCACAAAACACGAGGGCCATCCCTGATCAGGGATGGCCCTCGTGTTCTCACAAATGGTCGTTGTTCTCTCGCACAGGTAGGCCGAGGACTTATAAGGTAGGCCAGGGATTTATCCCCGGCATTTCAGCCGATTCAAGGAAAGGGCCTTCAGGCCCTGAAGCGAGATTGCAACACCATGCTCTTGCCGTTATTGAGCTGCCTTCTCCCTCCACTTCGTCGTCAGCTCCTTATCCGCCAGCGCCTTGATAAACACACCACCTACAACACTGCGCGCCTGGAATCCGATCTGCTTCCCATTCTTCGTGTCATACCAATCCGTCAGCGGCACACGCGTCGGCGTTTCATTCGTCCACGTGTACACCGGATTAATAATCTGCTTGAACTGCTCCGGCGAAGACGCCATCGTTGCTGTCCAAATCGTCCAATCCAGCTTCGTGTAGTCCTTGCGGCTATCCAGCGGCAACCCATACTTGTTCAGCTTCGTCAGGTAATAAGCCACTTCCGTATCGCGCACCTTTTGAGGGAACAGGTGATAGTCCAACACTTCGTCCCACACCAGGTTGTACTTCTGGCTCCACGTGTTGGGACTGTTAAACGCAAGCTTATAGTGATCGCCTTCCTGCGCCATGCCAATCCACTTCTGCGCCATGCTCTCAGCCGTCGCGCGATACTCCTTCGAGACTTCTTCATGCTTGAGCATCTTGGCCAGATCCGCATAGGCAGCCAGTGCATCAATCGCCTTCACCGACAAATTCGCGTTATGCGCCACATGCCCGGCAAAGTCATCCGTCGTAAGCTGGTTCTCCGGATCAAGCCCTTTCGCCTTCAGAAAATCAGCCCACTTCGTCAACTGGGGCCAGTACTTCTCCGCCAGATGCGCATTGCCCTGTGCCCGCGCCAGCGCATCCACCAGAATGATCATGTTGCCGCTCTCTTCCACCGGCATCTGATCGTCTTCCGTCTGCTCACCACCGCCATACACCTGTCCATTCGCCAGCGGATACTGCCCCAGGTCATGCGGTGCAAATGGAAACTTCCATCGCGCCAGCGATGAATATTCGAGCACCGGCAGCAAAATCGCCTCAACAAGCTTCGGCTGGAAGAACAAAAAGATCGGCGCCGAAGGATAGATCACATCCACAGTCGATATGCATCCGTTTGAAAAGTTTTCCTTCGGAAACAGCATCGGCTCGCCCGAAACATCCGCGGCCAGCTTGTGCGCCGCAATCGCCTGCCGGTAAGCCAGCGTCGCGATCCACGCATAGTGCTCGCCGCCAGCCTTCGTCATGTCCGCTTCAAATTCGCTATCGAACTTCGTGCCCTTCTGTTCGAGTTCTCCATACTGCGCGGCCGCCTCATCCAGCATCTGCGGTACAGTCTTGTGATTGCGCTGCCAATACGGCCGCA
This sequence comes from uncultured Acidobacteriota bacterium, assembly GCA_963720285.1. Lineage (GTDB taxonomy): Bacteria > Acidobacteriota > Terriglobia > Terriglobales > Acidobacteriaceae > Acidicapsa. The sequence goes on from CAVREZ010000007.1 coordinate 570,537, forward strand.
GATTCCGCTCTAGATATTGAATCGAGAACCCGTCCGTATACGACACCAATACATGCCGCTCTACGGCAGAGCCACTCACCGATCCCAGATCGAACTCCACCGCCAGTTGACCCACATCGTCCCGCGCATCCTGCAGTAATCCCATCGCATCGCTCTGAGGCAGCGTGCCGTCCTTCACAAAATCGTCCACAGTGCGCGGAGCAAGAGCCGTCACAGCCTGCTCATCCTTCGGCACCGCTAGATGAAAATAGCCCCAGTCAATCCGCAGATTATCGCCCGACCGATTCAATATCTCCTGGTCCCGTGAACCAACCGACAGAACATTGAGCGACGAAGTCTGATTGCGGAGCGTCACCACCTTCTCGCCGCGATCGTTCACCGCGATCACCGGGTCCACATTCATCAGCACCGACACCTGGTGAGCCGCTCCATCCGTCGATTTCACGCTCCACGTCACATAGGTCACCGGCCGCGACAACACGTCCAGATCGTCCATCATCGCCGGCGTAAAGAACGTCAGATCGAGCTCAATCCCACTCTGCCTGAACTCGTACCGCGTATGCGTCGCCGTGATCTTGGTCGAAACCTGCTGCATCGCCGGCACATTGTCGGGATCGCGTCCCATGAACCGATACGGCTTGCCATCGATCCGCGCAATCCCCAGGATCGGCTGCTCATGCCCCGTCCAGTGCACGGTATTCGAACCTGTCAGATCGTTCGTAAACGACCACACGCTGAAATACGGATCATGCGCAATCAGCGGTGTCGCCGGCGCGCGCTCCTGCGCTATCGCCGCACCTACGCCCAACACAGCCGCCAAAAATCCGGTGAAACAAGCCACGGCTACTTTCAATGCAACCTCCACAAATCCCTGAATGGAAACGTTACCTTTTCGAGCGCGGTCCGCCAACCTACTCTAAGCTCTATTCACTTTACACACTCGGTTTGGGGCAGCGCTCTGAGAACCTTCCGGATTTCATTGCTTCACAAAAATGTCCTTCGGGCACATCGCATGCACCCCGACATGTCCATCCACGAGCTGCGTAATATCCACGTCCACCGCGACGCTCGTCAACATATACGCCTCATCCCGGCTCAGGTGCTTCTCTTCCACCAGAAAATTGATCATGTCCCGCACCGCCAGCGTCGTCGCCTCTTTCAGATCCGGCGAGAATCCCATGCTGATGTAGTACTTCGGCGTCTCTGCTCGCGGCCAGAGCAGGTGCCGGTCCTTATGCACGACGAAGCGGAAGGTCCCACTAAGAAACGTCTCCATCGCAGTAATATCGACTTCTCCATTTCCCTGCCCCGCATGCCCGTCGCCTACTTCAAACAATGCACCAGCAGCATGCACGGGAATATAAAGTGTTGTCCCCGCCACCAGCTCCTTGTTGTCCATATTGCCCGCGTGCATCCACGGTGGCGCGCTGTCGATCCGGCCTGCACCCTCCGGCGGAGCCACACCCATGCTGCCAAAGAACGGATGTAGAGGAATCTCAACCCCCGGCGCAAACTTGGCCATCATCCGTTCGCGATCCAGCGGAATAATCTTCGTCTTCTCGTACGGATAATCATTCGGCAGAAATCCACGCCCCGGCCCGAACCCATTGCACGCAAACGGAGCGTCGATATCGATCTTCAATATCTGCACCTCCAGCACATCTCCTGGCTCCGCTTCCGCAATCGCAACCGGTCCCGTCAAAATATGCCCGCCCGGCCCTTTATCCTTCACCTCTTGAAAAATCGGCTCGTTATACGCAGGAATATCCGCGGCCGTCACGCCTTCTTTCTCCAGCCGCTCATTCGACCCGCACGTTGAGAGCGTCTGGATCCGCACCGTATCGCCCGAATGCACCGTCAGCACCGGTTTCGCCTTCGACCAGTAATAACCCCACGCAACCGTCGTAGGAGTCGCATTCAGCGTGGCCGTTGGGGTCTGCGCGCTTGCAATCGGCGGCAACATAAGCAATACAGTAAAGTAAGACTTCATGCAGGCCTCCACAACAGGAGTTAGAACATCAACCGCTCGATCAAACATCAGGAACAAGAAAGTGCGTTTTCCCGCCTCAGGGCAGCGCTGTAAAACAGCGTCGTGTCTCAGAAACACGTCTCGACAACATCCACGACACGATACTCCGCATCTACCACCGGCAGCACACGCCATTTATCAAACGTAAGGCACGGATGCGAGATATCGAAAGCAATCATATCGCCCACGCGCACATCATCCTCAGGGCTTAACTCAAGAAACGCATGCTGATCCATCATCCGCGTCAGCACCCATCCCTCCGGAACAGCCAACGGCGCGTCCATTCCCTGTCTGTATCGCAACACCGGCGTCGGCAACCCCGAATCAAACGAAGCATCCCGCTTTCCCATTCCGATGATCGCCAGGCCAGGCTCTGGCATTGACTGCACGTAAGCCCAAAGATGCAGCGCAGGCACCAGCCCCTCATGCATCTCGCGCGCAACGGGATTATTCGCAAGTATCCGCGCCTGCGCCTCGCGATACGCGCCCACATCATGGGTCAGATAACACCCCGGCCGCAACACAATCTCCACCGCGTCTCCAAGCCCGGCCCCGGTAAACACCTCCGCCACCACGTCATACCAGGCCGAGCCCGCAGCTGTGAGCAGCACCGGTGATGTCGCAAATCGCCCCTCATCAAGCAGCCGCTTCGCCACATCAACCGCCCGCCCCAACATCGTTCGAATCTCTGCTTCGTCCTTCAGCACGCCCTCAAATAGTTCCACGCCACTCAGCGCCACAGACCCCTTCCATCGCTCCAGAGCCTCAAGCACACGCGCAATCTGTGCATCGTCGCGAACACCACACCGCCCACCCGCAACACCAATCTCCAGCAGCACCTGCACGCGCAGCCCGCGCCCACCAAAGAACGCCCCGAGCAACTCCACCTGCTCCGCCGAATCCACCAAGCAGTAATATGTGAAATCGCCGCGCTCCAGCAGCCGCGCCACAATCTCCATATTCGTCCTGCCCACAAGCTGATTCGCCATCAGTACGCGCCGCACGCCCTGCTCATACGCCGCCAGCGTCTGCTGCGCGGTCGCCAGCGTGATGCCCCACGCACCATGCTCGAACTGCATCTGAAAGAGCTTAGGCGCCATCGTCGTCTTGCCATGCGGAACCAGCTTCACGCCATACGCATCGATGAAGCGCTGCATCCACTGCAGGTTGTGCTCCATCTTCTCTGCATATAGCACTGCCGCCGGCAGGCTCAATTCTTCGCGCAGCAGATTCCACGCGGGCCACTTGCCATCCGGTCCGCACTCACCGATCCCTAAGCCCTTCTGAAAACTATCCATCTTGCCTCTAGCCTATATGCTGGAAGAGCACCTATGCCGACTTGCGACACACTCATTCGCAACGCACAAATCCTCGACGGCAGCGGCTCCGAGGCAGAACTCGCTGAAGTAGCGCTTAAAGATGGCCGTATCCTCGCCATCGATCGAAGCCTCGATTACAGCGCCAACTCCGTCATCGACGCACAAGGCCTCACCCTGGCCCCAGGCTTCATCGACACCCATACGCACGATGACATCGCCATCCTGCGCGACCCCACCATGCTTCCCAAGCTCTCGCAGGGCGTCACCACCGTCATCGTCGGCAACTGCGGCATCAGCGCCTCGCCTGTGCACCTCCACGGCACACTGCCCGACCCCATGAATCTCCTCGGCGAAGCCACCGACTTCCGCTACGTCATGTTTTCCGACTACGTAACAGCAGTCAACACATCTCGCCCCACCATCAATGTCGCTGCTCTCATCGGTCACACCGCCCTGCGGGGCAACCACATGGATCGCCTGAACCGCCCTGCCACAGACAACGAAATCAGCGCCATGCGTACCCAGTTGCAGGACGCGCTCGATCACGGAGCCCTCGGCCTAAGCACGGGCCTGGCCTACCTTTCCGCCAACTCCGCCACCACCGAAGAAGTCCTGGCCCTCGCCGAACCCCTCGCCACGGCCAACGCCGTCTACACCACGCATCTGCGCTCAGAAACCGAGCCCATCCTCGACGCCATGAACGAAGCCTTCACCATCGGCCGTGCCAACCACGCACCCGTCATCGTCTCGCATCTCAAATGCGCCGGCATCGCCAACTGGGGCCGCAGTCCCGAAGTCCTCTCCGCTCTGGAATCCGCGCAAACCTCACAATTGGCCGGCTGTGATTGTTATCCCTACGCCGCCGGCTCCAGCACCCTCGACCTCCGCCAGGTGGACGAACGCGTCCGCATCACCATCACCTGGAGCGAACCCCACCCCGAGATGGCCGGCAAAGACCTCGCTGAAATCGCCGCCATCTGGAACCTCTCGCAACTCGAAGCCGCGCGCAAGCTACGCCCCGCCGGAGCCATCTACCACAGCATCTCCGAAGAAGACATGCGCCGTATCCTGAGTCATCCAGCCACCATGATCGGCTCCGATGGCCTGCCAAACGACCCACGCCCGCACCCACGCCTCTGGGGTACATTTCCGCGTGTGCTCGGCCGCTACAGCCGCGAAGCAAAGCTCTTCCCGCTCCCTGAAGCTATCCGCAAGATGACCAGCCTGCCTGCGCAGCGCTTCGGACTCGCCAACCGCGGCCTCATTCGCGAAGGCTTCCACGCCGACCTGGTCCTCTTCGATCCCGCAACCATCCGCGACAACGCCACCTACGCGAACCCGATCCAGCCCTCATCCGGCATCAACGCCGTCTGGGTCAACGGCTCGTTCGCATATACTTCGCAAGGTGTCACCACCAATCGCAGTGGACGCTTCGTCCCCCGCGGCAAGATCACCTGGGTTCAGTAAGTCCATCCATCAAATTCAAGGAGCAGTCCATGAGCATCAAGCGTTATGGCGTCGAAGGCGGTAAAGGCGCCGGCGGCCAGCATCTTCCCTTCGCCCGCGCAGTCGAAGCCGACGGTTGGCTCTTCGTCTCCGGCCAGGTTCCCATGCTCAACGGAGAAGTCATCCCCGGCAACATCACCACCCAGTCCCACCAGGCCATCCGCAACCTACTCGCTATCCTCAAAGAAGCCGGCTACGCCGCCGAACACGTTGTCCGCTGCGGCGTCTGGCTCGACGACCCGCGCGACTTCTCCGCCTTCAACGCTGTCTTCCGCGAATATTTCGGTGAAAACCCGCCAGCCCGCGCCTGCGTCGTCTCCAGCATGGTCGTCGACTGCAAAGTAGAGATCGAGTGCGTAGCCTAGAAAGAATGCCTGCATGATACGAGCACTTTGCGTCGCCTGCGATTCGACGTTCAACCTTTAAGGGAGAACTAAGACCGCCCATGCTCGACCCACACAGTCTCTTTCTTCTCATCGCCGCCTTCGTTTCGGTCATCGGCCTGATCCTGCTCGTGGCTGTCGTCAAGCTCAATCCGTCCTCTCGCTCTTCATCGCCTCCCTCGCCCTCGCTGCCGCCGCAGGCATGCCGGCCGACAAGTCATCCACTCCTTTGAAGCTGGAGTAGGTGGCACGCTCGGCCACATCGCCATCGTCGTCGCCCTCGGCACCATGCTCGGCAAAATGATGGCTGAGTCCGGCGGCGCCGACCAGATCGCCTTCACCCTGATCCGCATCTTCGGCGAAAAGCGCATCCCCTGGGCGATGATGATCATCGGCCTCCTCGTCGGTCTCCCCGCATTCTTCGAAGTGGGCTTCGTCCTCCTCATTCCCATCGCTTTCACTGTTGCCCGCCGCACCAACACCAACCTCATCCTCGTCGGCCTGCCCATGGTCGCCGGGCTCTCCGTAGTCCACGGCCTCGTCCCACCGCACCCCGCGGCCCTGCTCGCCGTCACTATCTACAAGGCCGACGTGGGCCGCACCATCTTCTACGCCCTGCTCGTGGGCATTCCCACCGCCATCATCGCCGGCCCGCTCTAGGCAAAGCTCATAGCTCCGCACATCAACTCGCCGAAGAAAACCCCATGGCCGAGAGTTCGCGAGCCACGACCAGGAGCGCAGACTCCCCAGCTTCGGCATCACCCTCACTACCATCCTGCTGCCCGTTCTCCTCATGCTGATCGGCAGTTGGGCTGATTCGCATCTCCGCCCCCGGCTCAGGGCTCAACGCCACCCTCCATCTGCTCGGCAACGACGACATGGCGCTGCTCATCGGTGCGCTCTTCAGCTTCGTCACGCTCGGCACCATGCGCGGATTCAATCGCGAAACGATCCTGCGCTTCAGCAACGAAAGCCTCGCTCCCACCGCCACCATCACCTTGCTTGTCGGCGCGGGCGGCGGCTTCGGTCGAATCCTTCAGGACAGCGGCGTCTCCGGCGCATCATCGCGCTCGCTCTCCACAGCCACATCTCGCTTTTATTGCTTGCCTGGCTTCTCGCCGCACTCATGCGCCTCGCCACCGGATCGGCGACCGTCGCCATGACCACTGCCGCCGCCATCGTCGCGCCTATTTCATTCCACACAGCCGGCGTCCATCCCGAACTCCTCGCCATCGCCACTGGCGCAGGCTCGCTCGTCTTCTCTCACGTCAACGACGGCGGCTTCTGGCTCGTCAAAGAGTATTTCCACATGAGCGTCACCGACACTATCAAGACCTGGTCCATCTGCGAAACCATCATCTCCGTCACCGCGCTCCTGCTCTGCTTCGCACTCTCTCTTGCCATTTGATCCTGTTGCTTCAAGATCGGGAATTGCGTTTCACAGATTTATCCCCTCACGCCGCCGTTTAGAATTTCCGCGGAGAATCAGATAAGCGCGCGAATTGGAGTCCCTTCCCGTCGTAAACGATCCGAAGCATCTCACCAATTTCCTCAACCTGGAACGAAGGACCGCACGCCAGCTCGGCTATGCCGTAAGCGAGCCACCTCTGGTTGATCGAAAAGGGCTTCGGATGGCTCAAGCAGGCTGGCCGGCTACGCAGGTCAAACTGCGAGGACTGGAGAAGGTCGACTGGCTGTACGTTTGCAGTTGCGCGACCCACAACCTCATCCGGCTGCCAGGGTTGATCGCGCAACGAACTTCGGCAGGACTCCGGGAGAAGTGTGCCTGAACCACGCCTGCGGGAGCCCGGATAGACTTCAGGCTGCCCGCAACCCCCTATGGACACCGGCGAAAAACCTCATTCAGACAGAATTCAATCTGAATCCAGTGCAAATTCCGAAGAAATTCCTAGAAAGTTCGTTAACCGCATGCGCCTGTTTACGAGATAACTGTGTCGACTGGGGCAGTAATCCGACGTCCTATCTGTATGATGCTTTGTGTGAAGCGCCTCTCTCTTGTTGCCGTTGCAGCGATATTGCCGAGTCTGCTGTTGGCCGCTGGACCCGAGAAGCCGCAGGTAAAGCCGATGGCTGGTCCGCGAGCGACTGCCCTGCGCGAGACACCTCTTTTTGTAGCGCCCGACACTGGCTCGCAGCGTGTGGACCGTGTGCAGGAGGGACGTGAACTGGTGGTGGCGGAGGTGAGCGGGCCGTGGATTCGTGTCTTTGCCAACACCGACATAGAAGAGGTAAGCGAAAAGGACTCGCCGGTGTTTGGACAGGAGACGACTCCTCCTCCGATTTCCGGCTGGATGCAGGCGAAGGGCATCGTGCGCGACACGACGCCGAATGGTGACGCGATTCTGCTGGGCGAAGCGGCAACGATGGAGAGGCTGGCCGAGGATGCGCGCGGTCCTCGCAACGCGGGACAGACGGCAAGGCTGCTCTACCGGAGGCTGGTGGAGTTCTTTCCGCAGTCTCCATTAGCGGCTGAGGCGGCGTGGCGCGCGGCGGATATTCGCTGGCAGTTTCAGAAGGCGGACTCTTCCCGATTACCATCGGCGAAGGAACGCGACGCTTACCTGCGCGAACTGATGGACGAAGATGAACTCAGGAAAGTGATCAAGAACTATCCGCGATCGAAAGAGGCAGACTACGCGGCGTATGAATTGATTGAGAACAAGCTCTGCGGGGACTGGCAAGGGCAGGCGAAATGCCCGGAGAAAGAGGCCGGATACTACGAGAAGTTCGCGGACGAGCATCCCGATGGTCCACGCACTGCTGAGGCCCTGTATCAGGCGGTGTACCGCATGGCTGTGCTGGGAGACATGTATGCCGCTGACGGCAACGATAAGAAGACGGCTGACGCGAGGAACCACGCACGCGAACTGTCTGTGAAGATGAAGGACAAATTTCCCGACTCGGATTACTCCGACAGAGCTGCTACGCTGGTGTATAAATTCGAGCAAGGTGTTGCCGTTTATGGCGAAGATCAGAATTGATTTCTTCGTTGCTGCATAAGTTCAGGCCAGTGTTTCGCTTGTATCCGGTTGCGGGTAGATAAAAGCTGTTGTACTGCGGACCGTTTTACTCTTCCGGTGCTGAGGCATTAGGTCGGCTGCAAGAGGCAAGAACAGTCAACGTTCATGGGTCACCAAGACAGGAAAAGGGCTTCAACAGGCAAAAATTCAAGCTCTACACGACACAAAAGATTTGAGTTCCAAGTGCTTCCATTGCAGATATCGGAGGGAGATTGAACGACTATCTGATGTCGGTACTATTGGGCGTGGTTGAAGGACTGACCGAGTTTCTGCCCGTGAGCTCTACTGCGCATTTGCGCATCTCCGAAGCCCTGCTACACATACCGATTGGGGTGCAGGCCTGTGCAGCGGCGGGCGACCCAGGGGCCTGCATGCAGAACGTCGCTTACTGGAAGATGTACACAATCGTGATCCAGTTGGGCGCGATCCTTGCGCTCTGCTTGTTGTTCATGGGACGCATTATCGAGTTCGTCCGCACTTTTCCCAGGGGCGAATCGGGCGACCGTAACATCTGGAATCACCCGATTTCACTCACACTGATCGCTTTCGCTTTTACTTCAGCACCATCGCTAATGCTGAAGAAGATGATCAGCAAGAACCTCGAAAACCTGGAGGCTATCGCTCTAGCACTCCTGATTGGCGGCGTCGTAATGTGGGTGGTGGACGCCTACACAGTGCGCTATGAAGCGGGCGTGACGGATGTGGAAGAGATGAGTTTATGGCAGGCGATCTGGATCGGCCTATGCCAAACAACGTCGGCGGCATTCCCAGGAACTTCGCGCTCCATGTCGACAATCGCTGCCGGCCAAATGGTGGGACTGACGCGGTCGACTGCACTGGAGTTCAGCTTCCTGCTCTCTATTCCGACGATGGTTGCTGCGACGGGATGGGACCTCTGGAAGGAAGTATTGCATCCAATTCACGCCGAAACGGGCGAGTTGTTCACACCTTTAGTAATGAACACACAACGGTGGATTGTGCTGCTTATCGGTCTGGTGGTCAGTTTTATCGTGGCTCTTGGTGTGGTCGAGTGGTTTCTACAGTGGGTGCGGCGGCACGGACTGGTGCTGTTTGCGGTATATCGCATTGTGCTGGCGATTCTGCTCCTCACGATTGGCAAGTCTCTGCTGGGGTTTTCCTAGTGGCCGGACCGAAATTCTCAGCAGGCCCGATGATTATTGTCGGGAGTGGACAGCCAGGTTCCCCTGCTGGGATTCACGGTGAATCGCAAATAAATTGGTTGTTGCAGCGGCGATAATAGAAAGTGCTCTGGGGTGTTCTCGCTGTAGCGGCTCGCCGAAGAATTCGGTTTGAGTTTGCCGCACGGTTGCGTCCCTCGCATGAAGCCTATTCGAATTGCTCATACGCCGACGCGCATTCACCCGCTGAATTTGCTGCTGGGCTTTGTGCTGATGCTTGCCGCTACGCTCCTGTTGCTTGCGCTGGCGACCTATCACTCTTCTGACCCATCGTTCAATACCGCGACTGCTGTCAGCGGACCGCATGCCGCACACAACTGGATCGGATCGACAGGCGCGTATCTTGGCGATCTGCTGCTGCAGACTTTTGGTATTTCTGCCTTCGCTTTTCCGCTCTGGATTGGTGGACTTGGCCTGACCTGGATGCGGTCGCGCGACAACGGCGCCGCATGGATGCGCTGGACCGGTGTTGCGCTGACGCTGGTATTTATGCCGGCGATTGTGGGCCTGTTGCCGTGGCACTGGCGATGGATGCATGCCATGCCGATTGAGGGCATTACCGGACGTCTGGTGGCGGATGAGCTGATTGTGTATCTCAATGTGACCGGCGCCTGGATTGTGGCCGGAGTGATGGGCGCGCTCGGGATCTATCTGGGATCGAACTTCAGCTTTCGTGATGCGTGGGAGTGGAGCCAGGAGCGGTCGGTGCAACTGGCGGCGTGGCACGATCAATGGCGGAACTGGCAGGCTGACCGTGCCGATGCGCACGCTGAGAAAGAAGCGATTCGCGCTGCAGAGCGCGGGCCTGCGAACGAAGATGAGGAAGAGTGGGAGGACAACAACAAGAAGCCCGGTCTGTTTGCGCGATTGGGCGGAATGTTCCGCCGCAGGCGCGATGAGGACCTCATCGATGATGTGCCGGCCTTCCGGCGCATGGCGCAGCGTGAGGCAGAAGAGGATGGAGACGCTATTCCCGGCCACGCCGGCCCGGGAGGCACTGGTTATCGGCCAAGCATATGGGAATCGCGTGAAGCAACGAGAAACACTGGTTTCAGCACCCGAACAAACCAGGCCGGTCAGGAAGCAGGCTCAGTACCTGCGGCAACTCCGGCAGAGTCGGTGCCAATTGCACCACGCCTGAGCAACCCTGCGGCCGCGCACTCAGCTGAGATCTTCACGATGCCTGTTCGCTCCCGGCGTAAAGCTGCTTCTGAAGAGGCCTTTGAGGAGGCCGGACAGACGCCCGCCGCAGGATATGCACCAGTCACTCCGGCGGAGCCGATCGGCGCATCTGCTGCTGCTGCGGAGTCGATGCAGTCTCGTCCGCGCACTGCAGCTTCGCCTCAAGCCCCTGCCAAGCCCTTACAGGTCAACGAGCGGGCAGAGGTTGAGGTGCGGTCGGCGACGGTGGCTCCCAAGAAGGTTAGCGGATACAAGCTGCCGCCGAGCACTCTGCTCACGCGCGGTGAAGAGCCTCTGGCGATTCGCGAAGACTTGCTCCGCGAAGAGGCACGCAAGCTGGTTGAGAAGTGCGCTGAGTTCAAGGTCAACGGGCAGGTGGTGCAGATCAATCCCGGGCCGATGGTGACGACATACGAATTCAAGCCGGATGCGAGCGTGAAGTACAGCCGCGTGGCCGGACTAGGCGATGATCTATGCCTCGCGATGCGCGCGGAAAGCATTCTGATCGAGCGCATGGCGGGAACGAGCCACATCGGCATTCAGGTGCCGAACCATGATCGCGAGACGATTCATTTGCGCGATGTAATCGAGTCGGAGACCTTCGCCAAGGCGAAATCGCGGCTGACGCTATCGATGGGCAAGGACATCAATGGACGCATCGTGACGGCAGATCTGGCATCATGCCGCATGTGCTGATTGCCGGCTCAACGGGATCGGGCAAATCCGTGGCGATCAACGCGATGATCATGTCGCTGCTGTACCGCACGACCCCGGAGCAAGTGCGGTTGATCATGGTTGATCCGAAGCGGGTGGAACTGGGCATGTATGAGGGCATTCCGCATCTCTTTACGCCGATCATCACAGAGGCAAAGCTGGCCGCGAATGCGCTGCGCAATGCCGTGCGCGAGATGGAGCGGCGGCTGAAGCTGCTGGCCAGCCGCAGCGTGCGCAACATCGACCAATACAACGCCAAGCTGGCGGAAGCGGCATGGCAAGCCTCTTCTCCGATCAGGGAGATGAAGAGAGGCCGCTGCCGTATATGGTAATCATCATCGACGAGCTTGCCGACCTGATGATGCTGGATCGGGCGAACGTCGAAGAGTCGATCACGCGGCTGGCGCAGATGGCGCGCGCGGTCGGCATTCATCTGGTGCTGGCGACGCAGCGGCCCTCGGTGGATGTGATCACGGGCCTGATCAAGGCCAATGTGCCGACGCGCATAAGCTTCCGGCTGGCGTCGAAAGTAGATTCACGGACGATCATCGACGACAACGGTGCGGAGTCTCTGCTGGGCCGCGGCGATATGCTCTTCCGTCCGCCGGGCACCTCACGCCTGATGCGCCTGCACGCTCCGTATGTGAGCGAGAAGGAAACGGCGGCAGTAGTCGACTTCTGGAAGGCGCAAGGCGAGGCCGAGTATGCCGAGGGATTCCTCGACGCTCCACGAGATGAGCGGGCGCAGATGGAGGGGTGGCTCGGGCGATGAAGACGACAATGACGAGCTGTTTGACGACGCGGTTCGGCTGGTCTTCGAGTTCGGCAAGGCCTCTACTTCCCTGCTCCAGCGCAGGCTGCGCATCGGCTACGGGCGCGCCGCGCACCTGATCGACCTGATGGAGCGCGATGGGCTTGTTGGTCCGGCGGATGGATCGCGGCCACGCGAGCTATTGAAGCACCCCGGATGGCTGCACGAGGTACCTGCTGAGATCGAATAAGGACATTTAAATTGAACGCGAAGACCCATTTCAGCGTCCAATGGGCCAGGTGCGGCTGACTATGAACCGTTTCTGGGCGAACCCTCTTCTGGCCCTTTTCGTCTTGCTTCCGGCAGGCGTCAGTATCAGTGCGCCCGTGCAAACCCCGCAGGCAACGGATCTGCCAGGAAATCCCTTCTTCATCAAGAAGACATGGGTGATAGGCGGCGAAGGTAATTGGGACTACCTGACAATGGACCCGAAGACCATGCAGCTTTTCATCCCGCATGGCAGGATTGTGCAAGTAGTAGATGTAAACGACGGGCAGGTGGTGGGGCAGGTGAATGGCCTGCACGACGCACACAGTGTCGCACTGGACGAGCAGGGACAGTTTGGGTTCGTGACAGACGGCGCAGCCGACTCACTAATTGTCTTCGATCGATCTTCGTTCGACGTGGTGGCGCGCATACCTACAGGCCACAATCCGAGATCGGCGGTCTTTGATCCCAGTACGGGATTGGTATTTGCGGTGTGCCCCGACACGGTACCTGAGACAATTGCTGCTAAAAGTACTTCAACGCCGCGCACAAGCAAAGCCTCTTACATCCAGTCGACGATCACCGTCGTCGATCCGCAGTCACACCGGAGGCTTGCTGATGTGCTGGTTCCGGACCGTCTTGGATTTGCGCAAGCCGACGGTCGAGGGACCATATACATTAACGATGTCGATCGAAACCAGATAGCTTACCTGCGCACGCAGACAATCGTCTCTGTAGTACAAAGCGGACTGCAACGCCTGGAGAATGAGACGAAGGATGCCGATCCGGATCGAAAGGACCGCGCACCGGATACAAATGCGGAGAAGACCAAGCACCACGATGAGACGACGGATTTCCTCGTGGTGAACTGGACGGGGCATGGTGAGCGATCACCTGATGGCATACCCAGTGGTCTCCACACGTTGCGCATCGACTCAGGCTGCGTGAGCCCTCACGGAATGGCTGTGGATGCCGCAGACAATCGAGTGTTCGTTTCCTGCGAAAACATGCGCCTGGTTGTGTTGAACACCGAGGATGGTTCGCCGGTGACCACGTTGCCTATCGGCGCAGGCAATGACGCGATCGGCTATGATGCCGAGCGTGGGCTTATCTACGCCTCAAACGGCGGAGGCGTTGGAAGTCTCACGATCATCCGCCGCGACGTAACGGACTCGTATCATGTCATCCAGGAATTGCCCACCCAGGCGCGCGCCCGGACGCTTGCCGTGAACGCTTCAAACGGTGAGGTTTACCTGGTAACTAACCTTCTCGGGTTTGACCGGAGCCACAATGGCGGGGTAGGCGGCCTGCAAACTGGGCCCGTTGCAGGGAGTTTTCAGATACTCGTAGTCGGAAATTGAGCAGTTTCTGCTTGATTCTTAAGACTTTGGTGGCAAACTTAATGCATGTCTCCCCCGGGGCAACCAGACACCCTCGTGTCCTGCTGATCGACGACGATGTCATCAGCCGCGAAGTCCTCTCCATGATGCTGGAGATGCATGGCTATCCGGTCGATTCGGCTGAGGACGGAGGACAGGCTCTTGAGTTTCTAAGCCGCGCGAACGCAAGCGTCGCTGATGTTGCACCGGAAATCATCCTCATGGACGCGCAAATGCCGGGCCTGAGCGGGGTTGGCCTTATCAGGGCCCTGCGGAAAAACTCAAAAGCACGAATCATCGCCATTAGCGGCAGCGTCAATGATCAGGTTCGCGAGTCCGCTGACGGATTTTTGTTGAAACCGGTCGCACCCGACTCTTTAGAAGCAATCCTCAATCAGTCGGGACAGAAAACTGCGGAAAAAGCTTCGGTTGAATCGCAAGCTGCTACTGACTGGAATCAGCCTGCCGATTACGAAAGCAATGTCACACAGAATCTGATCGACCCAGTGGTGCTGAGCAAACTCAGGTCGATGATGCCAGACTCGGCTGTGCGGGAGATTTACATGGCGACGGCCACCGACCTTGCAAGCCGACTGGTGACACTTTCTTCCGCCATGGACCAAGGACGTGCGTCGGAAGTAAGCCGGGTGGCGCACGCGATTAAGGGAGGATGCGCCATGGTCGGCTTATCAATAGCGAGAGACGCAGCGGCACGGTTGGAAAGTAGTAACCTATCTAATACTTGGCACCACGAATTGACACAATTGCATTTCGCGCTTGACAAGTTGCAAGGCTTACTTTCAGATAGGTTACCATGGTAATACTCGTCGGGAAAATATAGGCGAACTAGGTTAGGAAGGGGCGCGCCAAGTGAACACTCAAGGAAGGGCTGTGATGGACCGTAACGAAAGAACTGACCGCCAGATTCGAATCGTGCTGGCGGATGATCATCCGGTTGTGCGCATCGGGGTACGCAACATGCTTTCGGAGCACTCGGGATTCGAGGTCGTCGGCGACGCGTCAGACGGTGATGAGGCGATCACGCAGACGTTGGAACTTGAGCCTGATATTTTGCTGCTCGACCTGCAGATGCCGCGATTGCCTGGTTTGGAGGCCATGCGCGCCATCATGAACGGCACGCCGACGGTCAAGATCATTCTTCTGACGTCGACGGTCACAACACAACAGATTATCGAGGCATTGCAGATCGGCGCCCGCGGCATTGTGCTCAAGGACGCTCTGGCCGATCATCTACAGACATCGATCCGTACAGTCATGGCGGGCGACTACTGGATCGGGGGCAAGCGCGTGGTAAATCTAGTGAGCGCGCTGCACTCTCTTATGCAGCAGGCGCAGGTGCCGCAGCGCAAGACCTATGGCCTGACTCCGCGCGAACTCGAAGTGGTTGGCTGCATCGTAGAGGGTTGCAGCAATCGCGATATCGCAAAACAATTCAGCCTGAGCGAGGAGACCGTCAAGCGGCATCTCTCGAATATCTTCGACAAGACGGGTGTTTCCACGCGGCTTGAACTGGCGTTGTTTGCGATTGCGCATCAACTTGTAACGCCGCAATAACTGCAGTACGCCACTTTTGGCGCATGCAATCCAGCGTCAATAGAGAAACTGCTTAGCAAGGCGGTCGATCAGTCCGCCTGTTTCACTACATATTCCGGTGTGAACAGGCGATGGCTGTATCAGCGTGCTTCGTGGCGCAACCAGCCAATGAAAGCGTTCACGCTGGGAGAGACCTGCGATCGGACCGGCATTCAGATCGCCCGAACAGATGCGTGGCACGGCTTCCAGGTGTTGCCGAACCAAGTTGATATCAAGCTCTGGCCATAATGCTTCGAGTCGCTGAGAATCGAAGTAAACGCGAGCGTCGAGGTATCGTTTTTCCAGGCAGAAGATCACGACGGCGGCGTTGATGAATTCCTGCCGTTCCACGCGAGGCACCACGCGGAGAACAGCGTAGTCAAAGGTGGCGCGAGCGGGCATGGACCACCTCCTGTTCGAAGATTGAGGAGGCGGCCAGCCTGCGGAGAAAGAATTCCTTATACGCGGCACGACGCTCTTCCGCGGTCATATCTCCTGGAATCGCATCCAGCCACTGGTCAGGCACGTCAGCGAGGACGCCGCCGAAGAACTCCGGAGTCAGCTTCTCCCGAGCCAGTTCGCCGGCTTTGTCTACGTGCGCAGCCCAGGGCAGCAGTACATGATGCTGTATCCCGGCGAAGGGCGATTCGGCTTTTTCGTGCATCGTAGGCCAGTTGTGGTGAAAGAACAGGGCCGCGCCCTGATCGATGAGATAGAGCTTGCGATGCCATAGAAGCAGATTCGCATTGCGCGGGGTGCGGTCGACGTTTTGCGTGAAGGCATCGAACCAAACGGCGAGTGATGCTTCTTCGGCAGATGCGGTATCCTTCGCCGCGGGATCGAATGCGGTCGAGCCGGGCAAATAATCCAATCCAAGGTTCAACCCTGCGCTAGCCTTGAGTAGTTGACGAATCTCGTAGTCAGGCTCGTTGCGGCTGAGCGCTGCATCGAGCTCCACAAAAACGATCTCAGGCACGCGCAGCCCGAGCGCGCGGCCGATTTCACCTGCAACCAATTCGGCAATGAGTGCGAGCGGCCCCTGTCCGGCGCCCCCGGAATTTTGTGACGTAGAGGCCGAGGTCATCGGCTTCCATAATCGCGGGCAGAGATCCACCCTCGCGCAGGGGAAGCACATATCGCGTTGCCTGTACCGTTCGCAGCATCGAATACTTAGTTTAGTGCCACTTACCTGAACGATATTTCACAATACGTATTTACCAGAAGTCTGGAGCAATGCGATGAAGATTGGTTTTCTCGGTGCAGGTAAAATGGGCGCGCCTATGGCACAACGGCTGATCGAAGCCGGTCACAGCCTCATAGTTTGGAATCGCACTGCAAAGGCCGTAGAGCCGCTGGCGAGTGCGGGAGCGGCGCAGGCTGTGTCGGCATACGAAGCGGCGCGAGGGCAAGAGATAGTTTTCAGCACGCTCTTTGACGATGCCGCTCACGAAGAAGTGCTGCTGGGCGAAAGCGGCGCGATTGCGGCGATGGATGCGGGCACGCTGCATATCGCATGCAGTACCGTCAGCGCCGCGCTTGCGGAACGACTCACCGAAGAACATGCGCGGCGGGGCCAGCAATATGTGGCTGCTCCGGTGTTTGGGCGACCGAATATTGCGGCAGAAGGGCGTCTGTGGGTTGTGGTGGCTGGCGCAGAGGATGCGGTAGCGAGAGCTCGTCCTGCACTGGAGCCGCTGAGCCGGGGCATTACGGTAATCGGCAACGTGCCTGCGCAGGCGAATGCATTGAAGATCTCCGGCAATTTCGGGATCTCGATGATGATTCAAGCGCTGAGTGAAATTGCGGTGTTCGGCAAGGCGTATGGGATCGATCCGGCGCTATTGCTGGAGACGGTTAATAATGCGTTGTTCCAGTCGCCGTTCTATGCGGCGTACAGCAAGGTCATGTTGAACCCGCCTGCGAATCCTGGGGCGTCTGTGAAGCTGGGATTAAAGGACATCAAACTGCTGCTGGACGCAGCCCATGCCAAAGATGTGCATCTGATGATCGCCGAGCGGATGGAAGGCCGCTTTAATGAAATCATTGCTGCAGGCCATGGCGATGCGGACTGGGCATCTGGGATGCTGCAAGGAGCAAAGGACGCGTCGCGAAAATAGTCCAGAGTGCCTTGTGCGCTTTCAAGTGACTTTCATTCGATAGGATACGGACATGAGCCTGAAGGGAAAAACTGTCTTCATCACCGGCGCCAGTAGCGGCATTGGCGAGTTCACCGCATACGCTTTTGCCGCCGAAGGTGCACGGCTGCTGCTGGCCGCGCGACGCATAGAGAAACTGGAATCGGTTGCCAAGCAGCTCTGGAAAAGGGCGCGCCAGAGGTGCATACATTCGAGCTTGATGTACGCGATCAGGCGGCTGTGACTGCTGCCGTCGAGGAACTACCAGCGGAATGGCAGGCGATTGATGTACTGGTGAACAATGCAGGGCTGAGCCGCGGCATCGAGAAGGTGTATGAGGGCAAGATCATTGACTGGGAAGAGATGATCGACACCAATGTTAAGGGATTGCTTTATGTGACGCGAGCGGTTGTGCCTGTTATGGTGGCGCGAGGCAGCGGGCACATCGTCAACCTTGGTTCGACGGCGGGCGAGATTCCGTATCCGGGTGGAGCGGTCTACTGCGCTACGAAGGCTGCGGAAAAGTCGCATCAACGACGGTCTGCGTCAGGATCTGCTGGGAACACCACTGCGGGTGACAAGCGTTGATCCGGGAATGGTGGAGACCGATTTCAGCCTGGTGCGTTTCCGCGGAGATGATGAACGGGCCGCAAAAGTTTACAAGGGTGTGACCCCGCTGACTCCCGCAGATGTGGCCGATGCGATTGTCTGGGCAGCTAGCAGGCCTGCGCACGTCAATATCGCCCACGTGCTGATGACCTCGATCACCCAGGCAAATTCACTGCTGTTTCATCGAGTACAGGCTTAGACAACCTCAGTTTCGGACTACTCCAGAGCCTGGAGCTGAGATTCGATCTGTGCCAGGGCTGCTTCGAGTGCGGCCCTGCGGTTTGAGTTCGAGGTTCTCTGGGAGAGAATGTTCTCCCGTTGCAGGTGCAGCGCTTGAATCTGCCGCGCGCGGCTGGCCTGATTCGCCTGTAGTCGCCGACGATCCGACTCACCGGAAGAAAGTACGGGTGCGCTTTGGGCGCTTGCTGCCATCTGCTCCTCCACCGATTTGCTTTCCCAACCTCGGGCCATGCTTCTATTGTACCGGGATTCACGATGAACGCGCTAAAACCGCCGGCTGTGCTGCATCCCACATACTCTTTTAGGCGGCAAAGTATATCCTCTCCTTTCGTGAGGTAATTTCCTGTGAAACAGTGGCAGATTCCGTCCTTTGGCATTGATTCTCTGGTCCTGGTGGAACGCGAATCGCCTGCGCCCGGTCCGGATCAGGTAAAAGTAAGAGTTCACGCAGTTTCCTTGAATTATCGCGACCTGATGGTTGTGCAAGGGAGTTATAACCCGAAGTTGGCCATGCCGCGCATTCCATGTTCCGATGGCGCGGGCGAGGTAATCGCGGTGGGGGCGGGCGTCACCCGATGGGCGACCGGTGACCGTGTGGCCGGTACCTTCATGCAGAATTGGCTCGATGGCCCGCCCACGGCGATCAAGACCAAGGGAGCGTTGGGCGGCGACATCGACGGCATGCTGGCGACCGAAGTTGTGTTACATGAACAGGGGTTGGTGCGGGTTCGGGATGGACCTGAGCTGGGCTGAAGCCGCGACTCTTCCGTGCGCCGGGGTGACGGCTTGGAATGCCCTATTCAGCGCCTGCGATATCCGGCCGGGAAATACAGTTCTGATCCAGGGAACTGGCGGCGTTTCGATCTTCGCGCTGCAGTTTGCCAAACTGGCGGGGGCCCGGGTGCTGGGAACATCCTCAAGCGACGAGAAGCTGGCGCTCGCGAAGGAACTGGGGTTGGATGCGGGATTGAACTATCGCACTACTCCGGACTGGGACAAGTGGGCGGTGCAACAGACGGTCGGCGAGGGCGTAGATCTGGTGGTTGAGGTTGGCGGGTCGGGGACTTTACCCCGTTCTCTCCGGGCCGTGCGAGTAGGAGGAACTGTAGCGCAGATCGGAGTGCTCTCGGGAGTGGCCGAGACAGTGGATGTGCGGCCGGTTCTGGCGAGGCACATACGAATTCATGGTGTTTATGTCGGCTCGCGCGCTGATTTCATCGCGATGAACAAGGCGATAGGCGAATCGAAGCTCAAGCCTGTTGTCGGAGACACGTTCCCGTTTGCCGAAGCACCCGCGGCATTGCATCGCATGGAGAGCGCGCAGCACTTTGGCAAGATCGTCATTGAGGTTTCGTAAAGAGGAATACCGGTCCGGGAGCTGAATTAAGCTCAATAAAGAGCCCTCCGGCTACGCCTGCACGCAGGAATCTTAACAACTAATGATTGTCGAAGTTAAAGCGCTTAAAAAAGTCTACGAAGGCAAGCAGCGTGTTGTTGCCTTGGACGGTATCGATCTTGCGGTACGCGAAGGTGAGATCTTTGGCCTGCTGGGGCCGAATGGCGCGGGCAAGACGACCACGATCGGCATCTGCACGACGCGCACGCTGCCTACGAGCGGCGCGGTCCGCATCGCCGGCATCGACGTGGTGGCAGCATCCGGCGCAGGCGCGGCAGCACATCGGCGTAGTGCCGCAGTTCAACACGCTCGACCGCTCGCTCACCATCTACGAGAACATCTACTTTCATTGCCGCTATTTCGGCATGCCGCATAGCGAGGCTAAGAGCCGCAGCAACGACGCTGCTGGCGCAGTTTCTGCTTGACGGAGCGCAGGGACGTTTATCCGGCGCAGCTCTCCGGCGGCACTGGCGCAGCGGGTGCAGATTGCGCGCGCGATCGCGCACCGGCCTGCGGTGCTGTTTCTCGATGAGCCGAGCGCAGGGCTCGATCCGCAGAGCCGCATGGCGATGTGGGAGGCGGTGCAGGGGTTGCGCAAGGAAGGCATCACCGTGGTGCTGACCACGCATTACATGGAAGAGGCCGATACGCTAAGCGACCGTGTGGGCGATTGTGGACCGTGGCAGGATGCTGGCGCTTGGCGCTCCGCAGGAATTGAAGGAAATCCACGGTGCCCAGACCATCATTGACCTGAAGCTGCGGATTTCGGAAGGCACAGAGGCAGTCGCAGAAAAGATGCGCAGCTTGGCGGGTGTAAACAACGCGGAGCGGACGGCGGATGGGATGCGGGTGTTTGCGGGTAGTGTCGATGGGTTGCTGCCTGAGATCATCCAGGCTGCTCTGCTCTTGGCCTGCGCGATATTTCAATCGTCGAGCCGAGTTTGGAGACGGTCTTCATTCACCTAACCGGGAGGGATCTGCGTGAGTAGCGCTGCGACCGATGCAACAATCACCGGTGCGTCGAAGCGCTCCGGCGGAGCGGTTTTTTTAAAGGCTTTTGCGGATTATTTCTACGCGATCTGCGCGTGCTCAGCCGGGAACTCGGGCCGTTTCTACTGCGCGTGGGCATGCAGCCGCTGCTGTTTCTTTTCGTTTTCACATTTGTGATGCCGCGCATGTCGGGCGGGAATCCGATGGCAGGTGGGGCCTCATTTGGGACGATTCTGCTGCCGGGACTGATGGCGGTCGCCATCATGTTCAGCGGCATCGCGGCCGTGGCGCTGCCTCTCTCGACAGAGTTCGGCATAACCCGCGAAATCGACGACCGCGTGATGTGCCCGGTGCCGGTCGGGCGGTGGCGATCGAAAAGATCTGCTTTCAGCGCTCTGCAGAGCATGATCGGGCGCTGTCATGGTCATTCCCATGGCCATCTGGATTCCAGCCAACCCGTCTACCCAGACATCAACAACTGGCTCCTCTTCCTTCTGGTGTTGATCTTGTCGAGCCTGCTGGCCGGAGCGCTGGGGCTTGTGATTGGGTCGATCAGTTAATCCAAAGCAGATCGGTCTGGTTTTCTCCATCATCGTGGTGCCAATCACTTTCCTCGGCTGCGTCTACTATCCGTGGGCCGGCCTTAACCAGATCGTATGGCTCAAGTACGCAGTGCTATTTAATCCTATTGTTTACATGAGCGAAGGGCTGCGTGCGGCAGTAACGCCGTCTGTCGAACACATGCCTGTATGGGCGATTTTGCTGGCATTGATCTTCTTTTTGGGAATTCTGGGTAATTTTGGCGTCCGGGCGTTTCTGCGCCGGGTGATTTCCTGAGCCGTGGGAATGCGTCTCACCCATACACTGGTATGGGAGTAGTTGCACTTGCGCTGGACGTTTAGCCCCCGATGGATTGTGCTGCTGGGCCCGGCGATGATTGCCGTGGCCGGTTGCGGCGGCCATGTATCTGCTTTCGGTCCCGCTTCAGCGAATCTTTCGGTCCATGCCGACACAACACAACTTGATACCAATGGAACAACACGGCTCTCGGCAACGCTCGCAAGCGGCGAGACTGCGAGCGTGCAGTGGAAGCTGACGGGCGGTGATCCAAGCGCTGGCGCCGGCAGCATCAACGTAGACGGAGTCTACACACCTCCTGCCTATCTCACGCAGGACTCCGTGGCTGTGCAGGTTCAGGCAACAGTTTCCGACAAGGCACCGCCGGGTGTGTCGATCGCTTCGGTTGCGCTGACGGTGACGCCTGGATTCCTGCAGCCGCTATCTCCCGGAAATCTCTCGGTTGGGCCCAACGGGTCGGCAACCGTGTCGGGGTCTATCTCTGAAGTTGGTGGAACCGGAGGTATCCATTTTGCTCTGGCAAGCGATCCCTCAGGCGCGCCAAGCACGGAAGGCAGCCTCAGCAATCCGCTATGCACACGTGGGGCCGTGGAGGGATCGAACCCCTCCTACACGGTCTGCTCTGTAACATATACCGCCCCTGCTTCGATTACGGCCTCCAGCACGGTATATCTAGTTGGATCGGCGAGTTCGAGTAAGACAGTTAGCTGGACGCGCATTCTGCTGAATGCGGCGGGAGTGAACAGCGACCCGGCTGCGCATCAGGCACGGCTGGCGGTACCGGTACCGATGGGTTCGTCGAGCGGAAGTAACACCGACTACGATGCAAGCCGAGGTAAACTGACGGACTGCTGCGGAGGGACGCTCGGAGCACTTCTACAGGACTCCAGCGGCGATCAATATGTATTGAGCAATAATCATGTCTTCGCCCGCAGCGATCAAGCTATTTCCGGGGAGACAATCATCCAGCCGGGACTGATCGACAATGGTTGCACGCCATATGGCCTGGGCCCCGGAACGACGCCCGTTGCAACGTTGACCGGGTATCCGTCGCTGAGTTCGAGACAAACGAACGTGGATGCGGCGATTGCGCGGGCGTCGCCAGGATTGGTGGATATGAAGGGCAACATCCTTGAGTTTGGCGCCAGGCAGCAGGACGGGACGCTGGCCGCTGCGCCCCCTGGGATTTCTTCAACAAGCGGAAAGGGCGAACAGGCCGTACTGGGTATGATGGTAGCCAAAAGCGGCCGCACGACCGGCCTGACCTGCGCTGCAGTCACCGCCGTGAATGTGGATGTGCTGGTCGACTACTTCACCGACTGCGCGGAAACGGCGCGTTCCATGACGAAGAGCTTTACGAACCAGATCGCGATTTCGGGAACGAGCTTCAGCGATGCGGGGGATTCAGGCGCGTTGGTGGTGGATAGTTCAAACGCAGAGCCGGTGGGTCTGTTTTTTGCAGGTGGAACCGACCTGCATGGAGTGGAGCAGGCGATTGCGAATCCAGCGCCTGAGGTGCTGAGCACGCTGGACGGTCAAGTGCACGGAACCAGCGGTCCAACGACCTATTCCTTTGTCGGTGAGCACGACCATCCAGTAACCTGCATTGACTATGACAGGGGTAAAGCCACTTCCAGCACGAACTTATCGGTATTGCCAACGGCGGAGCGGGAGAGAGCGGAGGCCGCACTGCCATTCGCACAATTGTTAGTCAGCCCATCGGCGGGTATTGAACGGGTCGGAATTGCTCCGAGTAGGGATCGTCCAGGAAAAGCATCCCTCGTGTTTTATGTGAATCCACCGGTGTATCAAACGGAGGTTGCCGATGGCTCCTCACCTATCCCGGCGTTGATTCGTTCCGTGAGTACCAGTGTTCTGCCGGTTTCGACCCTAGGCCCCGATGTCACCGCGATCACCGCCCCCTCTGGGCGACCCGGCGCTGCGTCGCTCTCGCAGACGCTGTCTGCCAAACAAAAACTCTCAGCGAACTTACTCAAACCGGGGTCGGCGATCTTCGGTATCGGGGTGGGTCAGAGCCTTGATAATCCGGCTGACGCGGCTCTTGTGATCTTCGTCGACCGCGATCAGTTCGATGGAACACTGCCGGAGGCTCTTGAAGCAAGCGGGCAGCGTCTGCGGCTGGTGCTGATGGACCGGTTGCACGTGACACGCGCACACACAACTCCAGAGTCAGGCGGCTCGGCCTGTCCCGTGCTTCACCGCCCGGAATCCGAGAATGACGCATTTCATCCCTGGAATCGGCTATCCAACCCTTTCCGTGATTGGTCTACGACGGAAAATCGATAGCCACATGCTTGTATCTCGTTCCACACGGCCACTTTGCTATCGCTATTCGTCGCGCACCGAGGACTCGATAATATCTTCGAGACTCTGCTTGTGCTTTTGATCGCGGTCTTCATCCCTGGGCTTTTCTTCAAGGATGCGGCTGGGCTTGGGTTGGCCGACTCGGTCGCGCGCATTCGACTTCACTGCTTTGGTTACCGAGAACTTCTCTTCTTTTCGCTTCGTCATGACACTCCCGAGTATGGAATACTTTGGAGCGGGAAGCCATTGCGAAGCCGGGGAATTGTTCCACCCAGGTTGGCCGGTTTCCGTTGATTTAGTCGGGAGTTGTTCGCATGCTGGAAGAGAAGGATTTTTTCAACGAGACGACCGAGCAACGTACGCATACGCTTGTGTGCCCGCATTGTGGGCAGGCCGGCGAGTTCAAGGTTGGCTGGGTGATTCGCCGCAAGCGGACGCAATTGCCACGGAACGCCGATGAGCGGGACCGCGCGCGATTTGCGAAGGCTCAGCCCTACATGGTGCGCAAAGACGATCTGGTAGCCTGCGGAAATGTCCGGTGCCGCAAGCGCTTCGAGATTACGTCGCTACAGACTCTGGCGTTTTTATAGGTATGTGCCGGATACAATCCGACATGAATTCTTCCTGTCTTGCAGTCCACGCACTCAGTCCCCGTTTTGCCGCCGCTGCATATTGCGTGCATGCCGGTGGGGCGATTTACAATCACGTTGAAGCGATTCAAATTACTATTCACGGCTGGAGACACGAGACATGGCAAACAACCTGCTGCCCCCGGAAGAGCGCAATCTGACCCCCGAACAGGTTGAAGCATTGGATCGGCGGCGCGACTGGGGATTGACTCTGCAGGTGATCGCCGGCCAATTTGCCATTATCTCCGTGGTGCTGTCGCTCTGGGCCGGGCAGGATCTGACTTATTCGCCGGGCTGGTTGCATCCCATGGCTTATTACATGGCCCTGACGGTCACCATCGTACTGGTATGCGGCACCGTTGGAACCATGCTGCGTCGCGGCACCGTGCCCCTCGACTGATACAGTTTCAGAGCCTCGTCTACCGCTCACATCTCACAGAGCAGAATCCGTCTGGTTGGCGGACATCTGTTCCCGTGCTGAGATACCCTAGATAGATGGCGGCCTCTGCCCAGCTTGCTCAAAATCCGGATTCTTCCACGCATCCGCTTCGAGATAGCCATGGGCGCGCGATTACCGATCTGCGCGTATCGGTGACAGACCGCTGCAACTACAAGTGTGTCTATTGCCGTACCGGACAGGTTGGGGCGCAATATGCGGAATTGCAGACCGGGGAGTATCTGCAGCTTATTCGCGCATTTGTCGATCTCGGCATCGAAAAGGTGCGGCTGACGGGCGGTGAGCCTCTACTGCGGCGCGACCTGCCAGAGATGGTGCGTGAACTTGCCACATGGCGAACCTCTTCGGGGAACTCACTTGACCTGGCCATTACGACCAACGGGCATCTGCTGGATGGCCTCGCCGTGCCACTTAAAGCCGCGGGGCTGACGCGCATCACAGTCAGCATGGATGCCGTGGAAGAGGTGGCCTTCGAGCGGATCACGCGCATTCCGGGCAGCTTCGGGGCGGTCAAGCGCGGCATGCGCGCGGCTCAGGAGGCGGGTTTTGAACGCATCAAGCTCAACTGTGTGCTGCTGCGGGGATTCAACGAAGATCAGATCGAGGCATTCGGCGAGTTTGCCCGGCAGGAAAACGTGATCGTCCGCTTCATTGAGTTCATGCCGCTTGAGGAAGATCGGCTTTGGAGCCCGGAGCTTGTCGTGGGGTTGAGAGAGATTGTGGAACGGCTGAATAGAGTTGCCCACCTGGTGCCTCTGCCTGCGAAATCAGCCAGTGAAACTGCGCGGCGATACGGATTCGCCGATGGCAAAGGGGAGATCGGTATTATCGCACCTGTAACACAGGCGTTTTGCGGAGCTTGCAGCCGGGTCCGGCTGACCTCGGACGGCAAAATCCGGACCTGCCTATTCTCAAATTTCGAGCACGACCTCCACGGCGAGCTGAAAAAAGGCGCGTCGGATGCAGATCTGCGCGACTATATTGTGCGTACTGTAGAAAAGAAAGAATCACGGCACCATATTGGCGAACCTGGGTTTCTAAAACCCTCGCGGTCTATGGTTCACATTGGCGGATGAGATCCAGTTCTTTCCTCCCTTTTGGGGTCTCCGTCGCGTATCATCTCAGCAGACCTTCCCTTGATTGTTACTAATTTTGAGCTTTGCACTTCCGCCTGTGATACTCAGCGCTCATGCCTAAGGTAGTGGCAAGCCGAGGTCCATTGGATGACCTGTTGGTCTTCCATGAGTTGGCTCGCGCCCTGACATCGGATCTGGACCTCAAATCCATCATGCGCACTGTCAGCGAATACACGCAGCGCTTTATCAAGGCGGATCTGTGGGCACTCCTGATGGTCGATCCGCAGAAGAACGAGTTGTACTACGTCTCGGTAGATGGGTACGAAACCGCAGGACTATCCGATATACGTATCAGAGTCGGTGAAGGGCTGGCCGGATGGGTGGCGGAACACGGAGAAACGCTCCTGGTTCCTGACGCTTCGCATGATGCGCGTTTGGCATCGGTGGCCAAAGGAAGCGGCTTCGTTGTCCGTTCCGCTATAGGCCTTCCGATCCGGGGCCGCAAAGGAACACATGGCGTAATCGAGATTTTCAATCCTCATCTGGATGAAAACTCCGACTATCTCATCGCTTTCCTGCACATCCTCATCGACTATGCAGCAATAGCGATCGAGAACGCTCAGGACGTTGCACGCGTACAGCAGCTGACCATCACGGACGATGTCACCGGCTTATACAATGCCCGCCATCTCTATAATTTGCTCAGTCGCGAACTCGATATCGCACAAAAACAATCCGGAGCCTTAAGCCTTGTCTTCCTTGATCTTGATCGCTTCAAGGAAGTAAACGACGGACATGGCCACCTCATCGGCACCGAGTTGCTGGCAAAGGTCGGAGGCTGCCTCAAGGAGCTCAGCAGAGGGACTGACTGGTGTTTCCGCTATGGCGGCGATGAATTCGTGATCCTCATGCCGTGGACGACGCGCGAACAAGCGCTGCAGCTTGCCCGGGCCATCCACGCCAAGCTCTCGCAGACCGTCTTCGGCTTCGGGACGGATCTCCAGCTTCGCATAGGTGCCAGTGCGGGCATTGCGGCCTATCCTGGAGATGGACGCACGGTACACGAAATTCTCGGGGCGGCCGATCAACGCATGTATCGGGTGAAAGGGAAAGGACGCGGGCGCGTAGAGGCTTAAGTCTCAAATCGTGTAACCTACGATTCGCTTTCGCCGGATTCTTCGGATGCCTGGCGGGCTGCCATCTCTTCCATTTGCCTGCGCCAGTCGAGAGTCTCTATAAAACCACGCGACTCGCGCCAGCCTGGCTCGACGATCACACGCAGTTCAAGATACACGCGAGTTCCAAGAAGGGACTCGATCTCTTTGCGGGCACCCGTGCCGATGGCCTTGAGCTTGGCGCCGCCCTTACCGATCAAGATAGCCTTCTGCCCTTCACGTTCGCAGTAAATTGCAGCGGCGATGCTGGTCAGCGGCAGCTTGGGTTGAGCAAAACCTCCGCCTTTGATGGGACGAGGTTTCTTCGGCTTTCCGCTTTCCGGTGGCGGCTCTTCAAAGCGCTCAATGACGACCGCCGATGCGTATGGAACTTCTTCACCCGTCTCCATCAGGATGCGCTCCCGGATAAGCTCGGCAACGAGGAAGCGTTCAGGCTGGTCTGTGAATTGCTCTGGCGGAAAATAACGTTCCCCCTGCGGCAAATACTCGATCAACTTTGTCAGCAGCGCGTCGAGGCCGTCGCGCTTTCGCGCGCTGATAGGAATGACTTCGGTAAAGGAATGGTGCTGACGCAAGCGCTCGATGAGCGGAAGTAGCTCCTCGCGACGGACGAGATCGATCTTGTTGATGACGAGAAAGACCGGACAATCCAGTTTACGGATTAGCCCAAGAGCAAATTCGTCTTCGCTTTTCCAGCCGCGGCTGTGCTCTTTTACAGTTTTCGCGGTAGGGACTTGCTGTTCCGCTGCAGAGAGCTGGGCGACTTCCGCAGGGACTTGTTCGTCTTCAGGCTCGTCAAGCTCGAGGTGGCGGCTGGCATCGACGAGCAGGATGACGATGTCGCGAGTTTCCAGAGCGTCGTAGACTTCCTGCATCATGCGCCGGTCGAGCTGCGTTCCCGGCTTGTGTACACCCGGTGTATCGACGAAAACAACCTGCGCCGCGGGCAGTCTGCCGGATTTGCCCGGCCTTCCTGCGGGGACCTCAAGAATGCCGGTGATGCGATTGCGCGTGGTCTGCGGCTTGCTGGTGACGATGGCGACCTTTTCGCCCACAAGGGCATTGAGGAGAGTGCTCTTGCCAGCATTAGGGCGGCCAAGGATGGATACGAATCCAGAACGCAATGCGAGTTACTCCACTTCAAAATGGTTAGAGGATCGGGTTTCGTCTTCGGGAAAACTTGTATTATCCGCCGAAGCCGCAATGACAGGCTGAATGGCTCTTGCGCGTAACTGTTCAACGCGACGATCCGATGATGCGATTACTTCGAGCCGGACAGAGCCGACCTCGACGACTTCGCCGGGAAGAGGAATGCGGCCCTCGGCCTCGCTGACAAGTCCGCCGACTGTCTGTGCTTCATAACGCTCTTCCGGGCGCCAATCGGGCCCCACAAGCTCGCCGAGCCGATCGGCCGGGAAGCTGCCGGGAATGATCCAGATGCCCTCTCCCTCTGACTGTGGTTCTTCAATTCGGGTGTCCTCTTCCTTTTCGTGCTCGTCGCTGATGTTTCCCACGATCTCTTCGAGCAGATCTTCGATGGAAACGAGGCCGGCAACTTCCCCATACTCGTCGATCACGACGCGCATGTGCTGCTTTTCACGCTGCATCTCGCGCAACAGTTCGTAGCCTCGTTTTGTCTCCGGCACGAGGGCCGCGGGTCTCTGGATGCTGGCCACCGTCCGCATGCGCGCTTCCACATCGGTAATCTGCAGCAGATCATGCGCGAAGGCGATGCCGGTGATCGAGTCCAAAGTTCCCGAGTACACCGGTACACGAGAGTAATTATGATCGCGCAGGGCTTCTAGAAAACCTTCGAGCGATAGCGACTCTGGCACCGCAAAGATGCGCGGCCGCGGGGTCATCACATCGCGCACGAGCTTATCGCCAAACTCCAGGGCAGAGCGCACGAGAGCACGGTCACTCTCTTCGAGAATACCTTCTTCCTCGCCCGCTTCCAGCAGGGCTTCCACGTCACCGGCAGCCTCTTCTTCCTGGGTAATTGGCTCTTCGGCAAGCGTGGCGATCGACAGCAGAAAACCGACGAATAGTGTGACCGGAGACACGAGAAGAAAGAGCAACCGGATTGGCCAGACAAGACGCACGACCCACAAACCCTCCGTTCGCTGAAACAGCAGAAACGGGATGAGCTGGGTGCAGAGGACCGTGATCATCACAACGGCGAGAATCGCCTGTGCTATCTCCTCGCCCGTAGGGCGGCCAAGCTGCAGCCCACGGTCGAAGAGAATTGCTCCGAACTCCAGGGCCAGGAATCCGACTGCGAGCGTCACCAGCACCGAAGAGGCAACGGCCGCACGCTCGCGGGACATTCGCAGGCGGGGCTCGACATGATTCTCCCATGCGTCAAGATTGTCCTGCATCTGGTGCGAGAGGATCTTGCCAAACTCGGCGTAGACCCGAGCCATGTAAGCAGCCAGAGTCACAATAGCTGCGAGCGCTGCAATCAGGCTTGTCGATACTATGCTCATGGCCTGGCGCTCCGCGCTGGGTGCCTGGCGGCCCTGGGTGACGCAGCCGCCCTGGAAGTGACGGCTGCCTTCTGAGGCTTAGCCGTGTCATGGCCGGTCCGCTCGATCAATCCCTGCTGCAAACCCAGCTTAGCGCGCAGGCGCGATTCCTTGTGAGCCATTTCACCCTGGTCCGTTTCGTGATCATAGCCGGCGAGATGCAAAACCCCGTGCAGCATCAGCACGCGTAGTTCAGTGGATAACGAATGCCCGCGATCCTGAGCCTGCCTCGCCGCGGTCTCCACGGAAATAGCCAGATCCCCGGCGTGTTCATTAGCGCCAAAGAAGCTATCCCTGCCCGCCGGGAATGAAAGCACGTCCGTCGCGCGGTCCTTCTGTCGATAGCGCCGGTTGAGCCTGCGGATACCCCGATCCGTGGTCAGCAACAGTGATACGTCTCCCTTCAGCCGTACCGCTTCCTTCGCGCTGCGCAGATGACGCGACAGCGTCGTCCGGCTCGGCAGCGGAGAACGCTTTGGCCTGTCCGTTCGGGACGCAGACAAGGTCCGAATGAGGATGGGAAAACCGCTCGCGGCCTCGGGTTGGTCTGGGTCGAAAAGGATCATCGTAACTCGGGGCGGATGCCCTGCACCCGCCCCGGATACTTCGATGATACGGGATTCTCAATTCAACCGTAGTTTTACTGTGGCTTCGAGGTCTTCGAAACCTGTCCTGCACGCTGAACTGGACGACCATCCGGACCGTCGCCGATGCCGAGCGGAAGCTCCTGCTGCTGCGACTTTCCCTCGTACGCGCGAATGATGCGCTGGACCAGGTTGTGCCGCACCACGTCGACGTCTTCAAAGTGGCAGAATTTGATACCTTCTACCCCTTCGAGCAGATTGATCGCCTCTACCAGGCCCGACTTCTTGGGATTGGGCAGATCGATCTGAGTGATGTCGCCCGTGATAACCGCCTTGGAGTTGTTGCCAAGGCGGGTAAGGAACATCTTCATCTGCTCGGTGGTCGTGTTCTGCGCCTCATCCATGATGATGAAGGCGTCGTTGAGGGTGCGTCCGCGCATGAAGGCAAGAGGCGCCACCTCAATGATGTTCTTCTCAAGCATCTTTTCGACGCGCTCCGGCTCGCACAGGTCGTAGAGTGCGTCGTAGAGTGGGCGCAGGTATGGGTCCACCTTTTCCTGCAAAGAACCTGGCAGGAAGCCGAGGCGTTCGCCCGCTTCGACAGCAGGGCGGACAAGAATGATGCGGCTGACCTTTTTCGCATTCATGGCGGCTACAGCCATGGCGACAGCCAGGTAGGTCTTACCTGTACCCGCCGGGCCTACGCCAAAGACCATATCGTTTTGCTCGATGGCTGCAATATACCGGCCCTGGTTAACTGTGCGCGCCTGCACTGCCCGCTTCACGCCTGTGGAGCGCTGCTTCGACGCTTCCGCTACGGCGCGCAATGTGACGGCCGGGTCGGCAACGACCAGCTTGAGCATGGAATGAAGCTCACCATTGTGGGGGTGGACGCCTGCGCGGCGCAGTGATTCGAAGTCGGCGAAGATTCGTTTGACTCTGCCCACGCTTTCCTCCGACCCCTGAACGTGTATCGCGTCAGAGCGGAGATCGATCCGCACACCCAGCGAGTCTTCCATCAATCTCAAATTTTCGTCACGGGTCCCAAACAGGGGCTCAAGATTCGGCGTGATCTCCAGAGTAGTCTTCAGACGGCCTCCATTACCGTTGCGCAAAGGCACGGCGGGTTACTGTGGGTTGGATGCTTAGGGGACTGGATCGGTCGAAAGCTGTGGAACTTGAAGATGGAGACGATACAGGTGCAAACAGAGCCTCGATCGGCTAGTGTGCGGAGCGGGATGGCGTAGGCGGCCAAATCCTGTATCTGCGAAGAGAGTAGCGCCGGTTTGCTTCAAACGTCAACTCCACTCTCGATGAATTTACGGGAGAGGGGATGTTAGCGGTACCGGAGTCGGCAACCGAGCGAGAAAGATGAGAGTGGAAAATCGAACGCCGCCTGGAATCGCTTCCAGAGCGGCGTTCGTTGTTTACCCAATAACTCGTGAACTATGCGAACTCGTTGAGGTTGATAGAGTTACTGCACGACAAGCGTGATGGTTGATGTATGCGTAATCGTTGAGCTACCAGACGCGGTAGTAGCTGTTACGGTGACAGTTGAGCTTCCGGTTGGCGTTCCAGGATCCGTTGGAGTTGTCGAGCCGGAACCGCTGCCCCCGCCGCATCCTGTCATCGACACCATGCCGCCGACGGCCAGGAGCAACACCATCATCATCCAGCGCCTCTTCCGACGCGGAATCAACAGGCATAGAAGGCCCGCAGCGGCGATTCCACCCCATTTGCCCGCCGCATTGTTGCTGGCGCGAAAGCGAGCATTTGCCGACGCAGCCGTGGTTTGAACCGTAAGTGTTGTTGTTCCAGAACTGGCCGCCCCTACGGTGAGATTTGCGGGAGAAAAGCTGCAGGTGGTTTCCTTGGGCAACCCGGAGCATTGGAAGGATGCGCTGGCGCTCAGGCTCGGATTGGTGGTTACAGTGAATTGCAGTGTTCCACTCGAACCCTTCGCGATCGTCAGTGTCTTGGCTGCAGAGGTGAAGGTGAAACCCGGCGGTGGAGGCGCTGCCACGGTAATAGTCACGGCAGCAGATGTGTCGGGGTTGAAATGACTGTCTCCCGAATAAACAGCGGTGATGTTGTGCGAGCCAACGGCGAGTTCAGACGTTGTCACGGATGCTCCAACGCCTCCGCTCCCGATCTGCGTTGTGCCATCGAAAAATGTGACGGTGCCTGTCGGAGCAGGCTGTCCAGAGAGAGTCGCCGAAAGCGCTGAGTTCAGTGTTATTGACTGACCTGGCGTAATGCTGGTAGCCGACGGGGTCACCGTAAGAGATGTTCCGCCCTGGTTCATCAGTAAAGCTGTGCCGCCGGTTGGGCTAACGATGCTTAGCGTATTGTCACCAAGGAAGTTTCCCGCAAAAAGGTTGCCACCCAAAAAGAAGTAATGGATGGGCGCGGCAAATTGCCCACTTCCGGTTCCGAGATCAACAGATAGAACCCCCTCCTGCCCGTCGCCAATCAGATCAGGTATTCCATCGCCGTTCACATCCGCATATACGGCGTTGAGATTGAGAGTTTCTTCGGTAAGAGTCATAGCCGTGCCAAACGTACCATCGCCATTTCCTGGAAACTGCTGACTAGCGCCGAGGTAACTGTTAGAAGACACCACAAACTGAGGCGACGCGACGAGAGTCAGGTCGGGGTTTCCATCCTGGTTGTAGTCCGCTGTGAGTATCTGCACGACCGAGGATCCGGAGCTGACAGTCAAAGGAGAACCAAAGCTGCCATCGCCATTGCCCGTCAACAGAGTCACACTGGCTGTCGCAGGGTTTCCGGTTGTATCACTGAAGGCCAGATCCAGTGGCTTGTTCTTTCCATGGAAGTTGCCTAAAGCCAGCGTGTAACCTTGCTTACCGTAAGGTGTAAAGACTGGAGTCTTGAACGTGCCGTCGCCGTTCCCGAGCGCGACCAGGTAACCCGACGGGGTTGTGCTGCCACCACACGGACTATCGCCAGAGTACGCAAAAACGACATCCATTTTGCCGTCGCCGTTGATATCGCCGGCTGCTGCGTCATAGAAGTAACAAGCAAATGGTGTCGATGGCTGAATCACAAATACCGGAGTTTTGAGCGTGCCGTCACCTTTTGAGAGCGCCACTCCCGCAGTTCCGTCATAGCCGGTAAAGATTACATCCTGCAATCCATCGCCATTGAAATCGGCTGAAACCGGGCTGATGGTGAGGGTCGGATATGCTGAAGGCGACAGAGCCGTCACATAGCTGAATTTTCCCTTCCCTTGCGAAAGGGCAGCCAGGAGCGACTGGTGCCCTACTCCCAATACGTCGGTGATCCCGTCGCCATTCAGATCGAGCGCCACTTCGCCCAGGAATCCAGAAGGGGTAAAGATCGGTGTCTGGTTCGAATAAAGCAGCTGAGCAGTCTGGAAGGTCCCATCGCCGTTTCCTAGTCCGAGACCGATGTAACCGCCGTTGCTGAGATTGGCAAAATCAGCTTTCCCGTCACCGTTAAAGTCAGCAATAACTGTCTGCTGCGAAGGAACCGTAAGATACGAGACATCAGCCACGCCGGTTCCGGCAATCGGTCCGAATGTGCCATCGCCATTGCCCAGGTATGAAACCTGCGCGCCATCACCCTCAACGATCAGATCCGGTTTTCCGTCGCCGTTGATATCTGCTACCTGGTTTTCGAAATAGGTTTGCCCTCCAGCTACCAACTGCGGTGTCTGGAACGTACCGTCACCGTTGCTCAGGGCCACGTAAACGCCTGCCGAGTTGTTCACGACAAGATCCGCTTTATTTGAACTACCTGTCAGACTCTGAACCCTTACGCTTGAGAATATGCCCGTGCTTAGAACAGAGGCCGGGAAATCGACCGTTGACAGCGGGCTCAGATTGAACGTTCCGTCGCCATTTCCGTGAAGGACGTTGACGTAGTTATCCTGCGGGCTCCCGTGATCCACATTAAGCAGAAGATCCAGCTTTCCGTCGCTGTCGGCATCGCTCAGTGCCGCAGCGACGTGTGAGATGGACACCTGTCCGCTGGGTGCCTGAAACGTCTGATACGCCACCGACGTAAACGTCCCTGAACCGTTATTCAGGAAAGTCTGCAGCAGCACTTCGTCATTACCCTTGCCGGTGCCATCGTTATAAACGACAGCCGCGACAATGTCTTGAGCCCCTGAGGACGTCGTTGCACCGATCGAAAAAGCGCTGTAGGTCTCATAAAATGCATTGGGATTGGGAAGAGTCAAGACCGCCGGTGGAGCGAATGTGCCATCTTTCTGATTGAGGGAAACCAAAAGGCAAAGGTATCTGGGACCGGAAAAATTAGGCTGAAACACAACATTTCCCAGAACCAGATCGGGATAACCATCGCCGTTAAGATCAGCAACCTGGGCACTCGGAAAGTCGGGCTCGATATAACCGTTCGTACCCGCCGGCGCGGAGGTCAAGATGGGCGCTTTAAATCCGCCGCTACCGTCGTTAAGGAACACAGCGAGAGAGCCATCAGAATTCACAACTAACAGGTCGGGCTTTCCGTCATGATCGAAATCACCGCCTACCATGGAAGACCCTGCCTGCCCAGCATCAGCGACAATTGGCGATGCATAGAACCCCCCGAAGGACGGGGATGAGGCACCAGAGGTATTTGCGATCAGGCCAGCTCTCCGAAAGGCAGAGGAAACTTTGCGTCTCGCCCCGGGTACCGGGTTGTGCGTGACGGAAGAGTAACTCGGCGAGGGGCGCTCGGAAAGTGGCTTTGCTTGAAGATCCGGCAGATCACCGGGAGCTTGTTGGGCGTTTAAGTTGTGTGAGAACGTTGCGGCAGAGAAAACCAAGGTAAGGGCAAGCAAAATTCTGCGAATCGGCATCACTTCTCCGGAAACACAAATCAGCCTGGCGACTTTCCATTTGAGTCACTACAGCTTGCTCGCTTTGCGGGCAGAGTCATCTGTTTGGCTGGGATTAAATCCGAAACAAAGATAACAGACGAATCATCGAGTTACCAAAGGCACGGCTGTGAAACGACCGCAGAACTTCAAAGAGCTCCTCGTATCGGCTGAAACTACATTCAAACCATCTCGCGGGCTCGCACCTCGATATGGCGCCAGCGCTCGCCTATTTCGCCGAAACGCTCAATTGACCCTGGCCGCAGCTTCGCGTAGACTAAGTAATTGCGAGAGCTGTGGCTTTGCGGCCGTGCTCACCCCGCCAGGGAAATTTGCGCGGGGCTTCTGAATACCCCTTCACACAAGGGCAAATGAGATTTCCCCGCAGGCCGGGGCAAGAGAAGGATTGTTTCGATGGCTAATCATGTTTCGTCGCTCAAGCGCAGCCGCCAGACCGTCGCCAAGACGGAAGTGAACCGCGCCAACCGTACCCGCGTTCGCGGCAGCCTGCGTCTCATGCGCGAAGCTCTGGCCAAGGGTGATGCGGCAGCGGCTCAGACCCAGTTCCGTGCCACCGTTTCGGCTCTCGACAAGAGCGTCCAGAAGGGCGTTTTGCACAAAAACACCGTTTCCCGTTATAAGAGCCGTCTCAACACGCGCCTGAAGGCATTGGCGGTTTCCGGCTCGCCGGCGAAGAAGGCGTAAGCACCATTTTCCTAAGTGTTCAAGTGACAAGCGGCGGCGGGAGCGTTTCCTGCTGCCGTTTCGTTTTCTGACTACTTTTCTTTGAGCTGCCTCAGAAAACTTACTGCGAATCCAGCGTGATCCACTTCCCGGCTTGGAGACAGCGATAAGCGGGCGCCCGGTCGATGACCGAGTCCGCAATACAGTCATGGTCGAGAGCGGCTGACCCCGCACGCGAGCCCGCGGTGCCCTCATGCACCTGTTTTGGCGTGGCGGAGTCTATTCCCCAGTCAAAACCGAGGTCTCCGGTCGCATCGTCCTGTTGCAAACGACTCGTTTCTTCGAAGACATTGAGTACGGCCGGTGAAGAGGGCGTCCCGCTAGTCAGAAAAACCAGCAGAGAGGCTTTACCTCCCGACGAGCACAGTACCGCCCAATCGGTCGAGCCGGGGTGTTCAAAACTTCCGTGAATCACATTTTCGGGACCGTGTGCCCCATAGGTCTGCGGAATGATACATCCGTGGTCAGTCAACGCGTTCTCAATCGCCTCGGGGATGTCCGGAAAAGCGTTCACAGGCAGATGGCGGATGCGGTAAAGCCTCTGTTTTCCCGCAACGATGATATGGCCGGTCTCCATCGTCGATGGCGGTACCTGTCCGCCCGATGCGAAGGGCGAACCGATCGCCAGCATCGCCGCCGTGACGGCCAGCATAAGCTGCCTGGTGAAAGCCGGCCGCCGGGTCCGGGAATGGCGGAAATATCTGAATGTGGTTTCGTTCGGGAACCCATCCATCCGAGACTCCCCTCCTTCTCCATGCGCATTCGACTCTATATAGCTCAGGCTCAAACGTTCCCGAGCATACGGAATGCCGAGTTCAGGGTCAAGGACAGCGCTTGCACGCTCGATTCCGAAAAGGGATTGAGTTCTCAATCGCATCTTCGGCCGGTTAAAGCGAGCGCGGACGCACATGATTGACTCGCCGGTCCGACCCGCTTAGCTTCAGATATGGTAACGGGAGTGGCGGAAGCGCGTACCGGAAGATTTGTGGAGGATTCGGTGAGCTTAGCGGTGGTAATCATGGCAGCGGGAAAAGGTACGCGATTGAAATCCCGGCGGCCCAAAGTGCTGCACGAGATTGGCGGCAAGCCACTGCTGGCGCATGTCATTGCTGCGGCTTCTCAACTCGTCAAACCCGGGGACATTTACGTGGTCGTCGGACATGAGGCGGAACGTGTCGAAGGTGCGGTTGCTGCATCCGGAGTCAGATTCGCGTTGCAGGCGGAACAGCTTGGCACCGGTCATGCAATTCAATGTGCGCGGGAGGCCATTGTGGGCTACGACAATGTGCTGGTGCTTTCCGGCGACGTTCCGCTGCTTCGCCCTGAGACGATTCAGATGTTGTTGGAGTACCACCGGCTCGGATCAGCCATGACAGTGCTGTCCGCAAAACTCGAAAATCCATTCGGATATGGTCGAATTGTGCGCCGTGAAAGCCAAAATGCACTTGCGATTGAGGCGATCATTGAACAGAAGTCTCTGCATCAAGAGCAGCTCGGTATTCGCGAAATTAACACCGGGATCTACGTGTTTCAAACGCGGTCCCTCCTGGCCTGTTTAAACTCGATTGCTCCCAATGGCGCGAACGGAGAGTACTACCTCACCGACCTGGCTCGAATATTTGTGAACCGAGGGGAGCTGGTTACAGCAGTTCAGGCTCCCAACGCGGACGAAGTGCTTGGCGCGAACACCATCTCGGAGTTGGTCCAGCTCGACGCAACTCTCCGAATGCGGACAGCCGAACGGCTTATGGCCTCGGGAGTAACGATCTTCCGGCCCGAGACCTGCTGGATCGATGCCAATGTCGAGGTGGGTCCGGACACGATTATTGAGCCTTTTGTTCAACTTCTAGGCGAGACCCGAATCGGTTCCGATTGCCGCATTCGTTCAGGAACGGTCGTAGAGAACTCGGCCGTTGCCGATAACGTAGTTGTCCGGCAGAACTGCGTGATTGTGGAATCGACGATCGGCACTGCGGCTAAAATAGGACCTTTCGCCCATCTGCGGCCAGGAAGCGAGATAGGAGAAGAGGCACATATCGGCAACTTTGTTGAAACAAAGAAGGCGCGGGTTGGTAAAGGAGCGAAGGCAAACCATCTGACCTACCTTGGCGATGCGATCATCGGCGCAGGCTCGAATATCGGAGCGGGCGTGATTACCTGCAATTACGACGGCGTAAACAAGCACACAACTCGCATTGGCGACGGTGTATTTGTGGGCAGCGATTCAACGCTCGTCGCCCCAATCAGTATCGGCAACGGGGCGTATATTGGCGCAGGATCGTGCATCACCAAAGAAGTTCCAGCAGATGCGCTGGCTGTAGGCCGCACGCGTCAGGTTACCAAGGAAGGCTGGGCCGCAGCCCGCAGGTCAAGACGTAGCAAGTCGCGTTAGGCAAGAAAGTTTGGACCGCGGACCTGAATTTTGAATCCTTTTCACTATAGAACTGTGAGTGGGACGACGTCTGGTAACCGAAGAGATACAAATCCCCTCGGATACTTCAGCAAAATGTACGAGGCGCGGTTTATTCTGCACTTACTAAAGTGCATCAGTCGCTGATAATAGCTTCCACCGGGTCACCGGTGCGGACAAAGGAGTCTCTATGGGGTCGCCGGCACGAATATTAATTGTCGATGACGAACCCCACGTGCGTTCCATGCTCGGAGCCACTCTCGAACGCCAGAACTTCCAGACGGTGGTAGCTGGCACGTCTTCAGAAGCGCTCGAATACATTGATCGACAGCATTTTGACCTCGTACTGACCGAAATGGTCATGCGTGACGGCACTGGACTAGGTCTAATTGAGCGACTACACATTAATCAGCCACAGACTCCCGTCATCGTCGTCACTTCCATCCAGGACGTTACGGTAGCGATTTCAGCGATGCGTAAAGGGGCATATGACTACTTGCTTAAGCCCTTTGAGCGCAACCAGCTTATCGCCGCAGTGCGACGAGCCCTGGACCACCGAAAGACTCTGCGTGAGACCGAGAGCTACCAGCAAAACCTGGAACAGATCGTCCAGGCTCGCACGGAGTTACTCCATCAGGCCATCGAAGATCTGGAGCGGTCCTACGACATCACGCTCGAGGCGCTCGGGGACGCGCTCGATCTGAAGGACTCGGAAACCGAAGGCCATTCCAAGCGAGTCACCGCGTACACCATCGCGCTGGCCCGAGCCATGGGCATCGGATCGGACCAGATCAAGGTCATCGCGCGTGGAGCCTTTCTACACGATATTGGCAAAATGGCTATTCCAGACGCCATTCTGAGAAAACCCGGCAAGCTGACTCTCGCCGAACAGAACCTGATGCGCGAGCATTGCGAGCGTGGCTACAACATCTTGCGGAAGATTCCGTTCCTGGCTGAGGCCTCCGAGATTGTTTATGCACACCAGGAACATTTCGACGGCAGGGGCTATCCACGCGGGCTTCGCGGGAATGACATTCCGATCGGCGCCCGCATCTTCGCGATCGCCGACACGCTGGACGCGATCACAAGTGACCGGCCTTATCGGGGGGCAAAGAGCTTTGATATAGCACGCCTGGAGATTCTCCGTTGCTCCGGAACCCAGTTCGACCCTGCCATCGTTGAGGTATTTCTAAAGATCCCAAATGAGCTGTGGATTGAACTGCGAACGGAGATCACCGGTCAAGTCCCGGCATTTGCTACCGTTGAACCTGTCTAGCTGCTCTGTCTAGACGCAATGGCGCCTCTCAGCGATTGATCGCACAAGGAGTCCAAATGGCTATCCTTTCCCCCGATGAAATCTCTCAAAAGCTCGCCGAAATCCCTCAGTGGAAAGTGCAGGACCGCGCCCTTTTCCGTGTGTTTTCGTTTCCAGACTTCATAGCAGCTATACGATTCGTAAATCGCGTCGCGGACGCCGCGGAAGAGGCTGGGCACCATCCGGACATCGATATTCGATACAACAAGGTCGCGCTCACCCTGCTGACCCACGATGCCGGAGGTATTACAACGAAAGATTTTAAGTTAGCAGCGTCGATCAGCCGATTCGGATAGGTGTTCACTTCCCGGAAAACTGGCGGCACATGCGTCACGATGGCTCTCTTGTGTAATCGTCGGATTTTGACGACACCGTCGAGGGAGGGCCTATGGGATTTTGTAGTTTAGTAAGGGTTCTTCGATACCACCACGCGACTGTCAAACCTCCCGCAACAGCGGCGACGAATGAAAATAGTCCGACTCGAAGAACCCTGGCACCCGGCCTCTCGCTCAACTCGGAATCCCTGTATTTACTATTGCTTAACAATGTGACGCTCTCTCCTCTCACCGCCGACTACCCAAGATCTTAGCCCCTCAATCCGTCTTACAAACTGTTCAAAAATAACCTCACCTCGAATGAATATT
Source organism: uncultured Acidobacteriota bacterium (assembly GCA_963720285.1). Lineage (GTDB taxonomy): Bacteria > Acidobacteriota > Terriglobia > Terriglobales > Acidobacteriaceae > Acidicapsa. The sequence continues at coordinate 610,876 of CAVREZ010000007.1, forward strand.
TTAATTTTGGTATTTGTTTTCTTCGAAATCTATAGTATCGTGTAGATATTGCAGTGAAGCGGTCATGAGTTTCTCGCTTCTGTCTGCAAGTAAGTTGCGTCACTGGCCTCCCGGCACGAACAGCAAAACGTTCGTGCCGTCTTTTTTTGTTCCCACATCGATGTGGCTCTTGCGATCGCAACCGATGCCTTTCGTTGGGCTCATTCCAATTGCGACCGATCCGTTGTAATTTCGATCTTCGATGTCCGCAGGTGGCTTCCAAATCTGTGGATGAGATCGATTAACATTGGAGATGATCGGGATTCGCGAGGTGCGCGGTATGGAAATGAGCAGTTGGGGACGCACGGGATTTGCAATTCTGTTGGCTAGCGTCGCGGCAATCAGCTATGCGCAGTGGACAAATCCAGCCAACGACATACCTGCCTATCATCCGTCAGCGCCACTCAAGGTTGCCGAGCTTCCCCCAATCTTAAGCGGCGAGACACTCAAGGGGCCGAACTTCCGCTACCCCTGGCAGGTTCATGTATACCAGGAGGCGGCAAAGGTCTCGTCGGTGCTGTACCAATTGCCGTGCAACTGCCGCTGTGATCGAGCTCTCGGCCACACCAGTCTGAGAAGTTGCTTCGAAGGTTTACATGGCGCAGAGTGTTCTACCTGTGCACAGGAGGGCTTCTTTGCATACCAGCAAACCAAGCTCGGCAAAACGCCCACGCAAATTCGCGCGGCAATCATCAGGCATGAGTACGAATCGATCCAGATCGAGAGCCAATGATCCTATCCCGGCGTTCGCTCCGCCCTGAGCGCGCCGACAATCGAATGGGCGTACAATAGTGAAAGCAAAGGATAGCTGGAGGGCACGTTCTATCCAGAGATCCATTCCAAGTGGGGGCGTCACGGTTTCGACGGGATCGATAGCAGAAGAGAGGCATGCCGGGGTGTAGGCACCCGCAATCGCTTGCAAAACAACAATTGCCAACAACAATCTGGCACTTGCTGCTTAATTAACTAAGCAGCCGTCTTCCTCATCTTCGCCTGTGGGCTGAGAGCGGACGTCGCACAGCAGGCTGGTTGCCATCGCTCGGTCCGTGTGATGGCGGCAAGATCATCGGACTAGTTTTCGGCGTTTCTTGTCCGTTCTGAGCGCCGGGAGCGAAACTTCTGAACTGGACTAAGCATGGAGTCTCTCTGCTGACTATGATTTCGGACGCGGGTTCGACTCCCGCCGCCTCCACCAATCCCAAATGCAATAGGATCAATAGATTTAGACTGTGGAAAAATGGAAGACGTTGGAAACTGTACCAGATTTGTACCAACCGATTTTTCGTGCTAGATTGACGGCATTATGCTGTCCGTCTACACCCGCCACCATCCCGATTGCGCGAAGAAAGACGATTCCAACTACCGCCGTTGCCGCTGCCCCAAGTGGCTTGACGGGACACTTCCCAGGCCGAACAGGCCGATTCCGGGTCTCGGCAAAAACCAAGTCCTGGGAGCAGGCCGAACTCCTTGCTCGCAAATACGAGCAATCCGCTCTCGGCGGCGAAGACGACGTAAAGCCATCAAGTTGACCACTGTCAAGGAAGCGGTAGGGGGCTTTCTGGGTGATGCGGAGGCCCGCGGTCTGGCAACGGCTACCCGGCAAAAGTTGCGGAGCTTCTTCGAAGTGCAGCTCCTCGGATTCGCTGAGGAGCGGGGCATCACCTTCCTGAGAGAATTCAACCCCCGCAATCTTACCGAATGGCGGCAAACCTGGAAGGAGAAGGAACTCGCCCGCAAGAAGAAGTTCGAACGTGTGATCGGTTTCTTTTGGTTCTGCGTCAGGCAAGGATGGCTGCGGGAAAATCCAACGGCGACCATGGGCCGGGTGATTGCTAAGCACGTTCCAACGGACTACTTCACGGCAGACGAGTATGGCCTGCCCGGTAATTTGTACCAGCGAGATTGTTAGTGTAGCGCGGAGCTCACAGCAATTGGCTCATCATTGGGCGAATCGCGGAAATCACCGCCGTGTTATGCGGGCACAATCTCGTCTCTTGTTGTTTGCAAGGGAAGAATACATGCACCAAGCAGGCCGGCTTCAGCTCCTAGCTTTGCAGGAAGCACTTGCGTTCCGCCGCCCAGGCCCCCTCCGGCGGCCGGCCGCCCGGGGGCAGTTAATGCATATACATAACTGCGCTGCTCAAGCTCTTGAAAAAGCGACTCGGAAAGCAGGTCCCAGGAGTTAGCCACCCCCCCACCGACGACATAGAGCGGCAGATTGAATACATTGATCAGATCCGCGATACAGATACCAAGCGCGCGTCCTGTATCGGCATAGATTCTTTGTGCATCGGGATCACCTTGCCGCGCTACCTCCGCCAACTCAAAAGCAGTGAAGGTTGAACTCCCAGCTTTGAGTTGAGCCAGACCTGGCGCAGAACCCGATTGAATAAGGCGCTCAGCGGCGTTTACCAGCGCCGTAGCAGAAGCACACGCTTCGAGGCAGCCGTTGTTGCCGCATCCGCAAAGTGGTCCATCTGGAGCGACGGTGATATGACCAGCTTCTCCGCCCATCCCGTTTGCTCCATGCCACACTTTTCCATTCAGGATAATTCCATTACCAACACCCGTGCCCAGCGTCAGCATACAGAGCGAATCCACGCCGAGCGACCTACCCAATCCCTGCTCGTATTCCGCAAGAGCCGCCACGTTTGCGTCGCCTTCCAGGGCCACCGGGACATTCAAGCGCTTCGAAGTTTCGGCAAGGAGTTCAAAACCGTCCCACCCCGGAAGATTGGGCGGGCGATGTAAACGCCCGGCGGGCAGCTCCAGAGGTCCTGGAGATCCGATGCCGACACCAACCATCTCTTTTCCATCCGAATGCTCCCCAATCAGGCGGCGAACAGTGCCACAAATGTCATCCACGACGGCCTGAGGACCTGCATTCAAACGAGTCGGCAGAACGATGGAATCGATGATGCCTATTTCAGGCGAGTAAGCTGCAACTCTTAGATTTGTGCCACCAAGGTCTACGCCTATCGTCAGTACTTGCGCTTTCTTCAAGGCCACTCCGGCTCATCAGGGAAGATCATGTGCGGCAAGGATGCGTTATGGGCAGTTTCTGGCATCGGAAAAGTTCGGTTGCATCTTCCAGATGACGCAAGCGCGAAGTATCTTACTCGCGCCGTAAATCGGCTCGTGGAAACGATACCACATGTGCGAAGATACCACAATGACCCGTTACTCGGCACATCGATTACACGTGTATTGCAGAACGAACAAACACCAGGCGATAAACTCCTTCGAAAGCGATTGACGTAGACAGGTTCACCATCCATTTGCAGGATGGAAAACATGAACAGCAACGTCTGGCGATAGAGATGTCAGTGTCGCACGGCAAGCCATGAAAAGTGGCGCAATCGATGGAATCATTTGCCTCCAATTGTTCGCAGACAGAATAGACTTGTCACAGAGAAAGAGATACGGACGAATCTCGCATGGCAAAGAAAAGTACGCATCCAACCTTGAGCCAAGTGGCGCGGGAAGCAGGCGTCGGCACGACAACGGTTTCACGGGTGATCAATGGCGGAGAGCGCGTCAGTCCCGAAACGTTGGAGCATGTCCGAAGGATTATCGAGTCTCTTGGCTACATGCCGAATCAGGCTGCACGCACCCTGAAGGGACAGCGCACGAAAACGATAGGATTGATCATTCCTTCTATTGCCGATCCATTCTTCTCCAGTTGCGCTGAGGCGTCGCAGGCTATTGCGCGAACAAACGATTCGCTGCTCATTGTCACCACGACACAAAACGATCCGCGTACGGAACTAGATAGTTTAAAAGTCCTGATCCGCCATCGCGTAGATGGGTTGTTGATAGTTCCCGCCAATTCTCAAAGCCCGGCCCTGCGCGATGTGCTCTTGCACACCGCAATGCCAATCATCACCATCGACCGCCCTCTCGCGGACACCTCAATCCCCTCAGTCGTTGCTGACAATTACAAAGGCGCGATCACCGCGACGAAGCATCTGATCGATCACGGATATAAACGGATTGTCTGCCTGACTGGCGAATCAGCGCTCTATACGATCCACGAGCGAATCCGCGGCTATCGCAAAGCTATGGAAGCTGCCCACCTTCCTTGCATTCTGGATGCTTCCGTCAAGGACTATAAGTCCGCAGAGTACGCAATTTTGAGTCTGCTGGATGGCGCCAATCCGCCCGACGCCATTTTTGCCACCAAGAACAGCACCACCATCTTCGCATTCGAGGTTTTGCAGCGGTTCAACATTCGCGTTCCAGAGACAGTGGCATTGCTAGGGTTCGACGATTTCGAGCTTGCATCGACAGTACGGCCTTCCATCAGCGTCATCCAACAACCGGCTGAAGAGATCGGCCGCCGAGCAGCGGAACTCTTGTTCGACCAGTTACAGGTGGATCGAAAGACCGTAAGTGCAGCGGGAACGCGCACAGCAAGACGTCTCACTCTGGAGACGCGGTTGATCCAGCGCAGCTCATGCGGATGTACCCCGCCCGCGATCTAAGCGCACGGATTCGCTTTACAGGCAAAAAAAGGGCCTGGATTCATCTGCATGAATCCAGGTCTTTTTCTTTTTGCGACCACTTACTTCTGCGCAGGATAGTCGACTCGGACCGTGAGGATTTCATATGGATGGATGGGGGCCGTCACGGTGTTGTCCACAACCTTGAGAGGCTCACCCTCGGGCTTTTCCATCAGGTTAGTCACTGTGGCACCAGTGGCTCCCTTTGGCACGTGGATAGTTACGTCCCCAGATTTCCCTGCCCATTCGTAGGCGCGGAAAATTAGTCCGTTTATATCTTCCGCCTTCTTGAGCGCGGTCAATACAACGTTCTCCGGCTTAACCGTCACATAGGCATGCTCTGAGGGAAGGCTGCCTGTGTGGGATTCAACCTGAGTAGCGGAGAGGCCGTAGTTGTATTCATAACCATGGCGAACACTGAGAGCCTGCTTCCAGTCACTGCCATGTGGATAGAGCGCGTAGGTGAAGTGATGATGACCGCGATCCGCGTCCGGATCAGGCGATATGGGAGAACGCAGCAGCGACATGCGTAACATATTGCCGACGCCATCGTAGGCGTACTTTGAGTTGTTGATCAGGCTGAAGCCATGCTGGCCATCACCCAGGTCAGCCCAGCGCAAAGCTGGAACCTCAAACTGTGCTTTCTCCCAGCTATTGTTGCGAGTCGTTGCACGCTCAATAGTGCCGTAAGGAATTTCGTAGGTCGCCTTGTCGCTGGTGGCCGCCAGCGGGAACGCAACCTTCAGTAGCACATGCGTCTCATGCCAATCGAAATCATTAACGACATTTACCTCGTCAGCTCCGTCCTCCAGCGTGATGTCCTGAACGAACTTTGAGCTCTGCCAGGTGCGAGTTACGCGGATCGCAGCACGAAGCGGTCCTTTCTCGACCAGTTCGACAGAATCGACGTTCTCGATGGGCGTGTAGTGATCGAGCGTACCCGGATCAATGTTCCACGCGTCGTAGTCCTTCGGAAGATCCTTGAAGGTCTGCAACTGATTGCCGCATCCACCCGCGGCAATCGACTCGAAGTGGGTGCGTTTGTCATAGAGACTCGTGATACAGCCATTCTGCTTGTCGACCACAACCTTCAGATTGGCATTCTCCAAAGTCAGCCCTTCCGCTTTCAGATCGCCGGCATAGGGCTTCGTTCCGGGAACAACATGCACCACCTTGTATCCCAGCGAAGGAACTTTCCCGGCTCGATCAGCAGCTTGTAACTGTTGGTCTTTGCGTCCTTGCTGATGACCTGGGATGGGAGCACGCGGCCTTCGGCATCGAGCACCGAAACTCCACCCGTGACCGACGATGCCATTTGCACATCGACAGTCACATCGCCTGAGCGGTCCCAAGCCAACGGGTTAAGCACCAGAACAGGCTCGCCGGTTGTCTTTGTGTCGATATCGGAAGACAGAGTTTTGATTGCTGTCTCGGAGATATCGTTGGTGTCGAGGCGAACCTTGTCGTAATCCTCTTGTGCTTCTTTGTAAATGATGCCGATGCCAGATCCTGCGGCCAGATCATGGAAGTCGTTGAACGTGATCTTCTTCCAATCGTCAGTCAGGCGATCTCCGGGATAGGAGTTGCCATCAAGCCATGCGAGAGAAGCGTATTTTTCGGCGTTGATCGCTTCTTCTTCACTGTTGCGCATATTGCGCTTGTGATTTGCCTGGGTGGTGAAGACGCCACGGTGGTATTCGAGATAAAGCTCGCTATCCCATGTCGGGATCGAAATCTCCCCTGCCGGCGGCGCTGCCGGAAACTGGTAACCCTTTGCAATCGAAGTGTAATCCCAGGTCTTCGATTCGGGCGCAATCTGCTTTTCAACAGCGGAGAAGAAGCTCTGCGCAGTACCCCACTGGTACTTCGGAGCCACTTTATCTGGTTGCGACCAGTGCACACCTTCGTCCAGTATGGCGCGGGTCGGACCACCACCATGATCGCCAATGCCGTAGAGGTCCATCATCTCTGTCATGCCTGGTGCGCGCTCGCGCGTTTGCACAAGATCGTCGCTCAAGCGCACGGGATTCAGATTGTTGTTCGCATAGTCATGCGGGAAGTAGGTAAGAACCTTGGAGCCGTCCGGGGACTCCCACCAGAAGAGCTTGAAGGGAAGCTGATTGGTATCACTCCAGGTCATCTTCTGCGTAACGAAGTAGTCGATGCCAGAACGCTTGTAGATCTGAGGTAGCTGCCACGTGTAGCCGAACGAATCGGGATTCCAGCCGATGCGGACATCGACGCCGTATTCTTTCTGGAAGAAGCGCTTGCCCACAAGAATCGAGCGGACCTGCGCTTCGCCATCGGGCATATTCAGATCGGGCTCTACCCACATGCCCCCCACAACTTCCCAGCGGCCCTCCTTGATACGTTTCTTGATCTGGTCGTTGATCTCTGGATATTTATCCGCCATCCACGAGTTATACGCAGCGGCAGATTGAGTGTAGGTGTAATCCGGATATTCGTTCATCAACTGCAACGCGGTTGAGAACGTTCTCTTGACCACATCAACGGTCTCAGTCCACGGCCAGAGCCACGCCGCATCAATGTGCGAGTTGCCGGTGATATGCGCCGTTACGCTCTGAATCTCTGGCTTCAGGACATCCAGATCCGACTGAGCTTGCTTCAGGGATGCATCGAATTTCGCTTGATCCTTCGCATCCAGCGCACCCAGATCAACAGCGCTGATCGCTTTCTGGAGCGTCGTTGTGTCAGCGGAGATATTCTTGGAAACGCTTGGAAGCAGAAGCGCAGCGGAAAGAATCTCTTTGCGAATGTCTTCAGGATTGGGACGATTCTCTGCAAAGTCGATCTTCAGCTCGGTACCATCGAATGTTTTCTTATCGGTTGTATTCAGCAATTTCACAGCAACGAGAACCTTGTCACCGGGCCTGGCATTATCAAAGAGCACGATCGGTTCGAGATCCTCTCCCAATGCAACGCGGCGGCCATTGAGATAGATGATTTCAGGCATTGCGCCGTCAGCATAGGCCCTGAAGGAAAACCAGATTCTGGTACCGGTGAGGTCGTAGCCATGCAGATCTTTCGGTACCTCGATCCAGCAGCGAAACCATGCCGCATCTGTACCGGTTTGAAAATGCTCCTTTACGGTTTGCCAGGAAGAATCGTCAAGGTCCGTCGACTCTCCGTGCGGCAGGTCACCGGCATGAAAACGCCACTCATCGGCGGTCAGGCTGTCGAGTTCAGTGAGCCGGGTCACTACCTGCTGAGGGCCACCGCCCAGAGACTTGACTACCGCGGTCGCCTGCTGTGCCGATTGAGCCTGTGCATGGATGCAAACCAAGGCTCCAGCTACCAACACCGACAGCGTTGCAGCCATCAGGCCGAAGCCAAAACCGCGCCGTCTTTCGACGACGCCAAATACTTGCTTCATTGTGAAATCTCCTGATCCAGTACGCGAACGACAATGGTATCTAGTTTCCGCCCACACCGCCATCATCGGAACGTCTCCGCGAATTATACCGAGCGAAGACCATGCAATGGAAACGATACCATTAGATTTCCCTGTATTGAGTCTTGGCACTCACCAGCACGCGAGAGCTCTCGCAAAATAGCGTGTGAATTCCCACTCAAACAGGCAGATTTCAATTCGAGTTTGGGTGCTCAGATTCCAGTGGATTTGGAGTTTTGTCAGAGGAATGAGCTTTGCTCAACTTTTCGCAGATGGCAAATTGCTGTTGCGCCTTATCCTTCATGCCCTGTTTTCGGTATACCTGCCCGAGCTTATAGTGCAATGCTGAAGTCGCAGGTGCAAGCTCAACCGCCTGTTCAAGTTGCTGTTGCGCCTTCGGCAGATCTTTAAGCGAGGAATACGCGTCTGCAAGCACCTCATGCGTTTTTGGATTCTCAGGTGCAAGAGATTCAGCCTGGGCCAGATAGGTGAGGGACTGTCGGACACTGCTCTCGTCTGCGTTTTCAGATAGCAACGTTCCAAAATTGAGAAATGGCTGAGCGTCGGTCGGAGCAGATCCTTGCCACTCAATCGCCGATTGAAACGCAGCCTTAGCTTTATCCACCTGACCTAACTCTTTCAAGCACAAGCCAAGATTGTTTTCTGCCTCTACATGCTGCGGGCGCAACTGTAGAGACCGCTCAAAGCTGGTGACCGCAGCACCGAAGTCGCTTTCGTTGTACTTTGTCCGACCCAACAGGTACCAGGTTTCGGCGTCATCGGGCTCTTGCGTAACAACCTCAGAAAACCATTTGTCCGCATCGCCGTAGTCGGCGAGGAGAACGTAGTCGGAAGCTACTATTTTGAGATCATCCGCTCCAGGGCGTTTGAATTTAGCTCCCTCAGTGAAGGCAGCCAATGAATCTTTTGCCTTCTGCTGGCGAAAGAAGACATAACCAAGAAGAAAGTATGCTTCCGCAGACGATGGATTCTCTGCAATGTAAGAGCGCAAGGTATTCTCAGCGTTGACAAAACGGCCAGTGGACGCATAGATACGCGCGTCTGCCAGCGGGTCGGAAGACGATTGCGACCAGACAGCCTGGGCGATCGCGAATACCAGAAATACCACACAGCCAGGTCGATACCGATAAAACCATCGCATCTTCTTTTACTTGCCGACCCCCTCGCCACATATTCCCGTTACAGGGTCGAGTTGCTTCTTCAGATAGTCTTGCTGCGGGTTATAGCTGACAGCCGTCTGCAACGTCTGGATCGCTGCCTGTCTGTCGCCCGCATTGCACTGAACTCTTGCCAGGTTCATCGCCAAGCCCGGCACATCTGGATTCAGCGCGAACGCCTTCTCCAATAGCTCCTCCGAATCCGTTATCCTCCCTTGCCGGGCCGTTAGAACTCCGAGGTTGGTGAGCGCCGTGGAGTCGACGGGATCTATCTGCAGAACCCGTTCGAAACAGTGTTGAGCGATGTCGAACTCCTTTCGGCCCGCGGCAAGATTGCCCAGAGCATCCAATGCTTCTTTATCATTTTGAATCTGGGGTTCGAGCTGCCGCAACTGGGTCCACGCCGTAGCCTCAAATGACTTGTCGCCTTCCATCAGAGCCCGATAATATGCCATCGCCTGATCGCGTGCAGTCGCCTGCGGCGAGAAGATTGCCTTAAGCGTCATGCCCCCCTGCAATGTCTGGTCTGCATCGGAAGGTTTGGGCAAGCGCAGAATGCGATGATCCGTCCACGCTACATGAGGAATGTTCTCTGCCGAAAGACGCTGCATATGGCAACTGGTGCAATCCCGATTTTCCGGATGATGCGTCGCAGCAAAACCGGCGTCGGAGTGGCAGGAAAGACATTTGCTGCGATAAAAAGCGACCTTTTCACTGGCCGTCGGCGTGAAGTGCGGATTGTGGCAGGTCACGCAGGACATTTTGTCCCCGCTCATCCGCTTACATGTGCTCTCGCTTAGCTGCTCGACTTCGCTGACTCCACGGGTTGTTAGATTCTCACCTATGCGGACGTAGTAGGCCAAATATTTTGAGATCGACTCTCCGGGATGATAATTCAGACCGGATTGTCCGGCACGTTCGACCGTGACGTCACCTTCGAGGTGACAACTGATACAAACTGAATCGCGCTGCTCTGCCGTTAACTTAACGGGATTGACGATGGCCGCTTTGCCGCCTGACTCCACATGCTGCCGGGAATCTCCGTGACACTCCTCGCAGGTGATGCCGGCGTGCAGAAAGGGCAAGTTGCTGTATCGGTTGAATGTTCCAGCATCGCTCGCCTGAACCGCGCTCATATGACAACGCAGGCATTTGGCTTCCATGGGAAGCGCTGGAGGCATAAATGCAATCTGTCCGTAGCCGGGCTTCATATCGAAAGCATGATTGCGGGCATACCACGCGACAGGCGATTCAAATAGATACTTGCCCTTCGAATAAAGATACGTAACCCCCAGGTGCCCTGAACCGAGAAAATACTGCAACTGAACCGTGGTCTTTAAGTCCGGAGTGGATGGCTTGAAGAAGCTGAGCTCGGGATTTCCATCTTCGGCAGCAACGACAAATTTCATACCCGATGGCACATGAATAAAGGCGGTTGTCTTAAGATTGTCTATCGCGACACCGCTTGCATTGGCCATCGGGGTCTTCATGTAACTGTCGTAAATCTCTCGATGACAGGAGGCGCAACTAGCATCCGCTTCGCGCACCGGCGTGGCTCTAGGCGGCTCGCAGCGCAGCGCCGAACAGAGCGAAGCGAAGAGTGCAGGAAGAATTAGTTGACGCAGGCGCATGCATTTACTTAGACGTGCTCTTGATACTATTGGCCTCTTGAGCCTGGGTCGCCACCGCTGCACGTGCCTCGCGCTCCAGCGTTCCGTAGGTCTTCATCTCCTCCTGCGCATCAGCGCTCTTTCCTTGAGCGCGATAGACCGCGGCAAGGAGGAAGTGAATGGACGGCTCATTCGGGCTATCCTTCTCAGCCATGAGCAGATCAGGCAGCGCTTCAGGTTGTTTGCCGAGGCGAACAAGTGCGCGCGCTCGATCAACCCTGGCCTGCATAAGAGTTGGGCAACGCGCGATAGCCTTATTGGTTTCGGCCAATGCATCGTCGTTCGATCCATTACCCTCAAGAATGGCATTGGCCAGTTTCCAATGCGCCAGGCAGTTATTCGGATCGTTCTCAAGCTCAGCCCGAAATTCGCTCTGGGCAGAGTCCCACTTACTCATGTTCCAGAAAGCATCTCCCATATGCATATGGGTACCTGGCTCATGTGGCGCCATATCGATTGCTTTTTTGTACTCGACCAGCGCCAGGTCGTAATTGTGCATACTCGCGTCGATCTCGCCTGTAATCTCGTGGGCGACTACGGAATCTGGATTGATCTGGTTGATCTCCTTGAGCGCGTTTTCCGACATTTGGAGATACGATTTACCCAACAGGTACCATGCTTCCTGATCTTTTGGATTGCGAGACAGATAAGCATTCAGGTGGATCGTAGCCTCGTCGAACTTCTTTTCGTTGATGAGAATATGCACCAGCAGCATCTCGACCTGATCATCTCCCGGCTTCACCTTCAGGGCTTTGGTGAGAAGCGGCTCCGCTTTTCCATCCTCGCCCATCTGGAAATAACTCATACCAAGCATTGCTGAAGCTGACGGCATGTTGGGATTCAGCTCCAGGCCGCGCTTAAGCGTCTCAGCAGCATGGGCATAATCATGCCCATTGAAGTACAGCATTCCGAGATTGTTATAGCCAGCTGCCAGATGCGGGGCCAGCTTCAACATTGCTTTGTACTTCTCGATCGCAACCGCATCGTCGCCACGCTGTTGCGCCTGCTTCGCCTGGGCGTAGAGCTCCTGCACTTGTGGCGTCACCTCATCTTCGCCTTGAGCAATTAGGTGCAACGACGCAGAAATCGCGAAAAAGCATATAGCTACGAATGGCAGCAATCGATGGAGCGACCTGTTCGCTCGATACATCTTCATAGCCTGTCATTATAGTGGATTCGCAAATTCCGGAACCTGATACTCTCTCGCGTCTCCCGTCATTCTTACGGAAAATTCGTCGCGCTCAAAAACAAGAAACCGGACTGCCTTGCGGCAGTCCGGTATGGAAGGAGACTACATGTGGAACGTTTAAGTGATTTCTTCGATTCTAGAAAGTCACTTCAAGTTTGATCTGGCCCTGACGGTTGCTTTGGCCGTTGCCTGTGCCACCATTAGCGGTTCCGAAAGTGCCGTCATTGGCGTTCGTGTCGACGCCGTTGGTGAACTGCGTGCGGTTGAGTGCGTTGAAGTAGTCAACCCTCGAGATTCGCCTGGAATCTTTCTCCGATATAGAAGTGCTTGATGGCGTCCAGGTTCTCGTTGTAGTAGGGAGTGTTTCGGAGTGCGCCATAGTTTCTCAGCGAATTGCCGATCACGTATTGGTTTGCCGTCGGGGTAAAGGCTCCCGGGTTGAAAACCTGTGGGCCGGTACCCTGGCCACCAGCAATCATGAAGGCCCTTTGCCCCTGCCAATTCGTGTGCAGGCCCACCGAAGAGTTGCGGTCGGGGCGATTGAAGCCGTTCGGGAAGGGCGTGCCATTCTCACCCACGCCGAAAGCCGTGCCGCACTCATAGTCCATAATCCAGCCAATCTGCCAGCCGCCCACAATGTTGCCCAACTTGTGGTTGTTGGCGAACTTTTTGCCCGGACCGATCGGCAATTCGTAGGTTCCGCTGAGCTTAAAAGTCTGCGGCTCGTCTGAGTTAGAAACAACATATTCCGGTTTCTGGTTGTACTTGTTGATTCCTGAGTTAGCGAAGCTGCCGAAACCGCTGTCCGCGTTCGAGACCAGATGAGACAGCGTGTAGCCGGCCAGGAAAGCGAGACCGTTCGAGAAGCGCTTGTCTACTTCGACCTGGAGCGCATTGTAAACATCTGTGCCCTTGGCTTCGAAGTTGTTGAAGATGTAGTTGTACTGCGGATAGGGAACCAGCGATTGCGCCACCGTGGACGAAGAACCGAAGTCGTTCACGAAGGTGGCGTACGGCAGCGAAAATCCGTCCGCGGCCGCGCAACCTGAGGGATTGCTGATTGGGTCGTAAGGCGCGAAGTTATCCGACAGCACCGAATTTCCCTTATTGCAACTGCTCATGACGTTCCCGTATTGCGCGTCCAACGCCGGATCCATCTGGTCAATGCGGTTGTTCTGGCTGGGGAGGTGGACTACGTGGTTGCCAACATAGGCCGCCGTAAGCAGCATATTGTAGGGCAGTTCGCGCTGAACGTTGAGGTTCCATTGCTGGCTGTAGGGGGCATAACCATCGTGCTTGCTGAAGGAGTCGATCTGGTTGCCGCCGCCAAGTCCCGGCGAGAAAGGCACCGGTGTCGTCGGCGGGATGAAGTTGGCATCCCACGATCCGGGTGCGGAGGTGTAGGTGCTTGAGCTGGCGCGGTTGAACTGGCCAGTCAACAGGTTGCCGTAGTTGACAGCAACTTTGTTGGTGCCGTACTCATAAGCGCCGCCGTTGAGAATGGCGATGTCAAATCCGCCCTGCACAACGGTCTTCCTGTTGAGCTCGTAGGCAAATCCGAGTCGCGGTCCGAAATGCTTAAAGCTGGTATCGGCGCGATCATAGCCGGCGCACCCGGTGCAGTTGCCGAACTGGGTTGCCGATCCGGCGATGGGGCCGTTCGGACCAATTGCCGAAGGATCCGTTCCCGGCTTGTCCTGGTTGAAGTAAACGATCAGGTTGTCGGTTTCCGTGAAGGGCACCTCAATATCCCAGCGGAGGCCGAGATTGACGGTGAGCTTGGGCGACAGCTTGATGTCGTCCTCTACATAGGGGGAAATATCCCAGTTGCGGAGTTTTTCCTCCAGTGAGTTGGAGCGGTTTTCCGAATCAGGCAGTCCCAGCAGGAAACTGGCGAAAGAGCTGCCGTAGTTGCCGAAGTTGGGATCGGTCGTGCTGTGAATGGATGTCTGCCTCTGGCTGAAGGAGAAGTGTCCACCCTCGGTCTGCTCTTCGTTGTCATCCTGGAAGGTGCGGCGAAGCTCCCATCCGATGTTGAACGTGTGGCGGCCTTTGCTCCAGAGGAAGTTGTTCACGACCGCTATTCCCAGCTTGCGGTTGACGGAACCCGAGTTTGAGCCGCCTGTACCGAAGGAGGTAGTCGCGTGCTGGCCATCGAACGTGATGCTCGGGAAAATGTCCTCCTGCAGCACGCCAACGTAATTGGCCATCGGGGCGAACTTATTGATGTTGAACTGGTTGTTGATTTCGCCGATCCAGCCAAATCCGGCAGTCATCGCCAGTTTGGGAGTAATGGTGTTGTCATAGTTCAACAGCCAGACACTACCGAGGTTCGGGTAGGATCGGAAGCTCTCCAGCGGATTCGGATAAAGCACGATCGGGGCATTGTCGGGGCTTTCGCTGTGGAAGGTATTACGCCATTGCGTGTAATGCAGGCTCTGGGTTGGCGTGAGAGTCTGGTCTACCGTGAATCCCCAGACGTGCTGGATATTTGGGGTGATAAACCGCTCAGGGTTCTTGTTGCTCGTCTGGCCGCCGATACCGGTACCTGGACTGTCGGGATCGGGAATGTATTGAAGCAGGCTGGAAGCCAAGGGGCTGATGCGGTCTGCTGGAATGATGTTACCGGGGAACGGGTTGCCCGTCTGAGGATCGTAGACAGGGACGGCAATCTGAGTGCCGGCTGCATTGGTTCCCAGATAGTTGGAGAAATCGCCGGTCTTCTCGGCCGCCGTCGGCACCGTGCCTTGCGTGAGATTCTGGGCGTTCTGCTTATACCATTCCTGGCTGTAGTGACCGAACGTCTTGTCGCGGCCATCGTAGAGGTGCGGAATACGGATGGGACCGCCGATCGAGAAACCGTAGTTGTTTTCGTGGTCTACCGGCGCTCTGTCCTCAACGTTCGACGAGTTGTAATTGGGACCATTGAAGAAGCCCACCGAGTCGAACCAGCTATTACGGTTGTAGTAAAACAAGTTTCCGTGGTAGTGGTTGGTGCCCGATTTTGTCTGGTAGGTCAACGCACCCTGGCCCAGACCGTACTGCGGGGCAAACGTTGTGCGCTGCACCTTGAACTCATCAACCAGGTCGAATGGCGGATCATAATTCTCGATATAACCCTCGGTCTCCGACTGTGGGACCGGGATGCCGTTGAAGACAATTTCCTCTTCGAAGTCAACGCCGCCGCTGACGCGGTGGGAGAAGGTGCTACCCGTGGTGCCAGGGGCGAGGAACTGCAACTGGTCGATCTGGCGACCGCGTCCCGACACTTCTTCGGGCAATGCTGCCACGACAGCCGGTTCAATCGTACTGCCCAATTCGGGCTGGGTGGTATTCAAAGCAATCTGATCGGCTGTAACTTGCACAGTCTCGGTGCCGCTGCCAAGCGCCAGGCTGAAGTCGATCGTGGCCACGGTACTGACCTCGATAGTGACTTGCTTGGTAGCCTTCTTGAAATTGGGAGCATCGATCTCTACCGAATACCTGGCAGGGTTAAGTCCCCTGACCGTATAGGTGCCCGAGCTGCTGGTGACCGCCTTGTTGACCACCGTCGTCGATACGTTGGTGATGGTTACGCTGGCGCCCGCAATGACTGCGCCGCTGTTGTCGGTGACCGTGCCGGTTACGCCTGCACTGGCCTGCGCGGAAGCATTCCGCGGGGCGATCAGCGTCAGAAAACCGAAAGCTACCGCGAGTGCGAATACCGCCCATGATTGTGGGCTAGGCAGACGTAGTCGCTGATGCTCCTTGGGTATGGGAATGTGTCTCACTGGATCTCCTTGCATTACATCTCAGTTCTGGTTCAAACGTGGATGGGGAACTCGGACAACGGCCACTCAAGTATCTGTTCCGCTGCTCCGCCGTGGAATCGATACCATTTCCGGTGGTACCGATTCCACGGCCGAACTATACTTGCCACAAAAATCAACTGTCAAGGACTTTTTACAAACGCGAACCGGCGATGACAAAAAAGCCCGCAAAAGCAGGAAAGAAGGCATCGTCAAATCTCCAAACATTTACCGGAAGATTGGGTTAAATAGAAGAATGAACGTGGGTTAACTGCCGGACCACGGTAGCGCCTTGAAACCGGCTATCCCGCAGACTTTGTCTGGCTCGCATATCAGAATCGGCACCACTCAGCGACAAATCAAGGTTTGGCTGGGGACTGAGATTCAGAGCTCTTTGCCGGCTCATCGACCTGAATCTGCCGGTCGCCCGGAACGTTCCGCAGTGTCTGGAGGATGCCACTCGGCCAATGGATCTCAATCGAGTCGGCGACTGCGCTCGCCCCCAAGCCGAAATGTACACGTGGGTCGCTAGCGGATAAATAGCCGCTTGAAGTTGTCGCGGTGATCCACTGGGAGCCCTGTGAGGTCGTCAGCTTTACGACAGCTCCGATGCCGTCTCGGTTGCTCTTATGACCAGTCAGGTGAAGGGTTATCCAATGATTGGACGATGGCGTCTCGTTGTGGAGGATGTATGCCGGTCCACCGTTCGTGGTAACGACGGCATCTATGCGGCCATCGTTGTCGATGTCCCCAATCGCCATCCCACGGCCAACCCAGGCCTCGTGGAAAATCTCTCCCGATGCGGCCGAAACGTCAACGAAGCGTTTGCCGGTATTGCGCAGAAGCAACATCGGCTCCCGGTAGTGAAGCTGGGGCATTGTCTTCTCGATGGTGTCGAGATCGTGTCCCTGTGCGACCAGGAGATCCTTCCAGCCATCATTGTCATAGTCGAGGAATCGCAAACTCCAGCCTGAGTGGAGAAGCGTGAGGTTACCGAGGCCACTTTCAGGGGTGGTGTAGTCAAAAGTTCCGTCGTGATTGTTGCGATAAAGCGCATAACGCTGATTGGCCAGGTCCGTCACTACAAGATCGGGCCAACCGTCATTGTCGTAATCGGCGAAGTCCACTCCCATCCCTGCATAAGTCTGACCGTCTGCATTCACTCCTACTCCAGACTCCAAACCGACCTCTTCGAATGTCCCGTCCGCCTTGTGGTGAAAAAGGAACTCCGGCATCGAATCGTTCGCGACGAAGATATCGGTGCGCCCGTCGCGATCGTAGTCGGCAATGGCAATGCCAAGAGCCTTGGCCGGCTTATCGAGGCCAATCTTGTGCGAAATCTCGGTGAAGTGGCCATTGCCATCGTTGTGGTACACGA
Source organism: uncultured Acidobacteriota bacterium (assembly GCA_963720285.1). GTDB lineage: Bacteria > Acidobacteriota > Terriglobia > Terriglobales > Acidobacteriaceae > Acidicapsa. The sequence continues at coordinate 628,032 of CAVREZ010000007.1, forward strand.
GCATAGTGATAGGTGGAAAAACATCAGGATGGCAGTAGCCACGGTATCCATCGCGATGCTCACCGCACCAGACGTCATCCCAGTCCCAGGTCACATAGCGATCGACAACCAAATCGAGCAATCCATCATTATCGAGGTCGATCCATGAAGCTGATGTGGACCACCCGCTTCCGGCCACGCCCGCCTTGTCTGTTACATCCGTAAAGGTGCAATTGCCATTGTTGTGATAGAGCCGGTTGCCGCCATAACCCGTGACAAAGACGTCTTCATACCCGTCGTTGTCATAGTCCGCTACCGCCACTCCCATGTCATAGCCGACACCTGTGAGGCCCGCCTTTTCCGTGATGTCCTCGAATGTACCATCGGGTTTCTGATGATACATCCGGTTCCAATCCTGCGGCCCACTCTTCTTCGGAATGAACCCCTTGGGCGCAGGGTCTGCATAAGGAGCGCCGTTGATCAGATACAGGTCAAGACGCCCGTCATTGTCGCAATCAAACAGTGCTGCTCCGGAACCCATCGTCTCGATGAGATATTTGCGGGATGTGTGAGGAGCCCGGTGCAAAAAGTGAACTCCAGACTTGGCCGTAATATCTACGAACTTCCCCGGCACGTCTTCGGAGACGTGAGCGGAACTTTTGCCCGCGGCGGTTTTCGATTGACCTCTAAGAGAGTTGACTCCGGCTGATAACCCCAAAGCCATCGCAACCGTAATCAATAAAACACGATGCAATGCGTGTTGCTTCACGGTTTGCTCCGCGGAGGGGACGAAACACTTCCCGACATAGCGGTTGCGCACGGATCGCCCTTACAAAGGCTTGCGGTAATTCCCTTGTCTTCCGTGATGGTGTAAATGCGGTCCACGGCTGGAAGAGTGATCCTCTCGGTCGTGCCAGAGGGCCAATGAATTTCCGCAATCCCGGCCGAAGCTGAGTCCGCTAGTCCGAAGTGAGCACGCGGGTCATTGGTAGAAGAATAGCTGCCTCCGCTAAGAACGTCCTGACGCTGCCGTATCCCGTTTGCGCTCAAATAAACCGTGGTACCTACCGCGTCACGCGGACTGTGGGGACCGCCAACGAGTTTCAATTCTACCCAATGATGATGATCGGGATTTACGTTCTTCAGCAAAACCGGAGGGCCGTCGATTGGACTAATCACTACATCAATCTTGCCATTGTTGAACAAATCACCAAAAGCAGCACCACGCCCTGAGACGATCTGGGCCAGACCAGAGCCTTTGACAGGCAAGACTTCTTCAAATTTACCGTCATGAGTGTTGCGAAACAGTTCGGGGCGTTGCGCGTATGACGTGCCCCAATCCAGGCGATCGGCCAGCGGATATATATGACCGTTGATAAACATCAGATCGAGCCAGCCATCGTTGTCGAAGTCGAGAAATCCATCGCCCCAGCCGAGGAATGGCACCGTCTTACGAGCGAAGCCCGCGGAGAAAGACGCTTCCGTGAAGGCGCCCTTGCCATCGTTCTTCATGAGTAGCTTTTCTTCATCGGAAAAGTCGGTAATGGCAAAGTCGAGATTGCCATTATTCAGATAGTCCCCCGCGGCAACCCCCATCGCCGCCACTTCCCGGCCATCTTCATTGAGACCAAATCCAGACGAGAGGCTCGCATCTTCAAAAGTACCGTCACCACGATTCAAATATAGATAGCTGAGCGTGGAATCGTCCGCCACCACCAGGTCCAGCTTGCCGTCGTTGTTGACATCGGCAAACAGAGGCGTGATTCCATAGTATTTATTGACCTCGTCTGAAACGCCCGCCTTAAGGCTAACATCCGTAAAAGTTCCGTCGCCATTATTGTGGAAGAGGTGATCGGGCTCACCCTGCAACCCAAGCGGACCGCACATGACATGTTCTCCACGAAACTCGCAGGAGGAAAAGCCCGTGGCTTCCGTTTTTTCATAAGGCAAGTTCTTTCGATCGAAATGCACGTACCCCGAGACGAAAACGTCCAATCGTCCATCGCCATCGTAGTCACCCCAGGTCGCACCTGCTGACCAGTTACCCAGGGTCAGACCTGCTTTTTCGGCAACATCGGTGAAGGTGCCATTGTGATTATTGTGATACAGACGATTCTTGCCCCAGTTGGTAACGAAGATGTCGGGCCACCCATCGTTATCGTAGTCGGCGATGGCTACACCAAATCCCCATCGGTCATTGGTAACGCCAGCCTTAGCGGCCACGTCTGTAAATGTGCCATCGTGGTTATTGTGAAAGAGGGCGGCATGCGGCGGCGTTTCTTTTCCGTCTTCAGCCGCAAAGGTCGAGCCATTAACGAGGTATATGTCGAGCCACCCGTCGTTGTCGTAGTCAATCAGCCCAACACCGGAGCCGTTCGTATCGATAATCAGCCGCTTGTCAGCGGCTCCCATAACGTGCTTCCAGTTCGACAACCCCGCGCCTTTTGTCACATCCTCAAATACGATTGGGCCGGAATCGACGAATCCGCTTGCTGTCACTGAAGCCTTGCGGGCAGACGAGCCTTCGGATGACGGACTAGTTGGCGGAGGAGCTTGAGGTGTCCCCTGCAAGCCGCGCACTGGCGAACATATATAAACGTAAAGCGTAACCAATACGGTAGTACTAAGACAGACTCTGCGTATCCAACGTGCCACTCGATCTCCAACGCACCAGTCTATCCGAGAGAAGTGACGCAAGAGGTTGCGGAACGACAGACGTTCATCATTCGCTACGAGGGAATCTCCACCTCAACACCGTTCCGCTCTGCAGAAAGATACCCAGTATAGATGGCCGCAATGGTATCACGCGCCAGTTCCAAGCCCGAAAGTGGTTCGCGATCGTAGTAGATGCTTTCCGCAAAATCCTGAAACTCCTGTGGATAGCCATGCATCCACGGCTCATCGGGTGCCGGGTGGTTCCATCCCTGTTTGGTCCCGATTTTTTCCGTTACGTAGATTTCACTGAAGCTTTCGTCTCGCGGGTTGTAGGTTTCCAACGCATTGATTGGATTGAGATTGCAACGTGTGCGATGGTTGTTTGCGCGTATCTCAAGCCAGTTGTTGACCCCTCCCATTACCAACTCCGAAGCAAAGATATCTGCAACTGTACCGTCCGAGAAAGTGATGTGCATCTGCGCGTAATCCTCAACATCTTCGTACTTGGTGCGCAGAAAGCCCTCGTCGCGGAATCCCGCAAGACGCGAGATCTCGTGCGTACGTGCGCTGACCCTGACCGGACGGATCGGAGCACCGTTCCGCGCCTCACCTTCAACCCTCTTGAGATAGAGCGCCGCGCTCAATGGATGGCATCCTTTGCCGACCATCGAGCCGCCGCCTGAGAATCGCCATGAGCCGTAATACGGCGAGTGTGAGCCGCTATGCGATTGCTCGCCCAGAATCCAGAGAATCTGTGCTCCGGATCGCGCTATGATCTCGCGCTCTTTCTGCACGGCTGGTGCATAGACCCAATTCTCCGCGTAGCAGGCTCGCTTGCCACTCTTGCGCGATGCCGCCAGGATGCGCTCACAGCTCGCCACCGCTTCCTGTAGCATCTGACCCTTAGGGTGAGAACTGCCGCGGAAATCTTCGATTCCCGTCCCGAAATACCCTGTGAGAGGCTTTTCGAGGATCACATGTCGCCCGAGCTTAAATGCCTCAACCGCCAGTTGCTCGTGGGAAGATGGGGGCGTACACAGATCGACTACATCGACTTCTGCGCAGAGTTCCTCCAAGCTCTCAAAAGCGTGAATTCCCTTCTCCCGAGCGAAGGCGTCACGGGCTTCAACTGTCTTTGAGAGCACGCCCACAATCTCAACTGGTACGCCATAAACACGCCGTAAACCGTCATAGTGAAAGCGTGCTGCAAAACGCGAGCCCACGATACCTACACGAACCACCTCTGCCATCCCTCCGCTCCTTCACGGGTTCTCGACCCGTGCTGATCCCAACCTGCGTCAAGTTTGCCTTTGCTAATCGAGTCTATCGAAACTCGAGAGGCACGCCGGACGGATTTTCAGATGCGCGCACCTGAAAGACAGCCCATTTTCTTTGAAGACACGATTGCCAAAATCGCGTTGGCTGACATAGAGTGCTACTGGCGGTCTGTTTAAATTCGAGATCAAAACTAATTCCAACCAAAAATCGATTTCATGTTGGCCGATGTTCGTGCCGCATGAGGAATTTTGCGAAATCACGGCTGCGGACATGGGCACGGCGTAGCCGCGATCATGAGTTTGTTTCGTGAGGATCTTATGCACGCAGAAGAACTGAATCGCAGGTTATTTCTGCGATCCCTGGGGGCGGCAGGCCTGTTGAGTGCTCTTCCTGAAAGCGGATTTGCTTCGAGCCCAGCAAGCTCTACCGTCGCACTTGAAATTGTCGAACCCGATCAGGGCGCTATGGCAGTGCCATTACACGCCATCAATTTCGCCGTCTGCGGCATGAGCCACGACCACATTTATGGAATGATCAGCGCAATCCAGCGAGGCGGTGGCGCACTTGTCGCTGTCTACGGCGAAGAGCAGGACAAGTTGGCCGTATTCACGAAGCGCTTCCCTGACGTAAAAATGGTCAAGTCCGAGGATGAGATACTGAACGACTCGTCGATTCATCTAGTCCTGAGCTCCGCCATCGCCAGCCACCGCGCGCCTCTTGGCGTTCGCGTCATGCATCATGGCAAAGACTACTTGAGTGACAAACCGGGTATAACCACCCTGGAACAATTGGCCGAGGTGCGTAAGACGGTAGCAGAAACACACCGCATTTACGGCATCCTGTACAGCGAACGGCTAGAAGTGCGAGCCGCGGTAAGAGCAGGAGAACTAATCCAGTCAGGCGCGATTGGACGCGTAATTCAGACGATCAACATCGCGCCGCACCAAATCTACCAGCATCGGGGCGACTCGGGCGGTGGAGGGGGAAGACCGGATTGGTTCTGGGAACCGGATTTGTACGGCGGCATCTTGTGTGACATCGGCTCTCATCAGGTAGATCAATTCCTGTATTACACAGGCTCGACGGAAGCTGAGGTAGTGGCGTCTCAAATCGCAAATGTTGCGCATCCCGAACACCCTCGCTTCCAGGACTTCGGCGACATGATGCTCCGCGGCAACCACGGCCTCGGATATGTGCGGCTCGATTGGTTCACTCCCGACGGGTTGGGCACATGGGGCGACGGCCGCTTGTTTGTGCTCGGCACGGAAGGCTACATCGAGGTCCGAAAATATACCAACGTGGCGGTGAGCGAGACCGGAAACAATCTGTTTATCGTCGATAAGCATCAGGCGCGTTATATCGATTGCAACCATGTGAACCTTCCGTTCGGTCCACAGTTCGTCTCAGACATCGTCAACCGCACGCACGTCGCGCAAGACCAGGATCAGTGCTTACTGGCCGCTGAGTTATCGATTAAGGCCCAGCGGAATGCCAATGTTGTTCATCTGAACGCCTGATCTAATTCGGAGAAATGAGATGGGGAGGTGGTCCACGCGAGATTCGAGCCACCGTACTTTGGTCAAGCGCACATTGCAGGCAAACGCCATGACCTTTCGCCCGCAACGTTTGCCCTACACATTTGAACAAGCTGGCTGGAACTGAAGGAGGCTTGATGTTAACTCGACGAGATCTGGCAATATGCGTGGTGAGTGTGGCTGTAACCATGGCTTCGGTCGCCATTGCTGACGCCGCAAAACCGGTGATAGGCGAAACGGCGTGGGACTGGAACAGCCTTGTAGCGAAAAAGACGCCCGTCGGCGAAGTGCGCTCCATCGCCAAAGGGCCTACCGCCACACTCGATGAACTGGAGATGCACGTAACCACGCTCAATCCCGGCATGGCCTCGCATCCCCCCCATCATCACCCGAACGAGGAGTTGATCCTGATCGATACTGGCACGGTAGAAGCGTTGATAAATGGGCAATGGAAGCGACTCGGACCTGGTTCGGTCATTCTGAATGCGTCAAATGTGCTCCACGGACTCCGCAATGTCGGCCAAACACGAGCTCAATACCACGTCGTCAGCTGGCGAACGGACAAGACACCGAAAGAATAACGACGACCGCACTTCTTGCGAGAGACATCTGACTAAAGCAGAAGCAGGGATAGTGTGATGTATCCGGTATCTATGATGTAGGCATTTTCTTGATGAAAATGCCTGCGGAGATCGGTGATGCACCTTACATTAACCCTACTTCTGCCCTAGTCGCGGAAACGTGTGATGGCGAACGCCTGCCGGTGTAGTTGAAACTGCTCGGAACCGGGCCACTCACGCCCGGCCAACATGCTTGCCACAATCTCTCCGTAGACCGGCGCGTATTTGAACCCGTGTCCGGAACAGCAACTGAAAAACAGGATGCTATTGCTGCCCGGATAGCGATCGATGCAAAAATGACGGTCCGAAGTATTCGTATAGATACACGGCTTCATGGTCGACGGCACACTGCTGACGCCAGCGAAGTACTGTTTGACACAATCGGCGAGGAGATCGGCATCTCGTGCATCTGCCTCACGAGACGGGGTATCTGGATCGACTGTCTCGCGAAGATGCTTATCATGACCTATCTTGATTTGGCCGCCAGGCGTCGGCATTCCGTACCAGCCACCACCTGCGTCGAACACAAACGCAGGCGCGGCCTGGAATGCCGATCCGCTAGGATCTTCGAACGGAAACCAAGCGATAACCCGTCGTTCTGGCGATAGCGATAGTTGCAAATCCGGCAGAAGATGTGGCAGCCAGCTACCAGCGGCCACAATGAGCACATCACAGACAACTTGCTCATTTGAGGTAACGATGCGCGCACCGTGCGGCGTCGGGACAATTTCCAGAACTCGCGCGTGATGCATGAGTCGGGCGCCCGCTTCACGGGCCAGCCTATGCAGAAAAGTTCGCGTGGCATCAGGACCCACCACTCCACTGGCAGGTTGATACACCACTTGCCACTCCGCCGGCAGGCGGAAGGACGGATAGCGTCGATTGAAGCCGTCTCCATCGAGCAATTCAAATGGCTGGTCATACTGGCGGCACAGTGACTCCGCAGCCTGAACCATCGGACTCTCAGGCAACCCTGCATCAATGCCTCCGCACTCCCAAAACAACTGCGCTTGCGCGAGACGGTTCCATGCCTGCCATCCTTCATAACTGCGTTCGGCAAGCGTCACGTACACGGACCCCTCATGAGGCACCCGGCGAAAGATGCGTGTATCCCCGTGCGAAGAGCCTCGCTCGTGCAGCGGACCGAATTGGTCGAAGGCACTAACAGTGTACCCACGAACAGCCAAAGCCGCTGTGATACTACTTCCAACGATGCCCAGCCCTAAGACTACGACCCTCTGTTTAGGCATGGACGTTTGTCCCCCTCAGACAAGCGCTTGAGCGAAAATCTGATGATTCAATCAGCGGGTCCGGTTGATCAGTGTGGCAACATAAGCGGCACCGAAACCGTTGTCGATGTTCACCACGGTGATATTGGGGGAACACGAGTTCAACATTCCGAGAAGTGCTGCAATTCCGCCCAGAGAGGCACCGTAGCCCACGCTGGTTGGAACAGCGATCACGGGAACGCCCACCATGCCGCCAACAACCGAAGGCAGCGCACCCTCCATGCCGGCACATACGATCAGCACCGCGGCCTCCTGCAGGCGATGATATTGCGACAACAACCGGTGCAAGCCCGCGACCCCTACGTCTGCGACAAGATCGACATGGTTGTCCATGAGTTCGGCGGTCACGCGGGCTTCTTCGGCAACGGGCAGGTCGCTCGTTCCTGCGCAGACAATTCCGATCCTGCCAACCCGTTGCACGGGATCGTTCTGTCTGAGGGTTATGCACCCAGCGGCTCCGTGCATCGTGGCGCGTGGCTCTGTTGCAAGAACTGCCTGGTAGTGTTCAGCGTTTGCTCGAGTTGCCAGCACGTTCACGCCAGAGCCGGCGAGACTACCGAAGATCTTGGCCACCTGGTCAGCGGTTTTGCCTTTGCAATAGATCACCTCAGGCATGCCTGTGCGCAAGGGGCGGTGGTGATCCACCTTGGCAAATCCCAAATCTTCAAAGGGAAGGTTCTTCAACCGGTCGCATGCGGCCTCTGGACTAACATCACCAGCCTGAACAGCTTGCATCAACTGCTGCAGTTGCTCCCTATTCATGCGCGCGCTTCCCTCAGCCAATATGCGGCGATCACTGCCTGCATAACCTGCTTCAAAGGAACACCATGGCTCTCCGCAATGCGACGGCAATCCTCAAATTCAGGGGCGACGTTAGCTGACCGACCATCATGATCCACGGCGATTTTGACCTGGACTTCACCCCACTGTGTCTCCACATTAGCGAACTCCCGCTTGAGGCTGATTTTCTCGTCTTCGCGATAGCGCAGGCCTAAGGTTGTCGTTTCCGCGAATATCAATTCTCGGATATCTCTCGCTCGCTCAGGAGCACAGAGAACAGTGAACAGCGTTCCCGCACGGCCCTTCTTCATCTGGATCGATGTTCGATACACGTCGATTGCACCGGCATGAAAGAGCTTTTCGGCCACGTAGGAAAGCACTTCCGGAGTGGCGTCGTCAATCGCAGCTTCAATCACGCCCACTTGGGAAACAGCGCCGCCGCATTCGATGGTTGCTTGAGATCTGCACATCTCACCCACGACGAGTCGCAGCACGTTCGGCCGGCCGGGCAGGTCTCGTGAGCCTGCACCATAACCGGTTGCACCGACTCGCATGGCGGGAAAGTTTGAGGAAGACGCATTCAGTGCACGCAGCAGCGCGGCGCCCGTGGGCGTGACCAGTTCCTTTTGCGGACCAGATGAATAAACAGGCATATCGCGCAGCAGCTCAAGTGTCGCGGGCGCGGGAACGGGAAAGATGCCATGCGCACAGTGTACGTGGCCTCCCCCCACGTTGAGCGGCGAGCAGAGCCACCGATCCGCCGCTAGCCAATGGCATCCTGCTGCGGTGGCCACGATGTCTGCGATTGCGTCAACTGCCCCAACCTCATGAAAGTGAATCTTCTCTACCGGCACGTTATGAATCTTCGCCTCGGCTTCTCCGAGAAACTGGAAAGCTCGCAGAGCTATCTGCTGAATTTCCGGCAAAAGATTCGATGAAGCAATCATCTTCTGTATGACTGACAATGACCTGCCATGTCCGTGATCATGTTCTTGCGCAGCATGGTGCTCGTGCGCTTCCCCGTACAAATGCTCATGTGAATGGAACCGCTCGGCGCCGTGATCATGACCATGGACGGAAGCATGGGCATCAGCATCAGCGTCCGCCGAACGAGCCTCGGTCGGCGCGCCATCAAGTGGCTTGACGTCTACTTTGGCCGCGTCAATTCCACTGCGATTTACGCGCCGCAAGTCCAGCCTGGCTTCGAGCCCAACCGCCGCCACGGCTTCCTGAAGAATCGAAAAAGGCACTCCTGCATCCACAAGAGCGGCGAGCAACATATCTCCACTAATTCCTGAAAAGCAATCGAGATAGACAATCTTCACTGAGCACCGTTCATCGGGTTCGAAAAGGAGGGTGGTTGCGCACTGGTGAGTTGAGAGACAGGCAGTAGCTCGTTCATGGACCCGGAACGATAACCGTCAAGATCGAGGGTCACGTACTTATAACCCAAACGCTTCAACTCCACGCTGACCTGACGGAAAATCTCAAGCGAAAGCATTCGCGGCATCTCATTCTGTGCAATTTCAATTCTTGCGAGATCACCGTGATCACGAACCCGGCATAGGCGGAAACCGCATGAAGAAAGTACCGCTTCCGCTTTTTCTATTCGATCGAGTGTTTCACGGGTCACCGGAAGCCCGTATGCAATCCGGGAGGAAAGGCAAGCGGATGCTGGCTTGTCCCAAATACGCAACCCTTCGCTCCGAGCCAAAGTACGAATCTCTTCTTTTGTCAGGCCTACATCAACAAGCGGCGCCAGCACCCGATGCTCTGCGGCCGCTCTCTGCCCTGGGCGAAAATCGCCACGATCGTCCACATTCATACCGTAGGCTACAGTGGAAAATCCAAGTGGACCGCCAGTCTCAGCCATAGCGGTAAAAAGTTCATCTTTGCAGTGAAAGCAGCGATTCGAATCGTTGCGAACATAGTCGGTCGAGTCCAACTCGAGTGTTTCAATCACCTTCAAGGGGATTCCGTGATCTGAGGCGAACGCAACTGCCTCGCGCAGGTGCGCGCGTGTCAAACTTGGAGAATTTGCGATCACGGCCAACATACCAGTGCCCAATGCCCTGTGAGCTGCGAAAGCCAGATATGCAGAATCAATCCCCCCGGAATAAGCGACCATGAGACGTTCAGTCGCGCGCAATTGGGCATCAAGGGCTTGCCTCTTTGCCTCGAGTTCGGGTGGCATGAATTCGTTCGGGGGCATTGGACAACCTCCTGCCGTCGAGCATCCATTTTAGCTCCTTGAGATGTCCGGGTCGGGGACTCTGTTGTGGTGTAAAGAGAAGACCCCCTTTCGCAGGCCCCAGATGACCCCTCCGTAGCTCAAAGGCCAAACGCCGTTAAAACAAGAAGTCTGAGTGGAAAGTCAATTATCAACGTCTTTCTCGCGTGTTTGTCACGATACCTCCGCAGTGCGACATTTAGCTTTGAACTCACCCAAATCTTGGCCTCAGGCAGATCGGACGATACCCGGCGTACTCGGTATACACTTGCGCAAACGAATTTCGATTTTCCAGGGGCCAGGATCTGCCTAAAATCAGGTCTCGCAGGAGATTCCATGACGAGTAGTTCCACGACTCTTTCTTCCTTCCTATGTGCAGTGACCCTGATCGCCTGCGGCACTTATGGTGGGGCGGAGATGCAGATGCCCCCCGGTCATGTGATGCCCTCAAATCCGGAAGTTGTGGCGCCGGAAAGACTATCTCCGCCCGAAAGGCTCTCGGGCATCGGCAACCTCCACTTCCCTATCTCTTCCCAAAACCCTGAAACGCAAGTGTGGTTTGATCAGGGCATTAACCTGGTCTTCGATTTCTGGGACTACGAGGCAAATCGCGCCTTCGAACAGGCCATTCGCACCGATCCGAATTGCGCCATCTGCCACTGGGCCTTGTCGGAGTCGCTTGGCATCCACAATCAGGAAGTGCGCGGATACGCACATGATGAATTGACGAAAGCCGTCGCATTGCGATCCCACGCCGACAAGCGAGAAAAGATGTATATTGACGTCGCTCAAGCCGAGTCGGGCACATCTGTGGGCAAAGGCGCAGCGGCCAGCGGCAATAACGATGAAGAGGCCAAGCGCCTGCTGCGAGAGATCGTGCGGAAGTACCCGAAAGACATCACGGCCCGCTTGCTTTTGGCAGAATCGCTGCAGGACGGCTACAACCCCGATACCGGCAAGCCTCGCGCGGGCACCACCGAAATGATGACCGTGCTGCAAAGCATATTGAAGGAAAAGCCGGACGACTCAGCGGCAAATCATCTCTGGATCCATGCCGTCGAAGCCGGTCCTCATCCTGAGCAGGCGCTGCACTCAGCCGATATTCTGGCTGACCTTGCACCGAACTCTGGCCACATGACCCACATGCCCGGCCACATCTTCTATCGCACCGGCAATTATCAACGGGCCCAGGTCTCCTTCGATCTTTCTATGCGTGTCGATGAAGCATACATGCGGAGTCAGCATGTGGCGCCGGACAATGATTGGAACTATGTACACAACCTCATGTATTCCATCGCAAATCTGCTCGAGCAGGGACGCATGACCGAGGCCGCCGCAGTCTCATCGAAACTGACCGTCGCGAGGGGTGAACGCGCTGCAACCCTCTATCCATGGTCTACCCGCGACTCCATCACGCGGTTAAATCCCCTGCTGCCGATCGCCTTACGCAGTGCGGACTGGCAACAAGCCATTGCACTGCTCAAGACAGCGAACCCTCCGGGATCGCAACCCAACCTCCAACTCCTCAATAGTGCGCTGACACAATTCGCTGATGGCATGCTGAGCTTGAACGAAAAAGACGTCGATTCCGCAGGGAAACATTCCACTGAACTTGATGCGCAACTCTGGCAGACCTCACAAAAAGTTGACGCACAAAACGCAAGTGACAATGCCAAGCCAAAGCCCGACGCATCCGCTCCAAAGAATGAAGCCGAGCCTGTCGACCCAAATCTGCCGAATCTTCTGAAAAATCTGGCAATCATGTCTCTTGAGTTGCGTGCCGCTATCTCCGTGGAAACTGGCAATACTGCCGAGGCTGAAACGCTGTACAGCCAGGCCCGGCACGAAGAACAGGACCTCGGATACCGCGAACCACCCGCCTTCATTCAACCTGTCGCAGAACAGGAGGCCGCTTTTCTCACCGCTACAGGCCAGTCTGCAGAAGCAGAGAAGGCCTGGAAGAAAGCTCTCGAAGATCGCCCAAATTCAGGCTTTCCGCTCTACGGACTAGCAGAACTTGCCGAGCGCTCGGGACGCGCATCGCAGGCGACCGTAGCCTACGGAAAATTCCTCGAAGCTTGGAAATCTGCCGACCCTGAACTAGCGCAGATACAACATGCGCATCAGTGGCTGGCCGATCATCCAGATCGCGCCCTCGCTGCGAACAGTGGAGCCGTCCCAGTGGATATTGCGCGGTAGGCAATCTGCAACGGCCCGCTTCAAGGTAAGTTCCCAAAGCAACCTGAAAATAGAAATATGACTGAACACTCGCCGAACGATCGTCCCATAGCCCGCCAGATACCCACTCCCGAGCCTGGCGACTACTACGTGGATGGTCCTTATGTAGTGTTTACGGCGGCGTATCATCTCCGTCGCGGCTGGTGTTGCGAGTCAGGCTGTCGCCACTGCCCCTACGGATTTCAGAGTAGTTCGTCTGAGCCAGAGCGATCCAGCGAGTTCAATGGCAAAGAATAGTCCTGCCTCCGCAGTCATGAGGGACTACTCTAGATTTCCCCGCAAAACAACGATTCAGCGTACGGGAGGTTGAGTGTCGCCCATGGTCAGACTCCTTCTCGTCGGCGCGGGGCCGGTCGGATCACAGCAAAACCGATGGTAGGCAGAGGCTTCCGCATGATCGTCGATACCCTGCTTGGCGCCGCGGCAGCATTAAGGAATTTGCAACAGCAGCGTGGTCCTGCCAGACCCGTGACGTGGGGCTTTTCCGGAAAAATCACGGGACTATCCCATTGTCTGAATATATCTTTGCGGGCAGTGCTGTGGCTGGCAACGACCTTGCCAGCATTTCACGTATTCAACCAACGGTCTGGACGAGTGAGCGTGTGCTTTATCTCTTCATGGCGCCGTAGCCGGATCCGTCTGGCTGGTCCAACTCTTGCGGCTGATCAGGCCAACCAAAGCCTAACGCGTTTTTATCGGTTCCGAGCGATCCCGCTCGTACTTCCCGTCGTATCCTCTTTCGGATTCGCTGGTGTACTCTGCGCTTCGCGCACCAGCACCGCGAACCGCGGAAATGCAAAGCTGCCGCCAGCATCGTCAATCACATTCAGTTGAGCGATATAGGAACCAGGCTTGAGCTTGTCGAGCGGCACATCCAGTTCCAGTGCAACCGCGTCGCGATTGGGCTCGTTCAAGGAAGTCGCGCGCACCACCGGCGTCTCAAACACCTTGGTCGATCCCTGAATCAGCTCCAGGCTGCTGATCAGGTTGATTGTGCCTTTCGGAATCTTCGGCGCGTTATTGGCAGCCGCATCAGCCTTCTCCTTTGCCGGACTGTACACCTCATACAGCAGATACAAATGCTGGCCCTGCCGGAAAACGTGGCTGATGTTGGGCACATACTGTTCGCCTTCGCGCACCAATGGATTCGAAGCCTTGCTCGGCACCCGTTGCGACGCCAGCAAAATCGAGCTCATCTTCAACGGAGACTTCCGCATGTCTGGCAGCACAATATCGGCCTCAAACGAGCCCATACGCCCGTTCTGGTTCTCGCGTATAACAAACTTCAGATGATATTTACCCGACGGCAGATTAAAGCTCGTCGAGTACTGAATATTTTTCTGCGGCGCCTGCATTTGTTGATTGACCGCGAGCTTGACCGTATCGCGCACATGCCCGATCGGACGCTTTGCCTCATCGAGCACTTCACCGATCACGTCCAGCGTCGCCTTGTCGCGATCACCGCCCTTGACAAACGGAATCTGTGAGCCCGGAACGATCAGTGAGACCGGCACATAGAATCGATTCTCATTCAGACGGAAATAATAAGCGTCCATGTACAGCGCTACATCGGTAGCAGGCAGGTCGCTAGCCAATTCATCTTCCAGTTCGCGCTCGCGATCTTCCTTGCCCGAGTGCTTGAAATCCGCCGGAGCATAATATCCGGGGCGATATTCCAGCTTCACACCCGGCCGATTCACCTTGATCGTCAGCTTGCGGAATTTCCCATCGCGCGCTGGATTGCTGGAGTGAAATCCAACGACATAATACTCAGCCGAATCCCGCTGAATCTGGGCAAACGCTGGAGAGAAGTCGTTGTTATCCAGAAATGCCTTGCCACCCGTATCCGCCGATAGCGTCGTCATCGTCTCCTGCGAGGCAAAGTTCGCATTCATGCTGTTCTGAAGCGCCACGCCATTGAATCCCCCGGAACCGCGCAGACTTCCGGTAGAAGCATCCCCAAGCGCCGAGACCGCCTGAAGCCCGCGCGTGTCGAGACTATAGATCGATAGGTTCGCGCGCACTGCCGAGTTGATCGGCGGCACGCAGCGCAGCTTGATTCTCGATGCCGTCACGCGTAAGTCCACCCGAAAAATACAGCAGCGACTTTTTCTGGTTGATTCGCTCGAGCGATTGAGCAACGCGCGCAGAGCAAACAACTCGCGATCGGTGTTGATGTCGTTGTATTCGCTTTCGTCAGGCGTATACCCACTCGCATCCTCAACCTGATTGGAGTTTGCAGTCGCTCCCTGTGCGAACGCATTACCTTCTGTCCCGTTGTACATGCCAATCTTGCCGATCAGCAGGTCCTTGTTCGATGTAAAGTCCTGGTCAACCTTGAGCTCCGTATCCAGCGACACCAGCGCAATCAGATCTGCCGGCTGCATCTTGTGCTGTAGAAACTCTTTCGCCGCGTCGACACTGCGATCCAGATCCTCCGGCTGCATCGACGTGAGATCGAAGAAGAAAACAATCAGACGGTGATTCTTCAAATCTTCCGGCCTGACAGTGCCCACGGCCCCTTTGCCACTCGTCGTAGAAGCAAGCCCGCTGATCGTCGCCTCATCGAGCGGCCGCGCCATATCCACGCTTTCAAAATCGAAATCCGTAATCCGCTGGGGCTTGCCGTTCTCAAGAATGAGTGAAATCGCTCTGCTTCAGCCCTTCAACCACCCTGCCGGTCTTGCTGTCGCGCACCACAACGTTGGTAAGGACCAGATCGGTCTCAGCACGGAGAACGAAGCCTGTGTTCTGGTTAGAGGAGCTTTGGCCGGACGAGTCCTGTTGCGTTCCTGTCTGCGCAGGCAAAGGCAAGGCGAGAAGCATCGCCAGTCCCGTCACCACCGTAGCTCTCGCCTGCCGCTTCATTTGACTCACTCCGTAAGATTGCTGTGCCTGGATGCGTGCTTAGAACCGGAACCTCGCGAGGAACTGGAACGTACGCATGGTAGTCGCCAAATTGACCTGGCCGAAGGTCGGCGACTGTACGTTGGTGTCAACACCGGAAAACTGCACCGTGTTGAAGACGTTGCCGGCTGTGGCCCGCACTTCAAGGCTGCGTGTGTCGCCGAATTGCTCGGTCTTCGAGAGCGACATATTGTTGGTGACGATGCCGGGACCGGGAATGGAGTTGCGCGCCGCGTTGCCGATGCCGTTCGGCGGCGGAGTCGTGCTGAAGGCTGCAGTGTTGAACCAACGAAGCTGCGACCCGCCGCCTGCCGTCAGCGAGACACCGGGGGTCCGGTTGGGACGCTCGGAGCCGGCGGTATTAGTGAGAAGCTCGGAGCCGGTCGCCAGGAAAGTGGGGTTGAGCGGAGTGCCTGTCGCGAACGTAAATGCTCCGGAGATGGAGATACCCTCCAACGCGCGTGAAGCGAAGCCACCGCCAGTGAGAAAAGTCTTGTCTTTGCCGAAGGGCAACTCAAAGAGATAGTCGCCGGTGAGGCGATGACGTTGATCGATTGAAGAGTTGCCTTCGTCCTCAGCGATGTCCTGCCAGTTCTGCGCCACGACAGTGGAAGCACCTCCGAGAGCACCCGCGTCGTCGATGGAGTGGGAATATTGGTAGTAGGCACCGAGCGAGACGCCGCGCTCCAATCGTTTCCGCACCCGCAGCGAGGCGTTATTGAAGTTGGAAAAGGCCGAAGAGAACTCGTACTGGAAAGGCAGCGGATTCTGCGCGAACGAACTGGTCTGCGTGGAGGGATACGGCGCGATCTTGTCATCCAGATGCGTCCCCTTGGAACCGTTGTAACCGGCGTTGATCACGATGCCCCAGGGCAGCGTCTTCTGCACATCGATACTCCACACCTGCACATACGGCAGCGTGTAATGCGGCGCAACGGCATAGTTGGGCGCCTGCTCCGTCTCCGGCACCGGGAAGCCGTTTTCCAGCGTGATCGGGATTGTCGTGTTGGTCTGAACATTGGCGAAGGGTGGCTGATGGGCCATCGAGGTCGCAAAGGACGCAAACTGGCTATTCGTAAAGTTGATGCCATAGCTGGCACGCACCACACTGGACTTGGGCAGGCGCAGCGCGAGACCGAGGCGCGGAGCAAAACCGGTGCGGAAGGGATAGACCAGAGTGTTCGGCAGCGAGCCGCAATAGAGCCCTGTGCAGCCGGGGTAGACTTCAGCAATCTGCGTAAAATCCGGGTTGGCCGCGATCCCGGAAAGGTGATCGTACTTCTCGGAAACAGGCGAGAAATACTCGTAGCGGATTCCGTAGTTCAGCGTGAGATAGGAGAGGGCGCGGAAATCATCCAGGGCGTACACATCCCACGTGTTCTCACGCAGATAGTCCTTGAAAATGGATGACTGGATCGTGCTGGAGGTGGGCTGGTCGTTGAGCAGCGCGGCGATCGCGTCGTCCGGCGTGTCTCCGGTGAAGTTAAATGTTCCAGTAGCGTTCGAGCTGCCCAGCACATCGTGATGCACGCGTCGAAAATCGCCGCCAAAGCGGTAATTATGCTTACCCTGCACGATAACTGAAGACGTCAGAGACCGTGATCGTCTGCTGCAGCCCGAAGCTCGGCTGCTGTTCACTCAAGCCTGTCGTTCCACTCAGCACAATATTCGGAACGCCATAGTTGAGCGGGCTCGAGTTCAGCGGAGCGCCATCCGGGCCGAGAACTCCGATCTCCGTAGCTATATCGGTGCCATTCGTAAAAAGATTCGTTACCTGGCTGACGGAGCGATTCCATCCCCCGGTCAGGTTGTTGTTCATCCGCCTGTAGCCGAGCGAATAGCCTGTCTGCACGGAATAGCTGTGCGAAGAAGTCTTGCCGCCGAGATTCGGAAACAAGTTGATATTGTCCGACGCCGAGTCGCTCCAGTTGTAATTCAAATTGATGCTCTGACGAAGCCCCTGGCTCTGTGACTGGCGGCGTCCACCGCCTCCACGCCCTCCACCGGTAGGCAGGCTGGCGTTGCGACCAATTGCGCGAATATAGCGAAAACCTGCCTGTGTCGAATTCGACTGCTGGGTGGAAGCGAAGTAGTAGTTATAGCTGCCATTGTCAGTCAGATTCGGCATAGGAAAGAAGCTCAACAGATTGCACCCCGCCGAGTGCGACGACGCGACGCTGTTAACACATGAGCCCCTCTGCGCCGCGGTAGGCACTACCGCATATTCATTGACCGGCGAAGAGCTTCGCGTGCCTGATAGCGTAAGAAAGACTGTATCTTTCCCGCTCGGCTTGATGAGCTTGGGAATGAACGGCTCGCCAATAAAGGTCAAACCGAAGCGATTCGAGCCATAATCCGGCTGGTTCGATTCCTGCCCCCGCAGGCTGAAGGGCTCGGCGTTCAACGCAGAGTTGCTGCCGGTCCAGAAGACCGCTCCATGCGGCTGGTCAGGACGAAAGCCGCGAAAGTTTCCCCGCCTCCACCAAAGCCACCCTGGCCGCCGCCAAATCCGCCCGGGCCGCCAAGACCCGGCCCACCAAAGAATCCCCCGCCCCGCCCTGCGCGCGCATCGTTTCGATTGCATCGCGCATCCGCTCCGGATCGAGCCCTGCAAGCGGGCTCACCTGCCCGGACTGCCCATTGATCGCTACCGAATCCGAGCCAGCCGTACGAACTCTCAGCTGCCGCGGGTAGGGCCGCGCCGCTCGCGGTAGTACCACCCTCCGCCACATCCGTTCCTGCGGCCAGCGAATTGATCAGGCTCAGGCTCTCCGCTCCGTTCCCGCGCAATCTGACGCATCGCCTGTGTCATTTGTTGCGTCTGCGCCCTGCTGGTCATCGCGCGCCTCCTGCTGCGCCGCACGCGACGCGAGCATCAGATCGAAATTCAGTACATGATCATGCGATGTCGCATTCAGCAACGCCTCCTCCGTTACGGAGGCAAATGCCGCGAATTCCGTCCGCACCACATAGCGGCCGTTTTGCGGAATCGTCATCGACCATGCGCCGGTAATATCGGTCGTCGTGGCAAAACGTCTACCGGTCAATGTGTTAGTCGCCGTAATTGCAACACCCGGCAGCGGAACATTCCCCGACTTGACCGTTCCGTGCAGCACTCCTCCGGCCTTCACCGGAACCGCGTCGGCAGCCTGTGATACTGAAGAGGATGGCTGCGACGTAGCCGGTACGGCAGTCCGGGTTGTCTGCGGCTGCGTCCCTGTCTGCGCAAACGCCGGGAAAGCATCCAGACCGAGCGTCAGCACAACGGCCGCACCGATCGCGTGCATTCCACGCAGAGAATGCCCACGGTGCCGATTTCCGCACATTCTGCCTGAACTCAATCCGCACTCCAGAGGTGATCCGTCTGCTCTGGTCTGACGTAGCGGGAACCGAGAAGGTTTACGGACCGTGTCACCTTGCACTTCACTTTACCCGGCCGGTCCCGTCATACCCAGGTCATGATGCCATTCTGGTACCCCTCCGCACATATTGGCCCTTCAAGACACTTGCGTCCGGCGGAATCGCATGTTAACTATTAAATCAACACCCCGGACCGTCCTTCAGTCGTTGCATCTTCCGGGAGTGATACATCCTGGGGCATTCACTATGAATATAGGAACTACGATTCGCGGTCATCGGTTGCAGAGAGGTCTATCGCAGGGAGACATCGAAAAAAAGACCGGTCTCCTTCGTTGCTACCTCTCACGGGTCGAAAATGGGCACACCGTGCCCTCGCTGGACACGCTTGCAAAAATTGCGCATGCACTCGACCTGCCCATAGCCTCGCTTTTCGCTGAGGATTCGCTGAACCGGGAACTGAACACACAGAAGCTCTCCGATGACGAACTACGCTTTCTCACGCAAATTCGCCGTTATTCCAACAATCTAAATGAGAGCGACCGGAAGCTTTTACTGGCAATGGTGAAGAAATTCGCGGCTACGGCAGCCCGCTGATTGTATGCAGAAAAGTCTACTATCGGGTGATCCAAATACTTCGGGGGAATACAGAGCTCAGATAGAAAGCGAAAAAAAACAGCCCCGCGGTCATCATGCCTATCGCTAACCGTCGTCTCAACAAAAACAGCGGTTTGGGCGACCCAAGCTTCGGCACCAGTGGCAACGCGAACAGAATTCCGCCTAGAAAGCCCCCCAGGTGCGCCATGTTATCAATTCGCACTGCAGTGCCTACCGCCAGACTGCCAAATCCAATTACAAAGTTAATAGCTGCAAAGTAAATGACCATCCTCCGGAGTCCGCTGAGTTCCGCGGGAGGAACCGGTAGTCGAGGAGACTTCAATAGTATGATCAACGCGCCGGCAATCCCAAATACGGCGCCGGATGCTCCCGCTCCCACCAGACTGCCGGAGCCAAACGCCGTGTCCACACCGATCGACAGCAGGTTACCCGCCGCTCCGGACAATAAATAGGCGGCCAGAACGCCCAACGGCCCAATCAGGGGCTCTCCCAGCAAGCCCAGATTCCAGAGGCACCACATATTGGTTGCCAGATGAATTATGCCCACGTGGACAAACATCGCCGTGGCGATTCGCCACCACTCGCCGTAGTAGAGAACTCGATAGGGGTTGTTCGCTCCCCAGCGCAACAACTCCTGAACGGTCGGATTCATAAACGAGACATGGGTGAACAGCATGCCGAGAAACACCGCGCAGTTAATCCCCACCAGCACGTAAGTAGCCGGTGCGTACGCCCAGGAGCGTTTCGCGCGCCTTCTTGCATGAAACTCCACCCGCCCAGGTACGGGGTCCCGAACCGCGTCAAAGCCGCCCCTGCCCTCAGGAGGCAAAATCTCGGGGGGGTCAGCCGAATAACCCGGAGAAGGATTGGGGGAAATACTACCCATAACTTTACTCTAGAGACGTTCCGCAGGGCTGGCAACGCGTTGACTACCACAATGGGAAACAACAGACCCGAAAATGGCCACCCCTCTCGATGTACCCTGAAATCTGCACTGCTTGCTGCGCCCTCCTCAGAGCTGAGAGCCCCAGCGGAACATTCGAAGCCGCAGCCCTTCCCTGGGGAAGCCATCCAATTTTATGAGTTCAATCCTGTGAGTCCAATCCTATGAATGTTGATCTGAAGCCCATCCGCCGCGCGCTCCTCAGCGTCACCGACAAGACTGGTCTCGTACCCTTCGCCCAGACTCTGGCAGCCTTCGGTGTCGAACTCGTGTCTACCGGAGGCACGGCCAAGACACTTCGGGAAGCTGGCCTCAACGTCCGCGACATCAGCGACCTAACGGGCTTCCCCGAAATGCTCGATGGCAGGGTCAAGACGCTGCATCCTCGCGTGCATGGTGGCTTGCTCTACATCCGCGGCAAGGCCGAGCACGAATCCGCCGTCGCCGAACACGGCATTCAACCCATCGACATGGTCGTAGTCAACCTCTACGCCTTCGAAACGACCGTCGCGCAGCCAGGCATCGCTTTCAGCCATCTCATTGAAAACATAGATATTGGCGGCCCATCCATGGTACGCTCCGCAGCCAAAAACTTTGAAGACGTAGCCATCGTCACCAACCCCGGGAACTACGTCGCTCTCGCCGAAGAGCTTCACGCCGGCCAGGGAAGCCTCAGCCGGGCCACCCGCTGGCGACTGGCCCGCCAGGCATTCGCCCTGACCGCTGCCTACGATAGCGCCATCGCCAACGCGCTGGACCAGATCGAGGAGGCTCCATCACCTCATTCTCCGGCCGTCTTGGCATCCGTCGCTCTGCCGTCCACCCTTCGCATCAACCTCCCTCAGGTCATGTCATTGCGCTACGGCGAGAACCCTCACCAACGGGCAGCGTTGTACGCCGACGGCTCATGCCTGGGCATCGCCAACGCACGCCAGCTTCAGGGTAAAGAGCTCAGCTATAACAATCTGGTAGACCTAGAAGCCTGCTGGGCCCTCGCCGCCGAGTTCTCCGATCTCTTCGTCGCAATCATCAAGCACACCAATCCCTGTGGTGCCGCTACCGGCACCTCAGTGCGCAAGGCCTATGAAAAGGCGCTCGCGGCCGACCCCGTCTCGGCCTTCGGCAGCGTTATTGGAATTAACCGTGAGATCGACGCCGAGGCTGCTGAAGCGATCGCGAAACTCTTCGTGGAGGCCATCGCAGCTCCTTCCTTCACACCGGAAGCCCGGTCCATCTTCGCCGCAAAGAAAAACCTGCGGCTGGTTGAGGTCCAGCCGGCTTCCCCGTCCCCCGTCGTAAAGCAGGTGTCGGGCGGCCTTTTGCTGCAGGACTCCGACACTGCCCGAATCGCCGAATCAGACCTCCAGATCGTCACCCGCCGGAAACCCACCGCGGATGAGATCTCCAGTCTGCTCTTCGCCTGGCGCATCTGTAAGCATGTCAAATCCAATGCGATCGTCTATGCAAAAGATGGGCAGACCCTCGGTGTGGGCGCGGGCCAAATGAGCCGTGTAGACGCAGCCCGCTTCGGCGCGATGAAGGCGATTCTGCCGTTATCCGAATGTGTCGCCGCTTCCGATGCCTTCTTTCCCTTCCCGGATGGTCTCGAAGTTGTCGTAACTTCTGGAGCCACAGCAGTTATTCAGCCGGGCGGATCGGTCAAAGATGGCGACGTGATCGCCGCTGCAGATCGGCTGGGAATCGCAATGGTCTTTACGGGCATCCGCCATTTCCGGCATTGAGACACCTCTCTGAGGAGAGACTCAAATCAAATCCGTCCAGTTTTGGGAGGACATAGCGCTCCATTTTCAGGGCAGTTTGACGTATTTGCCGCGCAGCGCGCCAACTGAACCTTTTGCGGGATACAATCGTCCAATAGGATGGGTATGCCTAGCTTCTTCGCAGGCTTGAATCATCAGCCTTGTATGCGCCGGCTGAGTTCAAGCTTTCGCCCGGTAAAACCCGTCGAGACCCCACCGCATCTGTTGGATGCGGAAGAGAGTATGGGACAGCCGAAGATGACGGACTTGCAGCACTCCGAGCCGATCTCCTCCCCCAATCGCACCTGGAAAAGAGCTTTCGCCAGCGCAGTTGCCGCAAGTTGCCTTGTGCCGATTGCCTTCGCGCAAAGCGGTCCCGTTTCTCAACCGAAAAGTGCGCCCGCGGCGTCTGCTTCCCAGGTAAAATCCGCGCCAGTTCCGGCTGCCGCCGACGGCAGCAAGACGACTGATCGCGCCTCGGCCTACTATCACGCAGCTCTAGCTGATTCGTATGAGGATATGGCCACTAATTATGGCCGCCCGGATTACTTTGCGCGCGCAATCGATGAATATAAATATGCTCTCAACGCCGACCCAAACTCTTCGGATCTGGCCATCGGCCTCGCCGGAGTGTACCTGCGCTCCGGGCATATCACCGAGGCCATCCAGACCTCCAAGGAGCTTATTAAGAAGGACGACAATAATCTGGATGCCCATAAGCTCCTTGGACGCATCTATCTTCGATCTCTCGGCCAACAGCAGGACTCGGGTGATAATTCCACACCGAGCGCCGAAATGCTGAATCTGGCAATCGCAGAGTTCAACAAGATTGTGTCGCTCGAGCCGAAAAGCGTAGAGGATCACCTGCTCCTCGGCCAACTCTACTCCGTAAAACACGACAACACCGATGCCGAAGCACAATTCAAGGCTGCACGCGACATCGAACCTGCGTCAGAAGAGGTTGTTCTAAGTCTCGCCCGCTTGTACGCCCAGTCTGGCGATCTGAAGCGCGCAGCCGAACTCGTCGAGGCCGTTCCCGTCGATGATCGAACCACCAAAGAAGAATTCGCACTCGGTGCCGCTTATGAGCAGCTGAAACAGCCTAAAAAAGCGATAGAAGCCTACCAGCGCGCCGTCGATATGGAGCCAGATAACCTGGATGCGGCTCATGCTCTAGCCCAGGCGCTGCTCGGCGACAACCAGTTGGACGAGGCGCTTAAACAGTTCAAGCAATTGGCTGACGCCGACCCTGAGGACGTAACCTCACTGGAGCGGATTGCCGAGATTCAACGCCGCCAGGGTAAGTATAGTGACGCGCTGGTAACCATCCGCAAAGCTCGCGCCAAAGATCCGAACTCGCTTGAGGCCGGCTATAACGAGGGCCTGCTGTTGGACGTGCTGGGGCGCTACGACGAAGCAATCACGGTTTACCAGAAAATGGTCGACCTGACCGAGCACGCGAACGGCGCCTATACGGCCGAGGAAAAGTCGAATCGCAGTGTCTTCCTTGAACGCCTTGCAGCTGTCTATCACGAAGAAAACAGGACGACCGATGCGATCGCGATCTACCAGAAAATGATAGACCTCGGTGGTGACTATGCGAAGAGAGCATATCAGGGTGAAGTCGACACGTATCGCGACGCGAAGATGTTCGATCAGGCTACGGATGCATGCCGCAAAGCTGTTGCTGCATACCCCAACGATCGCGATTTGAAGCTGCTGCTGGCATGGGAACTGGCCGACACTGGCAAGCTCGATGAGGGCATGACCATCGCCAATAGCCTCCTGAACGACAAACCTTCCGACCGTGAGGTCTACCTGCAAATATCCCAAATGCAGGCGCGTCAGAAACATTGGAAGGAAGCAGAAGAGGCTCTCACCAAGGCGGAGCCGTTTGCTCTTAAGAGTGAAGACAAGATTAATCTGACCTTTCAGAAGGGCTCGCTCGCCGAGCAGGAGAAGCACTACGATCAGGCCGAGCAATACTTCCACAAAGTTCTGGAGATGGACCCGAATAACGCCATTACCCTGAACAATCTCGGTTACATGCTCGCCGACAAGACAAATCGCTACCAGGACGCTTTAAAGTACGTGCGCAAAGCCGTTGAATTGGAACCGATGAACGGCGCTTACCTTGACTCCCTCGGCTGGATCTATTTCAAAATGGGCGAATACGAATCCGCCGAGGATAACCTGCGCAAGGCAGTCGAGCGCACAAGTACCGATCCCACCGTCCATGATCATCTGGGCGACCTGTACGAGAAAACTGGCCGCATTCGCCTCGCCGCGGCGCAGTGGGAGATCTCACTCAGTGAGTTCTCGAAGTCTGCGACCGCGGATGTAGAACCTGCGGAAGTGGCCAAGGTTCAGAAGAAACTGGAAGGTGCACGCGTGAAACTTGCAAAGCAGGAAAGCATTAGCAGCGATAAAAACCCCTAATTCGGAATTCACCCTACATAAAGAGCCGCGGAACAACTACCGCGGCTCTTTTCCGTTTTCGCGCTGTTCGAATCTATTGCTGGTGCTCCGATGCCGACTTGGCATAGATATCGACATTGGCCTTGTCGACCAATGCTGAACCGGTGTCGATGAACACCGGATATTCTGAGAAGGCATCGACCGAATAATCCTTGGTCAGAGTCTTGGGCTTGTCGTGAAATATCTCGTCAAGCTCCTTCAATCCGACAAAACCCATCGTATAGGGCTTTTGCGAAATGGTCGCTTCAATGGTTCCATCCTTGATCTCATCGAGCGTGTCCGACTGAACATCCCATGCAAGTACGGTTCGGTCCGTCGCCTTTTGCCGGCGCACAGCGTCCGCAACACTCTTTCCGGCGGATGCCTCCAGACAAACAAAAGCGGCGACCCGCGCCACCCCAGTCTGCGTCAGGTATTGTTGTGTGTTGTCGAAAGCATTCCGTGCATCGCCCTTGATATCGACTACGTCCAGAATTTTGATGTCAGGGTAACGGGCAAAGACATCCTTGAAGCCTTTTAAGCGTTCGTCAAGGTTCGGCTGGCCAGGCATGGAAAAGAACACCACATTACCTCGACCACCGATCTTCTCCGCTACCCGTTCACCGCCCAGGTGTCCGGCCTCAAGATTATTTGTGCCAATGAAAAATAGGCGCCTGCTGGAAGGCGCATCCGAATCGAACGTGAGTACCGGAATCCCAGCGTCAACAGCGGCATCAATTCCCGGCTTCAGCAGTGCTTCATCGGCAACGGATATCAGGATACCCGCCGGCTTTGTAGCCACAACACGATTCAGTTCCTGCAGCTCTGCTTGGGGATCGTAGTTGTCAGGCCCCGCGATCGTTGCCGTCACCTGGTATCGCGCTGCTGCTGCATTGAATCCTGTAATCGCCGTCTTCCAGTAAGCCAGATTCAGATTTGCTGCAATCAGGTAATAAGTTTCTGATTTAGAGTGCCGGCCGCAGCTCGTTAGCAGCAGAAACGTTGGGGCAAGCGCAAGGGCAATGACTCTCTTGACCGATGGCATGACTAGATCCCTCCTGACTAAACATGAAGCCGCTATTCGATGGCATGCGCTCCGCACGGAAGAATAGATCTTTGGAAACACACACTGATCACCGTTTCAAAGAACCGTGAAGTGTACTCCGCTTCGAAAACAATGTCCAACGCGTTTCCGTTCCTCTTGGGTCACGGGGTACTCTAAAGTCAGTTTGTTTTATGACCCACTTCCACGCAGCGGATCTCCCGTTCGCTCTCCCGTTCACGGTTGGGGTCCATGGCGACCACGCCATGGCACTATCTCAGCGTGCGTGGCCCGAATCCGATCATCCTTACCGGACTCCCTTCCTGCGCGATATAGGCCGAATACTCCACGCCAAAGCTTTTCGCAGGCTCGCCGGCAAGACACAGGTCTTCACACGCAGCACATCTGAGAGCGACCACGCTCGTAGCCGCTTGACCCATACGCTCGAGGTGGCTCAGATCACCCGCATCATCGCATCGAGCCTCGGCCTGAACTCCCATTTGGCAGAGGCTCTCGCGCTCGTGCACGACATAGGACACCCGCCTTTCGGACATGCTGGAGAGAAAGCTCTTGATGAGAGTCTCCGTACAAGCGCTGATGCGGAGAAGTCAGGTATCAAGGCAGGCTTCGATCACAACCTGCATGCGCTACGCATCGTTACATCCTTCGAAGAACGATACGCCGCCTTTCCGGGCTTGAATCTAACCCTCGGCGTGCGAGAAGGAATCATCAAACACTCACGCGATTATTCGTCCCGGGAATTCCCCGAGCTGACCGAATATTTCCTCGATCGGCTTCCTCCATTGGAAGCACAGATCATCGACCTCGCGGACGAGATCGCCTATCTAACAGCGGACCTCGAAGATGGTCTCGGCGCTGGCATCCTCGATCTTGCTAGCATGCGCAGCGAACTGCCGCTATTTGCAAGCCTATTCGAAGCCGCAACGCGGAAATACCCCGCGGCTTCCGCACACCTGCGTAGCAACGAAGCCTTGAAGGAGATGCTGAACGCATTCGTAACAGATCTGATGCACGAAACACATCGCGTTACTCTCGCCCTTGGAATAGAGACCTTGGAAGAATTGCGTCGAGCCCCCTCGCGCATGGCTAAGCTCAGTTCACAGATGGAATCCAACCGGCGCCAAGTGAAGAGTTATCTGTACGTGCATCTCTATCAATCGCCCGACCTGACCGTCGAGCACGCCCATGCGACCGAGGTCATCCAGACGCTGTTCGCAGTTTGGACAGACGACCCTTCACTTCTCCCCAAAGATCATCAGCGGCGAGTCGAAGCCGAGGGGGTTGCCAGAGCGGTCGCGGATTATATTGCGGGCATGACGGATGCCTACATCGAGCAGGTGTGGCAGGCCTATCTCCACTCTCGCGGTGCATAAAAGCGATATCGGCGCACGGTGATCTGCGAGAACGAAATAAAAACTGGTTACTGAACCTTGCCCGAAGGTCTTAGCCGGCGCATATCGAGTGCGCACTCAACGGCATTCTGCGCGGCCAGCCGCAGATTGTCACTCGCAGCCCACAACCAGAAGCGGTTCGTCTCACCCAAAAGCCTATCCGCGGGTGGCTCCGGCTTCAACAGTACGAGTACATCGTTCTGCCCTGCTGCGGCGAGATTCGACGGGGAATCGGTTTCTTCCAGTATCAGATCGATATGGTCGTTTCCCAGCGCGTCTTCGAGAGCGGAGATTGATATCGCTCGTTCAAGCTCAACGCAAATCGAAAACGTGTTGGCATGAAACACCGGCGCCTGTAGCACCTGGAGCCGAATCTGGGGTAACCTGTCACCTGCTAAGGTCGCGTAGTGACGGCGAATCCTTGCCTCTGATCGCGCCAGATTAGCAGATGCACTCTCCCCAAAGCTACCAAGTAAGTTATATGCCACCTGCGTGTCGAAGATCGCTCGCGGCAGACCTTGAAAACTCAACAGGCTCACGGTTTGCTGATGCAATTCATCCAGGCCACTTTTGCCATATTCAGAAGCAGGCTGTAATACAGTAGCAGCCACAAATCGCACGTCAGCCACCGCAGCCAACCCGTCGGTCAATAGAGCCAGCGTCAGCGCGGCAGAGTGCGCCGGCACCACAGCCTTGGTCAGAAGATCCGGCGACTTCGCGCCATCTCCCAACCAAGGCGCCTCAATCAACACTCCGGGCTCGCTGTCGAGGACGCAGGTCAGATCAATTACGGTCGATCCGGCCGCCAGGGCCCGTTTCCAATGGCGGGTGGTCAGTTCCTCACTCCCGGCGAAGAAAGTAAAGTCAATCTCATGGAACGAGTCATCGGCAACCGCCTGAACAAGCGTCACCTCGTCCCCGATCTGTTCTAACTGGCCCTGCGCCTCGGCCTCATCAAACAGCACAAATCTCGCGCCTGCCAGCGGAGACTCGGTCAGGCACTCCTTCAGTTCTTTGCCTACTAAAGAAGAAGCGCCCACCAAGGCAACCTTGTAATCAATAGCCATCTGGCCTCGAATCGTGAAAATCGCCCTCGCCACTGGGATGCGACGAAGAATGATCCGCACGCATTCCCTCGCTTAAAGATCCCTCCCCGTGGGAATACTCTCCGTGGCGCGCGTCAACACCCATACCATGACCCGATTCGTAATCAGCATCGTCGCCCGCCCGCTCATATTCATTCTCGAAAAGAGGTGCCGATCGCAACTCTTCACCACGCGGCTTGTGTCGTCTGCGCCTTGACCACGAATACGCAGCGCGTGCCCAGATCCCCGAAAACATATACAGGAGCGCCAAAGTGAAAAGCGCTCCACTCGAAAAACGAAATACCACAAAAAGTACGATCGCAAGCAAGACGAGTAACTGAAACGGCTGACGGCGGCTCAGGTTGATCTCTTTTCCAGACCAGAATCGCCAGGTGCTTACCATCAAAAAGCCAAGAAGCCCAACGAGGGCTGTCCAAAGCAGCGCAAACCACCAATTTGGGATAGAAAAACCGTAACAAAAATGGACTGTGGCCGCGATCATTCCCGCCGCGGCAGGAATGGGCATGCCAACAAAATACTTGCGATCCAATCTCCCTGGGTTTCTCGGCTGCGGATTGTTGCTGATATTGAACCGCGCCAGACGCGACACACCGCACAAGAGAAATAGAAAGCAGACAAACGATCCAATCTGCAGAAGCGTCCTGCGCAGATCGGGGCTCATCTCCGCGGGCAGTCCATGAAATCCCCATACGAACGCAAGCAGGCTTGGCGCGACCCCGAACGTGATCGCATCCGCGAGCGAGTCCAGCTCCCTGCCAAAGTCGCTGGTCGTGTGGGTCATTCGAGCGATGCGGCCATCGAGCGAATCAAAAGGAATCGCAAGACAAATCGCAATCGCCGCCCAATCCAGGTGCTGTGCAGCAGATACGTTGCCGGCGGGGCTGACCGAATCAATCGTCTGCGTAATAGCAACATAGCCCGCGCCGATACTGCCGGCAGTAAACAACGATGGCAAAAGGAACATTCCGCGTCGCATACGCGCTGCGCGTTGCTCTTTAGGCATTCTCCCAAAGGGCGAGTTCAAGCGCGCACCTCGACGCCGGCTTCATCCGGCAGAGAAGCCAGAATGGAAGCGCCTCCCCGTACACGCATACCGGGTTTTACCTGCAACACCGCTTCCGCTGGCAACACCACGTCCACGCGCGAACCAAATTTGATCAGGCCCACTCGCTCTCCGCGCTCCACACGACTGCCCTCTCGCGGAACAAACACAATGCGGCGCGCCAGCAGGCCGGCGATCTGCTTGAACGTCACCTCAATTCCGCTCTCGCTGCGCACCGTGACGATGTTCTGCTCATTCTGTTCCGCGGAGGCAGGGTTCATCGCATTCAGGTATTTGCCCTTCTGATAGCGAACCGAAGTGAGCGTTCCAGTAATCGGCGACCGGTTCACGTGAACGTCAAAAACGCTCAAAAAGATGCTGATTCTTTGCCTCGGTCCCTGAGCGGTTTCCAGCCGGATCGTTTCTGTCACCACTCCGTCCGCAGGCGACACAACCAGCCCGGAGGCGCCGGGAATCGGACGCTCTGGATCGCGAAAAAACCAGAGAAAGAACGCAGCAAGCAGAAGAGGAATGATCGCCCAAGGCCAGCTGATGAGCCACACCACGACCCCGGCTACAACCAGCAAACCCAACCCGTAAAAGTAACCGTCTCGAACCATAGTTCCAAACGATTATACGGTTGTCGGGTCGCCGATGGCAGACTCCTGTCCTGAGAACCCGCTTGTCCGGCCCAATAAGCCGCCGCGCTGGCGCAGTAGACCTTTTATGTTCAATCAGACCGAAATGGGGACAGCCGCTCGGTGTTCAATCGCGGCGATTAGGTCCTTGGCGTGAAGCTTTAGTTTCTTCAGGCGGATCTCCTCTAACTGCTCATCCGATGAGAGATATGGCTTATTCTGAAGCTCGTCTAAGCGCAGAGAATACCTTTGATGCTCAGTCAAAAGGCGGTGAATCTCTGCGCTCATTTGCGATTCGAGAAGTTCATCCATAGGGCACCTCGTCTGACACTAAACACTAATGTATACGCCCGATGAATCTCTGAGGGCAACCCCAGAGAGGCCTCTCTCAAAACGAAAGTGTGGATATCCCAGGCAAAACCCTCCCAGATTGGACCTGACTTCATGGAGTCGAATCATCGAAGTCCAAGTCACCTTGTTTCGGGGCCACCAACCCTCTGGGGCGTTGGTCCTTTATTGGCCACAGGATGCAAGCGGGGCAGAGTTCCTGTTCCAGACCTCAGTGCGTCCGAAAAGCGACAAACCGATATATCCGCGGAGCCGCAGCACGTCACCATCCAGCACGATTCCTCCCCGGTACTTGTTGCCGGACTTCGGATCGTACAGAAACCCTCCTGATGCGCGCGAAGAACCGTTGGCTTGAAATCGCGTACCGATGACCAGCCCGCACAGGGGGCGGGAACGGAGACTGGCGTCTGGATTCTTGTCATCCAGTCGGGAAGGAGCCGACGGGCTCAGAAATACGATCCGCATACAGAGATCCGTACCGCACTGCTCAACTCGGATGACTGAACCAGAGGGCTCTCGCCAGTTCCCGAGCATACGGGAGGGCTGAGCACGCAACAATGCATCACACAACAAGAAGGCAGTCAGGAGGAGGAATCTTGCTCTAAATCCTTTGAATTGAAACCGCAACAGACACATGACGATTGATTGGACCATCAAATCAGTGCACCAGTATGCAATTCAACCAAAACGCAGTTTAAATATTCACAACAATCTGGCGTTTTGCCTGATTCACTGCACTTTGTCTGGCTCATCACTCAATAAACATCACGGTGATAGCGGTGCGATTCCTTGAGGTTCGCTACATAATCCACGGCATCGTCTGCGCTCATCGCGCCCTGGTGCTGAACAATGGCCCGAAGCGCCACATCCACATCTTTCGCCATCCGTGAGGCGTCCCCACAAACGTAGACGCTTGCACCGTCCTGCAACCAGCTCCAAAACAGCGGCGCCTGTTCCAGCATCCTGTCCTGAACATAGAGTTTGTGGTGTTGATCGCGCGAGAATGCAGTATCCAGTCGGGCCAGGTGTCCGTTGGCCAACATTCCTTCCAACTCCTCACGATAGAAGAAATCCGTGGTCTCACTACGTTCGCCAAAAAAGAGCCAGTTTTTACCGGAATGCCCCAATTGTCGACGCTCATGCAGAAAGCCGCGAAAGGGCGCAATGCCGGTACCGGGTCCGATCATGATCATCGCAGCATCCGAGCTCTTTGGAAGCTTGAACTTCTTGTTTGGCTGAATATAGATCGGCAATTTGTCTGACACTTCCACGCGATCTGCGAACAGCGTTGAGCAAACCCCTCCGCGCTCTCGGTCATGCGACTTGTAGCGCACTACGGCAACCGTCGTGTGAACCTGGCCGCTGTGCACGAGTGGACTCGATGAGATCGAATACAGACGCGGCGTCAGACGCGACAACAAGCCGACCAGCTCCGACGCGTCTCCGATTACGCCGGGAAACTCGATCAGCAAGTCAATCACTCCGCGGCCATAAATATAGCTGTCAAGCCGCTGCTGATTCTCTGCTTTCAACATCTCCAGTAGCTTGTTGCATTTACCGGCCGTCGCATACTTCTGAATCATCTTGCGGGAAAGTTGTGTGATCTGTAGATGATTCTTCAGGGCATCATGCAGCGTCATCCGCTCCCCTTTCCCGCAGACCACTTCCTCATTCCCGTGATAACGAAGCGCTTGCAGTATCTCCGCCACCAACTCGGGACTATTACGCGGCAATACACCACATGCGTCACCCGCCTGATAGCTAAGGCCGGTTCCTTCGATTGAAAAGGCCAGGTGCAGCGTGGACTTACTTGAGTCGGTGTGGGTAAGAATACGCTTCTCAATCAGTTGAGCCATCAACGGGCTGTCCCGTGAAAAAGCCCCCGAAGACGCGGCATTCAACGGCGCGGGCGAATGCGCCGCCTTCGCAGCTGACGCGGGTTCCGGCTGTCGCCCGCGAGCAAAGTGGTCTAGCTTCGTCAGTACCTGCTCTTTCCACTTCGAATATGGCTCATTCACCTCTACATCGCAATCGACCCGGTCGCAGATACGATTGGCGCCCAGCGCTGCCAGTTTTGCATCAAGGTCTCGCCCAAATTTGCAGAAGTTCTCATAATGCCGGTCACCAAGCGATAGGACCGAGTATTGAAGCTTATCGAGGAGCGGGAAGTGCTCGAGACAAAGCTGCTCATAAAAAGGCTGCACTCCATCCGGCGCATCGCCATCTCCGTATGTGCTGGCTAGAATCAAAGCGTGTTGCTCCTGGGCAAGAGACGCCGGCGTGTAACCCACCAATGTGGAGATGGACGGCTGATGCCCCTCTGCCTTCAACTCCTTGGCAATCTTCCGCGCCAATCCCTCCGCCGTGCCGGACTGAGAAGCATAAAGAATCGCGACCCGCAGAGATGCCTTGCCCGATGCTCTTTGTGCCACAGGCACCGAGGAGAAGATGCCGCTAAGAAGGCCATTTAGCCAAGCCCGCTGCTCGGGCGTGAACGGAGCATTCTCGGGAATAAAAGGAACCTGGGTTGTCATAATGGGACCACTTCCTCAACCTTCGTGAATGATCGCAATTCTTCGATACTGTGGCGGCGCGTGAACTGCAGAAACGATTCGTCAGTATTTTTGTGCTGGCGGTAGGCGGCAAACAGCCCGTCCAACGCAGGTCCTAAATCTCGAAAAGAGATCGCCGGAATCAACTCCCGTGCAAGACCTGCATCCTGGTCAGATCCGCCGCCTACTACGACCTGGTAACCTTCTTCGCCTGCGACCTTGGCTCCCAGAAGACCTATGTCTCCGACATAATGTTGGGCACAGGAATGCGGACATCCCGTCACATGCAGATTCACCGGCTGCTCAATTTTGAAAAGCGAATCGAGCCGGTTGGCGAGCTCCACCGCGTGAGACTTTGTATCCGTAGCCGCGTATTTGCATCCTCGATTCCCCGTGCAAGCCACCGTGCCACGCAACACAGTCCCGGCGGCGAAGTCCAATCCGGCCGCTCGCAAGGCACTACATGCGGCTTCGATTCGATCATCTGGAATGTTGGGGATCAAAAGATTCTGCCAAACGGTCAGCCGAAACTCGCCGCTGCCGCAGTTATCCGCAATATCCGCCAGAGCGCGCATTTGCTCCACTGGCAGCCGTCCTACCGGAACCGATACGCCGATGTAGTTAAGTCCCGGCTGCCGCTGCGAATGCACGCCGATATGCCCTGCACGATCAATCGGTGCACGCTGCTCACACTCGGCAGCAGGAAATCGCAATAGTGGAAAGGCGATCTTTCTCTCGACCTCGGCGATAAACTTCTCGATACCCCATCGATCCACCAGATACTTGAGGCGAGCCTTCTTGCGATCCGTGCGATCGCCATTCTCTGAAAAAACTCGAATCATCGCCGCGGCCACTGCGACAGACTTGGCCGGAGCAATCACCAGACCCGTATCCGCCGCAAACTGTTTGTGTCCGGTAATGCCGCAGAGCAGAATACGGAAGTAGATTCCGGAGGGAATTGCCTTCCCTTCTCCAACGCGCACTGCCACAAACCCGATATCGTTCGTATCGGCTACAGCACTGATCGCTCCGCCACTGTCAAACGCCACATTGAACTTGCGCGGTAGATCGTACATATCACGCGAATTGAGTATGTACTGATGCAGAGCTTCTGCAAGCGGAGACACATCGAGCAGCTCGGCTGAATCGAGTCCGGTAATCGGAGAAGCCGTGATATTGCGAATGTTGTCCGCACCGGAACCGCGCGACGTCAATCCCAATGACTGCAGCTTGATCAGCACGCGCACAATGTTCTTCGGCTCAAACTCACGTATCTGAAGATTCGCTCGTGTCGTAATGTCGACACGCCCGGAACCCCATTCCTCAGCCATCTCCGCCAGGCCACGCATCTGATGACAGCTGAGAATTCCACCGGCAATACGCAGGCGCAACATAAACGAGTCCTGCGCCGGCGCCACATAAAACAGCCCATGAAACTTAAAGCGGAAAAGATCATCGGGCGCGGGCACGCGATTCTCAGCCGCGTGCGCAAGCAATCTGCCCCAGATATCCAGAGGGTCTTGTTCGTACTTCCAGAGTTCCTCGCGTGACAGATCAGAGACCGGGGTTCCGTGAACCTGCTCTTCTCTTGGCTCCGCAATATTCTCCTGCGCCGCGCGCACATCACCTACGAGCACGCCCGCCGTCTGCCCGGCAAACGGACTTGCCATTCGCTGCATCGCTCCTGCAAAGAAGCCGAGCAAGTACTCTTTCTGCTCTGAAGTGAAAGTCGAGTTTGCAACTGCTTGGGTCTCAACCATCTCAGTTCTTCTCTCCATGTGCCCGATGCCAAAACGACCTGCATCGGCTGTTTCGCTAGCGCGAAACGCCTCAAGCGCCGCAGCAACGAAACGAGGTTGAACATCGCCAACGTGGCGGAAGATTCAAGCTCATCATGGAGCAGAAGATGTTAATTTTCGAGAGGAAGACCGCAGCACGGCTTGGTGCCCGATCAAAGAGCGTCAGGGAATCGAGAGGACTCGCCTGTGAGTCGATAGTACGGTAACCCGAATCCATTCACAACAGCATTCTCAAATTGTTGATTCAGAATTGCCCAAGTCGCCGACCTTGTCATCTACTCCGTCGGCCAGATCTTTTGTCTGTCCCAGGCGGCTCTTACGTAGATCATCGTTGAGGATGATTGCTTCGGCAATTTCCCGCATAGACTTGCGCCGCTGCCTGCTCTCCCTCTGCATTGCGTGGTAAGCCGTCTCTTCGTTCAAGCGCAATTCCCGTTGCAGAATTCCTTTCGCACGCTCGACCAGCTTGCGCGACTCCAGCCGGTCCGAAAGTTGTGTATTTTCAGTCTCCAACCGAGCGCGTTCAAGTTCAGCGCCGACCAGGTAGCCAATCGCCTCGATCAACCGCACCTCTTCCACCGAGTGATGGTACGGGCGCCGATGCTGCAGATTAATCACGCCGACCAGCTTGCTGCGCGACAATATCGGTACGGAAAGAAACGCTTCAAAACTGTCTTCCGGCAGCCCCGGAAAACGTTTGAAACGCGGATCTTTCAAAGCGCTCGAGGATATGGCCACAGGCTCTCGGTGCCAACCAACCCACCCAGTGATTCCTTGGCCCAGCCAGATTCCAAGATGATCCACGATATCGGAATGTGGATTCTTCGACGCCCGTAGAACCAGTTTCTGGTCTTCGAGCACATAGATGAAGCAGGAATCGCAGTGAATAACCGAGCAGGAAGTCTCTACGATACGATTCAGCACTGTGTGAAGCGAATCCGAAGCTGCCATTCGACTTGCAATTTCATGAAACAGATCGATGCCCGAGGCCTGGGCGTTCTTGCGCGTTGCTCCAGGCGTGGGCCTGTCCGTAAGCAGTGGGCTCACGGGTGGCGGAGGGGCATCCGGCACGTGTACCGCAGCGCTTGCGCGTTTTTGCTGTAGTAGACTATGTGACCGCGCAGCTATTTCACTAATCAGAAAACCCATCTTCGACTGTGTTGGTTCAAAATCGGGTTTGAGATCGTAGAGCAGTAGCCCTTCTGTCGTGCTCGGGCCGATAGAGCCGATCAATGTGGAACGCATTCCCTCATGAAGCGCGTCAGTGTACCCCATCTTCTCCGCCATCAGGAAGAGATGTGTCACCTGTCCCGCATTCATGAAAAGCACCACATCAACATGCCCATGTGCCAGCGCAAGTACTGCTTCTCTAAGAGGTTGCACGTCTTCGGGAAGCGCCCACTGATATACGAGTAATCGCGTAATCGAGATGCTTTTTTCTGCCAGGGCAGTCAGCAGTTCCGGATTCGAAGTGCCATATTCCTGGACCGCAATATTCATCCCGTTCAACGCTGGGCCGAGCTTATCCTCAAGCGCAGTCATTAGCGAACGCCAAGTGAAAGGGTCGGAAGCGATCACTTCCATGGGAATATTGAGTTCGCGCAGTGCCGTAGAGGACTTCGGTCCACGCGCGGCAATCTTCACAGACCGCAGAGCCTCTAGAAACAGTTCCCTGTCGTAGTGCTCTGAGACGGTCTTGACCAACTGACGAACGCCGACTCCTGTCGTAAAGATGACTAAGTCAAATGCCCCGCGCATCAACGCGTCGGCAAATTCAAGAATCGGCTGGCCCGATTCCAGCGGCAACTCGCGCATGGCTGGAGCCATCAAAGGTTCTCCGCCAAAGGTTCGGACCAGCTTGGCTGCCTCTACGGAACGCCGGGCTTCTAAATTTAGGACTCGCAGTCCACCGAAGTTGCCTCCTGGCATCTGCTTTCTCCCTTTGTTGTGCGAATGGTTCTAGTACTCAATGGAATTGCGATGATAAGAGGTCTCTACGTACCTGAGCCGAAGCTGGCTGGTGTTCAATTTCCTTAGATCGCACTCAGGATGAGCTTATCTTAGTGCATCTTTTCGGCGAGCAGTTACGCTTCCACCATGTTCGCGAACAAACTCTCGACAGCAAACGCGCGAAAACAGGTGTCGATTAGCGCCAAATCCGCTGTACCAATAAATCGCTTGCAGACAATGCGAATTGCCGCTATGCTAAGCGCAATCACTCGCGGATCGAGGGAAGATTCTCGATTCCCTTCCTTGTGACGCACGGCTCTGAATGCCGGTGAGTGCACTGCAGAGTGATTTCCAGCCGACTCCGCGAAGAGTCCACCCCGTTTGATCATTTTTACGTCCCTCTCTGCACGCCTTCGTGTGCCTCGCGCCTCCGCGCCCATACTGCACAGGAAGCACGCAGCTACAGGTCTCTTCGCAACGTACACGCACAGTCCGACTGGAGCACCGAATGGAATTGCCTCTCTTATCGCGAGCCCGGCAAGGCGATGCCAGCTTTGCACTCGTGACGGTAGACGACATCCTGAGTAGCGGACATGGATCTTTCTGCGGCGCACTGGGCAACGCCACACTCCCCACACCTCCGGCACCCGGCGAACAATATCGCTTTCACTTCGACATGTCAAAGTGCATCGGCTGCAAGTGTTGCGTCGTCGCGTGCAATGAGCAAAACGGAAATCCGGCCGACATCCTTTGGCGTCGCGTCGGAGAAATAGAGGGCGGCACTTATCCGCATACACAGCGGCATTATCTCTCAATGGGCTGTAATCACTGCCTCGAACCCACCTGCCTCACGGGCTGTCCAGTGGATGCCTATACCAAAGACCTCGTCACCGGCATCGTTCGTCACAGTGCCGATGCCTGCATCGGCTGTCAATATTGCACATGGAACTGTTCTTATGGAGTTCCTCAGTACAATCCCGATCGCGGCGTAGTCGGCAAATGCGACATGTGTTATGGCCGCCTCACCCTGGGCCAGCAACCAGCCTGTGTAGCCGCGTGCCCCGAAGGAGCAATTCGCGTTGAAACTGTGAACATCGTCGAATGGCGCAACGAATATCGCAACGGAGCAGACGCTCCCG
This sequence comes from uncultured Acidobacteriota bacterium, assembly GCA_963720285.1. Classification (GTDB taxonomy): domain Bacteria; phylum Acidobacteriota; class Terriglobia; order Terriglobales; family Acidobacteriaceae; genus Acidicapsa. The sequence continues at coordinate 665,706 of CAVREZ010000007.1, forward strand.
GCATGCCCTCGGCCGACGATAGCCTCTCTACTACGCGAATCACGCTGCCAAAAGCACTTCCGCGTGACATGGAAAAAGTAAACGTGGGGCGACTCCGCCCGGAAGAGCCGCACACACCGCTCATCATCATGACCGTGTTGACGCAACTCTCAGTTGGTGGGTTCACTGCTATATGGCTTCTGCAAAGCGTTGGAACACAACTGCATCGCGTCGCCTCGCTGGTAGCTCTCGCCGTCGCCATGCTTGCCCTGGCAGCTTCAACACTGCACCTCGGCAGACCCATTTATGCCATACGAGCTCTCAGGATGTGGCGACGATCCTGGCTGAGCCGTGAAGTATTGCTCTTCTCGATCTTTGCCGTGACAGCAAGTGCCTACTCTGCGGCGCTATGGTTCGATGTCAGGCATTCACTCGTCCTTGGCGCTTCAGCCGTGTTGGTGGGGATCGCAGCCGTAGGTGCCAGTGCGCGTCTCTATCTCGCTCCAGGCCGCCCCGCCTGGAATTCTCCGTTCACCATCGCAGAATTTTTGATGACTCTCCTCCTATTGGGCAGTTGCGGAGCCAACATTCTCACAGCATCTTCCATGTCCTCCCGGCAAGCCCTCATCTCGGTAACGATACTCACGTCCATCATTGCGCTACTAAAACTCGTCTGGCTTAGCTCCTCCCGTGTATACGAGTTGCGTGGAGCGGCGCGGCTGCAGTTCACGCTGCTTCGGCACTTCCTTTGGTTGCGAATTGCGCTGCTGACGGCCACGATCCTCGTCACGCTCTTCGTAATCGCGAGCTGGTCTTGTTTCATTGTCGCGCTGATTGCCCTCGCAGGTGAGTTCGTAAACCAATATCTATTCTTCGTCAGTGTGGTCCCCACTAACATGGCCTCCGATTATCTCGCGGCGGAGGCTGCATGACGCTTGGGAGCTGGATCAGGAAGAAAAGTGGCCTGGACATCAAGGCTGAAAAATACAGCTATGGCCTCGACCCTGCACTTGGCTACACCTCGGCAAGCAAGCATGCCGAGCGTTGGGTTAACAGTACTTGCGGTTACTGCTCGGTGGGTTGCGGCATGCAGTTAGGAGTGCGGGAGGGTCTTGTAGTCAGCGTGCGCGGCAATGCTGCTCATCCCGTGAATCAAGGCAAACTCTGCCCCAAGGGGCTCGCGGAACACTACGCTATCACGGCTAGCAACCGCGCTCTGTACCCACTCCTGAGAAGAGAAAATAAGTTAATCCGTGTCACCTGGCATGAAGCAGTGGACACGCTCGTCGATCGCTTCACTTCCGTACAGGCAAAGTACGGCAAAGACGCATTGGGCATCATCAGCACGGGCCAGTTGGTCACTGAAGAGTTCTACGCGCTCGGCAAACTCGTGCAGCTTGGATTTGGCACACGCAATTACGACGGCAATACAACTCTCTGCATGTCAACCGCGGTCGCTGGCTACAAGCGCTCCTTCGGTAGCGACGGTCCTCCCGGAGCCTACGAAGACATGGAGAAAGCCGATGTGATTCTCCTCATCGGCGCCAATATTGCCGATAATCATCCCATCCTCTGCTCACGTCTTGAAGCCAACCCAACGCAGACATTGATCGTCGCGGATCCTCGAGTCACCAAGACTGCGATGATGGCGGACGTTTTCCTTCCAGTAAAACCTCGTTCCGATCTCGCACTCGTCAACGCAATCCTTCGCATTGCCATCGAAGAAGACCGTTACGACAAAGAATATGTTCAACGCTGTACTTCTGGTTTTGATGAACTGCGCACGTCTCTTGCCTCTTACACCATCGACTATGCGGCCCACATCACCGGCCTCACTCCAGAACTGATACGCCAGACCGCAGATCTCTACCTGAACGCGAAGCGAGCCTTCATAGGCTGGACCATGGGTGTAAATCACAGCACTAAGGGTACCGAGACCGTCAATGCGATCAACAACCTCGCGCTCATCACCGGCAACATTGGCCGCGCGGGCGCCGCTCCATTTTCCATCACCGGTCAGTGCAACGCCATGGGCACACGAGAGGCCGGCTTTACTTCCGGTTTACCGGGTTATCGCAAGTTCGAGTCGGCAACAGATCGCGCAGAACTCGCCGGCATCTGGAACATCCCTGTCTCAAGCATTCCTGAGAAGCGAGGCCTCGCATATCCCGACATTATCGAGGCAGCGGTCGCAGGCAAGATTAAAGCACTTTGGATCATCGGCACTAACCCGCTTGTTTCCTTCCCGAACATCAACATCCTCAAACACGCGCTGAGCAAGCTTGAATTTCTAGTCGTCCAGGATGGCTTCCACCCAACACCGACAACCGAACTCGCGGACCTCATTCTTCCAGCATCCATCTGGGGCGAGAAGGAAGGAACCTACACCAACTCTGAACGCCGCGTAAGTAAAGCCAATGCCGCCGTGGTTCCTCCGGGCGAAGCCAAAAGCGACTTCGAGATCATCCTCTCCGTCGCCGAGCGGTTAGGCGTAGACAAGCAACTCTTTCCCGGTTGGGCGTCTCCAGTAGATTCATTCAATGAATGGCGCCGCGTTTCCTCTGGCCGGTTGTGCGACTATTCCGGCATAACTTACGAGGCACTCGAACAGTGCGGCGGAATTCAATGGCCATTTCCAAATGGCTCTGCTGATCCGCAAGCAACGCGTCGACTCTACGTCGATGGCAAGTTTCAAACTGAAGATGGCGTGGCCAGGCTGATCCCGACACAATGGGCTCCCTTTCCGGAGCAACCCTCCGCGGAGTTCCCTCTCATTCTCAACACGGGCAGAACCGTGGAGCACTGGCACACCCGCACAAAGACCGGCGAAATCTCGATACTCCAGCGCTTGTCGCCGCGCGCCTGGCTGGAAATGAATCCAGCCGATGCCAGGCACCTTGGGCTCAAGGCTCATGATCATGTCGATGTGATCTCACCTCGTGGTCGAGTAAGAAAGGTGGAACTGCGCGTCACCGAGATCGTAGCTCCCGGACAGGTGTTTCTGCCCTTCCACTTCGTGGAGACTAACGCGAACCAGATCACTCAGAGCGCCTTCGATCCTCTCTCACGCGAGCCCAACTACAAACAGTGTTCTGTTCGTGTCGAGAGAACGCGGGATCCAGTCTCATAGGCGCCGGAGCCAATCTACCCTTCTCATTATTTCCATTCCAAGAACCAGCAATTGATGAATGACGTTCAGGAGATCGATTCATGAATAGAAAATCATTCGCAGCCAGCGGTCATCTGCCCACACTGCTGGCCGCGTTCCTCTATTTCGATGTCAGCTTCATGGTGTGGGTTATCTTTGGACCAACTACGCCCTTCATCGCCGATCAGTTGCACCTCTCTGCAACGCAAAAAGGCTTGTTGACCGCCATACCGCTGCTTGGTGGTTCGTTCTTTCGTCCCATTCTCGGCCTGATAGGAGATCGAATCGGTGGTCGTCGCGCAGGCCTCGCGGGCCTCACGTTAACGCTTATTCCTCTCATCGCAGGTTGGCGTTACGCCACGACCTTGCCCCAGTTGTTGACGATTGGGTTTTTGCTGGGCATCGCAGGTGCGAGCTTCGCAGTAGCTCTGCCACTTGCAGGCCGCTGGTACCCCGCTGAGCACCAGGGACTCGCCATGGGCATTGCAGGGGCCGGAAACTCAGGCACGCTGATTGTCACCTTCTTCGGCCCAAGGCTCGCACAGCACTACGGCTGGCACATCGTTTTCGCACTCGCGCTTGTAGCGGTGCTGTTTGCACTCATCGTTTTCGTTATTCTCGCCAAAGACAGTCCGGAAAGGCCTGCAACCAAACCCTGGCCCAAATATGCTCGTCTCCTATACACCGTCGATACCTGGCGATTCTGTTTCCTTTACAGCATCACCTTTGGATGCTTCGTCGGGCTCGCCAGCTTCCTCTCCGTCTTCTTTCACGATCAATACCATCTATCCAAGATTCAGGCTGGCGATTTCACCACCATCGCCGTTCTTTCCGGAAGCTTTCTTCGCCCTGTTGGTGGATGGCTCTCGGATCGCTTAGGCGGATTTCGCTTGCTGCTTGCGCTCTTTGCAGGGTTCTCGATTTGTCTTCTGGCCTTGAGCGCTCTACCTTCCGTGAGCACCTCTCTCATCCTGCTCTTCTTTGCAATGGGCATGCTCGGTATGGGCAATGGCGCAGTTTTCCAGCTTGCACCGCAGCGATTTCCTGAGGACATCGAGCTCATTACCGGAATCGTCGGTGCGGCAGGCGGCCTCGGAGGATTCTTTCTTCCCTCAATTCTCGGTGCTCTGCGTGACTATTCCGGAAGCTACGCTCTAGGCCTCTTGTGTTTCGGAATCGTAGCCTCTATCGCTGTTCTCGTCCTGCTGGAGTTCGGTGTCAAGTGGTCCTGCACCTGGTCCAGCTCCGCCGCGAGTCGTTCCCGAATCTTCAACTATCGATGGCGTCTTCCATCTTCCACTGCATCATCTCCAGAACAGGCAGAGGCATCGTTCGACTAGAAACATGCGCTGGCGCAAGTATGCCCGGCTGATGCGCTATCGCACTACGCGTGACATCGTTCTCGTCGAAGGATTTTGCGCGTACGACAGAGGCATGGACAACAACCCAAGGTGGCGCGATATTCCATCGCAGTGTCCCGATGGTGCAGCAAAGCGCCGTCCGCAATTCGCAACGATACCAGGACTTTGCCCGGATCTTTCCGCAACGGCGTTGGGCGAGCGCGGTGACTCCGACGCCTGGCGTGAGCATGCCGAGGCAATCCGTGGACTCATATTGCCACTCCGATCAGAAGATCTTAGATACCATGTGGGCTCGAAATCTCTGCAAAGCATGTAACACAATGCCATGAAATGCTGTTCGTGAAAGTCATGCAGTCCGGCATTGCTGCTGCACGGATCTCTGCTGACCCTCCCAACAGGAACCAAACTGCTCCAGTGTCTCTTTCTTCGATATGAATTCCCCTGACACGAACTTCATGCCCGACACGCCTATACATAAGTGGCTACCATGGTCCCCAGCTACCCCCGGTTCAAACCATTTCTCAAGTGCGATTGCCCTGCGCCTCAGGCCGTTTTCTCTCTGTGTATTTCCCTGAAACCGCGCCACACAATCCCAGAAAGCCAGAGCCACCTCGGCCTTCGCCTCCGGGGAACCATCTCCAGACCTCGCACGTACCTCCCTCTGGACCCACCAAAATCCCCGCCGGAGCCCCTCATGCCGCCTCCTGCTCACCCAGTTCATGTCGCCGATGAATCGAATGTCATCGGAGGACGCATCGTTCTGGCCATAGCCGTCGTCATCACCCTCCTGCACATCGCCACCAACGCCCGCTACGGCTTCCATCGCGACGAGCTCCAGTTCCTCGCCGATGCCCGCCACCTCGACTGGGGTTTCGTCGCCTATCCGCCCTTCACTGCGGCCGTCGAGCGGCTCTCCATGGCCATCTTCGGCCTCTGGTTGCCCGGTCTTCGCCTCTTCTCGGTACTCGCCCAGGCAACGGCCATCGTCATTGCCGGAGCTATGGCCCGCGACCTCGGCGGCAGAACTTCTGCCCAGGCCCTCACCGCCTTCGCTGTCGCCTTCTCGCCCCTCCCGCTCTTCGAAGGCACCGAGTTTCAGTACTCCTCCTTCGACTACCTATGGTGGGTGCTCGCATCGTGGGCCTTCCTGCGTCTCCTTCGATCCGGTAATCCGCGCTGGTGGCTGCTGATCGGTGCATCTCTCGGCCTCGGCCTAGAAACCAAATACTCGATCCTCTTCTATATCGCCGGACTCCTGGGTGCCATGCTGCTCACTCAGGGCCGGCGTTGGTTCCTCAATCGCTGGTTCTGGGCAGGAGTCGCCCTGACCCTCCTGATCGTTCTACCCAACGCCATCTGGCAGATCCAGCACAACCTCATCTCCTACCGCTTCCTCCAGCACATCCACGCCCGCGACGTCCGCATAGGACGCACCGCTGGCTTCTTCCACGATCAGCTCGTCATCTGCTTCAACATCGCCGCAGTTCCCATAGCGCTCGTAGGACTTATCAGCGTCTTCCGCAGCCGCACATACCGGCCCATCGCGTGGCTCTTCGTCCTGACGATCGCCCTCTTCGCCATCGCCAAAGGCCGCGGCTACTACACCTCACCGCTCTACCCCATGCTTCTCGCCGCTGGATCAGCCGCATGGGAACGCTGGCTTGCGCCACGCTCCGCGATCCTTCGCCGCTCTCTCGCCACCCTCGTCTTCGCCGGCATCGCCGCCATCGGTGCCTACGCCACTGCCATCCTCGTTCCGCTTGCCTCTTCCGGTCCCTTGCGCAGCTTCGCCATGGCACATAGCGGCGATCTCCGCGAAGAAACCGGCTGGGACACCATGCTTCGCAGCATCGCGCAGGTCCGCGACTCTCTATCGCCTGAACAACAGGCTCATCTCGGCCTCATCCTCGGCAACTACGGTGAAGCTGGAGCTGTCGAAATCTTCGGGCCCGCCTACCATCTGCCCCCACCCATCACCGGAACCAACTCCTTCTGGCTCCGCACCTATCCCGCCAGCCAGCCCACCACCAACATCGTCCTCGGCGTCGGCGACGAAGACCGCGAGGCACAGTTCACCGGCTGCCATCTGGCAGCACGCATCCCCTATCCGCCCGGCCAGAACAACGAGGAGTCCAACGATCACGCAGAGATCTATCTCTGCGGACCGCCCCGCCTTCCATGGCCTGAATTGTGGAAGATTGCGCTCGACTTCGGATGAGTCGAGAGAAAACTAGAAGGTGAAGGCCAACCCGCCGCGAATGCTCCGCTGCGCCTGCGCGAAGTAGAGATGCGATCCATCGCTCGTCAGAAACGGCTGATAGCCCTCCGCCAAAAGATTCCGCAGATCGATCAGGGCCTCCACGCCGCCCGGCCCGTCATGCCGTGCGCGGATCGGCTGCCGGATGTAGACATTCAGATAAGGCTCAGCCGCATCCACAGCGTAAGGCGCAACCTCCGTCACCGTCGACTCCGGCTGCCACCGGTAGCTCGCCCGCCAGTGGGTTCCGGTTCCTTCCGTCGTTCCCGAAAGCACCAGCGAGTACATCTGCGCGTGCCGCGAATGAGTTCCTTGAAGAATCGCCGCCACATCCGCAGGCCGCGAACTCGCCTGCATCACCAGCGCATCGCCGCTCGCATAACTAAGCTTGATGCGGTTATGCCCGGGCAGTCTGCTTCCTACCGAAGCCAGCATTCCCGCCGACGAGTAATTCGGTCCTGCAGTACGCAGCAATCCGCTTGCTCTATCCACCAAAAGCCACGGCCCATCGTTCGCCTCGGCGCTCAGCCGTCCCGAGCCTTCGATCATTGGATTGTCGAGGTGGTCGCCGTAGATCACCACCTGCATCTCTGCCGGGCCCGCGCTCGTCGACCACCCCAGCTCCTGATGCATTCCATGCTCAAGCACCAGTTGGCCATCGCGCTCCGAAAGCACCGGCAGCCACGCCTGCGGCATAACCTCGCTCGCCGTCCCGTCGGCTCCTCTCGCTGTTGCCAAGCGATACTGCAGCGCACTCTGCCCACGCTGCATGGTGATCGTCGCAAATGGCAGAGCCGCAAAGATCGCCGATCCATCCCCCGTCCGCGCTGTCACCTGGTTCGAACCCACCTCAGCCTGCAGACCGCCGAGCAGTTCCAGCGACTCCCACGTCCGCAGCGACGCCGCCTGCAAGCCATCCCGCCCACCCGCAATCACCTCCGGATCGGCCATCACCGCCACCAGGCTCTGCATCGAGCTTGAACCCATACCGGAGTTCGCCATCTCCTGGCGAAATCCCATCATGGCATCCACCACGCCCGAGGCATCCGGAGCCATCTCCGCGCTCATCGCCGTCCGACGCCGGGCTGAACCATCCCGCACCGCAGCTACCGATACCTCTTCACCGCCCGCGCCAAACCGCCGATTGCCAGCCGAAGCACTCATCTTCAGCTTTTGCTTCCTGTTGGCGCCAGGCCGCGTTTCAACCGACCCGTCCCATACCAGAATCGGCGAACCATCTTCCTGCCACCGGAGTAATGGCCGGTTCTGGGCCGACCGCAGCGTCCACGCCCAGTCATCCTGTCCATTCGCCCGCGAGCGCTGCAATCGCGGAGCCACCTGCATCAGGTCATAAATATTGCTGAGCGTCAGATCGACAACCGTCTTCGCCCGAAGACGCAGATTTTCCTTGAGCGTCGGAATGAAGTCCCCGCCCATCGCCTTCAGCGAATAATGTCCAGGAAAAATAGCAGAGATGCTGTAAGCGCCGTGTGTGTTGGTGAAGACCCTCGCCGCAACCGTCAGATTCGCCCGCACTAGATCGACTTCGATCCCGACTTGCGGGACACCGCTCACATCCCGCACCACGCCTGAGACCGTCGCGTTATCCGGCGCGCTGGCCGCGTAAGCCGTCTCGTCTGAGCTGAAGACCCCCACGGTGACCAGCACGGCAAAGGCTGCAACGAGTTGCGTGACTGCGGTTTGTCGAAAGCTACGCTTCACAGTTATTGGCTGAACTTAATCGCGCCTCGGCATCTTCCGATAAGGAAATTCTCCTGAAACGAAAACCATCCAGCCGACTGGATTCATTGCCCAGCCGTGCCGCTCAAGTGGGGGATTCTTCCTATTCCACGACAAATGGGGCTGACTGCGCAATCTCTTGTTTTGAAATTGCATCATTCACCCGGATCACCACCTTGTACTTGCCTGGCTGAAGACCCGCCAGCGGCACGCTCCTATCCATCGTCAACTGGTCGCTGTGCGCGCTCACATCCTTGGAGTCCTCATGCGTCTCCAGCAGTACCTTATCTGACGCCGCATCCTGGATTTCGTAAGTTACCGTCGCCGAGTTGCTCTTCGTTTTGTCGTCGATACCCAGGTTGTAAACCTGCATCCAGAAATTCAGCTTCTGATCTCGCTGAAATTTCACCGGGGTCACCGAATTCGGGCTAACGCGCGGCCGTACATACATATTGCCCAGAATGAAATTTCCTGCGCCGATCGTCTGGCTCGGAACCTTGTACATCGTATCCGCCAAAATCAGCGACGAGGTCGACAGCTTCTCGTCGTCAAACTTCGGAACGTTGATGCTCTGCGCATAAATCCCCACGTGATCCGGGTTGTTAACATCCTTGATCCCGATATCCAACCGATACTCTCCCGGACGCAGCGGCAGAGCCTTCCAGTACACCGACTGCTTATTTAGCGCCTGCTGCAGCAGCTCCGCAGGCTCGTTCACTTCCACCGTCTCTTCAAACGTCTGCACAACCTTGTGCGTAATGGTCGAAACCTTGCCCAGGATGTTCACCACCCCGTGCGATACGCCATCTTTAGTATTGAACGTAATGTCCCCGTTCTTGATCTGTAGCGTAACCGGCACCAGCACCGTATCTTCCGTCACCCGTATAAAGTCCGTGCGCACATCAAACGGGAAGATCGGACCGGTAAGCAGCTTGTGGTCCGAAATAAAGCTTTCCAGATCCTTGAACTTGATCGGCGGAGGCGCAAACAGCTTGGCCGCCAGCTCGATGCGGTCAAATTCCTTGCCTTCCTGGCCCGCGCCCATCGGCCCATTGCCCAGATTCTCGATGCCGCCCTTGAACCGGTCTGCCTTCTTCGCCTGCCCCATCTGCTCGTAAAGTGTCGCGCCGGCTCCCGGCACGTGCAGCAGCGCATCCTTCTCCGACCGGTCGATCGTGAAGTGATAGTCGCCGCACTGGCAGGTGTCTACAAACTCGATGTCAATGTTGTCGCCAATGCCTTCCAGATACCGGTAGTGCCAGGTTTCAAACGGGAAGGTCGAGGTCTCGCCGCCGCCCTCATCCATCGGGCGCTCATAGCTGCCGCCCGCCGGGTGCGAATCCTTCGAATCGGGCGGCCCGAACGCAATGTAGATATGGCCGCGATCCGTCTTCCATCCCGGCTTTCCGGCCGCAAAATGCTCATTGGCGTACTCGATCCGCCGGTAGTGCTCGTCGCGGTACTCGTTTTCAGGGGAGTCAGGATTGGGATTCCGGCGCAGCCAGAAGTTCTCGATGAAGGCGTCGCGCTCCTCATCGTTGCTCAGGTTCTTGAACGCCTTCCTCTCCTCATCGGAGATGATGTAAGCCACGTCCTGGTTCAGCCATGTCTTATAGGTGTCCGAAAGCTCCTGATGTAGCTCTTTCTGGCGCGTCCGCTTCTGCTTGTCCGACAGCGGCCGGTTCAGCGGATCGACGCCATCCGGCTTCGGCAGTTGCTGCCGCGCATCGTCCGACGCCCCCGACTGCCCACTCGTCACAGTGGCCGTTCCGCCTGTTGTCTGTTGAGGTGCTTGCTCCTGCCCTGCCCAAGCCAGGGCTCTCATTGGGGCGAAACCAAGCAATCCAACTCCCAACGCTAACATCACCGGCCCGCGCCATGCGCTTCCGGAAACCGTGCGAACAGTTTGCTGCATAACCGTTTGTCCTGCTCCTGCAATTCCCCTATTTTAAGGTCGGATAAGGGGCGCGGCAAGGATGGGTGTACCAGTTCGACTGGAATTCCACCAAAATGTCACCCCCGCCAGGACCACCTGAAACCCGTCCACAGACCCTCCCCTCACCCCAAAACCCCATCCATTGTTCCAATTCCCGCGCTTTCCGGGAACCTCCGGCGCGATCGTTGCGTACACTGTCAGCGGAGACTTCCGCAAGCAAACCAGCTATGAAAAAAGTTCTCATCGGTATTCTTGTGCTCGTCGTTGTTGCTTCCCTCGTCGGATTTATGGTCTGGCGGGCGCAATCCGGGTACACCAAAGTCCTAACCGCCAAGGTCACGCGCGGGGACCTGTCAACCATCGTCAGCGGCACCGGCCAGATCAAGCCCAAAAACTACGTCAACCTGGGCGCTATGATGCTCGGGCGTGTCACCCACTTCTACGTGAAAGAGGGTGAGCACGTTAAGAAGGGCGAAGTCGTCGCCACCATCGAAAATGTGCAGCAGCAGGCGACCGTAGACGCCCAGAAGGCCACCATCGACGCCGCCAAGACCGACATCAACGCCTACATCGCGGCGGAGAAGACAGCCCAAGCCAACGTCGAGCACGCCCAGGCCGACCTGGAGCAGAAGAAGCTCGACTGGGAACGCGCCCAGGGCCTCTACAAAGCTGGCGTTATGGCCAAGCAGGACTACGACGCCAAGAAAGCCGCCTACGACACCGACGTCGCCACCGTGAATCAGTCGGTCGCCAGCCTCAACCAGGCGAAGGCGCAGACTCAATCGGCCCGGGGACACATGCTCACCCAGGTCGCCACCCAGCGCGTCAATGAGGACATGCTCGACCGGACCTATTCCGTTGCGCCCTTCGACGGCATCGTGACCAACGAGCCCATCCGCCAGGGCGAAACCGTTGTCGAAGGCATCCAGAACGCCGAAGGCTCCACGCTGATGACCCTGGCCGACATGAGCATCATCACCGCCGATGTCAAGGTTGACGAGACCGACATCGTCAATATCCAGATGGGCCAGCCTGCCGACGTCTCAGTGGACGCCCTGCCGGGTCGTATTTTCAAGGGCCACGTCACACTGGTAGGTGACCAGGCCATCCTCCGCTCCACCGGCGTCGCCACTTCGCAAAGTACCACCGGCACCGAAGAGGCCAAGGACTTCAGGGTGGTTGTCACGCTCGATCAACCCGATTCGGAGCTCCGCCCCGGCCTTTCCACCACCGCCAAGATCACCACCGCGCACAAGACCAACGTGCTTTCGTTGCCCATTCAGTCCCTCACCAACGCCGTCCCCGAGAAGCTCGATTCAAACGGCAAGCCGCTCCTCTCCACGGCCGCCTCGGCTGAAACGCCCAAAACGTCTCCGGTCCAGGGCGTCTACGTCGCGCGCAATATCGGCGGCAAGCTCCGCGCCGTCTTCGTCCCCGTCAAGACCGGTATTACCGGAGCCACCGACATTGAAGTTCTTTCAGGCCTCCAGCAGGGCGACGAAGTCGTCACCGGCCCCTACAAGACCCTCCGAGTTCTCAAAAGCGGCGCTCTCCTGAAACGCGACACAGAAAAGCCCGCCGCCGCCAACCCGGCATCTTAGGGATGTTAGGGACGATGGCATAACACGAGGCCGGCAAGCCTGGCGGACTACCGGATTTCAGGCTCAGTACACTGAAGAAGCAGGACGGATCTAAAAGGAAGTTTAAGGATGGCAGCCAACACCATGACCAGCACCGAGATCGCCCCGGCACAAGCCCAGGAAACGCCACAGCGCGACATGATCGTCGTCGAAGACCTGTGGAAGACCTACGATATGGGCTCCGAGCAGCAGGTCAGCGCGCTGCGCGGCATCTCGCTCAAAATCAAGGAGAACGAGTACGTTGCGATCATGGGCCCCTCCGGTTCCGGTAAATCCACCTTCATGAACCTGATCGGATGCCTCGACTCCCCCAGCAAGGGCAAATATTGGCTCAACAACCAGCTCGTCAGCGAGCTCGACGACGATGAACTGGCCCGCATCCGCAACAAGGAAATCGGTTTCGTCTTCCAGACCTTCAACCTGCTCGCCCGCGCCACCGCCCTGCACAACGTCGAGCTGCCGCTCATCTACAACGGCACCCCCGCCGCCCAGCGCATCGAACGCGCGAAAGAGGCTCTGCGCAACGTCAACCTCGATGGCCGCATGCACCATAAGCCCAACGAGCTCTCCGGCGGTCAACGCCAGCGCGTAGCCATCGCCCGCGCCCTGGTCAACAGCCCATCCATCATCCTCGCGGACGAGCCTACCGGCAACCTCGACTCCAAGACCGGCGTCGAGATCATGGCTCTCTTCGACGAGCTCCAGGCCAAGGGAAACACCATAGTCCTCGTAACCCACGAGCCCGACATCGCCGACTACGCCCACCGCGTCGTCCATATCCGCGACGGCGAAATCGCCTCCGACGAGCCCTCCAAACGCTATCGCTAAGCTGCAAACGGAGCGGAATAGGGGTACCCTCGTATCCCATTCCGCTCCATTTGCAGGAAGCGTCCCCTTTTAGCGCTGCTCCGCACCTCAAGTCCCCGCACAATCCAGCCGATAAACCCCAAAGTATCGCGATTTCACCAGACTTTCGCCGGCTCCGTGCAAAACGATCCGGCAATGCGGTTCTTATGCTCAACGGCTCATTCACGTCCCGGCAGGTCTCCGAACGAGCAGCCCTATCCGTTCGGGAGTTCGCCGATAGCCACATGCCCTCCGAAGATTTCGTCTGCGTAAACCCCACCATGCGTCGTCTCTTTCTTCAGGCGGAAATCGTCGCTCCCCGCCTTCATCTGGCATCCTTCCAGGGCGAGCCCGGAACCGGGAAACATCTCTTCGCCCGGTTGCTGCACCACAAAAGTCCGTTTGCCTCCGCCTCTTTCCGCCGCCATGATGCCCGAGAATGGCTCGTCACTGAAACCGATCTTCCAGCCTGCGACGGAACACTCTATCTCGATCGCGTAGACCTGCTGTCCTCCAGCGGCCAGCATCTCCTGCTCAGCTTCGTCAAAGCGGTCCAAAGCGATCTCGCGAGCACCCCGCGTTTCCTTCTCCTCACCTCGTCCCATGCGTCGCTCCGCGAGCTTGCGAATCAGGGCCGCTTCCTGCCCGATCTCGCCTTCCGCCTCTCGGCCGTCCGCTTCCTGTTGCCACCCCTCCGCAACCGCCGTGAAGACATCGCCCCGCTCGCTCAGACCATCCTCCAGCACATCTGCCATCGCTACCAGCAGCCGCCCGCAATCTTTGCCCCTGGTGCATTGCAACACCTCGTGCGGCACTCCTGGCCCGGCAATGTCCGTGAGCTGGCCTCCACCCTCGAATCCGCCATCATCGATTCCCCCTGCGGCGTTATCACTGCGATCGCGCTCCATCAGGCGCTCGCGCCGGTTCATCAGCCTCCACCAACCCCACCGTCAGAGTCTTCGGTCCCAATGACCCTCAATGCTGCCATTCGACGCCACATCCAACACGTGCTCCACCTCAACCACGGCAACAAGCTGCGCGCCGCCAGGCAGCTCGGCATCAGCCGCTCCACCCTCTATCGCATGCTCGCCGACCCCGCTCTGAACTCGGAATCCGCGATCCTTCCCTGATCGCGACGTCGCCCCTTTCTTTCATCCCGCGCAATCCCATTCCGCCTTCCGGATCTTTCCTGTAACTCATCCTTGCTCAGTGCTGTCTAATCGAATGAGAGCGCAAAGGCGTGAGGAATCTTCGCTGAGCCTTGCCTCCAAGGTTCTTTATGCTGATTCGCAAACCCAGCCCGCTCACCGGTTCCAACATCCCCAGCTCCGAAATCACCCCAAAGGAGAAGTGGCTCAACCGCCGCAGCTTCCTGGCCGGAGCAGTCGCTACCGGAGCCGTTGCACTTGCCGCTGGCGAAGTAGGCGATCTCATTGCCCCGCCCACCAAAGTTCATGCCGCCGGCAAGCTCCAGACCGTCAAGAGCCCCATCACCACTACCGGCGAAGAGCTAACCAGCTTCCAGGACATCACTCACTACAACAACTTCTACGAATTCGGTGTCAACAAGTCCGACCCGGCTCAAAACGCTTCAGCCCTCCCCACCCGTCCCTGGGCCGTCAAAGTCTCCGGCCTCGTCAAAACCCCCAAAACCTTCGACATCGACGACCTGCTCAAGCTCCGCCCCCTCGAAGACCGCACCTACCGCTTCCGCTGCGTAGAAGCATGGAGCATGGTCATCCCCTGGGTCGGCTACTCCCTCTCAGAACTCATCAAGCAGGTCGAGCCTCTCTCCAACGCCAAATACATCGAGTTCACCAGCTACTTCAATAACAAGATCGAAAAATGGTGGCCCGAGAGCACCATTCAATGGCCCTATAAAGAAGGCCTGCGCATGGATGAAGCCATGAATCCCCTCACCCTGCTCACCCTCGGTCTCTACGGCGACGTACTGCCCAACCAGGACGGAGCCCCCGTCCGTGTCATCGTCCCGTGGAAGTACGGCTTCAAATCTGCCAAGTCCATCGTCGGCATCAAGTTCGTCGATAAGCAGCCGGCCACCACCTGGAACGACATGGCCCCCAACGAATACGGCTTCTACTCCAACGTCAATCCCGGCGTCGATCACCCGCGCTGGAGCCAGAAGACCGAGCGTGTCATCGGGAAACCCTTCTATGCACAGCGCAAAAACACACTCATGTTCAACGGCTACGGCGACTTCGTAGCCTCCATGTACAAAGGCATGGACCTCCGCAAGTATTATTAGGGCAGCGCCAGCAATGCGTCTTACTTTTGTTTCTTGTTGTTGTTCTTGCTATTGTCTTTGTCGTTCTGTCTGTCATTCCCGAAGGGAATCTGCTTCTCACTGACCGATGTCCAAGTCCATTCTCATCCTCCTTAAAACCCTCATCTGGATCTGCTGCCTCATCCCCCTGGCCATCCTAGTCCAGGGCTCCGTCACCAACACTCTCGGCCCCGACCCCACCGCTCAGATCGAGTTCGCCACCGGCCACACCGCACTCAACCTGCTCGTCATCTCACTCGCCATCACACCATTGCGCCAGCTATGGTCGCGCCTGAGCTGGCTCGTCAAGTTCCGCCGCCTCTTCGGCCTCTTCGCCTTCTTCTATGCCTCCATCCACTTGCTCGCGTATGTCGGCCTCTACGCCTATTTCGATCCTCACCGCATCCTCGACGACATCGCCAAACGCCGCTTCATCACCGTCGGAGTGTTGGCGTGGCTGCTGCTCGTACCCCTCGCCATCACCTCCACCACCGGATCGATCCGCCGTCTCGGCGGCAAGCGCTGGAACCAGCTCCACAAGCTCGTCTACATTGCCGTCTGCCTAGGTCTTCTGCATTACTGGTGGCAGGTAAAATCTGGCGTCCTCACTCCCCTCTGGATCACCCTCATCATGGCCGCACTCTTCATCGCCCGCCCCATCCTCACCTGGTGGAAAAAGCAAAAGCCCCGCACCGCACAAGCCGCCTGATACGCCAAAGAGTCCGTCGCTCCTGCACTTGCTTTTCTTGTCTGTCATTCCCGAAGGGAACCTGCTTCACCTTCGCGCGCAGCGCGAACCTGCCCGTATTGCCACAAGTCTCGATCCAATTACAAGCAAATTTATTTTCAAAATCTCCGCACATTCACATTGAATCCCCGCTGTTCTGAGTGACGGACACAAGGCCGGCAGCTCTGAAAACCCTTGAGAAACAACAGAGCTACAGCCTCCGGACCGAATTCAGCAACAGACCAAAATCAATCTCGATCAGGAAGGGGAACTAAAATGACATTCCGCAAACTAATCCTTCTCGCAGTCGCCGTATTCACCTTCAGCGCGATCGCTGCTCAGGCTCAATCTGGCGAAAACCGTGTCGTACGCGTGATCAACGATGCTTCCAGCCCCATCTATCACCTGTACGTCTCCAATGTCGATCAGGAAAACTGGGGACCCGACCAGCTCGGCCTCTTTGAAAGCATCGACAACAACCACTACATGAGCTTCAACATGGATGACGGCTCCGGCCACTGCCTCTACGACATCAAAGCTGTTCTTCGCGATGGCCGCACCGCCACCACCCGCCGTCTCAACGTCTGCACCATGGACACCTGGACCGTCTATAACAACTAGCTTCAATAATCTATTAGGTTGATTCGCCATGCACCCGATGCAGTATTCATTCATGACTGCATCGGGTTGTTCTTTCGTTATGCAGCCCTTGCATTACTGCTGAGCAACGCTCGCACCCGCCGCATCCGGCACCACCAGCACAATCCCACTCATATCTCCCTGCACCACTACTGGCAACTCCGCAGCACCATACCGTCCCATCACCTTCTCATCGGTGTAGTTGCTGTTGAACTGATGCATCTGCACCTGCTCCACATCCTGCCCGGCCTTCACCTCAAGAATGTATCGATCCTCCGGTACATACTCGAATTCGAAACTTCCATCTTGCTGCACATCCGTAGAACGCATCTCCATCCGGTCATCTGCATACAACAGCAGCACATGGCCCTTATTTAATGCATGCCCATCCCGCTTCGCCGTCACCGTCCCGCGCAACACATGTAGTCCGCCAAGCGGAATCCCCATATCTACGCCGGTCGCCGTATCGCCATTTCCCAGCTTCGTAAATTTCGCATCACGCTCGCGAAACACATTCCCCGAATACACCGCCATCGCATTGCCATCATGGCTCACAATTGAAAGCGCAGTTCCTGTTCCATCCAGCTTCGCGTTTGCCGAAATCCATGTCGCAGGCAGCTTCGCCACCGCCGCATATTCACCCGCCGGCAATCCAATCAGCGTGTAGCGCCCACGATCGTCCGTAGTCGCATGCGCGCCTTCAAACGGATTGACATTGTTCACCAGATCCCCTTCTACCTGTTCAACAGTCCCATCCGCCCGTTTCCGAATCAACCCCACATCCAGCCCCACCGCCGGACTGCCATCGTCATACAACACCGTCCCCGCCAGTGTCGCCGCGTGCTCCAGCCGCACATCAATCGAAACCGGCTGATCCGCCTGCACCGTCACCACCGGAATCGCAGCCATCAGTTCCTTGCGCGTATCCTCCGACAGATGTTGCAGCTGATCAGTTCCAAACGCAGCCAGCGGATTAAGATACCCAGCCAGCCGCCCCAGCACAAAATACTTCCCCGCCGGCACCCGCGCCATCGCAAAGCGTCCATCCAGATCCGTCGTTGCAATCGCACTCGAAGTCTGCTGCGGCTGTTTCGCCACACCCTCCGCCGGAATCGGCAGCAGCGTTACCACAGCAAATCGCGCCGGAGCATTCGTATCGGAGCAGCTAACACTGCCACTCACCGATCCCACCCCAGTGCCAACGTTTTTAGCAGGCTGCTGCGCCCACGAACCAGGAGCCGCAAGCGACAGCCCAATTGAAAACAAGATCAACCGACGCAAAGGAGCCCGCATCCCTCACTCCTCAAACAACCCCACCTCAATATCAATCGTTTCCACTTCCAGCGCAAACAGCTCCGCGACCGGCGCAAAGCTTCGCCGATGCAACTCCGTCGCCCCGAGCCGCACCAGCGCCTTTTTATGTTCCGGCGTCGAGTACCCCTTATTCCGCGCCAATCCATACCCCGGATACTTCACATCCAGCTCGCACAGCAACCTGTCCCGATGCACCTTCGCAATCACACTGGCGGCCGCAATCGACAAACTCCGCGCATCCCCCGAAACAATCGTCGTCTGCCGGCAAACCGCATCTATCTTCTGATTACCATCAATCAGCAGATGATCCGGACCCCAACCTTGCTGCCCCAGCGCATCCACCGCCAGCCGCATCGCCAGCTTCGAAGCCTGCAAAATATTGATCCGGTCAATCGTCACCACATCCACCTCAGCCACCGACCACGCCAGTGCCACCCTCTGCACCCGTTCGCTGAAGTGCTCCCGTTCCTCTTCCGTCAGCTTCTTCGAATCATTCAGCCCGTCCAGGTCCACATCCGCAGGCAAAATCACCGCCGCCGCCACCACCGGCCCAAACAGCGGCCCACGCCCAACCTCATCCACACCGGCAACTCGCAGCGAACCCCCAGCCCGCGCCATCCGTTCAAACTCCCATCCGCAAACCCACTCGCATACAGCCTCTGCCTCATCCAACAGCACAGGCTTCGCTTTGCCCCCAGATTTGACTCTGCCGCGTGGACTCATGCAATCCAGTATAGAAACCCTTCCCTAGGAAAACCCGCCCACTAGATCGCCGCCTAATCCATCCAAACGCAGAAAAGCCCCGGCAAAAACCGGGGCTCTCTGAACTTTCTTCTTCACATATCTCTCAGAATTGTCATCCTGAGCGAAGCGAAGGATCTGCTTTTTTGCGATCTCCGCAAATAACACGCTTACGCGTGCTCGCGCGCAACCTCGCGCATACGTGCAGCCTTGCCACGCAGTCCGCGAATGTAGAACAGTTTCGCGCGACGCACACGGTAGCTGCGAATCTTTTCCACTTTGTCCACAACCTTCGAGTTGAAGGGGAAAATGCGCTCGACACCCTGGCCAAAGCTCATCTTACGCACCGTAAAGCTGCCCTGCGGGCCATTCTTCACGGCAATCACCAGGCCCTCAAAGGCCTGCAGGCGCTCTTTATCGCCTTCCTTGATCTTCACTTGCACGCGAACCTGGTCGCCAGCCTTGAAATCCGGCAAATCCGTACGCTTCAGTTTGTCCGCCAGGCGCTGCATTACGGGATGAATCGACATAGTACGTTCCTGCTTTTCCTGCTGAATCGGTCAGTCACTAGACCCAGAATTCCCAGTTTACCAGAGAATTCGCCAGCGCGCCCGCTTTCTCACCCCACTATGAGAGATTCAATTGCCGCTATGCATTTGGAGTGCCGCGTCGTCTATCTACTCTTCTATACTTGGGAGGTATCGTTCCGAATAGATGAGTTGGGCTAGCAGATATATCGAGCGCCTGCTTCAAGGTGAGACCGTTCAGTTCAGGCCTCGCGGCAATAGCATGAGCGCCAAGATCGAGAGCGGTCAGTTGGTTATCGTCTGTCCGCTCAAGGATCGTGCACTTCAAATCGGCGATATCGTGCTTTCCAAGGTTAACGGCACCCAATACCTGCATCTGGTGAAATCCGTGTCAGGTGATCGTGTTCAAATCGGAAACAATCGCGGCCGCATCAATGGCTGACCTCTCTCCGAAATATCTACGGAATCTGTACCGAGATTGGACATTGATTCAGTCTCTGATCGAAGAAATGTCCCATGTACGAAATGAATCTCTGCTAACATTTGGCCGACCATGCCCGCCCACATCGACTCCATCTCTCCCTGCTTCATCGTCAGCGACGTCAGCCAATCCATCGCCTTTTATCGCGACAAACTCGGCTTCAAGTCATGTATCCAGGATCCAGACACCGATCCTTTCTTCGCCATCGTCCAACGCGACAACATCATGCTTTTCCTCAAGAGCGACCGCGAAGCGCATCCCCAACCCAACCACCTCAACCATCACTACATGCATTGGGACGCCTACCTTTCCGTCCCCGATCCCGAAGCTCTAGCTGCCGAATTCAACGCCAGCGGTGCTACTTTTCTCAAACCCCTCGGAATCACCACCGAAAACCTCCTCGGCTTCGAGATCAGCGACCCCGACAACTACATCCTCTTTTTCGGACGCCCCAACACCGCTCAAAACTAGACGCCAGGATCGCTACCCGCCAACTCAGGCTCTCTCAGTCCAGAGCAAATGCGTTAGCATGAACTCGCCCGTCCGCTCCACGTCCCAACACCCATGAATCCCTGGCCGCAGCCCATCGCCCCTTTCGGCTCGCTCCCGCTCTCTGCGCTCGCCGCTGTCCTTCCACTCGCCGTAATCCTCATCCTCATGGGCGTCCTTCGCCGCAGCGGTCTATTCTCCGCGCTATGCGCACTGGCCTCCGCCGCTGCACTCGTTATCTTTCTCTGGCACATGCCCACGTCGCTCGTCGCCTGGAGCGCCCTCTACGGCGTCCTCTACGCCGTCTGGCCCATTCTCTGGATCGTCTTCACCGCCCTCTGGCTCTACAACCTCACCCAGGCCACCGGTAAATTCGACCTGCTCCGCCGCTGGATCGAGCAGCACGCCTCCGGAGACCCCGCCGTGCAGGTGCTTCTCGTCGCCTTCTGCTTCGGAGCACTCCTAGAAGGCACCGCCGGCTTCGGCGCGCCCGTTGCCATGACCGCCTTCCTGCTCGTCAGCCTCGGCCACCCCGCACGCCGCGCCGTCCTCACCGCCCTCATCGCCAACACAGCTCCAGTCGCTTTCGGATCGCTCGGCATCCCCATCCTGGCCCTTGCCGGCGTCACCGGACTCCCACTCAACCAGCTCTCCGCCATGGCCGGCCGTCAGGTTCCCGTCCTCTCGCTGATCCTCCCCGCCTATCTCATCCTCGTCACCGACGGCCGCGCGGGCCTGCGCAAGCGCTGGCCTATCGCCCTCGTCACCGGCCTCAGCTTCTCCCTTACACAATTCCTCGTCTCCAATTTCGCCGGCCCCTACCTCGCCGACGTCCTCGCCGCCTGCATCTCCATCGTCGCCACCGTAGCCTTCCTCAAGCTGCGCCCGCAAAGCATCGCCGCCAATTCCTCGGCTAAAGCAGAACCACTCACCGCCCGCGAATCCTTCCTCGCCTGGCTCCCATGGGCGCTGCTCTCCGGCATCGTCATTCTCTGGACCTGGCTCAAGCTCATCCCGACCGCCCAGTTCCTCTGGCCCATCCCCAATCTGCACAACGGAGTGCTCATCACTCTCTACCACAAGCCGTATGCCGCGCTTTACACCTTCCAGCCCCTCGCCGCCGGAACCGCCGCACTCGTCGCCACCATCCTCACCGCCTTCTGCCTGAGGGCGTCAGCTCACGCCTTCTTCACCAGCGGCCTCGACACCTTTCACCAGCTCCGCAAGCCCGGCCTCACCGTGCTCATCATCGTCGCGCTCGCCTATCTCTATAACTACTCCGGCATGGCCTACACCCTCGGCGCAGCCTTCGCCCAGGTCGGCCCAGCCTTCCCATTTCTAAGTGGATTTCTCGGCTGGATCGCCTGCTTCCTATCCGGTTCCGACACCGCCTCCAACCTGCTCTTCGGCAATCTGCAGGTCGCCGCCGCGCATCAGCTTCATCTCAGCCCAATCCTGCTCGCCGCCACCAACACCTGCGGAGCAGTCGCCGGCAAAATGGTCTCACCGCAAAACATCGCCATCGGCGTCACCACCGTCGGCCTCATAGGCCAGGAAGGTAAGGTCCTGCGCTCCGCCTTCTTTCACAGCCTGCTGCTCGCCACCATCATCAGCTGCATCGCCTTCGCGCAAGCCTACTGGCTCCCCTGGATGGTTCCGTAAGTTCGCGAATCGGAGCTTAAGTCTCGCAACAGTCCTAAATCCGCCTCCCAACCCCGAAAGCTGAAACAAATTTCTCCGGGTCGGCTATCTCATGCTCAATGTGGCACCACATCGCGATCTTGCAGATCGCAAGAGGTGCAAATGTTTCGGTGCAGCAGTGTTCGCTCCTTACACAAGCCTCTCTACCTTGCTACACGCTGAGCGCAGTCCTTCTCCAAACAGAACCTACGACATGCCGCTCATCCTTTAGCACCAACCCTGCCCGCTCTTCTGTTCGCAGGAGCAGCGAGTGGGGTGGACCTATCTGTGCGACTGACACGCCATGGCGCGTAATGACTATCTGCTCTTCCGAGGGTTCAGACCTGCACCGACCACCACCGGAATTTCCAGAGTGCCGGCTTTGTTGGCCTGGAGATCGTAGATGCCGGTGGCGAGATAGACATCGGTATTGGGTAGATCGATTTCAAGATGAGCAGGGATGCCGGAGCGCTGGATGGCTGCGTAGGTGCTGGCGTCGAGTTTGAGGCTCATGGTCTGGCCGGTCCAGTTGAGGGCTTTGCCGTCATGGTCGTAGGCGAGAAGCTCTATGCGGATCATGCCGGTGTGGTTTCCGTCGGAGGTGGGCCACAACTGCACCTTCTTCGAATCGATGAGGAAGTCTGCGTTGTAGCGGGTGGTTGGCCTGGAGAGCTTCTTGTTGTATCCCGCGGGTCTGGCGGTGGGTTCGGGCTGCGGCGCGGCGGGAAGGATGCGTACGGCGTAGAGGATCTCTGTGGCGCTGGGCATGCCGCGGGCCATTCGCCGACGGGAAGGATGATTTTGGCTCCCGGAGCGCCTGGAGTGGGGCCCGGAAGCATCTTGATTGGCCCTTGTAATAGGGGTACGCCATTCAGGCCCATCACTCCGGCTGCAGCCTGCATGGTTGGGTAGAGCCGTGCGTCGGTGGGTTGCACAAATAAAGCTTCGTCGAACTTATCGGCGGTTTCCATGGTTTCGATGTGGGCGGAGAGCACAATTTTTCCGCCTTGGCCGACGGCGAGATCACGGGGAATAGTTTTGCCCTGGAAGTTTGCAAAGTTAGTTCGGTAAATCAGCGTGCCATTGCCGCCCAGGGGAGAAAGCGTGGATCGCAGAGTGATGGTGCCTGCGTCGAAGCAAAAGCTGGCCTGAGCCATAGACTGAAAATTCGTGGCCATTGTTCCTTTGGTCATTGCAAACAGGCACGAGATTTTGTTGTCCTGGACAACTCTTTCCTGCTCTTGAAAATCGAATGCCGCCAGCTTTTCTTCTTTGAGAAGCGGAGAGACGAAGGCTCCCCATAAATAAAAGAGCGGCGGGGGCTGCGATGGACCTGCCCCACCGGTGACGAAGACGGCACGGTCCGGGCGGTTGGTTGCGTAGGTAGATTGCGTGAATGACGGGCTGGTGAAGCTGACTCTGTATTTTGTGGGAGTAGAGAGATACTCTTCGAAGACACCCTGGTCTGTTGGTTTTCCCTGAGTATCGAATGTTTTGTAGGTGATCTTAAGATGCCATGGCGGCAGAGACTCATCGGTGAGGCCGTTCATTTTTGCTGCCGCAGACATGAATGCATGCCAGTCACTGTATGGCGCTGGCGGAGCGATTGAGACAACAGGCTGTGGTGGAGTCTTGTTTTGTTCTGTGGTCTGCCCAAACACCGCGCCGGAAGCCAAGACGAACTGCAAACAAAGCGCGGCGCGATAAAACTGGCGGCGAAGGTTTACAGGCTTTCCTTGCATGGCCGGTACGATAGCACGAATCGTATTGGATTGAAGCGGTAAATCGGCAGAGCGCTGGGCAGATTGACGCGCGAGCGCGAATTCGTGAGGCGATGTCGATATCTGACTTCACAGCACTGACATCATTGCTCCGCTGCGCTACACGGAAATCCGATTTAGTGACCAAGCTTAAAGATGATGTTAACTATCGTATCGACTTGTACAGTTTCACCGTTCAGGACGTAAGGTCTGTATACCCAATTTTGGATTGCGTCCAACGCAGCCTGCCGCAGTTGCGCGGGGCCGCTCACAACTTCCGGATCATGGATATGACCGTCTGGGCCGATCTGCACTCGAATCACTACTGTCCCTGAGACACCCGCAGCTTTCGCGTCAGGAGGATAGTGCGGCGGGTCGTTGTGCAGTATCAATCCCTGGGCAACGCCTGCGGAGATTGCTATTTTGCGCGGTAACAGCTTCGCATCCGCCGGCGGAGTGAAATCGGAGTCTTGAAACGTTTGCAACGATTCCAGACTGTCCAGGTGTGCTGTCAGCGTCGTTTTATCCTGCGCAGTGATGCGAATGTCTTTAGGGATGTACTTGCCCTGGAAGAGAACTATCGAGTTGCGAATCGTCTGTTTCGAGCCATAGCCAGAGACATCAACACGCAGGATTGGCTTGTCCGAGTTAAAACAAAAAACCGTGGGCGAGGATCCGATTCTTTGCGTGTTCGCAGGCGGCTTTTCCGAGATGCAATTCAGCTTCGTGCTTCCAACCTGTTCGGCATGGGATTCAAAGACCTGATGCTCAATGTATGCTTTGCCGGGGAGCGGCTGTACAAACTCTCGTTCTGCCTCCGAGGCCAGTGCATTCGGCACTAGAATTCCCGCTTTAAAAACACCCTCTTCTGTGATGTAGGTAGTCTCCGTTGCTCCCTGCACCGTGTAGCTTGTGCGGGTCTTATGCGGTCCAGCCCAGAATTCATCCAGCGTGCCTTGTTCTTTGGTCACGCCCTGTGCGTCCGCAACGGTGTAACTCGCCTTCAGGCGCCAGGGTTTGATCTCTTCGCCAGTCAATCCGTTCCATTCAAGGGCGAGCACCATCAGAGCATCTGCGTCGTGCGGCATTTCAACTGCAGCATAGCCCGGCTCCTGACTTTGCGGAGCGGCAGATTGCTGAGCGATACCGGCATTAGAAACCACGACCGCAAATGCAATGCCAAACACAGCTGCATAGCTGAAGCAATTGCTATGGATGGATATTCGCATCGTTCAAACAATAACACTGGCCGCGGAGAGAACGATCGCGCTCCATATTGAATTCATGTCGTATTGAATTGACTTTCTCAATACGGAGCGCGTTAAATGGCGCTCACCTGGTCTTGGGCTCCTGGTGAGATGGCTAGCCGGTTTATGGGCACAGCTGTTCACATCAGGTTCGCTCTCTGCGCGATCGGGTCATTCACTCGAAAATCGATCGTTTTTTCAAGGAGCGACCTATGGCCGATCAGTTTGATGTTGTTTTGTTAGAAACGAACACCTCCAGTCAGACGGTGTGGCGAATCACGCAGCCGAATGTTAAGCAGAAGACAACCCAGTATCCGCAGATCAAGTTCCTGCCTGGCGATTCAGTCAGCATTGACGCAGGCGGATGCGTGCAGACCGGAGGGTCGGGAAGGACCTGGAAAAGGTATGTAGATCCTTCCGGGCCGAACGCCGATCGTCTTTACCATGGCGAAATCTGGATTCCGGGCATCAATAACGGGCTGCAGCGGATCAAGGATTTCGCGGCTTTTCACAAGCCGGTGCAGATTCCTTCACCGCTGCCGGCAAATCTCGCGGCGGGCAGTCTCGTCCTCCATCTGGGCTATGAAGACGATGGCTATGGCGACAACGGCTACTACTCGCACGACGATGGCACGGAGGATCAGTGCAAGAATTCGACGAATGCGTATGTGATTATTTCGATTGGTCACAATGGTACGCTTGCGGCCGATCCGACTACGTTTACCGGGATTTCTCCGGCGACGTATCGTTGCCAGGCTGCGTGGGCGTTCCACAACTTCGATACATCGCAGCTAAGCAATGACTCGTTCAATGATGCGTTTGGACTGAGCTGGTATGACTATCTGGATCCGACGACGTGGATCACATTTTATGCCGCGCGCGGCATGGCATCCGGAGGAAACTGCTGCGGGATGAGCCTGCTGGCCAATGTTGGAGAGGACCAGTTTGTGGTGGGGCAACTAGATGAGAGCTTCTGGGCTAACTATAAGTCTCAGACGATTGCTTCGCCTAATGTTACCTATTCGATCAATGTTGCGCACTGGAAGCAGTTGTCGGTGTCTTTTCTGCGCGGGTATATCGGCACGGCTTTTCAATCGCCGACAATCACGGCGGGAGCAATCGAGCGTGACCTTACGAAGCAGAACTATAACTATGGGCTGTTGTCGATTGAGTACAACAAGGAGGGCCACGTGCTGGTTCCGCTGCACGTCGCTCATATGGGTGCGCAGATCCAGATCACTGTTTACGATTCGAATCGTCCATGCACGTCGATACCGGACAAGGGGAAGTATCCGACTGTGAATATTCAAGGAAACTCCTGGAGTTACGACATGGGGAGTGACGGTATCTGGAGCGGATCGACCAACAATGCGGTGAGCTTCAGTGGGTTGGGCTATGTGCCTTACCTGGGACCGGATGGCTGGTCGGACCTGGGGACCAATCTGCTGGGACTGGTGAAGGTGATCTTCGGCAGTGGCGTGGATGTTGAGCAGGTGACGGACAACACCGGGAAACGGTTGTTCGTTGAGGGACAGCCGAATGTGCTGGACAAGACAGAAGCGGGACTGGGAAATCAGCTCATCAAAGTGCCTATGCTGGCGACGAACAAGTATGGGCGTCCGCGCACAGCCAGCCCAGCATTTTCTCTGAATCATGCGCTGGCTCTGACCCCGGCGATGAAGACCCAGGTTGCTCAGATTCAGAGCCAGTATGAGGCGGAGTATACGAATTCGCGACAGATATTTTTGGCGCAGCCGAAGGCGCTAAGCAGCTTGACGTTTTCGCTGTCAGGCAAGGGCGGAGCCCAGGCCATGCGCATGACTGTGGGCCATCAGGATCAGTTTTATGAGATGAAGTTGAGTGCGCAGGCAGCGGCTGTGAAGCCGACGCTTGTGATCTCTAACCTGGCCAGCCTGCCTGATGGTGTTTCAATTCGCAGCAGTGATGCGACTGCGGTGAAGGCAGTAGTTACGCATGGACTGATTGCGGCGCAAAGCAACACGGTGACGCTGCAGACGACGGGAGAGCTTCCAGTTGGAACAGAGGCTGTTAAGTTCTCGCTCGCTGCGGATAAGACGCTGCAGTTGGCGTCTACCGCGTCGCTCGGGTCGATTTCTGTGAATACGCAGACGATTGATAAGGACGCCAACGTGAAGGCTGGGCCTGTTCGTGTTGTGACTGGCAAGGTTGGGTGAGTTTGACTTGCTGGTTGTGGGTCGGTAGAAAAGCCCCGGCGATGCCGGGGCTTTTCTTTGCGTGTGCTGAGTAAGTTGCCAAGATAATGAGACCCGTGGACTTTTACAGTCCACCTTTGCTGAAAGTGATATTCATCTGGGTCTCAACTTTTCACGGCTTCACCGCAGAGTTTGTAACGATGCCCGGCGGCAAACCGGGCACACCACACCGCCGAAGTCATTGAAATGCCGTATCCTGTCCCCATGCAACTGGAAGCTATTCAGGCCGCGCTGCGTTCCGCTTCGCTGGACGGCTGGCTGTTTTACGACCATCATCACCGCGATCCCATTGGGGAACGCATTCTTGGGCTTGATCCGCATGCGCATGTGACGCGGCGCTGGTATTACCTGATTCCCGCCGTCGGCGAGCCGAGGAAACTGGTGCATCGCATCGAGGCGGGGCGGCTGGACAGCCTGCCGGGTAGTAAGGGGCTGTATTCGGGCTGGCAGGAGCTGGAGGCGACGCTCGACACGATGCTGACGGGCACGCGGCGGCTGGCTATGCAGTACTCGCCGCGCAACGCCATCATGTATGTCTCGATGGTGGATGCGGGGACGGTGGAGTTTCTGCGGTCGCTGGGCAAGGAGATTGTGAGCTCGGCGGACCTGGTGAGCCAGTTTGAAGCGGTGCTTACGGCCGAGCAGATGGCGAGCCATGCCGTGGCCCAGCGCAAGATTGATGCGATTCTGGCGCAGGCTTTTCGCGAGGTGGGCCGAGTGCTGCGCCCTGCTTCGGGACGGCCGGGCAATATTTCGGAGTTTGACCTGGTGGAGTGGCTCTCTGACGCAATGCGCCGCGAGGGGCTGGCGGCGGAGAACGGACCGAATGTGAGCGTGGGCGCGAACGCAGCGGATTCGCACTACGAGCCGACGCGGGAGAAGTCGCGGCCAATCCGGAACGGCGACTTTCTACTGATCGACATCTGGGCCAGGCGGAGGCGCTTGCCGGCGGCAGGGCGAGCATTCACTACGACATTACGTGGACGGGAGTGATTGGTCGCGAGCCGACGGAGCTGGAGCAGCGGGTGTTTGTGGCTGTTCGCGATGCGCGGGATGCGGCCATTCAGACGGTTGAAGAGGCCTTCGCGGCAGGGATACCGATTCATGGATTTGAGGCGGACGATGCGGCGCGCGAGGTGATTCGGCGTACGGGGTTTGGCGACTACTTCACGCACCGGACGGGGCACAGTATTGCAACGGATCTGCATGGATCGGGCGCGCATCTGGACAATCTCGAAACGCATGACGAACGGCTGATTCTGCCCAATACCTGCTTCTCGGTTGAGCCGGGCGTGTATCTGCCGCCGGGATATGCGGCGCATCCGCAGTTTGGGGTGCGGAGCGAGGTGAACATGATGACGGCCCCAGGGAAGGCGTGGGTGACGGGGCCGCGACAGCAGGAGCTGGTGCGGATCTGAAAACTCAGCTCCGTAAAACGCACAGTGGGACGGAACCGTGGCGGGCGTAACTGCGTCTGTACAATAGAGTGAGACGATGAGCACTATTGCCAGCAAGAGCACTACACCGCAGACTGCGACTGCGGGGGGATTCAAATACGGTCCACTGATCGCCGGATGGCTCATCCCCGGCGCGGGGCACCTGATGCAGAAGAAGTGGATCCGCGGGGCTCTGCTGTTTGTCTCGATCGGCAGCATGTTTGTGCTGGGCTTGGCAATGCAGGGTGAGCTCTACACGAGCGCGCAGGGTATTCTGGAGATGCTGGGACTGGCGGGCGACCTGGGCAGCGGCCTGTTCTACGTTGTTGCACGGCTGCTCGGCCTGGGGGCTGATGCGGTGCAGGTGACGACGGCGGATTATGGCACCCGGTTTATCGTAATCGCGGGCCTGTTGAACGTGATTGCGGCGGTGGATGCGCACAACCTGTATACAGGCAGGAAACGATGATCTTTCGCCCATCGCACTTTACAGCCGTACTGCTGTTCTCTTTCTTCGTCTCCATTGTGCTGGGAATCACGCAGCGGGACGCAGCCAAGCCCATGTTCAAGTATGGCGCGTCGGCGTTTGGGATTTTCGTCGGCTCGGCGATTGTGTTGAGCTGGCTGATGTACTTCCTGGCGCGCTGAGACGACTCCTCTCCCAGAACGCCCTGTGGTTGCGGACCACACTGCTCCTTATTCCGGATCGACAAGCTCATAGTTGACGAAGGCCAGGTGCTGGCTGTCGGGGGCCCAGTTGGGCGTATTCATGGTGCCTGAGCCGCCGAAGACATCGACCAGGTCGCGGATTTTGTGGTCGCTTAACGACATGAGGCGTAGAGAGATGTCCTTATTCGCTGGGTGGCCGGTGACATCCTTTGGATAGCTGAGGAAGACGATCCACTTGCCGTCGGGCGAGGGGTGCGGGGTCCAGTTGTTCCAGTCGTCGGAGGTGATCTGCTCGGCTCCTGTACCGTCGGGGTGCATGCGCCAGATCTGCATGGTGCCGCCACCGCGGTCGGAGTTGAAGTAGATGTATTGACCGTCAGGAGAATAATCCGGGTCGTCACTGATGCCGGCGGTAGTGGTGAGGCGCGTTTCCGGGCCACCCTCTGCGGGGATGCTCCAGAAATCTCCGCCGCCGGGATGCGGGCGAGCGAAGGCAATGGTCTTGCCGTCGGGCGACCAGCTATGAAAATACGAGGACGGATTCTGTGTGACGGTGCGCGGTGTGCCGCCGCCGATTGGCACCGCGTAGACATGCGAGCCGGGTGCATCGGGCATGCTGCAACTGATGGCCAGCTCTTTGCCGTCGGGCGAGGTTCCGTGACTGCCGTTGCAACCAGTGGCTGAGCCGACGTTGAGCGCGGTGGGAACGCCACCCTCGGCAGGCGCCGTCATAATGCGGCCTTCCATATTGAAGAAAAGGGACTTGCCGTCGCGCGACCAGTTGGGTGCTTCGAAGCGGCCGGCAGTTGTGTAGACCACAGTTGAGACCGGCGCATTGGGATTGATGGAGATGGTGGTGAGCGTGCTGTGCAGCGTAGGTGTAGCTCCCATGGGCTTCATGTCCGGGAGCTGGTGAACTTCGACGTTGGAGAAGACGGCGGTTTCTGACACATCCTTGTCATGCGAGCAGATGCCGAGGCCGATGTAAAACTGTCCGTCAAGATGGACGCGCGCGGCTGCACCGGAAAAGTGCAGCGGCTCGCCGTGGAAACTGACCAACATGATGATGTGGTCGCCGTGCTTCTCAAGGCGAAAGCGCGTAGGCGCGTCGGTGATCTTGGTGAAGTTGAGCTCGACGTCGGAGGTCATGGCACTGGTCTGCGGGCGGTATTGCAGCGCGGTGAGGCCTACTCCATGCAATGCAGCATCGGCATAGACGGAATCAGCCGTAAGGCTTTGCCGCATGACCAGCACCGCTTTGCGATGGGGGCTGCCGCCCTCTTTGGGAAAGCGAATATCGGCGGTCAGAGACACATCTCCGGAGACCTTCTTCCAGACGAACTGGAAGGCGTCCTCGGTCGTCCACATATTCGTTCCTGAACCCGTGATGGTGTAGGTCTTCTTCGCTGCGTCATAGATCGTTGAGCCGGGGTGAAGCACCGTTCCGACGTCGGAATGGCCCTCAAACTCGCCCACCGCTTTAGAAGAAGATGCCGCAAAAGAGGAGGTGGAACCGGCCACGAGACACAGCGCGGCACAGAAAACGAGAGAAGGGCTCAGGCATCGCATGGGCGAACTCTAAGCTGCGCCGATGAGGGTGTCAAGATGGCTGGAGGAATTCAGCCGATTTTATTCGAGACTTGCAATATATCGATTTATCACTGTATAAAGAGTGCGCCGATGGACTCTCTTCCCCACAATTGCGCGGCCGCGGGGATCCGTGTAACGCGGGTTGCCCTCACCATTTCTTTTCTGCTAATGGCGCTGCTTACCGCGCCTCGTGCGCGCGCTCTGGGAGAGCCAAGATATGTCAGCTTCACGCCTGCGCCGGGCAGTTTCACGCTTGCGGCTGACGGTAAGACGGCGACGATCTTTGTCGACCCGCGCGACTATCCGGGCGTCATCCGCGCGGCGCATGATCTGCAGGCCGACGTGCAACGAGTCACATCTCTCACGCCCCAGATCATCGACGAAGCGCGTAAACCTTCGGGCGACGCGATCATCATCGGCACCATCGGCAAAAGCTCTCTGATTGATGAATTGATTCGGCGGCGCAAGATTGACGTTGCGGCAATTCGCGGTAAGTGGGAATGTACGCTGGTGCAGGTGGTAGATCGGCCGATGCCGGGTGTTGCGCGCGCGCTGGTTATTGCGGGCAGCGACAAGCGCGGTACGATTTACGGCATCTACGACATCTCGGAACAGATTGGCGTTTCGCCATGGTACTGGTGGGCCGATGTTCCGGTGCCTCATCAGGATGCGCTCTACATCGACGCAGGACGCCATGTGCATGGCGAGCCGGCGGTGAAGTATCGCGGCATTTTTCTCAACGACGAGGCTCCTGCTCTCTCCGGTTGGGCTCACGAAAAATTTGGCGGGCTGAATCATCAGTTCTATACCAAGGTGTTTGAGCTGCTGCTGCGGCTGCGAGCCAATTATCTGTGGCCCGCGATGTGGGGCAACGCGTTCAACGAGGACGATCCTGCAGAATCCAAAGCTGGCCGATGAGTATGGCATCGTGATGGGCACGCGCCATCATGAACCGATGATGCGCGCGCAGCAAGAGTGGAAACGCCACGGCACCGGTCCATGGGACTACTCAGCGAATGCCGATGAGTTGAAGAGGTTCTGGTCCGAGGGTATTGAGCGCAACAAGAACTACGAGAGCACCATTACCATCGGCATGCGCGGCGATGGTGACATGCCGATGACCGAGGGGCAGAACATCACTCTGCTGGAGAAAATTGTCGCCGACCAGCGCAAGATTATCGCCGGTCATCTGACACCGACGCTGGCTTCCGATCCGCAGGTGTGGGCGCTCTACAAAGAGGTGCAGGACTACTACGAGAAAGGCATGCGTGTTCCGGATGACGTAACGCTGCTGTGGTGCGACGACAACTGGGGCAATATCCGCCGGTTGCCAACACCGGAGGAGCGCAAGCGCGCGGGTGGAGCGGGCATCTACTACCACTTCGACTATGTCGGCGATCCGCGCAACTACAAGTGGATCAACACCAATCCGATTCCGAAGGTGTGGGAGCAGATGAATCTCGCGCTTAACTATGGAGCGACCAAGATCTGGGTTGTGAACGTCGGCGATCTGAAGCCGATGGAATTTCCGATTGAGTTCTTCCTCGACTTTGCGCGCGATCCGCAACGCTGGGGTAAGGATCAGTTGCAGGAGTTTACGCGACTATGGGCTGCGCGTGAGTTCGGGCCGGAGCATGCGAACCAGATCGCGGACCTTGTCTCAACCGAGTTGAAGTACCAGGGCCGCCGCAAACCTGAGTTGCTGGAGCCGGATACATACAGCCTGACAACCTATCACGAAGCCGACCGTGTGGAGCAGGAGTGGAAAGACCTGCTGGCGAAAGCCGAGGCGCTGCAGAAGCAGATTCCGGCGGATGAGCAGGACGCCTACTTCGAGCTGGTGCTGCATCCGATCAAAGCGCCTGCGATCGTGAATGAGATGTACATCGCCGCGGGCCGCAATCATCTCTTCGCACGTGAAGGACGCGCCGATGCGAACGATTACGCGGACCAGGTGCGGGCTCTCTTTAAGGCGGATGCGGACCTGACATACCAGTACAACCACGTGCTGGCCAAAGGCAAGTGGGACCACATGATGGACCAGACTCACCTGGGTTACTGGTACTGGCAGCAGCCACCGGTGAATGCGATGCCCGCGGTCACTGAAGTCCAGCCGCTTGCCCAGCCTGAGATGGGCGTGAGCGCAGAAGGAGCGTTCAGCTCAGAGGGGGCAACTGGATACGCGCAGCCGCGTTTGAGTTTTGATAACTACCAGCGCGAGACTCGTTCTATCGACATATTCAATCGCGGCACAGGATCGTTCCGTTACACAGCTTCGGCGTCTAATCCGTGGATCCTGCTGAGCAGCGCGGGCGGAGACGTAAGCAAGTCAGAGCGGCTTCAGATTCACATTGATTGGGACAAGGTTGGCTCGGGACGCGGGCAGGGCAGCGTTACGATTTCGCCGGAGCATGGCACACCGGTCAAGGTTAAAGTAATTGCATTCAAGCCTGAGACACCCGCTCGCGATAACGTCGATGCGTTTGTTGAAAGCGATGGGTATGTCTCGATGGAAGCGCCGCACTACAGCGCCATTCACGATGCAGGGGAGCTACATTGGGATCGCATTCCCGACTATGGGTTGACTGGCTCGGGCATGAGCGTCTTTCCGGTAACTGCAGCGAGCGTACAAGCTTCACAGCCAACAGCCACGCTTGAATACAAAATGTATCTCTTCGACAAAGGCGACTTTACGCTCGAGACGACGATCGGGCCGTCGCTCAACTTCGTGCCCGGGCGCGGCCTGCGCTACTCGATTGCAATCGATGACCAGCCTGCGCAGATCGTCGACGCGCTGGAGCATGACAGCGATAAGGACTGGTCCAAGGCTGTCAGCGATGAGTGTCGCAAGGTCGAAACGAAGCTGCACATCGATCAGCCTGGCTATCACACGCTCAGAATCGGAATCGTGGATCCCGGTGTGGTGCTGGAAAAACTGGTGCTCAGCTACGGACCGCTCAAGCCCAGCTATCTTGGGCCGCCGGAGAGCTTTCACGGTGCGCGGGCGCAGAAGTGACGCGCGCTTTTGTGCTGACTATTTCGAAAGAAACTCGACGACCGCTGCGTTGAACGCATCGGATGCTTCCACGTTGCACAGGTGCGCCGCATTCAGCTCGGTAAAATACGCATGCCGAATTTGATCGGCGAGGTATCGCCCATCTTCAACCGTGGTGCTGACGTCGTGCGTGCCAGAGATGACAAGAGTTGGCGCGCTGACGCGGTGCAGCTTGTCACAGAAATCAGCGTCGCGCACGGCGGCACAGTTGGCGGCATAGCCCTCGGCTGATGCGGAGCGAAGCATATTTTCGATGGAAGCAACGGCTCCGGGGTATCGAGCACGAAAGTCCGCGGTGAACCAGCGCTCGAGCGTTCCCTGTATAACGGGCCTTATTCCGTCCGATTGGACGGTTGCGATGCGCGCATTCCAGCCGTCGGCCGTGCCGATCTTTGCCGCTGTCGAAGCGATGACGATTCTACGAACACGTTCCGACGCGTTAGCTCCGAGCCACTGCCCGATTTGGCCGCCCATGGAAACACCGCAGAAGAATGCATCGTGACTCTCAATTAAATCAAGGAGGCTGAGTACATCCAAGCCAAGCTGTTCGACGGTATATGGTCCGATGGGCACGGACGATGCTCCAAGGCCGCGCGTATCGTAACGAAGCACGCGAAAGTGCGCGGAGAATGCATCCATTTGCGAGTCCCACATCTCAAGGCTGACGCCCAGCGAATTGGATAACACCAAAAGAGGCAAGGCATTGCTTCCAGTCAACTCATAGCGCAATCGGACGTCTTTCAACTCGGCAAATGGCATCGCTCTTCCCCTTTCGCATCTTACCAACCCGGCCGAATCGCGGCATGAGCCGTACCTGATTTAATAGAACGAATGATGTCTCCAACTCTGGTGATTCTGGCCGCCGGCATGGGCAGCCGCTACGGCGGCCTCAAGCAGACTGTGCCTGTGGGACCGGGCGGCGAATCCATCATGGACTATTCGGTTTTCGACGCGCTGCGTGCCGGCTTTGGAAAAGTGGTTTTTGTCCTGCGCAGCCACATGGAAAAACTCTTTCACGAAACATACGGCGAGCGCATCGAGAGGCATGTACCGGTGGTGTACGCGTTTCAGGAGCTGGATATGCTGCCGGCGGGCTTCACATTGCCTGAGGGACGCACAAAACCGTGGGGCACCGCGCATGCTGTGCTGGCCGCGCAGACCTGCGTGCATGAGCCATTCGCGGTGATCAATGCCGATGATTTTTATGGCGCGGATGGGTTTCACAAGCTTGCAGTGCATCTGAGTTCCGGTTCGCATGACTACGCAATGGCTGGGTTCAAGCTTGAGCAGACACTGTCAGAGTATGGCAGCGTGGCACGCGGCGTCTGCGAGGTCACGGATGCAGGCTATCTGAAGAGCATCACTGAACTGACCGGCATTGCGCGTGAAGCCGATCGCATCGTAAACATCGACGCGTCCGGACAGCGATCTCTGCTCACGGGCGAAGAAGCTGTCTCGATGAATATGTGGGCTTTCACTCCGGCTGTGTTTGCGCAACTGAACGAGGTATTCGTGCGTTTTCTCGAAAAGAATGAAACCAGCATGAGCGCGGAATGCTATCTTCCTACAGCCATCAATGAGTTGATTGCCAGGGACGAAGCTCGCGTGAAAGTGCTTCCTTCCCAAGCAAGCTGGTTTGGCGTTACTTACCGCGCCGATCATGAACGCGTGGCGCAGAGTATCGCGCGACTTGTGAGTTCGGGCAAGTATCCTGCGAGGCTTTGGGCGTGAGCGACAGCGAAGCCGCGCGCAATGCGGCTCTTGCATTCGAAATCCACGGAACGCTGCTCTCGATCGAGCGCTATGGCAGCGGCCACATCAACGATTCCTATTGCGCGGCCTTTGATATTGCAGGCTCAACCACGCGCTTTCTGATCCAGCGGATTAATCGCCGAATCTTCAAGCAGCCTCAGTTGCTGATGGAGAACATCCATCGCGTGACCTCGCATCTTGCTGCGCAGCTCAGGGATGATCCCGATCGCGAGCGGCGTGTTCTAACATTACTGCCTGCTCGCGATGGGAACCTCTGGCATATGGACAGAGAGGGTGAGTTCTGGCGCGCATATTGGTTTGTCGAGAAGGCGCATACGTACGACACGATTCAGTCACCTGAACAGGCATTTCACGCAGCCAAGGCCTTTCGCCGGTTTCAGCGCATGCTCGTCACGCTGCCTTCTCCGCGGCTGCACGAAACGATCCCTGATTTTCACAGCACGCCGAAGCGTCTCGAATCTTTTTTGCGTGCCGTCGAGGCCGATCCGCGCAATCGCGCTTCGGAGGCTCGCGGCGAGATTGCGTACGCGCTGGAGCATCAGGCTCTGGCCAGCACACTTACGGATGCGAATCTACCCGAGCGCACGATCCATGCAGATACGAAGATCAACAACGTGCTGCTCGATGACGCAACGGGAGAAGGTCTTTGCGTAATCGATCTGGATACGGTGATGCCGGGGCTGTCTCTTTACGACTTTGGCGACATGGTGCGCACTGCGACGAGCCCCGCAGCGGAAGATGAACGAGACCTGTCAAAGGTAACGATGCAATTGCCGATGTTTGAAGCATTGGTGCGTGGCTATCTGGTTTCGACGGCGGACTTTCTCAGTGCCCAGGAGAAGACGCTGCTGGTTGAAGCAGGAAAGCTCATCACGTATGAGCAAGGTCTTCGCTTCCTGACGGACTTTTTGCTTGGCGACCCCTACTATAAGATTGCGCGCGAGACTCACAATCTCGATCGCTGCCGCACGCAGTTCAGGCTGCTTGAGTCAATTGCCGGACAGGAAGACAAGATGCAGCGATTCGTGGAGCGGTGCGCTGCTTCGCTAGATTCCACAATTGCCGATTGAACGTCACATCGTCCCTGCTTTTGCAGGGGCGGCGAGCGCGTTACGCTGCTCAACCAGCCAGCGGACAAGCTCCGTTGCAGCGGCAAAGTTGTCGAATTGGCTATAGACTCCTGAATTCTTTCTGCCGTCGGTGTATTCGTTATAAGCCCATGGGTCGACCATGACGAAGACCATGCCCCTGCCGTATCTGGCCGTTGCCATTACGACGTCGCCGCGATCCTTGAGCAGTGGTTGCGCGGAACCGCTGAGGCTGATGGCGCAAGTGTCCTTCGTGTAAATCGTGTGAGCGTGATGAAAAATGGGACCACCCGCTGCGATGGGGATGGTGCCGTCTTCGATATGATCTCCGCGCACCTTGTCATTAATGACGTGGTGGTGCAGCACGTCGTCGAAATGGATTCCGAATTTGTCTGCGAGCAGATTGAGGTGCGCTATGTCGGCGTTCGGCGGATCGTTCTCAAGCATCACGAGCGCTCCACCTTTTTTGACCCACGCCGCGACTTCTTCCGCATCCTGTTCCGTCATGTAATGCGGGTTCGGGTTCTTCGCGGGATTATCGGGCGAAACAATGATGTAGTACTGCGCGGTAGTCAGGTCTTCCCGCGTGGGTGCGGAGGAAAGCATACCTGTGCTCACACCGTAGTCACGGAAGATGTGCCCGAAGAGCGAGTAGCCGCTGTCGCTATAGTCCTGCCATTTGTAGTGGAAATACTCCGTTTGTCCGGCTGCATTTTTGCGCTGCTGGCTGTTGAACCAGGCATCGAGAAGAGCGGTCTGGCCATGACCAAGAGCGGCGGATTGTGCTGAGTCCATCTCGGTTGCGGCCAATAATAAAGCACCGTTATCTGCTTCAGGTTGAAGGTGCCGCCCGATCAGCTTCTTCCACTCGCTCTGAGCACGAAGCGATGCGCTCGCCGGCAGATAGCCGAGACGAGCGCCCTTCAGCAATGCGTAAACATCAAGCAGCTGCGCGGAGGCAAGCCCCGCATCATGCAGGCGTGAAGACTCGCCTTCTGCTCTGAACATGTTTAGCAGGCGGTGCTCATCGACAGTGTCGAGCCCGAAGTTTGCCAGGGCATCGGCCAGCGCGGAGAGAAGTCGCGCTTGCATGATCGCCAGGGATTGGTTTGCAGCTTCGTCCTGCTTTTCGTTCGCGCGGGCTTGCAGCCACGTCTGCCAGTGCAGAAACTGATTTGCGATTGCGGGCAGCTCCGAGTCGTGTTGAAAAGCCGTGGCGTAGGCGGCCAGGAAGGGCTCGGCCATGCAGGGCGACGCATCGGAGTCTGTGCTGCAGGTGCTTGCGAGCCGCGAGTTCAGAGACGTTGCGACATCATAGTAGGCGTGATCGCGAGTCACTTCATACATGAGCAGGAGTTCGCCGCCCAGCAGCCCAGCGTCCCAACTATCTTGCAGAGTGATCGAGTCTTGCTTGCCTGCTCCCTGCAGATAGGTGTCAAGCGCTTTCTTCTCGTAGTTAAAGTATGCGCCGTTGGCGGAGTTATACCAGGCTGCGTGCATGCCCTCCAACAACAAGCCTCGTTGGCCGTTGGAAGCGCTGTCGGTTTCCGGTAACTGTTTTAAGATCTGCTCTGCAATGGGTGTCGAATAGGCAGGTGTCTGTGCTGTCGACTCGACAGATGTGCACAACCCGGTTGCGACGAGGGCCAGCGCTGTTGTGAAGCGCGGCCACACGGGGCTTCGCAGCGAGATGCTGCTTTTACGCTGCGACGACATTTTCATTTTCAAGACGGCCTGCTGTCCGTTCATGGGATCGTTGGGCCTCCGCGCTCTCGACCAATTGTAGTGGGTTGTCTGGCGTGAGAAATTTTTGCGCAAAGCTTCGGCGCACGCAGCGATCGAATAAGTCATCTCACCCTATGCGGCTGTTATTTTTAGAAGAGAATCGAGGGTGCCCACGCACCCGAGGGCTCGCTGTAGAGCCCCATGCTCATCAGCGTCATGGGTTGCACGACGCGAAGACCCTGCTGCAGACACCAGCGCAGCAGCTCCGCATTACGCGAAGGCACAAGAATTCCCGGTCCGGCGATTGACTCTGCACCCGCGATGAGAGCTTGCAGATCGAGATTCGATTCGGTTGTGGCGTGGCCGAAGAATCCCAGATGCGACGAATAGCCCGTGATGCGGCCATCGCGCTCCACCACGAGCGCTGTGCCGCGCTCGATTGCGACAGCCAGCTCCACATCGCGCATGAAGCCGTGAATTCTGCAAGCCAGCGAGTTGCACGCTGCCACGTCGGCCGCGGTCGCGGCGCGCACCTTGCAGCCAGCCATGCTTCTATCGGCAGTGCGGCCCTGCATGCAGACCAGCGGTTCGCGAACGTCGAATCCGAGCGATGCATAGAGAGAGAACGACCGGCTGTGAAATGCGGCTTGCACGAGCCGCACGCCCGACGCGCCGCGCTCCTGTGCGTGGTTTAACACCGCCTGCATCAATTTGCGTCCGACGCGCCGATTCTGCACTTCGGGGTCGATACTGATCGGCCCCACGCCGTAGATGCTCGCCCGCTCATCGATCGCATTGCTGCCCACGACGCGCCCATGGAGCTCGGCTACGACGCTGTAGATTCCCGGACTGCTAAATACTCTCGAAAGCATTCCCGTGCACGCATCTGCCGAGGGAAAGTCACAGGGAAAATTGTGCGCTGCATTGATCGCCGAGAAAGCGGCGAAGCAGATCGGTCCACAGACAACGCTGTCCCGCGGAGTCGCAACGCGTACTAGAATTTCAGCCTCTTCGCCAGACGGCATTCTTCGTCATCTCCTGCGTCATTCACGCTTCCACATCCTAGGCTTTTGATGAACCACCGGAGTATACCAAGCAATCCACAAAAAAAGCCCGTTGGCATTGGGAAACCAATTGGTTACGTAATGCCGGATGGCCGTTGGCTCAGCACCTGTTGCAGGCTTATATTTCGCGACAGGCTTGATCCGCGGTTGGCTTAATCTGCGGCAGATCCGAGTCCGGAGCGATACGGTGCGCAGGCCCAGCCGCGCACCTGCTCTTCGAGTGTCTTCATCAGAGACGGATTTCGAAGACCAGCGCGTCCTCATCCGGAGAATGGTAGTATTCGCGGCGGCGCCCCGTCTGCTCAAAACCAACGCGCGTATACAGCCGCTGCGCAACGATGTTTGATTCACGCACTTCAAGCATGAGACGGCTGACGCCGGCTGCCCGAAGGTCCGCGATGAGACGATGCACGAGGCTTGTCGCGATGCCTTTGCGCTGACAATCCACGGCAACCGCAATGGACTCGATCTCAGACTCGCCCGCAATGATGTTCGCAATCACAAAGCCGACGATCACGCCATCAAGCTTCGCAACCAGAGCGAGGCGATGTGTTGTCTCATTTTCCGCAACTGCATCTTCGTACGCCTCGCGGCGCCAATGCGGCGCGGTCGCGAATTGCGC
Organism: uncultured Acidobacteriota bacterium; assembly: GCA_963720285.1. Lineage (GTDB taxonomy): Bacteria > Acidobacteriota > Terriglobia > Terriglobales > Acidobacteriaceae > Acidicapsa. The sequence goes on from CAVREZ010000007.1 coordinate 705,758, forward strand.
TGCAATGAGCATCACACGATCGATGTCGCCGCCGGTCATCGGCCGCAAAGTCAGCCCCGCCATGGCAGATGCTGCGCCCGTCATGCTTTTCCCTGACGTATGCCCATCTTCATCTCAGCGCCGCGCAGGTAGTGCCCGTCAAGCGCCTCCACGTCGGCGAATTTTTGGGCCCGCCACCGATCGAGAGCAGCACTGATTGCGTCGGAGGCGCGAGGCGCGAGGCTTCGCACTAACTCTACATCTGTCGCAACTGTCTCCAACAAGTGCGCCACGCCTTCTTCACAGAAAGCGACGGGGCCGGCCAGTTTGCCGAGATTGGAAAACTCTCCGGCGGTGACGAGCAATTCGCGCGGCGGCTCATTGTCTGCGAAGGAGCCGAGGAAGACCTGCCCGCGATACGCATTGAGCACCGCGCATGGCGCGCCAGCCACGCGCGACAGCACGGCGAGCCGTGATACCGTGACCACGGGCAGCCCAACAGCCTCGGCCATTGCCTTTGCCGCAGCCAGGCCGACGCGAATACCGGTGAAGCTGCCGGGGCCGTAAACTGCAACGATGCCCGCAAGATCGCGCGCGGTGATGCCCGCGGCTCCGAAGAGCTCCGCGATCTTAGGCACGATAGCGGCGGCGAACTCTCCGCCTGCAAGCTCGGCTTCCCGCAGCAGCGAAACCTGCGAGCCATGAACCTCTGATTCTTGAACATACGATTCGTCAACCTGCGACAGGGCCACCGACCCAACTGGGCCACAGGTATCGATGCCCAATAAAAGCGGGCCATTCGCCATCGATCACATTCCCCCATCGATCAGTTCCAGCAACACGCCATTGGTGCTTGCCGGGTGAATGAAAACATATCGGCGGCGGCCTGCGCCAATATGATCGAGCACCGGTACACTTGCCGCATTTTCATTACAATCGCTCATACAGCTCCCCGCCTGAGGATGATCCGATCGTGCACCATTCTTCATCCACGATACAGGTTGGGCCGCGACAAAGCGGCCTGCCTGCAATAGAGTGATTGCAGCCATGCCGCCGCCGATCACACGCCGACAGCTTCTACAGAGTGCGGCCGTCTCCGCACTCGCACAATCTCCAATTGGGCACGGCCAAACAGAAGATTCGCGCCGGTTTAAGGCCGTTGTCTGCGGAGGCCATCCCGGGGACCCGGAGTACGGTTGCGGCGGATTCATCAGCCGGTGGACTGCGGTGGGGCACGAGGCTGTGCTGCTCTATCTCAATGATGGCGCGTGGCCGCCGACGCCTGCATCGACGCGTCTGGCCGAGGCTGCAAAGGCTTGCGAAATTCTCAAAGCCCGGCCGCTCTACGCAAGTCAGGCCAACGGTCACGCCATCGTCGATAACGCGCACTACGAAGCCTTTGCACAATTGATCGCAGCGGAGAAGCCGAATCTGGTGCTGACGCAATGGCCCATCGACAATCATCGCGATCACCGCGCGACGGCGATGCTGGCCTTTGATACATGGCAGGCCTCGAAACACAGCTTCGCCCTCTATTACTACGAGGTCTCAAACGGCGAAGACACACTGCAGTTTTCGCCCACGCACTACATCGACATCACCGCGCATGAGCCGGCAAAGCGCGCCGCATGCTATGCGCATGCAAGCCAGACACCTGACCGCTACTACAAGCTGCAGGACGATGTGGCCGCTTTTCGTGGGGTTGAGAGCGGATATTCGCGCGCCGAGGCATTTCTGCTGCAACGGCGCAGCCCTGCGGATCCGCTCCGCGCGCTCATGTCTCGCTGATGATGCCAGTGCAGCGACGGATTAAACGCTCTCCGTCTTTACGCGGACGCGGCCTGCCTGAAACTTTGCCGTGACATCTTCCTGCCTGGCGCGTTCAAGCTGAGACGCGGGTTCTTTGATCACCTCGCCGCAGCCCGGGCAGAGCAGCGCGATCGCCAGCGACGGGTCGAACTCCAGCTTTGCGCCCGCGGTGACGGTGCAGACGGGCACCCGCATGTAGCATCCGGGAGTCGAGCAATGTGCAACCAGGCAGTCCATGCCTAAAACCTCTCGCCCATCATCGCCCCTGCCGCGCCGGAGCGCAAGCGGTGACAGGCAAGTCTAACTCCATGCAAGCGTCACAAGCGAGCCGGCCGGCATCTGGACATCCAGGCCCATGTTGCCAAGCACGAGTTGCGCACGCCGGGATTCGCCGCGATTGGCGAGCGTCACCACGTAGCTTCCGTCAGGATTGCGGAAACCTGCATGCGTTAGTGCTTTCGACGAACGGTTCTCAATCAGACCGCCGGTGTCAGGTACATCCGGACCGTTGGTGGCGATTGCCCGCGCGCCACGTTTGATGTGGCGCGAGAAGTGCGAAAAGGCCCAGTACTGGCCGCTTTTGGTAATCTTGTGCGAATCGCTCTCGACCGTGATGACGCCGCCGCAGGGGAATGGGCCGATATTCGGCTTGCCGTGCTCGTCAAGAGCGATGTTCCATGATGTGATCGACCGCGCCCAATTGTTCAGGGCACCGTTGAAGATCTCGCCCCACTTGGCCCAGTCCGTCTCGTAGTCAGGCGCGGTGATGTCGGGGCCGCCTTCGGTCCAGTAGGCATTCTTTTTGGGATAGGCGTCGTGCACGCGAGTCATCGCTGTGGCGTCGCCCACGTATGGGTGCCACGCGATACCGTCGATGAACTCGTAGGCCTTGGGATCGGCAAGCTCGGCCATGGCGCGACCCCAGAGGTTGTAGTTGTGGTCGAGCACCCAGATCTTCGTCTTTACCCCGGCGTTGCGCAGCGTCGGTCCAAGATGATCTTTTACAAATTCGATCTCGTACTCCTGGCCCCAGAGGCAGGCAGGCATGCGGCCATCCTGATCGGCATCGACTTCGTTCTGCACCGTTACCGCATCGATGAGGACTCCGTCCGCTTCATAGCCCTGCAGAAATTTGAGAAAATATTTCGCGTAGGGATCGTAGCTCGCCTTGCGCATGGAGCCCCCCATCATCGAGCCGCCCGCCTTCATCCATCCCGGCGGCGTCCATGGAGACGAGAAGAGGAACAGCTCCGGATTCGCCTTGCGCGCCTCGCGCAAAATGGGCAGGATGTACTCCTTGTCGTGCTCGATGGAGAACTTCTTCAGCTCCGGGTCGGGCTCGCTCGACTCGTCAAAGGTGTATGCCGTGCGTGAATAATCGCTTGCGCCAATGCACGTACGGCAGACATTCATGCCCATCTCGCGGGGCGCAAACAGATCGTGCATCGCTGCGGCGCGATCGTCGGCTCTCATCTGGCTCAGCACCCAGCAGGTAGAGTCAGTCAGCGCACCGCCAAAGCCCAATATCTCCTGCTTTTCCGTCGCTGGATCGAGGACAATGGCCTCCGCGCCAACCTCTTCGACGGGCTTCCACGCCAGAGGCTCTGCGGTTGCATAGCGCTTGTCGGCAAATGTCTGCCACACCTTTACGGAATGGGCCTCGTCTGCAGCCCAGGCTGGCAGCGCAGCGCTCATCGCGGCTGCTGCTGCCGTACCTGCCGTCCCTTTCAGAAACTCCCGACGCGAACCTGCGATCATTGCCACTACTCCCTGCTTAAAATCTGCTCAAACGATTTTGCAGGGAGGATGATAGCAGCCGGAGTGCATCCTCGGGCAAGCGGAGAAATGTCGTTTACGTCTTCAGGCAATTTGAGATGCGTGATAACCCATCGAACCCAGCCCTTGCGGCTTGCATTCCGGTTGCCGCCACGTAGCCGAGCGAGCGAAACCCCGATCTTGCCGAATAGCCTGCATAACGTTTTGTAAAACCGAACAGAACAATCGAAATATTCCAATAGTTAAATTTCTTCCGCCGGGACCCGGAACACCACCGGATTACGTATCCTTCTTACCGTTCCGGAAACTACTTCCGTTTGGAGCCCTAAATTGAATAGCTCTGACCTCGACCGTCCCGCGAGGCTGCGCCGCTATGCACGGCAAGTCCCGGCCTCTCTCATCGCATCAGCAGCCATGCTGGCGCTCCTTCCCTACCCAACTTCACTTCGAGCTCAGGCCCCCGTTCAGTCGGTACCGGTGATCACGGGCGTGCCGCGCGTGGACAAGCTGCTGAGCGAGATGACGCTCGACGAAAAAATGGCCCTGATCCGTGGCGCTTCGGAGCCGCATGCCACCAACCAGGGACAGGCCGGCTATCTCGCCGGTGTGCCGAGGCTGCATATTCCGCCGATTCGCATGTCCGACGGTCCCCCGGGAGTGCTGACGCGCAATCCCTCGATGGCCGAGACCGCGACCATGGGTGTCGCCGCCACCTTCAGTGTTCGCGATGCGGAGCTGAACGGTGAAGTCATTGCCCGCGAAGCGAAATCTCTGGGCATCGACGTGGTCCTTGAGCCCTTCATCAACATCGACCGAGACATCACCTTTGCGCGCGGCTACAACACCGAGGGTGAAGACCCTGTGCTCACCGGCGACATCGGCGCGGGACTGGTGCGCGGCATTCAATCGCAGGGAGTGATGTCTCAAGCCAAGCATTACGTGGCCTATGACACCGACGGCAGCAACGTGTACGTAGACCAGCAGGCGCTGCATGAGATCTACGTCTCGCCGTTTATCGATGCGGCACGAGCAGGTGTTTCGTCGATCATGTGCACCTACAACAAGGTCAATGGGACGCAGGCCTGCGGCAATCCGGACACGCTGGATAAGATATTGCGCGGCGAAATCGGCTTTCAAGCGGCTTTGTCACCTCCGACTGGGGCGCTGTGCACTCGGCCGACTACATCAACAAGGGCCTGGATATGGAGATGCCTGGGCCGGGGCCAAAGGACAGTCCTCTGGGCGCGATGATGTTTTCCTTCTTCACGACGGAAGAGCCACATCCGGTGCCTCCGCCAAAGTTCAATACGGCGCTGCTGGCGGGATTCCTCGGCGGCAATCTCCCGGAAGAGCCTAAGCCCAAGCCGTTCAACTTCGGCGCTTTCGGATCCATGCACGATGCACGCGCCAACTTCTGGAATCTGCGCCAGGAAGGCAAGCTGACGACGAGACGATCGATCGCGCGGCCGGACGCGTGCTTTACGAGATCGACAAGTTCGGCTATCTCGACCATCCGACGCCGGGACAGAGCGGGCCGAAGAATCCGCCCGTGCACGCGGTCAAGGAAAATGCTGCGGTGATTCAGAAGACCGCCGAAGACGCGGCGGTTCTGCTCAAGAACGTGGACCACATTCTGCCGCTCAAGGCCGGTGATCTGAACTCCGTGGCCTTCATCGGACCCGGCGCGGGACAGACGGTTTCCATCGGCACTGCGGGCGAACGCTCCATCGGGTGGCCGTGGCGACAGATCGGTACAGTTGAAGCGCTGGAAAAGCTCAATCCCGGTGCGCATCCGTACTATGCCGTGGAAGACGACATGACCGGCGTTCCTATCCCAGCCAGCCTGTGGTCGCACGACGGCAAGCCCGGGCTTGAGCGCACTGTCAAGGACGGCGCAGCATTCGACCGATGCGATTCTCGATTTCACAGAGAAATCAGGCAAGCCGCTGCCTGCCAACAGCGAAGTCGTGTGGAAAGGCACGCTGAACATTCCCACCGACGGCACCTACTGGATCTATCTGCAACTGCTGGGTGCGGCGGGTTCCGTGCAGATTGACGGCAAGCGCGTCGCGGGCGCCAACGGCATGCGCGGCGGTGTGCACGGCGATACGGTTCTCGGCGGCAAAGACGGATTGATGGCCACCACCGACGGCCTCGACAACCTGCGCAGCGCGGTCGATCTCACTGCCGGGCCGCACGAAGTAGAAGTCTCCATCGAGGGCGATACCTCCAGCCATCCGGAGCAGGTGCGCCTTGCCTGGCAGACGCCAGAGGAACGCAAGCATAACCACGACGCGGCCATCGCAGCGGCTAAAGCGGCCAAGATCGCGGTCGTCTTTGCATGGACGCGCGGCAAGACCGACTTCGCGCTGCCCTCGAACGGCGAGTACAACCAGGACAAGCTCATCGAAGAGATCGCTGCGGTAAATCCCAACACCGTGGTCGTGCTCAATGTGAGCCAGCCCGTTGCGTTGCCTTGGCTCGACAAGGTAAAGGCTGTACTGCAGATGTGGTGGCCTGGCGACGAAGGCGGATGGGCCACGGCCAACGTCCTCACCGGCAAGGAAAGCCCGGCTGGACGCCTGCCATTTACCTGGGCAAAGAATCTGACCGACTATCCGGCGACGGACCCGAAGCATCCCGAACGATCCTCAACCGGTGTAGACGGTAAGACGACCTTCAGCGAAGGCATCTACGTAGGCTATCGCTGGTTCGACAAGGAGAATATCGATCCTGAATTTCCCTTCGGCTACGGACTCAGCTACACCACCTTCGCCTACAGCGACCTGAAGGCCAGCATGAACGCGGATGGCAGCCTCGCCGTTGCGTTCACACTCAAGAACACGGGCAACGCAGCCAGCGACGAGGTTCCGCAGATTTACCTTGGCCGTCCAGAAAAGAAGCAGGGTGGCGAGTTCCCTGTTCATGAGCTGGTTGCCTTCGATCGCGTACACCTCAATGCAGGCGAGTCGAAGGAGATCAGCATCACCGTGCCGGCGCACCGGCTCGAGTACTGGAGCACGGAAGCCGATCAGTGGACGACGGCTGTTGGAGCGCGCGCTGTGCTGGTCGGCGGCTCATCGCGCGACCTGCCGCTGACGGCCACAGTCACCATTCCCTAGACGCACAACAGTTGAAAAACAAAATGCCCGCGTGGAGCAATCGCTCTCGCGGGCAGTCCTTCCTGGGCATTCCCTTCCCGGCCCTGCTCCAGCCTCAGGATTGCGCCGCAAGCTTCTGCAGAAACTCAGCCTGATAGCTATAGGAGTCCGGCCCAGCGCCGTTATAGCGGCGCACGGCGTAAGCCCAATCGCATGGAATCTTCGAGCGGTCCGGCACGTTGGAGTAGCTGCCGATGTGGTATTGCGTCTTCTGATAGACAGCGCTGGCCGGTGCGCCCGCATACCAGAGCGTCTGTCCTGCCGTGATCTGTAACAACGGCGTGGCTGCCGCCATGCAGTTGGCGCAGTCGGTGAGATAACGTGCATCCCCCTGCCCATACTGGCACGCGCGCAGCGGACCACTTCCTGCTTCGGCTATGCGATCGCTGGCGGTGTGCGCAGAATCTCTGCCGAGCACCCAGTTGTTGAACTTGTCCTGCAGCACCGAAATCGACGTGCCCAGGTTCCCGACCGGATCGAGAATGAAGGCCGTCACATCGCCCGGCTTTGCCGGATGATAGGGCAACGTGTATTGACCGATGCCATATCCGCGCGAAGTGATCCGGAAGAGATTCTGCGTATCGGCGTGATCCAACCCGATGACGACGAAGCTATCGATGTTGCCGCGGGAAGGCACCTGGAAGTGCATCTGGCTGCTCTCCTGCTGCAGGATCGCGAGCAGATGGGTCATAGGGACTGGGCACTTCTGCATGGCTTTCACGGCAGCAAGCGTCTTTGCATTGTCGCCCCGCGGATCGTTCGAAGAAGGCACCTTGGTGAAGTTATCGTCATCAAGCATCGCTCCAATGCAGGCGACGAGACCCTGATCCACCGAGCCGGTCACCTGTGTGATGCTGCCGGTCTTGTAGCTCGTAATGGCGACGGGCGCACCCAGCGCGGTATCGTCCTTGTTCATCAGGTCCCACTGCAACGCCTTCACGCCGTTGATCGTGCCGTTCCCATAGAGCCCGTCAATCGGCCCTTTCACATATCCGAGCGAGCGAAGATCGCGCTGCAGATCCTGCACCTGCTGTGAAAAATTGTTGCTTTGTCCCAGTACAAGACCATCGACAGCGTAGCTTTGGTTTGCCATTCATACCTCCCCGACAGAAGCGCATTGTCTGTTTTCCGTGAGCAGTTCAGCATCCCATGCCAGAGCGGCATGGGTCCATGAAAATTACGTCATCCTGGGGCAGAGACAGCTACGATCCCAGTACTTCCTGGGTTTCGCGAGCCAGAACCCGCACCAGTTCGCCGGCGGGAATTTCGCGGCATAGTCCCACGCCCTGGCCCGCCCACAGGGAAAGAAACTCGGACCGGTTTGCCTGCGCGGCGGCGCGGCGGATCGGGCCGCTCAGCGCATTCTGTACCGGGTAGGGCGGTATCTCGTGCTCGACCGGCAACAGGCGCAGCATAAACTCGTTCACGAGTCCTCGTGCAGCCTTGCCGGAGTAGACTCGCGAGACCCGGGTCGGCCTTTCCGCGCCGTTGCGCAGCGCTTCACGCCAGGGAGCGGATGTACCCGCTTCAGGACAAAGCAGAAACGCCGTGCCCATCTGGACGCCGGAAGCGCCGAGCATGCGCGCGGCGGCGATTCCGCGGCCATCCATGATGCCGCCGGCGGCGATGACGGGAATCCTCACCGCATCGCGCATCTGCGGAACAAGAGCCATGGTGCCGATGAGCGAATTTTCAGAGCTGTCGAGGAATGTTCCGCGATGCCCGCCCGCTTCCGCACCCTGTGCGCACACCATGTCCGCACCTACGGCCTCCCATGCTCGCGCTTCGGCAACGGTTGTCGCGGTTCCGCAAACGAGTGTTCTGCGGCGATGCAACGCCTCAACCTGCCGCTCGTCGAGAATGCCAAAAGTAAAGCTCGCGACCGCTGGAGCAGACTCGACCAGCGCCTCAAACTGCTCTTCAAAGCTCTCGCTGAACTTCGTGATTGGCGAATGAGCCGGAAGCCCAAGCTCATCGCGCAGCGGCTGCAGCAGCCGGACCGCGCGCTCCACCGTTTCCGGCTCTGGATGCGCCGTTTCCAGCACAAACAGATTCAGTGCAAACGGGCGCTCTGTGAGCCGCCGTACGGCCGCCACCTCTTCGCGAATCTTCTCTGGAGACAGCATGCCGCCGCCCAGCGAACCGAGGCCGCCTGCGTTCGAAACCGCGGCCGCAAGCTCCGGCGTACTCGGACCACCGGTCATGGGAGCCTGAATAATATCGAACTCAATACCCAGCAAACCGGCGAAGCGGGAATCTTGAAGCATGTCACTCCATGGATGCGGCGCGACGTCAGCCAATGTTCCGGCGTAATTTCGCGCTACCGCGGTTCAAGCTAGAAGCCCATGATGTTGTAGCCGCAATCCACGTAGATAGTCTCGCCGGTGATCGCCCCGGAGAGATCGCTGGCCAGGAAGGCTGCAGCGCCGCCGACCTCGATCTGCTCCACATTCTTGCGCAGCGGAGACTTTTCCGCGTGTACCTTGAGCATCTCGCCCAGTGCCCCGACGCCTCGCGCTGCCAGAGTCTTGATTGGCCCAGCCGAGATCGCGTTCACGCGAATCTTATGCGGACCGAGGTTGGCGGCCAGATAACGCACCGTCGCCTCAAGCGCGGCCTTAGCTACGCCCATCACGTTGTAGTTAGGCACAACTTTTTCCGCGCCGTAATAGGTGAGCGTGATAATGCTGCCGCCATCGGTCATCAGCGGAGCCGCCGCGCGAGACAAGGCAATCAGCGAGTAGACACTGACATCGTGCGCCACGCGGAAGCCTTCGCGGCTGGTTTTGACGAACTCGCCGCGCAGATCCTCAGGCGGTGCAAAGGCCACTGCGTGCACCAGCACATCGACCCTGCCGTAGCGTTCCTTGATCCGGCCAAAAAGCGCGGTGATCTCTTCATCGCTCGAAACGTCGCATTGAAACCCCTCCGCTCCCGCCAGCTCATCGATCAGGTCCTGCGCCTCGGCCTTCATGCGCTCGTTCTGGTAGCAGATCGCAAGCTGTGCGCCTGCTTCCTGCAGCTTCAAGGCAATCGACCAGGCAATGGACCGCTTGTTTGCCAGTCCGAACACGATCGCTACTTTGCCTTCGAGATCAATCAAATCCGCCATAGTTCATCCTCTTTCTTGTAAGCTCAGGCCCTTCGCGTTGAACGCAAACGCAACACAGGATAGCAGTCCGCGATTGGAATCGTTTCGCTATTGAGTATTCAAGTGCCGTTGATGCAAATACTCCGCTGATTTTGATGCTCAACCGCCCAGATCCACCAGTTCTACGCGACCTACTGGAATTCCAAGAAACCGCGATCCGAGACGCTCGAACTTCTCGATGGAATCGGTGGCAAAGCAGCTAATCTCCGATGTACCGGCGGGATCGAATGCTTTACCGCTCACGAGTTGCTGAATCCGCTTTGAAGCCTCGGCTGCCGTCGCCTCGGCCGAATCGATGACACGCACCGAGCCGGAGCCTGTCAGCTCATCCATTGTCTGCTGCAAGATTGGCCTTAGTAATGGATAGTGTGTACAACCCAGCAAAAGCGTATCCGGATTTTGTCCCGCGTCCCGCGCTTCTTTGAGTACTTCGGTCAGGTATATCTTTGCCACCTCGGCTGTCACCGGATGATCGACCCATCCCTCTTCGACCAGCGGCACCAGCAGCGGGCAGGCCTTTTCGACAGCGCGCAGCCCGCGCCTCTTGCATGCCGCGGCGTAGGCGTGGCTCGCCACGGTCGCTTCGGTCGCAATCACCAGCGCGTCTTTCGTGGCCGAGCTCTGATGAGCCGCAGCCGCTCCCGGCTCGATCACGCCGAGTACCGGGACGGGAACCGCTGCTTGAATCGCATCGAGGGCCAGCGCGCTTGCCGTGTTGCAGGCGATCACCAGAAACTCCGCGCCCTGCTCGCGGACCAGGAACTGCGCGCTTTCCGCCGCGTACTTCGCAATGGTACGCCGCGACTTGGAGCCGTAAGGCAGGCGCGCGGTGTCGCCCAGAAACACATAGCGCGCGTGCGGAAGATGCCGCAGCAGCGCTTGCAGCACCGTGAGGCCGCCAAAGCCGGAGTCGAAGACTCCAATCACGGGCCGGCTGTCGTTGGCCGGGCTTACGCTGTCGTTCGTCAAGGCTGCGATCCTTCATTGGCAGACGTAACCGGCAGCTCTGCCGTCAGGTACGTGCGGGTGAGATCGGCGTGGCCGGCCAGCGTGGCCCGCTGCTGCCCGGCCACCAGAAATCGCACCTGGGTCACATTGGGCAGGTTCGCGTGCAGGGTTGCGCAGATCGACTCGACCGTCAGCGACTCCGCCAGAATTCCCGAGGGATGGCCATCCGCGAATGCGCCAGAGAGATTGACGACAGCCAGTTCCCCCCCCGAATTGGGAGCGCCTTTCGCTACGGGGGCCGGCAGCAGAAACACCTGCAGCACCGCGCGCGGAACACCCGGTACCGGATGCATTGCGCCGGTACCCGCATAGATTTCCAGCAGTTTTTCGATGATGGCGCGGGCGCGTACCTCAGTGTCTTTGGGCAAAGGCAGCGAATGGGCCTCGGATACCAGCGTCCCATCCGTGTCGCTCGCGACCATCAGCGTTACCTGCTCTTCCGGTGCAACCGCCGGAGCCACGGTCGGGGCGAAGTCTTCCCCCTTCAGCATCTGCTGGTGATCCTTCTCATGCAGGCGCACCAGCACCACCGCCATCGCGATGGAGGCAACCAGCAGCACGCCCAACAAGATCTTCTGGTAGCGGGGGATCACGGTGTCTGGCCTCCGCTCGGGGAAGCCGAGGGCCGCGTACCCGCATCACCGCTGCTGTCCAGCTCAGACTTCCACTCGACGACCGCGTTTACCAGGGCCTGCACCACCTGCGCCTGATACTCGCTGTCAGTTACGTCCGTGACGATTTTGCGATCAGCCGTACGGAGCGGCGCAATCTCGATAGCCAAAGCCGGGCATCTCATGCTGTCGATCCCGGGGAGCGAAGCCCGGCCGAGCGTCGCAGGCACCGGTCCGGCTCCCCCGCCCTGCTCAAAGGCGCTGTTGACCGTTCCGGCAAACTTGAGACTCTGTCCGACGTGCCCCGCCTGAGCCGTCTTCCAGGCCGCGAACCGCGTTGCAGCCGCAGGCGCAAGCGACGAAACGAAAATGTGGACTCCTGAACCAGCCTCGCTCGCATGCAGGGCGAGGCACGCGGCCCCGGACGCGGAAGCAACGGCTCGATTGGCAATCTGCGCCCTGGCGTCGCTGTCGAGGGTCACATTGTTCTCGCGCGTTGTCACCACTGTGAATCCGCGGGCGGCGAGCAGCGAGCGCAGCCGCACGCTCATGGCCAGCGTCACGGACTTTTCGGAGATCTGGCCGCCCTGCTGGCCGCCGGACGTGTCTCCCAGGCGCGCACCATCGTCGTCGCCGCCGTGTGCGGCATCGATGACCACGACAAATCGGCCAGAGTCCCGGATACCCGACGTCTGGCCGTTCGCCGCCGAAGCGGACATGGCGACGAACCATGCAAGCGAGAGGGCCGCGGCCGCGAGGACAGCGATAGCGCGCCTGCGGATCAGGAATCGGAATCGAAATCGGCTAAAATTGCGCTTGTTTTGAGCCGTCAACACGCCGCCACCCTGGACCCGTCGACGAGGATAACCGCAACTGCCCGCAGCGGATAGCTGCGCCGATACCGAAGTGGATATGTCACAGGCTTTGCGGTGGACCTATGTTGCATGCCAGGGCCGTCAATCTTCGCTCGATTGTATCTCACGGCTCCGCTGCCGACGGCCCGATCCTGTTTTCGCCCCGTACCGGGCCATAGGCAGCCACACCGGGAGATCGACCAAATCGCGAGTTCCGCAACGTGAAACCGAATGACAATCCGGTGACAACCAACCGGGTTAGGATCGTGCTAACATCCACAACACGCAGGACAACCATGAATCACCTCCTACGTACGACACCGGCCTGCTTCCCCGGCCATCACCGCAATGGGATTATTGACATTCGGTCGATGCGGAAGCTTGTCCTGCGCGCCTTTTTTTCGTCCGCCCTGATGCTGGCGGCCCTGGCGCCATCGAGGCTGCTGGCCCAGGATGATCCGCTGAACAAGGTCCACGTACCGGTGCCCGCCGCTTCCGCCACGCCGGAGACGGGCGCACCGAAAGGCGCTGAAGCGCCTGCAGTTACCGGTCCCAATGCGATGCGCGCCGCTCCCGGGGCTCGCATCGCCGTCAACGTCGATCTGGTTCTGGTTCCGATCACTGTCACCGACCCCATGAACAGGCTGGTGACCGGCCTTGAGCAATCGGATTTTTTCCTATACGAAAACAACAACAAGCAGAAGATCAAGACCTTTTCCTGCGAGGACGCTCCGGTTTCGATCGGCATCATCATGGATCTTTCCGGCTCGATGACATCGAAGCTCATCCGCGCCCGCGACTCGATTCTTCAATTCATGAAGACGGCGAATCCGCAGGATGAATTCTTTGTGATCGGCTTCAACGACCGGCCGGAGCTGATCGAAGACTTCACCAGTTCGGTCGACCAGATCGAATCGCGCCTGCAGATGGTCCACGCCGGCCACCGAACCGCTCTGCTGGACGCCATTTATTACGGCCTGGACAAGATGAAGACTGCGCGCAATGAGCGCAAGGCTCTGCTTGTCGTCTCCGACGGAGGCGACAACCGCTCGCGCTACACCGAAGGCGAGGTCAAGGCGCAGGTGCGCGAATCGGATACGGAGATTTACTCAATCGGCATCTTCGATCCCTACGCTCCCACTCCCGAGGAGCGCATGGGACCGGTGCTGCTCAACGACATCAGCGAAGAGACCGGCGGCCGCATGTTCCGCGTCGACGATCTCTCTGAAATGGGCGACATTGCCGTCAAGATTTCCACCGAGCTGCGTAACCAGTATGTCATCGGGTATAACCCTTCCGCTCTGCAACGTGACGGTAAGTGGCGTAAAGTGAAGGTGAAGCTGGTGCCTCCGCAGGGCCTGCCTCCTCTCACCGTTCATGCCCGTACCGGTTACTATGCGCCTCTTCACTAGTCCAACTTTGGTGATTTTTCAAACCAAACTTCCTGCAGGCGCCCGGCCCCACGTCGCCCGCTCACTGTATCTGGCGCTGGCAGCAGTTCTTTTGTCTTCATTTCCCTGCATCGCGCAGAATCCCAAACAGCCACCGCCGCTGACGGTTGATCGCGACCCGGTGCGCTCGCCCGATGCCCAGCCGATTCAGCCTCCAGGTCAGGCCGCGACCAAAGAAGGAAGCGGCTACGTCGTCCATACCGACGTGGAAGAGGTTTCCCTCAACGTGACGGTGCTGGACAACCACGGCACGGTGGTTCAAGACCTGAAGCAGGACGATTTCAAGGTCTCCGAAGATGGCGTGCAGCAGACGCTGCTCAGCTTTCAGCACGCAGATCTGCCGGTTTCCATCGGCCTGGTGATCGACAACTCCGGCTCGATGTACAAGAAACGCCCCTCGGTCAATAAGGCTGCGCTCGATCTGGTGCTGGCCTCAAACCCGAAGGACGAAGCCTTCGTCGTCAACTTTGCCGACGATGCTTATATCGACCAGGATCTGACCTCGGACCCGAACAAGCTCCGGGATGGTCTCGCCCATATTGAGTCTCGCGGAGGCACCGCGCTTTACGACGCCGTGGTCGCCTCCGCCGACAAGCTGGCGGCCGACGCCCACCGCGCCAAGCAGGTGATCGTCATCATCACGGACGGCGAAGACAACGCCTCGACGCTGAATCTCGAGCAGGCCATCCGCCGCGTACAGCAGCTATCCGGACCGGTCATCTACTCCATCGGACTGCTCTTCGGCGATGAGATGTCGCATGGCGAGGTGCGCCACGCGCGCCGCGCGCTGGAGATGCTCTCCGGCGAAACCGGCGGCATCGCCTTCTTTCCCAAATCCCTGGACCAGATCGATGAGATCGCCGCCGAGGTGGCCCGCGACATTCGCAGCCAGTACACCCTGGCCTACCACAGCACCAAACCCAGCACCCAGCCGGGCTTCCGCAAGATCACCGTTGTCGCGCAGGCCAAGGGCGAAGGCAAGCTCAATGTCCGCACCCGCACGGGCTATTTCCCCGCGGTAAAGAATCCTGCAAGGAAGACCCTGAACAGTCCGCCGCCGGGTCAATAAGCCTCAGAAAGCCCTGAGGCATCACTCGCAGCAACTGCTTCATCGGCAACGATCCGACGAAATGGCGCACCGGAATTCCGAACTGTCGCAGAGTCCGGTTCTCCGGCATTTACAAGGGCGTCGGCCTCGTCTATTACGGCAGCCAGCACCAGCCTGAGCATGATTTTGTCGCCTCTTCCGGCGCTGACCCGGCGCAAATCGTCTTCTCTTTCGATGGAGTCTCAGCGGAAATCCGCAGCCCCGGCGTACAAGTGTATGCTCTGACGCTGACCGCGACCTCCGGCAACCTGTCCCACTCCCTGTACGTGACACTGAGAGTCGAGTAAGCCAGCTGTCGAACTTCTATGCAGAAGAAGAAACGCCGGTTGGGTCACTCCCATCCGGCGTTTTTCAGTTGTTGCGGTGCTCTCTGTTGCGTCGTTCGGAACCGCAGTCTAGTTGAAGATCGCCCCAATCGAAACGCTGGAGTTAGGGTTGACGGGAGCGGTGTCGTCCCCGACGATAGATCGTGCAGGTATTGGGCCGGCCGCTGTCGAAGGATTGGGGTTCGGGGTGCAGTTGTACGACCATCCGCCAAACTGCCCCGTACCTGATGGAGCTGTGAGAACCACCGTTGTATTGATCGGATACGGAGCGGAACAGACGGGAGCACCTAATCCTGCTGCAACCGAACCCGGACCGCAATGGATTACATTCGGCGTTCCGGTTGCCGAGGGAGCTGTCACCAGCCAATCGGTTGTGTTAAGTCCGGCGTTGAAAACCGTAACGGTTACCAGCAGCGTATCGGCAATCGTATCCGGATTGCAGGTGCCGTTGCTGGTGGCCGTAGGTGCCTCGAAAGGACAATTGAACGTCGCCGATGGGCTATAAACCAGCGTTCCATCGGGGTTCTGCGCAACCGCGTACACATCTGCGTTCCCGCTGGCATAGGCCGTGATCAACCCGCCATCCGTCTCGGTTCCACTTGCCGAGGAGCCCGAAGCCGTGGTGATGGGGAAGTAAGTTTGCAATCCCGATACCCAGGTGACCTGGACAGGACCTGCAAATCCGGGGTGAGTGAACCCGTTCGTGATATCCATCACCGTCGGCGGAGTCGAAAATGTGCCGTAGGCCAGGAATTGAGCCGTACCCTGCAGATTTCCGACGGTGACTGTATTCGGAAGCACCGTAATCGACAACAACGGTTCAGCCGCAGACGATGCCGTCACCGTGATCGTCGCGCTGGACGTCAGCACCGATCCATCCGGATTGGTCAGCTTGGCCGTGATCGTCGTCGAGCCTGGGCTGACACCGGCAACCGTACCGCCGGCCTGCGGGTATGTCGTGACCGTCGCAATCGTAGGAATGCTGGAGCTCCAGGCCACCTGTGCAGAGTTGGTGACGTCCTGCTGCAAGCCACTGCTGCCTGCGGTTGCTACCGCTAGCAACTGGCCCGTCTGGCCTGTCGCCGAAAGAGCCTCGGCAGTCGGGCTGACGGAGATCGCGGAATAAGGTTCGGAGTTTGAGTTCGAGACTGTAAACGTCGCCGTCCCTGTCACCACGGAACCATCCGGATTGCTGCCGATGGCGGTGATGGTCGTCGAACCTTTCCCAGTGGCCGTCGCAAGACCGCCCGTCGTGATGGTCGCCACCTGCGCGCTGCTGGACCTCCAGGAGACTTGCGTCGTCAAATCTTCCGTTGCGCCGGAGGCCGTGGTGCCGATGGCCAGGAACTGGGCCGTCTCGCCTGGGTATCCAACCGCCTGCGAATTTGGAATGATGGACAGCGCAGTCAGCAGGTTCGATCCCGTTCCGCCGCTGGTGCCGCCTGTTACCGTGACCGCGACCTCGTTGCTTGTGACGATGCCGCCGTACCCATTCAAGCTGGCCGTGATCGTAGCCGTGCCTGCACCGACCGCCGTCACCACGCCTGTTGCGCTTACCGTTGCAACCGAGGTAACGCTGGAAGTCCAGGTAGCCATATTTGTAACGTTGGACTGGCTCGCTGGATGGCTCCCGTGCGATGTCGTTCCAGTCGCGCTCAGCTGCGCGGTAGCTCCTGCCGCCAGGCTCACTGAAGACGGGCTCACCGCGATGGAATCAATTCCCGTTGCGGAGCCACATCCGAAAAAGGGTACAAACAGGCCGACCAGCAGAAGCGCTCCAACCAAGGCACGAACACGCATACTCTCTCCTCGCAGACGCAAGAGGGCGCAAGTCCTATGCAGTCATAGCTCCGCCCGGTTGCTTGATTTGGAGTAGTTGCAAGTTCATTGCCATGCTTAAGCGATGGTTAAACAACGCATATTGAGATATTTACAGTGAGCGCCCGGCGAGTGGTGTAACCATCCGTATACCCATTCACGCGGCCTGATACGACCGTTTACATACCGCTGGGCGCAAACAAAAACGCTGGCGAGATAGGTAACTCGCCAGCGGAAATTGCTTTCCCTTCAGGCAGCCGGAGACTCCCGCTCTAATTCCGCGATGTACTCCACCACGGCCTCGCTCCAGCCGTCGATGTGAGTCCAACCACATCGCCGCTCCGTAGCCCACGCCGTTGCGGTCGCTGGCCACGTTAATCACGTACCCGCGCCCGCGCGGAGCGGCAACCCGGTCGTGCGACTGCTCGTCGGTGATCACCACCAGACGGTCGTAGCCCGCGGCACTCCGCTCTCCACCTGCTTGAGAGCGGCGCCGAGATACGTGCCGCCGTGCGGCTGGCTCTGGTCCAGCGCATCGCGCAGCGCCAGTCCGCGCCGCGCCGGCACCAGCTTCGCCGATCCGAGAAGGTGTAGATCGTCACCTTCTCCGCGATCTCGCGCAGCAGGATCGCCAGGCCGTACGCAGCGTCGGTGCGGCGCATCTCCGAGCGCCGCGAGAGCGGCGACTCCATCGACCCAGAAACGTCCACCAGCAGCACCGTGTGCCCGGCGAGCTTCGCCTTGCGGCCTTCCAGCGAGCGGAACATCGCCGTCTCCAGCGCCTCCTCCCACTGCGGCGCATTGCGCGCAGCCGCCAGAAAGCGGAACGGCAGAACCCGGTCCGTCTTCATCGCAGCCAGCGCCGCCAGCACCAGCTCCTCGCTCACGCCGCCTGCGTGCATGTTGCGCAGATTGCGCAGCAGCGCCAGCGCGCCCAGCTTACGCTCCGCAGAGCAGCCGCTCCCACACCTCGCGCTTGCTTGCACCTCCGCCGCGTCCTGCAGCCGAGAGCGCCACCTCCCAGGTATCGGGAGTGGCCAGCTCGTTCGCCACCAGCCGCTTCCACAGCGCAGCCTGCGCCTCATCGACCGGCTTGCGCATGGGAGAGGAACAGCACGTCGCGCAGCCGCACCGCGCCTGCACGGTCGTACTTGGCCAGCGCGTACTCGTCGAACTTGCCGAACGCCGCGGCCAGGCCCTTCTTCACCTGTGCCGAAAGCGGCTGGCGTCCCTGCGGCCCAGTAGATGGCCACAAACTCGCTCAGCTCGTCGGCGCGCTGAATCACGCGCGCCAGCGTCTCCGCCACCAGCCCGCGATGCGTCGCGTGCCGCGCCATCTCGCGCACCAGCAGCAGCGGCGCATGGCGCAGCTTCATCCGCTCGCGCGCCTCGACTGCCAGCGCGGCGACCTTCTCCGCAGCGACCTGCGGAACCAGCTCCGGATGCGGCCGGCGATCTGCACGCCGTCCTCGTAGAACTCGCTCCTCCCACAACATGCAGGAGAGAACCGAGCGCCGCAGCGCCTGCTCCGGCGTGATGCACCGCGCCGGCGCTCCCTCATGCGTGCGCAGCGGGCTCGTCGTCGTTCAGCTTCAGAATATTCAGTCGCATCGTGCGCCTCCTTTCTCGGCTCAAACGAGCCTGCAAAAAACTCCGCCGGGGAATAATCGGGTGCGGAATTTGACACCAAGCTGCGCAGAGTGCCCCGGCGGCAGGACTCGAACCTGCACCTCCGCTCTGCGCGGCGCTCTGCCATTGAAGTATCCGTGCCCTGCGCCACCGGCAGGCTGGTTTCATGCTGTTCCTGACCTATGCAGGAACGGCAATTTCGTCCTCATCTTCGTTCTCGTCGCCGACATCCGGCGCCGACGGCTGCACAGTCCTGGTCACTTCAAAGCCGCGTGTCCGGCGCAATGTCGCTGCCGGGCGCACTTCGATGGCCAGCTTCGTCATCTGATCCCAGTCGGGGCGATTCTTGTCCTGATGTTCGCTGCATTCATGCACCACGAATGGCACACGCATGTTGGGGCTGGTGTTCGTGCAAATCACCAGCACATCCGATTCGCGATATCCCGACATGAACTGACCCCAGGTGCAGGTTTCGCACAGATGCTCGTTGCCTACTGGAGTTCCATTTCTTACGTATGTCTTTCCCATATCCTCATCACTCGCTATCCGGCGCACGCCGGAAGAAAAGCCGGCCGGGGAATCAGTCGACGACGGGTTTCTGGAGGATGTCCTAACCACTAGACGACCTGAAGCAAACCTCAGGGCAGGATTCGAACCTGCGTCGTCCTCGTTTTGAGCGAAGTACCGTTGCCTGCGCCACCGGCCAGGTGGCTGTTGCTTGCATTGCGCTGCACACTACCGCGCCGGGGAATAAGCGGCTAGAGTTCGGAATCGTCCTCTGTTGAATCCAGTCCCTCGACACCGCTGCGTCAGCGGCGATGTCCTATCCTTCAGAGATCTCTTCCGGCGGGGTTTCCTTTCCCGCTTTTCATGGGAGGAAGTAACTCTCTCCTGTCGCCACCGGCGCGTAACTTAGAGACAGACTTATCCTGTCCGCCCGAAGCAACTTATCCGAGCGGCAATTCAGTGCATAAGTCTGCTACATCAGCTAAGTCCTCCCGAGGGAATAACCAGGAACGGGTTGGTCGGATGTCAGTCGAAGTACCCGTACCCTCCGCCACTCGGGAGGAGTTTGTTCGCATCAGGTTTGTGGTCTTCGCGTCGCTCCGCAGCACGATCCCGGAAGGATCAAAGCAGCGAAACGACCGAGAGAAACAGCAACACCCTCAGCAGAAAATAAGGAAATCCAATGTGCATGCGCTTTGCGTAGGATGCGCCAGCAAGGGGATTACTGGTAATCGGGAAGCCACACCTGGATGCCGGTAAAGCTGACCTTCAGCTCCGCCAGCTTACGCACTTGGTACATCGAATTGTGCGTCTTGATATCCATCGGGCGTTTCTCCTACGCGAAGTTAGATTGCCACAAGTTGGCTGAGGATTGCAACTACTTATCTTGAATTCACGCCGTTTAATTTAAATTTCCCGTCGAGACTTATCGATAACCTGTCATTTTGCAACAGCCCGTCAAGTAGCGGAAGGCCACAGTGCCGACGTTCGGCAATTTCGTCATGAGGCCCGCCAGACAATCCGATCGTCGTCCGCTTTGCTGATCGCATGATGCACTCATTTATGATGGTCTTGAGCCTGCGGAATGTCCCGGCGCCAGCGCATCGCGGTCGTTCCGTCGTAAAACCAGCTACCGGACGCGGCACCGCTGGTCGCTCCAGCCATTCGCACCGAGACAAACACGTCCCATGCAAATTTTGTTCCCCCAAAATCGAAGGAGAGATCGACTCTGCAACTATCGAGCCGTCTACATTCACTGAAGTCGCTTGTCCTTCCCAGATTGCGGCGTCTTGCCGAACTGCTGCCCTCTCAGGGGATCACTACTGCAGCCAACCTGTTCTACGGCTTTCTCTGCGTGCGCATGTTGTCAGTGCCGGACTACGCCAAGTACACCGTCGTCTTTGGCTTTCTTGGCTCTCTCTCCATCCTCTCCGATATCAGTCTTTCGAGCTCGCTGGTGCCCCTTATCGGCGACCGCATCGAAGACCGGCAATGGATCGCCGATCATGTCGCTTCCCTTCGACAGCTCTCGTATCGCGCCTACACGGTCATCGGGCCGGTCGCCGTGGTCCTGTTTGTCTGGGTCGTGCGCCATCAGCCCTGGGACTGGGAGATCGTGTTATGCATGATCGCCATCCTTCTCGCTGCAGCCTGGTTCGCACGCGTCTCGGGTGCCTATGGAGCGGTGCTCATCGTACGCCGCGAGCGAAAATCATGGTACCTGGCACAGAAGATATCGAGCCTGGGTACGCTTGCTGTACTGATCGCATTCTGGTTCTTTCACTGGATCAGCGCCTTCTCAGCCATTCTGATCAATCTCGCGGGTATTATCTTCGTCGGCGAGTTCTACTACTTTCGTGCGCGGCGGCTGCTGGGGGTTCACGGCCACGGTTCCAAAGAGATTCGCCGCTCCATGTTTCACCTGGCTGTACCCAACATGCCGGGGTCCATCTTCTACGCGTTGCAAGGCCAGATCTCCGTCTTCCTAATCACCATCTTTGGACAGTCGCGAGGCGTGGCCAGCGTGGGTGCACTCGGCCGCCTGGCCCAGATTTATGTCATCTTCATGCAAATGAACCCCATACTGATTGAGCCTTATTTTGCGAAGATCAAAAGGGCTCAACTCAAGAGCAGCTACTTTGTACTGGTGGCGGGAGTAGGTGTCATGTGCTCCTGTGTCACAGCAGCTGCATATCTGTTCCCCGGTGCATTTCTATGGGTGCTCGGCCCCAAATACGCGAATTTGGATCTGGAGTTGCTCCTGATCATCGCAGCCTCTTCCATAAACTACTTCTCCGGCGTGCTTTACGTCGTGAACTCATCGCGGCGTTTCGTCTACTGGTGGAGCGCCGCGCTCACGATCGTTCTCACCTTGACCGTGCAGGCCATCTACATCTCGACAGTGGATCTCGGAACCATGAAGGCTGTGTTGACACTAGGCCTGATCTCGGTTTCGACAGGGCTTTTTGTCGTAATCCTCACAGGCATCTACGGCTTTATCTTTGGCCCTCGTGACCTCCACGGCGACCGGCAGGAAAGCGTCAGCGCTTAATCATCCACGGTCAGCGCCCCGGGTCTGCATCCGGATGCGTCCGTACGTTAAACTTGGGCGGATGACATCCGCCGCTTCCTCCAGGGGTACGATGCGAGTAGTCAGTGACATCACCCAGCTCGTCGGCCATACGCCCATTCTGCAGTTGGAGAGAATCTCTCCGCCGCCCGCTTCCGCCCTGTTCGCCAAGCTTGAGTTTCTTAACCCCGGCGGCAGCATCAAAGACCGCGCCGCGCTCGGCATGATTCTCGATGCGGAAGCCCGCGGTCTTCTCCGTCCGGGCTCAACCATTCTCGAAGCCACGGCGGGGAATACCGGAGTTGGCCTGGCGCTCATTGGCGTCAATCGCGGATACAAAGTAAAGCTTTTTGTGCCCGAAGGCTTCGCCGAGGAAAAGTGCATCCTGATGCGTGGCTTTGGAGCGGAGGTGGTGCGCACGCCTGAGGCCGAAGGGATGGCGGGCGCCATCGCTCGCGCCCGCGAAGCCGCGGAAGCCATCCCGGACTCGTTCACCGCGCTGCAGTTCAGCAATCAAGCCAATCCCAATTTTCATCACGACACCACTGCTGCCGAAATATGGGAGCAGATGGAGGGTCGTGCCGATGCCTTCCTCGCTGGAGTTGGCACAGGCGGCACCTTCAGCGGTGTTGCGCGCTTTCTCAAAGAGAAGAATCCCGCGTGCATTACGGTTGCCATAGAAACGCAGGGCTCGATCCTGCAGGGTCACCCGCCTGGCAAGCACAAAGTCGAAGGCATCGGCGTCAGCTTCATTCCCGAAACCTTTCATCGCGAAGTCTGCGACCGCATCGTCGCCGTCAGCGATGAAGATGCATTCACCATGGTCAAGCGGCTCGCCGCTGAAGAAGGCCTGCTCGCTGGCTCAAGCGCAGGCGCTATTGTCTTTGCCGCAGCACAGTTGGCTCGCGAGTTGGGCGCAGGCAAACGCATCGTCCTCATCATTCCCGACTCCGCCGAGCGCTATCTGTCCAAAAAGATCTTTGAGGGCGGCGTGTGAGGCTCGATCGACAGGCCGTGGTTCTGAGCATGGCCGCGGCCTCATTGCCGTATCTGGCACGATAAGCTAGAAGCTAGGAGCTAGCCGCTAGAAGCTGACCATGTCCAACTACAAATACGCAACGCTCGCTGTGCACGCAGGACAACAGCCCGATCCTCAGACCGGCGCTGTGAATGTACCCGTCTATTTAACCTCTACCTTTGAGCTGAACGGAGTCGGCGATGACAAGGGGTGGGACTACTCCCGAGCCGGCAACCCGACGCGCGCCCGGCTTGAAGAGGCGCTCACCGCACTCGAAGGCGGCGCGTGCGCCCACGCCTTCGCAAGCGGCATGGCGGCGATCACCGCGCTCGTTGCCCCGCTCCGTGCCGGCGATCATCTGATCTGCTCGCATAATGTGTACGGCGGAACGGCACGCCTGCTCGATCAGGTTATTCAGCACTTCGCTATCGAGATCGAGTACGTCGATCTCACCGATCTTGATCTGCTGCAGAAGGCCATCAAGCCCAGCACGAAGCTCATCCACGTTGAGACGCCCACCAATCCACTGATGCAGTTGACCGACATTGCGGCAGTCGCCGAGATTGCGCATCGCACCGGCGTGGAAGTCAGCGTCGATAACACCTTCCTGTCGCCCGCTCTGCAGAGCCCTCTCGCTCTCGGCGCGGATATCGTCATGCACTCGACGACCAAGTTCCTCAATGGCCACTCCGACGGCTTGGGCGGCGCGCTTATCGGCACCAAACCGGAGCACAACGATCGCTACCTGCTGATGCAGAAGGCCCTGGGGGGCATCCTCTCGCCGTTCGAGTCCTTCCTCGTCCTGCGCGGCATCAAGACGCTGCCGCTGCGCATGAAGCAGCACGACGAGAACGGACGGGCAGTCGCCGCTTTTCTCGCCAACCAGCCAAAAGTACAGAAGATCCTTTATCCCGGCCTGGAGTCACATCCACAGCATGCGCTTGCGAAGCGACAGCAGAGGGGCTTCGGATCGATGATGACGCTGGAACTCGGCTCGCGCGAAGCTGTAAACCGCTTCCTCAAGAGTCTCCAGATCTTTCTGAACGCGGAATCGCTCGGCGGCGTTGAGTCACTGGCATCGCACTCGGCTACCTCGACCCATGCCGCGCTTACCGAAGAGCAGCGTCTCAAGATCGGCATCACCCAGGGACTGGTCCGGCTCTCGATCGGCATCGAGGACAAGGATGACCTGATCGCCGATCTGGCGCAGGCTTTAGACCACGTGTAGATCGCGGGCACGTCCACAGACGAGTTACCCGACGCGGATTGCTCATCGCCAGACATGGATTGACCATCGTGCAGCAGACATTGCGCAACGTCACACGCCGATTGCGCAGTATCAGACTTTTATTGCGCATCGTCGGACGCGGATTGCGCAGGGTTTCCTTCTAATTCAGCGTGACCACGATCTTGCGAGCGTCCCCGCCAGTCGAGGTGACCACAATCTCGCCGTCGGCGTGCTTGCGGATGCTCTCGAACTTCTCACCCCACTCGACCAGCACAATTGCGTCGTCGGTACGCATCTCTTCGAGACCCAGCGAGTCCAGTTGACGCTCTGTTTCAAGCCGGTAGAGATCCAAATGAAGTAATTTCACTGGCTTGCCGTCTAGCGTGCCCGCAAACTCATGCACCAGCGTGAACGTCGGACTGGTTACTTCATCCGGCTCTGCAGCACCCAGCGCCGAAGCGATTCCCTTCACCAGCGTCGTCTTGCCCGCACCCAGATCGCCGCGCAGAATGAGCAACTTGGGCGGCGTGAGATGATCCGCGAGCTTGCGGCCAATTGCGACTGTCCCGGCGGCGGACCTGGTCTCGTACTCGTGGCTTGCGGATGTAGTCCCGGTCATGGCGCTCCTGTACTTTTGCGGAATCCGTTACGAGCCGAAGCAGGAAGAAAGTCCCTGAAGCCAAACATACCCGTTTTCGGCCTGTGGATGATAGCGGAAAGCGCGGTACAAATTCGCCAAAGAGTCGGTCGCGAGCAGCGTGTGCTGGTCACCTCCGATTCCCGACTCCCGCACCGTGATATCGGCGGCCAAACCGTGAAGATACACAGCAGTTTCAACCGCCCTCGGCACATCGTTGGGCTGCTGCGCCAGCATGGCTGCCACCATCCCGGTAAGCAGATCGCCGCTGCCGCCCTTGGCCATCGCTGGATTGCCAGTCGTGTTCACGCCAACCTGCCCGTCGGGATGAGCGATCAGGGTACGCCAGCCCTTGAGCACCAGCGTCAGTCCATATTTCGTGGCGAACTCGCGCGCTATATTGATACGATCCACTTCAATCTCCGCGGTCTTTTTGCCCGAAAGCCGTGCCATTTCACCTGGATGTGGGGTCAGCACCAGCGTGCGTCCTTTGGCAAGCTCCGCAATGCGATCCGGATGCGCGGCCAGGATATTGAGCCCGTCGGCATCGACAACGGCAGGCAGCCTGCCTTTCGCCAGAAGACCGAGCACAAATTCGGCGGTCTGTGGCTCGGTGCCGAGCCCCGGACCGATGGCCAAGACTGTGATGCGATTGAGCAATACTTCGAGACGTTCCGGCCGCAGGTTTCCGGCCGAGATCTCTCCATCGGGATTGACGGCCAACGCATGCGTCATCAGCTCCGGGGCTATCGCTGCCACCAGCGGCAACACTGAGGGCGTAACCGCGGCTGTCACGAGGCCCGCGCCTGAGCGCAAAGCGGCGAGCGATGACATGGCGGGTGCTCCTGATTTGCCGGGGCTACCGCCGATCACGAGCACGTGGCCGTACATACCTTTGTTGGAGTTTGCCGGGCGCTCAGCATCGGCAATGGCCTTGGACGAGCCGGACCAGTGAATCCCGAGACTGGAAACAATGGCTTCATCCGGTGAACCGATCGGCGCAACTATGACGGCATCGGACAGCTTCCGCGTCAGCATTCCGAAAACATGCGCGGGCTTGGGAGCGGTGAAGGTGACCACGGCATCGGCAGCGAACGTCGGCCCGAGGGGCTTGCCGTCGACCGTGTCCGCGCTAGTATCTGCGCTCCAACCCGAAGGCAGATCGACTGCGAGGATCTTTGCTTTTCGCGGTCTCTTCTCGATCCATTGCAGAACATCGAGCGGCAAGCCGCGCAGCGGTGGCTGAAAGCCGGTGCCTACAAGCGCATCGACAATGAGACCGGCATCGAGCAGATCGTCCAGACATGACAGTTCTTCGGCTGAAGTGACGATATGGATCGAATCGTCTTTTCCCTGCGTGGCAGTGAACGACTGGAGTTCGGTCCAGGCTGCAGCCGCATCGCCTCTCAGCCCTTCGGGGTCGCCGAGAAGGATGGTGTTGACCTCAAGCCCCGCTTGAGCCAGCAGACGCGCCGTCATCATGCCGTCACCACCGTTGTTCCCCCGACCGCACAGGACCATGACCCGCCGAGCATCAGGGAATTGACTGCGCGCAAAATCCGCGACAGCGCTGGATGCCGCACGCATCAGATCCAGAGACGGGACACCGTAATGCTCGGTCGTCACGCGATCGCAGGCCTGCATCTCGGCGGCAGTTAAAACCTTCATACTCTTCATCCTAGAGCACTGCCGCATAATTCGATGCAAGAAGGGCGGATCGCTCACGTATTCCGCTCGGACGTTACTACCTCAAAGGGCCGCATCATCTCGCGGGCCGCATGCTCCAGCAGATGGCAGTGCCACACATAGCGCCCCGCATATCCGTGGAACGGGACAATGATGCGCGTCACCGTCTCGGGATGCGTCTTGACGGTGTCTTTCCAGCCTCGCTCGTTAGGCTCGGGCAGCGCCGCTTCGCCAATGTAATGGAGTTGTTTGTAACTCAGGAAGTCATCAACATCGAAGGGCTTGCGGTCGAGGATCTGAAAGCGCACCAGGTGCAGATGAATCGGATGCACATCCTGCGTGGTGTTGATGAAGTTCCATATCTCGACTGAATCGAGCAGCGGCTTCTCTGTCACCGGATCATGCCAGTATTGGCCGTTGAGGAGCATCAGCATAACCCGGGTCTTCGGGTCCATATACTCGTTCAACGTAAAGCTGCGGGTTCGCACTGCTGAGGACTCAGCGATTGGCTCGATGTGGCGCAGCGGGGTGGGCATGGCTGGAGCCGGCACGGGTGCAGAACTCTTGTTTGCTTGCACACGGAACTCAAGGATCTCGAGCTTCCCGTCCTGAAGTGTTAATTTCGCGCCGGACAACGAAGCGAAATCGATCAACAGATCGGCCCGCTCTGCTGGCGCCAGCATCAACTGCTTCAGCTCGGCCGGCACGGCAAGCAGCCCTTGATCGGTACCAATCTGATGAAATGTGTGGCCATTCGAAAGCGAGAAATAATATGTGCGCGAGTTCGAGGCGTTGAGCAGGCGAATGCGGTACAGCCTCGGCTCGACTTCGAGATATGGATAGATGACGCCGTTAGCGAGGATCACATCACCATAGATTTCCGAGACCCACGGAGCTTCGGGAT
The DNA here is from genome assembly GCA_963720285.1 of uncultured Acidobacteriota bacterium. Lineage (GTDB taxonomy): Bacteria > Acidobacteriota > Terriglobia > Terriglobales > Acidobacteriaceae > Acidicapsa. The sequence continues at coordinate 732,988 of CAVREZ010000007.1, forward strand.
CTCCAGAATCGGGGTAATGCAATCCACCATCGGCGTAGAAGAAGCGATCGGAGATGGCCAGTGGAATCTCGTACTCACCGCGCGGCAGGTTGAGCGCATCTTCCTCCGCGTCGCGGATGAGAAAGAAGCCAAGGAGCCCCGCATACATGTTCAGCCGCTCGATGCCCATGGCGTGGTCGTGATACCAGAGCGTCGCTGCGTCCTGATCCATTGGGTAGAACGCCGTCTTGCTTTGTCCTGGCGCAGACCAGTCTTCGGGATAGCCGTCACTGTCCGCTTCAACGCGCGCGCCATGCACATGCACTGCGGTGCGTACTTCGGGCAGATCTTTCCCGGCTCCGCAAAGCGTGTGATCGATCGGCAAAAAATGCTTCGCGGGTAGCTCGTTGACCCACTCGATCAACATCGGCTCGCCCTTGCGGGCTTCGATGGTAGGCCCGGGCGCAGTCGAGCCGTAGCTCCAGACGCTGGTTGGTGGCACGTCGCGATGCACCTTCACGTCCACGCGGCGCATGGCAATACGGTGATACGCAACTTGGGTGCCAAGCTGGTGTGGGTGCGGGTGCATCTCTTTTGCGGCAAGCGGCGCAGGTCTGGGTAACGGGTCTACATATCTGGCCAGCCGCTCGGGATGCAGCCATGGCCGCCCTGACGGCTGCGGCTTTGCCGGTTCATTGGCGTGATTGTGCTCCATGGCTGGCATGGAGCTCTGCGCCATCAATTCGAGATTTCCAAAGAGGCCACTCTGCCCTGCCGCGACAGTCGCCATGACCTTGGCGCCGCGCAACAGAAGCTCTCGCCGGGAAGAATCCATAACCTTCAGAATGCAGGTGGAATGTTTCAAACAAAAAAATTCGCTGCGCTTCATTGCTAAAGCGCAGCGAAAGCTTGCTTTACGTTCTTATTCGACGATGGCGCCGCTGTTGGGATCGAGGAACAGCTTGCGCTTCTTGACTTCGTGTTCCGGACGATTGAAGTCAAACATCGGCGCGATGGAGTTGGCGACGGAGTCGAACGAGCCGCCCGGCTGAATGCGCTTGCCACCGAGGAAGTTGTCTTCGATGAAGCGGATGACCGAAGTCTGGTCCAGCAAGGTGTGGTCGACGTAGTTGTCACGCGCCCAGGGCGAGATCACCAGCAGCGGGAGACGCGTGCCGTAGCCGCAACGTCCCAGCACCGGCAGACCGCCAACGCCGTTGAGAGGCTTCTTGCGATCCGGCGTCTTGCCGTCTTCTTTCTGCTGAGCGCCGGTCTGGCAAATGCCCGGAGCATTGAGAGCGTCAACCGTGAGGCTAGTGGAAGGGTTCACGATGGAAGGCATCTGGTGGTCATACCAGCCGTCGGAGTCGTCATAGGTGATGACCACTGCGGTTGAATCCCAGAAGGTGCTTTCCTGGAGGGCGTTGATTACGTCGACGACGAAGGCCTGCTCGTCGATGGGGTCGGAATTGCCCGGATGCGCATCCTCAAAAGAAGGAGCCTTCAGGAATGTGACCGAGGGCAGAATACCGTTGTCGAGAGCGGTGAAGAAGTCATCGGTATCGTACTGATGATTGGCCGCGTCCTTCTTTTTGGTGCCCCACTCGTAGCTGCTGCCGATGGCCTTGATGGAGCTTGGACGCGCGTGGGTCAGGTTAGCGGTTGAGGCATAGTACTGGAATGGCTCGTGATGCTCGACATAGTCCGCCTGAGGAACGCCGCCGTAGCCGGGTATTGCATTCGGCGTGGAGCGCTGGCAGCCAGTGGTGCTGATTGGGGTTGGTCAGTTCGAGATTGAAGCCACCCTGGAACCAGCCCCAGGTGATGTTTTTGTTGTTGAGCAGATCGCCGATGTTTTTGCCGGCGAATGCCACGTTATCGGAGGCAGTGGCGGAGCAGACGTCGCCCAGAGGCTCCGCATCACCGATCAGAGTGAAACCACCCTGGCCGTCGAAAACCTCATGCGAATTGTGGAGCAGCGTGGTGCCGCTGACAACGTTGGTGTATTGCGCGAAGCCGTTGGTCTGGCCAGAGATCAGATTGATCGCGCCAGGCGTGGAAGGGCCAAACTGCGAGGTATACATATTGTCATTCAACGCAAAGTGGTTCGCGTAGTTCCACATCGCGGTGACGGTGTTGCCATCGAAATAGCCCATGACCAGACCCTTGCTCAGAGCGGCCTGGGACTCGGCAGTTGCGGAGGGCGGCGGGCCGGCGGCACCGGTCGATCCGGGGAATTGATCGACTTTGCCGTTGTCATAGGCGACCTGCTCCGGCTTGGGCGCATGGCTCTGATCGGCAGTGCCGGCCTGCGAGGGCGCGAGACGGAAGGGATTAGCCGCAGAAGTGCCATTGAAAGTTGCGCCCGAACCGCTGGGGCCGTTCGGATTGTCTTTCAGCAGATCCAGTTTCTTGATCGGCGCGAAGTTCCTTGTCGGATCGAGTGGCGTGATCAGGTTGTTCGCCACATCGTGTCCTGCGTGGGGGGAGGGGATGTAGTGGAAGCGCGTTTCTCCGGAGTTGTTTTCCGCTTTCGGATAGGTGCCGAAGTAGTGATCAAACGAGATGTTCTCGCCGAAAATCACAACAATGTGCTTGATCGGAGTCGCGGTTTCAGGCTCATCCGGACTATCGTTGCGCGATTGTGCGAAAGAGGGGAACGGGATGGTGCTGACTGCGATCATCGCGGAAAGCGATGCCGCGAGAAATCGGCGCATAGTACCTCCATGCCAGTGCTGCAAGCAATGACAGAAGAGTTGTAGAAGGGTTTTGTAACACCCAGTTCAAAGTCTCGTGACTAATGTGCAAATTCACGAGCGTTTTCACACGGCCTGCGACGAAGTCTGAAGATTGCCGCCGCTTTCAGGCCAGATTGCCGCTTATAGATTTATCTCCAAAGAAAAAGGGGGTTGTTGTCCTGTTCGGACCACAACCCCTCGTTCCTTTGTCACTTGCCGCCGGAATCTGGACCGGCGTAGTTTTATTTCACCTTTACCTTTGGTTCGACGGACATGCCGGGACGGAGCAGATGGTTGTTATCTTCATCCTTCAGATCCGTGAAGTCGACGCGGACGGGAATGCGCTGGACCACTTTTACATAGTTGCCAGTGGCATTCTCGGGCGGGAAGAGCGACAGCACCGAACCGGTTGCGCCGCCGACCTGCGTGATCTTGCCCTGGTAGTCGCGGCCTGTGGAGTCTACGTGGATCTCGACGTTTTGACCGGCCGAGATGTGACGTAGCTGCGTCTCCTTGAAGTTTGCCGTAACCCAGATATCGTCGAGCGAAACCAGCGTGAGCAGGTTCTGGCCGGGCGAGACATTCTGGTTGAGCTCGAGGTTCTTGCGGGTCACGATACCGTTGACCGGAGCCACAATCTTGGTATAGCTGAGATTGAGCTTGGCCTGATCGAGCTGTGCCTGGGCAGCCTCTACCTGCGCCTCAGCTTGCTGCGCGCGGGCATTCTGCGCGGCAACCTGCTGCGGAGCGGTCTGGGCATACTTATACGACGCCTCCGACTGTGCCTCGCGCTGGTTGGCTACGCGTATGGCTTCCTGCGAGGCCTGAACCTGTGCCTGCGCGTCGGCCAGCGCGGCTTTGTCGGCGTCCGCCGCAGCGGTAGCAGCGTCGAACTGCTGCTTGCTAATGACGTCCTTGGCGACGAGGGGTTTGTAGCGCTCCAGGTCCGACTGCGACTTGACGCTGTTCGCCTTGGCCTGCGCTACCTTGGCCTGCGCTGCCACCAACTGGCTCTGAGCCTGCAAGACGGAAGCGTGCGAACCGGTTACGTCGGCGCTTGCCGAACGCAGGTTGCTGCCGGTGTTCACGCTCGTGATCGGTACGTTGACTCGTGCGGCGACCGCTGCGGCCTTGGCGCTGGCCAGGCCAGCATCCGCATTCTCGACGGCAACCTGATAATCCGCCGGGTCCAACTCGGCAATCACCGTGCCCTTGGTCACGAACTGGTTCTCGTCGACGTTGACTTTGATGACCTGCCCGTTGATGCGCGCGCTTACCTGAATCAGGTGACCGCTGATCTGGGCATCATCCGTGTCTTCGTAATAGGTTGAGTGCCAATAGAACAGACCGCCGGCAACAACCAGAATTGCGAGAACAATAAATAGAATGCCGCGACGGGACTTCTTGGGCTGAGGAGTTTCCGCTCCCTTCGGGTCCGGCTGCGCGCCGGAGGCTGGAGTTGCGTCCGCCACGTTTACTTACCTCCTAGAAACTGTTTGTAGTTCTGCGCCACACCCATGGCACGGGCCAGATTCAGCTTGGCTACGTTGTGCTGGTAGAGGCTGTTGACATATTGACTGTTGGCCTGAGCCACGCTGCGCTGCGCGTCTGAAACGGCGAGATTGTCGCTGACGCCGGCCTTGTACCGCTGCTGCGCGTCGGAAAGCTCCTGCTCGGAAAGATCGACATTGGACTTGGAAACTTCGACCTGCTGCTGCGAAGAGGCGATATCGAGCAGTGCGTCGCGAACGTCGGCTTCGATCTGCGCATCCAGGTCGCTCTGCTGATCGCGTTGCTGATCCAGTTGCGCCTGCGCTACCTGCGCTTCGCCGCGGAACTCGCATCTCTTTGAAGATCGGAATGGTGATAGTCCCAACCGCGTCGATTGTGCCGTGCGAATTACCGACGTTCACGCCGATATCGCCGTAGTCGGCGTCTGCCTTTAAGGTTGGCAGGCGGTCATAAGTGGCCGCCTTACGCTGGTCCTGATTGGCCTTGGTGATTTCTGCCGAGGCCTGACGATCTTTGCGGTTGTCGAGGGCCTGCTTGATCGCCGTCTGTACGTCTGGCTGATCGAAGGCGGCGTAGGGAGCCTTGTCTGCTACTTCAAATTTCTGGCCAAGCGGCAAACCGATAATATGCGCCAAGGCCAGCTTGTCTTTCTCCGCCGTGTTTTTGGCTACGATCAACTGCTGCTGCAGGCTCTGGTAATCTACCTGGGCGCGAAGTTGATCGAGGCGCGGGGCGGTTCCGGCGTTGTGATTGCTGGTGGCCTGATCGAGCGAGACCTTCGACGTTTCCACCTGGGCCTGTGTGGCATCGATCTGCGCTTCATCGGCCAGAACCCGCAGATAGGCATTCCCTACCGTCAAGATGACCATCTGCTTCGAATCCTCAGCCGACAGCTTCGATGCTTCGAAATAATGTTTCGAAGCCAGATACGTCTTGATCGAATTCAGGCTGAATACGGTCCAGGAAAGGTTCGCGCGCAGATCGGTGTATCCAAACGGTCCAATCACTTTGGGCACGCCAGGAAACCTGAGACCCTGCGCCGCAATGTCCACCTGCTGATAGGACTCTTTGAGATTGCCGTCGATGGAGGGAAGCAGTTTCTGGAGGTCCTGGAGCCGATCGCCGCGCGCGCTGGTGATCTGCGTGGTGGAGAGCAGCAGGCCCAGGTTGTTTTGCAGGCCTCGCTGCACCGCATCATCCAGCGTCAGCGACAGCGTATCCTGAGTCGGCGTTCCCTTGGTCACTCCACCCTGGTAGCTCGACGCCGGCGGAGGTGTGGGCGCCGATTGCTGGCTACCCAGACTGATCTGGGCTAACGCCGGCATGGCGACCGCGACCAGCAGGCTCGCCGCTAATGATATGTTCGCCAGCCGGACCGGACACAAAAATTTCCTGGGCGGATTGGCTGGAGGAGAAGGCTGATTATGCATTTTTCCTGAGGTCACTCTCACTCAAAGCGTTTCGCTGGTCTGGTAATGGATGCGGTAAGGTCCGGGAAAGGTTCCAAAACAAAGCGTATATCACTGCAAAAGCTACCCAGACGCAGCCGGAGCATGCGCTCAGGCGGCTTTGGGCCTGCGCTGCGAAACCTTACTCCTGTTCTGCGGAACCTTACCAAGAATAAATCACATCCGGCCAGCACCGCCTGTTTCTCCGGTTACTGCCGCGTTCCGCTTTCACATGCGCGCGGTTTAGCGCGCGGCGCTGAGATGAATCAGTTGCGACGCAAGAGAACAGAGCGCCTGACGGAAAGCGATGCGCACGCCATCCGGGGTCCAGTTCTTCGCCTGTTCGCCGCCATTGAGGGACAAAAGACCCGCGACCTCTCCCGAATTCAGTCCGGCGATGGCCCTAAGAACGAAGATCACGCGAAGCTGCGGCGCGAGGCCTTCGAGCCATTCGCGCAGGCGGTGGCTCTCTGGGCCGCTGATCATCTGCTCCAGCTCGGCAGCTGTTACGCCGGCGGCGGAGAGATCGTCATCCTCAATGCAGCTTGCCGGGCCGCTGTCGCCCTCCGGGGCGGCGAATAAGGCCGCATCATGTTTTGCCAGGCCGGAAATTGCATCTTCGGCAAGTAACAGCCTCGCCTGGTGCCGCGCTTCCTCGGGATCGGTACAGGCGTCGAGGTCAATACCGGCGACCACCCGTTCGATCGCGGCCACCGCCGCTTCTCCCTCACCCAGCAGCATGGAAGCGATCCGGTACTGCTCAGCGGCAATCTGATCTAATACACCGTCCCACTTTGCCATTTGTGCCTCCACTCGTGTCGCGTCCTTCGGGTTTCCATCCATCATGCCCCTCCGGCATGCCCCTCCGGAGAGATGCGGGCTCAGCAACCAGGCAGGGACGGAGTGCTGGGGGGGCGACCCCTGACCCTATCCTCAATCCGGTCTGCCCCGCGCGTCAAATACCGGTAAATTCCGTTCGATGTTTTGATCCATGGTTAACACCCGCCGCCTTGCAAATGCGATATGTGTTGGAGAGCGCCCTGCGCCACGGCATACCGGCCGGTTGTGTGGCATCTAATAAGCGTCTAAACTTCTGAAATTCTTGATCACTGCCGAAACTTACCCAACGGCGGTGGATGCGAGGAAATACCGGATGGCACGAACCACAAAGCAAGTGAAACAGTTCGCGGGACGGGACAAGTCCTGGATCCAGTTCAATCGGCGCGTTCTGGAGGAGGCCCAGGACGACAGCAATCCCATTCTGGAACGAGTCAAATTCCTCGCCATTACGGGCAGCAATCTGGATGAGTATGTGGAAATCCGGCTGGCGGGCCTGCTGCAGCGCACAGAGGACGGCTATACCGAGCCCGGCTACGACGGCCTGCCCCCGGAAGAGTCGCTAACCGCCCTCACGGCGGAGATGCACGACTTCGTCGCCGCCCAGTACCGCTGCTGGAACGAGCAGATCCTCCCCGAGCTTAGCCGCAATGGCATTCGATTGTTGCAGTGGAACGAGCTAAGCGATTCGCAGCGTGACATTGCCAAGGCTTATTTTCAGCGCGAGGTCGATCCTCTGCTGACGCCCATCACCATCGACCCGGCGCATCCGTTTCCGCGTGTTCTCAACCGCGCGCTCTGCCTGGCGATGCTGCTCCGCATCAAGCGGCGCAGTTCCGCACCCGCCGTCCTCGGCGTACTGACGGTGCCCCGCGCGCTTCCCCGTTTTGTGCGGCTCTGCGAGCCGGACTCGGCGAACCCGACCTACGACTACATCATGCTGCAAGATCTCGTCGCCCAGAACCTTTCGGGGATGTACCGCGGCTACGAGGTAATCGCCCAGGCAGCCTTCCGGGTGACGCGTAATTCAAACCTCTACTTCGAAGAGGAAGAAGCGCGCTCCCTGCTTGAATCGATCCGCAGCGAACTACACAATCGGCGCAAGGGCGATGCCGTCCGGCTCGAAATCGCTACCGAGGCACACCCGGAGATTGTGGACCGGCTGCGAACCAACTTCGAGCTCGATGACTCACAGATCTACCAGGCCAATGGTGCTGTCAATCTGGCGCGCCTGATGTTCTTCTACAGCGATGTTCAGCGGCCGGAATTGAAGTTTCCGCCATTCATTCCCAAGCAGCTTCATCTCAGCCGCAAGGTTAACGACATCTTTGAGGACCTGCGCCAGCGCGACATCCTGCTGCATCATCCTTACGACTCCTACGAACCGGTGGTGAGCTTCATCCAGCAAGGCGCCATCGATCCGCGTGTTGTAGCGATGAAGCAGACGCTCTACCGCACCAGTTCGGACTCCTCAATGTTCCAGGCGCTCACCGATGCAGCGGCGTCGAAAGAAGCCACGGTTGTCGTGGAGCTGATGGCCCGCTTTGACGAGGCCTCCAACATTCGTTGGGCGCGCAGCATGGAAGATGCGGGTGTCCAGGTCTTCTACGGTGTCGTCGGGCTCAAGACCCACTGCAAGCTGGCGATGCTGGTACGCCGCGATGAAGACGGCGTCACGCGCCGCTACTGTCATCTTGGGACCGGCAACTACAACCCCATCACCGCTCGCTTCTATACCGACTTGAGCCTGTTAACCAGCGACCCGCAGATCACCGACCAGGTCCACATGGTCTTTAATTACCTGACGGCTCATGCCGAGATCGATGACTACCGGCCACTGCTGGTGGCGCCGCTGACGATGGCCGAGACTTTTCTGCAACTCATTCGCCGCGAGACGGAACATGCCGCAGCGGGCCGCCCTGCGCACATCATCGCCAAAATGAACGCGCTGCTTGAGCCCTCGGTGATTGAGGCGCTCTACACGGCATCGCAGGCCGGAGTGCAGGTGGACCTCATCATTCGTGGCGTCTGCACGCTGCGCCCTGGCGTCAAAGGTCTCAGCGACAATATCCGGGTACGGTCGATCGTTGGCCGCTTCCTTGAGCACAGCCGCATCTTCCACTTTGCCAATGGCGGCAAAGACGAAACCTATCTTGGCAGCGCCGACTGGATGCCGCGCAACCTCTTCGAGCGCTGCGAAGTGGTTTTCCCGGTTAAGGACAAGACGATCCGCGCGCGCATCCAGGAGGAGATTCTGGCAGCATATCTTGCGGATACCGCAAAAGCTCGCCTGATGCAGGAAGACGGCGGCTATTTACGACTTGTCGACCGCAAGAAGAATCACACCGGGTTCAGCGCTCAGGAGTTCCTGATGCGCCGCGCCGAAGGCAAAGCGGATCTCGATGCAATTCCACAGCCTGTGAAACCCACAGCGGCTGTGGCTGTAGAAGGCGCAGCTCCAGCGGCAAAGACGGCAAGAACACGGACCGCATCCGCGAGCAAGGCAGCAGCGGCCGCGGAGGCGTGAGCGTGTTCAGGAATCGTTACCCGGCCCCCGCTCCGGGCTTTTTCGCCGACTGAGTGGACGTTGCGGGCGAGCTTTGTACCGGTTGGCCCATCAGATGCGCGTATTCGGCTTTCGCTTCCCTGAGCCGGGGCAGATCCGGGTCGGCGTCTTTCCACATCTGCAGCAGAAGCCGGTAGGCCAGCCTTGCATCATCGGCTCGGCCGGCCTGCACATCGGCCCGCGCCAGCCCAAGCTGGGCCAGAGGATAGTCATGCGAGAGCGGCTCGACGCCGGAGTGCTCCTGTATCTTGCTGAACTCGGCTGTTGCCTGCGAAGGCTGATGCGCCAGCAGATAAGCCCGACCGCGCAGCGCCGGGACACCGAAGCTGCTCAGATCGAACGACTCGGCCGGCTTGAGCGCATCGACGGCATCGTTGGGGCGCTGCTGGTTGAGCGCGATCGCCGCTCTCACCTGCGGTCCGCGGTACTCCTGCCAGAGCGTGCTGGCCAGATGGGCATCGAGCTGCGTCTTCAATTCGTCCGCGGCCTGCGTGGTTTCGCCCACGTGAGCCATCGCCACCAACGCATCGGGATAGTCTTGCGTAGCGGCGATACCGCTCAACGTCGACTTGGCTGCCTCGATCAGGCCCAACTCGGCCTCGATGCGGGTAACCGATGCCAGCACCTCCGTGGCACGGTCGTAGGCGCCATGCGCGCGTAATCCCTCGACGGATGCATTCGCCATCGCTGCTCCGGCCCTGGCCTTGCCCTGGGCAAAGTTCATCAGCGACTGCTGCCACTGCATCTCGGGCTCGGCATCCTTGCCGCGCGCCCAGGCGATCTGCTCGTCGATACCGGCCTGATCCAGCCGCAAAAACGCCGTCTGCAGCATGAATTCGTGAATCTCGACTCCGTCCAGATGCCGTTCCATGGCGAGATGGCAGATGTCGTCGACACGCTCAAACTGATCCAGGTGCATCTGGGCCCGCGCCAGCACAACATATGCCTCGGGATTTCCGGGATCAAGATCCAGGGCACGCTGCGCCGGTTCCAGCGCCTGAGAAGGATTACCGGCCTCGATCTGCAGACCGGCCACTTTCAGGAATGGCGTTGATCCATTCGGATACTCCGCGATCCAATCCTTGTAATTGCGAATGCTGGCCTGCAGGTCGCCGGTGACCAGGGTGTTGTACAGGGCGGCAATTAAAAGCCGCGTGCGGTTATCGACCGTGCTGCGAAGCTGAAATGCCTTCGACAGCGCCTGCACCGAGAGATCGCGCTGCCCAAGATCTGCATAGACTCCGCCGAGATCGGCAAAGGTCAGCGCAAACTGCGGATCGATCTCCACCGCATGCTGCAACGGAGCCACCGCATCCTGAAGCTTGCCCGTTTTCGCAAGCCGGTCGCCATCGGCGTACGATTTCAGCGCCTCCAGCGAAGCAGCGCGCCCGTCAAAAAGCGGCCGGCCGTAATGCAAGACGGAAACGGCACTCTCGCCTAACTGGCGCCGCATATCCCACACCACCCGATCCGTTACCGAGATGAGCCCATCGGCCGTATCGGCAATGCCCCGGCTTACCGCAACCTGACGCCCGCTTCCGCAGCGAAATGCCGAGAGCGTGAGCAGGTAGCCATGCGTCAGAGGGCGCACTGCGCCGGTCAGATAGGTGTCGGCGTGGAATGTTTCGCAGACCTGCCGGTAGGGTCGTGCCCCCGACGCACCGGCCGTCCTCAGCGCCTGATCGACCTTGGCTTCAGAGGGAATATCGAACCATGGCGACTGCTCAAAGTCCAGATACAGCGCGGTCCTGAGGGCCGGGTCAAACTGCGGGACGCCTGAGTTGTTCGTGATTTCTGCAATGATCGTTGCCGAGGTATGACTGGCAGAATCATGCGCCTGCCTCCAGAGAAAGAACCCTCCGAAGCCAATCACAGCGAGCGCGAAGGTGATGCCCGCGAGCTGCCATGGCCCCGGATGCAAGATACCGTTGAGAACGCGAGCAAAGAAACCGTGCCGTCTCTCGCCATCTTCTTCGTCTGATTCGCGTCTTCTTCCCGGAGGCCGTCCAGCGATCCGCGGCCGGTTTCGTGACGAACCAGCGCCAACAATCGGCGTTTCTCCGGGAGTATTGCGCGAAACCTGCATGGCCGAATCCGGAAGTAACTACGGTAGCAGGACAAGACACCGCATTCAACACAACTTGACACCGGAGAGAATTGGCTCTGCCCGCTTGGTGAAGATCAATCCCAAATGGTGTTCGCAATCAAAGTGCCGTTTCGCACACGATACCGATCTGCCGATGAGCGCCCCATACAATCGAGAAAGCGCAACCCGGCGCACCGGAGAAACGGACAAGCCTTGGCAACATTGGTTAATGGCAGCGGACTCACGAAGTCCTTCGGCGCAGTTGCGCTCTTTCGCGGCATCACATTTCCCATCAATGAGGGCGATCGCGTCGGACTGATCGGCCCCAACGGCAGCGGCAAGTCCACGCTGCTCGGCATTCTCGCTGGCCAGATCGAGCCGGATGACGGCGAGGTTACGCGCCGCAAGTTCACGCGCCTGAGTTATGTGCCGCAGGTCTCGGAGTTCCCCGCCGGTATCAGCGTTCGCGACGTCATCATCGAAGCCCTGCGCGACATGACCGTTCAAGAGAGCGAGTGGGAGGCTCGTCTTGCCGACACGCTCGGCCGTGCCGGCTTCGAGGACTTTTCGCTTGAAGCAGCGAGCCTTTCCGGCGGATGGAAGAAACGGCTCTCCATTGCATGCGCGCTCGCAACGCAGCCTGACGTGCTGTTGCTGGACGAGCCGACCAATCATCTTGACCTCGCCGGAATCGAGTGGCTTGAAGAGCTGCTGGAGGCCGCCTCTTTCGCCTGCGTGGTCATCAGCCATGACCGCTACTTTCTTGAGAATGTTTCAACCGACACCGTCGAGCTGAACCGGCAATATCCGCAAGGGTTGCTGCGCGTTCACGGCAAATACAGTGAATTCCTCGTCAAGAAAGAGGAGTTTCTGGAGGCCCAGTCACGCCGCCAGGAAGCGCTCGAGAATCGCGTCAAGCAGGAGATTGAATGGTTGCGCCGGGGGCCAAAGGCACGCACCACCAAGTCCAAGGCGCGTATCGGCACGGCCAATGAGCTCATCGGCGAGCTCAAGGAGATGAAGGGCCGCGCCCAGGTTTCAACGGCCGGCATCGACTTCTCTGCCAGCGAACGCCAGACCAAGCGCCTGGTAGAGATCAACGGTCTTCGCTATTCGGTCGGTGGACGGCAACTCTTCTCCAGCCTCGACTTCAACATCAATGCCGGCATGCGCATCGGCCTGGTCGGCGCGAATGGCAGCGGTAAGTCGACGCTGTTGCGCTTGTTGCTCGGACAGATCGATCCGGAAGCTGGGGAGATCAAACGCGCGCCGATGCTGCGCCTTGTCCACTTCGACCAGACACGCGTACTCGACGAGAAGCTCACGCTGCGCCGCGCGCTGGCGCCAGAGAGCGACTCTGTCGTTTACCAGGACCGCGTGATCCACGTGGCCTCGTGGGCTTCGCGCTTCCTCTTCACGGGCGAACAGCTCAATCAACCGGTCGAACGGCTGAGCGGGGGCGAGCGCGCACGCGTGCTGATTGCAAAGCTCATGTTGCAGCCCGCAGACCTGCTGCTGCTCGACGAGCCGACCAACGATCTCGACATTCCAACGCTCGAGATTCTGGAAGAAAGCCTGCTCGAATATGCCGGTGCGCTTGTTCTTATAACTCACGATCGATACATGCTCGACCGTGTCTCCAACGTGGTGCTCGGCCTCGACGGCCTAGGCAACGCGGCGCGCTTTGCCGACTACTCACAGTGGGAGGAATGGCAGCCGGCGCAAAAACGCGAGAAAGACAGACTGGCGCAGCGAGCGAGCACGACTGAGACAGTGCAGCCAAGAACCGCGGCGGAGGGGAAAAAGAAACTCTCCTACATCGACGCGCGCGACTACGCCGCTATTGAACAACACATCGCGAACGCCGAGGCGGATCTGATCGCGAAGAAATCCGTCATCGAGCAACACGATGTCGTCATCGATGCGCCGCGGCTGCAGGTGGCCCTCGCGGACGTGGACGCCGCGCAGCAGGCCGTGGACGCGCTCTATGCACGCTGGGCCGAGCTGGAAGAAAAGCTCACCTAGCTGCTGTCGTGCGCGGCCGCGCCGTTGTGCAGTTTATCTCGTGCCCGCCTTGTTTCAGCGATTGATGTGAATTGTCGACAGGCTCGACAGCAGGCCGAATGCCTCAAGCAGCCACAACACCACCACGATGACTACGACGGCATTGAGGATTCCCTTGATGCTCGACTGCATCGGGATGAAGTTGTTCACCAGCCACAGCAAAACGCCCACGACGATCAGGACGAGCAAGACGTGGAGCAAGGGTACAGAAACCACCGTTGTGACGGCAGACGCAAGAAAAGGGAGCATCTTAAATTCCTCCGGGAATATCGTCATTCCAGCAGCGCTATCCCAGCACAGCCGGTTGTACTTTCTTGGATGCGTGAAGAGCCTCTGGCGAGCATTGGCGTGTCGCACAATTAGCCGTTATTCGACGCGAAGCAAGTGTGCCCGCCATCTCGCGGAAATGTTGCCCTTAAGAGATCACTTTCACTACTTCCGCCGCAGATTTGCGCGCCGCTATTTCGTGGAAGAGGACGCACTGCGTTGCTGAGACGTATCCGGCGTTTTGTCCGGCGGCATCGCTGTTCCGACTGGGTAGATCACGATCTTAACTTCGCCCCAGCCCGATTTTGATGCCTCATCGGTCTGCTTGCCAAGTGACAGCGTTTTGAGCTTCGTGTCATCGAAGCCGTAGTGCTGCACGATGTAGTCGCGCAGCGCCAGAGCCCGCCCTTCCGCCAATGTCATATCCTCATCACTGCCGCCTGTCGCGCCCGTAGATATCTCGATCACGGCAACACCAAAGTCATTCGAAGCCAGATAATCACCCGCGTCCTTGAGCTTCTTCTGCCCCTTCAGCCGCGCTGTGTCTTTCTTGTCGAAGAGATCCTTGGCGTCGAAGTCGAACTCTTTCGCGGGAGCGCCGCCGGGTGCATTCGCAATTGCATCCTTGCCCAGATCTGCCGAGTCCTCATATCCACGGTTCTTGAAGTACCCGCGCAACAGGAAGTTGTGCTTCAACGCCTCCATGTTGTCCTGGAAGTCTTTCACGCCAATCTGCGCTGAAGCTATGGTTCCATCGGCTTTCTTCGCTGTATCGTCAAAGCTGTTGTAGATGGAGCGATCGTTGATCAAAGCGCCCACTGTTCCCTGGCCCTCGTCGATCTTAGCGCTCACCGATTTCAGATGTTCGCTCACCTGGTTGATATTCTTCATTGCAGCCTGCCCCTCGCCGAGCAGGCCATTTGCTTTGGTGACAAGCTCTGACATTTGCAGTGGTGGAACACTCGCAATGGTGTCGCCACTCTTCACTGCCGGCTGATCGGTGCCGCCAAACGACACCGCTACATACTGATTACCGAGCAGGCCTTCAGTTTCGATCGACGCCGTAGAGTTCCTGCGCACGATCTTGCTCGTCGAATCATCCATGACCATCGTTATGGTGAGTTTTCCGGCGGGATTGTCCGGCAGGTCGATCGATTTGATCGTGCCTGCGTGCAGTCCGCCCACCATGACATCCGCGCCTTGCTGCAGGCCGGCAACGTTGGCAAACTGTGCTTTCAGTTCATAGGTCGGTTTGAACAAATAGCGCTTGCTGCCGATCAGAAAGATTCCGCCCAAGAGAATCGCAAGCGTGAAGAGAATAAAGGCCCCAAGGCGCGCGGTTCTGTTCATGCTCGCTCCATATCCCGCTGCATAAATTCAGTGACGAAGCGTTCCCTGCTTCGTCGCAACTCTTCAAATGTGCCTTCGATTACGATCTTTCCTTCATCCATCAAGGCGATGCGCGTGGCGATAGTCCGGGCGCTGACCATGTCATGCGTTACGACAATCGATGCGAGATTGTGCTCTTTCTGCAGCTTCATCACGAGCTGATCAATCTCAGCCGAGCTGATGGGATCGAGGCCCGCCGTAGGCTCATCCAGCAGCAGCACCACGGGGTCAAGCGCCAGCGCCCGCGCCAGGCCAACACGTTTCTGCATGCCGCCTGAAATATCGGCGGGCATTTTCTTTCCATGTCCTTCCAGTCCAACCTCGGCGAGCAGTTCATGGACGCGGTCCATGCGCTCTTGCGCGGTCAGCTCTTTGCGGTGATGCACCAGTGGAAACGCGACATTCTCCGCTACCGTCAACGAGTCGTACAGAGCTGCGTGCTGGAACAGGAAACCCATCTGCTTCCGCGCCTCATCTACTTCACGCTCGCCCGCGGCATTCATATCCGTTCCGAGAATTCGCGCAGAGCCTTTATCAGGAGGCTCCAGTCCGACGAGGATGCGCAGCGTTACACTCTTGCCCGTGCCGCTTCGTCCAAGGATCGCAAGCGTGTCACCGCGCCTGACCTCGAAGGAGATGCCGTTCAGCACTCGCTGCGAACCAAACGACTTCGTCAGGTTTTCCACCGCAATCGCGGGCGTGCTGCTTTCGTTGTTCTCCGCCATCAACTGCTCTGCATTCACTGTTACTTCCATAACGAATTCCTCGATTTCCCGTCACGACCAGATCAGCAGAATGATCTTTACCAATACAACGTCCGCGAGAATCACAAACAGCGACGACAGCACGACGGACGTTGTCGCCGAACTGCCCACACCCTGCGCACCGCCACGCGCGCGCATACCTTGAAACGACGCGACGCAGCCGATAATCAGCCCGAAGATACAGGTCTTGAATGTGGGCGGAAGAAGATCCTTGAAGCCTGCTCCCTGAAACCCCTGGTTGATGAAGCGCACTAACGAAATGGGTTCCATCAGATTCGAGGCGAGCCAGCCCATAAACACGCCGCTGAACGAAGCGGCCAGTGTCAACAACGGCATAGCTACGACACAGGCGGCGATGCGCGTCGCGGCCAGGAGCCTGCGCGGATCGACGGCTGAAGTGGCGATTGCGTCAATCTGCTCGGTGACCTTCATGGCCGCGAGCTCCGCGCCTATGCCGGCTCCGACACGTCCACTGACGACAAGCGCCGTGATGATTGGCCCCATCTCCGTAATTACGGAAAACACGATTGCCGACGGCAGCAGGGTCTTGGCTCCGAAGCGCGCCAGGCTCTGCCGCGTCTCGAGAGCCAGCACGGTTCCGGTAGCGGCTCCGGCAAGCATCACGAGAGGCAGCGACAGTGATCCAATCTCATCCAACTGGCGCACGAATTCACCGAATTCAAATGGCGGCTTCATCGCTGCGCACAGGACCTGCCATACGAAGATGCCAAACTCTCCGAACCACTCCAGCATGCCCACAAAAAAGTTGGGACGCGAGGGTGCTGTGGATTCAACGATCGGAGTGGTGGACATTCGCTTGCTCCCCGGTAGTATCTCGATCGGCCAGGTTAGGTCGGGTTAGAGCACAACAATGCTATGTCCCGACAGGTCTCCAGTCTCCGAGAGTAGACGTTTCGCCGCGTCAGTTCTGCCCAAAAACGATCAAGCTACTATTACTTAAGGTGCGGCTTTGAAAGTCCAGGTACCCCATAGGCCGGGGGTAAGTTCCGCCTCACTGGGCACATCGGAAACTATTCCAGTTGCCTTATTGCTCCAATAGACTCGCTGCAGGGTTTGCGTTCCGTCGCCGCGCAGGAGGCCAATGTCGGCACGAATGGTTTCGCCAGGCGAGGGCTGCAAGCCCAGCGCCTGCAGTGGAACGGAGATAACAAACGTTCCGGAGTCACTCCCGCTGAGCGCCAGCAACTGCACCTGATTGCTCACATCCTGGACATAGTCAATCGTAATCGTTCGCAGAGGAGAAGAGAACGACACCGGGTTCCTTGCGCCGGGCGAGACCGGACGGAATAAGGTGGCTCTGGTCTGTCCACCGATCTGATATACGAGCAGCCTTTCGTCGCCCGCCACCACCGCCGTCCGCTTTGGATCCGCATTGGGATTGCTGCCGATCATCAGATCCAGCGCGCCGCCGCTTTTGAATGGCGCATTCTCAACGGCTCCGGAATTGCGCAACAGATTGGCATCGCCGGTGCGGAAGACCGCATAGAGCCTGCCCCCCGCAATCATTACGGAACCCTCGGCATCATTAGCATTGTGTCCCCAGCCGATAGTGTTCGTGCGATGGTCGATGGTTGCCCACGCCGCGGTCTTCATCAGAGCCGGTACTTCGCTCAGCTGCGGCGCGGGTCCGCCGCGCATCGTCACGCCGAGCGCTTTGGCGCCCTGCTCCTGCTGACGCACAGCCTCACGCTGCTTGAAGAATCCCTGGGCCTGCGTCAGGCTCTGCGACGTAACTTGTAACGTTGTATTCGGCAATCTTTGAACTGTATTCAGGCCATCTACACGTACAAGAGCGGTCCGAAATCCATCGCCGACATACACTTTTCCATCAGGGGTCTGCGTTAGCGAGGGGAAGAAATCTTCGTCGTGCAGCGATACCTGGTTCAGCGACATGTTCCGTTCCGCACGAGGCATCGTCCATGGCTTCCCTGTGCGCACATCCTGAAAGAGCTGCGTGACGAAG
The DNA here is from genome assembly GCA_963720285.1 of uncultured Acidobacteriota bacterium. Lineage (GTDB taxonomy): Bacteria > Acidobacteriota > Terriglobia > Terriglobales > Acidobacteriaceae > Acidicapsa. The sequence goes on from CAVREZ010000007.1 coordinate 750,622, forward strand.
AGGCCATCCATGGTAAAGAGATACAGATCTCCCTCATTACCGTTGACACCCCATATCGGCTCGGCTCCTGAGTCTGGATGAATGGGCTCACCGAGCAGATGCGTAACGCCGATCAGCTCTCCGGGATGGTCCACTGTCGGCGCGGTGTGGCTGGGATGCAATCCAGGCCAGAGGTTCGGATAGCTCCAGCGATGATTTTGTGCATCGATACCGCCTACCGCATCGCGGGCAAACGGTGTAGGCGCTGTGGTCAGCACTGTTCCTTCGGCGGAGTAGAGCGCCTGCCCACCACCATCGGATGGAGGCAACTGAGCTCCCGTGGCGATCGCCTGCGCGGTGCGCAAGTCATAGACTGGGACACCCTCCGGCGTGAATCTTGCAGGCGCAAGCCTGACCGCTTTGCCGTCCAGATACGCATCCACCATGGAAAGATCCGGCATCACGGTTACCCAGCCGGACTGTCCTTTCTCCATCGACACTTCCGCTGGATCGACCTTTCCGTTGCCATTGGTGTCTGACCACGTGAAGAAGACCGAATCCTGCGGCTTGTTGCTCGATGGATTCGTTCCGGACGGCCACAACGATCGGTAGGCATCGCCTTGCAACAACGGCCAGTCGTTCGCCTTGCCCACCGCCGCGATCGGATGCGTTAGTCCCCCTGTTATTGCGTAAAGCATGGCGATCGTTACGCCATTCGTGCCATTCCCCTGGAAGGTGTTGTGGAGGTATTGACGGCCCTGGCTCTCGAGTACCGTTGACGGCGCACCAAATCTTGGCGGCGGAATTGACCCCGCCAGCTGCTGATCGCGTAGATAGAGAATGTCCGTGATCGTGCTTGTTCCTTTTTCCCAGTCGAGCTTGAACTCCATGCCGTCGTAGTAAAACTTTGTCTTGTCCGCACCATCCAGCGAACCGCCGCCGCCGTACTCCGGTCCGCCGTAAAATTCTTTGACAAGCTGCCCGTCCAGTGTCCACACACTCACGCGTTTCGGCTGAAAGCTCTTTTCCGCAACCCAGAGATGCTGGTCGCTGTCGATGGTGATTCCAAACGGATTGTTCATGTGCAGCGGGTCATAGGCGCCTGCCTTCAATGGCCCAGCGTGACCGATCGCTCGCAGTAACTTGCCCGACGACGAAAAGACCTTCACCTGGTTCGAATTTCCCCAGTCGCTGACATAGATATCGCCGGCGGCATCCGTGGTAATCCCACGTGGATCTTCCAGCCCGGCAGAGACTAAAACCTGTGGCTGCGCGAGTTCGACATTGCCACCTCTTACTGGCATGCGGAAGCGCACAAGCTGTTTATCCGAGAGCACCAGCAGATTGCCCTGGGCGTCGTAGGTCAGTCCGCGCGGATTATCAATTTGCGGCTTGCCAAGAATCCTGCCACTACCGGCATCCACGAAGAGAATCTGGTTCAAGAGGGGAAAGCTTACGGCGAGGACACCGTCTTGCGCGGCGAGACCGCCAACCTCTTCCTGCCACTCATCAAAACCGCTTGGCTGGCCTGCTACGGCTGGGCCCATGTTGAAGTTGTAGCCGAGGAGCGGCTTGTCTCCATGGGATGACAACCCAGTCAAGCGCAGTACTGCAGCCTCTGTCTTGTCGACAGTTGCCCTGTCGCCGAAGACCGAGGCCGCGTATGCGTAAAACTGCGGATTCGTACTTTGGCCAGTGTCTCGAGCCAGAAACGCGCCTCCTGTCCAGGATCCTCCGACCCACATTTCGCCGCCCTTCTTTTGGCCGTCCAGATCTACCCAAGCGAGTCCGGCACCACCTTCCGCCACGTAGCAGCCCAGGTAGACTAGCGGGTTTCCTCCCGGAGCTTTGTCCGCGGGAACGAACAGCGTAGCCCAAGCGGGAGTGTGCGTGGTCAGCCACGCTCCCGTCCCATCGGCGGTATCCCAAGGTGGCGTACCGGGCTCATATACCGAAAACTCGTAGCTCAGATTGACGGCCTGATGCTCGATACCTCGCACGGTGTAGCGGCCAGGCGCCACAAACTTTGTAGGAATGTAGTATTCCCCATGCACGGCGGCGTCCGGATCCCGTCCCAGATCGTCCGATCCATCCCACCAGACCGTATTCTGTCCTGCCGGAAAATATGTGTCTGACACAAGATTGCGCACGCGGTTGCCCGTCGAATCGTCTATCACCAGCGACACATAGCCCGCTGTCGGCAATGTGAATTGAACGGGGATTGGCGGATGCATCGTCGCGCCCGCAGCCTGCACCAGCGCACTCTGCAAAGGGTTTGTGTTCAATGGAGACAATGCCATTAGCTCACCCAGCCAGACGCGGGTGCCGTTGCGGGTTTTGCCGGTCAGATGTGGATGACGCGATTCATTGGTCACCGCCGTGATTCGCAATCGCACTGCGCGCGACGTCACGGCGCTGCCGAAATCGAACCAGTCCACACCAAGTTGCAGCGGATACTGATTGCTCAATGTGTACCGTCCCACTACGCGCCAGTCCGACTCGGGTGCGTTGTCAAGGGCTGCATCCGCGGGCCCGGTAAAGACCTCCACGTCCGCCGCGTTAAATCCGGCCCACAGCGCAGCAAGGCCGCGCAGTGTCACCGGTTGCGGCCAATGGAGGACGATCCATTCCGGCTGCGCGGCCGAAACGGTATGCCGATAATCCGGTCCGTTGTCCCACGCCAGCCAGCTGTCATATTGGTCATTGATCAGTTTTCCGGCCACGCTGTTGTTTGCGCTTGCCTGGACATTCGCCTCGGTTGCCAGGTTTGCAAACCGCGTAGAAAGGACATATAGGCCGCCCATTGACCCGGCATAGGTTGCATCCGAGGGCAACGAAACATGCGAAAAGCGGATCGCGCGGGTCTGCGTCACGGAGGGAAGAACCCAGAGGGCGTAACTGTCGGCCGGAACTTCTCCTTGTCCAACCTGTCCCTGGGTAATGCGCTGCGCCGGCATCCACTGGGTATCGTCCGCCAGGTTTCCCGGATACGGCGCCCCAGGCCGTAAAACACTCACCTCATCGCCGCCCCTGACGAGCAAGGATCCCACCATGACCGGTTGCGTGAACGAGAGTCGCAGGTGCCGCGGTCCGGAATCGGTCGATGCCCCGTACGTCAGGAGGCCGCCGGACAACGGCATCGTCGCGCGGGTCCAGACAAGTTGCCGCAGTGCATTCGGGTTCTGCAGAGGCTGTTCGTGCCCGCCAACCCACTCTGCGAAATGCGACATGTCCAGACTGGCATCAGTAACCGGGGTGGCGAATGGCCCCGCTTGTGGCTGAGGACCGGTGACGGCCCAGGCCGGCAGGCCAATTCCAAACAGGACAATCAAAACGGCAAGAGGAAAGATTGCTGACTTCCGGGTTCGCATGTTCTCTATTGGATGCCGTCTTTCCCCTCATCGCAAGGCTCGCTGCTGCACGGCGAGATGACCGATGGACGAGATTGAGAATGGGGCTGACCTAGAGCAGTCGACGGAAGGATCGGTCGCGTTCCGGATCTAAGTATTTGAGATGAGATAGTTTACATGAATATTGACTTGTGCTCTGGATCAACCGCTCGGGAAGAGCCATCGCGTGTCCAGACGGCAGCATTGAAGGCGTGGGCGGCTTCATAACCTTCTGAGTGGTAGAGGTTGACGGCGCGCTGATTGGCCTCAGTTACTGTGAGAGTCAGTTCAGCCATCCCGAGGTGGCGGAACTCGCGAGCCGCAAGACGCAACAGTTGACGGGCAAGACCGTGCTGGCGCCACGCTGGGTGAACGCAGACCTGGGTAATGTGCCCACAGTGCAGGCTGACGCGCGAGCCGAGAATCAGAGCCACGAGTTCGCGTCGCCGCCGGTCGTAAATAACATGCGATGCCTGCTGGGAAAAAACGCCGCAGCCCGGAAACCGGACGATGTTCTGCAGGAATCGCTGCGAGCCGTGGATCGTGCGGTACTGATCGTTGATGAGGCTGTCGGGATGATCGCGATAGGCCTCCGCGATGAGACGGCCGGCGGCGTTGAGGTCCTGGTCGTTCCAGGGGCGGATGTCGAGATCCGGGGATACTGGATCCATCGGCTCGAACTTTCCCGAAGCGAGCGAGCGGCGCATGTAGAGGCGGCGATAGACGGCAAATCCGGAACGCAGAAATATCTCGGAATGCTCCCCGGCGCGGTGCAGAAGAAGCTGCGATTCAATACGGTCGATCCCCGGGGAATGGAGCAGCAATTCGATGAGCCGGGTCAGCAGGCTCTCTTCGACCTCACGGGCCGACTCTTCGGCTTCGAGGAGGTTGTGCGACGAACTCTCCGATAAAGGCTGATTGGGCAGCGCAAAGACATCGCCGATGACGGCCTTCGAATCCTCATAAACACAGAAAACATAACCGGTTACGCGACCGTTATCGAGCGCGACATAGCCGGGAAGTGACCGCGAGTCCAGATATTGCAGCAGAAGCTTCGCCGAAGCAAGATAATCCCAGTTGAGGCGCTGCCGCCAGACTGCGCTTTCGGCTTCCAGCACGGGCCGGAGCATGGGCGACGCAAAGTGCCGGAGATCGAGAATCTCGACGGAAAGCCCTGAAGCCATACTGCGCCTTTACCCTTCACCGCAATAGACGTTTGCTGAATCGTCAATGCCACCCTATCTATTACAAATTCCATGCGCAAGACCAAAACGCCGACGATTCAGTGAAAGCATATCGCAAAATCGCATCAAGAACGGAGCGCAAAGCAAATGCGCGCATCCGGTTGGGAAATCGGCTATGCCTCGGCGCGCATCTCAAAAGCTCGTCAATTACCCGGTTTGCCCGGATCGAACCGGCTCTGGGAAAAGAATATAGGCTGCTGCTGCCGAACTCCGGCGATCATCGTGCTCCTACCAGATACACCGTAAGTTCCTGCTCCGGCCAGACAAAGAGCTGTTCGTAGTGCCTGCCTTCCAGATATTCCTCAAGGGCAGCTTTGGAGCCAAGATCGACTCCGCCTTTTCCGGCTACGCGAACGACGAGGACGTGCTCTTCGTCCGGCACGCCGCTTTCGTCGTAATTTACGACCTCGTGGTTCCGATAGAAGGCCAGACCGTACTCGACGTCGCGGCGCACGCGGAAGACCGCGACCGTTTCGCTGGCGGGCACAATCGAAGCAATTCGTTCAGCCAACGGACGTGCCGAATAGTAGCGGTCGAGCAAGTCGATGGTGCGTTTGCTGGCGGCGACTCCCGGAATCCCGAAAAACGGGCCAACCCCATAGAGAAAAAGCTCAAGCACGACGACCACACAGCAGGTGGCGACACGGAGGCGGGCAACTCCCCATCGATTCACAACCAGAAGGATAAGGGCCGCAGCCGAGACGGCTGAGACCGCGGCAACTGCGGTGGCGCGTCCGGGGGGTATCTGTTTAGCACCATGTACCACGAACCACGGCAACAGCAGTACTGCCGCGGTGATGACAGCGACGAGGATGGCGTGGCCGATGAGTACCCAGCGCTGCAGACCGCGGGCACGGGAACGGAAAAGGAAATCCCCGCTGAGGATGGTGATGGGCGGCAGTGATGGCAGGATATAGCCGGGTAACTTGGATTGGGAGAAAGAAAAGAAGACGATGGGGATGAGCGCCCAGAGCACCAGGAATTCAGGGAATGCATCCCCGGGCTGGCTGACCGCGTTCTCCGTCTTAGGTTTGCCGGGAAAGCGATGGCGGATACGCCACTCCACAACCGAAACGCGAACGCCATCCCACATGGCGCGGAAGGCGATGACGGTCCAGGGCATGGTAGCGAGCAGGACTACGACCATGTAGTACCAGAAGTGCTGCTGGTGCTGGAATCGATTGGTAGCGAAGCGCTCCAGGTTATGGCCGACAAAGAACTCATAGAAAAATGTCGGATTCTGATGCTGAACCGCGATAAACCAAGGCAGGACGATGGCGAAGTAGAGCAGGATGCCCGGCCACCAGAGCGACTTCCAGAAGATCCAGTGCTCTTTGCGGAGAACGGCGAATGAACCGATGATGACCAGCACCAGGAACGGCGCAACCGGTCCCTTGGCCAGCGTTGCTACGGCGGTGAAAAAGTAAATATCGAAGAGCCAGAACTTCGATTTGGTCTCATACCACGCATACCAGCCGAGCAGGCCAATGGAGAGCGGTGCCGCCAGCTGCATGTCGGTGGACGCGCCACGGGAGAAGCCGAGAATACCGACGCAGGCCGCGGTAATGAGCGCAGCATCGAGGTGGCCGCCACGGCGGAAGCGGCGCATGTGCAGGTAGGTAAGGCCCACCAGCCAGAGTGCAAAGCTGACAGAGGGCAGGCGCGCTACCCAATCGCGCACTCCAAAATCCTTGAAAACGTACATGGCGCGCCAATAATAGAGCGCCGGCTTCTCGAGCCAGGGACGGCCGTAGAGATAAGGCGTAACGCAGGCGCTTAGCCGTTCGCGGAGCGTGTGCGCGTAGTTGAGCTTGTCAAGCATCTCATGCGCAATCTGCGCATAGCGCGGCTCGTCGGCACCAACGAGTCCCAATCCCGCTCCACCAAACATCGGCGTGACGCCGTAGAGCAGGAACATTGCCATGAAGGCAAAGAGACTAACGACTTCCCAGGTTGTCGCAGAAGAGGGCCACTGTTTAGGTAGCCACCTGCGCAGACCCGAAATAGGTTGGGAAAGGGGCATCTCCACTGGGTTCTTATCTCAACTCGCGGACTTCAATCTATTGAACGGGCCACGATGGAAGGAGATTGGCACGAGTCCTAGGCTACCAGATTTGCGGCAAGAGGCTTATGTCTCGGAACTCGGCTAGCGTGAAGTTCTGGATTCCATTTGGCCGCAGAGAGCTTCCAGGATCTCGTCCGTGGCGCGCGGTATGGGGCCGTCGAGCGTACAGCCCGCGGCATTTTCATGGCCGCCGCCGCCGAGCCGCTCGGCAATGGAGGCAACGTTCACCTTGCCTTTGCTCCGCAGGCTGAGGCGAATACGGCCTTCGGGCAGTTCGCGAAGAAAGACAGCGGCCTCGATGCCGGCGATGGAGAGTGCGAAGTTGACGACACCTTCGCAGTCCTCTTCTGCGGCTCCCGCATCAACCATGTCCTGATGGGTAACGGAAACCCACGCGAGCGGCCCGTCGCGGCGCAGGGTGCTCAGAGCCTTGCCGAGCAGCAGCATCTTCGAGAACGGATTGGCGAAGTAGACATCCCTGGCGACTTGCACCGGATTGGCGCCTGCCTCGACGAGTTCCGCAGCAAGCGCAAAGGTGCCTGGCCGCAACACGCCGTAGCAGAATCCGCCCGTGTCAGTGAGCAGCGTGGTGTAGAGGCAGGTTGCAATCTCAGGCGTAACCGAGCCCCCCGCAGCCTTAACCAACCGATAAACCAGTTCGCCGACAGAGGCAGCATTACGATCGATCCAATTGAGCTGACCGAACTCCTTGCCGCTGGCGTGGTGATCGATATTGATGTGGTACATACGCTCCAGGCCCCGCAGACGGGTACGCTCCAACCCATCACACTCAAGCAGCACTACAGCATCGTACGGGCCATGAACGCGCATGGCGTGACGAATATCTTTCGTACTGGGCAGGTTGCGATAAACGGCGGGAACGCGATCGGCGGCGACCATATCCACACGCTTGCCCATTTGCCGCAGGAGCATGCCCATGGCCAGCATCGAGCCAACGGCGTCCCCATCAGGACGCGAGTGCGAGCAGACGAGAAACTTTTCTCCATCGCGCAGCGCCTGCAAAATAGCCTGCATCGGCACCGGCAAGGATTCACGCGCTGCGGACGACGCCGGCGCGGCGGACGCAACCAACTCATCGACCTCTTGAGGCCGCTGGCGGCGATACGGGATGGGCTGCGGCGTAGCCATCAGTGCTGGTTCGTGTCCGGCATCGCTTTATCCTGTTGCGGAGCCGATGCTTCGGGTGTTTCGCTAGGTGAGACCGCGCGCTGGCGGCGCTTGGTGCGGCCGAGCAGCTCATCGATGCGCGCGTTGAACTTCTGCGTCTTGTCAATGTGAAAGCTTAGATCCGGGACGCGGCGCACACCCATGCGCTCCAACAACTCGTGGCGGATGTAGCCTTTGGCCGCGGCCAGGGCTTCCACCGTGGCCTTTTCGGCCTCTTCATCCCCGTCGACAGCGATGTAAACGCGCGCCGATTTGTTGCCGGGGTGCATGGCAACTTCAGTGACGTAACAAAACGCGATGCGCGGATCGGAAAGCTGACCTTCCAACATGGCCCCGATCTCCTCGCGTAGCGTCTCCGCAACTCGATTCCGGTGATAGACGCGCGATCTTGGTTCGGCCATGGCATTCCCTCCGGGTAAACTTTTTAGGATACCAGACAAAATATTCAGTTTGAATTTCGGGTGCCATTGCAAGAACGCGTCGGCAGGAATATGTCTGCCTGATATGTGTCGCGGGGGTCGGCGCACAAATGCGATCCGGGGAAGTTCACGGCCATTAACGATGGTTTTTCGCGGGCGCGGACTGCTTTTTCGACGTAGTAATGACGATAACGCTGATCAGCACACACGCCGTGCCGAGAATAGTCCGCGTGCCTAGCGGCTCTCCAACCCAAAGATAGCCAAGCACAACAGCTACCAGCGGATTGACGTAGGCGTAAGTGCCCACCTTCGTTGGCGACTCGTGGTGGATGAGCCACAGATATGCCGTGAAGCCGATGATGGACCCGGCAACAGTGAGATAAAGCAACGCCATCCAGGCGCCGAAGGTGACGGCAGATGGATGGAAGCGCTGAAACTCACCGGCAATACACGAAACGATGGCAAGCATGATGCCGCCCGCGAGCATCTCCACCCCCGCGCTTGTGATTTTCGATGCCGGAAGTGGCAGGCGTCGCGTCAGTACCGAGGCGATGGACCAGCTTATCGCAGCAAAAATAAGTGCGGCTGCGCCGGCGCGGCCAACGGGTGCTCCGCCCAGACTGAGCGAGCGCATGGTCAGAACGGCAACTCCGGCAATCCCTACAAGCAATGCCAATGCGAGCCGCATCGTGAGGCGCTGCGTGCGCAAAATCAAGATTTCCGACAGCGCCATAAATGCCGGTATCGTGGCCAGCACAACCGCGGCGATACCTGAGGGGACGCGTTGCTCGGCCCAGAAGAGCAGGCCATAATCAATCGCGAAGATCATGGCCGCAAGCAATAGCAGAGAGGGCCATTCGCGTCCGCGAGGCATTGGTTCCCGCTTCACTCTCGTCCACAAGACGAGGCACAGACCTGCAACAAAAAATCGCATGGCCGCAAGCAGAAATGGGGGCACCTGTTGTACGCCAATGCGGATCGCAAGGAACGTCGAGCCCCAGACGAAGTAGATGATGGCGAAAGCCGTCAGCGTCTTCCAGAGCGGTCGGTCGGGATCAGCGGTCACGAGCATGGCCTAATCGCACTCTAGCAAGACAACCGGTGCGGAGGGTATCCAAACGAGATTAGTTTTCCAGAAAATCCCACCAGGCATCGGCAATTTCCGCGCCGAGTTCGTTCACCATTCTGGATGCCGCTTTTTCAACCTCCGCTATCTGTCCTTGCAGATAGTCACGCGAGTGCGAGATCGCTGCGATACCGATGGTCGCGCTCTGCCATGTCACGGCCTCGTCAAGTTCGGCAACCGAGACATTGAATCCCTGGCGAAGCTGGTCTTTAAGCGAGCGCACCACCTGCCGGCGGTCTTTAAGCGAATGCGCGTGTTCGATGCGAAGCTCAAGAGTAAGTTGGGCGACTGGCATACGCGTTCAGTAGAGCCCGGTCAGGAGAACTGGGCAAGCTGCGATTGAGCCGGTTTGGGCGTGATGAGGCTCACGACAATCATCATGACGACTGCCGCGATCAGCGCAGGAAAAATCGCGTCGCGCTGGGCAAGGATCGGCGGAAACAGATGCTTCACAAAAGGCTGGTCCCAGGCCAGTGTAACGACAGTCCCGGTTGCAATCGCAGACACCGCTCCCCACGCCGTTACCCGCTTTGAATAGAACGCCGCAAGAATTACCGGCGTAAGAGCAGCAGAGTAAACCGTGTAGGCGTAGAGCATCTTCTCAAGAATGCTCTCGGCGTAAAGCGCCTGGTAAAGTGCCCAGCAGCCAAGCAAAACCACGGTAAGGCGCGAGACAATCAGCACGCGCTTGTGGCTCGCATCTGGCGAGATGTAGCGCACATAGATGTCGTTGACCAGGTTGGTTGCAGGTGAGAAGAGGAAGTTCGAAGCCGTCGAGATCACCTTGGCAAAGACCGCCGCCAGCAGCAGCGCGCCCATGAATGCGGGCAGCCCATGCCGCGCAGTGTAGGCGATAATCTCGCGTGGATGCTGCGCCACCTCACCCGTCTGGAACATCGCCGAGCCTGCGACCGCGATGATGATGATGACGGTTTCAAGCAACAGTGTTCCGATGATCCAGCCAACGACGGCCTTGCGCGCATCGCCCTCGCTCTTCGCCGAGAAAAACTTCTGATACATCGCCTGGTTGCCCAGCATCAGCAGCAGTGTCGGCACCATGAACTCCATCGCGCGGATGAAGCTAAGGTTGCCGAGCACCTGAAAATGCGACGCGGGCAGCACAGCCTCCATGCCCGACCATCCTCCGGCGCGCGAAACGAGGTAAGGCGCGGCGATAACGCAGATGACCGTGACGATGAGGCCGATAACGAGATCCGTATAGGCCACGGAAGACATGCCCGCCAGTGCCGTAAGGATGATGACAAAGATGGCGATCAGGTATGTGCCGAGCGCGGGCGAAACAACGTCGGGAAAGATCAGGTGCAGCACGTCGCCGCCGCCGCGGAACTGGTAGCTGGTAATTCCGGTGTACGCAAACAGAATCGCGATGGCTCCCAGCACGCGCGCGGTCTGGTTATAGCGGGCTTCGAGAAGATCGGGAATGGTAAATTGAGCAAATTTTCGTGCTCTTGGCGCAATGAAGTAAATGAGTAGCAACCCCAGCCAGCCCCCGGCCGGCTGCCAGAGCGCGGCCATCCCGTTGCGATAGGCGTTTTCCGCCCCGGCAAAGAGAGAGCCCGCGCCGATCCAGGAGCTGAGCAATGTGAAGACCAGCACGATGGCGGGCAGCGAGCGGCCGGCGACAAGATAGTCGGCCTTGGTCTTGACCGTAAACGCGCGATAGACCGAGACGGCCATCAGCGCGACCGCGATCACCACCAGCAATACGACATAGAGCGACGACATCGACCGCAGTCCCCTTCCCTGACTCGTTTGAAGACCCAAAGTAGTGGATCAGGAGTAATGCGAGTGTAACGGATCGGGCGGCGGTCCAACCCCGAGGCTTCTCATCATGGAGCTAAAGGCCGAACTCAAGGGAAGGTGCGCCATGAATTATGCAATCGATGCAAATATGACCTGGACGAAGCTGCTGCTGTACTTCGGCATTATCGCTGCGGTCCTTGTTTTTATACTCATCCGCATTGTGTACCGCACGCGCTCCATGAGGCGCTTCGCCACGGAACGCCAGTTCCGGTGGCTGGGCAAAGAAATGCCCGACGGCATGCACCTGCGCAAAACATCGTTTGCCTGGCGGGATACGAAGGTATCCAACAGCATCGCTGGACATCTGCGCGGCAACGAAGTTGCGATCTTCGACATTTCCTATGATTTGCCCAAAGAAGGCGGCAGACAGGCACGCACGATCAACCAGACGGTGATTGCCTTTCGTAACGCGGGCGAGTTGCGCTGCTCAGATACGCCCTCGGCCGGCAACAGTAAATCTCATCTTGAAACAGCCGGAGACTGGATCATCTCCTATACCGAAAAAAAGTTGATTTCAGTATCGAAGCTGGATGAAAAGTGTGCCGAGACATATGCCCAGGCAGTGGTGCTGATTCAGCGATTGCCCGCACTCAACAATGCTTGAGTGTAGAAGCTGTTTTCATCAACGTGTTGAGGCCAAAACGTCACGAATGAGACAGCCTGCGGAGGTTCGGTGAACCGGTTCGTCTTGCCGCGCCGGCGGTTTTGCTCCACACTTTGAACGCTGCCCAGCCGAAGACCATGGCCGTGGCCGCAAATCCGGCTCCGGCGCAGACGAGGCCTGCGCAGACGAACCCAGCCAGGTACGGATGTCGCGGATTCGGCCGTGTGTCCTCACGCACATGCTCCGGACGCGCACCCACTCCCACCGCGTATCCCAATGCGCGGTGAATGCCTGGAATTCGCTGAGCAGCTTCTATCTGCCATGGAGCCTCAATGGGTCCAGAGGTTTTGAAGACGCGAGCGATACCTCGATGAGCAAGCAGTTGGATGGCCTGCGTAACCCAGGTAGGAAAAACTCGCCGTCTTTGCACTGCGGCGAGATCCGACTCACGAAGGGTTCGCTCCAGGAGCGGCATTGTCAGCAGATTGGCCGTCGCGACGCCATCCTGAATGGCGAGGTTAATCCCCACGCCACCCGCGGGTGACATCGCATGGGCTGCGTCTCCAATACAGAGCAATCCTGGCCGGTGCCAGCGCTGCAGGCGATTGATCTGGACGGTCAGTTTTTTGACCTGGTTCCAGTCGCTCAGTTCATTCACTCGTTCGCCCAGCCACGGGGCGATCTGGCGAATGCCGGCACGGAATGCGTCGACGCCGCGCGCCTGGATACTGTCAAAGGAGCCTTTGGGGATGATGAGACCGGCTTGAAAATAATCCGAGCGAGCGATCAGGATCAATGCTTTTCCGTAGTTGACATTGCCGAGCACTTGCTCGGGGTCGCCTGGATTGCGGCTCAGCCGAAACCACAGGACATCGATAGGCACGCCATGCTCGATCACTTTCAAGCCTGCCGCCCGGCGCGTAACGGAATGGCGGCCGTCGCAGCCCACAACAAGATCCGCACGCACCTGCAATTCTTGCCCGTCGTGTCGTGCCAGTACGCCAGTAATGCGTTTGCCCTTTCTTTGCAAATCCACCACTTCGTGCTGCATGAGCAGTTGAAACGTAGGAAATCCCTTTGCATGGCTGGAGAGGAAATTCAGGAAATCCCACTGCGGCATAAGCGCTATGAACTTGCAGTGTGTTGGGACGTGGCGAAAGTCGGCCACTTCAAAGGTGGAATCTCCGAGAACAATTCCCAGCGTCTCTATCTGCTGATGAGGCAGCTTGAGAAACTCATCGAGCAGTCCAAGTTCCCTGAGCACTTCGAGAGTCGATGGGTGTACCGTATCGCCGCGAAAATCGCGGAAGAAGTCCTCGTGTTTTTCGAGCACTGTTACCCCGACACCTTGGCGTGCCAGCAGATACCCGAGCATCATGCCGGCGGGACCGCCGCCCACGATACAGCAATTTGTTTCTACGATAGTAGTTGTCATCCGGGTCCTGGCTCCTTCCATTTCGCTCATGATTTTCGATGCGGAATTGGCAGGCATCGATCATCGCACGGATTCAATGAATCTGATTCAAACCTGGCCGATCACCCCTCCCGCTCAACGAGTGCGATTGCCGTATAAACCGAAACAATCAATCATGCACGCGATTGAAGTGGACTTCGGTTTCTGCAAACGAATGACTAATTTGCTCTTGCGCGATCTTCGCGGTCAGGCATACTCTCGCATTCGACAAATTTATGGATTCCGCAGGTTATCTGCGGCTGTCCAGATTGCCGGTTGTAGGTCACCCCAGAATTCCCCCAGGACAAATAACGGAACCCAAACACGCAAGGAGAACAAACATGGGTCACGGGCTTATCGCTTGGATATTTATCGGAATCGTCGCAGGCTGGCTTACCGGAAAGCTGATGAAGGGTTCCGGCTTCGGCATGATCATGGACATGATCGTTGGTCTGGTCGGTGCACTGATTGGAGGTTTTCTTTCGAGCCACCTTGGCTTTGGGGGAGTCGGTGAACATGGCCTGATTATGAGCATTTTGATCGCCGTCGTTGGCGCGATCGTTCTCACGCTGATTATCCGGCTCATATCGGGTAACAGGTCGGCGAATCTGTAGAACGTGAGTTAGCGGTTCCACAACACACGGCACGAAGCCCGGGCTTGCAGAGAATTTCACTCCGCCGGCGCACAATGGAAGAAGAGCGCGGAGAACTCGCGGAGCGGAGAGAGCTGCGAGTCCGGGATTGAACCGCGAAAGCCGCAGAACCGCGACAAAAAGCATCCAAAAACGCACCAACGCGCGGTATAAGTGCACCTAAACACACTCGAATGCGACAATAACGTGTTTATAATCAATACCATACATTGATATTTTCCGTAAAAACAATGCCCACCCCCTCCCCCTATGTAGCGGATTCCTCTGCTTCGGGAGGCAGAAATCAGGCGCCGAGGGAAGGCAGTTGCTCCTCTACAGAAGCCGCAGTGACTCCGCGCAGGAGAAGCACTTTATTGCGAGAGAGCTCGCCGGAAAGGACTGTGATGGATGACTTCGGCAGGTCGAGTTTTTCGGAGAAGAACGTGATCAGCGCTTCGTTGGCCCGGCCTTCGACCGGTGGAGCTTGCACGGCGATCTTGAGCGCGGCCTGATTGCCCTCGCCGTAGATACCGGTGATGGCTGTCTTCTTCGCGCCGGGCTGCAGACGGACGGTGACGGTACAGCCATGGAGGTGCTCGCGAAGAATGGCGGCGACCCCGGCTTCCGTCACTGCAGGTTACTGGGCTGGTTATCGGGCTGGTAGCCGGGTCGCGTGCCGAAGAGTGCAGTGCCAACGCGAATGCGCGTCGCACCCTCGGCAATGGCCAGCGCGTAGTCGCCGCTCATGCCCATCGAGAGCACCGGAAAGTTCAACTGCGGATGGGCTGCGGCAAGCCGGTCGCGAAGCTGACGCAGTTGACGAAAGCAAACGCGGGTTTCCTCATCCGGGACGTCGAGGGGCGCGATGGTCATCAGGCCCTCGAGTTCGAGATTTGCCAGATCGGGCAGCTTCCCGAGCAGCTCATTCAGCTCCGGCGAGCCGGGAGCGAGACCAGCCTTGGTTTTTTCCGCGCTCAGTTTGATTTCGATCAGCACCGGCAGCTTCTTGCCCAGCTTGCCGGCGGCTTCATTCAGCCGCTCCGCGAGCTTAAGAGAATCGAGCGAGTCGATAGCGTCGAAAACCTCGGCGGCTTTGGTGGCCTTGTTCGATTGCAGGTGTCCGATCAGATGAACGCGGATCGCCTGCCGCGCGGGCATGGCAGTTCCGGGCATTCCGGCCAGGGTAAGATCAACAGCCTTGGAAGCAAATTCCTGCACGCGATTCTCGCCGAAGACGTAAAGGCCCAGGTTCGCGGCTTCAAGGAGCGCTGAGGCCGGGTGATTTTTGGAGACGGCCATCAGCTCCACATCTTCGCGGGCACGACCTGCGATACGGCAGGCAGCTGCGATTGACTCTTCAAGCCGCGCGTGTCGTTCGGCAAGTTCGGACATGGTGTTAGTGTCCGTGCTCCTCGAGGTACTTTTCCGCCTCAAGAGCAGCCATGCAGCCGGAGCCGGCTGCGGTGATCGCCTGACGGTAACGGCGATCCTGCACGTCTCCGCAGGCGAAGACGCCGGGAACACGGGTCATGACATTATCCTTGGTGGCGATGTAGCCGTCGTCGTCGAGATCGACCTGGCCGTGGAACATCTTGGCGTTGGGCTCGTGGCCGATGCCGAGGAAGAATCCAGTGACGGGTAGAATGGACTTCTCGTTGGTCTTGACGTTGCGGAGGTGCAGGCCGCGCACGGACTTCTCCTCCACGCCGAGCACCTCGTCGATGACGGTGTTGGTGACGAGCTCGATCTTGGGGTGAGCAATCACGCGTTCAAGCATGACTTTGGAGGCACGGAAGCTCTCGCGCCGGTGGATCAGATAAACCTTGGTAGCAAAGCGGGTAAGGAAAAGCGCCTCTTCCATGGCTGTATCGCCGCCTCCGACCACGGCGATGTCGTGGCCTGAAAAGAAGAAGCCGTCACAGGTGGCGCAGCTCGAAACGCCGTGACCGATGAGCGCCTGCTCGCTGGGTAGTCCGAGCCAGCGCGCGCTGGCGCCGGAGGCAATGATCAGCGTTCGCGTGTGGATGTCTCCCTGCGAGGTCTTGAGCTTGAGGGGGTGAGACTTCAGGTCGACCGAAACGAGGTGGCTCAGCTTGAACTCGGCACCGAAGCGGGCGGCCTGCTTCTTCATGTTTTCAATGAGTTCCGGTCCCTGGATGCCTTCAGGCCAGCCGGGAAAGTTCTCAACCAGCGTGGTGATGGAGAGCTGGCCGCCGGGCTCGTGCCCTTCGAGAACGAGGGGTTTGAGGTTGGCGCGTGCGGTGTAGATGGCAGCGGTGAGGCCGGCGCAGCCGGAGCCGAGAATGACTGTATCGCGAATGTCTTCCATGATGTTTACCTTGACGATTGTAACGGAGCCCTTCTGCTGCTCGCTTCTGACGCGAAGCCCTAACCCCGGAACCAACCCTTTTGTGATCCTTCCCGCCGGGGCCGATTCCACATGTCTCATGAGAATGGATGCACGAGTGCTGCATTCGGATCGAACGGAGATTGCGGGAATGCCGGCGCGGCGCACTCGCGGTATCTTTTGATCGAGATGAACCGGCTGTAAGATAAAGCCTATGGCCAACCTGACGCTGATTTACGGATTGCGGCTGCTCCCCGAGGGAGAAGTGACCGAGGTAAAGGACGCGGTATTGAAGCTTGCCAACGGTCACGAGGCGCGCGTCACGATGCATGTATTGGAAGGCTCGCGCGAGGAGATTGAGCGGCAGCTCAAGATGAGCCTGGACGCATTCTTCGATTTCTACCCTGAAATTTAGAGGCTTCTGACGCCGCTACATTAGAAGCGCCTAAGAAATGCTCATTTTTTAGCCTTATTTTTGGCCTTGTTCCTGCATGACAGGCAGTTGATACCAGCGCGTTTTTGTGTGGCTGATTCACCGAAGCGGACGCTGGATTTCCTGTCTGTGGGGCACTGCCAGTGTGTTGGATTTTGCGAGTTGGCCGGAGGGCTGGTTGGCGCAGGTCTGCGCACATGTTCGCCGCTTGCGCATGTCTTCTTGGGATGCGTGGTACGGCCTTCGCGGGCGGTCCCAAGTATGTAGCTGGAGCTACTTATTTCAACTCCGCGGTGATGGGGCAGCCAGTCGTCTGGGCGAACGGGCAGGTGCGCTATTTCGTGGATCAGGGCTCGCTTGGCCCACTTTCGAACTCGCAGGCGATCGCGATGGTGGATGCCGCAGCGGCGGTTTGGAATGCCGTGCCGACGGCAGCGGTGCAGCTTGCCGATGCCGGGTCGCTCGCCGAGGACGTGAATGGCAGCGATGTAGTTGCGGGCGATGGCTCATTCACCGCCCCCGGCGATGTAGCGCCGAGCGCTACGACAACGCCGGTGGCCGTGGTTTTTGATTCGGATGGGGCAGTGATCGATGCACTGGAGGGATCGGGTGCAAGCCAGCCGACGTCGTGCCAATTGAACGGGGTGCTGTACTGGATTGACAACATGACGGCCGATGCCAACTTTGCGCATGGCGTGATTGTGGTGAACGGACGCTGCGCGACTTCGGCGAGCCTGCTACAGATGATGAGTTACCAGTTGGAGCGGGCATTCGGGCGCATCCTGGGGCTGGATTATTCGCAGGTGAACGACGACGCGCTGAGAAACAGCAGCGAGGTCAACGGACCGTTGGGGTGGCCGATTATGGAGCCGGCCAACTATGAGTGCGGTGCGTCAGGCGGGAGTTGCATACCGAATCCAACGCAGATCCGGTATGACGATGTGGCGGCGCTGAGCCGGATGTATCCGGTGACATCAGCTAATCTGGCGAACTTTCCGGGCAAGCAATTGACGGCGGCGAATACCGTTTCGATTCAGGGAACGGTCAGCTTTCGCAACGGGCAGGGAATGCAGGGCGTGAATGTAGTGGCAAGGCCGCTGGATGCGAATGGGAGCCCGATGTATCAGTACACGGTGACATTCGTTTCGGGCGCGTACTTCGCGGGAAATCATGGCAACGAGATAACGGGGTACGTGGATGCGCTGGGGAATCGCTATGACCGGTTTGGCAGCAGCAACGCAGCTATGGAGGGTTACTTTGACCTGAGCGCGATGCCGCTGCCGCCTGGAGTGACCTCGGCAAGCTATCAGGTGAGCTTCGAAGAGGTGAATCCGCAATATGTGAACAGCGAGTCGGTGGGACCGTACGTTCCAGGTTCGCCGGAGCCGTCGGGCACGCTGGCGACGATTACGCTCGCCGGGCTAGCGCCGGGCAGCAGCAAACAGCTTGCGATGACTGTGGCGAATTCGGCCGGACAGGCTACGCCGATCGGTGTTCCATCGGGACCGAACCCGCGGCCGGATAAGATGGTGCGGCCGGAGTTTCGCCTGGCCACGGAGCCTGCACCAGGGACGGCGGTCAGCCCGGTGAGGCTGCCCGCAGCGATCGGGACGGAGGCCGATCCGGGGCCTCTGCCGGCTTCCGGCGCGTGGACTGAAACGCTCAATACGATTGGCGGCGGAGACTGGTATGTCTTCCCGGTGCATGCCAACCGGGTATTCACGATTGTGACGCAGGCACTGGATGAGACCGGCGCGCCAAGCGCAGTGAAAGCGATGCCCACGATTGGCGTGTGGGATGGTTTTGCGGCTGCGGGAACTGCACCAGCGGCCTTTGCTGCCGCGGCAAACGGCATTGCGACCGGTGAGACGTGGCTACAGGTTTCAAGCGCGGCCGCAGATGTGGTCCGACTGGGTATCGAGGATCAGCGCGGGGACGGGCGGCCGGATTATGCATATCACGGCTGGGTGTTGTATGCGGATTCGGTTTCGCCAGCACGACTGCCTGCCGCGGGTGGGACGATCGTGATTCAGGGGATGGGCTTTCGCTCCGGCGACACGGTCTTGATTGGCAGCGCGAGCGCTCAGGTGACGAGCATTTTACCCAATGAGATTACGGCGATCGCTCCGGCAGCGGGACCGGGCGTTTCAAGCTCGCAGAATGTGACGGTGAACGATCTGTCGAGTTTCAATGCGACGGCTGTGATTCCCAATGGTGTGAGCTATGACGCGGCGGCGGGCGATGCTTTGAGCGTGGTGACAGCGCCTGCGAATCAGGTATCGCTGAATGTGCCGCAGGCGTTTACGGTAAACGCCGTTGGGGCGGATGGCACGCCAGCAGGCGGGGTGACGGTGACGTATGCGGTCACCTCCGGTATGGCTTCGCTGGGGTGCGGACAGTCTGCATGCGGTGTGGTCACTTCCGGTGACGGAACGGCGACGCTACAGGTGACCGCAACGAACAGCACTATTGCCGTGGTAACGGCTTCTCTGATCGACGGAGCAAGTGTGCAGGCGCACTTCTACGGCGAACCGGCGGCGGCCATTACCGCTCTGACACCGACGCTCTATCTGTCCGCCGGCGCTACAGTGCAGTGGCCGGTGCAGGCGCTGGTGCTGAGCAACGGGGCTCCGGTCGTAGGACAGAGCGTCAGTTGGCAATCGGTGAGTGGAATTTCCACGCCGGCAGCTCCATCGCAAACAAACTCATCGGGGATAGCAACAGCTGCACTCACGGCCGGACCACTCGCAGAGGGAGTCATGGCGACTTCGAATGCATGCCTGGTGAGTACCGCAAACTGCGCAGCATTCACTGTTTTTAGCGCAAGGCCTGAGCTCGGATCGCTGATTACCATCTCTGGAACAAACCAGAACATCGCGGCTGGAACGATGCCGGCTCCAGTGATGCTGCGAGCGGTGGATGTAGACGGCGATGCAATGGCAGGAGCTACGTTGACTGTGACGCAAACTCTTTACGCGTGGTCTCCGTCCTGCCCCCCACGCGGCAGATGCGTTCAAGCTCCGGTGATGGCTTCAGAAAACCTCAGCCTGATTTCCGGATTGGATGGTTCTGTGACAATCACGCCACTCACCCGGCAGGGAACGGCAACGAGACTGATTGGGCTTGCGGCCACCGGGAGCGCGGCCAGTCTTCTGTTCACAGTAGAGCAGCATCCGTAGCGGCCTGTCGTTACCCGCGCTGCCATCCGCCACATTTCTGTAATTGAACAGCATGTACACTGAAGTTCCACAGTTCAGAGAAATCCTATAACGGGAGATGTGCAGGTTTTGAGTTCACCGAATTCGTCGGCGGGTACCGTAAAACGGCACGAGCCTGCGGGATCACGGGATTTGTCGCTTGATATTGCGAAGGGGATAGGCATCGTCCTGGTGGTGCTGGGGCATGCTCTGGAAGGATTGAATTCTTCCGCTTTTTTTTATTCAAATGGGCGATGGCCTTCCATCACTATCTTCGTTATCTATCTATTTCACATGCCGCTATTTTTTGTGGTGTCAGGTTATCTGGCATCGCTTCGACATCGCCCTGCCGGTACAACTATCAAGAAGCTGGTTCTTACAATTGTTTATCCGTATTTTTTATGGTCGATCTTTGAGGGGCTCGTTTTAGTTGGATTAAACGGATATACCAACAGCCACACATCTATTAAGGTTCTGTATGAGATTCTCTGGAATCCGATCGTTCCGTTCTGGTTTTTGTACTCGCTCTTTTGCTGCCACGTGCTCTACGTATGGCTAAGACGATACGCTCAACGCATACAGATTGGGTTCGCTGTTTTGTTTTTCCTTGTTCCGATTTATATCGAAGCCAGAGGCACGATTCCCTATCCGGTTCTGTCGCAAACAGCGAAAGGGTTTCTCTTCTTTATGGTTGCGGCAAATTTTGGATATGTGATCAAGAAGTTTGGGCGCTGGACCGCAATCGCAGCTTCAATTCTTTTTGCGCTTCTGGCTATTTTGCAATATCAATCGCAGATGGAAGGCGCACTCGGCGATACAACCCAAATAGCTCCCGCGTTTGTCGGGATTGTGGCAACGATAGCGTGGTCAAGATTGCTGGCTGCGAAGCAATCCGGGATTGTGCGGGCGTTGGCATTCTGGGGCCGCTATTCCATGAGTATTTACGTGATGCACATTTTCGTAACCGCAGCGGTTCGGATTGGCCTGCAACGGTTGAAGGTACCTTCCTGGAATGCACAAGGCGGCGAAAAAGGCGCCCTGGCCGTGTTGCTTGAATTGGGCCTCGCCACGCTGCTCGGCATACTAATGCCGCTTGCAGTGAACCGCGTTGTCAGCTGGATGAATCTGGATAAATGGTTTGGCCTGCAGAACATGGAGCTGAACCGGAGGCCGGCAGCGGAAGGGACCGCGTAAAACGGGCCTTCCCTGCCTGACAAGTCCTCGTGAAGTGTCCGGGATTTTCTCGAAAGGACTGCTGCGATTCTTTGATTCGTTCGGGGTTTTGCCGGCATCAGAATCAGTGAGGACCGGATATGAACGGAACCGATACTTCCCCACTGGCCGCTAAGCGAACCGGTGGCCGCAGGCCTCGTGTAGCCGTGATCGGCGGCGGTTTTGCCGGCATTAATGCCGCAATGGAACTGGGCAGAATGGAGGTCGACGTAACGCTGGTCGATCGCCGGAATCACCACACCTTTCAGCCGCTGCTGTACCAAGTGGCACTTGCCGTGCTGTCGCCGGCGCAGATCGCGCAGCCGATTCGGGGCATTCTAAAAAACTTCAACAACATCCAGGTGCTGATGGATGAGGTGACCGGCATTGATTCCGAGAAACGCGAATTGCAGCTCGCGAGCGGAACGGTGCTTGATTACGACTACATGATTCTGGCAACGGGCGCGACGCACTCTTACTTCGGTCATGAAGAGTGGGCGAAGTATGCACCGGGATTGAAGTCGATTGAGGATGCAACGGAGATTCGCAGGCGGGTGCTGCTGGCGTTTGAGCTGGCAGAGCGGCACATGCTGGAGCACGGCTGGCATCCGCCGTTGAATTTTGTGGTGATTGGTGGCGGCCCGACTGGAGTTGAGCTGGCTGGGGCTGTTTCGGATATAGCCCGGCTGTATATGCGTCATGACTTCCGCAGGATTCAGCCGAGTGAGGCCCGGGTGCTGTTGATTGAGGGATCGCCACGTGTACTGGCGACATTTCCCGAGGATCTGTCGGAAAAGGCGCTGAAGCAGCTCAAGGACATTGGCGTTGAGGTCTGGAATAAGAAGCAGGTCACCGAGGTTGGTCCGGGATACGTGAAGGTAGGCGAGGAGCGCATTGAGGCCGCAGTGATTTTGTGGGCTGCCGGTGTGGCGGCTTCCCCGCTGGGCAGGCTCGTGGGCAAGCCGACCGATAAGCGCGGTGCGGTGCTTGTGGACTCATTCCTGAATCCGGAGGGAGCGCCCGAGGTTTTTGTTTGCGGTGACCTGGCCCATTTTGAGCAGGATGGGCATTTGGTGCCGGGAGTGGCGCAGCCGGCGATGCAGATGGGGCGGCATGCGGCGCGGATGATCGCTGCGGATCTGGCGGGAAAGCCGCGCAAGGGATTCCGCTACTTCGACAAAGGCGACATGGCGACCATCGGACGCCTGGCGGCGGTGGCCAAGATCGAGTGGCCGTTCAAGGCACACTGGGGTGGGTTTATGGCATGGATCACGTGGTCCATTGTCCATATTTACTTTCTGATTGGTTTCCGTAACCGGCTGCAGTTGTTCTGGTCATGGACGTGGACGTATTTTACGTTTGCGGATGGCGCACGGCTGATCACCGGCGATCAACGGCTCCCGGGCTGGGAAGAAGCTACACATGGATCGGCACAGGATCCGGAGAATCCGGTTCCTGGCCAGATTCCTGGAGTGGAACCCGTTGGGGTCGCGGCCGAAGAGGCGCACCAGCGGGGATAAGACCCGGTCTAGTAATCTGGAAGGAACATGCTGGATCTGGCGTTCGTTCGCAACAACCTGTCTCTCGTGGAAGAAAAGCTGCGCGCCCGTGGCGCGGACCCTGCTGCGCTCCTGGGAGACTTCCGATCGCTCGATGCCCGGCGGCGGGAGGCGATTACTCAGGCTGAGCAACTTAAAGCACGGCGAAACGAGCTGAGCCAGCAGGTGGGTGCGCTGAAGAAGACCGGACAGGATGCCACGGCTGTGAGGGAGGAGACGAAGTCCCTCAAGGAGCGACTGGACGGGCTGGATGCAGCGGCGTCGTCTTTAGACGACGAGATGCGCGAGTCGCTGGCGCGCATTCCGAACCTGACGCGCGACGAAGTGCCAGCGGGGCGCTCCGAAGAAGAG
Organism: uncultured Acidobacteriota bacterium; assembly: GCA_963720285.1. Taxonomy (GTDB): domain Bacteria; phylum Acidobacteriota; class Terriglobia; order Terriglobales; family Acidobacteriaceae; genus Acidicapsa. The sequence goes on from CAVREZ010000007.1 coordinate 773,644, forward strand.
AACGTCCCCGTCAAGCACTGGGGCGAGAAGCGGAGCTTTGACTTTGTTCCGAAGCCACACTGGGAGGTTGGTGAGGCGCTGAGCATCCTGGATCTCGGACGGGCTGCGAAGCTGAGCGGCGCTCGATTTGCGGTCTACAAAGGCGCTGGGGCCAGGCTGGAGCGGGCGCTGATCAACTTCATGCTGAACCAGCATACGGAACAACATGGCTATACCGAGGTGCTGCCGCCGTTCATGGTGAACAGCAAGAGCCTGTTTGGAACGGGGCAGTTGCCGAAGTTTGGCGAAGATTTGTTCCGTTGCCAGGATGGGACGGACTTTGTGCCGGGTGAGTATCGCGACAACGATCACTGGCTGATTCCAACGGCCGAGGTGCCGGTAACGAATCTGTATCGCGACGAGATTCTGGATGAGGCGAAGCTGCCGATTTCGCTGACTGCGTACACGCCGTGCTTCCGCGCCGAGGCCGGGGCGGCGGGCAAGGATACGCGCGGTATCATCCGGCAGCATCAGTTTCAGAAGGTAGAGCTGGTGAAGTTTGTGAAGGCTGAGGAGTCGGACGCCGAACACGAGAAGCTGACGCGAGACGCCGAGGAGATTCTGGAGGCGCTGAAGCTGCCGTACCGGCGCGTCCTGCTATGCACAGGCGATACGGGATTCTCTGCCGCAAAGACATTTGACCTGGAGGTCTGGCTGCCAGGACAGGGTTTGTACCGGGAGATCTCTTCGTGCTCGAACTTTGAGGCGTTCCAGGCGCGGCGCGCGAATATTCGCTATCGTCCTGCCGCCGGCGGCGCGAAGGCAAAAAACGAGTTTGTGCATACGCTGAATGGCAGCGGGCTGGCTGTGGGCCGGACATGGCTTGCGATTCTTGAGAACTATCAACAGGCTGACGGCTCGGTGCTGATACCGGATGTGCTGAAGTCATATATGGGGAATCTGGAACGGATCACGGCGCAGGTCTGAGTAAAGCTTCGACATGTGTGGGCTGTGCGACGGCGATCTGTGCGTGGATGGTATGAGTCAAAACACGATTGGCAAGACATTTCGAAGCTATTTCTTCTGGACCCATCCGAGAGGCAGCTTTCACTACGACGTGATGGTGACGCTGATTCTGGCGTTTATCTTCATTACGCCTTTCTTCTTGGATTACGGGGACAAGGCTCCGCAGAATGGAGCGCTGGCCGGACCTATCCAGGTGATGCGCGACGGCAGCTATGGACTGGTGATCACGGTTCCGGCGAAGAGTGTGAATGTGATGCCCGACGCGGATATTCGCGCGGTGCGGAAGGCATTGCATGTGGCCATTCAACCGGTGACGGGGGATGCCGTATCGGTGGTGAAGTGGGAGACCGCCGACTATGACGCTTTCGGAAAGCCTGGTTCCTGGAAGGTCTGGGCGCACCGCTGAGCGGCCTATCTTGTATGCAATCAACGTTTGAGCGTATTAAGCCTTCAGGAATTGCCAGTTTGGCTGGCATCCTTCGCGGTTCCCTTCCCGTCCAATGAAACTGGGAGAGATATGAACGAGCTAAGAAAGTTCTTGCGCTTCGGATGTGTGCCTGTGGTGGCCCTTGCGTTGTCGGGAACAGCGATTGCCGCGGACAGCCTGCAGTCGGTGCTAAGCAAGCTGGACGACTCGTCGAAGACTTTCAGCTCTGCCGAAGCCGACATTGTGTGGGAAGGTACGCAGGTCAATCCTGTTCCAGACACAGACACGCAGACGGGGACGGTGGTGTTTGCGCGGTCGGGTGGAGAGATGCAGGTGGCCGTTCATATCAAGGCTGATAACGGCAAACCGTACGAGAAGGACATGGTCTACGCCAAGGGCGTGGGCCAGCTGTACGAGCCGGCGATCAAGCAGTTGCAGGTGTTTCAGGTAGGTAACCGGCGCGATCAGTTGAACTCATTTCTTACTCTGGGTTTTGGCGGCAGCGGCGCAGACCTGCAGAAGAACTGGAATGTGGAGCTGCAAGGGGATGAGGTGGTCAACGGTGTGCAGGCAGCAAAGCTGGTGTTGACGCCGCGCGATCCAGCATTGGCCAAGACGACACCCAAGGTGCTGCTATGGATCGATCCGGCCCGCGGAGTTGCGGTGCGACAGCAGCGATATGACGCCGAGGGAAACTACCTGACCTTCACCTATAACCAAATCAAGCTGAATCGGAAGGTCCCGGGGACTACTTTCGAGATCAAGACGGCGCCGGGGACGCAACAGGTGAATCACTAAACGTTGGTTTGCCGGCATTGCTGAAAGCAAATCCTTCGCTTCGCTCACGATGACAATGCTTTGTCCAAGCGTCGCCGAAAGATGCGTTGCAGGGCGATGCCGCCAGTGGCGAAGAGGAATGGGAAGAACTCCAGAGTGTAGCGGGTCTCTGGGGCCTCGATGGTGAGCAGCAGCAGGCATCGCAGGACGAGATAGGCAACCATGTACAGCCAATAGCGCGGCTTAAGGAACAAGCCGTAGATTCCCAGTCCCAGGAACAGCAAGTTGACGATACCGTAAACGATGCTGAAGCGCGTTTCGGCATGATGCAGGTAGTACTGCCACCAGCGAAGATCGATGGTGAGATTTTCTACGCGTGGACGGAGGGACATGTCTGCGAGGCGACCCAGCGGCATCAGTATCCTGGTGCGGATGGGATGATCATGGGTACGTTCGCGGGCGAGCGCGGCGAACCGGGCATCGAGCTCCGATGACATATCGGGGTTGCGGTCGTAAATGCTGAAGATCTGCTCGGTTTCCGCCTTCTGAACTGGCGAATCGAAGGCCCACGAGGGCAGATCCTTGAGGTCCACGGTATCGTCGGGGACGTTCCAATAAACATTGTAGGTGCAGGTGAAGTCGAGGCACCAGGTCTTGACCCAATGCTGCCAGCCCAGGTGAGGGTCTTCGCCGGGATCGTTGGCGTAGCGCGGCGCCAGGGGCTCGAAGACGTGGAAGACGCGCCAGTTGCGCTGCGCCCAGAAGGCGAAGGGAAGGACGGCGAGGACAGCTGCGGCGAGAGCTCTGAGCAAGACCGGGCGCAGAGGCTGGGCGGTTCGCCGCGAGAAGAGCAAAGCAGGCCAGAGGGCAAAGGCAAGGAGAGCTCCGTCGGGACGAAAGAGAGCTGCGGAGCTAAGTGCGAAAGTGCACAGGAAGAGATAAAGAAGCGAATACCTCTTTCTGGAAAGATAGCGGTCGAGGGACCACAAGGCCAGACAGATGGCATCGAATGTAGGAGACTCGGTGAGGGGTGCTCCGGAAAAAACTGCTGTGAAAGGGCACATGGCTGCTAGCCACAGCACGTTGAGTCCGACGCGCGGAGAAGCGATGTGACGCACAAAGTCGGCAAGAAGCAGACAGGCGGCGAGCTCAAGCGCGATCTGGAAGTAGCCGACGGCGTTGTAATTTTCGACGCCGAATACGCGAAAACAGCCGGCGAGAAAGAGCGGGTAGCCGGGCAAGCGGATCAGCGTAGGATGCAGCGTGCCGGTGCCGAGAGCGAAAATGCCGTGCTGGAGGAAATTGCGAGCGATGGTTCCGTAAATAAGCGCGTCGCCGCTGACCTGGGGAAACGCACCCATCATCCAGAGCCGAAGAATAAGGCCGCCGATCAAGGCTGCTGCCGCTCGCCAACCAAGCCATCTCCAATGGGGAAAGGGGAAAGGTGATGGAGCGCTTACACTAGAAGGAGCGGAAGAGACGCGGTTGCTGCTCTCCACACAAAAATTGTCTCGATTCGACAAGCGTCTGGACCGGTAAAGCACTGTGCTGATCTCCGGACGTGCCTTCCTGATGGTTTGGTACCTGTTCCGCCTTGGATTGACGCCCCGAACCTACTTCCATACGATTCGAGTGTAACTGTTGCCCCGCAGGGAGCTGTGAGGCGCCGCAAACACAGGCGGCGCGGAATGCCGGTGTAACAAGCTCACTCCGGGCATCAGGAATGCATGAAGCGCGTTGGCACGGAAAATGTGACGGTAGCGGCAGGACGAAACTTACTCCGCGAGAGCCTCTTGATTGCTGCGGAGATTAACCAAGGATGGCATAGGCAGAAAATCCGCATACGATGACTCCCGACCGCCAAATCTTCTTCGATCCTCAACGCAAACGCTGGAAGCGCCTGCGCCGCATCATGGACGTTTCGGCAGCTCGCTTTTTACCGTTGTTGTTGCCATCTTCATCTTCAACGTGCTGCGCGGACAGCATCTGCCGGAGCTGCTGCTGCCCTCTCCGAAGCACAACTACAAGCCACTGCGCGATCGCCAGTCGGACCTATCCGCGCGGAAAAAGCCAAAGAAAAACCGACTGCGGCGCAAGACAACAAGAAAAGCGTCTGAAGTTCCGTTCAATACAGGTGAGGGAATCGGGCGGCTTACTACCGGCCTGACGATACAGCCAGCTATTCCTCATTCAAAGAGCATGTTCATCAGATCGACATCCTTTTCCCTGTATGGCTCCATGTTTCTCTGAGCCGGATGGCAACCTGATGGAGGAGTCGAATGACGATCTGACAGAGTTTCGCGCCGTGGACAGCCAGGGGGCTCACGATCCGGACGAACTGAACAAGATCAAGAACGTAATCGCGGCTGCCAAGGAAGATACGGAAGTCTTCCCCGACCTGACCAGCTACAACCCGCAGAACCAGAGCTTCGACCCGGCGATCGGAGCGATGCTGACAGACCCGGCGAAAGCGCGATGCGCTGCGGCAGCAGATTATTCAGCTTCTTCGCCGGAATGCCGGCGTACCGCGGGCTTTCGCTGGATATCGAGAATCTGCCAGACAATGCGATCAAGTCGCCTATCTGCAGTTCATCCAGGATCTTTATGCGGATATGCATGCGCGCAATCTGCGCCTGTATGTGAACGTCGAGGCGTCGGCCGGATGACGACGATCTCAAGCGATCGCGGCCAACTCCGACGGCGTGATGTTCATGAACTACGACGAGCATGAGGAGACCAGCGATCCTGGGCCGATCGCTTCGCAGACGTGGTTTCTCAACAATCTGAAGCGGGTGCTGAAGGATGTTCCGAAGGAGAAGATCATCTGCGCGGTGGGCAATTACGGATATCGACTGGAAGATGTCGATTCCCGACCCGAAGGACCCGAAACATCCCAAGCCGAAGGTGCTGGATACGGAGGACCTGAGCGTGCAGGAGGCCTGGCAGAGGCTTCGGATGCGGATGCCGATCTGGATCTCGATTACAACTCGCTGAATCCGCACTATTCGTTCATCGATGTGGACAAGCATGTGCGGCACGTGGTGTGGTTCCTGGATGGCGTGACGGTGCTGGACGAGATGCGCGGCGCGCGGGCGCTGGGCATGCAGACATTTGCGCTGTGGTCGCTGGGGCAGGAAGACCGCTCGCTGTGGAGCATCTGGGACAAGCCGAGCAGTCCGGATGCGCTGAAGGCGCTGGGCGTCGGTACCGCCGGGCCACGATCTCGATGAGCGAAGGCGTCGGAGACATCATGCGCATCACCGGAACGCCAAAGCCGGGCACATCGCACGGTGGAGCTGGATACGGACGAGACCGACCCGCGGCGAAAGCTGATCGTCGACGAGCACATGGATGCGTATCCGCTGACGCTACCGGGTGGATTACTACGGATACCATCCCGGCGAGGTTGCGCTGAGCTTCGACGACGGGCCCGATCCGACATGGACGCCGAAGATTCTCGACATTCTGAAGAAGAAGAACGTCAAGGGCACCTTCATGCTGATCGGCGAGGAGGCGCAGGAGAATGTGGGCATCATGCAGCGCATCGTGCGCGAGGGCCATGAGATCGGCAACCACACATATACGCATCCCGACATCAGCGAAATTTCACCGCGCCAGGTGCAACTGGAGCTGAACCTGACGGAGCGGCTGTTTGCCAGCAAGCTGGGGATTCAGCCGCTGTATTTCCGGCCGCCTTACGACATCGACGAGGAGCCGGATACCGACGACCAGGCAGAGCCGGCGTATCGCGTGCAGCAGATGGGCTACATGATTGTCGGCAACAAGATCGATACCGATGACTGGAACGAGCATCCGCGCAAGACTCCGCAGCAGATTACGGATTCGGTGCTGGCGCAGCTTGAGAACATGAAGACCAAGCCGCAGTTCCAGGGCAGCATCATCCTGATGCATGACGGCGGCGGCAATCGCGCGCCAACGGTGGCGGCGCTGCCGGTGCTGATTGATGCGCTGCGGGCGCATGGCTACACGATCGTGCCGGTATAGCGCGCTGATGGGCAAGACAACGGCGGAGGTGATGCCGAAGATCACGGCGATGCAATACTGGCGGGCGCGGGCGGACTCGGTGGCCTTCAGCATGCTGTGGACTGCTCGGGCACTTCATCGTATGGTCTTCTTTGTGGGCGATGTGCTGATGAGCGCGCGTCTGATCCTGGTTGGCGTGTCTGGCAATCATCGACCGATTGCGCAAGCGGCGCGAAGGCTGCGCCGGGCTTTGAGCCGCCGGTGGCCGTGCTGGTGCCGGCTTACAACGAGGAGACGGTGATCGTGCGCACCGTGCGTTCGGTGCTGAACTCGACCTACAAGAATCTGCATGTGATCGTGATCGACGATGGCTCCAGCGACAGCACGGCCGAGGTGGCTCGCGAAGCTTATCGGCCGGAGATTGCAGCCGGCAAGGTGATGGTATTAACCAAGCCCAATGGTGGCAAAGCTGCCGCGCTCAACTACGCGGTGGAACATCTGACGGAGGAATTCTATGTTGGCATCGACGCCGATACGGTGATCGCTCCGGACGCAATTGCCAAGCTGATGCCGCACTTTGAGGACGAACATGGTGGGCGCGGTCGCCGGCAATGCCAAGGTGGGCAATCGCGTGAATCTGTGGACACGATGGCAGGCTCTGGAATACATCACCAGCCAGAACTTCGAACGCCGCGCGCTGAACCTATTCAATGTCGTAACCGTGGTTCCCGGAGCGATTGGCGCATGGCGCACCGCGCCCGGTTAAGGCTGCGGGCGGTTATCCGCTGAACACGGTAGCCGAAGATGCCGACCTGACGATGAGCCTGCTGGAGCAGGGGCTGAAGGTGGTCTACGAAGACCGGTCGCTGGCGTTTACCGAGGCGCCCATCAACGCCAAGGGGCTGATGCGGCAGCGATTCCGCTGGTCGTTTGGCACACTGCAGGCGGTCTGGAAACATCGCGCGGCGTTTATCGCGCAACAAGGCGATGGGGCTGTTTGCGCTGCCCAACATCATCATCTTCCAGATGCTGCTGCCGCTGGTTTCGCCGTTTATCGACCTGATGTTTGCTGATCGGCACGTGCAGTTCCTGTCGACAGCTACTACCATCCGGAAGCGGCAAGCACGGCTTCCTTCGAAAAGCTGGTGGCGTACTTCCTGACCTTCATGGTGATCGACTTCATCACTTCGTCGGTGGCCTTCAGCCTGGAACGCAAGCATCCGGCGAACAAGGGCGACGGCTGGCTGCTGTTTCACATCTGGCTGCAGCGCTTTGCATACCGGCAGGTTTTCTCGGTGGTGCTGTTCAAGACGCTGAAACGGGCGATCGACGGACGGCCGTTTAACTGGGACAAGATCGCACGCACGGCGAAGATGAGCAAGCAGACGGATCGGCTGATGGAGGGCGTTTAGGCTCTCTCGGTAGCAGTGTCTCAGTCTCCAGCCCCCGCATCCTCGCTTTCACATGGGCGAGGAAGTAGCGCGCGAGCTCGGCCTGGGATGACCAGGCGGTAGAGTGCGCAGATAGGCGATGACCTGCCAGCGCTGATCATCCGATAGCGAACTCCATTGTGGCATGCCTTTGAAGGGGTTGCCGTGCAGGAGCATCCAGGCAAGCTCACCGTCGGTGGCGTGGCGGATTCGCTCGGTGCGCAGGCTGGGACGATTGGGGCGACCGTTGGCGTCGGCAGCGTGGCACTTGGCGCAGTTCGCGAGGAAGAGTTGATGGCCCGCGGCGATGGCCTGGGGATTTCTCGCGAAGGGATTTTTGCGGGCGCGGTCTTCGTCGGGCACGCGATGCAGCCATTTGCCATCGAACACTCGGGTTTGAGCCAAAGAGACGGCGGCATACCCTGCGGTCAATATTGCAAGGCAGAAAACAATAATTGCGGCTGGAAGGCTGAGAAATCGGAGTTTGCGGAACTCTGATTGGAACGGCTTACTATGGTCGCTGCTGACTTCCTGAGTGGCGGGAAGTGAAGACGGCATCGATACGGCTCCCTTTGTATCGATGGTAGCTGAGAGAATTGGTGAGACGGCGAGCATATCGGCGGCATCGAAAGGCAGATGTGCGCCGAATCGTGTTTGATCCTGTTCGCTAATACGAGCTTTTATGGTGATGCCATGTACGCTGCCGCGGTGATTGCCGGTTTACTTCTTCTCGCATTGGTTCTGCTGGATGCGTTTCAGACAATCATTTTGCCGCGCAGGCCGGTAGGGCGCTTTCGTATCACCCGGCTGTTCTTTCTGGTGACGTGGTATCCGTGGACAGCCATTGCGCAGTTCATGCCAAGGCGCAAGGCGCGTGAGCAGATATACAGCGTGTATGGGCCGCTGGCGCTACTCTTACTTTTTGTTGTCTGGGCAACGCTGATCACCTGTGCATATGGGCTGATGTATTTCGGGCTGCATGAGCCGTTCCTCGATCCGGAGCACCCAGCGGGAATTTTTCAGGTGCTGCGGAGCTGCCTTTATGTGAGCGGAACCACCATTTTTACTCTGGGCCTTGGCGATGTGCAGCCGGCGAACCAGATAGCACGTATGCTGACGGTCTTTGAAGCCGGCACCGGGCTGGGTTTTGTCGCCTTGGTGATCGGCTATGTTCCGGTTCTGTATACCGCGTTCTCGAACCGCGAGGTATCGGTTGCTCTTCTGGACGCGCGCGCTGGATCGCCACCGAGCGCGGGCGAGATGCTGCTGAGGCATAACTTCAACGGCGGGCACGAGGCTTTGACGCTGCTGCTGGTGGAGTGGGAGCGGTGGGCTGCCGGCATGCTGGAAACGCATATCTCGTATCCGATTCTCTGCTATTACCGTTCGCAGCATGATAACCAGAGTTGGCTCGCTGCGATTACCGCCATTCTGGATACGTGCGCACTGCTGATTACGACCGTGGAAGGGCCGAGCACGCGACAGGCGCAGCTTACCTTTGCCATTGCGCGGCATGTTCTGATCGATCTGGGACATGTGTTTCGCCAAGAAAAACATGAAAAACAATGCCGTGAGAACAAACCCATTCGGCTGCCGGATGAGGAGTTTGCGCGGCTTTGCGAGGCGCTGTCGGAAGCGGGGTTTTCACTTTGCGGGGATTTGACGACCCGGTCGAGGCTGGAGACGATTCGCAAACTGTATGAGCCACACGCGCAGGCGATGGCGGATTATCTCAAGCTGGATCTGCCGCCGTGGATGCCCGCACCCGCAACGAAGCCGGATAACTGGAAGACTGTGGCAAATCTACGCACGCCCGCAGCGGTTGCGGACCGGCTGACGGCTCAGATCAGCGGCATATCCGCGGCTTCGGCGCTGCGGAATGATGAGCGCAATCCACTGTAGACGCGAAATCGCGTCGGTCCTGCGGATGGTTTGGGTGGACAGGATAGCGCTCTTCGCAGTCCGTCGCGGGTTGGGCTAGACTTGCCGTATGGCGTATGAATCGGTTTTCCCCATCCAACTGCAGTCGCCCGCGGGCGAGTTCAAGAATGAGCCGTTTATCAACTTTGCCGATCCCGAGAACGCCCGCGCGATGCGCGATGCGCTGAGCGATGTGGCGACGCAAGCTGGGCCGCGAGTATGACCTGATCATCGGCGGCCATCGCGAACGGACAACGGGGAAGATTCCCTCGATGAATCCGGCGCAATCCGGCGCAGGTGGTGGGCATTCACCAGAAGGCCGGCGCCGAGCACGCGCGAGGAAGCGATGGATGCGGCACTGCGGGCCTTCGAGACCTGGAGCAGGATTCCGGTGGAGTAGCGGGCTTCTCTGCTGCTGGGCGCGGCGGAGATCATCCGCGAGCGGAAGTTCGAGTTCTGCCGCGTGGCTCACGTATGAGGTCGGCAAGAACTGGGCCGAGGCAGACGCGGACGTGGCCGAGACGATCGATTTCCTGGAGTTTTATGCGCGCGAGGCACTGCGGCTTGCGCAGGCGACGACGCCGATTCAGTATCCCGGGCGAGAGCAACCGAGCTGATCTATATTCCGCTGGGCGTGGGCGCGGTGATTCCGCCGTGGAATTTTCCGTTCGCCATCATGGCGGGAATGACGGCTGCGGCGATTGTTACCGGCAACACGGTGATCCTGAAGCCATCGAGCGACTCGCCGACCATTGCGGCGCAGTTCGTGGAAGTGCTGGAAGAGGCTGGTATGCCGGCCGGCGTGGTGAACTTCTGTCCTGGCTCGGGCGCCACGTTTGGCAACGCGATCGTGGAGCATCCGAAGACGCGGTTCATCGCCTTTACAGGGTCGAAGGCCGTAGGGCTGGATATTCACGAGCTCGCGGCAAAGACGCAGCCGGGCCAGATCTGGATCAAGCGGACAGTTCTTGAGATGGGCGGCAAGGACTCGATCGTGGTGTGTGCGGATGCGGATGTGGATGCGGCAGTCGGATGGCGTGGTCGCTGCGGCATTTGGATTCAGCGGGCAGAAGTGCTCGGCCTGTTCGCGGGCGATCATTGAGGCGCCGATTTATGACGTGTTTGTCGAGAAGGTACGCGAGCGGGTGGCGAAGCTGACCGTAGGCGACCCTGCCGGCGAATCCGAACATGGGCCCGGTGGTGAATGCGGCGGCGCTGCGACACCATCCTTGGCTACATTGAGAAGGGCAAGAGCCGAGGGGCGGCTGGTTTCGGGCGGCGGCGTTGTCGAGACGGAGGCGGCGGATTTTCATCCAACCGACCGTGTTTGCAGACATTGATCCCGAGGCGGTCATTGCTCAGGAAGAGATCTTTGGTCCGGTGCTGGCGCTGATCAAAGTGGATAGCTTTGAAGAGGGACTGGCGGTGGCGAACAACACCGAGTTCGGATTGACGGGGGCGCTTTATACGGCGGATCGCGAACGGCTGGAGCAGGCGCGGAAGAGTTCCACGTCGGCAATCTGTATCTGAACCGCAAGTGCACGGGAGCGATGGTGGGCGCGCATCCGTTCGGCGGATTCAACATGAGCGGAACGGATTCGAAGGCCGGCGGACCGGATTACCTGCTGCTGTTTACGCAGGCTAAAAGCGTGGCAGAGAAGCTATAGCCAATTCTGTGCGCAAGATCTCTCTGATCGGACAGACATCATGAGTTCAAACAGACTTATTGCGGTGGTGACGGGCGGTGCGCAAGGGATCGGGCGCAGGACCGCCGAGTTACTTGCTGCGAGAGGCTACCGGATTGCGGTCATCGACCTGCGTGTGCCGACGGAGACCCTGCGGGCCATTGAGGCGATGGGCGGAATGGCGATGGGATTCGCCGGGGACATCACCGATGAAGCGGTGGTGGAGCAATTCGCCGGCGAGGTCTTTCGCGACTACGGTGTGGCAGATGTACTGGTGAACAACGCAGGCATCAGTTGCATTCGCGCGGCGGAAGAGACCGAGGCGCGAGACTACCGGCGAGTGTTGGAAGTGAACCTTGTGGCTCCGTTTCTATTGGCGAAAGCTTTCGGACGCGGGATGCTGGAGCGGCGGAGCGGCGCCATTGTGAATGTTGCTTCCATCGCCGGTTTGGCAGGGGTTGCCGATCGCGCTGCTTACAACGCCTCCAAGCATGGGCTGGTGGGACTGACGCGCACGCTGGCCGCTGAATGGGGCGGGCGTGGCGTTCGCGTAAATGCGGTGTGCCCAGGCTGGGTAAAGACAGAGATGGACGAGGCCGACCAGGCGCGCGGCAGCTACTCCGATGCGGACATTACGCAGCGTGTGCCGATGGGACGGTTTGCAACGCCGGATGATATTGCGCGGGCGATCGCATTTCTGGCCGACGAATCAGAAAGCGGATTCGTAAACGGCCACACCCTCACGGTGGATGGCGGCTGGACTGCCGATGCGAGTTGGGAATCAGTACGTCTGAGCAAGCGGTGATACCTGCCAGCTTCTGTTTGTTTTGCTTTAGGACAGTGCAGGAACGTTATCCACCTTTTTGCAAAATGTTGCGCCTCTCTCGGCCAACGCCCTCGCTACTACAAACATCTAAAGCAAAGACAAAATACAAAATGGTTGCCGGGGGCATCTGCCATCGTGTCGAGGAATTGCTGTTGCCGGGAGTGTTGAATCTGGATCTCTTTGTCTGAGCTCAGGTATGAAAGTTTGCTTTAGCGAGGATGAGTGCTCCTGTAAAATCAACCCGGTTCCCCCGGCCGTGAATGGAAAGGGTCTGAGCAAGCGCAGGGTCTTTCGCAGCCATTGATGATCAAGGCTTATGAATCCATCGTCTTTCCGACTTCTGCTGCTGCGCTTCGCCTTATTGCCGATCCTTTGCGTCTGCCTGTTTGTCGGCGTTCTTAGCTGGCAATTCCACGAAACCGAAGTGCTCCGGGCACGGACGACGCAGGCGACTACGCTGGCCATCGGGAGCGACCGGCTCCTCAATAGTCTCGTCGATGAAGAGACTGGTGTACGTGGATTTGCGCTCTCTGGAAACGATGCGTTTCTGCAGCCATATCATGCGGCATCGGATCGAATTGACGATGAGCTGAATGCAATAGCAAATGCTGCAGAGGGCAACTCCACTGTAAGCGCAGAACTGCTAGCGATTCGGACCGACATCGCAAGTTTTGACACAGCGAACCAGGCGCTCGTCTCTTCGGTATCCACCCACCCGGCCGACATGGACACACTGATGGAGCAGAAGCATGCAATGGATCGTTTGCGTTCACGAATTCGCAAGCTAGAGACGGAGCAGTCCGCAACTCGCGAGCAAGGCCGGCAGGTACTGCTGAGAACCTATGCAACACAGCCGATTGTGGCGGTTGTGGGCGGGGCAGTGATTGCGATCTTCCTGGGGCTGGATGGAATTGGCCAGTTCCGCAAGCTTTCACGAGCCTTCGCAGAACAGTTACGCCAGGTAGAGATTCAACGTAATTCACTATCGACGACACTGACGAGCATCGGGGATGCGGTGATCGTCTGCGACAGGGATGGAAAGATCACGCTCTTAAATCCGACAGCGGAGCAGTTGACGGGCTGGAGCGTGCAGCGGGCAGTGGGTGAGCACCTGGACACGGTCTTCATGATCGTGAACGAGACTAGCCGGCAGAAAGTGGAGAGTCCGGTGTCAAAGGTGCTGCGCACCGGGCGCGTGGTGGGACTGGCGAATCACACAGTTCTGATCCGGCCGGATGGAAGAGAAGTCGCGATCGATGACAGCGGAGCGCCAATTCGCGGAGAGAAGGACGGAATCGTTGGCGTGGTGCTGGTCTTTCGCGATATTGAGGAGCGGCGCAAGGCTGAGCGGGAGCTGGTGCTGCGCAATGCGGAGCTCGAGTCGCTGCTGCAAAACTCTCCAGCAGGATTTGCCACGTTCGACAGGTCGTATCGCTACCTTCGGGTGAATAAAGCGCTCGCAAAAATTGACGGTATTGTCGAAGAGTCGCACCTTGGCAAAACTCTGGGTGAGATGATGCCCGAGGCATCTCCGGTACTGAAACCATTACTGGACCGCGTATTCCACGACGGCGTGACGATTCAGCGCGAGTTCATCGGGCGAAGGCCACAGGATGAGAGTGAGCGGCAGTGGCTCACTTGGTTTTATCCGGTGTTAACCGGAGAATCGACCGCGCCTGTATTGGCAGGCGCAATCATTCTGGACAACACAGATCGATGGCATGCTCAGAAGGCGCTGGTGCGTACGGAGAAGCTGGCGGCGGTGGGCCGGCTGGCAGCTTCGATTGCGCACGAGATGAACAATCCGCTGACGAGCGTGACAAATCTGCTGTATCTGATCGAGTATGACCAGACGCTGAGCGAATCGACGCGCGGGTTCGTGGAGAGGGCGAGTGTCGAACTGGATCGCGTGTCGAAGATCGCGACGCAGACGCTGCGCTTTGCGCGTCGCACGATGAGTCCGGCGCAGGTGAACCTGGAAGAGATCGTTAACGGTCTGATGCTGCTGTTTGGCGGGCGCGTGAATCAAAGCCAGATCAAGATAAATGTCCGCAATCGCAACGTCTCGACCTTTAACGGCTACGGCAGCGAGGTCATGCAGTTGCTTACTAACCTCCTGGGCAATGCGATTGACGCCATTGGAAGCGGCGGCAATATCACGATTTCGATGCAGAACAGCACCCATTGGAGCACTGGAACGGAGTGTGTTGCGGTTTCAGTAGCCGATTCCGGCCCCGGAATCCCAACGGAGCTGCGAAAGAAGATCTGGGAACCCTTCTTTACGACAAAAGCCGATACGGGAACCGGCCTTGGACTGTGGCTGGTGGAGGAAACAGTACGGAAGAACGGCGGCTGGATTCGGATGCGCACGGCGTGCGGAGAGGCACGGCACGGAACGGTGTTTCGCCTGTTGCTGCCGCTGGAGATGCCCCAAGCGTCTGAGGACGGGGCAGCCGCGAAATCACTGTAGTGAGGCGGCAGGACGGCGCGGGAAATACCGAATCTACAATCAATAGAGATGTTGATTCTCAAGAGCGCGGCGCAGAGCCTGCGCGAAGGTTTTTATTTCATACGCTATGACATTTGATTCGTTGCAACACCGTCGGATGGTAGCCTGCTCCGTTGCGCGCGAGGCCGGAATGCTGCAGAAGCGGCGATTTCTCGACCGCGATGCGATGATCTACAAGTTCAAGGGACCGCAGGATTACCTGACCGCCACGGACGGCGAAGTTGAAAAGCTGGTCAGGGAACGGCTGCTCGGAGCGTTCCCGAACGATACGGTTCTGGGCGAGGAAGATGGCGGCAAGGTGAGCGACGCGACCTGGGTGGTGGACCCGATCGACGGCACCTCCAACTTTGCGCGCGGCATTGCGCACTTCTGCGTTTCGATCGCGTTTGTCGATAAGGGCGAAGCAGCTATCGGGGTGATCTATCAACCAATGCTGGATGAATTATTTGCCGCGACCCGAGGGCACGGCGCAACGCTGAATGGCGAGCCAATTCATGTGTCGAAGGCGGACAGGCTGGAGCGATCTTTGGTGGAAGTGGGCCGGGCAGCACGGCAGCGGCAGGCGGCCTATCTGGCCATGCTGGATAAGGTGATGGCCACGGGTGCAGGCATTCGTGGCGCCGGCTCAGGCGCGCTGGCGGTGGCCAACGTAGCCTGTGGGCGCGTCGACGGCTGCTATGAGACGCACATGTATTCTTGGGATTGCCTGGCAGGCCTGGTGATGGTGAAGGAAGCGGGCGGGCTTATCAATGATTTTCTTGCGGACGAAGGGCTGACCAAGGGAAATGTGATCTTCGCGGCTGCGCCAGGAATTGCTGAGGAGTTCGCGGCGGTGGTTGGGGTGGATCTCCCTACGGAGAGTTAGCGGGCTGTTGCGGCAAGAGGCTAAGCATGTGCGGTCGATTTCAGAGGCGGCTGGATAAGAAACAGATTGCGGAAGCGTTTGGGCTTGACCCGCTGGAAGATCTGGATGTCGGCCTGGAAGTGGGTCTAGCGCCGAACTACAACGCTGCTCCGGGATCGATGCATCCGGTCGTGGTATGGGATGAGGACTTTGGCATGCGGGCGCTGCGCATGATGTACTGGCGCTTTCTGCCGCCGTTTTGCAAAGATCCGAAAAAATTCGACCGGAGTACGTTGCACGCAGGCGCGGAGAATCTGCTGTCGAGCACGATGTGGAAGAAGGCCTTTCAGTATCGCCGATGTCTGATCCCTGCTGACTCGTTTGTGGAGTGGAAGAAGGTAAACAAATTGAAGCTGCCATTTTTGTTTGCCATGAAAACTGGCGATCCGTTTGGCATCGGCGGCATTTGGCAACGCTGGCGGTCTCCGGATGGGAAAACGGAGATGGACACGTTTGCGGTGGTCACGGTTGAGCCAAACGAGATCGTGCACGATGCGACGGACCATCACCGGATGCCGTTGCTGATTCAGAGAAAAGATTATGAACGCTGGCTGCACGGTGGAGACGTGGAGCAACCTCCTGTAGATTTACTGCGGCCCTTCGACTCGGACAAGATGAAGGCTTGGCGGGTAAGTACAGCAATCAATAGCGTGCGGAACAATGATCCGAGCCTGATGGAACCGGATACAAGCCCCGAGCCGGGCAGTGAAGATGATGGCGGGACCAATGGAGCGCCTTCGAACGGTTCCGGGCAGATGACTCTCTTCGGGTAGCCTGCGCGAGAAGCGAAGGGTGCCAGAACTTTCTACGTAAGATTTCGTAGTATATTTTGAAATATTTGCTAACCAGAGGCGCGATTCAGCGTCTTGATGCCAGTTCGTTTTAGTCTCTTCTCTTCAGATTACTTCCCTTCTGGGTTTTGCAAGTTAACCGTGGAGCTGTCAGCGGCGTTGTAGTTGTTGGAGCGGCCTTGCGTCTGTACGCAAGGAGGCCGGTATTCGGTACTTCGCTATTTTTATTACGGGGGTGGGCGTTTGGGAGATCTTGGCGCGGACCTGAAGCATGCCTTGCACATGTTCATCAAGAATCCCGGCTTTACGCTGGCGGTGATTGCCGCACTGGCGCTTGGGATTGGTGCGGATACGGCAATCTTTTCCGTGGTAAACGCGGTACTGTTGAAGCCGCTGACGTATCCGGAACCAGATCGAATCGTACAGATATTGCTGACGGGACCCGGTGGCGAAGGACCCGGCGCGTCGGCCACGAAGCTGCATGTGTGGGAGGAGCAGACGAGCGTTTTTCAGGATGTCACGGGGTATGATTTTGGCGGTGGCATGAACCTGACGGGATCGATACCGGAGCAGGTGCATGGTGTCCACGTGACTGAGCCCTACTTCCGTGTCTTTGGCGCGAATTTCATCCTCGGGCGGGGGTTCACCAAGGATGAAGACAGGCCCAATGGCGGCAATGTGGTGGTGCTGAGCGGCGGACTCTGGAAGCGGCGATTCGGTAGCGATCCGAACATCGCGGGCAAGGCGATCCAGATTGCTAATCTGCCGTACACGGTGGTCGGAGTGGTGAACACGGATTTCTACACCGATCCTCCGGCCGATCTTTGGATACCCTACCAGTTCGATCCGAATACGAGTGATCAGGCTCACTACTTCGTAGGTGCAGCACGGATGAAGCCCGGAGTAACGCTCTCTCAGGTACAGGCTCAGCTCAAACTGGCCGCAGTGGAGTTCGATCGAAAGTATCCGGGGGTCAATCAACGGGGCGGGTTTGATGCGCAGTTGCTGAAAGACTCCGTGGTAAGTGATGTTCGATCATCCTTGATGGTGCTGATCGGCGCCGTGAGTTTTGTGCTGCTGATTGCCTGCGCTAATGTGGCAAATCTTCTGATGGTGCGCGCCGCAAGCCGCAGCCGTGAATTTGCGATTCGCGTAGCGCTTGGAGCAAAGCGTGGACGGATCGTCCAGCAACTGTTGACGGAAAGCGTGATGCTGGCGGTCACGGGAGGATTGCTTGGCCTGGTGCTGGGCATGACAGGTGTGCGTGCGCTGCTGGCGCTCAGTCCCGGAGGGATTCCCCGCATCGGCGAGAAGGGCGCTGCCGTGGGACTGGACTGGCGCGTCGTACTCTTCACGATGGGCATCTCGGTGCTGACAGGTATTTTGTTCGGGCTGGTACCGGCACTCCACGCTTCGAAGCCGGATCTGAACAGCTCCATGAAAGAGTCGAGCCGCGGATCGGGCGCGAGCGTACGCCAAAATAAGCTGCGCTCTCTGCTGGTGGTGAGTGAGGTTTCGCTGGCGTTGGTGCTGCTGGTTGGCGCGTCGCTGCTGATCCGCACATTTGTAGCGCTGCGCGGTGTGGATCCAGGATTTAATGCCCACAATGTATGGACGGCGGAAATGGCGCTGAATGGGCCGCAGTTCGAGAAGACGGCAGGCGTTGCACAAGTGGTTCGCATGGGGCGTCAGCAGCTGGAGGCGGTGCCCGGAGTGATCTCAGCTTCCGCGACAAATTCGATGCCTCTGGAGGGCGGATTTGGACTTCCCTTCACCATTGTCGGGCGGCCGAACAACGGACAACCTGACGGAGCCGGATGGATGGCGGTTTCGGCGGGATATTTCGGCGCTTTTAAGATCCCGATTCTGCGCGGACGCGACTTTACCGACAACGACACGGCCGGGTCACAGGGTGTCGCGATCATCAACGAGGCGATGGCCAAACAGTTCTGGAAAAACGGCGAGAACCCAGTCGGGCAGCAGATCGTAATTGGTCACGGCGTGGGACCGGAATTTGAGGAGCCCGCGCGATTAATCGTAGGCGAAGTGGGTGACGTGCGGGATGGTGGATTGAATCGTAACCCCGATCCGAAGATGGTGGTGCCGCTGGCGCAGATGACCGACGGGCTCACCCAGCTTAATTCGAAGGTGGCGCCAATCTCGTGGGTGGTGCGAACCCAACTCGATCCACACCAGATGACACCACAGTTGACCGAGGTGCTACGCAAGGCAAGCGGCGGATTTCCGGTGGCCCACGTACAGAGCATGGAAGAGATCGTGGTCGCGTCGACGGAGCGGCAGGACTTCAACATGCTTTTGTTGAGCATCTTTGGTGGATCAGCGCTGGTGCTGGCGGCCATAGGAATCTATGGCCTGATGGCCTACTCGGTGCAGCAGAGGACACAGGAGATCGGAATTCGCATGGCGATGGGCGCGGACCGCGGACGGATCACGAAGATGGTGATCTGGCAGGGCATGCGGCTGACGCTGGCAGGGGTTGTGATTGGCATCGCCGCTGCTTTTGGGCTGACCCACCTCATCGCTTCCCTGCTATACGGGGTGAAGAAATGGGATGCTGGTGTGTTTGTATCGGTGCCGCTGATCCTGAGCGCGGTGGCGCTGATCGCCGTGTGGCTGCCTGCACTGCGGGCGTCGAAGCTGAATCCGATGGAGGCGCTACGAACGGAGTAGCCATGAAAGAGCTTGTGTCTGTGGATAGATCGCACGGCTACGACGCGCTCGCCGAGCTGTTTGTGCATAGCCGTATCCGGAGCATCGGGCCGGATGTTGTGCGCGAATGGTGCAAAGGACTACCGCAGGGCGCGGAGGTGCTTGATCTGGGGTGCGGGTCCGGGATACCCATCACAAGCACCCTGGCCGGAGCAGGGTTTCGCGTCTGCGGCGTAGATGCTTCGCCGGCCATGATCACTGTGTGGAAGGAGCGGTTTCCTCAGTTTGAGGCCGAATGTATTGCGGCCGAAGATGTCGAGTTCCACGGACGACAATTCGACGGCGTCATAGCATGGGGTCTGTTATTTCTGCTGCAGGAAGATGCTCAGCGGAGGGTTATTGCGAATGCGGCGGCGGCATTGTGGCCGGGCGGCAAGTTTACCTTCACTGCCCCAAGGCAAGCTGCGAGATGGAAAGATGTAATGACGGACGAAACCTCGATGTCCATGGGAGAGAAGGTTTATCGATCATGGCTTGCCGAAGAAGGCCTGTCCGTGATCGGAAACGCTGTGGATTCAGGGCAGAATTATTACCTGTTCTCCGCCAAAGATTGAGTGCCTCGCCTGCAGAAAACGCGCGATCATGCTAGCCTGGCAGGCCTACTAAGTGCCAGTACGCGCGATGCTCTGGACCTTGGGATCTTTGCCCCCATCAGCGGGAGGGGTACCTGCGCTTTCTTCGGCTTCGATGCGGCTGCCTACTTCGGCCGCCGCTTCGGCCAGCACGCGATGATGCAACGTAAAGAGCGCCAGTTCCAGGCGATCGCTGACACCTGTCTTGTCATAGATGGAGCGCAGATAGTTCTTGATGACCTGTTCAGTGGTCTTGAGGCGGCCGGCGATCTCGCGGTTCTTACAGCCCTGCACAATGAGCGCAACAATGCGCATCTCCTTGGGCGTAAGGCGGTCGCGCACGCGGATGCCTACTAGGTCCTGTTCGGGTACCTCTGCAATGCGGGTGTGGATCGGCAGCCAGGTTTCTCCGGCGCAGACCTTGCGAACGCACTCAACAAGCGCCGCACCGTTGGAGTTGCGCAGGATCACGCCGCGGAAGCCCAACTGAAGATAGGTCGATGGCGACTCGGAATTCTCGGCGATCACAATGCCGCGGCTATCCACCGAGTCGAGCACCAGCTTGAGGCGGGAGTATTCAGGCCTGAGGGCCGACGCAAAGATCACGATGGCATTGGGAAATGTTGTGATCGCATGCATCATGCGGTCGGCCTCGGAACACTGCGCGATTATCCGAAAATCATCGTCCGCGGCGAGCACTTTAGCCGTGCCGGCGCGGAAAATAGCCTGCGAGTCCGCCAGTATGATCTTCTTCATTGCCCCTGCTTCGTTTCCGGTTCAACATCCGGAGCTAGCCCGAAAACCTCTTCGCACGCGAAAAACGCGCTCATAGCCGAGCGGCATCGCGGTGAGAAGATTTCCTCCATCAATGGGTATATCGGCGGTAGGCGCAACAACTTTGAATTGTTTTAACGTGCGACATCCAGGGATCAGATATCTGTCTTTAGTAAGGCGTTTTTGATATCCAGCGCCTTTTAGTAATCTTACCGGCCGCCTTTAGAGTACGGCACGATCTTCGATTTGCCAACCATCCGATTATGTTCGGTTCACAAACCTGTGGAGAGCGCCCTGATTCCCTCGGCTCGCGCTACCATCTAAACTGGATTTCAGATATGAATAGGCCCATCCTTCTCGCGGTAGACGACGACATCAATGTGTTGGAAGCGGTGGTCCAGGATCTGCGACGGCAGTATGGATCCACATATAGAGTGGTGCGAGCGGCCAGCGGGCAGGCGGCGCTCGATACCCTGCAGCAACTGAAAGTCCGTGAAGAAGCCTTAGCCCTGCTGCTGAGCGATCAGCGGATGCCGGGCATGAGCGGCGTGGAGTTTCTGGAAAGGGCGCGAAGCCTGTATCCGGAGGCTAAGCGGGTGCTGCTGACCGCCTACGCGGATACCGAGGCGGCGATCCAGGCGATCAACACGGCCCGCATTCACTACTATCTGACGAAACCCTGGGATCCGCCGGAGGAGAAGCTGTATCCGGTGCTGGATGATCTGCTCCAGGACTGGAATGCCGGCTATCAGCCGAAGTTTGACGGAATTCGCGTGATCGGGCACCGGTGGTCGCTCAAGGATCACCAATTGCGGAGCTTTCTTTCGCGTAATCAGGTGCCCTATCGCTGGCTCGATGCGGCGGCAAGCGACGATGCGCAGCAACTGCTGGCGGAGCGGTCACTCGATCCGGAAGCTCTGCCGGTGGTGCTGTTTTCGGATGGCAGCGCGCTGGTCGATCCGAAGCAGGAGATACTGGCTGCCCGCGTGGGGTTGCGGACGCAACCGGCGCAGGACTTCTACGACATGGTGGTTGTGGGCGCTGGACCGGCAGGTCTCGCGGCGGCTGTATATGGCGCATCCGAGGGGCTGAAAACGCTGGTGATCGAACCGGACGCACCGGGGGGACAGGCCGGATCGTCGTCCAAGATCGAGAATTATCTCGGCTTTCCGGCAGGCATAACGGGAGCCGACCTGGGGCGCCGCGCGCATATGCAGTGCGTGCGTTTCGGGGCGGAGTTCCTGACGCAGCGGGCGGTGAGTGTGCGAGCGGACGGGCAGTACCGGTTTGTTTCGTTGGCTGATGGACGCGAGGTTTCGAGCCACGTGGTACTGCTGGCGACGGGTGTTCAATACCGAAAACTGGAGGTTCCCGGCTCGGAGAATTTGACCGGGCGAGGCGTTTACTACGGCGCCGCGCTGGTAGAGGCGGCAGCCTGCAAAGATGAGGAGGTTTTCATCGTTGGCGGGGCGAATTCCGCCGGGCAGGCAGCCTTGCACTTTTCCAAGTTTGCGACCAGGGTGACGATGATGGTGCGCGCGGGCGGACTTCAGTCCAGCATGTCGAAATATTTGATCGATGAAATCGAAAAGACTCCGAATATAGTAGTGGAACCAAACACACAAGTGCTTGAAGCGCAAGGCAATGGCCATCTCGAAGCATTGAAGATTCGGGGACCGGAGGGGGAATGCTGCCGGCCGGCCGGTTCATTGTTCGTGTTTATCGGGGCGGCTCCCGGCACGGAGTGGCTGCCGGACTCGATCCTCCGTGATGATAAAGGCTTTGTTTACTCAGGGATGGATCTGAGCGTCGCTGATGCGAAGACGGCGGCCAGATTTACAACGCAGTGGAAGGAAAAGCGTTCGCCGTTTCTGCTGGAGTCGAGCGTACCGGGCATCTTTGTGGCTGGTGACGTGCGTCACGGCTCGATCAAACGGGCCGCCTCAGCGGTGGGTGAAGGGTCAATTGCAGTACAGTTTGCACACCAGTATTTGGCGAGTTTTTGAGGCTGGACGGTCGCCCGAACGGGCTGACAGGCAAATCCTAACGAAAGTGGCATGGAAGAAACGCATCTTCTGGGCTCACGCTACATCCATAGCTAGTGGAAATGAGCAAGTAGCGGCAGCCCGGACTGCAGCGTAAACGAAACGATGGACACCGAAAACCAAATCACCACCGAACGGATCTCCCTGGATGATTACGCGAAACGGCTGACTGCAGCGTTCCCTGGCACCGACGTCAGTCCGGAACAGCTTTGCGGTTTGGGAGACGCCGATCTGCTCCGCGTCCCGGCTGATGCGACCTTTTACGACTCGACCGGCGGCCATCAACCGATGCGCGCGCTCTGGGTTTTGCTCGAGGGCGAGGCGGTGGCGGACAAGGTGGAGGCCGATGGCTCACAGATGCGAGCCTACGCAGGTAAGGCCCCTGAGTCGTTTGGCGAGGTTTTTTTGCTCGCGGGCAAAGCCCCGCCGATGATTGCAAAAGCGGTGCAGGCTTCGGTGATACTGCGCATCGACGAATCAGGCTTCTGGAACCTGATGGCGTGCTGCGAGCCGATCCGGAACAAGGTTTTAGGGAATATGGCGCAGCGGCTCAAGGTCCTGCAGGCCGAGGCTGCGCATAGAGAAAAGCTGGTTTCGCTGGGAACGCTGGCTGCCGGGCTCATGCACGAACTGCACAATCCTGGATCGGCGGCCAAGCGCGCGGCTTCGCAACTGCGGGTGAACCTTACGCGTTTGCAGGAGTTGAGCCTGCGTCAGGCGTCGAAGCCGAAAACTGCTGTGCAGCTTGAGTGCATGCAGGATCTGCTCACCCACGCGGTGCGGAGTTGCAAGGCTCCCGCCATGAGCAGCCTGGACCAGTCGGATGCTGAAGAAGAGATGTCCGAATGGCTCGATGCGGCGGGCGTTGAAAATGCTTACAAGATCGGGCCGGCGCTGGTGACAATCGGCTTCGAGAAAGAGGAGTTGGAGTGCGCACGGGCGGCTTTTGAGAATGGAGGGCTTTCCGACGCGCTGAACTGGCTCGAGGCGCTGGTGTCGAGTGTGTCCCTGGTTTGCGCCATCGAGGAAAGCGTTTCCCGGGTTTCCGACCTGGTGATGGCGGTGAAGAAGTTCGCCTATGACGACCGCTGCACCTTGCGCGACGTGGATGTGCACGACAGCATTCAAAGCACTCTGACGATACTGGGACACAAGCTGCGGCAGCGGCAGATTTCCGTGCAGAAACACTTTGATGCGGCGCAGCCCAACATCCGAACGACAGGCGTGGCGATCAGCCAAGTGTGGACGAACCTGATCGACAACGCTATCGATGCTTCGCCTGAGGGCGGCCAGATCGATGTTGACACTTGGTCTGAGCCGGGCTATCTGGCAATTGCCATTGTGGACCGCGGGCAAGGCATTCCGGAGGAGATCCGCGAAAAGATCTTCGAGCCGTTCTTTACGACCAAGCCAGTAGGCAAGGGCACCGGGCTTGGCCTCGAGATTGTGCAGCGGATCGTGACGCAGAGCTTTGCCGGCAAAATCCAGATCGATTCGAAACCTGGTGAGACGAAGTTCATTGTGCGCCTGCCGCAAGGTTCAGGACTGCCAGCCTGAGCGTGAGTAGTGCCGGTTTTGCCCGGCACACTCCAATGTTCAGATTTCTCTTTCCATTACAACAAAATGAAGATCGTCGCGTAGAGGCTTGCCGAACCGCTCGTCTCCGATTGGAAAAGGCTCGTTCTCTCCTGTGAGAACGTAGCCACGACGCTGATACCAGGCGATGAGCGAGTGACGGAGATTTACAACCGTCATGCGAATGCGTTTAGCTCCGCGGACTCGTGCGTATTCTTCACCAGCTGAGAGCAACGCCCTGCCGATGCCCTGATCCTGGAGGTTGGGGCGAACAGTGAGTAATCCCAGATACCAAATCTGCGGAGATTTAGGCTCAAGCCAGACGGTGCCAATGATCTCCGACTGAGGAGTCTCCCGCCATGTCAATAGATGCGCGTGCGGAGCGCGAGCTAAATCCTGCCTGAGCAGATCATCTGTCAATCGCGTGCCTACGATATAGCCGCGTTCTGAGTTCCAGCCTTCGCTGCCGCGATAAGAGAGATTAGCCAGTTCCACTACCGCCGCATAGTCGGATTCCTGAATGGGAACAAGTTGCATCGAAAGCCATTTTAAAGCGTCATCACCGATGTCTCGATTTCGAACACTGCGTACTCAACTCACGTGACTTTGGTTTGAAGTTGCGCGCGATCACGCCGATAGATGCCTATACGGACTGGCACAGAGCCGCAACGCAAGCGCCGGTATTTCCATGGCGATGTAGCGGCAGGTGACGGTCGGAACGGCCTCAAGACTTGAATCAGGGAGACAGGGATGTTCGCAATCATAGGCATCGTCGTGGTATTTGGCGCCATTATTGTCGGATACCTGATGGAAAAGGGCAACATGCTGGTGCTGATGCAGCCAGCCGAGCTCATCATCATTGGCGGCGCTGCGGTGGGCACACTGCTGATTGCGAACCCGATGCACATCATCCGTGCAATTGCGAATGGCGTAGTTGGCGTAATCAAGCCCTCACCTTTCAGCAAAACCCGCTATCTGGAAACGATGAAGATGATGTTCGAATTCCTGAACAAGATTCGCAAGGAGGGTTTGCTGTCAGTCGAGAACGATGTTGAGAAGCCAAAGGAATCGACGATCTTCAAGAAGTTTCCTGCTTTTCTGCGCGATCACCACGTGATGGATTTTGTATGCGACACCATGCGAATGGCCATCACGGGGGGCGTGGAGCCGTTTGACATGGATCAGATGATGGAGCGGGATATGGAGGTGCATCATCATGGAGCAATTGCGCCGGTGACTTCACTTCACAGTGTTGCTGATTCCCTGCCGGGGCTTGGAATTGTCGCAGCCGTGCTAGGTGTGGTGATCACGATGGGCGCACTGGGCGGTCCGCCGGAGGAGATTGGACACAAGGTTGCCGCGGCGCTGGTGGGTACATTTCTCGGCATTCTCTTGTGCTACGGACTTGTTGGGCCATTGGCGGCGAATATGACCAAGCTGGCCGATGAACAGAACGCTTATCTGCAGGTGCTGCGTGTGTTGATTCTCTCTTTTCTTAAAGGTAATGCACCGATGATCGCGATTGAGATGGCGCGCAGATCGATTCCCGCACATGTGCGGCCAACGTTTACTGAGATGGAAAAAGCATGCAAGGGCGGCGGCGGTCCAGCCGCAGCAGAAGCGGCATAAGAGGACATCATGCCCAGCCATGCGAAGCGCCCAATCATCATCATCAAGAAAGTCGCCAGCCATCAAGGCCATCATGGAGGCTCATGGAAGGTAGCCTATGCCGATTTCGTTACGGCTATGATGGCTCTCTTCATCGTGCTGTGGCTGATGAATACGAGCACCAAGGTCAAACAGGCTGTGGCTGGATATTTTCACGACCCGCGCAGTTCGCAGACGCAAACCGGCGCGAGCAAAGTGGGCGATGCCGAGAATCTGCCGGTCGATAGAGACAATGTCGAAAAGCTGAAGGAACGAATCCAGAAGGCAATCGTAAGCCAGAAAGACCTGGAGAAGCTGGCGAAGCAGGTTGAGATCACGATCACCCCCGAAGGTATGCGCATTGAGCTGATCGAAAACAAGAATGGGACATTCTTCGAAAGCGGCAGCGCGAGGCTCAGCCAGAGCGGGCAGGAGTTGCTGGGCATGTTAGCGGGCCAATTGAAGAGTCTGCCGAATCATCTCCTATTGGAAGGTCATACGGACGCGCAGCCATACGCACCGGATGCAACTTATACAAACTGGGAGCTCTCCGCCGACCGTGCCAACGCCGCGCGCAGATTGCTGCGGACCGACGGTGTAAGGCAGGATCAGGTTTCGCAGGTGCGAGGCTACGCCGACCAGTTGCTGCGCGTGAAAAACGATCCGTACGATCCGTCGAACCGGAGGATTTCGCTGATTGTTCAGTGGGTGCAGGCAGCCTCGGCAACAGCAGACGCGAACGACAACGGAAAAACTTCGGTTAAGCCGACTGAATCTCCCAAAGCTGTCACACCTCAACAGGTAAAGAAATAAGTTCGATGGCTCGAGTCAACTCGGCGAAGGTCTAACAGCAGCGATAGGGTGCGGCAGGCTCAAGAGCAACTTTGCCGGATTCGCCCGTAAGCGATTCGTCGTTGGGTGGCGCTTCGCCGCGCAGTGTACGCAGGCAGCGCAAACCTGCTGAAGCAACGATGATGAGCGCGCCCGCTATGAAGATCACCATAAGCGAAGTTTCAATCCAACCCTGTATACCGACTGCTCCGCCACGCGTGGCCATGGGCCAGAAGGTATCGCGAATTGAAAGCACGCCCGCAGCTACCGTTGTCACAAGTACAAATACAGCCGGGATAAGCGTGCACCAGGCGTAGACAGCGTTGCGATGGTTCACGAGCCATGTGGTCATGGCAGCTAATGCAATGGAGGCGAGTAGCTGATTGGCTGTGCCAAAGAGTGGCCAGATGGTGGCGATGGTGCCGCCCCAGATGAGATATCCCCAGCAGAAAACGACAATGGCGGTGGCAAGTAGATTGGAGGGAAGCCAGTTGCTGCGGCCCAATGGCTTCCAGACTTTGCCCATCAGCTCCTGCATGGCATAGCGTGCGACGCGTGTGCCGGCATCGATTGTAGTGAGGATGAAGAGCGCCTCGAACATGATGGCGTAGTGGTACCAGTAGCCAGTCAGCGTCTTCATGCCAGGTAGGCCGCGGAAAATCTGAGCAATACCGATAGCAAGCGAGACAGCGCCTCCGGTGCGCCCCGCAAGCTGCTCGCCTATTTCGCGGGAGAACTCGGACAGGTTTACTGTGTGCAGCCCAAGGTGCGCGTAAACAGAGGCGGGCGCGTTGATCGCGAAGTAGTCGCCGGGCGCGAGAGAGCAGGCAGCGATGAGTGCAAGAACACCAACGAGCGACTCAGCAAGCATGGCTCCATAGCCAATGAATCGGGCATCTGTCTCTTTGTCGATAAGCTTCGGAGTCGTGCCGCTTGCGACAAGCGCATGGAAACCGGAGATGGCCCCGCAGGCGATGGTGACAAAGAGGAATGGAAAGAGCTTGCCGGGAATGACCGGGCCGCCGCCGTGAATGTATGGGGTGAAGGCCGGGAACTGCAGATTGGGATGGACGAGGACAACTCCGATGACCAGCGCTGCAAGAGTGGCGAGCTTCAGGTACGTGGAGAGATAGTCGCGTGGCTCAAGCAATAGCCACACAGGCAGAACGGATGCGATGAATCCGTAGACGCAAAGCAACAATACGATTGCATGGCTATCGAAGAGCAGCAGGTGTGCGAAGGATGAGCCAGCGACCCAGTGGCCGCCGATGAGTGCTCCTATGAGAGCGACAACGCCAAATACCGACGGTCCGCGAACGACCACGCGGCCGGGACTGGAGCGGAACATCCACAGACCCATCACAATAGCAATGGGAATCGTCATGCCAATGGTGAAGATGCCCCAGGCGCTTTGCGCGAGGGCGTTGACAACGATGATGGCGAGGCCCGCCATGGCAACGATGAGGATGAGTAGGACGGCAATCATAGCCAGCAAGCCGGTAATCGGGCCGACCTCGCGCTGGACGATATAGGGCAGTGACTTGCCGTTGTGGCGGAGCGAACCGACGAGAACAGTGAGATCCTGCACGGCGCCTGCGAGTACCGCTCCGGCGACAAGCCAGAGGAGGCCGGGGGCGTATCCAAATTGCGCCGCTAAGGTTGGTCCTACGAGCGGCCCCGCACCGGCGATCGCGGCAAAGTGATGACCGAAGGCTACCCACTTTGGCGAAGGGACGTAGTTGTGCCCGTCTTTGAAGCGGTGAGCTGGGGTTAAATTGCGATCACTGAGGACAAATGCTTTGGCAGCAAGGAGAGCCCCATAGTAGCGGTAGGCGACGACGAAGATTCCCAGCACGATGAGCAGCAAAGGAAGCGTGTTCACGGTTGGTAATGACCTCGTTGACCCAGTTCTCTGAGGGAGTATACCAACTCTGCAACTCGCCTTCTGCTCTGTGAACAATCCAAAAGCTTAACCTCATTCCAGTGATTGGGTAAGGATGCTAGGATGGCTTGCGAATGGAGAAAGCCGGCCTATGCACGGGATTTTGAAAACCTTTCCAGATCGTCTTGGGATTGCTCTTTGTGCCTTTGTTCTCGCATGCCCTGCGATTGCGCAGACCACCCAGAAGGAAAGCGCCGGACCGGTCTTCCGCTTAGACGGTGGCAACGTGACGTATGTCTTTGGTGTGAATGAGCGCGGCGAGCTGCAGCAGCTCTACTGGGGTGGTCGTGTAGAAGCAGCGGACGTAATTGAGACGGCGCATTCGGATCGCGAGTGGGCTTCGTTCGATTCGTCCTACAACAACACGCCGCAGGAATATGCGGGATGGGGCTCAGGACTTTACATGGAGCCGGCGCTGAAGGTGACGTTTGCCGACGGAGTGCGCGACCTGGTGCTGCATTATGTATCGAACAGCAAGCCGGCAAACGGCGCTCTGGATGTGGTGTTAAAGGATATTTCGCGCGCCGTAACGGTGACGCTGCATTACCGGATGGATCCTGATTCGGGCATTCTGGCGCGTTCGGCGACGATCGAAAACAGCGAGCCTAAGCCGATCATGATCGAGCAGGCCGCCGCAGCAGCATATTCGCTGCCGCCGGCACATTACACACTCGAATACCTCAGCGGACGCTGGGCCGGTGAATGGAAGCTCAACTCAGAGACGATCCACCAGGGGCAGCGGGTGCTTGAGAGCCGTCGAGGGTCGACAGGACATCAGCTCAATCCGTGGTTTGCAATCGGCAAGGGCGATGCGGACGAGGAGCACGGTGAGACATGGTTTGGAGCGTTGGCATGGAGTGGTTCATGGCGCATCACCGTCGAGCAGGACACGCTGGACAAGGTACGCGTGACGGGCGGCTTCAATCCTTTTGATTTTGGCTATCAGCTCAAGCCGGGACAAAAGCTGGAGACACCGGTTTTCTACACGGGCTATTCCGCGCATGGATATGGCGGCGCTTCGCGGCTGCTGAACCACTTCACCGTGGAGCATATTCTGCCGGAAGCGCCGAATCCCAGGCCCCGGCCGGTGATTTACAACTCGTGGGAAGCGACGGAGTTTCACGTCAATGAGGCCGGACAGGAGGCGCTTGCCGCGAAAGCCGCGGCGTTGGGCGCGGACCGCTTTGTGATGGACGACGGGTGGTTCGGCCAGCGCAAGGACGATCATGCCGGACTTGGCGACTGGTATGTGAACAAGGAGAAGTTCCCCAACGGGCTGAAGCCTCTGATCGACAAGGTACGCTCGCTGGGGATGGATTTTGGCCTGTGGGTTGAGCCGGAGATGGTGAATCCGGACTCGGATCTGTACCGCGCGCATCCCGACTGGGTGCTGAATTTTCCCGGACGTCCGCGAATGGAGCAGCGCAATCAGCTCGTGCTGAATCTGGCGCGGCAGGACGTGCGGGACTACGTCTTCGGCTTCCTCGACAAGTTGCTGAGCGAAAACCAGATCGCATTTCTCAAATGGGATTACAACCGCAACTGGAGCGAGCCGGGGTGGGATCAGATGCCGCCCGACCAGCAGAAAGAGGTCTACGTCAAATTCACCGAGAATCTGTACTGGATTCTTGGCGAGTTGCGCAAGAAGCATCCGGGCGTGGAAATTGAGAGCTGCTCGGGTGGCGGGGGACGCGTCGATCTGGGCATTCTGCACTACACAGATGAGGTGTGGCCCTCGGACAACACTGACCCCTTTGACCGGCTAAGCCAGCAGGATGGATTCACGCGGGCGTATCCGGCGCAGGTGATGATGGCCTGGGTCACCGACTCGCCGCACTGGGCGAACGGCCGCAGCACTTCCCTTACCTATCGCATGCTGGTTTCGATGCAGGGATCGCTCGGCATCGGCGGCAACCTCAACAAATGGACCGACGAGGAACTCGCCACGGCGAAGCGGCTGATCGCGGCTTATCACCAGGTACAGAAGACCATTACACAGGGCGCACTATACCGGCTTATCTCTCCGACAAACGGCAGCGAATTTTCGACTACGGAAACGGTATCGCCCGACAAGTCTCAGGCTGTGTTTTTCGCCTTTGTACACTCAACGCAGGAAGGGCGTGGATTCCCAAGGCTGCAGTTACTGGGTCTTGACCCGGAGGCCGAGTACACCCTCACCAGCATCGAGGGCAAGACGCTACCCGGCACTCCTGAACGGGCGAGCGGCGCGTGGTGGATGAATCATGGCGTGGATATAGATCTGCGCGGGGATTTTCAGGGCGCGGCATTCCGGCTGGATCGCCGGTAGGGCGTCAGTCCGCACATGCTGCCCGATAGCAGGATGCATGTGCGCGCTGTTTACCCGCGGACCCGTAGTGCCCCCACTACTTGCCTGCCGGTGAGACAAATGCCTTGCGGATGGAGGTTCCGGAAAATGCCGAGCTTACCGGCGTCGCATTGGTTTGACCGGGAAACATGGCGGAACGTACAGGAACCGATTGCGCCGGGACAAACGTCGAGCGTTGCGGAACGGTGAGCGCCGCAACAGTACGCAAAGGCACGGCAGAGGCTGTTGGCTCCGCTGCCGCCATGTCGGGTAGTTCTGCCTTCCGGACGGGAGCCGATGAGACTTGTGGAGACGCCGGGAGATTTACCAACAGTGCAGAACGGGTGTTCTGCGAGTGTATAACGATGTGAGAGGGAGTCGAATCAGACCAGATCGCAGCCTTAACGAAGACACCGGAATCGCCATGCAGGCCAGCGATAAAGGCTGGCATCTCCTGGGAATCTGTGTCGTGTTGAGCGGCCATGGCCGGGCGCACGGATGGCGCGTCATCTGACGCCGTACTGGCGGTCTCCACCGCCTCCTTGCCGGATATCCAACCATCTGACGCGGCTCCGCCGACGATAGCGAGTGTGCCGTATCCCACGACAAAGGTGTAGTTGGGAGCTGTGAGCGTCCCGGGATTGCCTTTTATCACGTAGTTGGCATGAAGGCCGGGATTGCTCGCCGTAGTCGTAAGGGTTGGATTGCCGCTGATATGGGCGGTATCTGCATTATCGCCGTTCACAAATCCGACCAGCGAATAATTAGCGAAGGCAGGAATTTCGCTTCCCGTTGGGGAGACGATGTCGTCTGGAACGATCGTCAAAGAGGCTTTGTCAACTTGGAGGTTGGAGAAGTTGACGCGCGACTCTGCCTCTCCCGCGATCTGAGCCGACGCTTCAGTGGTACAGACTTCAAGACCGGTGGCAGTCACACTAGCAACGCCCTTCTC
The DNA here is from genome assembly GCA_963720285.1 of uncultured Acidobacteriota bacterium. Taxonomy (GTDB): domain Bacteria; phylum Acidobacteriota; class Terriglobia; order Terriglobales; family Acidobacteriaceae; genus Acidicapsa. Next base: position 805,296 of record CAVREZ010000007.1, read on the forward strand.
GTTAGTTATGGCGTACGAGGGCGAGACTCCAAGGCCGCGGCCTGGCATGAAGTTTACTCGGGTTCCGGCAATAGGCCGATGCGTGAGAGAGTCGGTTACCCACACCGTCAAAGGTTCCGCAAAGGCGGAGCCATACGCGGTTTCCTGCCCCGATCCGCGAAGGATTTGGAGGGCCGGCGCCGCGGAGACGGGCACCGCGATGCTTGCAGAAACGGATACCAGTGCGATCCAGGGCAATGAGCCAGATATCTGGCGAAATGTTCTCATATAAACCTCCCCCAGGAACTTCCGTGTAAGAAAGGAAAGGAAGTTTAGTCCGGATTGAGAATTCCGTTTCCTCAGAAAAATGCGCTTGCAAATTCCGGGTTCGTCCTGAGTATCTGGGCGATGCGGAGAGGAGTACATTCAACTTCGTCCCATATTGCTACGACTTTCTGATTTGTCGATGGCAAAATAGGCACTAGAGACTGATGTCGTTCGTAATAGTTACTTAAAAATTGACCTCCAAAGAAGCCGAATCCAGCTATTCGGGCTTCAGAGGCGCTAAACGCGAGCGTTTTAAAGCGTACGCTCTTTGTACGACACAGAAAATCTCTGCGCGGTATCCAGACCGGAACGGATATTGGAAGCAGGAAATCCGCGTAAGATCCGCTTCGACGGATGATCTTGTCCGCGATGTTTCAAGTGGTGAGGATTTATCAGCCGGCCCTTAAGGTTAATGCAAGTCAACGATGCGCTTGATTGAGGATGGAATGCAGCCATGAGCCTGACCAATAAAATTTGGGGCGCTCTCATTGTCTTGCTCCTGTTTTTGTTGGTGAAAGAATTGCGAACAAAACGTTAATTGACCTGTCCGCAAGTTACGAAGAAGATTGTCAGCCAATCCGGGAAACATAGTCCCCGCCGTTGGCCAACAGCTTGATTTTATTGTTGAGCGTTGAGAAAACTGTATGAGTCAATACCTTCGGATGAGCCTCAACCATGCGGCAGCCAGGTCAGCGACTGCCCTCATTCCCTAAACCCTTCCCGGCAGGGCCGTTTTGGGCCCGGTGCCTGTTCTCCCCACAATGGTTTGAACCGGCAGGTTTCACAGCGTTCCAGTAGCGGGGGCGCGCCGTTTGGGATAGACTTCGTTAGGTTCGAGTAATCGTTTTCTCGGAGATATCTGGTATGGCGATTGTTGCCGGCGTCGACTTCGGCACGCTTAGCGTGCGGGTCACTTTGGTTCACAGCGAACGGGGGCCGGTGGGAACAGCTTCCGCCGAATACCCGCTGCACCGGCGGCGGGAAGATCCCGACTACGCAACGCAGTCCCATGCGGACCAGATGCGCGCGCTGGCCGAGGCGACAAAGGCCGTGCTGGAGCAGACTGGGATTCCGGGCGAAGAGGTGGCTGCGATCGCGCTCGATACAACAGGTTCGAGTGTGATCCCTGTCGACGCGCAGCTGCGGCCTCTGGATGAGTACTATCTCTGGTGCGATCACAGGGCAAAATTGGAGGCCGAAGAGATCACGGAGCGCGCTCACGCGGCAGGCCTTGAAGCGATTGAATGGTGCGGCGGCGTGTATTCGCATGAATGGGGATTTGCAAAGTTGCTGCATTGGCTGCGACACAATCCCGGAAAGCGGGAGACCTTTGCCACAGCGCTCGAGCACTGCGACATGGTGGCGGCAACACTCTGCGGCGTTACGTCCGTCGCCGGGCTGAAGCGCAGCGTATGCGCCATGGGGCACAAATGGCTCTGGAATCCGAAGTGGGGCGGCTTCCCTTCCGAGGAGTTTCTTGTTTCGGTCGATCCGCTGCTTGCTGGTGTGCGTGAAAAGATGGGCGGCGATTTTCTGACTTCGGATCACATAGCCGGATATCTCTCGGAAGAGTGGGCGGCTCAATTGGGGCTGAGGGCCGGAATTCCGATACCTGTCGGCGCGTTCGATGCGCACTGGGATGCAATTGGGGCACACGTTCGCGAGGGCGATGTAGTGAACGTGGTGGGTACCTCGACCTGCATTATCGCCATGGCCAGACAGGCCCTGCTGGTACCGGGCGTGTGTGGTGTGGTGCCAGGCAGCGTACATCCGGAATATACGGGTATCGAGGCAGGGCTATCAGCAACGGGCGATATCTTCGATGCCATCGCCAAACGCGCAGGGACAACCGTCGCGGCGCTTTCACAAGGGCTGGATCAGTACCGCGCAGGACAGACCGGCCTGCTGCGACTTAGCTGGGACAACGGCGACCGCACAGTTTTGGTGAATCCGGAACTGGGCGGAGTAACGTTGGGGTGGAATCTGCTGCATACGGCGCAGGACGAACTATTTGCAGCGATTGAGGGTACTGCATTTCACACGCGCATCATCCTGGAGCGGATGGCTGAGTATGGAGTTCGCGTGGACCGCGTGATCAATGCCGGCGGCATTCCGCAACGGAATGAGGTGTTGAACCAGGTCTACGCTAATGTGCTGAACAAACCTGTGCTGGTACCTGCCGGCATTCCGACGAGCCTTGGCAGCGGCATCTTCGCATTGCTGGCGGCAAAGATCTATCTCACGATTGAGGCCGCACAGGAACGGGTTTGCCTGCCGCTGCGCACCGTCACGCCCGATCCGACGGCAGCGGCAGTGTATGAGCGGCTATACAAGCACTATCGCGATCTCTACTTTGCCCTGGGGCGTCGAGATGCAGCCGCTGCGACGCTGGGCGGAGTGATGCCTGCTCTGAGGGCGATTGCCGCAGAAGCTTGGGCGTGAATGCAATCAGAATCGGTCGAAAGCTGTATCTACTCGCCCTATTCCTGCGATTCGAGATAGACGACCGCGCTCTGCAGCTCGCGGAAACGATCGATGGTGTGCTGCGTGTATTCGCCGAAATGTGGATCCGCGATCAGCTCAGAACAGGGTCCTTCACAGCCTGCAATAAAAGGAAAAGCAGGCTCCTGCAGCTTGTTTTTTTGTGCGACCGAGGCCGCGAAAGCTTCCAGGTCGCGTTGCATACCCTTACGCATCTCGATCAGATCAGGATGGCGGATGAACTCCCGATCGCCACGCCGCAATGCGGAAAGTTCATTCCACAGCAATGCAACAGAAGTAAGAGCTGCGGCAAGAATCGAATATGCGGCGCGCATGTGACGCTCACGATCGACTCCAAACTCATACTCGACAACATCGTTCATGGAACGGATGGACGCCATCGTCTTGCTGATGTGGTCGCGTAGTACGTCGGTCTGCTGAATTAACCGTTCGTGAGGCATTGCTTCCAACTCCATCTGAAATAGCTGGCTCTCTTCGTGCAGGATGGATGCGAATGCACGGCGCATGGCTGTCACAGTACGCACCGGCCACATCTGGTCAAAGACGAACCACATGACAATGAGCGCAACGAGAATGCCGATGAGGCGATCGCGTGGCGGAGCTAGTTCGGTCGGCGGCCGAAAGTCTTCAAACGCAACGAGATAAAATGCGAAGGCAATCTGCCATCCAACATAGCTGAATTGCCGGCCGCCGGAGATCCATGCCGATGCGAAGGCTATCGAACCCACCAGCACGATTAGCGAGGTGATCGAGTCCATGTAAGGAAAAAGAAAAATTGTAGCGCCGAGGCCAAGTATGAGGCCGCCGACGAGAGTTCCGGCGAAGCGAAAAAGAAAACGCTGTTTGATTGCACCCGTGGTGCTGAGCCCGGCAATAAGGACTGTGGTGACAGAAGTGGAGATGCCGGGCCAGTCGACGGCCCAATAGAAGAGATAGCAGAGCGTTGCACATAGGCTAATCTTGAGGCCGAAGTACCAGGTTTCTTTATTGCGATACGCACCAGGCACAAAGAGAGGAACCTTTGTCGACGGAAGAGCGACGAGATCTTTGTCACGCTCGGGGCGAAAGTCATACGGCATGGAGGTGATGATATGCAGATTGCCTTCCACGCGATCGAGAAGCGTCTCTTTCTCGCTGAAAGCTGGCATGCGATATCCCTCATGCTGCAGGATCCGGTCTTCCTGAAGCGCCTCGCATTCTCTGGCGATCTGCGCACAGCGTTTGCGAGTCTCAGGATCATCGACGGTTGCGTACTGGAAGCCAAAGGCTGAGGATACGTCCATAAGTTGCGCCAGCATCGTGACGCGAACCCGGGTGCCGATAGGAAGATTGCCCACATCGAGATTGCGATCAACAACCGTGTTGTAGAGGCGCTGCATGCCCGACTGACCCGCGACAGCAAGGCGCGCTACACCGACCACGGCCTCGTTGATCTGCTGAGCATCGGCCCCCTGCGCATAGAGCGAGAACATTTTCGTCAGCGCTCGGTATCGGCTGCGGCGCTCATCGATCAACTGTTGAGCTGGATTGCGGGCGGCAAAGATATATTCAACGGCGACGGATGCCCCGACGGCGATACCTGTTGCCGCGAGAATCCAGAGCGATGTCTTGACCAGTGCGCCAGCGGGCGCGTGACGTTCCCACAGTGCAATGAGCGTGCAGAAGATGAAACCCCAAGTGGACCCCAGCGTCGGAAGCGTCATGGATGCCACAAGAGTTCCGGCGATGAAAGAGACGATTATCACGCCGAGCACGCGAGCGCTGGGATCGTTATCGGTGAGCGAAACCAGAGCTAGTTCGGTGGCGACGGAAAGTACAAGCGTGATGAGCGAGAAGATGCCGGAACGCAGTGACACGGATGGATTGTCGCGGCCAACGATGAACACAAAGAAGAGCGCAATGGACGCGAACGGCACCTGTAACACCATCAGAAATACGAGCGTGATGATGGAAGCAAGCACGATGCGCAGGCTCGCGCTCATACGCCCCTGCGTCGGCTGCAGATCAAGCCAGATACGCTTGGCCCAGATGGATGCGGGGCTGGGCATACGCGGCTATCTCACAACAGTGACTGCGGTTGAGCCGATGCGGAAAAGTTTCGGGTCAGGATCTTCGATGCGAATGCGAACCGGAAATCGCGAGGAGAGATGTACCCAGTTGAGTGTGCGCTCGATGTTGGGCAGGCCCTGTGCGACCGACGCGTCTTCAGGCAACACGCCAAAACCTATGCTCTCCACGACACCCTTGAATTTATGATCGGGGTGCTCCATCAGATAGACATCGACAGGCGAACCAAGATGGATTTCCTTCAGCTTGGTTTCACGGTAGTTGGCAATGACATACCACTCGGTCGTGTCGATCAGGGTGAATAACGGAGCCCCAGGATGTGCGTAAGCACCGACCGAGATATTGAGATTGGTAACGTAGGCGTCAAATGGCGCGACGACCCTGCAGCGCTCGAGATCGAGACGAGCCTGATCGATACGCGCGACCTTGGCAGGGCGCTCGGATTTGAGGGTTTCCAAGGTATCAACGGTATGGATAGCCTGGCCCAGCTTGGCCTGTGATTCGAGAGCGACGGCATCGGCTTCCTGCCGGCGTGAGAGAGACTGCGCCTGCTGCGCTTCTGCTTCCTGCTGCGCGGCCTGTGCCTGATCGTAATTACCCTGCGCCACGCGGAGCGCAGTCCGCGTTTCATCGACCTGCTCGACCGTCACATATTGCTTCTGAAGCAGGGGTTCGATGCGGTTGAGATTGTTGGTGGCAAGCTTGAGCTGTGCTTCAGCTGCCGCGACGGCGGCCTTGGCGCGGTCCACTGCGGCTTTGCTCACATCCACGACGCGGCCCGCGGTCTCTATTCCTGTGGAGGACTGATGCACTCCGGCGCGTGCAGCTTCCACGGCGCTGCGTTCAGCAGCAATGCGGCGTTCTTCGTCGAGGATCTGCCCTTCGAGTGTCTGCTGATCGGCCAGCGCCTGCTGTAGAGCGTATTCGTAAGGGCGGGGATCTATTTCGAAGAGGAGATCGCCCTTCTTCACATACGCATTGTCCTTAACGGGCAATTGCACCAGCCATCCGCTTACCTCGGGAACGACACCGATGTAGTTGGCCCATACGCTGGCATCGTCGGTGCGAGGATAGATGTCCGTAAGCAGGATTGCGAGTATCAAAGCCACAACAGCGCCGCCAATCACAAAGATGCGGACATTGCGGCCGATGCGCTTGCGCCTGCGAAGATCGATGTCGCGTTCGATATCGATTGCTGGATTGTCTGCGGCTGGGTTGCTGGCAGCATTCATGCTTCACCTACCGGTACAGGACGAGCCATAGAAGGCACGTGATGAGAATGACGGAGCAGGGATAGAACAGGGCCAGAGGTCCAACCTCCTGCTCGATGCGAAAGCGCAACAGCAGATAACGCACGCCGAATGTGAGAACGACTCCAAGTGTGAGGCAGACGAGCCATACCGGGAAGAAGGAACCAATGATATTGATGGAAGGCGCTCTGCTGCATCCGGCGCAGCCAAGCACTGATGCCAGCACCATCACGGTAAGGAACTTCTTCCAGAAGCTTTCGATCATGGTTTCTGACCATCCTGTGTTTGCGTTGCAGCCGGTTGGTTGCGAAGCAGATTGCCGGTGACGAATTCGATATTGACCGCTTCGACAAAAAGAGCGGAACGGGAGGCGACGCCCGAGAGGCGAGCCTGTGCGAGCTGGCGTTCTGCTGTAACAACGTCAATCAGATTCTTCACACCATATTTGTAGGCGTCGAGCGAGGCGGAGTAAGACGAATTTGCGGCAGAAAGCAGTGCTTCGGCGGCCTGCTCTTTGCGCAGCGCCGTGCGGAAACCAATATAGGCCGTCCAGACTTCGCTGGTAGCCTCATCTTCTTTCTCGCGCATTTCATCGCGCGCCGACCGGGCCCGGGATCGTGCGATCTCCAACTCGTTCTTGCGTGCTCCTCCATCAAAGATGCGCCACTGAACGCCGAGCGCGACAGACCATGTAGGCTCACTGACCTGTGCAAGAATGCCGTAGTCTGTCGTCGGCCACAGCGAGGTTTGTGCGCCGTTTGCTGAGAGCCCGATCGTAGGCAGATATTCCGACTTGGCCGCGCGTGCTTCCTGATCCGCCGCGCGAATTTCCGCGGCTTGAGCCTGCAGGTCGGGGCGGCCTTTGACCGCACGATCAATCAACGCATCGACCGGCAGAGTGAGCGCGGATGGCAGCGGAGTCTTGTCCTGGTTCGCAATCTGAATCTCTGGCGACGGCTCGGCACCAACAACCTGGCGCAGTTGCACGCGCGCCACCTTTTCATCTCCGTCCGCGGACTCGAGATCGAACTGCGCCTGAGCCGTTTCCGCTCGTGCGTTGAGCACATCCGGCAATGTGGAGCGGCCGTTGTTGAGCTGCGCTTCGGCAGCATCTTGCGTGGTCTGCGCGGTCTTCAGCGTTTCCGTAGCGGCGATCAGACGCTCCTGAGCAGTGACAAGATTGTAATAGGCTCGCGCAACGCCGAACGCTACGGCCTGATTGGCGCGGATGAAGCTGGCCCCCGCGGCAATCTTTTCCGCGGCAGCCGCATCGACTTTACCTTCGCGTTTACCGAAGTCGAAGATCAAATAGTCGAGATCGATCTGCGGAACGACTGCCGGAGCTTCGACCATGACGTATCCGCGGGGAGCAAGCGGCTTGGTAAAAGGCTCGATGGATCGGGAATCCGCAAACGCAGCGAGACCGGAAAGAATGGGATAGTAGGCGCTGCGTGCGATGCCAAGATTGTCCGCTGCCTGGCGAGCCCGCTCCCATGCAAGATGCGTCTGCGGATTGTTGATCTCGGCAATGTCGATCAGCTCAGCCAATGAATAGGGGTGAGCGGGGTCGATATCGGCAGCCTTGTCGATGGGGACATGTAACTTCGCGCACTCAGCGGCGGACTCGGCGGTACTCGTTACCGATGCGCATGTCTGTTGTGCGCTGGCTCCAGCGCTTGTGAATAAAACAACGGCGCAGATCGTGCCTGAAGCGATCCAGCGCATAAGTTGCCGGCCGAAGCCAAACCATCGTGGGGTGAAGCAGCGATTCATATCGGTGGGGAAATTCCGTGTGCTGCAATGTGAGATCGCGCGTTGCGAGAGTCTCTCTGGAAAACATGGCAGGCTGGGGATAGTGAAATCAAGTACCAAAAAGTAGTGTTTTCGGTTTCTGTGAGCAAAACGACGAGAACAGATCGTGACCGCGCCCTATGACGTGGTTGGCAACACTCTAGATGGATACCACGCCAGCGGGGGGCTAGGATGCACAAATGCCGTATTTGTTTTCGAGAAAACGCTGGAGAGCAGGCGGCAGTGCGGCGCCGAGTTCCTGCCATGTCAATAGTTTGAGACGCGTACGCAGACTAGCGCTGCGTACTGCGTTCATCACCTGGAACCAGCGGCCTCTCCAATCGGTGCCGCGATCATCGCAGAGCAGCAGATACGACACATCGTGCATGTGGGCAGCCAGAACTCCACGAATGAACTGGTAGTCCCGGCAGCGCCCCGCCTGCGTGGCGAGAAGACCGGTGTCGAAGACGTCTTCGAAATCTCGATAGCGTCTGAGAAGCCGCATGGGCGCCGAAAGAGAGCCCGACTCGGTGAGCTTCGCTTCGACGAAAAGGCCGCCAAGGCGCATGTCGAGCTCGGTTCGGTCAGGCAGCGTTTCAAGGACCGGAAGTTCCGGATGGAAGCCGTATTCCGGGCTGAGGCCGGGTTCGACACCGAGAACCAGGCAAACAGCCCGGCGGCGCAACACCCCTGGATAGCAGAAGATGTTCATGAGCAGCGCATCGGAGCTATTGGAGCAATCCAGCTCGCAGTATTCGTTCTCCCAACCGCGCACGATTGACCGTGAGGCAGAGTAGCTCTTGCGGAGTCTCTTCTGCCAGTCGGGATGAGCACAGATGCGGCGATAGGACGCCGCTAGAAAATTGCCGTGGCGGCCTTCCTCGTCCTGCCGGTACAGCGTGGCCGGTACCGAGCCGATGGTGGTTTCGTGAAGCGAACTTTCAGCAAGTTGCCCATTGCGCCATGCAAGCTCCCTACGCAAGGCGGCGGAACTTCCGGGGCTATCGCGGTGGCCCATGCCGGCCATTATAGGCGAATATAAGGAGAAATTGAATCGAAAATCCAACCGGCAATTGCGCGGAATTGACATCGCACCCTACCGCATTGTGAGCGGTGACCAATTAAAAACAGTAACTCTCCCTATACGGGTGACAAGCTTAGAGTGCCTTGAAGGCGCAGCCGATTCCGTGCAACAGATCGTTCTGTGAAACTTCGCTGGCGCAAAAACATCTCGGAGTTCTGAAGAACCCAAGCAACGTTACGCTGAAACCTGGGTTTCTAAGTGACGTGAAGAGAAAGGAAAGCATGAAATCGATCTTGAAATCGATCCCGTATTCGGTGATGGCTCTCGGCATTCTTCTAGCCGTAACCGGCTGCAAAAGCAGCCAGAATCAAACGGCTGCCACCGATCAGAGCCAGGCCGCTCAGGACCAGAGCGCGGCGACCAGCCCGAATCCCCAGGATCCCGGTGATCCGGCAAATGCCAATCTCGCGCCCATCCCGGTGACCAACACCAATCCCGCCACGTCAAGCGCCTCCGGATCGACTTCCGCGTCATCAAATCCCGCAAGCGCCCAGCCCAGCGATGCCGGATCGAGCGATTCCGGTAGCGACTATAGTTCCGACTACGACGAAGCGAACTACAATCCGCAACCCGATGAATACGCTGACCAGCCGCCGCCAGAGCTGCCAACCTACGAACAGCCGCCCATGCCCGCTCCCGGATATCTCTGGACACCTGGCTACTGGGCCTATCAGCCAACCGGATACTATTGGGTTCCGGGAGCATGGGTTGAACCTCCCTATCAGGGAGCATTGTGGACGCCTGGATATTGGGGGTTCCACAGCGGCCGCTACGGATTCATTCAGGGCTCGTGGGGACGGTATGTGGGTTTCTACGGCGGTGTCAACTATGGGTTTGGCTACGCTGGCATCGGCTATCAGGGCGGATACTGGCACGGCAATCAGTTCGCATACAACCGTGAGGTCAACAATTTCGGCAGTGTGCGCGTCGAGAACGTCTATAACCGCACGGTTGTGATCAACCGGACCGTCATCAACAACCGCGTGAGCTATAACGGTGGTCCACAAGGCATTGGCATGCGCCCGACGCCTGCGCAGATCGCAGCGTTTCGCACTCCTCACGCCCCGCCGATGAGCGCACAGCTTGAGTTGCGCCGCACCGCGGCAACCAACCGTGCGCAATTCGCCGCAGTGAATCATGGACGTCCCGCGATGTTTGTGGCTACCAGGCCTCTGCAGGCAGATCGGAATATCCATCCCGCTCCAGTGATCCGTCCGCCAGTGGTTCATCCGATGGCCAACCGGCCTGGAGAGCAGCCGCGGCTTGAGAACCGTCCGCAGCCGCAGGTAGCCCGACCTGAGAATAGGCTGGAAAACAGGCCTCAGCCCCAGCAGCGGCCGGAGACGCACCCCCAGGAAGCACATCCGCAGCCCACCCGTCCAGAAGCGCGGCCACAGCCGGGACGTCCGGAACAAGCCCGCCCACAGGAGCGGCCTGAAGCGCACCCGCAGCCAGTGCGTCCGGAAAACAAGCCTCCGCAACAGCCACAGGAGCGGCCGCGGCCTGAGGCCCACTCTCAACCGGCACATCCGCAGGCGGAACACCCAAATCAACATCCGGAACCGCACAGCAAACCGGAGCCCAAAAGGCCGGACGAGAATCCGAAGTTCTAAAGCGATAGCCCTTGCATCATGCCTGCGCCCTGCAGTTTCCGGGCGCAGGCACTCTTGCGTAGCCGTTATGTGAACACGGAGAAGACTTAATCCGAGGCCTTGGCGAGAGAATCGGAGTCAGACCCCTCTGCGGCAAGGTCGCGTCGCAACGCCCGCGCGGTAAGCTCATCGACCTTGCGAAGATCTGGGAAGAGGACAGTCCACAGCCCGGTGACCAGCATTGCTCCGATGCCGCCGAAGACCGTGGCGCGCACCGCGCCGAGCCACTGAGCCGTAAGTCCGCTCTCAAATTCGCCCAGCTCGTTAGAAGCGCCGAGAAACATCGCGTTAACCGCGCTGACGCGTCCTCGCATCTCTGGCGGCGTGGCCAGTTGCAGCACAGAGCTGCGAATCACGACACTGACCATGTCCGCTGCTCCGGATACAGCGAGCGCGGCAAGACTTAGAACGAGATTGTGTGAGAGCCCGAAAATAACAATGGCCGCGCCGAAGATGCCCACACACACAAAGAGACGCAGCCCGGCTTTGTTGCGCAGCGGATAACGGGCAAGAGCAAGCGAAACAATCAGCGCTCCCACGGCCGGCGCGGCACGCAGAACGCCAAGTCCACGCGGACCGGTATGAAGAATCTCCTGCGCGAAGATGGGCATCAGTGCAGTCGCACCGCCGAGCAGTACGACAAAGAGATCGAGCGAAGAGGAGCCGAGAAGAATCGGCGCGTGGCGTACATACTTGAACCCGGCGAGAACAACCTGCAGCGATAGATCCCGGTGCTCCATGCGGCCAAGCCGCACCGACAGCGATCCGACAAGCGCGAGAAAGATAACGAATGTGCAGAGTGTGGCGATGTAAACGATTCCAGCCCCTGCAAGCACGCTTCGCAGCGGCAACGTAAACAACAAGCCGCCGAGCGCGGGGCCTCCGATATTCGCAAATTGAAAAATCGCGGCGCCCCAGGTGACGGCATTGACAAAATGTCCCTCGGGCACGAGATGTGGAATGAGCGCCGAGCTTGCGGGTCCGGAAAACGAGCGGCCCGTGCCGACAAGAAAAAGCACGGCATAGATCAGCCTGACGTCGTGCAGACCCAGGACTGCAATGGCAAGCAGCGCGCCGGTGCAAAGCACCTGCAAGGAATAGCAAACCAGGATGATGATGCGGCGATCGTAGCGATCCGCAACATGTCCGGCCGGAATCAGGAATAGGAGATTAGGCAGGAAGAGTGCGAGACCGGTCAAACCCAGGTCAAGCGCGCGGTGGGTGATGGAGTACACCTGCCAGGCCACGGCCACCGTCTGCGCCTCAGCCCCCATGATCACGGCCATGCGCGCCATCTGATAGCGCCGAAAATCCCGAGAGCGAAAGGCAGCTAGTCCTTGGGCGGGCGCTTTTCCGGAGTCCATGAGTGTCCGTCGATCAGAATCTTTGATCAGATGGTCTTGCCGGGAATTGGAGCGCGCAGATTGATCGCATATCAATTCCTCGGCGCGAAATACCCTTCACGGGCGCGGACCTGGTAACGCCGGTCGAGCGCGAAGAGATAGATGGTACGGAACGAACCGTCTGCCTTGAAGTCCGCCGGAGTATAGGTCAGGTCATACTGGCTGCGCAGTTCGTCCTCAATGCTTTGAAAGCCAATACCCATCTCTTCGACCGAAGGCGGGAAGAATGCGCGTCCACCAGTTGCTTTGGCCATCTTCTGCAGTACATCGTCGCCCTTGCCGCGGCTCGGGGTCCAGTTGGTGCTGATTGCGTAAATGATGGTCTCGGCGCGCTGGCACTCCTTGATTGCGTCTTCAGCATAAGCGCGGCTCTGATTGTCGTTTCCGTCAGAGATGACAACTAGGGCCCGGCGTACCGGTTCCTGGAAGCGCTCGGAGTTGAGCAGCTTGTCCCGGCATGCGGTGTAAACCGCGTCAAAAAGAGCAGTGCCGCCACCTGGGCGCAGTTTGCTCACCGCGGTCTGCAACGCATCGATGTTTCCGGTCCAGTCCTGCAGGAGGGTCGGTGTAGAGTCGAAACCCATCACAAACGCGCGGTCTCTGCGGGAACGCAGTACCTGCAGCAAAAACTCATTGGACGCCTGCTGCTCAAACTGGAAGCGCGAGCGGATAGAGGTGCTGGCGTCGATGACGATGCCGACGCGCAGCGGTAAATTGGTCAGCTGGGTAAACGACGAGATCCTTGCCGGAGCCTTCTGATCGTCAAGCAGCGCGAAGTCGCTCTGCTTGAGATTGGGAACGAAGTTGCCATGCCTGTCAGTGACGGCGAAGATCAGGTTGACTTCGTTGACCGACTGGACGATCCGGTAGTTATCATCATTCCCACCCTTTTGCGAACCTTGCTGCGAGCCCGGTTGTGATCCGGTTTGCTGGCCGCTCTGCGTCTCCGCAGGCTGTGTGCTTTGCGTCGGCTGCGGTGTCGTTGCAGGCTGAGTTGTATCCGAGGGCTGAGGCGAGGTTGCCGGCTGCTGAGCGCCGCCCATGACGGGTGCGGCAAGCCCGCATCCGAGCAGGCAAACCACGGCACAGACATGTTTGGCAGCCTTGGAGAGTTGTCTGCTCATCTTGATACCTATCTTATCAATCTCCGAAGGGATTGCCGAAATCTGCCACCGAATCAACAGTAGGTTCGGTTGGGTTGGACGCTTCCGAGGCATGCTCGTGAGCAGGCTCGCGGAGTCTTGCCAGGAATCCCTCAAGCTCCGGCGGCAGCTGAGAAACCAGATGAATCTCCTTGCCTTTAATTGGATGAACAAATTCGAGCTCGGCGGCATGCAGGAAATTGCGACCCAGTTCCAATGTCTCCCTCGCCGCCTTGCGTCTGGTGTTGGCGGATTGCAAGACCAGCTTGCCGGCCGCCCCATACAGTGTGTCGCCAACCACCGGATGCGATATCGAAGACATATGCACCCGAATTTGATGCGTGCGCCCAGTCTCTATGCGGACCCGGGCAAGCGTGAATTTCCCGAAGCGTGTATCCATCCGCTCAACGACGCGGTAGTGTGAAACCGCTGCGCGCGCATTGTCGCTGCGCCTGGTTGTCATACGCGTGCGACGCATTGAGTCACGGCTGATGGCAACCTGAATGGTCGCGTGATCCTGCGGAAGAAATCCCTGCACGAGCGTGACATAAGTCTTGGTGATTTTGCGCGAAGCGAACATATCGGCCAGGGCTTCATGAGCATGATCGTCTCGAGCGATGATGATGAGGCCGCTGGTTTCCTTATCGAGCCGGTGCACGATGCCTGGTCGCAGTTCGCCGCCGATGCTGGAGAGCGTCGAAAAGCGATGCATCAGCGCATTCACCAGCGTGCCGCCGCTGCGCTGTTCTTCCGTTGCTCCCGAGCCTGCGTGCACCATCATGCCGGCCGGCTTGTTGATGATCGCCAGATGCTCGTCTTCGTAGACAACATCAAGCGGGATCTCTTCGGCTTTCGCCTCAGGGACCGGCGTCCGCTGTTCGCCGATAACAGCGATCGTCTCACCGCCGCGCAGCTTCAGCGAAGCTTTCTCCACGCGACCATCGACGAGCACATTGCCTGCAGCCACAAGCTGCTGCACGCGTGAGCGGCTGACGCCAGCCAGATTAGTGGCAAGGAACTGATCGAGACGCCAGCCTGCCGCTTCCACGGGGACCGAGAGTTCTTCACGATCTGCGCTCATCGCGCCTCCCCGGACGGTCGATCCACTTGGAACTGAGGCAACGAAGACGGCGCGCTCACTGTTGAACGAAACTGAAACAGCACAAGGCCTCCGACAACGACGAACACCACGGCGGCTATCTGCGGCATGTCGATTGTGCCGTGAAAAAACACGCCACGCCCTTCCCAATCGCGAAAGCCCTCGGTGACAAACAACTGGATTCCCAGGCCGACAAGCCACGCACCGGTCACATCTCCCGCGCGATGCGGCAGGCGCAGCCAGCAGTATGCAATCGCAGCCAGCAACAATGCACCCAGAGCGGCGTAAAGCTGCACCGGATACAGCGGCACGCCAAGAGGAGCACCGCTCCAGCGCGCGGCAAGCTCGTTGTTATACATAACGGCGAGGAGAGGCGATGTGTGCAGACTCTCGATGCCGAAGTCACTGCCGCCCATCCACGCGCCAACCTGCTCCGCAGCCAGCATCAACGATAGCGGCACGGCAAGGCTGTCCGCAGCAACAGCGATGGGCAGGCGCACTCTGCGGAGGTAGATCAATATGGCCACCGCTCCAAATACGATACCGATGGCGGCGAGCAGCGGATGATGAATCATGGATATGGCCAGCAGCCAGCGCGGATGCTGCCGCAAATTGCCGAGGTTCACTGCAATCAGAAAAAGACGCGAACCGGCAAGCGCAGCAAAGACGCCGAGGACCAGCATATTCCACACATGACGCGGATCAATTCCAGCTCGACGCGATGTGAGGTGTGCGGCAGCAAGCGCGAGCAGCACTCCGGCCGCAACGCACAAGCCGTACGTAGGCAGAATGAATGAGCCGATCTGGAAGAGTAGTGGATGCACGAAAAATTACGCCGCTGCCGCATGCGAGCAATGGCATTCAGCCATCATCGCAAGCGCTGGCGGTCATCGCAAGGCGCAGTGCACATGGTCTGCCTGCACAGCGATCAAGGCAATAGAAAACCGACCCACTGGGCCGTGAGCGATGCGCTGGTGAACCCGTCCTAAGACGGTGGAGCTCTCCGCAGTTCATTAGGCATCCCGGACTGGCGGGCACTGCACACAGAACCGATTTTTCGAGTCGAGCCCCTGTTCAATGAATGTTGGTTCAACCAGCGTTAACCAACTCACCTGCTTTGCAGGTCGGTCTCTAGGTGGATGCTAGGGCATATGCTGAATCTTGGCAAGTCTCGAACTGCGCAATTTATTTGGGCTTTCGGGGCTTGACGGGACTAGATGTTTCTGGTTCCGATTCGGAATAGGCCGTTTGCTCATGACAATCGGATGCCGCCGACCGCGTTTCGTTTCGTCTACGCGAGTGTTCTGTTTGCGATGAGCCTAAGTATCGAACGCTCGCAGATGGGGCGTTGCATCGCGGCTGCCTTTTAATTAATTGCTCGCGCTGGCCACAGTCTTTGGTTTGGACTCTTCCTTGGCCTTGGCCATCAGTTCCTTCAACTTGGCCTCAATCTCCCCACCACCCACTTGTTGATCCTGCAAAAAACCCTGCGCATCGATGGTGAACGTAGTGGGAATTGCATTCACCGCGAACCGGCTGGCAAGCTCTCCGTCGAAGCCTCCGTCACGATACTGCGCCCAGGTCATGCCGTTCTTGGCAACGAAGCTCTTCCATCCTCCTTCATCGGCATCGAGGCTGATGCTGATAATGACCAGCGGCTGGCCCTCAAACTCTTTCGCGATCTCTTTCATTTTGGGCAGAGCCGCACGGCAGGGACCGCACCACGTGGCCCAGAAATCGAGCAGCACAACTTTGCCGGTAAGGCTGTCGAGCGAAATGGGGTTTCCGTCAAGCCCTGTGACATGAAAGTCGGGTGCCACGCGCTTGCGGGCCAGCTCCGGTTGTGACGAAAAAAGCTGTGCGCGAGTGTACTGCGCTCCGGCATGCGGAGTGGCTTTCATATACTCATCAAATCTTGCTTTCGCATCGGGATAGCGATGCAGGTGAGCCAGCGCAACGCCGTCTTGAAAAACACAGGCGTGATTGCCCGGCTGCAGTTTCAATGCTGCCTGGAACTCACTGTCAGCCTGCTGAAATGGCGCCTCGAAGATACGATAGCCGCCCTCCGAGAGACATGCCTCCCCAGCAAGGTAATGAGCCTCGGCCTGTTGCTCAGAGCCGCCCGCGTGAGCCAGCAGGAGCGTGGTCTGCTCGCGCGCCGCCTTGTAATCCTCCATATGCACTGCGGTCTTATACGCTTCAAATTCACAAGCTATGCAATGGCCGCCATCTTCCTGATCCGCTTTCTGAAAGCCAGACAACGCGGCGGGATAATTTCCGCTGCTCAGATCCTTGATTGCTTTCGCATAAAGCTTCCCCGCCTTGGCGGATACAGGAGCCTGAGCTGACGAGAGTGCGGGCGAATCAACATCGGCAGCGGAAGCGCTGGATTGAGCATGGGCGATGTTTTCACCCGCGGCAACACACACTGAAACCAGAGTTATCAGGCAAACATAGAGACGGTTCATCAAGGCTCCCGAAAAGTTGCCTTTACTTTAACACGGGTCATAACTATGAACGA
The DNA here is from genome assembly GCA_963720285.1 of uncultured Acidobacteriota bacterium. Classification (GTDB taxonomy): domain Bacteria; phylum Acidobacteriota; class Terriglobia; order Terriglobales; family Acidobacteriaceae; genus Acidicapsa. The sequence continues at coordinate 822,113 of CAVREZ010000007.1, forward strand.
ATTTTGCTCTGCGTGAAGCCGTGCAAACACGCAACACTCACGGACAGTGCAAAGCTAACTCGGGAACTCGCGGTTTCTTTGAGAAGGCAGGAGAAGATCTCGATCTAAGCTATCTAATTCGCGCACCGGAACGGCATGGGAGGCCGCGTATCACAACCTCCCAAGCCCAACCATTGCCTTGAATTAAACCGAGCCAGCGAGCGACTTTGCGATGCCGGCGGCAATTGGCACCTCATAGCGCTTGCCCTGGTAGGCAAAGACCATCAGCATCACCCATGCGATGAGCGTGAGAATTCCGAGAGCAAAGGAAATCAACAGGTGAATGCCGAAGAAGCCGTAACTATACGAGCCTATCCAGAAGAAGGTCAGAATGAGGCGCAGCACAAACAAAGTGCCAAACACCACGATGGACTGCGCCGCATGGAAGCGCACAAAGGGCCGCTTGTCGATCAGCAGAAAGATGATCCCCGTAAGCCATCCAAGCAGGTAGCAGAGAAGTCCGGCGACATTTTCCTGCAAGCCGGCCGCTGCCGGTTGTGGTGCATACCCATAGGGCTGCTGCGGTGGGACATAACCTTGCTGCGGAGCGCCGTAGGGCGGCTGTTGCCCTCCGTATTGCTGTTGTCCTCCATACGGAGGTTGACCGGCATACGGCTGCTGGCTACCGTAGGGCGGCTGCGGAGGATACTGCGAAGGTGGGTACTGCGGCTGTTGCGGCGGCGCCGCTGCGATGGGCGCTCCACATTGAGGGCAAAATGTTGTTCCGTCGAGAACCTGAGTACTGCACTTGCTGCAAATGGTCACTCTGTGCCTGCTTTCCGCTGCGCCCCGGCCTTGAGACATGGCGCTCGCAGGCCGTTCTTTGTGCCGGGGCTACTCAACAATCTCGTTACAGCGGAACGCTACCTTAAGGCAACAGACCAGTCAATCAAAAATCACGCTCAATGCGCGGCAAACATCGCCTTCACATCCGTGTGAAGCTCTTCCCGGCTCGATTGCCGGGTGTAGAACATGTGGCCGCCGGGATACTCCTTGACAGCCACCCGGCCAGGATCGCCCATCACCGGCATCTGATTCACCGTGAGAATGGACCCCATAAATGGGCAGGAAAGATCGTTCCAGCCATGGACGATCAGCACGTGCAGCTTGGGATCCGCGGCCACCGACTGACGCAGCTGCTCCACCGATCCGCTGCGCAGTTCCTCATCGCGGTTCCACGCAGCGCCGACCTCATAGCTAAGAGCGTTGTAGCGGGCGTCCACCTTCCAGCCCACTGTCTGCGTCACGAAGTTGACCATCGCCGTCGTTGTGGGAGCGATGATGCTGGAAAGAATCGGATCGTTCGCGCGCTGGTCGGGAGAAAACGGAAAAGGATCGAACGACGTTACGTTCGAGTCGTACACCGACCCCAGTTTGCCTTGCTCACGATGTGCCTCGCGAAGATACGCGCCGGTTTCGAGCCTGCCCCCGGAATACTTCACGAATTCCGGATCAAGCCCGGTCATTTCGGTCACTTTCTTGATCAGTCGCGGAGTAGCCTCGGGATCGTTGTTGCCCTTGAGCAGATCGGTCGCATATTCGCCAAACGTGTAGGCCAGAACCTCTTTCATCGCTTCCGGCGTGAGTTTGTGCTGGCGCTCGAGATTTGCGGCAGTAATCGAGGGCAGCGTCACCATCCACGGAATCGGAGAGAGATCGCCATTCTGATCAATGGTCGGATTCAGATACGGTGAAACCAGCACTACGCCGTTCATGGCAACACCCAGCTGCGATTGCAGGAAGTAGGTAATTCGTGGTCCGCGAAATCCACCGTAGCTTTCGCCGACAAGATACTTGCGCGAGCTGAGGCGATCGTTCTTAACCAGCCAGTCGTAAACCGCGCGAGAGAGATACTCGATATCGGGCTCGGTCGAATAAAACTGCTTCTTGGCCTCATCCATCGGAACCAGCGAACGGCTGAAACCCGTGCCGATCGGGTCGATGAAGACGAGATCCGTGAAGTCGAGCCAGGTGCCAGGGTTGTCGTGCAGGATCGCTGGATCGGACGGGCTGTCGCCGTCGTTGCCCACGTTCAGCACCTTGGGACCGATGGCGCCGAAGTTCAGATATACCGAAGAGGCGCCCGGCCCACCGTTGAAAGCGAAGGTCACAGGACGATTGGAACCCTCAGCAACATAGGACGTAAAGACGACCTGACCGCTCTCCTTGCCATCCTTGTCATACACCGGCAAAGTTCCCACGGTCACGGTGTATTTGATGGTCTTGCCGTCCATCTGAACACTCTGCTCGGCGTGCGCGTCTGCCGGCAGCGGAGGCATTTTTTCTCCCGGTTTCGCAGCCTGATCGGATTTTTCCTTCTCGCCCTTGTCCGCCGCGGGCTTGTCAGCCTGGGCGTGGACTGAAGTGGCGATAGATGGGAGGGCAAAGCAGGCGAGCAGAAGAGCGGCACGCAAGGCAATAGAACTGGCAGTGAAGCGGCGGTATTTCAGCATACGGATACGATACATCGCGCGGAAGACCGCCCGAAAACCGGGCTGGTCCAGCCGGGCCACATGTGATTCGCCCGGCCAGCCCAGATTGCGGATATCACGCCGACCGGCGACGACGGCCGCTCAGCAGATAAATAGCTGCGCGCAGCTCAAGCAGCGGATCGTCGGAAGGCTCAATACCATCGACACGTGGAATGGGATCGAAAATGACATGCTTCTGTTCGCCAGGACTGTCTTCTACCGGGTGTGTAATCACGAGATCGCCGATCGTGAAGATCTCGCGCTCTTCAGGCCAATGCACCGTAGCGTCGTTGACCTCGTCTTCTTCATTCGCAAGCTGCGCGACAAGCTTGAATTTAACGGGGCCGCCCGCCACGCGAGCAGCGATCTCGTCGAAGAGATAATTGGCATCCTTCCCGGCCACCTCATCCGCACTCAAGGGATCGTTTCCTGCATCCGGCAGCAGGCGGTAACGGCCATATCGCGCGGCACCCTCACGCGTGAGGAATCTCATTGCCGTCACGCCATAGTACGTCTCACGCGCAAAGCTGGAGGGAGCCGGCTTCGGCGCCTGTACAAAGGCCAGTGCGGCCGGATGAGTTCCGAGAAACGCTTCGATTGGGTTGGGATGGGGCGAGTCTGGCTTGGTGGCGGCAACAGCTCTCAGGAATTCAAGGAACTCCTGACCGTTGTGCGTTGGAAATCCATCGGTAGAGTGGCTGACGATGTCGGTGTGCACGCGCTCGGCGAGATGAAAGCGCACCGCCATCCCGCGAGGATCGGCGTTGGCATCATTGTCTGGAATTAAGGGAACACCTGTGGAATTTGAGAAGCGCACCGTAACCGGAGTCGACTCCCGAATGAAATGTGGGGCGCGAGAAAGTGTTGCAGCGTTGGAATCAGGCGTAAAAACACCACGCAACATCGTTCCCTTGGCATGCGCAGGGCGAAAACCTGGATTGAGCCCGAATATCTGGTCGAATTGCTGGAGCAGGTCGTTTGCGAGCGCAACCAGCTTCTCATCTGTCGGTAATGGCATATGCTGATTCTCCTTTTCGCAGTCGGAATGCGGCGGTTAAGGGTTGGATCGAGCCTTGAGCCTGAATGCGATCAAGAGTCAGAGACAACGCAGGTTTTAGATTCACCCCGTACGCATTCTTTTCCATCAATTTTGTAAAAAATCCTGCATCGCGTTCGCAGCTGTAGCTATTTCCGGGCATACCGCCTTTCCCGCGCCGGGATTGATTCCAGAAATTCGCTCCTGCTTCCAGCGCGATAGCAGCTGCCGGAAATCTCTGTTCCGTCGAATGCGAATCTTTTTCTTGCTGATTGGATACAGGAATGATAGCGTGCCTACACAAAAACGCCGTGCTGTCCTCTTGAAGCCAATTCACAGTTCCCGCCCCAAGGAGAAACCATGAATCGGAGAGTCGGTCAGTTCCTGCCCATCCTTGCTGTACTCACTTGCTTCATCAGTCCCGTAGCCCACGCTCAGACATTCAGAACCCACCACATGCGGCAGGCTGCGCAAAACAGCCAGGCCCGGATGATCGGCAGGATGCCCGCCGATCAGGTCATGCAGCTGAATGTCGTGCTGCCGCTGCGGGACGAAGCTGGGCTCAAGCAGTTTCTCGTCGATCTGTCCAACCCTGCCAGCCCCGACTACCGCAAGTTCATCACCCCGGCGGAATTCACCTCCAAATACGGCCCCACGGAAGCCGATTACGACGCGGCTGTCGCCTACCTGAAAGCCAATGGTCTCACCGTCGTGGGAGGCTCGCGCGACGGCCTGGATATCCAGGTAAAAGGTTCTGTTTCATCCGTGGAAAGAGCCTTCCACGTTGCCATGCGGACCTACCAGCATCCGACAGAGAATCGCACCTTCTACGGTCCGGACCGCGAGCCGACAACGACGCTTTCTTTCAGTCTCTGGCATGTATCGGGACTCGATAACTACTCGATTCCACACCCGATGTATGTAAAGAAAAGCGATTACGCCGCGGCTCACGGCATCAGCCCCGACGCGGTGGTAAAGCACGCGACCACAGGGTCTGGCCCCTCCGCTTCCTTCCTCGGTAGTGATATGCGCGCAGCCTACTATGGCGGCACGGCGCTGACCGGCGCAGGACAGAATCTCGGACTCTTTGAGTTCCTCGGCACCGATCTGAGCGATCTGAACACCTATTACACGAACGTGAAGCAGACCAACACTGTACCCGTCACCGTGCTATCGGTCGACGGCACCAGTGCCTCGTGCGTCGACAGCCGCGCTGGCGGCAGCTGCGATGACACCGAGCAGACACTCGACATGACCCAGGCCCTCGGTATGGCTCCCGGCCTGGCCAGCCTGACGATGTATGTTGGCTCGACCGATACGGCGATCATCAGCGCCATGACCACGCACAGCCCGCTACCCACAACCATCGGCTGCTCCTGGGGATGGACTCCCGCCGACCCCACCACACTCGATCCGTACTTCGAAAAGATGTCAGCCCAGGGGCAGAACTTCTTCGCCGCTTCGGGCGACAGCTCCACCTGGTCATCGAAGAACGAGGCGTGGCCTGCCGACGATGCCAATGTTGTCTCCGTTGGCGGAACGGACCTTGTTACCGCCAGCGCAGGTGGTGCGTGGAAGTCGGAGACAGCGTGGACTGACTCTGGCGGCGGCATCTCGCCCGACAAGGTCGCCATCCCCTCCTGGCAAAAGCTCTCTGGCGTCATCAACTCCAGTAACAAGGGCTCGACAACCTATCGCAATGGCCCGGACATTTCCGCCAACGCGAACTTCACCTTCTACGTATGCGCCGACCAGACTACCTGCACTGCGAATGAGTACGGTGGCACCAGCTTTGCGGCACCCATGTGGGCCGCATACATTGCGCTGGCCGACGAGCAGCTTGCCAATAATAACGCGGCGCCGCTCGGGTTCATCGACCCCACTGTCTACGCCGATAACATCACTTCCAGCTACGGCACAAACTTCCACGACATCACCAGCGGCACCTCAGGCAGCTATTCAGCGGTTACAGGATACGATCTCGTAACCGGATGGGGCAGCCCCAACGGGGTGAATCTGATCAACGCATTGACGGGTGGTTCCACAACCAACCCGTCCTTCTCTATCTCAGCCTCACCGAGCGCGGTTTCGGTAAAGCAGGGTAGTTCCGGCAGTTCATCGATTACGACCACGGCCGTCGGCGGATTCAGCTCGGCAGTTACACTCTCAGCCACCGGACAGCCCTCAGGCGTAACCGTCACCTTCGGCACCAATCCAATCGCGGCTCCTGGATCAGGGACCTCCGCTGTAACGTTAGCCGTGGCTTCCACCGCCGCTGCAGGCACCTATCCAATCACAATCATCGGTTCGGGGGGCAGCGTCACGCAGACAACCACTATCTCGCTCACTGTAACGGCTACGGGCAGCGGCAGCTTCGCGATCTCGGTTTCGCCGACCTCGGGTTATCTGGACCAGGGGCAGAGCGGATATGCAGTAGTAACAACAACTGTTTCCGGGGGATTTGACGCAGCCGTTGCGTTATCCGCTTCCGGCCTCCCCTCTGGCGTCACGGGAAGCTTCAGCCCATCGTCTATCGCGGTGCCGGGCTCCGGAACTTCTGACTTCACGCTCACCGTCTCCCGAACCGCAAGCATAGGTACGTATCCCATCACGATCACGGGGACAAGTGGCGGCGTATCGCATAGCACCACACTCACCTTCTCAGTGCGACGCTGACACTCTCTGCCGGCTCTACGAAGAAGACTCACAGAAGGCCCGGCCAGGACGGCCGGGCCTTCCTTTTTGCAAACGAAGCAGGGTCTTGCCTCGCAACAGAAGAAACGGAGATGACCCGTTCTACCGGTACAATAGGACTGACCGGTTCCCTTCTCTTCAAAATCCTGGAGGTCTCTTGATCACCCAGATCTATAAATGCGAAATCTGCGGGCTCGAAAGCTCGTCCCCAGTGCGATGGTTCGTGATCCTCTGCGGCGACACCAAACTCGCCGTTATCAAGTGGGACGCGCACGAGGCGGAAAATCCAGGTGCATTGCACTTTTGCGGCGAAGGACACGCGCAGGTCTACATCAGCCGCTGGTTTGAGTCCTTCTGCAGTTCAGCTTCTTTGCATAGCCATCGATAGACAACAGATAGACAGCGAATGCGACGCCCGAGCAAACGATCCCCGCGCACAGCAGGATCACGGAGCCTGCTTGTGGTCTTCCTCCAGAACGGTATCCAGAAGTCCGCGAAGTCTCACCGCCCTGGAATGCAACTCGGCCGATTCCGCAGCGTCACGAGTAGCGCCAAGCTGTTGCAGCCTTTCTTCGGCACGAACAGCCTCATCGGCAAAATTCAATGCTGCAAGCACAGCAACCCGGAGTGAGTCCGCCGTACGGCTGGCGGACGCCACCGAGCGCATGCACGCATCGACCCGCGCAGCCAGGCGTTGAATCTGCGCCGGATCGGGACCGGAAAGATGATAGGTCTGATCGTAGATATCGACCGAGACGAACGACGAATCGGGGTTCGAACTGCCGTCACTACCGGACTTCGTTTGAGACATGCAGCCTCGCTAAAGTTCTAAGGCGTCAAGCTGTGCAAGCAGCCGTTCTACGCGCTGGCGAACCTGCTCCCGTTCCTGCCTGAGAAGTTCAATTTCACTCTGCATTTTCTCGACAAGCGGGCTCTGCCCGTCGAGTTGCGACTGAAGTTGTGCGGCACGATCTTCCGCCGCAATACGAGCTTCGCGCTCCCCCTGCACCAGCTTCACAGCGCGATGAATACGGTCTTCGAGCGCCGAAAAATCGTCGGTGCTCAACAGCGTCAGTTCAGCGGAAGGCTTTAGATCCGCCGCAACCGGGCCTGCAGCCCTTGCTTGCGCTACTGACGCAGGCTCAGACGCATCCTCTGCAACAACCTCAGTTCCTGACGGCTTCGCGGCAAGGGCGGAGTAACTTTCCGCATCCTGCGCGTCACCCGCGAAAAGAATTTCGCTGTCTTCGTCCGGAATCGGCTCCGGCTCGGAGATTTGATCCGGCTCCTGGAAACTCTCGGTGTATTCCTGCGACTCTAACTCCGCAGTCTGCGCAAACATCGATTCCTGCTGATCCAAATGGGCCTCCATGGCACTTCTCCCGTGGCCCGGCAGATGCTGGCCCTGCTCGGAAGTATAAGACGGTTCGAGGTGGAAAACCGGTCAGGTGCGCAATCGCGCACCGAGAGCCGAAACAGTTTCAACAATTTGCGTCGACCAGGCCTGAAGTTCCTGGTCGCGCAACGTGCGGTCCGGCGCCTGAAACGTCGCTCCCAGCAGCAAAGCGTATTCGCTCCCACCTCCGGGTTCCTGCCGAATTTCGCGCACCCGCCAATCGATGAGTTCAGGGACTGTTTTGGTTGCAAGCGCCGCAAGAGATTCGTCGATCCGTGACCACGTCAGCCCAGGGGAAGCATGGAACGAGAAGTCCCGCCGCACCGGCTGAAAACGCGAAAGCTCCCGCACCGCAGGCTTCGCCAACGGCAGCGCAAACAGGCGATCCAGATACAGCTCTCCAACGAAAACCGGCGCCTTCAGCTTCCGCTCCGCGGCCAGCTTGGGGTGAATCTGCCCGAACCATCCCACGGTCAGTCCATCGGCCGAAACGCGCGCCGAGCGATACGGATGCAGCCATGCCGGCGTCAGGCCAGCCTCTGCCGGAAACGTATCGATAATCACAGACTTGGTTCGGAACGAAGCGACAATCTGCTCCACCAGTCCCTTGATGTCATAGAAATCAAGTGCACGCTCCAGCTGCATCGGACCAGCCTGCGGTGCGGCGCCTGCCGCACCGAAGCTCAATGCCGGGCGCTCGTCGACGCGATCCGTGGTACCGGAGAAAACAGTCCCAACCTCAAATAAACGCACATCTTCCACATCGCGATGCAGATTGCCAGCCACCATGTGCAGCATGCCCGGAATCAGAGACGGCCGCATCATCCCCGCCTCTTCGCTCAGCGGATTGCCCAGAGGAACCGCAAGCCCCGGCTGGGGCGCAGTCAGAGCCGCATCCTGTGCCCCACAGAACGTATTCGAAATTGCCTCATGAAATCCGCTGGCGAGCAGCTTACGCCGCAGAACTGCTTCTGCACCCACATTGGGCAACATGCGAATCGATCCGGCGAATGCAGGCAGCGTATTGGCAAAGCGGTTATACCCGTAAACGCGCGCCACCTCTTCAATCAGGTCGATCTCGCGCTCCAGATCGAGCCGCCAGCTCGGCAGCGTCACCTGCCAGCTCGGCGATCCACCCGCGGCATTGACCACTAAAGTGCAACCCAGCGCAGTCAGAAAGCCCATCAACCGTCGACGCCGAAATACCCTCAGCATCGATCGTTGTACCCAGATGCCGATGCACCTCGCTCAGCGCCAGTGAGACCGGCTTACGAGCAGCAGTGCGCGCCTGCACCGCAGGCACGATCACATCAACGAGATCACCCTCGATATATCCGCCGTTCTCAAGAATGATGGCGCTCACGATTGTCGAAGCCACCGGCGCTGCGTTGAAATCGGCCCCGCGCTCAAAACGATGGGAAGCATCCGTGTGCAGACCATGACGGCGCGCAGTGCGCCGCACAGCCACCGGATCGAACCACGCAGCCTCGACAAGAATGTTCTTCGTCGCGGGCGTAATCATCGAATCCCAGCCGCCCATCACGCCGGCTAGAGCCAGAGGCTTCGCGTGATCGGCAACGATCAAATCTTCTGGATCAAGCTGACGCTCCACACCGTCGAGCGTCTTCAGCATCTCTCCCTTGCGCGCGCGGCGAACGATAATGCCGCCCTCCAGCTTGTCCAGATCGAAAGCATGTGTCGGCTGCCCCATCGCAAGCCAGGCATAGTTCGTCGCGTCCACCGCATTCGATATCTGCTTCTGCTCCAGCAGCTTGAAGTACCGCGCCGCCTCCTGCGACAACGGCCCAGCCGGCGCACCAGCAGCAATCGTTACATCGCGCAGCACACGAGCCGTAAACCGCCCGCAGGCATCTTGCGCTTCGATATGCACAGAAAACGCATTTGCGGCGGCCTTGGATGTTGGCAATGTAATCGCAATCGGGGCAAGTTCAAGACCATAGATCGTCGCCGCCTCGCGCGCGACGCCGTAGTGGTTCATCGCGTCCACGCGGTTGGTCGTAATGTCCATCTCGAAAAGCGAGCCATTGCTCTCGCCAAGATCAAAGATGCCTTCGACGGCAATGCCGCGCAGCGTCAGATCTTCAGCAAGCTGCGCATCGGTGACAGTCAGTGAAGGCAGATAGCCTCGGAGCCATGTCGTTAGAATCTTCATGCGAATTGCTCCAGAAAGCGCATATCGCCCGCATAAAACTGCCCAATTTCGCTGACTCCGTACTTCATCATCGCGATACGCTCAACACCCATGCCGAAGGCAAATCCCGAAACTTTTTTCGGATCGTATGCAGGCTGCTTCTCCGCGGCGAAAGCAAAAACCGAGGGATCCACCATGCCGCAGCCCAGCAGCTCAATCCAACCCGAGTGCTTACACTTGCGGCAGCCTTTGCCCCCGCAGAAAATGCACGAGATCTGCACATCCGCTGACGGCTCCGTAAACGGAAAGAACGACGGGAAGAAGCGCGTCTTCACGCTCGATCCGAAGAGCGCCTTCATGGCGTAGTCAAGCGTGCCCTTCAGATCGCTGAAGGTGATGTTGGTATCGACGCAAAGGCCTTCGACCTGATGGAAGACCGGTGAGTGCGTCGCATCCGCCGCGTCATTGCGGTGTACCTTGCCAGGGATCACGATCCGCACCGGCGGCGGCTGCCGCTCCATCGTCCGCATCTGCACCGGCGAAGTATGCGTACGGAGCAGCAGACGATCGCGCAGCGGCCGACGCTCCTGGTTCGCGATCACCAGCGTATCCTGTGTGTCGCGCGCCGGATGCCCCGGCGGAAAATTCATGCTCTCGAAGTTGTAAAAGTCCGTCTCGACCTCAGGCCCCACACCCACCGAATAGCCCAGCGCCGCAAAAACCTGCACGATCTCGTTCATCGTGCGCGTGATCGGGTGCTCGGCGCCCAGCAAACGGCGTGTTCCCGGCAGGGTAATGTCAATCGCCTCGGCAGCCAGCGCTGCGTCGCTCGGACCAGCACCGGCGGCTTCTTCCAGAAGCGACTCGACGACCGATTTCAGCGCGTTGAAGCGCTGGCCGATCTCGCGCCGCGCCTCGGGCGGGGCCGACTTCAAGAGCGAATCGGAAAGCTGCTTGAGTTTGCCCTGCTTACGGCCCAGCCACGCGAGCCGAAACTCTTCCATCGCCTCGGGCGTCGAAAGGGTCGAAGCAGCCTGCCGCGCCTCATGTTCCAGCTCGGCGAAATACAGATTCAGGTCTTGCGGATCAGATTGCGTCATCTCAGTGCGAATACGTAAAGAGCAGGATAAATGACTGGGTTCCGGCGAAAATGAAACGGCCCGGTTTCACCGGGCCGTCGGAGACTGCTGAATCGAAGTTAAGAATTAAGCTGCCTTCTTCTCCGCTTCGAGCGCCGCCTTGGCCTGTTCGACCAGGCGGGTAAAGCCTGCCGCATCCTGCACAGCGATGTCGGCGAGGATCTTGCGGTCGAGCTCGATGCCGGCCTTCTTGAGTCCGTTGATGAGCTGCGAGTAGCTGAATCCATTCAGCTTGGCTGCGGCCGAGATGCGCACGATCCACAGAGACCGGAACTGGCGCTTCTTCTGGCGGCGGCCCGTATAGGCGAACTTGAGTCCGCGCTCAACAGCTTCCTGCGCTGCCTGATACAGCTTCGATTTTGTGAGGAAGTATCCGCTTGCGCGCTTGAGAATTTTTTTGCGGCGATCAGACCGCTTAGTGCCACGTTTTACGCGAGGCATAGTTTTGCTCCTTTTCTTTTCCAGTCCGGTTTTTCCGGTCCGGGCTTGCCGTCTCCGGCTGCGTTTTGCTGGCGGCTGGAGGCAGGAGGCGCTGACAGGCAGCGCTTGGAACCTCTTCACTCGCGTGTCGAGCCTGAATTCTGGAAGCTGCTATTGCCGCTTTCCGGGGCCGCGCAACGCATTTGGCGCTGGCCCAAGCTCACCCAGCGCTTTTTGCTGAGATCACCTTTCAGGCTTTAAAGTCCAGACCTGGTTACGATCTGGATCAGGCGTACGGGATCATTCGGGCCACCTTGGCCTCATCAGCTTCCGAGACCAGCAAAATTTTGCCCAGCTTGCGCTTGGTCTTGGGGAGCTTCGAGGTCAGGATATGGCGCGTCTTGGTCTGGCCACGCTTGATCTTGCCGGTGCCAGTCTTCGAGAAGCGCTTGGCTGCGCCCGAATGTGTCTTCAGTTTGGGCATGATGTTCTCTTATTTTCAGCGATTTGCCCTTAAGGGCGCGCCGAAGAGTTTCTTAACCGCTTCCGTTTGTGCCACTTCGGGAACAGAATGTCCCCGGGCGCAAAACGGACTTGCTTAGTATATCGCAGCCGGGATTTTCACGCCATCTCCATGGCCTCCAGATCCTATCCGGGATAGGGTGATCACCATGGCCGTCTTGTCTGTCGATCTCGCCTGCCGTAGCTGGTCCGATCTCGGAGTCGTCCTCCTGGAACAAAAAGGCGCTCTCATCCAATGCGACGTGATTTCATGGCAGTGTCGCGAGGCTCCGCCCGTGGTCGAGCTTGCTATCCGGCTCAACTCTCTCTGTGTCGAGCGGAACGCCGGCATACTGATGCTCAATGGGTCCCAGGCGCGGAAGGCAGAGGACGACGGCCATGAACACTGCCGCGCCTCGGAGCGCGAACTCAATACGGCAGCGAAAACTGGCCTGCCGGGAACGGTGCTGCCCGGAACACACGAGCGATTCGTCGCATATTGCCTTGCGCTCTATGACGCACTGGAGCGCCTGGGCTGGCAGAGACTGGCGACGAGGGAAGCTCCCGAAGAAGTCGGGCCGCGCAAGATCCTTGTCGAAAGCTATCCGCATGCCGCCTGGAAATCTCTCGGCATCGCCCCGCTGCCTTCCAAACGCCGATGCCGGGTGAGCCATCTGGCCGAGGCCTGGGCTAGCACTGACCTCCTTGTTGCCGATCACCGCCAGCCAACCGCCTAATCATGATCAGATACAGGCCATCGTCGGCGGCCTCCCAGGACTTGCCCTCGAACAGCGCAGCCACCTCGGCACGCGTATCGTCGGGCAGCCCCCTCGACAAGAGGGTGGCTACTGGCGTGAGGGGTTCATCGCCGTTCCCCGGCCTCCGGCAAACGACAATTCCGTTTCCCATCTGCACTGGATCGACTGAGGCTCCCAACACCCGAGGCCGATCGGCGAGAATCCAGACTTGGTTTTCCGGTAACCACCCGAGTTGTCGGATCGGATAATAACTCCAATTCGCCATAGACCTAATTCCTCTGGATCGTTTCTTATTGACCGAGTTGCCGGCAACCCGGACAATCCTTCGCAGAGATGGCGCTCAGAGTTACCTCCATTTAGCTTGTCTCGCGATTCTCTCTGTTCAACTAGCTTCGCGTGGAGCGCCGATCACGGAGCAGCTGAGCAATAAGATGTTTCGTAGTTTTGCTCAGTCCGCGGTCTGCTCTTTCTCCGCCGCGGAATTCGCTTCGATGAAGTGACATAAACAGATACCATTGACAATGAACCCCCTCGCTCTTTTAAGTCGAATCAGCGTTTATTTCAGCCGCAGAGATCAACTGCCCAGAAAAGAGAAGATCGTCCGTTCCCATGCCTTGCACTCCCCCGGGCCCGCAAGTGAAAGCCGACACGCGACGCTGTCACCGTATGCGGCGTGTGCGTAGTTTTCTCGCGCTGTGCGGATCGTTTGCAGCGATCATCTGCCCCATGGTTGCCCCCGCCCAGGCAACACCCGCCCTCGACGGACGGCCACGAGTCCATGTTCATGCAGCCCAAGGCCCTATCGACATCGACGGCAAACTCAACGAGCCAGATTGGCAGTCCGCCGAGCCAGTCGAACTGGTGCAACAGTCACCACACCCACTTCAACCCACCCCCTACAAAACAACTGTGCGGGTGCTGATCTATCACGAAGCCCTTATCTTTGGCTTCGAATGCCACGACCCGAATCCCAAAGAGATCGATGTACACACGCTGACGCAAGATGCCGACCAGAGCGGTGACGACACGGTTTCGATACTGCTCGACACATTCAATGACCGGCGCACAGGCTACTACTTTCAGATCAACGCTGCCGGCGGCCGTCTCGACGGACTGATCGCCGGACCCGGCAATTACTCAACCGACTGGGACGGCATCTGGAATGCGCGCACCGCCCGAACCGCCGACGGGTGGACTGCAGAGATATGGATTCCGGCACAGACGCTGACCTTTGTCGGCGGCAATGCCCTGTGGGGACTGCAATTCGACCGCTCCATCGTCCGCGATCAGACGGAACTGCGTTGGGCCTCGCCCACCCTCGACGCCAACCTTTGGGACATGCGTCGCGCAGGCGAGATGGAGATCGATACCCCGCTCAAGCAAGGTCACGGCATCGAGTTCGCGCCCTATACGCGCGGCACCATGACTCGCAACAATGTACCCGAATACCGGAACTGGACCGGCGCGGGCGGTGGCGAACTCACCTGGCGCATCACTCCACAGCTTGCTGCCATAGCCACAGTGAACACCGATTTTGCTGAGACCGAAGTAGATTCCCGCCAGATCAACATTACGCCGTGGCCGCTGTACTTTCCCGAGAAGCGCGCCTTCTTTCTTGAAGGCGCCAATCAATATGACTTCGGCCTGGGACTCTCGGAAAATTTCATCCCGTTCTTCTCGCGCAACGTCGGTCTGCTCGACGGATACAACATACCGATTGACGGTGGAGTCAAGCTCAACGGCCACATCGGTCCCTGGAGCCTGGCGCTGTTGGATGCGCAGACACGCACGAGTTTCGTATCGGACTCGGTGGTGGATTATCTTGGGCTGCCGTCTACCAAAGTAGATGGGACCAATCTGTTCGCAAGCCGTATCGCGTACGACGTTGACCCGCATCTGCGCATCGGCACGATCGTCACGCACGGCGACCCTGAAGCCCTATCATCGAACACACTCGCGGGCGCAGACGCAGTGTGGAACACCTCGCGCTTCCTCGGCCGGCACAGCCTTCAGCTCGGCGGCTGGGGTGCCACGACCCAGGGGGACGTTCCAGATGGCAGCCGCGAGGCATGGGGCGCGCAAGCTCTCTACCCCAACGACCTGGTGAACTGTGGCGCCGGAACCAGCCGCTTCGGCGATGGCTTTGATCCGCTGCTCGGCTTTCTTCCCCGCCCTGAGACGCAACAGACAAGCGCTTATTGCTGGTACCGTCCCCGGCCCCGGTCCGATGGGCCTTTCGGCTACATCCGCCAGGCCAATTACTCTCTCGCCTATTCGCGCATCACCGACACCCAGGGCAACCTGCAATCACAGCTCTTTACCATCCATCCGCTCTATCTCACCAATAACTCAGGAGACACATTCCTGCTGACCGCATACTTCGATCACGAGGTTCTTTCTTCCCCATTTCCCATCTCGAGCAATGTGACTTACCCCGAAGGGTCATTTCAGTTTCAGCGCTACGGTGCTGAGTTAACGACCAGCCCGCACCGAACCTGGCAATTCATTAACTCCTCTTACATCGGCGGATACTACAACGGCCATCTCTTCCACCAGACCAACACCCTCGGCTGGACTCCCTGGAACGGCAAGGTCGCTCTCGGCATCACCGCCGACGGTGACTACGCCCACACCCCACAGGGCAACTTCGTCGAAAAGCTCTGGCAGTTCAAAGGCGCCCTGTCGTGGAGCCCCGACCTTTCGCTCAGCACCTTCGTGCAGTACGACAACGTCTCCTTTGACCTGACCAGCAATACCCGTTTCCGCTGGACGTTCCGCCCCGGCGACGATTTCTACGTCATCTGGGACCGCACCTGGGTACGCGACACCACGCACCCGGGCGTAAATCTGGAACCGGATGCCGAGTCGATTACAGCCAAGATCCGCTGGACTTTCCGCCTGTAGCGGGTCCCGCTCAGGGCTTCGGCGTCTCTCCAAATCCCTTTTCGAGAAACTCCACAATCCGCTGCCGCCCATCGAATCCATGCCACGGCTCAGGTACCGGATAGCCGAAGATTCCCCGCGCCAGTGGCCCATGATCCTCGCGCGGATACTGCACCATCTCCACCGGCACACCAGCCTGCCGCAGCGCGCGATACATCTCCTCCGATTGCCCCAGCGGATCGGTCTTGTCCGCCTCACCCTGTAGCAGCAGGAAAGGTGTCTTCGCCCTGGCCGCACCCGAAAGCGGGCTCTGCCGCCACGCGTCCTCCATGTGCTCCCATGGCTTACCGAAGTACCAGCGGTCATACCACGAGCCGCCCTCGGTGCCATATTCGCTGAACTGGTCGATCACCGGAGCACCCGAAATAATGGCCTTAAAACGATCCGTCTTGCCCTCCACAAAAGCCGCCATCTCGCCGCCATAGCTGTAGCCCATCAAGGCGAGCTTGTTCGGATCGATCGGATACTGCTTCACCACTGCGTCCACACCAGCCATGACGTCGCGATAATCGCCGCCGCCCAGATCGTTCTTGTTCGCTGCGGCAAACTTCACTCCATATGCACTCGACCCGCGCGGATTCGGCCGCAGAATCGCCCATCCATGCCCAACGAGGAAGCCAGTCCACTCCTCGTAACGGTCTTCCCACGCGCCGAGCGGCCCGCCGTGCACATCGACGATCAGCGGCACTTTCTTATCGCCCGCATCCGGCGGCAGATACAGCAGCCCCTCTATCGTGAGTCCATCGCTCTTCCAACTCACTACCTGCGACTTCACGTTGCGGAAGTGCTGCGTCGTAAGCTCCGGCGTCGGCAGCGTCCTGCACTCCCCGCCTAGCGATGCCGAATAACACAAGCTCTCTGGATGAGTACTGCCGGACGTCAGCCAGACCCAGCCAGTCTGTTTACGATTGGTCCCAAGATTTGCGACGACGGACTCGCTCTGTGGCAACACATCGGGCGCCGATTTGCCATCGAGCGCCACCCGCGCCGCACTCATCTTTGTCTCTACCGCAACCGGCGCCAGAACCTTATCCCCGGACAGAAAAACAAACTCCCCAAATCCCACCCCGCCGTGAAAACCGACCAGAAGACGCCGCGGCTGAGCAGTTGTTGCCGCATCGTCTGAGTTGATCGATAGCGCAAAAAGTTCCTCGACTCCCGGAGGTGCGTCTTCCGGTGTCTGCGCCGCAAACACAACCTGGCCGCCATCCTCGCTCCAGCCAAATCCACCACGAACCGTCGGCGGCACGCCTTTGAGCGCTACTGGTTTGTCCAGCGCAGCAATGTTCACGATCCACGCAACCGCGTCCGGTCCAAGATCGCTTGTATCGTTCGGCGGCTCCGTTACCGCCAGCATGCGGTCGCTCTTCGGCGACCACGAAACAGCATGCACGTCAGGTGCAAGCGATACCGGCTTGAGCTCCCCTTCCACCGTTTCATCGGGTTTCAGCGCCGCCAGATAAAGCCGCTCGCCATGCCGCTCATGGTTCACCCACACAGCATCGGCTTTGGCCTCTTTCCCCTTTTTCTCATCCGGCGTTTCCGGATCGTGAGCAATCACGGCCAGCCAATGTCCATCAGGCGAAATGACAAAGCTGTTCACGTCGATTGCAACCGATTCCGGCTTCGCATCATCCTTTTTTGCGTCCGCTTTTGGCGGTGGAATAAATCCTGGCTCCTTCGAGTCATCCACTGCGGGCCTGACCTTCAGCTCATAGGGAGAGGCTTCCCCACCCGTCAACGGCAGGCGGAAGAGCTGCGTGTTCTCGCCTCGTTTCGCCAGAAAGAAAATCGCGCTGCCGTCCGGAGCCCAGGCCGCGCTATGTTCGCCGCGTTTGTCACTGTTGGGCGAATACGTCAGTTGATGCGCCGCGCCACCGCTCACCGGAACCAGCCAGAGGTGCGATTTCGCACCGTCCGCCGTCGCATCGGTCATCATAAACAACACTGAGTTGCCATCTGGTGAAAGCAGCGGGCCAGCGATACCTTTGATATGGCGCAGATCCTCACTGCTGGGAAAACGCGGCTCATCGGCTGCACGCAATGCAGCGCTCAAAGCAAACAGCGTCGTCATCGAGAGGACGAGGCAACGGCGGAAGTAATCAGCAGAAACAAGGGGTATCCGGATCATGCGGCAAGCATATAACGCCGGGCTGCATTTTCAGCCAAAATGCGACAGGGCCATCGCGCGCTGGCGATGGCCCTGATGTTCCTTAAAGCAACTCGCGCAGGCCTACGCCTGTTGCGGATTTGCCGCAGGCTGCTTTGGCGGCGCTGCCTGTTGTGAAGCTGCCGGCTTCAGTTTGCTTTGATCTTTCTTGGTCGGCGCAATAATCGCGTGCAGAATTGTGCCTTCCATGCGCGGCATAAACTCCACCTGCCCGGCCTCGCCAATGTCCTGAATGAGCCGGTTGATGATGTTGTAGCCGAGCTCGCGATGCGCCATCTGGCGGCCGCGGAATCGAAGACTCGCCTTCACCTTGTCGCCTTCCGTGAGAAAGCGAACCGACTGATTCTTCTTGGTCTGATAATCGTGTTCGTCCACCGTTACGGAGAACTTTACTTCCTTGACCGTGATTACTTTCTGCTTCTTGCGGGCGAGGTTTTCGCTCTTGTCCTTCTCGTACAGGAAGCGTCCATAATCCTGAATGCGGCAGACAGGCGGAATAGCGTTGGGAGAAACCTCTACCAGATCAAGCCCACGCTCGCGGGCGACCTTCAACGCTTCAAAGGGCGGCAGGATGCCGAGCTGTTCTCCATTTTCGTCGATTACGCGGACTTCCCGCGCGCGGATTCTTTCGTTGATGCGGATAAACTGTTTCGCGGAACGTTTGTCGAGAGCGATAATTCCCCTCCTGGGATCGGGCGCATGTCCTCTCGGGACGCGGCCTCGCGCTCCGAGTATACCACTCTTTGGATGCGCGGCGCGCGGCCACGGTCGCAGCAGGAAAAGGCATTAAGTTATCGAATCGATCAGGGAAATTTTCCATCCCTAACCTTCAGAAGACCTGTAGTCAGCAATAGTCGAAAATCTGCAACCCGAGGAAAAATCCATGCGAATGGCACTTTATGGCGCTTCAGGCAAAGCCGGCAGCCGCATCCTAACCGAACTCTTGAACCGTGGCCATCAGGTAACGGCCGTGACCAGGGCACCGTCAAAACTGGCGCCCCAGCCCGGTTTAATCGCAGTTCAGGGCGACGTATCTTCGGCCGATGCGATTGCCTCGAAGATCAATGGATTCGACGCTGTCGTCGACTCTTACGGCCCACCCGCCGACAATACCGACGAGCTCATCGCTGTGACACAAAACTTCGTCGACGCAGTCGGGCTTGCCGGGGTGCCACGACTTATCGTCGTGGGCGGCGCAGGCAGTCTTGAGGTAGCTCCGGGCGTAACGGTGATCAGCAGCGGTCATATTCCCGCACCCTGGCTGCCCATCGCCGTCTCCCACGAGAAGGCATTGGACTTGCTCAAGAAGTCAGATATCAACTGGACCTACTTCAGTCCCGCGGGATTCTTCGACCCGGGTGAGCGCACAGGCAAGTTCCGGCTGGGTAAGGATCAGTTGATCGTCGGCACAGATGGAGTAAGCCGCATTTCGCTTGAAGACTATGCCATTGCCCTGGTAGATGAGTTGGAACATCCGCAAAACGAGCGGGCCCGCTTCACCATCGGATACTGAAGGCGAGCGGACCTGGTTGAGATTGCGCTGGAAGAGCTTGTCATACCCCTGACAATAGTTTCTTCAACCGAGCGTAGCCTTCTTCGCGAGCCTTCTTGTTGGCAGGATTGGCGTCAGGGGCTTCGCCCGCGCGCATAAATCCGTGACCCGCGCCCTCATACGTCACCGGATCGTACGTCTTGCCGGCAGCCTTCATCGCCGCGGTAGTGGCGGGAATCGTCGCCGAGATGCGCATATCACTGCCCGCGTAAAAGCCATAGACCGGCGCGGTGATCGCATTCATCGCATCATCGGGCGGAGGAGGACCATAGAAAACAAAGGCCGCGCTCAGGTCGTGCCGATGCGTGGCAAAGGCAAAGCTCTTGCCGCCACCCCAGCAGAATCCTGTGACAGCCAGCTTGCCATTCGCAGCAGGCAGCTTCTTGGCATAATCAGCGGTCGCATCCAGATCACTCAACACCTGGTTTGGATCGAGGCCCGAAACAGCTTTCACCGTCGCGTCCTGATCGGGAAAGGCGCTGCTACCGGCGCCGCCTGGCCCCATGCCTGAGAGCAGGTCGGGAGCGATAGCGATGTAGCCCGCAGCGGCGATATCGTCAGCCATGCTGCGCGCCCAGTCGCTCAATCCAAAGATCTCGTGGATCACGATCACCACGGGAGCCTTATGGCTGACCTCCGGATAGACAACGAACGCCTGTATCTTGCGCCCGTCATGAGTGATCGTCACCCACTCGCGATGGCGTGGCGAGGCGTCGAGCTTCTGCTTGGCCCAGTCCTGGGCATGAATCGGCGCAGTCGCCAATAAAAGGAAACAAGCGATCAGGCTGTAGAGCCAGGCAAAGTGTAGATTGAAGAAAATCGAGCGATTTCGCATGGCGTGGATTCTAGTGCAGTCTGTTCGGTCGGGCAACGGACCAATTGTCATTCCTTTGCCGCCGCACTCGTGTCATGCAAATGCAGGCGTCGCGACCTCGCAGATCAACTCGTCCCGCGAACCGATTCCGCTCGCCATCACCGACAGCATCCGGTTTGATGGCAATGTCGTATCGATGTGCAGCGGGAGAAAATTATCGGTCATGCCGGGCGTTCCATCACCAGCGTCGGCGTTCTCCGCCGCATTCAGCGTGATCGCCGGCAGCACCTTGCCGGTAAACGCTGCTCGGAAGCTATGCGACTTCTCGCGGATCAGCAGCCGCATTGCCGCCAGCCGCTCCTGCAGCGCTTGGCCTCTAACCGGTGATTGCCGATGCAGTTCCCAGCCTTGGGTGCCGGGCCGCGGCGAAAACGGGAAGATATGCAAATAAGCTGAAAGGCAACGCAGCGATAAAGTCGTAGCTCTCCCGAAACTCCGCATCCGTCTCGCCCGGAAAACCTACCATCACGTCTGCGCCAAGGCCGAGTTCAGGCCCTGCAGCTTCGCGCAATTCGGCAACTTTCTGGGCGTAATGCCATGGCCGATAGCGGCGATGCATACGGCGCAGTACCGAATCCGATCCGGATTGCAACGGTAGATGCGCATGACGCGCGAGTCGCGGACCGGTTTCGGAGACAAACTCGCGAGCGAACTCACGCATCAGCCCAATCAATTCCGCAGTCCAGTCCATCGGCTCAATGGAACTCAGCCTCAGACGCGGAAGCGCTGTCGTCTCCAGAATCTCGCGGACCAGGCTTGCGAACGACCGGTCCTCGGAGAGATCGCGGCCCCAGCGGCCGAGGTTAATGCCCGACACAACCAGTTCGTTGCCACCGGCGGCGACGAATCCGCGCACCTGCGTCAGCACCTTCTCCGCAGCCATGCTGCGCGAGTTGCCGCGCGTAGTCGGAATAATGCAGAAGGTGCAGCGGTTGCTGCACCCCTCCTGGATCTTGAGATTAGGCCGCGTCTGCGCGCCCGGCCCGGAGCCGGGAAGTATCTGCGCTTCTTCGATCCACGAATGAGCAAAGCTATCGTCGGCCCAGATTGATTGCGCCGAATTTACCGTCACAAGTGTGGAAGCAGGAAGCAGTGAGGTCGCAGCAGAATCGACGAGACTAAACGCTATCTGTGCAGTTAAGGCTTTGTGGCTGTTGCCGATCACGGCGTCGACTCCTGCGAGCGCGGCCACTTCTTCAGGAGCCCGCTGCGCATAACATCCCGTAACGACGACCTTGACCTCAGGATTGAGGCGGCGCGCTTTGCGAACGAAGGCGCGAGCGTCCCGGTCAGCCCCAGCCGTTACGCTGCAGGTATTTACGATAACGAGATTGGCAGCGTTGAGCGGCTCTTCGGCAAGTCCTCGACTACGTAGTCCGTTAGCAATGGCTTCGCCATCAGCGCGCGCGGCGCGACAGCCAAAGTTCTCGATGTGAAAGCCAGTCATTGCCCTTTCAGAATAACAACGGTGCAGTTATGCCGCCAGATAGTTCCGAAATAGCGTCCGATGCAGTCTTTATGCCCTCTTTGCACCGTTGGAGAAGCCAATTGAATCCTATACTTGAGTAAGTTTCCGGGTTTTTGCGCACATATGCGCTCAGGTTCTTGAAAGTCATGGCCACCACCACAGCCGTAAGTTACTCTCAGCGGGAACTTTCGGCGCGCATTCTTCCCTACGTTTTCTTCACCTTTGCCTGCTATCTCGCCATAGGCGTGCAACTGGCGATTCTGCCGACCTATGTCCATCTGAATCTTGGCTTTAACACCGTGCTGGCCGGGCTGATCATCAGCCTGGAGTACGTAGCGACTGTTATTACCCGGCCTAACGCCGGGCGCATGGTGGACCGGCTGGGCGCGAAGCGCACCGTGTTGAACGGACTGGTCATCGGCGGCGTGAGCGGCGTATTTACGCTGGGCGCTGCATTCTTCCCGCATCTGCCGTGGCTTGGATTGTCGCTGCTCGTCGTTGGCCGTCTGCTGCTGGGTGCAAGTGAGAGCATGGTCGGAACCGGCGCGACGCTTTGGGGCATTCTGGCGCTGGGCTCGGAACATACGGCTATCGTGATCTCCTGGAATGGGATATGCACTTATGGAGCGCTGGCGATCGGCGCTCCCGTGGGCGTGCTGCTAGAACGGGTTCTCGGCTTCTGGTCGATTGGTGCGATTGTTGTATTGCTTGGGTTTGCGCCGCTCGCGATGGCGATTCGACTGCCGCGCGTTCCGGTGCATCATGGCGAAAAGCAGCCGTTCCATCACGTCTTCGGCAAGGTAGCTCCGCATGGGCTGGTGCTGGCGCTGGGCAGCGTTGGATTTGGTGTGCTGGCGACCTTTATCACACTCGATTTTGCGCATCGTGGATGGACTGGCGCGGCCTTTGCGCTGACGCTTTTTGGCGCGCTGTTTGTGGTGGCACGGCTGATTTTTGCGAACTCGATTAATCGCGTCGGCGGTTTCCCTGTGGCTTCGGTTTGTCTTGCGACCGAAGCTGCAGGACTGATTCTGCTGTGGTTAACCAAGTCGGAAGGGTTGGCTTTTGCTGGTTCAGCTCTAACCGGCTTTGGATTTTCGCTGGTCTTTCCCGCGCTAGGTGTGGAGGCTGTGCATCATATTCCGCCGCAGGATAAGGGCACGGCGCTGGCCGCTTACGGCGTCTTCATGGATTTCTCATTGATGGTGATCGGGCCTGCTGCCGGAGCGATTATCAGTGGATTCGGATATCCGCCGATTTATCTGTTTGCGGCATGCTCGGTAGTAGCTGGGTTAGCGCTGACGCAACGGATGGCGGCGCGGGAACGACGAGCCAGCTAACTCCTTTCCTCTCAATCCCATTTCTCTACGTAGGCGAAGAAACAGAAGATATAGGGGGAGGGGAGTAATTATTTATTCGGGCAACATCACGGGCCTCGTGGATAACTAATCTGATAACAAGACCTGAGGGCATCCGCGGTGATGCCCTTTTCTATTGTGACTGTTTGAGAGGAAATTCCACGCAACATGACGGCATTTAACTGCAGTCAGAACTGACCGCAAACAGTGCGCAATCCGCGCGACGCAAAGTGCAATCCGTGCTGCGCGATGTGCAATCGGTGTGCGATGCTGCGCAATCCGTGAGTGACGTTGTGCTATCGGCGCACGCGCATCGCTCCTGGCTTGTGGTCCGTTTCGCAGCAGGCGGGTTTCAGGATCGGTTTCACTCGGGTTTGGTCTTGTCGTAGATGACCTGGCCATATTCAAGGATGGTTACCATGCCGACGCCGCCGAGAATGTTGCCAGAGACGGTGGGCAGGAACCAGTTGGGGTAAGTGATCCACGGAGCGTTGCCGGAGAGGATAGCGGCGAGGACTTCACCGGAACCGGCGATGCAGTGAGCGAAGCCGCCGAGGCCGACGACGAAGGTAAGCAGCCAGATGAGCGCGATGGATCCGCTGATGGAGTGGGAGCCGGAGATGAGCCAGGCTGCGGCGGCAATGATCCAACCGGCCATGACTGCGCTCCAGAAAATAGCGGCGGAGGTTTGATTTGACGCCTGCAGGCCGAGGTTTACCAGCGAGCGGACGGTGTTCGGACGCAAGGCCGGCGTGAGCACGGCGAGCGCAGAGAAAATCATAGAGCCGAGGATGTTCGCGGGAAGGACTACGCCCCAGAGGCGGAGAGTGTGCCAGAGATGACGTTTTTCCTGAAGCACAAGAGCTACTGGGTAAAGGGTGTTTTCCGAAAAGAGCTGCGCGCGGCCAAGAATCACTACGATGAAGCCGAGCGGATAGAACATGCGCGAGATGAACTCCGCATAGGGTGAATTGCCGAGTACAGCGGCAGCGATTGCATTGCCGAGTGCGGAAAGTCCCATGAAGGTTCCGCCGGCAAGGCCAGAGATGGCGAGCGCGAGGCTGGTTCGGGACAGCTCGCGGCGCGCGTTTCTTGCTACTTCCTGATAAATTTCCTGCGCGCTGGGGCGACCGAGATTGCGCTGGCCCGCCGCTGCGGCGACGGTTGCCGCAGCTGTTGATTCAGCAGCGGGGTTTTCGATTTCCGGCTCTAAGGTCGTCTGGGCTTCCAGCATGGCTCACCTGTGGTTGGAAGTGAGATGCACATTGTGCGTTAGAAATAGACGGAAATTTTCAAGATTGTGATGGTGTGAGGATTTTCAGAATGGCGCGAGCGCGGGAGACTACATCGCCTGGCTCGATGAAGATGAGTTCGAAGCCATAGCGGCGGTAGGTTTCGATGTGGATCTGCTCGAAGCGGAGGGACTCTTCGAAGCTGATGCGACGGGCTTCGGTGGGCTGGAGAAAGCCGAGGTTGCGCAGGAAGAAGACGCGGCGGTCGAAGATTTCGCCACGCAGGACGCGGGCGATTTCCTCGGAGAGAAACGGCGAGAGGTCGTAGCCGAGGTATTCGGCAAGAGCCGCGGTGCAGATAACGGAACGGTCATGGAACTGGACTTCATCTGACGGCCGTGAGTTCTGGATTTGCCGCTGGCATTGGAGCACGGTGATCTGGTTGAGGAAGACCGGATGCAGCCATGGCTCGGCGGTACCTTTGGCCTGTTCGAGGGCGATGACGTCGGTGGCGGCTTCTTCGATGACCGAGAAGCCTTCGAGCTCAAGCTGGCGGAGGATGGTGGTCTTGCCGGAGCCGGGGGTGCCGCTGAGGATGTGGCGGGGCATAGGATTCCTTATGTCGAATAGTGCTTTTTCTAGGAGATTGGCGCCCGGATTCCGAACTCATCCGCGATGTCACCCAGTCTTCGGTCTCTTGTCCAGATCGAGATTGACTTATCGAGGAGGGTTGACGCTACAAGATTGAGATCCGTGACGCCGATGCCTCTGCTGTAAAGCTTGCGAAGCTCTACCAAAGCGAATAGCTCCCTGGTCTGCGCTATTGGCGCGTGAGGTAGTAAGGCCAAGTCCGCCAGCATCTTTTCGCGGTTTGCGATGGAACCCAAAGCCAGCTCCAATCGAACGAGCGGATGAGTCATCACCTCATCGTTATGAAGCAGGTCCTGCAGTTTAGCTTCCGGTTTGCGTAGATGGTCGATCCAGACAGAGGTGTCGACCAGGATCACTCTTCGCCTCTGCGGCGCGGCGCCGCTTCGGCTGTTGGATCGCTGCCGCCGACAGCAGCCAGACGCCGGGCGGCCTCGCTGCGGACGAGGCGAGTTAAGGCTTCTCTTACCAGAGCTGCCTTTTCCTTGATTCCGGTGTATTGTTCGGCCTGTCTGACTAATTCGTCATCCAAAGCAATTGTGGTGCGCATTGGAGTCCCCTGATGCAGATTTTAGCATTGATTTGATGCTAATTTAAGTGCCTTGATTGACAACGATAACCCAGTGAGAGTGGTTTGGCCAGATAACAAGCATATGATCTTAGACGATGTGATGTATGATGATTGATGCGTGATGACTGATCGAAACCTTATGCGGACAACACTAGCTATCGATGACGATGTACTGGCGGCTGCAAAGGAACTAGCCTCTGCCGAAGGCAAGAGCGTAGGGGAAGTTGTTTCCGCGCTTGCCCGGCGGGCTTTGCGGCCTACTGAAACAGCACATAAAACCAGAAATGGCGTTCCCTTGCTACCGGTCCGTCCGAACGCGCCACGTGTGACCTCCGAGCTTGTCCGTCAATTGCGCGAGGAACTGTTGTGAACCGGTTCCTTCTGGATGTAAATGTACTGATTGCTCTTATCGACCCGGCACATATTCAACACGACAGGGCGCATGAATGGTTTGCAAAGACTGGTAGCAAAGCCTGGGCAACCTGTCCTTTGACGGAGAATGGAGTGTTGCGGATCGTCGGACATACCCGTTATCCCAATTCACCAGGGACGCCTGCCGCTGTTGCGGAGCTCATGGCAGTATTCCTTACGCGCCCTGGGCATGAATTCTGGCCCGATGATGTGACGCTCCTAGACGGCCGACTCATCGACGGCACTCGCCTGCTGGATTCCGGGCAGATAACGGACACGTACTTATTGGCAATGGCTGCGGCGCACGGGGGTAAGCTAGCTAGCTTTGACCGGCATCTTGTCACGGACGCTGTAACAGACGGGCGGCAGTCTCTGCATCTGATTTCTTAACCCGACACACAGCCAGATTCTCGGGAATGGAAGAGTCGGGCTATTTGTTGAGACGAACTCTGTAAAAGCCGCGCTCCTTGAAGCAGAATCCCTGCCCCAGAATCGCTTCCAACGAAATGTCTTCGAAAGCTGCAGGGGCTTTATCAAAATCTCCATCCCAAATTCCATACAGTTCGATCGTTGGGTCGCCGGCTGAGCGCAATATTCGAACTAATCCTTCACGATTTACACGATCGCTTTCGGATTGCTCCCGATCTACTTCCAAATCGTCAATTGAAGGCCAACCACCACCTTGGAATATCAGGTAAGGAAAATCGCATCCGCAGCCGGAGGTAGATCCGATGAATTGAATCTCCGGATTGTTGAAATGGTATTTGATCGGCGCTTCTTGTTCCGTGAGGGATTCGACCGGCAAATCAAAAGAACCCTGCTCCCATTTTCTTCGTGGAAGTTGGTTCCCGGTCGCTGCGTAAAGTTGGAAGCACACAGCCACAATTCTAAGGGGAATAGCCGCGAGAGCAAAGTAACCCAACAACAAAGCAAAGGCCATCCCAGCGGGATGGCCTTTGTGTCTTAGGTTTGAACTGCCTTAGCGGCGGTTTTTGGACCAGTTGACCAGGTCGCCGAGCGTGGTGGTGGAGCTGCTCTGCGAGGAGTGGCTGGAGGGAGCCTTGTAGTGCTCGACTTCAGCGCGGCTGGCTTCTTCGCCTACTGCCCGGATGCTCAAGCCCACCTTCTTCTCATCAACGTTCATCTTGATGATCTTGAACTCGTGCTCCTGGCCCTGCTCAAGGTGAATCGGCTGGCCGTGCGCATCGACCGCTTCGGAGACGTGGCAGAGGCCCTCGACTCCCTCGGCGATTTCGACGAAGGCGCCGAACTGCGCGGTGCGCAGAACCTTGCCATGGACGACATCGCCAACGCGGTGCTGAGCGAAGAAGGTCTCCCACACATCAGGCTGAAGCTGCTTAATGCCCAGCGAGAGGCGGCGGTTTTCCGGCTCGACGCCGAGAACGACTGCCTTGACCTTTTCACCCTTCTTCAGCACTTCCGAGGGGTGCTTGACACGCTTGGTCCAGCTCAGATTGGAGACGTGGACGAGGCCGTCAATGCCATCTTCGATTTCGATGAAGGCGCCGAAGTCGGTGAGGTTGCGAACGCGGCCCTCGACGATTTCGCCGCTGGGATAACGGTCGGAGAGGTTTTCCCAGGGGTTTTCCTGGAGCTGCTTCATGCCAAGCGAGATGCGGCGGTCAGCGGGGTTGACGCTGAGGACGACGGTCTCGACTTCGTCTCCGGGTTTCACCAGTTTCGACGGGTGCTTCATGCGCTTGGACCAAGTCATCTCGGAGACGTGGACGAGTCCCTCGATGCCCTGCTCGAGCTCGACGAATGCGCCGTAATCGGTAACCGAAAGCACACGGCCGTGAACGTGCGCGCCGACGGGGTAGCGTTCGACGGCGTCGAGCCACGGGTCAGGCGTGAGCTGTTTGAAGCCGAGGGAGACGCGCTGCTTGTCTTTGTCGAACTTGAGAACCTTGACCTGGATTTCGTCGCCGACGTTGACCAGATCGCGCGGATGGGTGAGGCGGCCCCAGCTCATATCGGTGATATGAAGCAGGCCGTCGATGCCGCCCAAGTCAACAAATGCGCCGTAGTCGGTGAGATTCTTGACGGTGCCGGTGAGGACCGCGCCCTCTTCGAGGTGCTCGAGGGTAGTGGAACGCTTGGAGTTCTGCTCTTCCTCGAGAATTTCCTTGCGGCTGACGACGACATTACCGCGCTTCTTGTTGAGCTTGATGACGCGGACTTCGATCTGCTGGCCGAGATAGCCGTCGAGGTTGCGAACGGGGCGAATCTCAAGCTGCGAGCCGGGCAGGAAAGCCTTGAGACCGATATCGACGGTGAGGCCGCCCTTGACGCGGCTCACGACAGTGCCGATTACCGGGGTCTTCTCGTTGGCAGCCTTCTCGACGACGTCCCATACGCGGAGGCGCTGGGCCTTGTCATAGTTGACCAGGTAGCCGCCCTCGGGCTCTTCGCGCTCGATGACGACTTCGATCTGGTCGCCGGCATTGAATTTCGGTTCGCCGTTGTGGTCGAGGACCTGCTCGATGGGCAGAAGCCCCTCGGACTTGAGACCCACGTCGATGACCGCATGCTTATCCGTGATCTTGATGACGGTGCCGGTGACGATGCTGTCGCCATAGGCCTCGACGGCCGCGGCTTCGGCTGCCTGCTCGCGCTCGAATGCTTCGAGCTGAGCGGAGAAGTCGTCGCCTGCGTCAAAATCATGATCGTGATCCGGCACGTGGGCTACAGCAGGTGCTGAAGCTTCGGCGGCACTGGCGATTGGCTCTGAGGCCGGGGCCAGTACCGGCTCTGGGGCCGGAGTTGCAGCGGACTGCGATTCCACGTTGGCCAGTGCGGTTGCGACGGTATTAGCGTCGACCGATTCGGTCTCGACCGTTTCGGTATCGTTGGCGGCAACGGGGTTGTGGGTGGATTCGAGCGACGGGGTTTCGAGCTCCGTCGCAGACTCAAGCTCAGGGGTTTCCAATTCGGTGTTCAGGGGTTTGCTCTCGGTTTCAAGATTGAGGACGTCTGCCATGACTGCCAGCTCCGCGATTCCTAGCTCCCCGAGATCAGGAGGATGGAAATTTCCTGTCTCGGTGATTGCCCAGGGCCGCGCAGTAGCTCCGGGCTGAGGCGAGTGCCCGTCGTACATCACGCTCGACAATCCTTGACCTGTGGGATTACCGATGGAGTAGGAAGAATCTTGCCGAACCGAGGCTTGAATCTACGTCTATCTACTCGGGAAATCACTTGTGAAGGACTGGCCGGCTGGCGGGCAGGCCGCACCCTGATGCAGGAATCGGGGCATAAGGGTACTCCTGAAGTGTAGCAATGCAGGTTAGCTGCGTCAATGCAAGCAGTTGCCGCAAAAGTGTTTGCAATGACTTATTCAAACAAGGTGCAGCGGAAGTGGTGCAACCTGGGGGTGGATTGTCTCAAATTATGCGGATTTAGAGGCCTTTTCGGCGGGATTTCAGTAGAGACATCGGTCTGGTGAGCTGCGGGCGCTTTGCGACAGCTCAGCGTACTTCGGGCGGGACGGTATACTCCCGGCTATGGATCTGCTTTGGACGCCGTGGCGGTATCGCTATGTAACGAATGCCGAAAAGGCGATTCGGCCGGGAGTTCCGGCGGGGCTGGAGGAGTGGCAGGGAGATTTCGGCTGCGTTTTCTGCAATCTGCTGGCGGCGGTGGATCATGCTGTCGCCAACGGCGTGCCTGTGGATGAGGCGGAAAGGCTGGGCGGGCTGGTGATGCGGGGCGAAAGCTGTTTTATCTGCCTGAATGCGTATCCATATACATCGGGGCATGTGATGGTGATTCCCAAGGTGCATGAGGCAAGCCTGGCGGCGCTGCCGGTGGAGACGGCGCATGAGCTGATGGACCTGGCGCAGAAGACGGAGCGAGTGCTGACGAAGCTCTATTCACCGCACGGGATGAATTTTGGCCTGAACCTGGGGCAGGCGGCGGGCGCCGGTGTAGCCGGGCATCTGCACCTGCATGCACTGCCGCGATGGGTCGGAGATACGAACTTCATGACCACAGTGGGTGAGACGCGGGTGATGCCGGAGGATCTGGAGATTACCTGGCGGCGGATGCGGGATGGGTTCAAAGAGACGGCGGGCTAACCAGATAGCGGGTTGGCAGAAGGGCTGAGGCGGCGTGACGGAATCAGGATTCCGGACTCAAGAATCTTCTGCTTCGGCGGCCAGGAAGAGGTCTTCGGAATCGGCCTCCTGAACCAGTCTTGGCTTGAGAGTCTTGTTTGGCTTGACGCCCAGCGAACGCAGTTTTTCTACCTGCCGGACTAGGTTGTCGTTACCTGTACTGAGTTTTTTGTAAGCCTCACCGTATTTTTCATTGGCCTTTTTAAGCGATCCGCCCACTTCTTCCAGGTCGTCGATGAAGCCTACGAATTTTTCGTAAAGCTTGGCGCCGCGTTCCATCACTTCGTCTACGTTGCGCGCCTGACGCTCCTGATGCCAGAGGTTGTCAACTATACGGATGACGAACAGAAGGGTGGTCGGGCCGACGAGCAGAATGTTCCGTTCCCAGGCATATATCCAGAGGTCCATGTCTTCCTGCATCGCGGTCAGATACGCGGTTTCGATGGGCAGGAACATGACCACGAAATCGGGTGTCTCAATGCCGTAAAGTTTCTGATAGTTCTTGCCGGAGAGACCTTTTACGTGGTCGCGGACGCTGTCTATGTGGCGCTTGAGAGCGGCCTTGCCGACGATGTCGTTCTCGGCATTCGCGTAGTCCTGCCATGCGACCAGAGTTACCTTGGAGTCGATGACGAGGCTGCGGCCGCCGGGCAGATGCAGAAGCACATCGGTGAACTGCGTAATCTGCTTTCCGTCCGAGGTCTCGCTTTGAAACGACTGTTGGAAACTGTAATGCTCGCCCTGGCGGAGCCCGGCTTTCTCGAGCAGATTTTTCAGAATGAATTCGCCCCAGTTGCCTTGTTCCTTGCTTGATTTGCGGAGAGCTGTGGCCAATTCGCGCGCTTCGACGGCGAGTTGCTGGTTCATCTGGTTGAGGCTGCCGACCAGGGTTTCCAGTTTGCCGACGCCGGTCTGCGTCTGCACGTGGGTCTGTTCCACTTTTTCGCGGAAGTCCTTGAGCTGGTCACGGAGAGGCTGCAGGAGAGTGCCGAGCTCTTTCTGATTGACTTCGGAGAAGCTGCGGGATTTCTTTTCGAGCAGTTCGCCGGCGAGGGCTTCAAATTGATTGGCGAGGGATTGCTTAGCGGTTTCGAGGAGGGCTAGTTTTTCGGCGAGGTTCTGGCGTTCATTGTTGAGATCGGCCCGGAGACCGCTAATCTGCGCGGCCTGCTGCTGTCCGGTCTGCTGCGCTTGCTGAAGATCAGAGCGGAGCGATTCGATTTCGGCGCGGAGGGATTCGGTCCGGTGCTGGCGTTCTTCAGCCAGGGTTGATGCTGTGGCAAGTTGCGTCTCGGCGGCGGAGCGGCCTTTAGCTCGGGATTCGGCTTCGGAGCGCGATTGGGCGAGTTCGGCCTGAAGCAAGGCAATCTGGGCGCGAGAAGTGGTTTCGCTCTGTTCGCGTAAGCGTGATTCACCCTGCGTTTTCGCGGCGGAGATTCGGGCCGCGGCGAAGGCGCCGAGTGCGATTCCGATGAGAATGCCGAGGATCAAGGCGAGCGTTACGGTCACGGAAAAGCAGCCTCCGGTGTTTCGCCAATTTTACGCCTTTTTGGTTGTGCAAACTTTGGCGTGCGGGCAGATTTTCGGCGGTCATCCCGCAAAGCGCGATTGGGCTTGTTTTGAGCGGGCTGCGCGGCTTTACAGGCCTTCGTGGAGACCGATAGACTTAGAGATTCGGGGCGGTGTGCCTTTTGTTTCTGCAGAAGGCCGCGGCTGCGGTGCCGACTATGGTAGGCTGCGAGTCGGACGAGAAGAAACTTTGTAATCCGGAATTCGCAATTTTTGAGAAAACTCTGAGGAGATTCAGCACATGGCAGTGGAAGAGAAAGTTAAACAGATCATTGTCGAGCAGCTTCAGGTCGATGAGGCTGAAGTGACGCCGAACGCCAGCTTCCAGGAAGATCTCGGTGCCGATTCGCTCGACGTGGTCGAACTGGTCATGCAGTTTGAAGAGGCCTTTGACCTCGAGATCCCCGACGAGGACGCGGAGAAGATCAAGACGGTCAAGGACGCGATCGACTACATCGAGAAGAACGCAAAGGCAGGCAAGTAAACAGGTGAGACGCCGCGTCGTCATTACGGGCCTCGGACTGATCTGCGGGGTGGGCAATACCACCGACGAAGTCTGGGGCCAACTGCTGGCTGGGGCCAGCGGGGTTGCGCCCATTACGCAGTTCGACACGACGGGCTTCGCGGTGAACTTCGCCGCCGAGGTCAAGAACTTCGATCCGCTCAAGTTCATCGACAAGAAAGAGTCGCGCAAGATGGGCCGGTTCATTCATCTGGCCATCGCCGCGACGCATGAAGCGATGGAGCAGGCTGGACTGAAGATTACGCCGGAGAACGAAGAACGAGTGGGCGTATTCATCGGCTCAGGTATCGGCGGATTCGAGGTTATCGAACGCGAGCACCAGGCGCTGCTTTCCGGCGGACCGCGCAAGATTTCTCCCTTCTTCATTCCCGCGACGATCATCAATATGGCCGCGGGGCAGGTGAGCATTCGCTACGGAGCCAAAGGGCCGATTTCGGCTACGGCTACGGCGTGCGCCACATCGGCCAACTCGATCGGCGACTCGTTCCGGATGATTCAGCATGGCGAAGCAGATGTAATGATTGCGGGCGGATCGGAGGCGGCGGTGACGTCGCTTTCGCTTGGCGGCTTTGCTGCCATGCGCGCACTGTCGACGCGCAACGACGATCCACAGAAAGCCAGCCGGCCCTTTGACAAGGACCGCGATGGCTTTGTGCTGGGCGAAGGCGCGGGCATGCTGGTGCTGGAAGAACTCGAGTTCGCCAAGAAGCGCGGAGCGAAAATTCTGGGCGAGATTATCGGCTACGGCATGAGCTCGGATGCGTATCACATGACCGGCATTGCTCCGGAGGGCGCGGGTGCGCAGCGAAGCATGCGAGCGGCGTTGCGGGATGCGGGGATTGCTCCGGAGACCGTCGGGTATGTGAATGCACATGCTACCTCGACCCCGGCGGGCGATGGCAATGAGTCACAGGCCATTGAGGCGGTGTTCGGCGAGCACGCGACGAGCAAGACGCTCAAGGTGAGCAGCACGAAGTCGATGACCGGGCATCTGCTGGGCGCTGCCGGGGGTCTCGAAGCAGGCATCACCGCGCTGTCGCTGATACACCAGAAACTGCCGCCGACGATCAATCTGGTTACGCCGGGCGAGGACTGCATTCTGGACTACGTTGCCAACAAGGCGATCGACGCGCCGATTGAGATTGCGGTTTCTAACTCGTTCGGGTTTGGCGGCATCAATGCGACGCTGGTGATGCGGCGCTGGACGGAATAAGCTTCGATAACGCTGCTGGAAAGTGAAAAGGCGCACCCCGATCGGGTGCGCCTTTTGATTTACGAGACAGAAATGTTCTAGAACGCTGCTGCTATTCCCACACTGATGAGAATGACGAGCGCCCACCAGCCGAAGACCGCTATATATCCTGCGCTCGATTTTTTGCCGGCGACAACAGCGAGTCCGAGCGATGTGAGGACAAGAGTCCATATGACCAGGGGATCGATTGCGACCGCAAGGACATACAGAGCCTTTGGGGTTTCAGACATATTCAGGTAGTAGCCGAGGTTGGTTCCTGCCACGTTTTGAACATTGAAGGATTCGGGAGCTACGCCAGCGAAAATGCCGATAGAACCTAGGAGGAACTTTATAACCCAGGAAACAAGCCCTGCATATAGCTCGACCGCCAAGACATCGAAGAAACGCGCTTTCCCTCCAAAACCGAAGTTTATGGTGAGCAATAGAACGCCAGCACCGACGCAATCAATAATGAACAGGCCAACAGGAGACGCCGCCCAGGTAATTTCCTGGATCATTGGTCCGACGCGTTCCTGGGATGCGCGCTGCTCGGGTGGCGCCTTGTCTTGCAGATCCTTGGCCCACTGCGGGGCATTGCGCTGATTGTTTTCGTAGACTTGTCTCCAGGTCACCTGGGTGGTGATGGCCGTGAAGAGAATGGCTCCAGTCACAATGGTCAGCAGGAGGGGAAGCCACCAACTGTTGCTCCGACGAATATCCGCGAAGAGCTTCGATGGAGAGGTAAAGGTACAGATAACCCGCTGCATTTGCGTAAGGGCGGGGGCGTCAGGGGTGGCGTAAGACGCGGGGACGGGCATGTCACTCATGGGAAGTAGCCTCTTGTAACGATCCGTGTACAGCGCTTGCGGGTTCGTATACGGGATTTGTTATCGAGCAGTTCCTTTTGCCCGCGATTGTACCCCGAAGACGTGGGTAGCAGATCAACAAAAGGTTGCGTGGTCCCCGGACGATCACTCGCTATCGCGAGATCGGAACGCAAATCGACGGCCCGCACGGCCATGGGCGGGCTTTCAACCCTTGATTGCGCTGTATATTTTGTACCCGGCCCTACGGGCTGGGCTTGTACGTTGCCGGGCCGTTGGCCCTCGGAACCTGTCTAGATTTCAGCGTCCGCCGGGGCCAAGAATGGTGGCAGATTCGAGCGGCGAGATGCGAGGCGAGTGCGAGGGTGATGTGGGATCGACGTAGCTCTTGTAAACAGAGATGTGGAAGCAGGACTGGCGGAACTCTTCTTCGACGTCGATCTTGCCTTGCTGTTCGAGAGGGATGAGCCAGGCGCGGATCCAGCCAATTTCGCGGGAAGAGAGGCCTGCCTTGGCGATGTCGATGGTGCCGCCGGTGAGGTGTGGCGATGCAATGTCGCCGTCGGCAGCTGCGGCGTTGCCGTTTACACGGCGAAGCTGGCGCTGATACTCGACGGTGCGTACGGCTGAGGTGACCTCAAGCGAATGGCCGGGGTACTTTTCCGCGTGAGCGCGGGAGAAGTTGCGAAGGAACTGCGCGGTCCACGGGCGGCAGTAGCGGCGGTTCTCAGGTAGATCGGTGTTGACGGAGAGGGTCGCGGAAACCGGTACGGACACGAGAGAACCGGAGGCGATACGATTTTCCAGATCCGCGTCGTCGAGGATGCGCTCGAGGCCTTCGGCTTCGGCCATCTCGTTCTGGTGAACAAGTGACTCGTGAGAACCGCGGAGAGGCGCTGGAATATTCAAGCGAACCTGGCGCAGCTCAGGGCTGCCGAAGCGGGAGCCGCGGGGCGCGTTGCTGCGATAGACGTACCGGGTACGAACTTCAAAGCGGCTGCCGCGGCGGTAGGTGGTTCTGGCGCTTCGGGTGCTGGATTCGCTGTATCGAGCGCGGGGAGCGACGCGACGATGCGAGGTCGAAGCCGTGGTCTTTTTTGTGGAATGGTTTAAATGAGCGCGTGAACGGGCATGATGGCGCGCGGGCACAGCAGCAAAAGCATTGCCCGCGGCTCCGAGGACCAGGGCAAGACCGGCGAACAGCACGGTCGAAAGCGAAATGAAAGACGAACGTCGCATCGTGGGGGATGCCTGCGAGGTTCGCGGAGAAACCTGAGCAGTATCAGTGTACTAGACGGGTTGCCGCGTGAAAGGTGGCGAGGCTGATGCGCGTAAGTCTGATAATCGGCAAGATTTTGCTGCGGTTTACATAGTTTGGACTGAGCAAACAAAATGGGCATCCGCAATGGATGCCCATTAGTTTGTGAATTTGGTTTGTTGTAGAGCTACGAGAGCAACGTGCCCTGGTCGTCTTCCTTGATCTCTTCGGCGGGATGATGACGGCGGCTGCGACCTTGTCTTCTGCTTCGAGGTTCAGCAGCTTGACGCCCTGCGTGGAGCGGCCTGCGGCGCGGATGGTCTTGGTGTCGATGCGGATGATCTTGCCGAACTGGCTGATGACCATCAGCTCCGAGGTTTCGTCCACTGGCAGAATGGCCGTGGTCTTGCCGACCTTGGGTTGGCCTTCAGGTTGTTGACGCCCTGGCCGCCGCGCGCGCGTCAGGCGAT
Source organism: uncultured Acidobacteriota bacterium (assembly GCA_963720285.1). GTDB lineage: Bacteria > Acidobacteriota > Terriglobia > Terriglobales > Acidobacteriaceae > Acidicapsa. Next base: position 857,954 of record CAVREZ010000007.1, read on the forward strand.
ACTCGTCGATGTCGGTGCGCTTGCCGAAGCCGTTTTCCGTGACGGTGAGGATGAGGGACTTGCGTGACGCCGAGTTTCTCGTCGAGCGCCTTGAGAGCCTTCCAGGCGTCCTCGACGGCCTTTTCTGCGGTCCTCTCGGCGGCCTTCAGCTTTTCATCTTCGCGGCTTGCCGTTGCGGCGGTCTTCGCGCGCCTTCTGGAGCGCGTCGTGAGCTTCGCACTTCGGCATCCGGAGAGCGTCGAGCTTGCGCTGTCAGGTTGAGTCTTTGCGGCACAGCTCATCGCGATCTTTGTCGCGCGTCGGAGTCGGAATCGGTGATGGCGACGCCGATGACGTGATCGCCCTTCTTGAGCGAAATGCCCTTGTTTCCGGCGGCGTTGCGGCCCATGGGACGCAGTCCGATGCCGCTGCGCTCGGGGTCGTACTCTTCGTCGAAGCGGATGGCCATGCCCTCGCGCGTGGCAAGGAAGATGGTCTGCTTGCCGTCGGTGATGCGCGGCGTCGATCAGGTCGTCGTCTTTGTCGATGGCGATGGCGATGATGCCGCGCGCCATCACGTTCTGAAAAGTCCTTGAGCGGGGTCTTCTTGACGATGCCGTTGCGCGTGGCGAAGAAGATGAACTTGCCTTCTTCTTCGAGATCGCGCACGGGCAGAATGGTGCGCACGTTTTCGCCGGGCTGCAGGTTCAGCAGGCTCTGCATCGACTTGCCTTTGCCCGCGGCGCTCACGTCGGGAATTTCATAGACCTTGAGCCAGTAGACGCGGCCGGTGTTGGTGAAGCAGAGCAGGTAGGCGTGCGTGGAGTCGACGATGAGCTGCGACGACGAAGTCTTCTTCGCGCGTCTTCATGCCGGTGCGGCCGGTGCCGCCGCGGCGCTGCTGGCGATAGATGGAGATGGGCGTGCGCTTGAGGTAGCCCTGGTGGCTCACCGTGACCGCGACCTGCTCGTCGGCGATCAGGTCTTCAAGCTGCAGCTCGGCGGTTTCGTCGACAATCTGCGTGCGGCGCGCGTCGCCGTACTTGTCGCGGACCTCTTCGAGTTCCTTCACGATGACCGCGCGCAGCTTGGCTTCGCTGGCCAGGATCGACTCGTACTCGGCGATCTCTTCGCGCTATCTTCGGCGAGCTCGTTGAGAATGTCGTCGACCGACAGCTGCGTGAGCCGGTAGAGCTGCAGTTCGAGGATGGCGTCGATCTGGCGCAGCGTGAGGCCGCGCTCTTCGCTGGGCAGGCGCTCGCGGTCGAGATTGATGACGATCTCGGTGCCCTTGCCCCAGGCGTATAGGTTCTCGCGGGCCTCGGCGCGCGAGCCCGATGCGCGGATGATGCGGATGACCGTGTCGAGATTGTCGAGCGCGATCTTGTAGCCTTCGAGGATGTGCTCGCGCTCGCGCGCCTTGCGCAGCAGGTAGACGGTGCGGCGCTGCACCACGTCGATGCGGTGATCGATGAAGCAGCGGATGGCATCGTCCAGAGCCAGTTCCCGCGGCTGCGCCGTTGACGCACCGCGAGAAAGATCATGGAGAAGCTCTCCTGCATCTGGGTGTGCTTGTAGAGCTGGTTGAGCACGATCTCAGGCTGGGCGCCGCGCTTGAGCTCGATGACGATGCGCATGCCGTCGCGGTCGCTCTCGTCGCGCACGTCGCTGATGTCGTCGATGATCTTTTCGTTGACCAGCTCGGCGATGCGCTCGATGAGCTTGGACTTGTTCACCTGGTAGGGAATCTCGGTGACGATGATGGCCTGCTTTTCCTTGGTCAGGTTCTCGGTGGCCACGCGGGCGCGCATCATGAAGCGGCCGCGGCCGGTCTTGTAGGCCTGCGGCGATGCCGCTCTTGCCGTAGAGGAAGCCGCCGGTGGGGAAGTCGGGGCCCTGCACGTGCTTGAGCACTTCGAGCAGGCCGGCGTGGGGTTGTTGACCAGCTCGATGGCCGCGTTCACAACTTCAGTCAGGTTGTGCGGCGGAATGTTGGTGGCCATGCCGACGGCGATGCCGCTCGAGCCATTGACGATGAGATTGGGAATGCGCGTGGGCAGAACGGATGGCTCGGCTGTGGACTCGTCGTAGTTGGGGACGAAGTCGACGGTCTCCATGTCGATGTCGGCGAGCATCTCGCCGGCGATGCGCTCCATGCGGCACTCGGTGTAACGCATGGCCGCGGGCGGGTCGCCATCGACGGAGCCGAAGTTGCCCTGGCCATCGACGAGCGGGTAGCGCAGCGAAAAGGGCTGCGCCATGCGCACCAGCGTGTCGTAGATGGCCGAGTCGCCGTGCGGATGGTAGACGCCCATGGCCTGGCCGACAACCTTGGCGCACTTGGTGTACTTCTTGTTGTGCTGCAGGCCCATCTCGCTCATGCGTGTAGAGCACGCGGCGATGGACAGGCTTGAGGCCGTCGCGGACATCGGGCAGCGCGCGCCCGATGATCACCGACATCGAGTAGTCGAGATAGGAGCGGCGCATCTCCTCTTCGATGTTGATGGGGATGAGGTTGGAGCCGCCGTCGGGCGGCGCCGCCAGTCGAGAGGGAGCTGCGGATTCTGATCGTCTGCCATAGAAGGGGACGCGCACGAAGGGTGTCCAAAAAGGCTGAGAAATCAGGCGGTTAGAGCCTTCTGAGCGCTGTCTTGATTGTACCGGTTCAGGGGCTGTTGGAGCAAGGCGGAAATCGATAAATAAGTCTTTATTTTTCTTATGCTTAGAATCCAGCAGCAGAGCCTGGTTCCGAGTCTCGGCAAACGCAGAATTCCAGGGGCGTGAATTCACTCAAAAAGGGTGGCGAAAAAGGTCCCGGTTGAGGGGAAAATGGTGCAAATTGGAGGCCATCTTCACCGCCTTATACGGCATGTGTTAGGGTGCTGCTCAGCTTTTTGCCTTCCCACACAGTTGCATCAAAGGAGATTCCCATGAGCGTGGCTCAACGGCTTTGGACACGACGCGAGGTGTTGCACACCGCATCGGCGACGGCGGCAGCAGCCGCACTCGGGAACTCTGCGCCAGCAGCTTTGGCGAGGCAGGCGGAGAAAGGCAAGAATTTCCCTGAAAAATTTGTGTGGGGATGCGCTACGGCGGGTTACCAGGTGGAAGGGAACAACGTAAACAGCGACCTGTGGCCGCTGGAGTATCTGCCGGGCGGGATATTCAACGAGCCCTCGGGCGATGCGTGCGATCACTATCACCTCTATCCGCAGGACATTACGATGCTGGCCGATCTCGGCTTCAACACTTACCGGTTTTCGCTGGAGTGGTCGCGGATTGAGCCGGAAGAGGGACACTTTTCCAACGCAGAGCTGAATCACTACCGGCACATGCTCGAGACCTGTCATGAGCACGGACTGCAGACGATGCTCACCTACTGCCACTTCGCGGTTCCGCGCTGGTTTGCGATGAAAGGCGGATGGCAGCAGGCAGATGCGGCGGACCGGTTTGCGCGGTTTTGCGAGCGGGCTACGAAGCACATGGGCGGCCTGGTGACGTATGCCTCGACCATGAATGAGCCGGATATTCCGCAGCTGCTGAACTGGATCCAGCTTGCGCTGCCGGGGATGAATGGCAGCGTGACGGAGATGATGCATATGGCGCTTGGCGGCATTCGCAAAGAGTTGAATGCGCCCGAGTTTGCCGATCACTTCTTCAACGATGCACAACGCACGCGCGACGGGCTACTGGCCGCGCATGCGAAGGGCAAAGAGGCGATGAAGTCGGTACGGCCACAGATGCCGGTGGGATTCAACCTTGCGATGTCAGACGATCAGCCTGCGCCGGAAGACAGCCATCTCGACGAGAAGAGAGCCGACGTCTACGGGCCGTGGCTTGAGGCGGCGAAGAGCTGCGACTATCTTGGCGTCCAGATGTATTCACGGTCCATCGTAGGTAAGCGCGATCTGCCGCCGGCGAAGGGTGTAGAGCTAACGGGGAATGGGATGGAGTTCTATCCCGAGTGCGTTGGGCATGTGGTGCGCTACGCAAGCAAGCAGACCGGCGTGCCGATCTACGTGACAGAGAACGGGATTGCCACCGAAGACGATACGCGGCGCGTGGAGTATTATCGCCGTGCGCTGGAAGGTCTGAAGAATGCTATCGACGACGGTGTGGATGTACGCGGGTATGTAGCCTGGTCGCTGATGGATAACTTTGAGTGGATGAGCGGCTACGGGCCGAAGTTTGGCCTGGTGGCGGTGAATCGCGAAACGCAGCAGCGGACGATCAAGCCGAGCGCGACGTATCTGGGCAACATCGCGCGGCGCAATTCGCTGACGTGAAGAAACCGCGCTTTGACTGTGACTAGATGAGCCCCGGGAGACTCAGAACGCAGGCGATGGCCTGAAGCGTGACGATGGCTGCGGCTGCAGCGATCGCGAGGCGAGGCCGCGAGGTGTCGTAAGCATCGGCGAAAACTCCGGCGATGAAGGCGAGCAGAAAGGGCAGGCCCCAGAGGATCGGGTTGCCGGGTACGCCGGCGGTGATGACACAGAAAAGCGCAATGGCGGTGAACAACGGTGTGGTGTTGCCGAAGTAGAGGGTCTTACGCAAGCCGAAATAGAGCAGCAGGGCTGCTCCGGCTGCAATGGCAATGCCTGCGTTGCCTGGAGTGCGGAAGAAGAGTTTTGCGGGCTGAAGCGACAGGCCGAGCTGCGCGGCGTCGGACCGGAACAGATAGCTGAAGGCGTCGGGCGAGAAGCCGTAGCAGGCAAAGAGCAGGAAGAACGATCCGAGAGTCGCGACGAGCAGCACGGGAACGATCCGGCTGCGGCGGCCTTCGGCGATCCAGAGCATGAAGACAAAACCAACGCCGAACAACAGCAGCAGGGACGCTATGTGAGAGGCGGCGGCGGCCGCGAAGCAGACGGCAAGCAGGACTATACGCGGACGCCATTTTCGGCGTGGGCCCTGCATGGCGTGCGCGACGCCAATACAGGTGTAAAGGCCGCCGAAAAAGCCCAACGCGGTAAGGATCTCGGGATTGGGAGAGACCGAGGCGCGCAGGACGGCGGGCGAGAAGATATAGAGGGCGAGCGCGGTGTATCCGCCGAGGTTGCCGAAGAGGCGCCGGGTGACCCACCAGAGCGAACCGCCGAGGAGAAGGCCAGCGGCGATGAAAGGCAGGCGGATCAGCAGGAGGACATGGGTGAGCTGGTGGCGAAGCTCCCAGGAAGAGACCTGGTCATCGAAGGTCTGGACGACTTTGTCTTCGGGCTTGCGAAAGTTGTCGGCGAAGCGCTCGTAGGCGAGATTCAACGTGAGCGGCAGACCAGCGACGCGGTAGGCGAGGATGCCGTCGTGGATATTACCGCAGGAAGTGAAGTAGCCGGTGAGCGGCGACGGACGCTCCCACATCTCGCGGCCGCAGCGCGCGTACTGGTAGTCTCTCTCGGTCAGGGTCTGGCGGCTGGTGAGCCAGAAGGCCTGAGCGAGAAAGATGAGCAGCATGCCGGCGGCGATGCGCTGGGGCAGATTGAAGCGAAAGCGGCGAAGCTTTCCAAGACGAAAGGACATGAAGACTGACTGATTCCCGATTCAGTGTATCGAAGCCGGCTGGCCGGCTGACCGGAATGCGAACCTTTGCCTGAATGGACGGTGAGATCACGTGTGGGCACCGCGGCGCATAAGGCCGGAGCGCGGGTAGCTCCTCACAGGCCGGATAAGCCGGAGGCGTCGATGCACCTATCGCGGATGGGCCGCACGGGCTGCTGTTATGCGAACGATGCTTCAGACTGTCGGCGACGGAAACCAGCGCCCGACGATGACGCTCGGATCATCGATGTGGTTGTAGAACATAATCTTTGCCTGAGGCGCGAGCCGGTGGGTCAGGTCGATGATCTGTTCCATGAAGTAGCTCATGGCGGGATTGCCGGCGACTCCGCCGCCGATGAGGACTCCGTGGCAGGGCTGCGAGCGCAGCCGTTGCGCGAAGGCGTCGAGACCGGTTTCAGGTGAAGCGTGGCAGATCTCGTAGGCGTAGCCCAAACTGCGCATGCGTTCCTGAAGGTCGCTTAGCCGTTTTACGAGCATCGGGCGATCCTCGACCGGAATCACGGGATGATCGAGCGGAAAGCCGATGTGAATGATGTGGACATTCATGGGAGGCTCTCAGTGTTGCGCGGGCAGATCGCCCTGGCTTAGCTTGCGATGGAAGAGATCGAGGGCGAGGCCGAAGCACTGGCGGGCTAATTCCGGATCGTAGCGCGGGCCTTCGTCACGCAGGAAGGCGTGGGCACCGTTCACTTCGTGCCAGGTGAAGGTGGCTCCGACCTCGTTGAGGCGGTTGAAGATGGTCATGCGGCCTTCGAGGGGAGTGTGCGGATCCTGGCGGCCCCAGATCATGAGCAGCTCGCCTTTGGTTTCGGCTACGCGGTCGATGGAGTCGTCGTTCATGCCTTTGCCGAGCGAGCGTTTGTGGATGTCGGTGGCGTAGAAGCAGACAGTGGCGCGGACGTCGGGATTGAAGGATGCGCGGAAGGCGAGATGGCCGCCGATGCAGATGCCCATGGCGCCGAGCTGGCCGGTGCAGTCGGGGCGGGCGGCGAGGTGATCGAGGACGGCGCGAGCATCGGCGTCGTAGCTGGCTAATTTTTGGTGGTCTTCAGGGTATTGCCGCGGTCGGTGCCGGGCTTGTCATAGGCAAGAACGGCGCCTGGAGCTTCGAATTCATGGTAGATCTCGGGCATGGCTACGATGTAGCCGTGGCCTGCGAAGATGGCTGCGATGCGCGCTACGGGGCCAGTGATCTGGAAGATTTCGGAGTAGAAGACGATGCCGGGGAATTTGCCTGCGGCGGCTGGGCGGATGACATGGGTGCGCATGGGTCCCCAGGCGGTGGTGAGCTCGACCTGCTCTTCGACGACGATCATGATAGCTGCCCTCCGAATACTTCTAGCGGAACCAATCTAACAGCCCTGCGGCTGTTTCAGATCTATCTCTGAAGTATGGCCGGTGATATAGTGGCTCCGAAATCGGCGATATGTACCGCTTATGGGATTGGACCTTCGAACATTAGCGAAGTAATAAACTGTTTGCCGAACTCAAGAGGATCTATGGAAATCTGCAGCATCGGTTTTACGCATAAGAGCGCGAGTGAGTTTTTCGGCTTACTGAACGCGAATCACATCGAGCGGCTGCTGGACGTGCGGTTGAACAACACCTCCCAGCTTGCCGGATTTGCCAAACACTCGGATCTTCCCTATTTCCTCAAGGAAATCTGCGGCGCCAGCTATGTGCATGAGCCGTTGCTTACACCCACACCAGAGATATTGGAGGAATACCGCAAGAACAAGGAAAACTGGGAGAAATTTCTTACCAACTACCGTGCGCTGATCAGGTCGCGCAAGGTAGAGTCAGCGCTTTCCAAGAAAGACTTCCAGCAGAGGACGGTATTGCTCTGCGGAGAAGCAAGCGCGGAACATTGCCATCGTAAAGTGGCACTTGACTATCTGAAGGAAAAATGGGGAGGCATCACGATCTTGCATCTCTGATCTACCGGAAGGAACTTCTGAAGACGGTGGCGTTGAACCTCTGTGGTTGAGGTCTGTATGCTTCCCAAAGCATGGCTCGCACTGCAAAAGAAGATCCGGAACGGCTGGTGAGCGCGGCGCGCGCCGGCGAGGAAGATGGCTTTGAGCTGAAGCTGCGTCCGCGTTGGCTGCGCGAGTTTATTGGGCAGTCGAAGGCGAAGGAGCAACTGGCCATCGCGCTGGAGGCGGCTAAGTCGCGCGGCGAGGCGCTGGATCACGTACTGCTGTTTGGCCCGCCCGGGCTGGGCAAGACGACGCTGGCGACGATTATTGCGAACGAGATGGATGTGGGCTTTCAGCAAACGTCTGGGCCGGCGCTGCAGATCCAGGGCGATATGACGGCGATTCTGACCAACGTTCGTGAGAAACAGGTGCTATTTCTCGACGAGATTCACCGGTTGCAGCCAGTGCTGGAAGAGAAGCTGTACACAGCGCTTGAGGACTACAAGCTGGACATCATCATCGGGCAGGGGCCGGCGGCGCGCACGCATGTGATGGAGATTCGTCCGTTTACGTTTGTGGCGGCGACGACGCGGCCCGGGTTGCTGTCTTCTCCGTTGCGGTCGCGGTTTGGGATTCTGTTGCGCCTGGAGTTTTATACCGAGGACGAACTACGGATTATCGTGGAGCGCTCGGCGGAGGTGCTGGGCATTCCGATCGATGTGGATGGGGCGGCGGAGATTGCGCTGCGGTCGCGTGGGACGCCGCGTATTGCGAACCGGCTGCTGCGGCGCGTGCGCGACTATGCGCAGGTGCGCGGGTCGGGAACGATTGACCGCGCGACGGCGCATGCGGCGCTGACGATGCTGGAAGTGGATGCGCACGGGTTTGACGAGATCGACCGGCGGCTGCTGATGACGATCATGCAGAAGTACGATGGGGGCCCCGTAGGGCTGGGCACGCTGGCGGCGATTCTGTCTGAGGATGAGGATGCCTTGGAAGAGGTGTATGAGCCGTTCCTGATTCAGATTGGGTTTCTGGACCGGACGCCGCGCGGGCGGGTAGCTACGCGGCTGGCTTATGAGCACTTTGGGATTGCGATGCCGAACAAGCAGACGCAGTTATTCTCCTGAGCCGGACCGAACAAGGCACGCCGCGCAACCGCATGCCATCAAGCTGCAATCCAACTGAGTGAGGAATCTTATGGCACTTACTGAATCGACGATGCTTTCGCTTGGGAGCGCCGCACCGGATTTTGCGCTGCCGGAAGTGATCAGCGGCAACATCATTCGCCTGGATGATTTTCGCGGGACGACGAAGGCGCTGGTGGTGATGTTTATCTGCGCGCACTGCCCCTATGTGAAGCACGTCGAAGAGGGCCTGGCGGCCTTTGGGCGTGATTACGAGGATAAGCCGGTGGCCATTGTGGCGATCAGCAGCAATGATGCGAAGACCCATCGCGACGACGCGCCGGAGTACCTGGCGAAACAGTCGGAGAGGCTTGGCTTTACTTTCGATTATTTGTATGACGAGACCCAGGAGGTAGCAAAGGCGTACGAGGCGGCGTGCACTCCTGACCTGTATCTATTCGACGACGAGATGCGGCTAGCCTATCGCGGGCAGTTTGATTCGAGCCGACCGGGGTCAGGGATTCCGGTGACAGGCGAGGATCTGCGTGCGGCGCTCGACGCGGTGCTGGCGGGCAAGCCTGTGCCTGAGGAGCAGAAGCCCAGTATCGGATGCAATATCAAGTGGAAAGATTAGAGACAACAGCGGCTCCTGCAGTGGCAGGAGCCGCTTGCTGATTTGGAGCCGGAACTAGAGAGGCAGGCTCTTGAGGTAGTCAGCAAACTTGGCGCCGAACTCGGGGCGCTTTAGTGCGAACTCCACTGTGGCCTGGAGCATGCCGAATTTGTCGCCGGCGTCGTAGCGTTTGCCCTCGAAGGTGTAGCCATAGACCTTCTCGGTTTCCAGCAGGCCGAGGATTCCGTCGGTTAGTTGAATTTCGCCGCCTGCGCCGTGTTTTGTCTTTTCAAGGGTTTCGAAGACGCCGGGGGTGAGAATGTAACGGCCGATGATGGCCTGCTTTGATGGGGCTTCTTCAAACTTTGGCTTTTCGACCATGCCGGTGCAGTTGTAGATGCGCTCGTTGTGCGGGTCCTGCGAGCCGGCAAGGACGCCGTAGGCGCTGATGCCGGAACCGTCGATGGTCATCGTCGCGAGGACCGAGCCCTGGCGGTCGTTGTAGACGTCGATCATCTGCTTGATGCAGGGGGCGTCGGCATCGATGACATCGTCGGGCAGGAGGACGGCGAAGGGCTCATCGCCAACCAGTTCTTTGGCGCAGAGGACGGCGTGGCCGAGGCCGAGCGGCTCTTTCTGGCGGACGTAGGAGATGCGCGCCATGGACGAGATTTTGCGCGAGATCTCGAGCAGCTCTTTCTTGCCCTTCTTTTCGAGAGTGGCGTCGAGCTCGTAGCTGATGTCGAAATGGTCTTCCATCGCGCCCTTGCCGCGGCCAGTGACGAAGATGATGTGCTCGATGCCGGAGGCGACGGCTTCTTCGACGCCGTACTGGATGATGGGCTTGTCGACCAGCGAGAGCATTTCCTTAGGGATGACCTTAGTGGCGGGAAGAAAGCGGGTTCCCAGGCCTCCTGCGGGGAATACTGCCTTGCGGACTCGTTTGCTCATGCGGCGGATTTTCCTTCCTTAACTGAGTTTTTCGGCCTGAGGCATGGCATGAATGCCTCGGAAATAACAGGTGTTACTAAAGGTTGATTACTTTAGTTTAGCATCGGTCGAATCCTCAGCCTGCAAGGTTAGCTCAGATTTCAAAGCGTTGGAGATTGGTCACCCAGCATTGCTTCACGGACGATCTTAATCGGCGGGAAGCCCTGGGCGAGAAATGCGTCGTGGAAGGCCTGAAGTGAAAAGGCCGCGCCCTGCTTCTTCTGCATGTCGGAGCGAAGCTTCATGATTTCGAGCTTGCCGAGGGTGTAGTAGAGATAGGTTGGGTCCGAGGTGCCGCGCTTGGTCTCGACGAGCGCGGTTTCGTGCGACTGGTAGCCCTCTTTTTGGAAGAAGGCAACGGCATCGTCGAAGCTCATATTCTCTGTATGGAGTTTGATGCCGACGATGAAGCGGGCGTCGCGGAGGAGTGCGTCCTGAAGCTGGCCGAGGCGGAAGAGCTTTGCTTCGCGAGCATCCTTGGCTCCAGTACCGGGCTGGCCGTATCCCTGGTCGAGCATCATCTGCTCGCAGTAGTGGGCCCAGCCCTCGGCGTTGGAGTTGGCGCCGAGCAGCTTGCGCACGCGGCTTGGAGCTTTGGGTACCCAGAGGAACTGCACGTAATGGCCGGGATAAGCCTCATGCACAGCGGTGCTGATAACGGTGCCGACGTTGAAGGCGTGCATGTAGTCCTCGACCTGGGCCGGTGTCATGGAGGGGTCGGGAAGTGTGACGTTGAAGTAGGCTTCGGTGGCGTGGGTTTCAAAGGGGCCGGGAGTGTCCATGGAGGCGAAGGTGGTGGCGCGCATGAATGGCGGCGTCTCTTCGAGAATGGGTCGAATGTCGGACGGGATGGTGACGATGTGGTGCGAGCGGATGAATCCGATGAGGCTGGTGAAGGTGTCGCGGAAACTTTGCAAAAGCTGGTCTGGAGCGGGGTGGTCGCTGCCCAGTTCTTCGAGGACGGCGCGGTAGTCCTTGTCCGGCTCGAGTTCCTTGGCGATGCGGTTGAACTCAGCCTGATTTTTGTGCATGTCGGCATAGCCGATTTCGAGCAGCTTGTCGAGCGGAGTATCGACCATCTCGTCGTACTCGAGCTTTTTGCGGAAGGTGTCGGCGCCGATGCGGAAGTCGCCGTGGGAACGGGGAAGAAGATCGGACTTGAGCCAGGCTTCGTAGTCGGTGAGCGCGGCGATTACGGCGGTATTGGTCTTTGCAAACTCAGCGTTGAGCGCAGGATCTTTAGCTTCTGTGAAGGCGACCGGTACGTCTTTTTTGAAGAAGTCGATGATGCCGGGAAGTTGTTCGAGTGCGATCTCGGTGTAGATCTTCGGCGGATTCTTCAGATTGGTGCGAGCCTGCTGGAAGAGCTCAGGCATTTGCTTTTCGCGGGCGATGAGAGAGCGCAGGCGATCATCGGGTGGTGCAAATTTGCGCTCCATCAGGGAGAACGCGGCGTTGGAGGCGGTACCGGAGTAGGCATCCGGATTTTTTTCCCAGGGGCGGATGATTTCGAGTTCCAGAAGAGTGGAACGGATGTTATCGAGCACCAGTTCGCGGTCGCCGCGCGTGGTCTGGTCGAGCGAGGCGGCTGGAATGGTTTCGATTCCCTTCTCCATGCCGCGCAGCATCGCGATCTCGGCCTCGATCTTTGATTTGTCAAAGGTTTCGAGCTTTGTATCGTACTGGTGATAGCCGGCGAGCGTGCCTGACGTGGGCTGGAATGGGAAATAGACCTGATCGAAGTATGCGTTGGACGCGGCGGCAAAAGCTTGCTGCCCGGTGGGCGCAAAGGCGTAAGCGGTGGACACGATACTGGCTCCCATGGCGCAAATTGCAATCGTTCGTTTCATCTGGCTCCGAATCAGGCGTGTACGGCCTCGAGTTGAATTGCATCGAGCAGGGCGCGGGCCTCTGCCATGAGCTGCATTGGATTGCTGCCTGCCGCAGGTGTCAAAGGATACTTGAGAATGCCCTGTGGTGTGAACACCGCACCTTTGCGGGCGTTTCGGGCGACGAGACGCATAAGGCGCTCTGGGTCGACCGAAGCTTTCTCGGTGAAGCGCAGGTGGAGCAGATCGCGCTTGCGGTCGATCTGAGCGACGCCGATGCGCTCGCACTCGATACGCAGGCGGGCGGCTTCAAGCAGGTGCGCGGTGTGGTCGGGCAGCGCGCCGTAGCGGTCTTCGAGCTCGGCGCGCACTTCGGCGAGAGCTGAGTCGCTGGCGGCTCCGGCAATCTTCTTATAGAGGCGCAGACGCTGGTTTTCTTCGGGGACGTAGTTCTCTTCGATGCGCAGGGCGATGCCCAGATTGAGCTGCGTAGCGGGGCGCTCTTCGGTGCCTTCGCCCTTGAGCTCGCGGACCGCGTCTTCAAGCATGGAGGTGTAGAGCTCGAAGCCGACAGCCTCGATGTGTCCGCTCTGCTCGCCACCGAGCATGTTGCCTGCGCCGCGCAGTTCGAGATCGAGGGCAGCGATCTTGAAGCCTGCGCCCAGATCGCTGAACTCTTTCAACGCAGCGAGACGGCGGCGGGCGATATCAGTCAGTTCGCGCTCGGGTGGAATGAGCAGGTAGGCGTAGGCGCGACGATTGGAACGGCCGACGCGGCCGCGAAGCTGGTAGAGCTCGCTGAGTCCGTGGCGGTCGGCGCGATTGATGAGGATGGTATTGGCGAGGGGAATGTCGAGGCCGTTTTCAATGATGGAGGTGGCGACGAGAACGTCGTACTCTCCGTGGACGAAGGCGAGCATGACTCTTTCGAGCTCGTTTTCGCTCATCTGTCCGTGGCCTACGGTGACGCGTGCAGCGGGCACGAGCTCCTGCACCTTGGCGGCAATCTCGTAGATGCTTTCGACGCGGTTGTGAACGAAGTAGACCTGGCCGCCGCGCTCCAACTCAAGCTCAATAGCCGAGCGCACGAGCTTCTCGTCGAACTTGGCCACGACGGTCTGAATGGCCATGCGGTCTTTGGGCGGCGTCTCGATGACAGACATATCGCGCAGGCCGACGAGCGACATGTGCAGGGTGCGCGGAATGGGCGTGGCACTCATGGCGAGCACGTCGATAGCTTTGCGCATCTGCTTGAGGCGTTCTTTGTGGCGAACTCCGAAGCGCTGTTCCTCATCGACGACGAGCAGGCCGAGGTCCTGGAACTTGATGTCCTGCGAGAGCAATCGATGGGTACCGACAAGGATGTCGACTTTGCCGGCTTCTACGCGTTCGAGGATGGACTTCTGTTCTTTGGGAGTGCGGAAGCGGGAGATCATCTCGACGGTGATAGGAAATTGCGAGAAGCGCTTCTTGAAGGTTTCGAAGTGCTGGAAGGCAAGGATGGTGGTCGGCGTGAGGACGGCGACCTGCTTGCCATCCTGCACGGCCTTGAAGGCGGCGCGCATCGCGACTTCGGTTTTGCCGTAGCCGACGTCGCCGCAAAGCAGGCGATCCATGGGGCGCTCGGACTCCATGTCGCGCTTGATGTCGGCGATGGCGTTTAGTTGGTCGTCGGTCTCCGTGTAGTCGAATGCTTCTTCGAACTCAAGCTGGAACTCGTTGTCGACGCTGAAGGCGTTGCCCTTGGCAGCCTGGCGCTGGGCGTAGAGCTTGAGCAGCTCATCGGCCATGTCTGCCATGGCCTTTTTGACGCGGGCGCGCGTCTTGGCCCACTGCTGCGAGCCGAGCTTGTTGAGGACGGGCGTGGGACCGGCGTCGGTGGAGCGGTATTTCTGAATGAGGTCGAGGCGCGTGAGCGGGACATAGAGACGCGCGCCTCTCGGCGAACTCGAGAACCATGAACTCGACCTTGATGCCGTCCTGCTCGATCTCTTTGAGACCAACGTAGCGGCCGATGCCGTGCTCGACGTGAACGACGTAGTCGCCGATGGTGAGGTCGCGGAAGTCGGAGACGAAGGCTGCGGTTTTGGATTTGCGCGGCTCGATGCGCGCGGCGACGTCGGCATCATCGGAGAGATCGTTGGCTCCGAAGAGGATGAAGTTCTGTTCGGGGACACTGACGCCGGCGGCGATCTGCGCGCGCACGATAACGGGGACGCGCATGTCTCCGGCGAGATGGCTGGTTTCGTCGTAGAGGTTTTCGCTGCCGACGTGCATGGTGCGGCTGCCGAGACGATAGGAGAGCTGATATTCGCGCAGGACGGTCGCGACGCGCTCGACTTCGGGCTGATTGGGAGCGGCGATGAGGATGCGCTGCTCTTGTGTAACAAGATTGCGGACCTGCTCGATGAAGGCGGGGATGGAGCCGTGGAAGCGCAGCGTAGGGCGCGGTGGCGAACTCGATTTCGCCGAGAGTAGTGTCGTCATCGAGGATGTCGACGTTGCCGAGCTGGTCGAGGTCGAGGCCGGGATGCGAGGCGAGCGTGGCTTGCAGAATCTCCGGGCGGATGTAGATGTCTTCGGGCAGGACGAGGTTGCCGATGCCGGAGCGATCATGGCGCTGTTGCACCTTGTTCCACCAGCGGTCGATCTGGTTGCGGACCATGGCCGGCTCTTCGACGAAGAGCGAGCAGCGTGGGAGGAGCTTGAGGAGCTGGGTCTCGGCTCCGGCGACGGCGGCGAAGTATTCCCAGCCGGGGAAGATGGTTGCTCCCTGCGCGGCTTCGAGCGCTTCGATAGCGTCCTCCGATGGTTCGCCGTCTTCGTCGTGCTCTTCAATACGTAGCTTGCTGAGACGCGCGTGGATGGAGGCGAGGATCTTTTCGCTGGCGGGGATTTCGACGAGCGGTAGGAGCAGGGCTTCGTCGAGCGCGGTGGAGGAGCGTTGGGATTCGGGATCGAATTTGCGGATGGATTCGATCTCGTCGCCGAAGAAGTCGATGCGGATGGGGCGGTCGGCTTCGGGCGAGTAGACGTCGAGAATGCCGCCGCGACGGGCGAACTGGCCGGGCATTTCGACGAGGTCAACCAGGGTGTAGCCGACACTGGCAAGGTGCTCGGTGAGCATGCCGATATCGACTTCTTCGCCGCGCTCGAGAGTCAGCGCCAAGCCGGTGTAGTGGCTGCGCGGAAAGAGGCGCAGGGCGACTGCCTCGACGGGGGCGACGAGGATGGAAGCCGCGCCGGTGACAAATTTCCAGAGGACTGCGGCGCGTTGCTCCTGAATATCGGGGTGGGGCGAGAGGTTTTCGAAGGGCAGCACGTCGTGCGCGGGCAGGCGCAGAACGCGCTTGGAGTCGATTGCTCCAGTCAGGTCGCAGCCGGCGCGCAGAGCTAGCTCGAGGGCTTCGGCGGCTTTGTTATCTGGAACGACGACGACGACTGGCTCTTTGGCCGCGCGTGCGAAAAGCGGGATATAGAGGGCGCGTGCAGTAGCGGTAAGTCCAGAGACACGACGACGCCCCGTAGCAAGCGAGAGGTGCCTGCGGACGCGATCAAAGGCTGTGGATTGCTCCAGCTCCGCGAGGATTTCGCGGACGAACGGGAGGATCATCTCATTGTTGATTTTATCAGCCTGTGGCGAAGATGTGGTGAAAGCGGTGTCAATGCGGAGCAGATGAGATGGAGAGCATGGCCCCGGCGCGGCGCATGACTTAGAGTGGAGGGTTGTGCTTGTTTCTTGCGCCCTTCTTTCGGGCGCGCGAAAGGTGGTCTATGAAGGCATTGGTAAAAGCCCACGCTGAGCCGGGGCTCTGGCTTGAGGATATTCCGGAACCGACGATTGGAATCAACGATGTGCTGATCCGCGTGCGCTATGCGGGTATTTGCGGCACGGATGTGCACATCTACCAGTGGGATGACTGGGCGAAAAAGACGATTCCGGTGCCGATGGCGATCGGCCATGAGTTTGTGGGTGAGGTTGTCGAGGTCGGTTCGAATGTGAACGACTTCTTTCCTGGCGACATTGTGAGCGGCGAGGGGCATGTGATGTGCGGGCGCTGCCGCAACTGCATGGCGGGGCGACGGCATCTGTGCGCGAATACGCAGGGTGTGGGCGTGAACCGGCCCGGCGCGTTTGCCAAGTACATCTCGCTGCCGATGACGAATATCTGGCGGCATCATGCAGGTGTAAGTCAGGAAGTGGCGGCGATCTTCGATCCTTTCGGCAATGCGGTACACACAGCACTCTCTTTCCCCGTGCTGGGCGAGGATGTGCTGATCACCGGTGCGGGGCCGATCGGGATCATGGCGATTCCGGTGGTGAAGCATGCCGGTGCGCGGCATGTGGTGGTGACGGATATGAACGCGTTCCGGCTGGATCTGGCGCGGAAGATGGGCGCGACGCTGGCAGTGAATCCGATGGAGACGCCACTCGCCGAGGTACAGAAGCAGCTTGGCATGACCGAAGGCTTTGACGTGGGACTGGAGATGTCGGGTAATCCCGCGGCGCTGAAGGACATGATCGCCAACATGAGCCATGGCGGCAAGATTGCAATCCTGGGCATTCCGGCGAAAGAGATGCCCATGGATTGGCGGCAGGTGATCTTCAACATGATCACGATCAAGGGCATTTATGGCCGTGAGATGTATGAGACGTGGTACAAGATGTCGGTAATGATCGATTCCGGACTCGATATTTCGCCAGTAATTACACACCGATTCGCGTTTGAGGATTTTCAGAAGGGATTCGACGCGATGATCTCGGGCCAGACAGGCAAGGTTGTGCTGGATCTTACAAACCTGTAACGCCCTGACCACGCTGTAATTGCTGCCAAGCAAAAGGAGATTGCATGTACGGGAAGTTTGAAGCGCATCTGCGCGGGAAGCTGGACGAAATTGAGAAGGCGGGGCTGTACAAGCGTGAGCGCGTGATCGCAGGGCCGCAGCAGGCCGAGGTGCAGGTAGCGGGCGGCGAGCCGGTGCTGAATCTGTGCGCGAACAACTATCTCGGGCTGGCGAATCATCCGGACATCGTTGCGGCGGCGCAGGCTTCGCTTGCCGACTGGGGCTATGGCCTGGCTAGCGTGCGCTTTATCTGCGGGACGCAGGCGATTCACAAGCAGCTCGAAGAGAAGCTCAGCGACTTTCTAGGGATGGAGGACACGATCCTGTATGGCTCGTGCTTTGATGCCAATGGTGGGCTGTTTGAGACGCTGCTGGATGCTGAGGACGCGATCATCTCCGATGAGCTGAATCATGCCAGCATCATTGACGGCGTGCGGCTCTCGAAGGCGCAGCGCTTTCGCTACAAGAATGGCGATATGGCGGATCTGGAAGCGAAGCTGAAGGAAGCAGCGGGGCGCGCGTTTCCGGCTGATTGCAACCGACGGCGTCTTCTCGATGGATGGGTACATCGCGAAGCTGAAGGAGATCTGCGACCTGGCGGACAAGTACAACGCGCTGGTGATGGTGGATGATTCGCATGCCGCGGGGTTCATCGGCGAGAAGGGGCGCGGAACGCCGGAGTATTGCGGGGTTGAGGGTCGCATCGATATTCTGACCGGCACGCTGGGTAAGGCGCTGGGTGGGGCTAGCGGCGGCTACACGAGCGGACGCAAGGAGATCGTGCAACTGCTGCGGCAGCGATCGCGGCCGTATTTGTTTTCAAACTCGGTGGCGCCGCCGATTGTGGCTGCCTCGCTGAAAGTGCTTGATCTGCTGGGTGAGTCGGACGAACTGCGGGCGCATCTGCGGACGAATACGGAGTATTTCCGCGAGGCGATGACAGCGGAGGGATTCACGATTGTGCCGGGTGAGCATCCGATTGTGCCGGTGATGTTTGGCGATGCGGTGGTAGCGGCGAAGATGGCCGAGGCGCTGCTGGCGAAGGGTGTGTACGTGGTTGCGTTCTCGTATCCGGTGGTGCCGATGGGTAAAGCGCGGATTCGCACGCAGATTTCCGCAGCGCATTCGCGGCATGAGCTGGAGTTTGCGGTGCGCTGCTTTGCTGAGGCCAAGCGGGAGCTCGGCCTCAACTAAATACCTCTTTATTCGCTGCCAAGGGCTTTTGTGTAGGCGTAGAAGAACTCCAGCGACTTGGTGAAGGAGTCGATGGGCAGGCGCTCGTCCTGGCCGTGGGCGCGGACATCGCTGCGCTCGAGCGCGATGGCGGAGAAACCGTAGCACTGGTAGCCGGCCTGGGCGAAGTAGATGGAGTCCGACGCGCCGTCTTCCATCTCTGGTGTAACGGGTGTTCCGGGCCAGAGCTGTTGGACCAGTGCGTCAAGCGGCTTGAAGACTTCGGGCAGTGGCGGCGGTGGAACGATGGCTTTCCTGGCGGGCGCCGTATCGCTGACTTCACCGGCGTCGGAGACGTATTTCACAGTGAGCTTGGAATCGTCGAAGAGCTTTGCCAGCTCCTGCCGGATCTCTTCGGGAGAGTGGCCCGGAAAAATGCGGCAATTGACGTTGGCCTGCGCGGTCTGCGGCAATGCGTTGTTGGCGTGGCCGCCGGAGAGGCGTGTGGCAACGCAGGTGGTGCGCATGGTGGAGTTGAAGCCGGGCTGTTGCGAAAGCCGGGCCGCTGCCGTCATGTCCGGTGGCGTGGCCAGGATGGCTTTCATGTCCTCGGCTTCCTGCCCGCTTTCCTGCTTGCTCAAGGCCTCAAAGTAAGCTCGGGTTGCTGTGTTCAACTCGAAGGGAAACGCATGGTGCTGCAGTTTTCCGAGCGCGTCGGTCAGCTCGTAGATTGCGTTGTCCAGGCGCGGCAGTGAGCTGTGTCCGCCGCGATTGACGGCTGTGACCTGATAGTCGGCGTAGACCTTTTCCGTGGCCTCTACGTCCGCGACCATCGGCTTGCCTTTTTCGAGCTCGATGCCGCCTGCATCGGGATTGATGACGAAGCCTGCATCGACAAGGTCGCGGTGGTTTTCGACGAGCCAGTGGGCACCGTTGGATTTGCCGCCTTCTTCATCTGCCGTGAGTGCGAGGATGAGGTCGCGCTTGGGCTTGTAGCCTTCCTTATGCAGTTTGAGGAAGGTCCAGACGAGGGCGGCGTCGGAGTCTTTCATGTCCTGCGTGCCGCGGCCATAGTAGTAGCCGTCTTTCTCGATGAACTGGAAGGGGTCGGTGTGCCAGTCCTTCTTGAGCGCTTCGACGACGTCGATGTGGCAGAGGAAGAGGACAGGCTTGCCGCTGTTTGTACCGTGGATGCGGACGACGAGATTTTTCTTGCGGTCGTTGGGACCAAGCAGGTGCACGTCGCTCGCGGGGAAGCCGGCGTCGAGGAAGCGCTTCTGCATGGCTTCCGTCGCGGTGGTCACGTTGCCGAGAGGCGTGTCGGTGGTGTTGATCTCGATCAGTTGTTTGAAGATGCCGACGGCCTGTTCATGATCTGCGGGAGACACTGGCGTGATGGTCTGCGCGAATAAGGGCGTAATACTGAGGGCAGAGGCGGCCGCGACGATGGCGCAAAGAGGAGATTTTGGCATGGGGGGATTGTACGACGCTCGGATGCGACTCGGGATCGGCCGAAATGGGTGAACGCAGTAAAGGCATTTACTTCAGGGCGAAGTAGGAAAATTGTCAGAAGAGAATACTTGCGTGTTGGCGGTCTGGGAGCCTATGGTTTTTGCGGACGACCGAAGGAGATTTTGCGTGCGCCATCGATTGCTGCTTTCCGGTTTGCTTGCCGCTCTGGCTCTGTCACCTGCTGCCCGTGCGGCGCATTCGCGGCCTGCTCCACGGCCTGCGTTGACTGGTATTTCGCATATCGCCGTTTATACATCGGATCTGGTGGCTACCAACCACTACTATGCGGACCTGATCGGCGCGGCGAAGGTGGCTGACCCGGAAGATCCGAAAGGCGTGCGGTACATGATCAATGCCACGCAGTTTGTGGAGGTGCTGCCGCTGCCGCCGAATGCGGGCATCAACCGGCTGGATCACACGGGATGGAAGACGGAGAATGCCGAGGGTCTGCGGCTGTATCTTGCGGACAAGGGATGGAAGGTGCCGGCGAAGGTCACGCGCAATTCCGATGGCAGCCGGTCGTTCCGGGTGCATGATCCGGAGGACAACTTGATTGAGTTTGTGCAGCCGCCGGCGGATGCGAAGGCTCCGAATGCGCCTCATGTGATTGGGCACCACATCATCCACGTCGGATTTATGGTGCGGTCGCGTGAGGCGGAGGACAAGTTTTACCGCGAATTGCTTGGCTTCAAGCCGTATTGGTACGGCGGCATGAACGACAGCAAGATCGATTGGGTTTCGCAACAGACACCGGAAAGCCACGATTGGCTTGAGTACATGATGACGAGCGGAACACCGGCGACGGGGATGCCTTCGGACATGACGCAACAGCACCTGGGCGTGATGGATCATCTTTCGATCGGTGTGGTTTCGGTTCCGGACAGCTATAAGCTGCTGGCTTCCGCGAGCCGTGTACCAGGTCACGCGGATAAGGAGCCGAAGATCGGCAAGGATGGGAAGTATCAGTTCAACATGTATGACCCGGATGGGATTCGGCTGGAGTTGATGGAGTTCAATGCGCGGGAGAAGCCGTGCTGCTCGCCATTTACGGCGGACAATCCCAAGGCCGAATAGCGAATTTGCACTTCAAGGAGCGTGGCATGATCTCTGGCGCTCACGTGATCGTGTACAGCAAGGATGCAGAGGCCGATCGGGCATTCTTTCGTGACGTGCTCGGCTTTCCGCACGTCGATGCGGGTCATGGCTGGCTGATCTTTGCTTTGCCGCCTGCGGAAGCAGCGATCCACCCTGCCGAGGACAACGGCAGGCACGAGCTGTATTTTCTTTGTGACGACCTGGCAGTCGAAATCGCAGCCTTGAAAGCGAAGGGAGCGGTTTGCTCGGAAGTGCATCAGGAACGCTGGGGATCGATTACGAAGATCCGGTTGCCGGGCGGTGGTGAGATTGGCTTGTATCAGCCGAGGCATCCGGTGGCGATCAGGTTGGGTCCAAATACTGCCCTTTAAACCAGCCCCGACATTCAGCCAATTGGCGTATACTAAAATGCCAGGTGGCGAAATATGACGATCGCATCGATTGCTGAAGTGCTGGGAGGGCAACACACCCTGAAAGCACGCGTGGTCTCTTCTACAAAGCTGCGCGACCTGACCCGGCAAGGATTGCCGGCAGAGATTGTGGCGTCACTTGCGCAAGATCTTGGCTTGCCGCGCAGCCGCCTGGCGGAAGTGTTGGGAATTCCGGAGCGTACACTGAGCCGCCGAATCGCTTCGGAGAGCCGGCTTACCGCGGAGGAATCAGACCGCGCAGTACGGTTTGCCAGGGTGCTGGCGACAGCCAAAGAAACTCTCGGTTCCCTGGAAAAGGCCGGGCGATGGCTGCAGATGCCGAATCGTGCCCTTGAGAATGAAGCTCCTTTTGAACTGCTGGACACGGATGCGGGAGTGCAGTCGGTGGAGACGGTGCTCGGGCGGATTGCTTACGGCGTCTACAGCTGATGCAGGCGTGGCGCATCTGCAAAGCACGCTTTGCCGCCGCTGCTTTCTCCGGCGAGGGAGCGCGGCTGTTTGCCGGACGGTGGAACCCGGCGGGGATCCGGATGGTTTATTGCTCCACTTCCCTTTCGCTGGCTGCGCTTGAACTCTTTGTACATCTCGATCCAGGCGTCGCGCCGGATGACCTTGTTTCGGTGATGGCGGAGATTCCCGAGGATCAGATTGAGGTGGAGCGGGTCGATAGAGCGCAGTTGCCACGGGATTGGCGGTCTATTGAGCATCCGAAGCTGCAGGCGCTTGGTGCGGAGTGGGTGGAGTCGATGCGGTCGGCGGCGATGCTGGTGCCGTCGGCGGTGATCGACGGCGAGTGGAATCTGCTGCTGAATCCTGCGCATCACGACTTTGCGATGATCACGATCGGAGAACCGGCGGCGTTTGTGTTTGATGCGCGAATGTTTAGGTAATTAGCCCGTGATCCAGATGCCGCCGCAATCTTGCTCCGCTGCTAAAATCGTAGCTATCTATGAGTACGAGTGCTGTGCTGAGCCCGGATGTGATTGCCAAATACGAACCTGTCATTGGTCTTGAAGTGCATGTGCAACTGCTGACCGAGACCAAGGCCTTTTGCGGCTGTGCGAACAAGTTTGGGGCTGCGCCGAATACGAATGTGTGCCCGGTTTGCCTGGGGCTGCCGGGGGCGCTGCCGGTGCTGAATCGACGCGCTGTAGAGTTCGCCACGCTGACGGGGCTGGCGCTGCACTGCGAAATTCGCGAGCGGTCGATCTTTGCGCGTAAGAATTACTTCTACCCGGATCTGCCGAAGGGCTACCAGATTTCGCAGTTTGACAAGCCAATTGCCGAGCATGGATGGATCGAGATTCCGACGGCGGACGGTGGGATAAAGCGCATCGGGATCACGCGGGCGCATATGGAAGAGGACGCGGGCAAGAGCATTCACGATGGCTTTGCTGACTCGCTGACGAAGACGTATGTGGACCTGAACCGTTGCGGGACGCCGCTTGTGGAGATTGTTTCGGAGCCCGATCTGCGCACGCCGGATGAGGCTTTTGAGTACCTGACCCGGCTGAAGGAGATTCTGCTGTTTGCCGGGGTTTCGGACTGCAACATGGAAGAAGGGTCTTTGCGGTGCGACGCGAATGTGAGCGTACGGTTGAAGGGCGCGCCGAAGTTCGGGACCAAGGCTGAGGTTAAGAACGTCAACAGCTTCCGGTACATTCGCGCGGCGCTCGAATATGAGATCGAGCGGCAGATTGAGATCGTGGAGTCGGGCGGGCGTGTGGCGCAGGAGACGCGGCTGTGGAATGCGGGCGAGGGACGGACGTACTCGATGCGCTCGAAGGAACAGGCGCATGATTACCGCTATTTCCCGGAACCGGATCTGCCGCCGTTGATCGTGTCGAAAGAGTGGATGGCGGAGATTGCGAAGTCTATGCCTGAGCTTCCCGAGGCTCGGCGCAAACGCATGATTGCCGAGTACGAACTGAACGAACAGGATGCGCATACGCTGACCGCTTCGCGTGAGTTTGCCGACAGGTTTGAAGAGGTGGCGCGGAAGGCGAAGAATCCGCGGCGTGTGGCGAATCTGCTGCTGAGCGAGCTGGGCGGACGGTTGAAGGCTGCGAACCTGGAACTGGATCAGTCCCCGGTTTCGCTGGCCGGGATTGGTCTGGCTGCTGACTTACTTGAAGAAGGCAAGATCAGTTCGAAGCAGTTGAAGCAGCTCTTCGATATCTGCTTCGAAAAGGGCGAAGACTTCCCTGCTGTTTATGAACGCGAGAAGCCGCAGCAGATCACTGATGCCGGAGCGATTGAGGAGTTGATCGACCAAGTGATTGCGGCGAATCCGGCGCAGGTGGCGCAGTACAAGGGTGGCAAGAAGACGGTGGCCGGCTTCTTTGTGGGTCAGGTAATGCGGGCTTCGAAGGGACAGGCGAATCCGGCGCTGCTGAATGAGCTGGTTACGAAGAAGCTGGATGCTCAGTGAACAGTGAGCAGTGGACAGGTTGTAGTCCACTGCATCACGTCCATAGTTATTTCTGAATTGCGCGCAAGATGCGGATAGTGGTGGTTGCCAGAGTGGAGAGAAGATCATCTCCATGATGACTTATATGGCTGCTATGACCACTCATGACAATTCGATCAGCAAGGCGAACACCAGCATTGGCACACCTCTGGATGAGGAACGCGCCTGGAGGCTGTTGCTCGATCGCGACGCGGGCGCGGATTTCTACTACGCGGTAAAGACGACCGGCGTATTTTGCCGTCCGGACTGCAAGAGCCGGATACCGCTGCGGCAGAATGTGCGGTTCTTTGCTTCGACGGACGAGGCGAGGGCTGCGGGCTTTCGCGCCTGCATGCGGTGCAAACCGGAGGAGCCGAAACAAGCCTCGCCGGTTGCGCGGATGTGTACTTATCTTGAGCGGGCGATCGATAGGCCGGTACGGTTGGGAACGCTGGGTAAGCTAGTGGGACTTAGCCCGTTTACCGCTCAGAGAATCTTCAAGAAGGCGATGGGAGTGAGCCCTGCCGAATATCAGCGTGCGATCCGGGCGCATGGACTGCGCAGCCAGTTGCGCAACGGTGAAACCGATGTGACGACGGCGATTTACGAGGCCGGGTATGGTTCGTCGAGCCGGGCTTATGAGATGCAGCCGCTGGGGATGACTCCGGGGCGGTTTCTGGCTGGAGGTCGAGGAGAAAAGATTGGCTTTGCGATGGCCGAGACCGCACGGACGGGTGTGCCGGGCTGGGTGATTGTCGGGGCGACGGAACGCGGCGTCTGCTGGCTGGCGCTTGGCGATTCGCGCGAGGCGGCTGAGGCCAGCCTGCGGGATGAGTTTCCTGCGGCGGAGGTTGCGGCTGATTCGAAGCTTGAAAAGACCGTTGCAGAGGTGCTCAAGCGGATGCAAGGTAAGAAGCAGACGAGCGATCTGCCGCATGATTTGCCACTTGATCTGCGCGGAACAGCGTTTCAACTTCGCGTATGGAAGGCGCTGCAGGAAATTCCGGCTGGGGAGACGAAGACGTACAGCCAGTTGGCGGCGGAGATGGGAATTCCGAAATCGACGCGGGCTGTAGCTCGGGCCTGTGCGACCAACCGAGTATCAGTGCTGGTGCCCTGCCATCGCGTGGTGGGGGCTTCAGGATCGCTGACGGGATATCGCTGGGGTGTGGAGCGGAAGCGGGAGTTACTCAAAAAAGAAGGCGCCCGGCTTGCGTGAGTTGCCGGACGCCTGGCTGAGTGTTGCACCTTACAGGCGGTTACCGCCGGCGGCCTGAATCGTCTGTCCGTTGACCCAGGTGGAATCGTCGGAGGCCAGGAAAACAGCGATGTCAGCGATGTCCTTGGGCTGACCGATGCGGCCTAGCGGGGTACGGGCGATGACCTCCTTATGGAAGTCGCTGCCGATGAAGCCGGCGGCGTGCACGCCTTCGGTTTCGACCATGCCGGGGTTAAGGGAGTTGACGCGGATCTTCTTTGTGCCGAGCTCCTGGGCGAGAGCCTTGGTGACCGAGTCAACGGCGCCCTTGGTGGCGCTGTAGACGGCGGCCGTGCCCACGCCATCGGCGGCGACCGATCCGATATTGATGATGCTGCCGCCTTTGGGATCAAAGCTCTTCAGAGCTGCCTGGGTGGTGAGCAGCAGGCCGAGGACGTTGGTGTTGAACTGCTTGTGGAAGTGGTCGGGGGTGACGGCATCAATGGGGGCGAACTCATAGATGCCGGCGTTGTTGACGAGGATGCTGATGGGGCCGAGCTCCTTGACGACGGTCGCGACCAGCGGGCCGATGGCGTCGGGATCAGCTACGCTGCCCTTGACCGCGACAGCCCTGCCGCCCGCGGCCTTGATGTCGGCTACGATCTTCTCGGCCTCAGCCTTTGAGCTTGAATAGTTGACTGCCACGGCAGCGCCGTTGGCCGCCAGTTCCTTAGCGATGGAAGCGCCGATACCCTTTGAAGCGCCCGTTACGAGTGCAACTTTGCCTTGAAGTTTACTCACGAAGCCATCTCCTGGATCGAAGTTTGCTCGAATATCGTTGTTTCATTTCGATACTTCGATAACCGTCTAATTGATTCATCGAGACTGGTGAGGATTCAGGGATTCTGTGGAAAAAAATAGACCCTTGCAGAAGTCCGCAGGAGCCGGTGGAAAGTTTCACTTGACAGAGACTAAGCTGTCTATATATTTAGATATCTTAGTATGAAAAGACCTGACGCGATGCAAGGCTCTCTCGACCTATTGGTGCTGAAAATTCTGTCGCGCCGGCCTGGCCTGCACGGCTACGCGCTCATGATCTCTATCAGGGAGATCTCCGGCGAGGTTCTCAATGCCGAAGAGGGATCGCTTTATCCGGCGCTGCACCGCATGGAGGAAGCTGGCTGGATTGCTGCCGAGTGGGTCATGAAAGAGAGCGGGCGGCGGGCGCGCATGTATCACCTCACTACATCCGGTCAGAACCAGCTGACTTCCGAGGAAACGCGCTGGCATGCAGTGAGTTCTGCAATCAATCGTGTACTGCTGGAGGCCTGATATGTCGTTTTGGACGCGCGTTGCGAACGTCTTCCGTAGGGATGCAGTGAATCGCGAACTGGATGAAGAGTACGAATCTCATGTTGACGAAGCGATTGCGGCTGGACGAGATCCGGTGGAGGCGCGCCGAGCTTTTGGCCCGATGATTCGGCAACGGGAGGCGAGCCGAGAAGCACGGGTTTCTGGCTGGCTCGATGGCGTGCGCTCAGACGTCATTTTTGGCTGGCGTCAGTTGAAGCGCAACAGAGTTACTTCATCGGCAGCGATTCTGTCTCTTGCGCTGGCTATGGGCGCTTGTGTTTCGGCATTCCGGCTGATCGACGCGTTGCTGCTCAGGCCTCTACCTGTGTCTCATCCTGAACGACTGTATGTCATTTCCTATGAGGGAATCGGCCTGGGCGGGAAGCCAAATTCCTTCGACAGTGGGTCGTATCCGGTCTTTAAAAAGATGCGCGCGGCCGCCAGGGGAGATGCTGAGCTGATCGCGGTTTCTCAGGCAGAACGAACCGACTTGACGTATGGCTCCGACGACGAGATGGAGAAGGCGCAGTGGCAGTATGTGTCCGGCTGGATGTTTCGCGACTTTGGACTACAGCCGGCGGTGGGTCGGCTGCTTCGTGAGGAGGATGACACGGTACCGGGACGGGATCCCGTGGCTGTCATTTCGTACGACTACTGGGAACGCAGGTTTGGAAAGGACCCCAAGGTCGTTGGACGCACTTTCCGGAATGGTAAAGATGTCTACGAAATCGTGGGGGTAGTTGGCAAGGGATTTACAGGAACAGAACCGGGAACAATGACTGACATCTTTGTTCCTACAATGATGGCTGCGTATTCGATCACCAGCGTCAATGACTTCTGGTTGCGGACCTTTGTGCACATGCAGCCGGGCCGTGCGGTGCAGCCTCTGCGAGACAAATTGCAGGCGTTATATATCGCAATGGAGCTGGAGCGATCAAAAGGGTGGACCAATCTTCCCAAGTACCTCACGGAGAATGTTCCCAAGACAAGGCTATCGCTGCTTACGGCTGCTGAAGGCGTTTCTGGCATGCAGCACGACTATCGCAGCGCGCTGACAACACTCGGTGCGCTGGTGCTCATGGTTCTGCTGATCGCGTGCGTGAATGTTGCCAACCTGATGACTGCGCTGGCTGCGGCGCGTGCGCGCGAGATGGCGCTGCGGGTGTCGATCGGCGCAGGCCGCATGCGTCTGGTGCAGATGGTGATGGTGGAGAGCCTGATGATTGCGTTCTCTGCTGCGGTGGTCGGGGCCATGTTTGCGTGGTGGTCGGCGCCATTCGTGGTGCGGATGATCAATCCGCCGGATAATCCTGCGCGTCTGGTGTTATCTCCGGACTGGAGGGTGGTGGGATTTGGCGCGCTGATGATATTGGGAGCAACGCTGGTGTTTGGCCTGCTGCCCGCGCTGCGTGCTTCCTCCGTTAAACCGATCAGTGCGTTGAAAGGAGGAGACGATCCGCACGCACGGCGACGGTTGATGCACGGAATGATTGCGGCACAAGTGGCATTTTGTTTCCTGGTGGTGTTTGTCGGCGGCCTGTTTGTCTCAACTTTTCGCAATCTGTCACATGTTCCGCTGGGGTTTTCGCCAGATCGTTTGTTGACCCTGGATACCGTGACGCGCGAAGGGCTTCCGCCGGTGGCGTGGGAACAGTTGCTCGATCGTTTGCGGACGGTTCCGGGCGTTGAGTCGGTTGCGCTGGCTGGATGGCCGCTGGTGAGCGGAACCATGCACAATAACCCGATTTCAATCCACGATGCACCTCCAGGCGATGTGCTGGGATTTTTCCTGCATACGTCTCCAGGCTGGCTGAAGTCAATGAAGATACCGCTGCTGGAGGGGCGCGATTTTCGCACGGATGACGCCGATCCGCAGGTGGCGATCGTGAATCGGAGCTTCGCCCGGCAATTTTTTGGGAACGACGACGCTGTGGGCCAACGCTTCAGGACTGCCGGGTCGAAAACACAGTACGAGATTATTGGCGTGGCCGGGGATGCGGTCTATCGCAATATACGCGAGCCCATATTGCCGCAGGTTTACGTGCCGTTTCGATCGCTCGACAAGAACGGCGCTCTTGAGTTGAAGGACAACGGAACGATTCTCGTTCGCACAAAAATCGAAGACTCGGCCGCGCTCGGTCCGGAGCTGCGGCGGGCGATGCATGGAACGCGCGCGGATTTCCGGGTGAGCAGGATTCGCACACAACAGGAGATACTCGATGGCCAGACGATACGCGAGCGCTTGCTTGCGATGCTGGGTATCTTCTTTGCCGGTGTGGCACTGCTGCTGGCGGGGATTGGACTGTATGGCGTGTTGAACTATTCCGTGCTGCAAAGGCAGAGAGAGATCGGCATTCGCCTGGCAATAGGAGCTCGTAGACTTGCGATTGCGCGGCTGGTGAGCAGCGAAGTTTTCTCGGTGGCTATGGCAGGAGTGATAGCTGGGGTTGGGCTGGGGCTGGTCTCTGCGCGTGCTGTTCAGGCGCTGTTTTACCAGGTGAAGGCTTCCGATGCGGCGATGCTGGCGATTCCATCCGTGGTGATCCTGATGGTGGTGTTCATCTCCACGGTGCCGGCGGTGCTGCGCGCTTTACATATCGATCCGGCGGAGATTCTGCGTTCAGAATAGGCGGCCGATTTACAGTCGCTGCAAGTCAGCGAGGAAGGCTTGCCAGATGTCGCGGCGGAGGGTTAGGCGGGCGAATTTGCCTTCGCGCTCGATGTGGATGAGGCCGGCGGTTTCGAGCTCTTTGAGGTGGTGGGAGAGGGTGGCGGCGGAGATGGGCAGGCACTCGCGCATGTCGCTACAGCCGGTACAACCTCTTGCGGCGAGACGTTCGACAATTTCCAGGCGGCGCGGGTCTGCGAGGGCTTTGAGGATGGCCAAGCGCTGACCCGCGGCGATTGTGACCGCTTCCTGCGGACTGTCAGGCGAGTTGGCGGTCGAGTGCCCCATGCGTCATTTTCTCATGGAAGTGACTCGCACCGAACTGGCCGGGCGTCGCACTGGTCGCAGGTAATCCATCACATTTCAGGATTGCTTCTAGCTTTAAGAACCTGAGCTTATTCGACGACGGGAAACAGGGATTTGAGGCGAGGTTCGCGAAGCCAAAGGCCGATCCAGATGAGGATACCGAAGTAGACGGGAAAGAGTGTGTTGGAAAAGAGCGGATTGTGCAGGCGCAGATTGGTGGCGACCGCTCCGCCAAGATAGCCGGTGAGCAGGATGGCCCCCAGGACGGATGTCTTCGGAATGGCATAGAGCAATGTGCCTGCCAGCAGGATTACACCAAGAGTGACGGAGAGATCGATGGGCCAGCCGGTGCGGAAGAAGGCTTCCGCTACGGGTGCAGGTTGAACGAATTTCATCGCTGCATCGAGGAGATTGAAGGCGATCATCAGGCCGCTGATGATCCATCCGGTTATTTTCTTACCCAAAGGAACCCTCCTGTGTCAGCTCTGTCTCTTTCGGCTTTCAGATGTTCACAGCACGGTAACGGGTAAAGCCTGGACGCGGAAGCAAGGACTCAAAGTTCGAGCGAAGGCTATGATTTCGTGCCGATAGCCAGCAGCGTCTGGAACTGCGGGGCTTCGGGGTCGCGGTCGACGATGGAGGTTTCGATGATGGTGAAGCCGGACTGCTGCAGCATGGATTCGAGCTCGGCTTCGCCGAAACCAAGCCACTCGTCGGCGTAAAGCTCACGGGCTTCTTCGAAGCGATGTTTTGCGAGATCGAGCAGGATGACGCGGCCCCCAGGGCGCAGGATGCGCCAGGCCTCGCGAATGGCGCGCCCCGGGTGCATGGCGTGGTGGAGGGATTGGGAGAAGAAAACCAGGTCGACGGCAGCATCGTCGATGGGCAGCTCTTCCATGTCGCCGAGGCGGAAGTCGAGATTGCTGACGCCGTGGCGCGTGGCGAGCTCGCGGCCGACTTCGATCATCTTCGAAGATGTGTCGACGGCGATGACCTTTGTAGCACGCTGAGCGAGCAGCATGGCGAAGCTGCCCTCGCCCGCGCCGAGGTCGGCGATGGTCATGTGCGGCAGGAGGCGCAGGAGGGCTTCTGCGACTGACTTCCAGGATTTACCGGGGACGTAATCCTTGCCGAGGCGCCCGGCGACGCTATCGAAGAAGCTGCGCATCCTATCCTGGCGCTTCTTGACGATGCGGCGCATTTCGGCCTGGTCGGATCTGGCTTCGGGGGTCTCTTCGCGAGCGCGGGTGAGCAGCGGGGTTACGATGCCCTCGGAGCCGTTGGGGGTGAGGCGGTAGAGGCTGCTTTTGCCGGTGCGGCGATCTTCAACGAGGCCGGCGGATTTGAGCTGGGAGAGATGGGTCGAGATGGTGCTCTGGCCCATGGTGAGGATTTCCTGCAGCTCGGCTACGGAGAGCTCTTCTTGCTCCAAGAGCAGCAGGATGCGCAGCCGATTAGGGTCGGCGGCTACGCGCAGGAGTTTCACCAGGGATGGGGTATTTGAAGACATGGTTTCAGACATTGACGGTGGTGACGCTTTCTGATACATATCATCATATCGTGATGTGACGATGCAAGATGAGATTTAAGGAGATTCCGCATGGCAACTTCCACCCTCGAAGTCACGGGACTGGACTACAAGGTAGCCGACCTGTCGCTGGCCGACTGGGGCCGCAAAGAGATCACCATTGCCGAGCACGAGATGCCCGGTCTGATGGCGATTCGCAATAAGTATTCCGCGCAGAAGCCTCTGGCCGGCGTGCGTGTGACCGGTTCGCTGCACATGACGATTCAGACGGCGGTGTTGATTGAGACGCTGACCAGCCTGGGCGCGGATGTACGCTGGGCGAGCTGCAACATCTTCTCGACGCAGGACCATGCGGCGGCGGCAATTGCGGCCAGCGGCGTGCCGGTATTCGCGTGGAAGGGCGAGTCGCTAGAGGAGTACTGGTGGTGCACGTACCAGGCGCTGAATCACAAGAACGGTAAGGGGCCTCAGCTTGTGGTGGATGATGGCGGCGATGTGACTCTGCTGATCCACAAGGGCTATGAGCTGGAAAATGGCGACAAGTGGGTGGATGGCCCGGCGGAAAGCCATGAAGAGCAGGTGATCAAGGATCTGCTGAAGCAGGTGCATGCGGAGGACAAGCAGCACTGGCATAAGGTGGCGAAGGAGTGGCGTGGCGTTTCGGAAGAGACGACGACCGGCGTACACCGGCTCTACAAGATGCTGGAGCAGGGCAAGCTGCTGGTGCCGGCGATCAATGTGAATGATTCGGTGACGAAGTCGAAGTTTGACAACCTATACGGCTGCCGCGAGTCGCTGGCGGACGGCATCAAGCGTGCGACCGATGTGATGGTGGCGGGCAAAGTCGCGGTGATCTGCGGTTATGGCGATGTGGGCAAGGGCTCGGCGCACTCGCTGCGCGGCATGGGCGCACGCGTGATTGTGACGGAGATCGACCCCATCAATGCTCTGCAGGCGGCGATGGAAGGCTTTGAAGTGACGACCATCGAAGACACGCTGGGCCGCGGCGATATCTACGTGACCTGCACGGGCAACCTGGACATCATCACGTTTGAGCACATGCAGAAGATGAAGAATCAGGCGATCGTCTGCAACATTGGTCATTTCGATAACGAGATTCAGATGGACCGGCTCAACACGGCACCTGGCGTTGAGAAGCTGAACATCAAGCCGCAGGTGGACAAGTACATATTCCCCGATGGGCACGAGATGTTCGTTCTTGCCGAGGGGCGGTTAGTGAACCTGGGCTGTGCGACGGGACATCCGAGCTTTGTGATGAGCAACAGCTTTGCCAACCAGACACTGGCGCAGCTTGATCTGTGGGCCAACAAGGACACCTACAAGGTCGGCGTTTATGTACTGCCGAAGAAGCTGGACGAGGAAGTGGCGCGGCTGCACCTGGAGAAGATTGGCGTGAAGCTAACGACGCTGTCGAAGAAGCAGGCGGATTATCTGGGCGTGCCGGTGGAAGGACCGTTCAAGGCGGATCACTACCGGTACTAAGCAGAGACAGTAATTTGCATTTGAGACCCCGGCATAGTCCGGGGTCTTTTTTATTCAGACACGATCTACAATGGCAAATTACATTTATGCCAGATGGCAGCAATATATTGACATTTTGGCAAGATAGCTCTTAGGCTTATCTGTGATGGCGAATGTCGCGGCAGCTGCAAAAACCGGCTCAGTATTAACCTCTCGAAAGCCTGGGAACGTTGATCGTAGAACTATCCTCGGTCTGAAGCGTTCGGACGCAGTGGGACTGATTGAACAGATTGAAGCAGGATTTCCCTATCAATCCCTGCTGAAACTCAGTACTTATGCGGGATTGGAAGTGGCTTTGCTCGCGTCTCTGATTGGCATACCGGAGCGGACACTGGCGCGGCGTAAGACCGCCGGCAGGCTCAACTTTGATGAGTCTGAGCGTCTGCTGCGTATGTCTGCTCTGATTGAGAAAGCAACGGCTCTATTTGAGGGCGATGTAGAAGCTGCGACTGCGTGGCTTTTGTCTCCGGCAAAGTCACTCCGAAACCAGCAACCACTGTATTATGCGCGAACAGAAGTAGGAGCACGAGAAGTTGAGAATCTAATTGGCCGACTAGAGCACGGTGTCTTCTCTTAATGCTGAAGGCATGGCGGATCGTCAAAGAAAAACATGCAAGTACTGCCTTCGGCGGGGAGGGCGCGCGACTCTTTGGTGGGCGTTGGAATAGTCCGGGAACTCCAATGATCTATGCTGCTGAGTCTCAATCATTGGCTGCGCTTGAAATGCTAGTGCACCTTGATTGGCCCGAATTGCTGAAGCACTACGTGGTTTTCGAAATCAACTTTGAGAATGAGGCTGTTTCTTCTATCGAACGATCTGAGCTTCCGGAAGGTTGGAGGAACGATCCGGCTCCTTCGGAAACGCGCCTACTGGGAGACGCATGGGCGGCGGCATTACGTTCTCCTGTTTTAAAGGTGCCGAGCGTGATAGTGCCGGAGGAATTCAATTATCTCCTGAATCCCCAGCATCCGGAGTTCGAGAGAATTTCGATTCATTCTCCGATCTCTTTTCGATTCGACAATCGATTCGCACAGCGCCGACGGACGTGACATTGCTCGGCGGCCACTCGAACCAGCCGCCACCTCTCAGCTCGATGATGTGCGAAACAGTGACTAATTGACCGGCTTCGCGGTTCCATTCTGCATGGCGCGGTCGATGAGCGATTGGACTCTTTCGTTCATTTGATCGGCGAGTCTTCCCTGTGCTTCTCCGATGCGACCCATCTGTTCGCCGAGATGGCCCATCTGCTCGCCGAGTTCGCCCTGCTTCTCGCCGAGGCGACCCATCTCTTCTCCGATGTGACCTTGGATTTCACCGATCTGGGCTTGTATTTGACCCATCTTGGATTGCAGGTCGGAGAGCATCTCCTGGTTAACCTGCCCGTTGATGTCGCCTGTCATTTTCTTAAACTTCTCGCTCTGGAGTTCGGTAAGCTTCCGGTTCAGCTCGGCCATTTGCTTTTTCATCTCCGGGCTGTCGGTCATGACTTTTGCTTTGCTTGGATCGAACTCTTTCATGCGCTGGTTGAGTTCGTCCTGCTGCATCTGAAGCTGCGCCTGTTGACGCTCGAGGCCCTTGTTGCGCTGGTCATAGTCGTTGAACTGCCCCATGATCGAGGGGTCGGTGATGACGTAAGACCTGCCATCGCGCTCGAACCAGAGGAAGTTGTTATGGTATTTCCGCTTGGCTTCTTCGAGAGCTTTGCCCGCGCGGCCGGAGAGCGTCACGTTGCCGTTGCCGCGAATGATGGCGAAGGATCCGTTGTCGTCACCGTCTCTGGAGTGGCCGTAGGCGAAGCTGCCGGGGCCTGTAGCTGTGCCGGGCGCTGTGTCCTGGTAGGACATTGAAGCTGAACCGGGGCTGGCCATGGAATAGGACGAATAAGGCGCTCTGGGAGCGAGGGCTGCCGACGGCTCGGGCGTGACCGAGGAGGAAGGCGCTACCTGTGGAGCGGCGATGGTGGCTGCCGGCGACGGGTCGACGGAAGGCACTGGCGGCACATCGGTGATTTGTGGCGCCGTTTCATCATCGACCTGGCCAGTCGCTGCTTCCTGCGGTTCGCCGGCTTCGATGGTTTCTGCAGCGGGCTTGCTTTGTCCGGTGCTCGCGGTGCCTGAGGTCGCGCCAGTTACGGTTTGCGCCTTTGCGGCAGCCTGTGCCTGGGCCGCCTCCACCGGCGGAACAATGCGAATGCAGGCTACGACCGCGACGAGGGCCACGAGCACGAGCGATGCGGATAGAACGACATGCCGCCTTCCTCCGACGGAGGCGGCCTTCAGGCGGCTGATATTGAGAATTTGATCGATGCGTGCGGAGAGGCTGCCGCTGCGGGCCATGGGGACTCCGGCGACTGGTGAGGTGCGTGGCATGGCTGCGAACTCGAGCAGCACCTGAGCATAAGTGGAGGCGTCGGGCGCGGCTTGGAGGCCGGCGGCGTCGCTGAGGGTTTCACCGAGCTCGGAGAGTTTGCGCTTGAGCCACCAGCCAAGCGGGCTGAACCAGAAGATGGCGACGTGCGCCGCGGCTAGCAATTGCAGATAGAAATCGCCCTGGCGGACGTGCGACCGCTCATGAGCCAGTACGATGCGCAGCTTGTCTTCGCCCCACTCGGAGTGGTTGGCCGGAAGGATAACGGTGGACCCGATGGTGACGGGGGTGACGAGGTCACGGCTGGCGCGGACAGTTCCAACGCGGGTCTGTCCTTCGACATACATCGATTTGAGCTCAGGAACGGGCTTCGAGCGTAGCCAGAGGCGCAGGGCTACGGCCAGTCCGGCAAGGGTGCGGAAGAGAAGGAAGACGGCGACCGACATGTACGCGAGTGTCAGCAGTTCTTTCACATGGCCGCGCAGCCAGCTAAAGATGCCAAAATTCCGCGGCTGCGAGAGCGATTGAATAAGACTTGCAGGCGACATCAGCAGCGCACTGGAGCTTCGCGGCGAACCTGCGTTGCCGGCCTTCTGATTGTTCGAGGGTCCGACAACATCGGACGCGATTGCCGTTCCGGAATCGCTTGTGAGTACCATTCGATGAGCCGGATGAGGCTTGGGGAGATAGGAGACAGTCCGCGCAGGCGCAGAGCTCTGCAGGATCATCGTTCCGCCGGCGGTGCGCGCACCGAGCGGCTCACTCGTGAGGAGAGCCCAGCGCAGCTCCGCCATCAGCGGACGGGCGGCGATCTCGGCCTTGAGCATTTCGGCGCGGAAGACGCTGGTTGCGGGAATCTGGACGGCGCCGACGGCTACCGGAATTGGAGCGCGCATGACCAGCGGCATGATTCCGGCTGCGAGCAGGACCAGGACCCAAGCCAGTTTTTGCGCAAGCACCGCCTGCACGCGCATCATGCGGATGCCCGCCCACACGGCAGCAGCCATTAACAGAGACCGGAACGCGGCTTCGAGAATTACAGGGATCATTTCTTTACTCCCTCGCCGTTGGTTGTGTTGTTTTGCCCAGTCCGGGCATTGGCGATGCGTTCGGCAAGCCGCTGCAGTTCTTCACGGTCAAGCACGGACGAATCGACCATGCCTACCAGCAACTGCTCGACGGAGCCCTCGCAGAACCAATCCAGAATGCGCTTGACTGCGCGGCCGGCGACCAGGGGCGCGGGTGCGGCCGGTGAATAAAGAAACGTTCGGTTATCGATAATGTGGTTGAGGTAGCCCTTTTCCTCGAGACGCCGCAGGACGGTGCGAACGGTCGAGTCTTTTAAGGGACGATCCTGCATCTCTAACTCTTCACGCACCTGGTCTGCCGACATGGTGCCTTGCTGCCACATGAGCTGGAGAATGCTCCGTTCCAGCTCGCCTAGTTCGGCCGGGTCGTGCTGGAGCTCGCTGAGCCCCGGGTTGACCAGGCCTGCCGTCTTGCGACTGTCTGTAACGTTACTCGCCATAATGCTACAGACGGTAACACATATTCAGGGTGAGCGCGCAAGAGAAATTTTTTCGCATGTGGCGAACCCCGAAAATTTACTGTTCTGCCGATACAACGGACGAGCATGGCCCGATGTTCCCGAAATCGTTAAAATTAAGGAAAAGATTATGGAGGGTGGGCTCTTGCCTCTCTACGAATACCGCTGCACCTCGTGCGGCCACGGTTTTGAAAAAATTCAGAGTTTCAGCGCCGAACCAGAGCGTGTATGCCCCAAGTGTGGCGGAGAGCTGATTCGCCCGGTGACCGCGCCTGCGCTGCGTTTTGAAGGTGCTGGGTGGTATGTGAACGACTACGCAGGGAAGGGTGGGGCGAAGTCTTCGGAAGGCGCGAACCCGGCTGGCAGCAAAGATAGCGGGGCTGAATCTAAGCCCGCTTCGGGTGAAAGCAGTCCGGCTCCGGCTCCTGCACCGGCTGCGAGTTCAACTCCAAGCGCCCCGGCGCCCTCGATCAGCGGAAGCTGATTGCGAAGCGGGACAGACTTCAGGCACTCGAAGGCTGCTTGTCTCTTCGGGCAGCCAATCGCCGGCTGGAACCATGTTCTCGATATCGCCCACAATTCTGGCGATGTCTGTCAAAGCTCCGAAGATATCATCGTCGATTTCGTTAGCGGGGGTATGGGCTGGAGACATATTCGACATTTTGAGTCAGGGACATTTTTGAGTCTGGTGTTGGCCTAAAGAGCTCGATGGATTGTGTCTTATTGGGTGCGGGTGTCGGAGAGGATCATACCGTCGCGCACCTGCAGGATGCGATCGGCGATGCCTGCGGCTTCCAGGTTGTGAGTGATCATCAGGATGGTTTGGCCCAGCTCCTTGTTGGAGCGGCGCAGCATTGCCAAAACAGCGTCTGAATTCTTCGTATCAAGATTGCCGGTAGGCTCGTCGGCCAGGATGATGGCCGGGCGAGTGATGAGAGCCCGGGCGATGGCGACGCGCTGCTGTTCGCCGCCGGAGAGCTCATTGGGGCGGTGAACAAGACGGCCTTTGATGGAGAGCATGTCACTCAGGTGATCGAGATAGGCGCGGTCCATCGGCCCTTTTTGTCCGCTGACATCGTAGGCTACCTCGATATTGCCCATGGCGCTGAGCGTCGGCAGCAGATTGAAGCGCTGAAATACGAAGCCGATGCGGTGTCGGCGCAGGCGTGTGCGGGCTGCGTCGTCGAGCGTGGCGAAATCGACGCCGTCAATGATGACGCGGCCGCTGCTGGCGCGGGTGAGACCGCCGAGCAGGTAGAAAAGAGTGGATTTGCCTGATCCCGAAGGGCCGACGATGGCGACAAATTCGCCGCGCGGAATGGAAAAGCTGACTCCGCCCACGGCCTGCACCTCAATCTTGCCGGAGCGATAGATCTTGGTTAGATTTTCGGCCTGGATGATGGGGCTGGTATCGGCTGTCTGCACCAGTTGATTGTAAATGTCGGTTCCTTCCTGGAGCGTCCAAACCGCGCGTTTGCACATCATTCCCTGTCTCGAATTACTCAGCACGCTGAGTAATTCGGTGGGGGCTCCTATGCGAGCTGTTGTTCTTTCAGCTCTTGCGGAAGCGGTTGGCGATCTCAAACTCTTCGCGGAGCTCGGGGGTGCGAAGGTTTTCGCGGAGGTGAGCGAGACGCTGCTCGAGGGCGTGGATTGCCGCCGCAACGGCCTCGGTGTTGGTATGGGCCACATCGCGCCACATGGAGTAGGGGCTGGAGCCGAGCCGAGTCATCTCACGCAGGGCACGGCCGCCAACGGCTTTTAGCTCGGGAGCATCGCCGACTTCGGTTTCGAGCAGGGCTGCAAGGGCGGTGGATAAGAACTGTGGCAGATGACTGACCCAAGCGACCAATTCGTCATGACGAGCGGCGGCGAGGTCGATGGTGCGACAGCCCATGGCCTGCACCCATTGGCGCCACTCCTGGCCGAGCTCGGTTTCGAGCGGCGATATAGCCGGAGGGTTAGCAGCATCGGAAGTGAATATCCAGACGGCTCCGCGAAAGAGAACGCCGTCGGCTTCGGCTGCTCCACTCACTTCTTTGCCAGCCATGGGGTGGCCGGGAAGAAACGCGGCGTGGCCGGGCTGGTTGTAGAGCCGGTTGCCGATTGTTGTGATGAGAGCCTTGGTGCTGCCGACGTCGGTAAGCAGATGGCTGGAATCGAGGACCGTAGCGAGCTGCTCCATCCAGTCGAGGATGGCGTAGACGGGGGGTGCGAGCAGGATGAGCTGGCTGGCCTGGGCGGCTTCAAGCGGGTCTACCGCGATGGACTGGATGGCTTTGAGCCTGAGCGCGTCCTGGGATTGGTGCGGGTCTTTGTCCCAACCGGTGATGGAGCCGGTGAAGCCGGCGGCGCGCAGGGCCAGGCCTGCTGAAGCCCCCAGCAGGCCCGTGCCCAGGATGAATACGCGCTCGATCATCAGCCTCGCAGTGCTTGTTTATGCGCCGGTTGTGACCGGGGTTCCTGCCGGAGCGTAAACGCTGCGCCCGACAGCATCGGCAACTCGCTTGAGTTCATTGACGAGCTGAGCGAACTGTTCGGGGAAGAGCGTCTGCGCACCATCGGAGAGAGCCTTGTCGGGGTTGGGGTGCACTTCGACGATGATGCCGTCGGCACCTGCCGCTACCGCTGCCCGCGCCAGCGCCGGAACCATGTCGCGGCGGCCGGTGCCGTGCGAGGGGTCGCCGATGATGGGCAGGTGCGAGAGCTTTTTGATGACCGGGATGGCCGAGATATCCATCGTGTTGCGGGTGTAGGTCTCGTAGGTGCGAATGCCGCGCTCGCAGAGGATGACATCGTAGTTGCCGCCGGCGAGGATGTATTCGCTGGAGAGCAACCACTCTTCGATCGTGGCAGAGATGCCGCGCTTGAGCATGACGGGCTTGCGTACCTTGCCGAGCTCGCGCAGCAGGTTGAAGTTCTGCATGTTGCGCGCGCCGACCTGGAAGCAGTCGACGTAAGGCAGCATGGGTTCGATCTGGGAGATCTCCATGACCTCGCTGATGGCCAGCAGGCTGTACTCGTCGGCGGCCTCGCGCATGAGTTTGAGGCCCGGGATGCCCATGCCCTGGAAGGCATATGGCGAGCTGCGCGGTTTAAATGCGCCGCCGCGAAGGAAGCTTGCACCGGCTTCTTTGACCTGCTTGGCGGTGAGGAAGATCTGCTCTTTGTTCTCGATGGAGCACGGGCCTGCCATGATGGGAATCTCATCACAACCGACCTTGACGCCGTGGTTGAACTCGATCACGGTGCCTTCGGGCCTCCAGGCGCGACCGGCCAGCTTGTAGGGAGAACTGATGCGGTGGACGCTCAGTACGCCGGGCAAAAGCTTGTACTCATCGATATCGATCGACGCTGTGGGACCGACGCCCGCGAGAATAGTCTGCGTGGCACCGGTGGTGCGGTGCACATTGACGCCCGCTTCCACCATCTTTTCGATGACGTTGTCGATCTGTTCTTCTGTTGCCAACTCCTGCATTGCTACGATCATTGCCTGTTCCCCGTCTCGGGCGCGTGCACGCCTGCTTCGTGGCCCTGGGCGGTCGCCTGGGCGTTTCTCTGGCTGGCCAGCTCATTTCTCTGGAGGGCGCGCATGACGTCGATGATGCGCTCGAAGATGTGGATGAGCTCGATATCGGGCAGCGGGCCCTTGTTTTCGTGCCGCACATTTTCGTAGATCGTTTTCTCACGCACCGGCTCGTAGATGGGCAGCGAAGTGGACACCTTGAGGCGGCCGGCTTCGAGCGCATACTCGGCGCGCTGACTGAGCAGGATGACCAGTTGCCGGTCCAGCTCATCGATCTGTTTCCGCAGTTCTTCCAACGTCATATTTGCCTCGTTCCGAGACTGTTTTTCCGGTTTAGCCCGTTCGAGCCAGATCCGGCTTTGCAGCCTGGAGAAATCAGTTCAACCAATCTTGTCAGCAGCCTGCCCGGAGCTTGCCGCTTTCCTTATCCGGGCGGACTGCCTGCGTGGGTTCGTCGGCGACGAATGGGAGCACCGGCTCTGCTCGTCGCGTTAAAGGGCCTGCGCCGGATACGGCTGGCGCAGACCCTCGATAAATCGAGACACTACGCCGGGCGCCTGCTCTTCTGTCGATCTCTCGATCAACTCAACAATCGCGCTGCCGATTACCGCCGCATCTGCGAACCTGCCGACCTCGGCTACATGATCCGCATTAGAGATGCCGAACCCGACGGCTACCGGCAGCTTGCTCCATCGGCGAATGCGCTCAACAAGCGCTGCCGCATCGGCGGCCAGACTCTGCCGTTTGCCGGTCACCCCCGTGCGGGAGATGGCGTAGATAAAACCTTTGCTGTGGGTGGCGATGGCCTTGATGCGCTCTTCCGTGCTGGTAGGCGCTGCGAGGAAGATCGGCGCGAGGTCGACACGGCTCATCTCTGCGATATACTCGCTCGACTCTTCCACAATCATGTCGGTCAGCAGAACGCCGTCGGCTCCGGATTCGGCTGCTGCGTCGGCGAAAGCTTTGAGGCCGAAACGCAGCACAGGATTCACATAAGTAAAGATCACCAGGCCGGCTTTGGGCCGGGCCTGACGTAACTCTTTGGCGAGAGCGAGAACATCTTTAAGCCTTGTGCCGCGTGCCAGCGAACGCTCACTGGCGCGCTGGATCACTGGACCATCGGCCAGAGGATCACTGAAGGGCACTCCCAGCTCGATGACGTCTGCTCCGGCATCGATGGCGGCGAGGGCTATTTCGCGTGTGACCGAAAGATGCGCAGGCACATGACTGCCGGATGCAGAGTGCGTGGCGGGACTCAGGCCCGCATCTCCGGCGGTGAGGTACACCACCAAGCCCGGATGTTGTTGGAATCGAAGCGCCATGTCTGATTCAGCGAAGTAATTCGCCCTAAACTCCCTGGAGATGAAGCTCGCGAGTGAGGATTCCCATATCCTTGTCGCCGCGGCCAGAAAGGTTAACTACAAGTATGTCATGCGGAGCCATCTTCGGTGCAACGCGAACGCACTCGACGATAGCGTGTGCACTTTCCAGGGCAGGCAGAATGCCTTCGGTCCGGGCCAGGCGAACGACCGCTTCAAGCGCCTCAATGTCATTGGCCGAGGTGTATTCGGCGCGGCCCAAATCATGCAGGGCTGCGTGTTCGGGACCGACGGATGCGTAGTCCAGCCCAGCAGAAACCGAGTGTGTCAACG
This sequence comes from uncultured Acidobacteriota bacterium, assembly GCA_963720285.1. Classification (GTDB taxonomy): domain Bacteria; phylum Acidobacteriota; class Terriglobia; order Terriglobales; family Acidobacteriaceae; genus Acidicapsa. The sequence continues at coordinate 899,162 of CAVREZ010000007.1, forward strand.
CGACTTGCCCGTCCTCATCCTGCAGGACATAAGAATAAGTACCCTGAAGAACACCCGGTACCCCTCCTTCGAAGCGGGCTGCATGGTCACCGAGGCCCTTGCCGCGTCCTCCGGCTTCCACGCCGATCAGGCGAACTTCTTTGTCCGCGAGAAACGGATGGAAAGCACCGATGGCATTCGATCCGCCGCCAACGCAGGCAATGATGGCGCTGGGCAGGCGGCCTTCCTTGGCGAGAATCTGCTCGCGGATCTCAAGACCGATGACACGCTGGAAGTCGCGGACCATCGTCGGGTAAGGATGCGGTCCAAGTGCGCTGCCGAGGATGTAATAGGTGTCGCGGACGTTGGTGACCCAGTCGCGGAGAGCTTCGCTGACAGCGTCTTTTAGAGTCTTGGAACCGGATGCGACAGGGCGAACCTCTGCACCCAGCAATTGCATGCGCAGCACATTCAGTTCCTGGCGGCGCATGTCTTCCTCACCCATGTAGACAATGCATTCCAGGCCCAGAAGCGCGCAGACAGTGGCCGAGGCTACGCCGTGCTGGCCCGCGCCCGTTTCGGCGATGATGCGGCGTTTGCCCATGCGCTTGGCCAGCAATCCCTGACCGAGGGCGTTGTTGATCTTGTGCGCGCCAGTGTGGAGGAGATCTTCACGCTTCAGGTAGATCTTCGGGCCGCCGTTGGATCCGGCCAGATCTTCGGAGAGACGCTTCGCGAGATACAACGGCGTGGGGCGCCCGGCAAAATCCTTCAGCAGATCGGCCAGCTCGGCCTGAAAGCCGCTGTCTTCCTTCGCCTCGGCGTAGGCGTGCTCCAACTCTTCGAGCGCGGCCATGAGGGTTTCGGGAACATAGCGGCCGCCGTAGGCTCCGAAGCGCCCCTGGCGCGAACCAGACACTGATTGTGTCTCTGGAAGAATCACTGATGCCATCGCAAGCCCTCCCGCCGGTCATCCGAAACCTGGCTGACCTTTCAGTGTACTAGGAGTGCGATGTATGCAAAGCGGCCTATTCGTCCCAATCGGTTTCGACAGGAAGACCTCGGCTTAGGCGCGCTTCGCCAACAACTGCTCGTAGAACTGACGGACATCAAATTTGGGCTTCAGAGACATTACTGTCGCTGCCTGAGCTGGTAGCACGTCCAAGACGATATACTCCGGTTGACCGGACATCCAAGGACAGGAGTCTCACCGATGAATCTTCACCACTACCGACGTATTCCGAGCGCCGCGTTTGTTGTGCTTGCTACCGCCGCAACGAGCTTCTGGGCCGTTGGCGCTCTTGCACAAACTGCAACTGACATCGCTGCCTCCTGCGGACAAATTTCGCAGACTGCCGTTCCTGGCAATCAAACAATTATTGCGAAGTCTCTCGGAATGGACTCGGGACATTTGAAGCCAGGAAAAGAGATCTGGTTCAAGAATGCTAAGGTTGCGGCCTACCCCGGATGCACGATCGAAGCGGATGGCATCATTTATGCCAAAGTCGTGTCGGTCAACGCGACCAAGGACGGATCGGAGTTTTCGCTGGATTTTGACCATGCCGATTGCGCAGGCGGGCATGATAAGCAGGCTTTCAAGATGCGGCTGATCAGTTTAATGGCGCCAGCGGGTGAAGGGAAGAGTTCGCAGAGCGCCGTGCCGACGGAGGTGGGTGGCAAGGGCGGCCCGGGCGGCGGACCAATGGGTGGTGGTGGTGCTGCGCCGCAGCCGTCCAAGTCAAACAGTGGAGCAGCAGATACGGTTTCAAGCTCAGGCGGCGAGCCTGACACGATTCAGCCCGGAACCGTAGTCGGCATTCCAAACACAAAGCTGGAGCCGATGGCCGGCAGCGGATGCAGCGACCGCGTCTCGAGCACAAACAGCAAGATCAAGCTGCAAGCAAACTCGCGATTCGTTCTGGTTGTAACGAACGCCCAGTAGACCGCATTCGCGTTTTTCCGCCTGGCTAAGGGGCTCGCTATTCGGGCTGAGCCCCATCCCGGCAGCTTTTGAGTTCGGCATGCGCAGACCGAGCGTTTGCAATGAAGGCTCGGACCTTGGCGGGATCTTTGCGGCCCGGTGCTGCTTCTACTCCGCTGGCAACATCGACACCCCACGGCTCGAGCACAGCGATAGCCTGGACCACGTTTTCGGGCTTGAGGCCGCCGGCGGCGACCAGCTTCAGTCCGCTGCCCGGCGCAAATATCGTGGCGCGCGCTGCCTGCCAGTCATACGCAATGCCGGTGCCGCCGACAGCGCCCGCAGTGCGCGAGTCGATCAGGATGCCATTGATGGCGGTATCTTTGGCCGCGGCCTGAAGTTGTATCTCCGCCTCACCGCTGAAATGAACTACACGCAGGATTCGCAGGTCTGTACCGAAGCGCTGCCGCAGCCTTGACGCCAGATCGCCCCCATCCCCTGAGTGAATCTGAACACCGGTGAGCCCGCAGGATTCGACGGCGTTTGCAATTGTGTCGAAATCTGCGTCCACGAAAACGCCGATTTTTTCGATGGAGGCAGGAAGACTGGGTGCTATCTTTGCAACCTGATCGGATGTAACCTGCCGGGGACTGGGCGCGAAGACGAAGCCGACGGCGTTTGCACCTGCATCGACCGCAAGCTTCGCGTCATCAAGCGTGGTGTTGCCGCAGATTTTGACCCAGAGACTCATTGCGGCAGCTCATGCAGTGCGGCGGCCGACTCTGTTGCTTCGGCCAGCAGGGAGCTGAGAGCGATGCCCGGATCGGGCTGGCGCATGAGGCTTTCGCCAATGAGGAAGGCGTCGAAGCCGGCATCGCGCAAGCGGATGATGTCGCTGGCGGTAGCGATGCCGCTCTCGGCTACGCGAACTACGCCATTAGGAATACGCGAGGCGAGTTCAAGTGAGGTTTCCAGATGGACAGCGAAGGTCTTGAGGTCTCGATTGTTGACTCCGATGGCATCGGGCGCCTCGCCGAGTGCGAGCACGCGGTCGAGCTCTTCCGCGGTATGCACCTCTATCAGCACATCGAGCGCTATGGCATGTGCGGAGCGGGTGAAACGCAGCATCTCCTCGCCAGTGAGGGCGGCGGCGATCAGCAGAATTGCGTCGCCGCGATGGGCGCGCGCTTCGACGATCTGGTACTCGTCGATGGTGAAGTCTTTGCGTAGGCATGGGACGGCAACTGCCGCGGAAGCCAGTTCGAGATTGCGCAGGCTGCCCTGGAAGTACGGCTCATCGGTAAGAACCGACAGTGCTGCCGCGCCGCCTGCTTCATAGCGGCGGGCGAGGTGCTCCACGTCGAAATCGGCGCGGATAAGGCCTCTGGAAGGCGATGCCTTCTTGAGTTCTGCGATTACGGCGGGGCCGCAGGCTGACCGAGTCGCGAGCGCGCTGGCCCATCCGCGGGGCTTGTGAGCAGCAGCAGCGCGCTCGAGTTCAGCATGGGAAGTTCGGGCGCGTCTCGCGGCAACCGTCTCACGGGTTGTGGCGACGATTTTGTCGAGATGGGTAAGCATCGCAGGTCTCAGTATAGATTTCGGTATCGTGCGCTGGATTCAGGAGAACCTCAGAAACGACAAAGCCCCGGAGGCCGGGGCGAAGATCGCGTTTATCTTTGGTGCCGAAGAGAGGACTTGAACCTCCACACCCTTGCGAGTACATGGACCTGAACCATGCGCGTCTGCCAATTCCGCCACTTCGGCACGGGCCTTGCATCTGGCGCAAAAACCAGACAGGCAGCAAGTTCGAGTGTCGCAAATGCTGCCCGGGGTGTCAAGAAAACCCTTGGCAGGCGGCGCTTCGCATGGAGATCGATCCGTTGAATCAGGGCTCTCGTGGACATTCAATTTGATTCGATAAATGCACCTGCATAGCGTCCCGTAAGAATTTCGTATTTTCTGCTTGACCTGTATATTCGTAAGCTATAACTTACGGTAAGTGATTTCTTACCATCAATCCGCGCTGGATGCTCTTGGTGACGGCACACGGCGGGCCATCGTCGATCGCCTGCTACGAGGACCGATGTCTGTCGGCAAACTGGCGGAGGAGTTTCCGATCAGCCGCCCGGCCATCAGCCAGCATCTGCGGATGCTTAAAGAAGCGAATCTCGTCACCGGCGAAGCTCAGGGAACGAGGCGAGTCTACCGGCTCAATCCTGAGGGATTCGAGACGCTGCGCAGTTATTTCGACCAGTTCTGGACCATTGCATTAACCGCCTTCAAAGAGAAAGTCGAGGAGCAATAGCTCATGGCCTTAGCCGTAACCGAAGTACCCCCTCTCCGGAAACAGATTCGCGTACGGGCGACCGCCGCGCGGGCGTTCAAAGTCTTCACCGAGGGCATCGATACCTGGTGGCCGAAGACGCACCACATCGGCACTTCGCCTCTAACGCGCGGTGCGATTGAGCCGGTAGTCGGCGGACGCTGCTATACCGAGCACGAAGACGGCTCGGAGGTGCAGTGGGGGAAGGTGCTGGCGTGGGAACCGCCGGATCGATTCCTCTTTGCATGGATGGTGACTACCGAATGGAAACCGGAGCCGGATCTGAACAAATCGAGCGAGGTTGAGGTGCGCTTTACGCAGTCGCCGGACGGAACTACGCTGATCGAGCTCGAGCATCGCAATTTTGATCGTCACGGAGTCACCGCACCGATCATGCGTCAACATGTGGGTGATCCCAACGGCTGGAACGGGCTATTGGAACTCTACCGCGCAGCAGCCGACAACGAGGCCTGAGCTGAACTGTCGCGGCGGGACCGGAGATGATCCCGCTGAATCCTTCTCATTCATGACAAGGGGGATTTTATGAACATAACAACAGCCAGACGGCTCGCAGCGCCTATCGCGCAGCAGTACAAGACCAGTGAATATCTCTTCGGCAAAGCACTGGATGGAGTAACGGAAAGCGACCTGTATCGGCGGCCTACCGCAGTCACGAACCATATGCTCTGGATCGCGGGGCACATCGTCGACACGCGCGTGCTCTCGCTGCGAGCGCTGCACGCAACGTTCGATCTGCCATGGGGAGACTGCTTTCAGCGCGGATGCGAAGTACACGCCGATTCCGAGTATCCTTCCATCACGACGATTGCGGACATTTTCAGGGCAGAGGGGACGCTGCTTGCGGAGTTGCTGGCCTCTGTTCCCGATGAGCGGCTTCTGCAGCCCGCTACCGGCGTCGGCGTGCCGCGAGCCCAGACGCTGCTGGACGAAATTACGCTGGTCGCTTGGCACGAGGCATATCACCTGGGTCAGCTTGGCTACGTACGCAAGGCGCTTGGATATTCGGCGCTGGCGGGGTGAGATCCTGCTTCGTCCGTCAGCCCAAGGAAAGAGAACAGACCATGTTGAAAAATATCGATCGTATCTTTGGAGTTTTGCTGGTGCTGGCCAGCCTGGGGCACACCTTCGGTACGCTTACGCTACTGCCCGCATGGGGCGGCATGTGGGTATGGTCACTGGGCGCGGCGCTGGCAGGGCTGCTGCTGGGCGCGCTGAATATCGTTCGCGCCGGCCGGCCGGGTGACACCACCATTGCGATACTGACAACCGCCGGCACGTTGTGCTGGACTCTGGTTGCGCTGGCCTTTGGCAAGAGCATCGGCAATCTGCTCGACCCGCGGGTTATGGGTCATGTCGTGTTCTCTAGTGCGCTGGTGATCTTTGGACTTCTCACGCTGAGTCGTGTTTCAACCAGTGAGCCGAAGATGGCTGGCGTCCGCTCATAAATCAGCGGCTTATCGGGACATGGACTTCAATGTTCACTTAATGTCCCGCAAGGCCATAGAGCAACACGGCCAGCACAATTGCCGAGATCACCACGTAGAGATAGTCACGCTCGGCTAAAAATGCGATGACCGAGAAGACCACGCGCGCAATGGGTGTGGCGATCAGCATCAGCAGGCCAAACTGGATTATGGCTAACGGGTGCGCGTGCAGCACACCGTGAAAAATTCCGCTGAAGGTATTCAATCTCTCGGGAGCACCGTGGAAACTGGAGTAATCCGTCGTGGAACCACTCCCCTGCATGAGATAAAGCACGGCTCCGATGAGCACTACGACTGCGGAGCTCAGCACACCGGCCTGCAGCAGGAAACCGATCTTGATGTCGAGCACGGAGTCGTCCGTGGTTTGTGAGGCATTGCTCATGGGAGTGGGCTCAGCCATCTCACAGCCTCCCCGTGAAGCCGCTGAAGATCATCTCCACACCGAGTGCAGCGATGACCAGAGCGAAGACAATGCGAACCACCCGCGTATGGACCCGCACCAGCAGCCTGGCGCCGATAAGCGAACCCATGAGCACGCCGAGCGTAACGGGAAAATCGAGCGCGGGATGGATATAACCGCGGCTCAGATAGATGCCCGCGCTGGCAGCGGCTGTCACCCCGATCATGAAATTGCTGGTAGTTGTGGAAACCTTGAACGGAATCGACATGGCCTCATCCATGGCGAGGACCTTGACCGCACCCGATCCGATGCCGAGCAGTCCTGAAAGCGTGCCTGCACCAAACATCAGCCCGAAGCCGAGCGGCACGCGCTGCACGGTATAGGGCTGCTTCTTGCCGCCGGAGGGGTAGCTTCCGTTGAGCTTGAGCACACAGGCGAGCTTGTTCGGCTCGCGATGGGTGTTGTCCACTTTTTTGCGCCAGGAAGCTGCGGCTGAGAATAGCAATACCGCTCCGAAGACAATGGCGAGAGCATGGGTCGGGGTAGACGTCGCGAGGAATGCGCCAAGGACTGCGCCTGCGGTTGTTGCAATCTCTAGGAACATGCCGACGCGAATATTGGAGTAGCCATCACGCACGTAAGCTGCCGCAGAGCCGGAAGAGGTTGCGATCACGGAGACAAGCGAGGCTCCGATGGCATAGTGAATATCGACTTTGAAAGCCAGCGCCAGCAACGGGACGATAACGACTCCGCCACCGAGCCCGGTTAGAGCGCCGAGAAAGCCGGCCAAGAGTGAGGCAGCGCCGATCAGCGCTGAGAATTCGATAGCATTCATCGACCTGTGGACCCGTCCATGCCGTTTCTCAGCGTCGATTTAGACGACGTCTGTTTTCTGACTGGAATGTAAATCCTCTGGAGGATACGGAGAATGCCAAAGAATTGCAAAGCGGCGCAGGCAGGAGTATGCCATGCGCCGCATTTGCCGAGAGACGAGCTTTAGACCAGCTTGGCGTCGAGGGTGATCTCGGTGTTGTTGGCGAAAAGCTTCGAGATGGGGCAACCGGCCTTTGCACCTGCGGCAGCCGTGTCGAAGGCTTCCTTGGTTGCGCCGGGGACGTCGGCCGTGGTGGTCAGCGCGATTTTGGTGACGGCGAAGCCGCCGTCGACCTTGGCTAGCGTTACTGCGGCGTGGGTCTCAATCTTGTTAGGCGTGAGGCCTGCGCCGCCGAGCTGCGCACCGAGCGCCATGGAGAAGCAGCTTGCATGAGCCGCCGCGATCAGCTCTTCGGGGGTGGTGCCGGAATCTGCGCCCTCAAAGCGGGTCGCAAAGGAGTAGTTCGCATCCTTCAGCACGCCGGTTGCGGTGCTGATCGTGCCCTTACCCTCTTTGAGGGAACCTGTCCAAACTGCACTTGCCTTGCTCGCCATAATTGCTCCTTGCCCATCCAGGGCGGTCATGAGATTGCGCTGTTGTGTGTCCGGCGGCCGTGGAAATCCGGCGCCGCCGTCCCGAAATCGATTGCTAACGGGCACTCGAACCACGCATGAAACGCATATTCGAGCGCGGAAAATCATTGGCTGCGGCTTCTCCAGTTGGCCAGAAGCCCAGGCCCAATTACCATGCTAATCTCTCGATATGCTTCCCGAGCGGCCGCGGGCGTTGGATGCTGATTTTGCAGCAGGGTTTTCATCGAATCCTGATGTCGAAGCCGGGCCTCAGCCGGCGCAGACGCACGTGCAGCAAATCTGCCCGAACTGCAGCGAACGGCTGACCGGTCACCACTGCAAGCTGGTTTGCACTCAGTGCGGATACTACCTGAGCTGTTCGGATTACTACTGATCTCTTCTGACCCCGATTCGCTTGCTGTCCCCGGCGCCGGCGTCCACCACAGGCGGCGGGACGGCTAGCTCCGGAATTCCGGCACGCATCAATACTTTGCGCGTGAGACCGGTGAGGGGCAGCCTGAGCACATCCTTGAGACTGATCCATTTGCGGCGGCCAGTCGGCTGGGCGAGTAGTTCCTCATCATCCTCAAAGACTGTTCTTATGCGGACGTAGTAGTTGACTTGCATGATGGCGTGGCGTACGGCCATGCGCTGATGTTTCTGATCGAACTCCCGGTCTGCAAGAGCGGGCAGCTCCCACATGCCGGGCATCACGGTTTGCGAAGCGCTGCGCTGCTCGATCAGTATCTCGCGGTGCAGCGCACGAGAACGGATCACAAGCGCATGCGCGATGGTTGCACTGCGCATCGGGGCGCGGACGGGAGCAGGATGCTCGCCCTGCGTCTCGCAAAACTCACGCAGCGGGCAAGCCAGACAGAGCGGCCCCTTGGGCAGGCATACCGTTGCGCCCAGCTCCATCATGGCCTGATTGAAATCTCCGGCGCTGGAGGGATCCAGCAGTGCTGCGGCGTATGCGGTGATATTCCGGTTGAGCTCGGTCTGCCCTTCGCGGGATTTGCTGCCCCACCCAGCGAGCCGTTGAACAACGCGCTCTACATTGCCGTCCACGACCGCGACGGGTTCTCCGTAGGCGATGCTGGCGATCGCTGCCGAGGTGTAGACGCCGATGCCGGGTAAATCGCGCAACTCTGCGGCAGAGGCGGGCATATTGCCCCCAGACTGCGCCACAACAGCTTTCGCCGCCTTATGCAGCATGCGGGCGCGGCGGTAGTAGCCGAGGCCGCTCCAGAGCGCAAGCACGTCAGCTTCGGAGGCATGCGCCAGCGCCCCCACGGTTGGGAAATTTTCGAGGAAGGTCTCATATCGCTCAACGACGGCAGCGACACGCGTCTGCTGCAGCATGATTTCAGAGACCCAGATGGCGTAGGGATCACGCGTGCGCCGCCAGGGCAGATCGCGCCTATGCCTGCGGTACCAGGCGAGCAGATTGGCGCGCATGGATGTCGTCTCTTTCGGTTTTAGTTCGATCCTGATTTCTTTAACAGCCGTCAATCTTCCGCCTCTGTTTTACGTTGATTCGATTTTAAAATTTCGCCCAAATCTGCATTGCATAGTGCGGCGTATTTCAAAAGAGTCATTGCGCGGATATGGATTGGTGCTACCTTGGCTGCAAGGAGTGGAACGGATCACGAGTCCTGCAACAAAGCAAAGGCTGGCTGATCCGCTGAGCATCATTTCTCAATCACATTTTTATTCGATCAATGTGAAGTTTTTCAGTTGAAAGCCGCTTGGATCGTTCAAAGAGTTGAACCTGGGCTTGCACGGCGATTCATCCGCGCATGTTTGCATTGCAGCACGTTCGCAACCGCACCGCAAGATAAGACATTTTCGGGACTTCCCTGAAGTTTCCGAAGACCCTTTGGCGCGGAATCCCCCACCGCCGCTGACGGACACACACATTTTTGTGTGCGCACGTGGGCGGCCGTTGCGTCACGAACGCTGGAGACCTCCCCTGAATCCTTCGATCGTTTCTCTCGCTCCTGTCTCTCTATGGGTGGCGCTCGTCTTTGTTTCTGGCGGCGTCATGGCTGCACGCGCGCAGACGGATCGCCCCGTTGCGCTTGCCGGACCTGCGACCTCCGGCTCTCAATTGCAGAAAGATTTTGCATCGAGCGCCAGCGGACAACATTACGGAGGCCCGGCGGATCCGGCGCTTCCGTCAGCACCCGATCCTGCGCCTGCCGGAGGCGGCTATGACCATTACGCGGTCAAGCCCGCTGCCAGCTGGTACCAGGCGCCGTTCTCGCGTGTCGGTGTTGGAGCCGATATTTCTCCACTAGGTTTCGGCATTAAGTCGGCCATCGTGCTCAATCACGATTTCGATGCCCGGGGACTGGTGAGCTTCTTCCACTTCGATACCGGATTGTTCGAGGTCGAAGGCTTTCATGTCGATTCGAAGATACAGTTCACTTCGGCGGCGGCAGCACTCGACTGGTACCCCTCTAACAGCGTCTTTCGCCTAAGTGGGGGCGTGTATTTCTACAACGGCAACCAGATCTCGGGCACCACGACGGTCTCGCCGGGCACAAGCTTTCAGCTCCAGAACACGACGTACTATTCGGCCAGCCCCAATCCTGTTACTGGGGCAACACCGTTGACTGGCTCCGGGGTGCTTAGCTTTCACCAGCGGACTCCTGCTGCGTTTGTGTCCGGGGGCTTCGGTAAATTCATTCCTCGGTCGGACCGGCACTGGTCATTCCCGTCGGAGTTTGGGGTGATCTTTACCGGGCCCCCAACGATTCATGTGAACGCTTCTGGCTGGGCTTGTCTGGACGCCAGGCAGACTCAGTGCAGCGATATCGGCGATCCTGCCAATCCCATCGCGATCGAGTTTCATAACAATCTGAACGAGAAGCTGGCGCGGTGGCAAAACGACCTGAACAAGGTCGGCATCTACCCGATCTTTTCTTACAGCGTGATGTACAGCTTCAACATCAAGTAGCGTTCGAGTTTGCCCTGGCGGATTTAAATGTAAAAAGAACAGGGCCGACGGTATTTACCGCCGGCCCCCCATTTGAACCCTCCGCAAGGAGGACTACAACGTGTTCAGGTACTTTTCGAGTTTTACGAGATTCTCGACCAATTTCTCATCCGCGCCGACCCGGGCGATGATGGCGCTGCATACTTCCGCCGAGTCAAAAAGCATGCGCACATTCACTTCGGTTCCACCGTCCACATCGCCAAAGATGGCCTCCATGCGGTGATGTGGCTCGCAGACGTGGTTCATGACCAGCCGCTCGATGGGCGCTACTACCTCGTACACCTTGTGATTCGGATAGTCGGTCCCGTCGGGTCCGTGCATCACAAACCGCCACTCGCCGCCGGGGCGCACATCCATGTGCTCGATGGTGGTCGTAAACCCATTCGGCCCCCACCAGTTGGTGATGTGCTCCTGCTGGGTCCACATGCGCCATACCAGTGCCCGTGGCGCGCGAAAGATGTGAGATGCCCGAATCTCCCGGCCAACGGATTCATACGCTCTGGCTGCAGCCTTGGCCGCGGACTGATCCGCACCGGCGACCACGTAGACTTCGAGCTTGTCCAGGCTGCTGCTCCAGCCCTGCTCCATGCCCTTGAGGTACTGCTCCGAGTCGCCAAGCTCTTCGACTACCTGCACGTGCAGCTTGATCAGCGTCTGATTATCCTCAAACTCTTCGAACAGAACCGTATTCAGGTTCTCGAAGATCGGCTTCCCTGCTCCGTCGAGCGCTGTCGTGAGAAAGACCAGTTTTTCCGGCGGAACGATCTCGCGAAATTCTCCGCCCATGGGATACACGGTTCCGTCAGGAGCACGCATGTCGACATGGATCTTGCCGCCGGGACGCACATCGGCTTCGCAGCGCGGATTGGTGAAATGCGCAGGCCCCCACCAGTTGGCCAGGTGCGCTGGATCGGTCCAGGTACGGAAGACGAGTTCGCGAGGAGCACGGAAGAGGCGCGTAATGGTAAGTTCGCGCGCCGCTACGGCACTACTTTTCGCTTGTGGCATTGGGATTCTCCTGATTCGGTGTTGAAACAGATTTGGGTGAGCCTGCCTGCGGATTGGTTTGCTGGATTTGTTCGAGGTAGCTGTCGAGACGGCCGAAGCTCTGCTCCCAGAACTGGCGATACTCTTCAACCCATGTGGCGATGGATTGAAGCGGTGCGGCGTCAAGGCGGCAGGGCCTCCATTGCGCCGATCGTCCGCGGGAGATGAGACCAGCACGCTCCAGCACCTTGAGGTGCTTGGAAACGGCCGGCATGCTCATTTGGAACGGTTCGGCCAGCTCCGTGACGGACGTTTCGCCGGTTGCGAGCCGGCCAAGAATTGCCCGTCGCGTTGGGTCGGCGAGTGCGGCAAAGGTCAGGCTGAGTGAATCGTTCATAGTAAATAACCCATCGGTTAAATAACCGATGGGTTAAATATGATCGCAATTTTGCTGCTTGTCAACAGGATTTCGAGAATTTTTCTTTTTTACTTCGAACGCTGCCGATCCGTTCAGCAAATTACGTCTTGCCGATCCTGAGCCGTCTTTGATGTCCGAAAGCCTTGGAGCACAAAAAAAACGGCCCCCGATTTCGTCGGGGGCCAAGTTGCCTTGGTTCTCTCGTGTTGCGAGAGCTTTATTGGCGGCCGAACGGCGGGGGCCGTTAGGCGCGGCTAAGAGCCTCGGGGCGTGGCTGCAACATTACTGCTGCACCGCACCTGACTGGGACGAGCCTAACCGGGGGGTGGACCCGTCCTGGGCCGCCAAACTGTTTTCCATCAACCGCAGATCTACGTAGCTGGCGTGGACTGGAGTCGGCTTCGTATCGCCGGTGTCCTGTGCCGATACCGGGGCGTTGCCCAGGGCCACTGCGTGCATGCGGTAGACGGGAATTTCGTGTTCGGTGACGAGGTAGCGCTTCACTGCCTCGGCGAGCCGGTTGGAGTTCTGAATGCCTACGCTGCCGGCTCCGGGTGCATGCGCTTCTACTTCAAGCAGATAGCCCTTTTGTCCGTTAAGCTGCGTGGCTAGGTCATCGAGTTGCTTCTTGGCATCGGCACTCAGTACTGAAGAGCCGCGACGGAAGCTGATCGAAACGGTGTTCTTCTGCGAATATTGGTCAATGCCCGCTACGGTGGTGTTAATCCCATCCACCTTGGTGCTTGCTTGCTGGGCTGTCTGGCCGGCCTGCTGCGCTTGCTGTCCGGCAGCGGTTGCCGTCTGGCTGGCTGCATCTGCAGTCGATTGAGCCTTGCTGATGCCCGCCTGGGCCCGGGCGTCTACGTCCTTGATGTCCTGAGCATTCTTGGCATTGACTTCGTCCAGCTCATTGAGTTCGCCCTTGATTGGGTCAAGGCGCTTATCTACCCACTTCTTGCGGGCAAAGGGGTTTACATGACCCCAGAACCCTTCCTTGGGCGGCTCGCTCAGCTTGCCAACCTGTCCGGTGGAAGAGGGCTGTGATGCGCTCGAGCTTGGGAACCCGCTCCCGGTAGTCGCAGTTGACTGCTGTGCCACCGCAGAGACTGAAAACGCAGATGCCAGTATGAGTACAGCGGCCTGGCCAGGGAAGAATTTCCGAATCGTATTGTGAGCCATCATGGGGTCTCCACTTTTGGTTCCCCGGAGTTGAAGCTCCGGTTGTCCACGAGATCATAGCCTCGCTTGCCAATACCTATTGCAACGCCGGTGCCAAACCCGATGAATGGCGGACTAAATCAATAAACTCAATATTCTGAATGATTTATTGCGGGATTTGGTTCATCTGGTGCGGGATGTGCAGGGGTTCGGCGGGGATTTACGATGTACTTTTTGCAGCAGAATGTAATTTTTACCGTGTAACGATGGAAACGGTTCCGCAACTGGCCACGATATCCACAGATCACGGTGTCACGACATGGAGAACCTGTATTTCCGGCGTGCTGCCTGCCCAGTCTGGCGAAACCGCATCGAAGTTCAACCGGAAATCGGCATGGGCTCCAGGCTTCAAGGGCGAGGTCGACAAAGGCGCGGTATCGATGTACGGCTGACGCATGCGGATGATGGTTAGCGGCAGACGCTGGCTCTGCGCCACCTTATTGGCGTAATCGCGAAAAGTGACTTCTACAATCACCTCGGAGACAGTCCGGTCTCCTAGATTGACGATGTGGCCATCGAGATAGATGACCTTGCCGCCGGCCAGGTTAGAGGACTCGCTCATGACGACATCGGAGATACGGAGATTGGCGGCGTAAGCATCCGGCGCGGCGGCCAGGTTCGAAAGATCCTGTGTGTGGTTCCTGGACCGGCCGAGGATCAGCATTACGGCAACCACCGCCAGGGCGGCTACGCTGGCGACGACGATCGGCAGCCAGTTCTGCTCTCTTCGCGGCTCAGGTTCGGTGAGGGAAAGCGAGGAGCCATGGTCGGGGGCTGAGTTGTTTGCCGCGGCGTTACTGCTCGGATCCTTCGGCTTGCCTGGCGCCCCATCCTGTCCCATTCCGCACTCCTCTGTCCATCGCAAATTCTACATCGAATCGGGAAGTTGACTGTATTGCTTCCCGTTCTGTAAGAGATCCATGAATTTTGCGCGATGGAGGCGACTTTCCGTCTGGTTCTGCGTTCATCTCTATAGAGGGAACAGAGGAGCGTTCCATCTCTTACCCCAAACGGCGAATGGCCTGAACAAGCAAATTTAGAGCATCATCCTGATGCAGAATGAGTCCAAGTCAGTAGGGTGGTTGAATCTTGCAGTTAGGTTTTGTGGGATGGCTGAGTGGAGCACAACTCGCGGTGAGCAGGAACTTCCCGCACGTGCCAGCCGTAGAGAAACAGAAGAAAGATTCCGGAAAGGAGGCCACGCGGTGACAGCACGCTCTGCCGATTCAGCGATCACCGGACTGCGCGCCTCCGGTGTGGACGAAATCCAGGAGCAGCCGCGCACAGGCAACTTTCTCTATCAGGGCGCTACCATCCTCGCCATTCTTCTCTTCTTTATCAGCTTCTGGTCCTGCTGATTACCGCTCGCACAGTCCAACAGGTCAGCCGAAGCGGGCCCTTCCCGCGCTCTGGCGGAAATCAGCCCCCGACATCTCTACCCGGACACACATCTCGGCCAGCCGGGAGCGCATGCGTTCGCCGATGCGGTCGCCGAGCGTCTCTTCGCGCGTGGCGCGCTGCGTGGTTGAAAGATTGGAAGCCGCCGGCGCCTGGTCCGCATAGTTGGTGGTGATGATGGTGGTGCGCTTGTCGTTGTAGCGCGTGTTCAGGATCAGCGCGACGGTATCCCAGACCCAGTCGGTCGGCTTCTGCGCTCCGAGTTCGTCGAGCACCAGCACTTCGGCATCGAAGACCGGCTTGAGCACTTCAAGCTCGGTCGAGTTCACCTGGGGGTTGTAACTGTGCTGGATCTGCTTGAGCAGCTCGCGGTAGTCATAGAAAAGTGCCTGAGCGCCTTTTTCCGCTGCAAGCGCCAGCAGAATTCCGACCCCGAGATGTGTTTTGCCCACGCCGATGGAGCCGGTGATCAGCAGTCCCCGACCGTCGGTCTCTACCGGATAGCCCTCAACAAACTTGCGCGCTGTGAACAAAGCCCGCTGCAAGGACGAATCGGCGCCGCGGAAGCAGGTCTCATAACTATCGAGAGTGCAGTGCTCATAACGCCGCGGAATGCGCGCCGAAGCGATACGGAATTCGCTGCGCGCTGCATGCTGGCATTGGCAGACGCGGGCCACACGGACACCGGCATTGTTGACTGCCAGCACCATTCCCGCTCCGCCGCACTCTGTGCAAAGTTCGCTCATGCCTCTATCAGCCTAGCGCAATAGCGGCTCTCTCGCGGTTTAGTCGTACTTCTGCAAATGTGGAATTTCCGTGGTTAGGACTTGGCTTTTGGAAACTCCTCGACGTGAATTTCTCCCTTACGGCCAAAATAGACGGCTCGTTTACCCGTAAGAAAGACGCGATAAGCAACAACGCCGGCAGCGGCCGAGAGACGGATGAACTCGGGATAGCGCACCCGGTCAGCCTGTGCGCCCCGAATTGCCGTGACTAGTCCTTGAGCCGAAAAGCTCTCTGCGATGGGCGGCACAGGCAGTGTCCCCGGCTCGGTCTGCGTCTCGCCATTGGGCATGTAGTAGATGTATTCGTGGCGCACGAGATCCGCTGTGTACGACTCAACTCCTGCACCGATGAGGCTGCCGACGACTTCCGGAAAAGTCTTGATTCCCTGCTCCGAACCGCGGAGCACTTCCTGCATTACCAGGACTTCCATTGCATTCCTCTCATTCCCAACGTCATTCTGTCGGTTTGCGGGTTAGGCCGTTGGCCTCGACCAGCTTCTTCATGGTTGCGATCAGCACCTGGCGCTCTTTTGCGCTTAGCGCCTGAAAGAATTCCGCATCGTTCTCATCGGCCAGCGCAGCGAGCTTTGGAATCAGTTTGCGCCCGGTGTCCGTGAGCGCGACGGTCTGGTAACGGCGGTCGTCAGTGCGGTCCACACGGCTGGCCAATCCCTTGTTCACCAGCCGGTCAATCAGCTTCGAGATGGCTCCGCGCGTCAGCCCGGTCGATTTCGACAATTCACTTGGAGCAAAACTACCGGCGTCGAACATTTCCCGCAGCAGCACCCACTCGGCCACGGTGACGCTGCTCTGCTCGATGCGCCGTGCGAAGGCGTACGAGACGTGATTGGATACGAAACGCAGCCAGTAGCCCAGATGGGCGTCGAGATTGCTCACCGTGCTTTGATCCTGTCTGCGACTCAGTTTTTTGTTCATTCGTCCTGACATTAGTTTACTAGGAAACTACTGTCAAGGAGATTTGCTCCTTAAAAGCAAAACTTCAGGCAAGCCCTCTTACAGGCGAACCCGGTACAATCCCGCTATCTGCGGTCCACGTTTCCGAGGCCTTGCACACAAAGGATTGGCATGTCCAACTCGCGGCTGCTCTTCGGTTGCACCATTTTCCTGGCGTCATTTTTGCTTTTCCTGGTTGAGCCCATGGCGGCCAAGCAGCTCCTGCCTGTCTTTGGAGGCTCGGCCTCAGTCTGGATCACCTGCCTGGTTTTCTTTCAGACCGCTTTGCTGGTCGCCTATTCTTACGCGCACTGGCTCACCCGCCGCCCGGTGTGGAACCTGCACATCACCCTGCTCTTTCTCGGGGCAGTCTCGGCGCTGATCTGGACCGCACATGCGCGAAGCTGGACCGGCGCAGCTTCGCATCCCTTTCTCGCAGTGCTGGCCGCACTCGCTGTATCGATCGGGCTGCCATTTCTCATGCTCGGAGCGACAAGCCCGCTGCTGCAGGTGTGGCTGGCCCGCATCGAAAACGGCAAGATTCCCTATCGTCTGTTTGCGCTCTCGAACCTCGCCTCGCTGCTGGCGCTCGCTGCTTACCCTACACTCATCGAACCGAACCTGACGCTGCGAGCGCAAAGGACGCTATGGGGTTGTGGTTTCGCGATCTTTGCTGCTCTCTCGGCTACGCTGGCTTTGCGAACACGCCGAACCGTGACGCCGGTTGCAACGCCGGAATCGCAGATGGACGAGTCAGCGGCCGCCACGCCGCTCTCGCGTAAGCTCTTGTGGCTGCTGCTGCCGATGGCCGCATCGATGCAGCTGGCTGCGGTGACCAGCCACATCACACAGAATGTCGCGCCTATTCCGCTGTTATGGATTCTGCCGTTGGGCGTCTACCTCATTACGCTAATTCTGGCCTTTGAGTTTCCACGCATTTTGCCGCGCTGGCTCATCTCGCGCATTCTGATCGTGCTGCTGGCGGCTCTGGCGTACTGGCTTACCAAGCCGGAAGGGTCGCTGCCGCTCAAGATCTCGATCGGGTTCTTTCTCATGGAGCTGTTCATTGCCTGCCAGTTTTGCCACGCGGAGGCCTATGCGCTGCGGCCCGAGCGGCCATCGGAGAGCACGCTCTTCTATCTGATGTTTGCCGCCGGCGGAGCGCTTGGATCGTTCCTCATCGGCATCGTGGCTCCTACTGTTCTGTCGTTCAACTACGATCTCTCGGTTACGTTCTTTGTTACGGCAGCCGTGGCGCTGGCCGCGCTCTGGTCAGAGGGCTGGCAGTACCGGCTGGTATGGTCGAGCTCGGTGATTCTGACGTTTGTGCTCTGCATCCTGCTGCGCAACGTGTTCTATCGCGACACGCCGGTGCATGTGCGCAACTTCTACGGCAGCCTGCGCGTGAGGGAAACGGTCGGCTACCCTGGTGCTGCGATTCATGTGCTCACGAATGGCACGATTCAGCACGGCACGCAGATTTTCAGCGACACGCTGCGCACGACGCCGACGACTTACTACGCGCGCGACTCCGGAGTTGGCATTGCCACGGAGAACTGCTGCCTTGAGAAGGGCTCACCGCGAGCGCGCAATATCGGCGTCATCGGCCTCGGCGCGGGCACGATGGCGGCGTACGGCGAGACCGGCGACCACATCACCTTTTACGAGATCAACCCCGCCGTCATCCCCATCGCGCGCAGCGTTTTCACTTACATCCGTGACGCGGAAGCACGCGGCGCGCGAGTGGATATTATTGAGGGCGACGCGCGCTATTCACTTGCTGCGGAACCGCCACAGAACTTCGACGTTCTTGTTGTCGACGCGTTCTCGGGTGACGCGATTCCCCTGCACCTGCTCACCACGGAGGCGCTTGCGCTCTACAAGCAACACCTTGCGCCTGGCGGGGTTCTTGCCTTTCATATCTCAAACCAGCATGTGGATCTGGAGCCTGAGGTACTGCAACTCGCCAAAACTTCCGGGATGCGGGCGCGCGTGGTATCGACACCCGCGAATGAAGAACGCGGCGAGTTCGTCGCGACCTGGATGCTGGTCTCCGCGAATGCAGACTTCTTCACCACTCCTGCAGTCTTCAACGCATCGCAACAGCCAAGCGACACGCCGCATGTGCGTGTCTGGACCGACGATTATTCGAGTCTGCTGCCGATTCTCGACTGGTAAAGCGCTCTAGGTCAGTGCGCGGTCCAGATGCACATAACCGCCGTCGACGATGAGGTGCTGGCCTGTGGTGTGCGCCGATTGCGTTGGAGAAAGCAGAAAAACTGTTGCGGCGGCAATCTCCGAGTCAAGCGTCATGCGATGACCCAGCGGAATCTTGCTGGTGATCTCTTTGAGCTTTGTTTCGGGGTCGCCCAGCGTTTCGAGCCAGCGGCGATAGAGCGGCGTCATTACCTCGGCCGGCAGCACGGCGTTTACGCGGATATTGAACGGGAGAAGCTCTGCCGCCCACTCGCGGGTCAGCGCGAGTTGCGCGCCTTTTGAGGCAGCGTAGCCTGAGGTATTTCCCTGGCCTGTAAGCGCAACCTTTGAACTGATATTCACGATGGCGCCCTGCGATTTCTTGAGCGCAGGTAAAGCAAAGTGAGCAAGCGCGTAGTAGTGGGTCAGATTCTTGTTCAGGCTCTCCAGAAACTTCTCCACACTGCCGGAGGCAAGGCCTACACCGTCATTCACGCCGGCATTGTTGACCAGGCCGTAGATCGAGCCGTAGCGCTCCTCAACCTCGGCGATCACCTCTTTACAACGACTCGTATCTTCCAGGTGAATTTCGATCAGTTCACAGCGGGCGCCAATACTCTTCATTTCGTCCATAAAACCCTGGACGTTTTTCGATGGACGGCCCAACACCACTACACGCGCTTCTTCCGCGAGACAGGCTCGCGTGATCCCCGCGCCGATTCCGGCGCCTCCGCCGGTCACAATGATTACTTTTTCCTTCAGTCCGAGGTTCATTCCCTGCTCCCACACGAAGTCCGGAATTCACATATTGCACTGTCTGGTTTAAACAGTGATACACCCGTGCGCAAGTATATCGTGCGACGGCCGGGGCCTTATTGGGAAGAAGGACGCGGCGGCAGTGGATCGCTGGCGCTGCGTGGAATCATAGGCGCAGCAGGCCGGGTATTGCCGGAAGATTGCGGCGGGGGACGCAAATACTGTGGCGTTTCGGTCTGCTGATATAGAAAGTCAGACACGTGGCCAGTCTGAATCATCAAGCGCCGCGCGATTTCTTTGCCGTAGGGAGTTCCATCGAGTTCCGCGCGCGGCATGAGTAACTGTGTTAGCTGATCGCGCGGGCCGGCGTAGAACAACGCATCTGTAGCATCGGCAAGTTTTAGTGAGGTTGTCGGGACCACACCGCCAGTCAACACTGGAAGGGCGGGCAGATCCCCGATCCATGTACCTCGCACAGCGACGATGGTGGGATGCGGCCATGCATCGAATCGCGGATCGAGATTGTCGTAACCGCCGACTGCATTGGTTCCGAAGAGAACGACGTACGGGTCCGCACCTGCGGCGCGCAACTCACGTTCTACGTATCCTGGCGACGCTCCAGGCGCACGCGTGGACTCCGCTATCGGCACTGGCTGTCGCCGGAAATGTCCAGCACCCATGATCAGCAAAGCACGATGTCCTTTGGCCAGGACCTCATCCTTGACCACTTGCGCATACCATTGCTCGCGATTGGCGACATACGGGCCAAGGTCTTCGGTGTTGTGAATTTTGTCCCAGTCTCCGTAGGGATCTCCAAGAACGATGCGCATCTGATGTTTGCCGCGACGCTCCAGATTTGACTTGCGAACGGCAGCATACAACTGGGCGTAAACCCGCCGACACGGGACCAACCGCGCCGATCGTATTTCGCCAGGCCTTTTCAACCTGATCAATTGGGACATCTTCTCCGGCTATATAACGATCGACTGACCTCTGGTAGAGAGAGTTGCCGAACTCGACGACAATGTCATCCACGCGGTCAGCAAATTCCGGCGTCGCCACCAGCTTGCAGAGCCACTCATACTCCTGCTTATTCCCATGCGTTTCGCCGAACATCACTATGGTGTGGGTACGAAACGCCTCGAGCACCGCGCTCGTCGCATCCTGCGGTTTCGGCTCGCTGGCCGTCTGCGCTATGCAGACCACGGGCAATAGAAGGAACGTCGTCCAGTACAGAAGGAAAGTCATCCGGAACCAGCGCATCGTTCTCCCCTCTATTTCGCGTCTGCTTACTTCTCCCGCACCTGATCCCGAGCCAGCTTCTGCGCGGTCGTCAGCGCATCGGTCGGCGTGACCGTCACATCCGGCGCGACGCCTACGCCTTCCCAGTCGGACGTGCCGTATGGATTGACCACTTTCACCTCTGGGATTCCCATGCCAAAGTGATCGTCGATGCGATGGAAGACGCCAGCATGCGCGCCGCCTCCCGTTGTCTCACCGACCAGCGTGGCGCGCTTCAGCATCTTGAGGTTGTAGGCGAACTGCTCGGCACCCGAGAGCGTGATGTGCGACGTCAGCACATAGACCGGCTTATCCGCCAACAGGTTTCCGGCGATCGTTCTCGTCGTGGACTCGGCGGCGGACGCTCCTCTCGGGTTATAGAACGACTGCTGCTGGGCAAAGAGATACGAGGCTACCTGTATGACCCCACCCGGAAATCCACCAGAGTTGTCGCGCAGGTCGAAGATGATCGCGTCGGCATGATTGAGCGAAGCCATCGCCGAGGCCACGTTCGTTCCGCAGATTGCAGGATCGGGGAACGAGTCCAGCTTGATGTATCCGATGTTTTGGGGTAGAACCTCGGCCTTCTCGATCGTGCAATTGGAGGTTCCCATCGCCTGCCGGTACCGCGCCATCTGCGCTGCGGTTGGATCGTCCGATGCATGCGGCAGGACACCGGCATCGTAGACCACTTCAAGATGCAGGTCTCCGGTGGATGCTCGCAACTGCCGCGTCAGTAGCTCCGCCAGTGTACGGTCATTAGGAACACGGTCGTATGCGCCGGCTGCCACACGCGATTGCAGCCCGTCCGCCAGTCGCCCTGACATGGCGTGGTCGAAATAGTGCTCCTTCAGATTGGCAGCAACCTCGATAACCACCCATCGGGTATATGCGGTATCCATCTCGACGAGGGCAGGCTGGCCGTTCGCGGCTGCGGTCGCGGTATGTGGCGCTCGCTGCCAGGGCTCGCTGGCAGCTTGCGCGTCCGAAGTTTGCGGAGCGGTGCTGGCCGCGCTGCTATCCGCGCCAACGTTTGCTGCCTCCACTCCCGCTCCAGGCTGGGGCGGCGCATGTTCCGGAGCAAACCCTGGGCCGTGCAACTGCCGCTCTGGATGCATTGATAGAGACTGCAGCACGAGATGGCCGCCGCCGTGGCCCATGAGATATCCGACCCCCGTAAAGAAGGCGATGGCAAAAAGACCGGCGAACGCCATCGACGCAGGCGTCGGAGGCTTGCCTTCGAGAATGGCGAAAGCCGGGCCGGCCTGCAACCGAGGTGTTTGGCCGCCGGCGAGCGATGGCTGGGCATAGCGAAACTCGCGCGGAACGGAGATAGCGAGGTCCGTCACCAGATCGCGGCACAGGCGCACGCGGGCTATGAATCCGCGCTCGTCGCGCAGCCGGTCGCGCACCAGTTGAAGGGCGTCATTACCAAAGGCTTTCTGAAAGGCTGCCGGATAGAGACGCAGAAGCCAGAAATAAATCCGCTCAAGCATGCTCACCTCCGAGGATTCTGCGTTCCCGGGCGACGCGCACCATATCAGCGAGACGCTCTGCCTCTTGCTTTGCCACCTTACGGCCGCCCGCTGTGAGTCGATAGTAGCGGCGGCGCTCATCGCCGAGCTTAGCGTCGACGCCGTCGCCGACTTCCTCGATCAATTGCGCCTCGACCAGTGACTGGATCGATCCGTAGAGCGTTCCTGGCCCCAGCCGGACGCGGCCGCCGGTCTGCTCCTGTACCTGGCGCATGACGCCGTAGCCGTGCCGGTCTTCATCAGCGAGTGAGAGCAGAATCTGAAAAGCTGCGGCGGGCAGTGGATCAAGTTTGCGTTTTGGCATCGGATACCTCGTTAATCGATATATCGATTAACGACTGTAACCCCACTTTGAATTTCTGGCAAGGGATTTTTTGCAGCTTCTCCTATGAGACGGGAAACGGTTCGCGCGCCACGCTGAAAACCATCCCGCAAATGACATGGCAAAGTGTGCATATAGTCATCCTGCCGGGAACGGATGTATTGTGGAATGCGTTTTGGAATTCCATAGCTAAACCATTTTTGAGGCCCGTCCGCATGCAAAATGGCAAGTTTCTGCCCATAGCCGCACTCGTAGCGGCGACGTCGTTCTGTGTCGCTGCTCAAGCGCAAACACCGCTGGTCAGCCCGGAGTCACGACATCGCGCCGAAGAGTTGTTGAAGAAAATGACGGTTGACGAGAAAGCCGGCCAGCTTAACCAGTCCTCAGGCATCGTCATGCCCGGCTTCGTGGATCAAAAACCGGACGACATGGTCGCCAAAGGCGAAGTCGGCTCAATTCTGTGGCTGAACAACACTGCGGAAATCAACCGGCTGCAGCATATTGCGGTGGAGAAATCCCGGCTGCACATTCCGATCCTTTTCGCATTTGACGTGATCCACGGCTGGCGTACGGTCTTCCCGGTTCCGCTCGCGATGGCTTCGTCGTGGGATCCATCGGTGGAAGAGGCAGCGCAGAAAGACGCCGGAGAGGATGCTCGCGCGGCAGGTATCCGCTGGACGTTTACACCGATGGTCGATATCGCGCGCGACTCGCGCTGGGGACGCATCATGGAAGGCGCCGGCGAAGATCCATATCTCGGCTCGGCGATGGCCCGGGCGCAGGTGTACGGCTTCCAGGGCAAATCGCTCGGGCCTGACAGTGAACTGGTCTCGGTGAAGCATTTTGCCGGATATGGTGCAGCCGAGGGTGGGCGCGATTACGACTCCTCCTACATTCCTGAAGAGCTGCTGCGGAATGTGTACCTGCGACCGTTCCACGCGGCGGAGCAGGCAGGTGCAGGCACTTTTATGAGCGCGTACATGGACCTGAACGATGTTCCGGCGACCGGCAATAAATGGCTCCTGACCGATGTGCTGCGCAAGGACTGGGGTTTTCAGGGATTCGTAGTCTCGGACGCGTTTGCTGTCGCCAGCCTGCAGGTGCATGGTTTCGCAGCCGACCCGGCGGATGCGGCGCTGCGCGCGATCAACGCCGGCCTCAATATGGATATGGCCAGCCTGACCTACACGCACAATCTGGCGAAGCTGGTTGCCGACGGCAAAGTCAGCGAGGCGACGCTGGATAAGGCCGTGCTGCCCATTCTGGAGATCAAGTACCAGCTTGGATTGTTCGACCATCCCTACGTCGATGACACTAAGACGGAAGCGGTGCTCGACCGCCCTGAGGGACTGGCTCTCGAACGCAAGATCGCGGCGCGATCGATGGTGCTGCTGCGCGATGAAAATCACACGCTGCCGCTGACGACCTCTGTGAAGAAGATTGCCGTCATAGGGCCATTGGCTGACTCCGTGCACGATATTGAGGGTGGATGGACGGTGGAAGGCCTCTTCGGTGGCCCGGCGAAAAGCCACCCAGTGACCGTGCTGGCGGCGCTGAAGAACCGCTATGGTGCGAATGCCGAGATCACCTTCGTCCCGGGGCCGCCACTTTCGAGGCTTTTCCCATCCATGCTCGATGCGCTTACCGGCGTAAAGCCCGTTCCGCCGGCAACGGAGGCGGAGAACGCTGATTGGATCAATAAAACCAAGGCGGCAACGACAGATGCCGATTTGGTCATTGCTGTTATGGGTGAGGCGGCCTCGATGAGCGGTGAAGCTGCGTCGCAGGCGTCGATGGCGCTGCCGGGAATCCAGCAAGAGATGCTGGAAACGGCTGTTGCCAGCGGCAAGCCAGTTGTCCTGGTGCTGGAAAATGGCCGTCCCCTGGACATCACCTGGGCGTCAGAACATGTTCCGGCGATTCTTGAAGCCTGGTACCCGGGCACCGAGGGCGGTAATGCCGTGGTCGACGTGCTCTTTGGCGACGTGGACCCAGGCGGCAAGCTTCCGGTAAGCTGGGCGCGTTCCGTAGGACAAGAGCCGCTCTACTACAACCACAACCTCACGCATGAGCCTGAGGACCGGCCATCGTTTACATCGCGCTACTGGGACGTGGAGAGCAAGCCGCTGTATGTCTTCGGATACGGACTGAGCTATACGACGTTCAGCTTCAGCAACCTGCACCTGAGCCACGACCACATCCGCGCCTCTGAGTCGACCGAGGTTGATGTCGATGTCACCAACACCGGTTCCGTTGCCGGCGACGCCGTGGCGCAACTCTATATTCATCAACGAGCTGGGTCGGCTTCGCGGCCGGTGCGGCAGCTTGAGGGCTTCCAGCGCGTCACGCTCAAACCAGGCGAGACGCAGACCATGAAGTTTACGCTGGGCAAAGACGAGCTCGAGTTCTGGAGCCCGCAGACGAAGGCCTGGGGAGTAGAGCCGGGGGCGTTCGATGTATGGGCGGGCGGCGACTCGAAAGCTTCGCTAAATGCGGTACTTACCGTAACTGAATAATCCTGCCCATAATTCTGTCCGGCTGGGGGCTGCATCCGATTGCCCCCTTGCTGAATCCAAGGTAAACTAGAAGCATTGCAGGAAAGGTATCGTTAGCATCATGCCCAAAGCAGGAATTCATCCCAAGTACGAGGCCGTGCAGGTGCACTGCTCGTGCGGAAACACCTTCGAGACCCGTTCGACCCACAAGGGCCGCATCGGCCTGGAAATCTGCTCGAACTGCCACCCGTTCTTCACCGGCAAGCAGCGTCTGGTGGACACCGCGGGCCGCGTAGAGCGTTTCCGCCGCAAGTACGCCGACAAGGCCGCGCCTGCCGCGAAGTAAGCAGTTGAGCGAGCAAGTGAAAACAGGCCTCCGCTGCGGCGGGGGCCTCGTTGTTTCGGCAGAACCTCCGATCATGGAGACGCAATGTCAGGCAGGGGATTTACGGTGAAGAAAGACTGGGACAATCCGATCGCGCATGCGATGCCGGACGCGGTGCGCGTTCCGGCAGAGTTGCGCATTGGAAATGTCCAGGTCTCTCCGGCGACCGTTCTGGCTCCCATGGCGGGAGTAACCGATACTGTCTTTCGCCGCTTTATTCGCCAGGCCAGCCAGTTCATTGCCAGCTCGGAGGGTACGGGAGACTCCGCCGGCGTCGAGTCCGAGATCTCGAATCAGCAGTCCGGCTGCGGCCTGATCATGACCGAGTTCACTTCGGCTGACGGTCTCTCGCGGATGCGCGAGTCGAAGCGCAAGCGCTACCTTACTTTCTACGACGACGAGCACCCGATTGCGGCGCAGCTTTTCGGGTCGAATCCTGACACCCTCGCTGAGGCGGCTCGGATCGTTGAGGATACGGGCTTTGACCTCGTCGATCTGAATCTGGGCTGCCCGGCCAAACGCGTCGTGGGCTGCAATGGCGGCTCGGGGTTGCTGCGCGACCTGCCCAAGATTGGCGAGATCTTCCGTGCTGTGCGCGCAGCCGTCACAATTCCCTTCACAGTCAAATTCCGCCTCGGCTGGAACGACTCGCAGATCATCTGCGTGGAGCTCGCGAAGATGGCCGAGTCTGAGGGACTGTGCGCTGTGTCGCTGCACGCCCGCACCCGCGAGCAGGGCTACACCGGCCAGGCCCGCTGGGAGTGGATCGCCGCAGTTAAGGACGCGGTGAGCATTCCCGTGATCGGCAACGGCGATATTCGTACGCCCGAGGACGCTGCCGCGATGGTCGCCCAGACCGGTTGCGACGCCGTCATGATCGGCCGCACTGCGCCGTCGAATCCGTGGATCTTCCGCCAGATCGCCGAGTACACGGCTACCGGCAGCTACACGCGCCCCACCGAGCAGGATCGCTACCGTATGATCCGCACCTACTTCCAGATGCTGCTGGATGAGGTGGAAGCCGCCGCGCCGGGAGAAAAATCTCCGTACGCGGGCAAGGAAACCGCGGGCAGGATGAAGCAGTTTGCGAGCTGGTTTACGCATGGCGTAGCTGGCGGCGCAAAGCTGCGTTCGCAGATCTATGCTGCGCGGACGGGTGCAGCAGTGCTGGATGCGGTGGATACCTTCTTCGAAGGCAGGCTAAACAGCATTCAGTTGCAGGAATCAGAAGAAGAGCTGGACGCAAATTTAGATATTAATTTTCCTGAGCCTGTTTTTTGCCTGCAATGACTAGCGATACGCTAGAAACATGTTCCAGATACTTATTCGGTCTCTGTTCGTTGGGGCGTGGATTGTCACAGTGCTGCTCGCACTGTTGGTTTCGTTTTCCGCAGTACTTGTCTTCCCTAAAGCGCCTATGTGGAGCGCCGTATCTTTCCTGTTTGCTCTTCCGGTCGCACTCGTGGCCCTCAAGTCGGTCCGTACAAGCGGCGTTCTAGCACTCTTCTTGCTTACCTGGGACGTAGTTTTGACGACCTGGCCACGTATTACTTTGGTCGGACTGTTCGATTCTCTCTCCGACACCCTGCTAGTGGTTGTGACTACGTTGCTGGTTTTCGCTTCAGTAGTAAGCCCGTACCGCTCAGTTTTTGGACCAAAGCGGCAACCGGAGCCGCCGCTATTCGATCCTTTTCATCCGTAGGTGACACGCAGCGCGCAAGCACCTATTTCAATGCGCCAACTCCGCCGTCACCTCAACCTCCAGCCGATGCGTGGTTCCCGGCACATCGAGCGAGCCCAGAACAACAGGCTTGCCCAAGGGTAGCGTTGACGTAGCATTCAACTCGGTCTGGTGCACGATCGGATCTTCCCCGCCAAAGCTTGAGTGCTCATCGCCTATACTCGATTCCTCGACCTTTGACATCACTTTGACGCCATCCTGAAACCCTTCGACTTTCGTATCGATGCCCAGGCCGATATCCATATACTGCACTTGGTTCTCTTTTGCGTTGCTGTCTTTGTTGAAGCTGCCGGTCACGATTGGCACGCGCGTGCCTTGTTTCATGTTGGCGTGTTCACCCGAAGCAACTACCAGTTCAAAGTGCTGCGAACCGGCGCGCTTGCCGTCTTCGATTTGCGTAAGTATGTAGGTCAACCGATAGGTGCGAAGAGGCTGATCCATCTCCGTAACGATCTTTTGAGCCAGGGTTACATCCGAGGCCGATGCATTGATGGAGATAATTTGCGCCGACGGATTCAGGTAAACGCTGGCCCGCGGCATTGCGTTACGCAGCGCCATTACGATATCCAAAGCCTGATGATCTAGGGCCTGTTCACACTACTGGGATGGCTGTCGTTGCGAGCGCAAATTGGGCCAGGCGAAGCCGAGTCCGAAGGCTGTGGCGGATCCGCCGTCGAGGATGAGAATGAAGTATGGCCCAATTTGCGCCGCAACCCTTCGGGCCGGGGCCAATTTTCCCGATTTCGTTGTCGCTCGTCGCTAACAGACACCCGGTATGTGTCACTCCTCGCTCCTAGAACTCGTAAAAATTGGCCCCCGGCGACACCACCCCAGTAGTGTGAACAGGCCCTAGTGCCGCATGCTGCAGCGTAATAGACTGGTAAGTATCCGCGTGATACCGGTTCTCTTCAGACTGCTGCGCCTGCGCTACCGTTGATGCAGCCATGCCCGCCGTCAGCACGATCGCCGCAATTGCGACGAACTGGCATTGATACTTTTTCAAACTGCTCACGTCCAAGCCTAGTAACATCTCGCCTCCTCAAGTCTTCGCCCTGGAGACAACTGGGGGTTGTATCCTCAGGCGTGGTCTGAATACATCCAGACAGACGCCGCGAAATTCTTTGCGCTCGAAAATTCTCTACTCCTTGTCCCTGCCCCGAATCCACGCACTCCTGTGGTAAGCTCCGAACTCATAAGGCCCCGTTGCAGTCCATGCCAATCGAAGGAGCTCCCATGCGGGTCCGGTCCATCACTTTCTTCCTGATTTTTTCGGTAACCGCAGTCGCTGCGGCAAAATCGCCCGCTGATGGCGGCAAGCCCACTGCGTCCAAATCCGACGCACCCAAAGCCGCGCACGGATGGGATGCCGCTGCTGCCGCAAAGTATCTCGATGACCGCGAGGTCTGGTGGCAGGCGTGGCCGCATGCACAGAAAGATCACGGAACGGTCTGCGTTAGTTGCCACACGCAGGTGCCGTACGCGCTGGCGCGGCCCGTGCTGCGCAACGCGCTGGGCGAACACGCGCTTACCGATCCTGAGTCGACGATGATCGAGAGCGTCGTCAAGCGGGTGAACCTGGGTTCGCAGGCACAGACTTTCTATTCCGATGCTGAGAACGGGCCCGGCAAGACCAGGGAAGCGCGCAACGCGGAGGCGATCAACAACGCGCTCATTCTCGCTTCGTACGATGCGGCCGACAACAGCCCCGGCATGCATCTACAGCCGGTAACGATGGCAGCTTTCTCAGCCATGTGGAAGCTGCAGGAGCAAACCGGCGACACGGCTGGCGCGTGGTTGTGGCAGAACTTTCATTTCTCGCCCTGGGAGGCGCCCGAGAGCGAATACTGGGGCGCGTGTCTGGCCGCTGTGGCCACCGGCATCGCGCCGGATCGCTACCGCGACGATCCGCGCATTCAGTCTAGCCTGAAGCTGCTGCGCGGCTACCTGCTGCGGGAAGAGCCAAAACAGCCTCTCATCAACCGTGTGGCGCTGCTTTGGGCTTCATCGAAGCTGCCCGGGCTCATGTCCACCGGGGATCGCGATGGGCTGGCCCGCGAGTTGGAGCAGAAGCAGCACATGGACGGTGGCTGGAGCGCCTCTGAGCTGGGCACGAATCCACAGGGGGAAACCGCGTGGAAACGTCACGATAGTTCCCCGTTCAACACAAACAGCGATGGCTACGCGACCGGCCTGATTGTGCTGGCGCTTGAAGAGTCCGGTACAAAGAAGAACAACCCCGAGCTCAAGCGTGGGCTGGCATGGCTTGAATCCAATCAAGACAAGAGCGGCGGCATGTGGCCGGCGTGGTCGCTCAACGTCAAGCGCGATCCAAACTCCGATATAGGTAAGTTCATGAGCGACGCGGCAACGGGATTCTCAGTGTTGGCGCTCGCAAAAAGCCAATAATTTTTCAGCCCGTGGACAATTCTCAAGGTGAAAGGAAGCTGTCCCATGCGTGCTCCGTATGCAACTTTCATGAAGACTACGCTCTTTGCCGCAGCCTTGCTCGCGCTGGCTGCCACTACTGTGTTTGCCCAGGATTCCGAACACTCCTGGTCGAAGACCTATCCACTTTCCGGCAAGCCTACGCTCGTTTTTGAGACAGGCGACGCAGGCGTGGATATACATGCCTGTACGAACTGCCACGAAATCCGCATCCACGTGGAAGTGGAAGGCAAGAAGCTGAGCGACTATCACCTGGAAGAAAGCCAGACCGGCGACCAGGTTCACTTCAAGCTGTGGGCGCGCGAACATGCAGGCTTCTACATTGCTCCGCACCACTCGCACATGCAGGTCACGGTCGAAACACCGGCACAGCTTTACCTCCAGGCAAAAACTTCTGACGGCAACGTTACTGCCGCTGGCCTCGAAGGCGATCTGGAGCTGACTACCGGCGACGGCAGCGTCGACCTCAATCATCTCTCGGGCAATCTGCGCCTCAAATCGGGGGACGGCCGTGTGCGCATCACCGATGCATCCGGCGTAGTGGAAGCGCGCACCAGCGATGGCAGCCTCGCAGTCGATGGTGTCTTCCATGCGCTGACGCTGCATACCAGCGACGCTTCTCTGGACGTAAACCTCCGCTCCGGCTCGAAGCTGACTGCGGCCTCCAGCATCGAGTCGTCCGATGGTTCGGTCACGCTTCGCGTACCCGGTGATTTTGCGGCCGACCTTGAGGTGCACACCAGCGATGGCCATGTCGATTGTGCGCTTCCGTTAACCATGGATGGCTATCACAGCAGCGGCGGCGACGGCCATCAGCTTCATGGGAAGATCAATGGCGGAGGCACACCGTTTACGATCCATACCAGCGACGGCAGCGTGAAGATCGAAGCGATCTAGCTACTGGATCTGACTGCTTCGCTTGCGGAAGACTACTTTGAGCTCACGCCGCCAGTGCTCGCCTACGGCGACCAGTTCCCAGTCGACCTGCGGCGAAAGATATCGCAATACCGTCTCGTTGGCAGGATGGATGCGGAGCGCCGGAGCAATCAGCAGCAGCTTCGGCGGCCGCGGCGCGATCTCCGCTCCGGCGAAATATCCCTCACGTTCAAATGCACCCACTTCGCGCATGCCGCGCAACTGCCGATCGGCGTTGAGAGCGCGCACGCGCAGCCAGTAGTCGAGACCCTGCAGCGGCAGGTGCAGATCCTCGTCCGCCTTGACTTCGATCACTACCAGCCGTCCCTGGCGATCGACCGTGAGCAGATCGAGCATGCCGCGCTCACCCGCGCCAATCGCCGGCACCTGCGAGTAGAGAAATTCCCCGCGCAGACCGGGCAGCATCTCTTCGAGCGACTGCCGTATGCAGGATTCAAGCCATCGCTCCGGCTGAAGGCGAAACAGCGGATCGGCATGCTCGCCCTCGGCCTGACGGCTTAGAAACAGCTTTTCGAGCAGTTCGCGGCACAACTGCGCGTTTTCATCCGTGAGAAGGGTCTCCTGCGCGCCCGCGCCCAGCGTAATTTCGTGTTCGCGCTGGAAGGAGTGCGCGGATGTTCCCTGCCGCACACGCGCGAACTCCAGCCCATGAAGCAGCAGTCCAACCTCACCTGCCGAACGCGCGCGTATCTCTACCCGCCGCTTGCCGGCCTGCGGCACGAGGTGCATCGCGCGGTCAATTCCCGCCGCAGCCTTCTCGATTGCAGCCTTCACATCGAACGCATGCACCAGCCGCGACTTCACGTTGCCGGTATCGTGAAAGTCGATCTCGACCAGCTCTTCCGTGCGCTCATCAAGGGTAAAAAGTTGAAAATGGGCCGCGGCATGGCGAAGCCACTGCATGCGCTCGGCGGTGGTCTGCTGAACTCCGCGAGGCACAATCACCTTAAGTCCTTCGTAGTGCCGGCTTGGCCGCCTGGTTACAGATTGTTCGCGGCAATGATCGAGCCACAGCAGCCCCAGCGTAAGAATGCCGTCGATCATTGCCGGTGATTCCTCAGGCCCCACTGCGATCACCGCCTCGGCGTGCATCCCCTTACCGCCGCGCACGAGATGGCCGCGCACATAGGCCGGGCCAAAGCTGTGCTCGAGATCGATCGCGGAGGTGAACCCCTCCGCCTTCGCCTCCGGAAATCGCCGCGCCAGTACGCGCTCCACTAGCCGCTGATATTGGCGACGGGCTGTGTTTCGCGAAGTAGGCGTGCGCCGGTCTTTGTTCGGAACCAGCTCAAGAGAGGTTGGCTTCGGAGCGCCCATGCGCCGCGTCATCAGGCGCAGGCTCCCCGAGCGGTGCTGTGCCGCGATCACCGTGCGCACTGTATTACGTTCTTCACTCCAAAACTGAAGCAGGCAACGGCCATGCGAGTTTGAAACCTGAAACCGAGCCAGGCGCAGATCAAAGACGACTCGTCCATCTTCAAGTACAGCCGCTTCGGGATGTTGCGCGAGATAATCTTCGATCGCAGAGACCAGTTCCTCCGGGGACGTCGTCTCCTCTGGCTTTACCGGCATCGCAGACTACCATCCCATGCGTGCGCGCAGGCCGGTAATGTGCGCCGTGTGATGACGCGAGTGCCAGTCATAAAGGGCGAGCACACGGGCAAGATCCTGCCGGCCACTGTCGGGATGCGTATAACCGCGGCGGAAGTCTTCTTCGCTCATTGATTTGAGCAGCGCAACCCACCGCAAGTGAAGCGCCGCAAGCAGATCGAGCGAAACCTGCACCGGCAGGGACGAATCGGAGAGCCGCGCCCAGGCGGCTTCGTCATACGGCTTGATCATAGGCCAGTCTTCGGTCAGCGCCAGCTTCATGCGCACATACGAGTTGGCGTGGCTGTCGGCCACGTGATGCACCACCTGCCGGACTGTCCAACCGCCCTCGCGATATGGCGTGTCGAGCTGCCCGCCGCTAAGGCCGGCGACCGCGACTCGCAACCGCTCCGGCAGCGCGCGCAATACATCGACGCTTGACGCCCGAGCCGCGCCTGTGTAACTTGCGGACGGCATAAATCGGCCGACGGGATAGCGGAGCGCTTCGAGATCAGGCTGTTGAGTCATTCAGTCCACGATAACAAAGCACGAGCGGCGAGATCGTCGTTGACGCATACTTATCCCCAAAATACGCAAGGCTCCCAAAGCATGCCGCTTGGGGAGCCTTGCACTCGCCGTTCCCGCTTTACGCGAGTCGATCAGGCGTGGTGGTGATGCTGTGGGTGGTGATGCCGATGGTGGTGCCTGCCAGCTGCGAAAGCAGGGCTCGCAACAACCAGCATGAAAATAGTGGCGATGAGGAACTTCTTCATGCCATGCAGAGTAGCACGATTCTCTTGAGGAAATTTGCCCCGTAACCCGCTAGTATCAGTCGGCGGACGAAGGGGGAATCAAGAGCGCAACGACCCTGTCTTGAAGAATTTCCGAAGCCCTGACAGCGTATAACTGAAACGTACTGGCGGCGCCTGAAGCAGGGTCGCCGATTTCAGGATTCGAGGCTATCGTTGCAATCTTCCCCAGCCAAGCGGCCCACTCTTCGTTTGCCTGTTCTTCTGCTGCTTCTCACCGGGATAAGTCTGATTTCTTCAGCTGCCCATGCTGCCGATCTGGCGCTCGTTCACGCCAAAATCTACCTCTCGCCGACCGCTCCTCCCATCGAGGACGGCACCATCCTGATTCACAACGGACGCATCCGCGCTGTGGGGCCGTCGTCCCGCACAAAGATTCTTCGGCTCATTCGCCGCGTCACGGTCATCGACTGCCAAGGCAAGGTGATTACCGCCGGCTTCTGGAACAGCCACGTACACTTCATCACGCCGACGTTACTGCATTCGGAACTCCGCTCGAACGAAGTGCTTTCAGCGGAGCTGGATCAGATGTTCACGCGGTGGGGATTCACAACTGTCTTCGACATTGCGTCTATCCTGAACAATACCAACAGCATTCGCCGTCGCATTGCAAAGGGTGAAGTGCGCGGGCCGCGAATTCTCACCGTCGGCGACCCATTCTTCCCCAAAAACGGAACTCCTGTCTATGTGCAGCAACTTTGGAGTGAGCAGCATCTGCCCTCCGAGGAGATCGACTCCATTCCCCAGGCGCTGGCCCGTGAAAAACGCCAGTTCGCCGCCGGAGCCGATGGCGTCAAGCTTTTCACCGGAGCGAGCGAAGCCAACGGCGTCATTCCCATGCCGATTGACGCGGCTACGGCGCTCGTCGCCGGAGCCCATCGCGCCGGCAAACCTGTCTTTGCCCATCCGTCGAATACTGAGGGGCTCAATATTGCGATTGAGAGCGGCGTCGACATCCTGGCCCACACCGCGCCGGGCAGCGGCGACTGGACGCCTGAGTTTATTGCGCGCCTCAAGTCCGCGCATATGGCGCTGATCCCGACGCTGAAACTCTGGGATGTGGAAGCAGAGCGGCAACACCTATCGGAAGGAACCCGCAAACCTTTCATCGACGATGCGGTCCGCCAGCTACGCACCTACTCGCAGGCCGGCGGCCTGATCCTCTTCGGCACCGACGCCGGCTACATTGACGATTACGACACGACTGAAGAATTCAAACTCATGTCCGATGCCGGCATGACCTTTCCGCAGATCCTGGCGTCACTCACAACCAACCCCGCCGGACGTTTCGGATATGCCCGGCGCAGTGGCCGCATCGCCAAGGGCATGGACGCGGATCTGGTCGTGCTCGGCACCGACCCGGCGAAGGACATCACAGCCTTCGCGCGGATCGACCGCGTCATCCGCAGCGGAAAGACGGTCTATCCGACTTACTGAATCTCGAAAAGCTCACGTCCCTTGATTCGCGGATAAATCATCCTCAGGCGTACACTCAAGAATACGATGAGTGCAGCCCAGGCCCTATCCAATCCCGCCGCAAACCCCGGTCATAAGCGTTATTTCTTTGAGAAGTTCGGCATTACCGAGCGGTTGCTCGAGCGCTGTCTCGGCGAGGCGCTTTCAGCCGGCGGCGACTACGCGGATCTTTACTTTGAGTCGGTCACCGCGACCTCGCTCGGTGTGGATGAGCAGATCGTCAAGTCGGCTTCGACCGGCACCAGTGCAGGCTGCGGCATTCGCGTGCTCTCCGGCGAGCGCACCGGCTATGCCTACACCGACAATCTGAGCCCCGAGCGCCTGCTTCACGCCGCCAAGACTGCCGCACTCATCGCATCAGGACCGGCGAAGGAACCAATTCAGGGCTTCCAGGAAAAGTCTCTCACCGACCTTTATCCTGTTCCGCTCGGCGGCTTCGATCTGGATCTCGCCGCGCGGCTCGATCTGATCCAGCGCGCCGACCGAGCTGCCCGCGCTTTCAGTCCGCATGTGATCCAGGTACGCTCAAGCTACAGCGAAGAACTGCGCCGCATTCTCGTCGTCGGCTCCGACGGCGCGTTCGCTTCGGACACCCAGCCGCTCTGCCGCCTCAATGTCTTCGTCATCGCCAAGGACGAGAAGAACACTGCGCGCGGCAGCGCAGGAGCGGGTGGACGTGGCGGCCTTGGAAATCTTTGTCGGCTCGAAAAGCCCGGAGACGCTTGCCCGCGAAGCGGCCCGCGGAGCCATTCTGCAACTTGGAGCGCTGCCAGCACCGGCCGGCGAGATGGAAGTCGTGCTCGGACCGGGATGGCCCGGCGTGCTGCTGCACGAAGCGGTCGGCCACGGCCTTGAAGCCGACTTCAACCGTAAGAAGACTTCGGCTTTCGCAGGACTGATCGGCCAGCCGGTCGCCAGCTCGAAAGTCACCGTCATCGACAATGGCACCATGCAGGGCCGCCGCGGCTCGCTCAACGTGGACGACGAAGGCTCGCCGACACAGGAGACGGTGCTGATCGAAAACGGCATTCTCAAGGGCTACTTGACGGACAAGCTCTCCTCGCGTCTCACTGGCGCGGCCAACACCGGATCGGGACGGCGCGAAAACTATCAGTGCATTCCCATGCCGCGCATGACCAACACCTACATGCTTGCCGGTGAGGACGAGCCCGAGGACATCATCCGCAGCGTGAAGCGCGGGCTCTACGCGGTCAACTTCGGCGGCGGCCAGGTGGATATCACCAACGGCAAATTTGTTTTCTCCGCGTCGGAAGCCTACTTGATCGAAGACGGCAAGATCACCGCTCCCGTAAAGGACGCGACGCTGATCGGCAACGGCCCGGAAGCGCTGAAGTACGTTTCGATGGTTGGCCATGATCTCAAGCTTGATGAAGGCATCGGCACTTGCGGCAAAGCAGGCCAGAGCGTGCCCGTTGGCGTCGGCATGCCGACGATCAAGCTCGATCGCATGACGGTGGGTGGGACAGGAAGATAAGCTGCCAGCTTCATACGCTCACCAGAACGAGCCTGGGTGTTTCATCTCGCGAAAACTCGGCGTGAGCGACGCCTCAAATCTGCATCTACCTCCTTACGGCGGTTATGTCGCCCTAAAGGAGACTGTATTCATGACAGATTTTCGCGTCGCACCCGGACAGGTTCACGAAGATCAGCTCACGGCTTCGATCGAAAAACATACGTCACAAATCCCGTCCAGCTTCTATCTTGGAGCTGCACTGGTGGCGATGGCTGCGTCGGCCAGCTTTCATCTGGCGAAAAAGGAACATCCCGCACTTTTCATCGGTCAGTGGGCCGCGCCATTCCTACTCCTCGGTATTTACAACAAACTCGTAAAACAGCACGGTTCGGATGCAACTGCACGCCTTGCAAGTTAGTCCGTTGCTCAACGAATAAAGTGGAAGGAAAGCCCCGGCTTCTATCCCGGGGCTTTCTTCGTTAGTCGAGAAACGCAACCTGCTGCGCATGACGAGCAAAGCGTTCCCGGTTCATGTAGACGCGATGCCAGCCATCAAGATCGATGGTCTTATGATCGGGATGACGGACTTCACCACGAACATATACCTGGGCATCGCGCACCCTGGTTTGCCAGTTCATCGCTGACGCTTTCGGATCGCTTGCCAGAAGCTTTTCGTAAGCCGCAGCGTTGATACCTGTCGGATATTGTCGGCTCACATAGACCACCTCACCTCCGCGCCGCATCATCTCAGCGCACATGTGAGGCTTACTTCCAGCACCACGGCTCAACGGTTCACTGTGATGTACAACAACCTTGAGATCGTTCACGCTGTGATCCCGCACGAAGAACCACTCTCCCTGGCGGATAGCTCTGTGGTCCTGAATTTCCTCCGGCCGCAGACTGGCAATCGCAGTTCGCACATCGCGAACCCCGTCACCAGGTACAGCAGCAGCAAACCAGTGCCGCTCATCATGTCCAAGCAGATATTTGTTTTTGAAACCGTCATCGCGAACCATCAATACGAGATGCCGGGAAACGGGCTGCACGTCGAGAATCTCGGGTGCAACACCTTCTTCGGATCGAATATCAAAAAATTCGCCGGAGCGGTCTCTACCTACATCGATTCGGATCTTCAAACCAGGACGAACGCCGCCTACTTGAAAACGCAGGCGCGCGCCCATGCGGTAGAAGTACCGACGCAAAGACTCCTCGGTCTTCATACAACTCCTTCAGTTGTCTGTCTTGTGTACTGCTAGGCGAAGCCGAGGATGGGAAAAGGAGCAACATCCACGACTGCGCCTGATGCTTGGCGATTGGGTCGCTGCGAATGCTTGATGAGTAGGCGCACGATGTCTCCTTCCTTGAGGAAGGTAGCATGATTCCGATTTACGGGTCAATGGAGAGAACCATTATAATCTCGCACCATGTTCCCCTATGACCCGCAATTGCTCGCGCTGCTGCAAACACCGCCCAGCACCATTCCCGATGTGCTCGGCACTATGCAGACCATCGACACCATCACCACCGATGGCGACGGACTGAAGTGGTTCAACTGGCTCTATCTGCAGGTAACGCAAGCCGTGGAATCGCGCGTCAGCGCCGGCGGTTTCGCCGATCCGGCATTTCTCGCGGAACTGGACGTGCAGTTCGGGCAGCTTTACTTCTCCGCTCTCAAGAACTTCCTCGCGAATCAGCCGCTGCCCGAGTGTTGGCAGGTGTTGTTTGCCTGCCGCAATAACACGCGCCTCGCACGCATCCAATGCGCATTCGCAGGAGTCAACGCGCACATCAATCACGATCTCGCTTTTGCGGTCATTGCCACGTACAAAATACGCGGGACCGTGCCACAACACGGCAACGCACAGTACAACGACTTCACTAATCTCAACAGCACACTCGACAATCTCATTGACGGCGCAAAGCAAACGCTGCATCTACGCCTTCTCGGCGACGTTCTCCCCCCGGTCTCACACATCGAAGACACCATCGCAGGATGGAGCATGGCTGCCGCACGCGAAAACGCATGGAATAACTCAGAGATCCTCTGGCACCTTCAAGGCGAACAGATTCTCGCGCAACGCTTCGACGATGGACTGGACGGTGTCGCTACCGTCATCGGCAAAGCCCTGCTCGTGCCAGTCCCGTAAAACCATCGCCATCTTTGGTACCGTGGAGACATGCCCGGAGCAGTTGCATCCACAAAGTCCGATACCGATCTTGATCTGAAATCCCTCGCCGCTGAAGTTGTCTCACGCGCACTTCAAGCTGGCGCCACCGACGCCGAAGCCGTCGTCAGCGAAGGCGACGAGTTCTCCGTCACCGTGCGCATGGGTGAGGTGGAAACCCTGCAGGAGTCGGGCTCGCGCGGCATGGGGCTGCGCGTCTTCGCCGGCAAGCGCTCTGCATCGTCCTCCACTAGTGACCTCACGCCTGGCGGCATTGCCGATCTCGTCTCCGGGGCCATGGCTCTGGTCGGCGTCACGGAGGAAGACAGCTTCGCCGGCCTGCCGGAGCCATCTGAATTCGGCCAGTTGACGAGCGACCTGCATCTCTACTTCGACGACGTCTACTCGCTGCCGGCGTCGGAGCGTATCGCCATGGCGCGAGAGGCAGAAGCGGCGGCGCTCGCTTTCGATCCGCGTATCAAAAACTCGCAGGGCGGCTCTTTCAGCGCCGCAACCGGCAGGCGCATCCTGGCTAACTCACGCGGTTTTCTCGGCGAATACCGATCCAGCTATTGCGGCGTCTCCACTGCGCCACTCGCCGTTGATGAAGAAGGAAAAATGCAGCGTGATTCCTGGTACTCCAGCGCACGCCGCATCAGTGATCTTGCCTCGCCTGAGTCCATCGGCCAGGAGGCTGCGCGCCGCGCATTGCGTCATCTTGGAGCACGTCGCGTGCAAACGCAGCGTGTTCCCATCGTTTTTTCGCCTGAGGTTTCGCGCTCGCTTATCAGCCATCTTTTCGATGCCGCCTCGGGCGATGCCATCTGGCGTCATGCATCGTATCTTGCCGGAAAACTCGGCGAGGCCGTTGCAGCCGCAAACATCACCATCGTCGACGATCACACGATGCTGCTTCCGACGGGCGTAGGCGGCTTCGGCACTTCGCCCTTCGACGGCGAAGGATTGCCGACTCGCCGCACCGTCGTTGTCGAAAATGGCGTGCTGCAGACCTACCTGCTCAACAGCTACAGTGCGCGCAAGCTCAACCTGCGATCGACCGGCAACGCTACGCGGGGACTCGCGGGCAGCCCCGGCATCGGTGCCGGCAATCTCTACCTTGTACCCGGCAATCAGACGCCGGAGGCGATACTTGCTGACGTCAAAGAAGGCTTCTACGTCACCAGCCTGCTCGGTCAGGGCGTGAACCTCGTCACCGGCGACTACTCACGCGGTGCATCGGGCCTTTGGATCGAGAATGGAACACTTACCTATGCCGTGGAGGAAGTGACGATCGCAGGAAACCTGCGTGAGATGCTGCAGAACATTACGGCCATCGGCGACGACCTGGTCTTCCGCGGCTCCGTCTCCGCACCTACGCTCCGCGTCGATGGCATGACCGTCGCCGGCGCATAGTTCAAGAGCACCGGGGAAGTAGAATCAGCCCATGGCCGGCCCACTACTGACGGAAAGCATCGCCTTCGATCCGGTCGATCCGGCAGAAGCGTTGCGCCAGCTTCCTTCACGTAAGGCCGTTTTCGCCTTGCTACGGAGAAGACGAACGCGCCGAGCCGTACATTGGCCTCACTCCCGACCTGCGCCGCCGTCTTGAGCGCCTGCTGCGTCCGGCCAAAGGGCAAACCAAGCGATTGCAGCTTGTTTCGCGTGTGCGCCGCATTGCATGGCGGCTTACCGGCTCTGAATTCGAATCACTGCTGCTGCAGTTTTCGCTGCTTGAGACTGTTTATGGTGCAAAGGCTCTCGAACGCATGCATCTGCGCGCTCCGGCTTTCGTGAGGTTTCACGGTGGCAATCGCTTTCCGCGCATCACCGTCACCAATCGCCCCGGCCAGCGTGAAGGACAGTGGGCCTTCGGACCCTTTCCATCGCGGGCCGCAGCTGAGCGCTATGCCGATGAACTTCTGAAGCTCTTTCTGCTGCGCCGATGCGAGGAAAATCTTGAACCAAGCCCGAGCCATCCCGGCTGCGTTTACGGCGAGATGAAGATGTGCCTCGCGCCCTGCCAGATGGCCTGCGCCGATGAGCGCTACACCGAAGAAGCGGAAGCCGTGCGCAGCTTTCTTGCCACACGCGGCGAGAGCAAGCTGATCACCATCCAGCAGCAGCGCAATAAGGCATCAGAAGAACTCGAGTTCGAGACAGCCGCCAAGCTCCACGCACAGGTGGAGAAGATTGAAGCTGTGCGCGCGCTTGCGCCGGAGCTTGTGCATCCCATGAACCGGCTCTATGCTGCTGTGTTGCAGACCTCAGCGAGTCCGGATGAAGTCGCGGTCTTCCTCTTTGCAGAGGGCATCTTCAGCGGCCCGGAGCCGTTCTCGACCATCGGCATGCGCATACAGAATGAGCAGTCCGGCTCAAGCTCGCTCTACGCGCAGCCTATGGCGGTGCAGCCTATTCCGGAGCAGAGCGGCACAGCCACTAAACTATCGCGCGATATGCTCGAAGCGCGCATGGAATCGGTGCTCGATACCCTCTCGTCGGCACAAGCGCAGGCCAATGCGACGCTGCGGCAGGGCCATCTAGCACTGCTGGCCCGCTGGTACTATCGTCCGCAGCAGAAGCGTTCCGGCGAGATCTGTTTTGCCGATGCCGACAGCAAATGGCCACTGCGCTCGATGCTACGCAGCGCAGGACGCGTTGCAGCCGGCAGCCTGCCCAAACAAGGCCAACCGGCAACGCCTTGACTACTTGCTCACAATCAGCAGCGTCACGCCATGCGTCAGGATTGTGTCGGTAAAGACGCCGGAGCGGTGCCCGAGATCTTTGTCCTTCCAAACATCCCGCACGTTGCCGCCGTTCTTGAAGCCGATCTGTGCCAGATCCACCGAAATATCGCGTGTCGACCAGCTTCGATTAAAGAGTCCCACTGCCACGCGACCGCCGCTTAACGGCTTCGTCCATACATCGAGATCGCCGCTCTCAAACAGCCGGTCGCCTTGTTTGCCCAGCGGGTCCTGATCGATGGCGATCGCATCCTTGTTCATGAGGATGCTCTTATCCACATCGGTCATCTTGCTCAGATCGTTGCCTGCGAGCAGCGGCGCCGCCAACAGCACCCACAGGCTCATGTGTGTGCGGTACTCGTCGGCGG
Source organism: uncultured Acidobacteriota bacterium (assembly GCA_963720285.1). Lineage (GTDB taxonomy): Bacteria > Acidobacteriota > Terriglobia > Terriglobales > Acidobacteriaceae > Acidicapsa. The sequence continues at coordinate 940,212 of CAVREZ010000007.1, forward strand.
TCATCTTGCCATTGCCGACTTCGAGCATGTCCGGATCGTTCCAGTGCCCCGGTCCGGCATACTTCGACAGGCCCGCCTGGCTGAAACCAATGGCAACCATGCGACCGTACGAGTCATCGATATCATCGGTCGTGCGCCACATCGATGCGCCGACGCTCGGTCCCCACTTCCACGGATCATCCATCCCATACTGGCAGAGGCTATAGACGATCGGTCTGCCCGTCGCCTTCAGTGCATCGCCCATCTTCTTGTAGGCTGCAATCATCATGCGGTTCTTGATGCCGGTGTCTTCCGGGTGCTCCTTTTGTGCCTGAATCATCAGGTCCTGATAGGAGCAGAGGTCATACTTCAGAAAATCCACGCCCCATTCCGCATAGATCTTCGCATCCTGCGCTTCGTGATCGATACTGCCGGCATAGCCGCCGCAGGTCTTCGGTCCGGGCGAGGAGTAAATGCCGAACTTCAGCCCCTTCGAGTGGATGTAGTCACCCAGCGCCTTCATATCCGGAAAGCGATCGTTGGTATGCGATCACTCCCTGCGCATCGCGCGTGCCCTGCCAGGTGTCGTCGACATTCACGTAGACATAACCGGCATCGCGCATGCCGGATGAGACAAGCATGTCCGCTGCGGAGCGCACATCGGCGTCCGTCACGTGACCGGCGAAGTGGTTCCAGCTATTCCAGCCCATCGGCGGCAGTGGCGCAGCCTTCTCCTGAGCCAGAAGGGTGGTAGAGGCAACAAAAGCGAGAGAGGCAATCCAGACGGCGGCACGCATGAGGCAGACTCCGATGTAAGCGTTTGCAAAACGGCCACCAGAATAGCGCGTTCTACGTCCACCGGTCGATCCTTTCCAATCGGCAATGCCCGCGATTCGTCTGCTGCGTTTTCTCTTTTCGCGAGGCTTCCGTCAGGTTTGTGCGTGATCCGGAGCCACTGCCTCACCGCTCCAGACTCTTTTTGCGGTCCACGGCATCGCCTCCGCAGCCCAGAAGTCTTCGCTCGCAGCCAGCCCCAGCGGCAGCCACGCCGCCGAGCAGAGATAACAGCTTCCGGTTGAGATGTAGCTCTCGGCGATGGAAGGCTGATGCCCGTAGAAGCCAATGCGCAGCCAGCCGTTTTCATCGAATGTCCCCGGAGCATCGGCCATGCGGCGCATTACGGCCGTCAGGGCGCACCGCACCTGCGCCGGATGCACACCCTCAGGCAGTTTCCCTCGCAACGCCATATCGGCCAGCAGGTGAAAGGCTCCGAAGCGGTAGCAGAGCGAGCGACCAAGGGGCGGAAAGGAAGCATCCGGAGCGATCATCCTCTCCTGAATCGCCGCATACCGCCGTGCGCGCTCCAGCACGAGCTCCGTGAATCGATTCCACGACGGCGACACCTTCGACACTGCGTCCAGAACCGCCAGCAGCATGGGGTGCATCACGAAACTGTTGTAATAGTCCCAGTGAAATTCCGGGCCATCGCCGTAAACGCCGTCGCCTTTGTACCAGCTATCGAGGCTGCGCACGGCGTAATCCACGCGCATCGGATCCCACCATGCACCCATCGTCGAAAGCGCCGCCTCAATCGTCGCCGAAAAGAGCAGCCAGTTGTTGTATCCCGGCTGAATCACGCGAGTCGATTCAAGAGCTGCGACCAGATTGCGCTGGGTGGCGTTGTCCAGATTCTTCCAGAGCTCGGTTGGTGCTCGCAGGATCGCCAGCGCCAGAAAGGCCGCATCGACCACCGGCTGGCCGCCCTTGGTGAAGTTCATGAAATCCGGCGATTTCGGATCAGTTCCGGCCTGAATCGCCATGCGTGCCCACTCCGCGTAGCGGCTTCGCAGCTTCCCTTCCTCGCCCTCATCCAGACCAGACTCAAGCCAGGATGCCATGCCCGCCAATAATCGTCCCATAGCTTCCAGATAGGTGTACAACCGCCGGTCCTCTTCGTGGCCGGCGAGCGCTTCCACCGGCATCGTCACCTTCAGCCGGCGCTCGCTCAGCGCGTGCAAGACAGGCTCAGCCACGCGGGTCATCAGAGAGACCCAGTATTTGCGGTCCTCTGAACCAGAAGCGCCCAACGGCTCAGCCGTCGCTTGAGGTGCTCGACTGGTCAGCACGGGCAGCGCCACTGCGGTCATCGCAGCGCTTTTCAGCAGCTTCCGCCGCGAAAGTCCCGCTGTCAGAGGCTCCTTTGCGTCCCGCATCATCCTCGCGGCCATTGTAAGCTGCCGCGCATCTTATTGCAGGCTCCGCAGCGGCTTTCAGCGCACGGTGGTTCTCCATCGCGCAAACAGGCGCTGCGATACACTTTTCTTGAAGAGGAATTTCATCGTGACCGGTATGGTTGAACTGCTGCCCTCGATTCTTTCCGCGGATTTTGCCCGCCTCGCCGACGAAGTAGCAGCGGCTGAGCGCGGCGGCGGCACCGTCATCCACGTCGATGTCATGGATGGGCATTTCGTCCCCAACATCACCCTCGGTCCGCCGGTCGTAAAGAGCCTGCGCAAGGCCACCAGCCTGCCGCTCGATTGCCACCTGATGATCGACAACGCCAACGAATATATCGCGGCCTTTGCCGACGCCGGGGCCAACTGGATCGGCGTTCACTACGAAGCCTGCCCGCATCTGCACCGCACCATTGAGCTGATTCTGCACCACGGACTTAAGCCTGGCGTGGTCCTCAACCCGGCCACGCGTGTAGACGTCCTGCTGGATATATTGCCGATGCTGCATCACGTACTGGTCATGAGCGTCAATCCCGGCTTCGGCGGACAGAAATTTATCGACTTTTCGCTCAATAAGATCCGCCGCCTCGTCGAAATCCGGGAGGAGCTGGGCCTGCGGTTTAGAATTGAAGTGGACGGCGGCGTGGCTCACGATACCATCGCTCAGGTCGTCCAAGCAGGTGCGGAGCTGCTGGTTGCCGGGAATGCAGTCTTCGGCAGCGGCAACGCCGAACAGAATGCCCGTGAACTGCTGGCGGCGGCCAAAACCGCGGCTGGTATCGCAGTTTAGGGATGTGGCCTTGATTCGCCTCGCGGGATTGGGTGAGCCTTCGGTTAGAATTTTCTCGGAAGTGTAGCGCGGCAGCAGCGGTCCCCGGCAGCGTGCAGCGAGATTGAGGTGGTATGAGTCTTTTCACACGCACGATGCACCGCAGAACCATGCGCATCGTCTCCACTGCGAGTATTCTTGCACTCGCTCTTTCGGTCGTCCCCGCCAATGCGAAGGAAAAACCGAAGAAGCACAAGAAGAATGAAGACCTTAGCGCCAATCCGCTGGCCGACGTCAACAGCAAGCAGCCAGATAAACAGCTCTACGACAAGGCGATGATCTCCCTGAAGAAGGGCCGTTTCGATGTTGCCCGTCTCGATCTGCAGACCCTGCTCAATACTTACCCAAACTCCGAGTACCAGATGCGCGCCAAGTTGTCGTATGCCGATGCCTGGTTCAAGGAAGGCGGCACGGCGGCGCTGGCTCAGGCCGAGGCCGAGTACGAAGATTTCATTACCTTCTTCCCGACGGCTCCGGAAGCTGCCGAAGCCAAGATGAAGGTGGGCGACATCTACTTCATGCAGATGGAAAAGCCCGACCGCGATTACAGCAACGCCGAGAAGGCCGAACTGAAATATCGCGAAATGATTCAGCAGTTCCCCGACTCCTCGCTGATTCCGCGCGCGAAGCAAAAGCTGCGCGAAGTGCAGGAAGTGCTCGCGGAGCGTGAGTACCAGATCGGCGCCTATTATTCGACCCGCGAAAACTGGCCAGGCTCCATCGCCCGCCTGCAGACCGTGGCCGATACCTACCCGCTCTATAGCAAAAGCGATGAGGTCTGGCTGACCATCGGCGACGACTACGCCGGCGAAGCCAAGAAGGTACAGTTGGCGCGAGGACTGCCGGGAGCCGTCCGTGAGCGTCTTGAGCAGGTCTATTACGACAAGGCTGCCGCAGCTTACAGCAAGGTTGTAACTCGCTATCCGATGGCGCCCATGGTCGAAGAGGCCCGCGACCGCCTGATCGCCATGAACCGCCCGGTTCCTGAACCGACGCAGGCCGCCATCGCCGAAAGCGAAGCCGAGGAACAGAGCCGTCAGCCTGTCCGTTTCACTGACAAAGCCCTGGGCATGGTGAAGCACGGGCCGGTAACGGTCGAAGCGGCCCATGTTGGCGATCCGACAATGGTCAGCCCTACCCGCACGACGGCACCCGAGATCAGCCAGGAAGACCGGCAGATCTTCCTGGCCGCCTACAAGGCAGCACAGCCGGGTGCGGCGTCCACGACTGAGTCCGCGGCAACTCCCAAGCCAACCTCTCCCAACGAGCCACCGCGGTCGGATCAGCCCCAGGCGCCTCTGCAATTTGAGAAGGTAAGTGGCTCTGATGACAGTGGCGCCGGCAACTCTATCGGCGCGTCGATCGTGAGCGCTCCCAACTCAGCTGCCGAGACCAACAAACCGGCCGAAGACCCTAACGCGGTCGTGAAATCGGTCGGAACGACCGAGACAAAGCTGCCCGCCGCCGAAGCCCCGACCGCAGCTCCCGATCAGGTTAACGACATCAAGCCTGGCTCAACCCCGCAGCCCGCCGCCCAGACTACCGCGAACGGCAAGCCCGAGAAGACAAAGAAACCGAAGCTGGACGAGAGCGAGGACGCCTCGAGCAAGAAGAAAAAGAAGAAGGGGCTCGCGAAGCTTAATCCGTTCTAACCCGTTCCATATCATCTGAATCAGCATGAAAGAAGCCCGCCACTCCGGCGGGCTTCTTTCATGGCGCGACCGTCGATTCCGCTAGACCAGCGTCTCCTCTGTGACCATGCGAATCCGCTTCAGCAAATCCGTAGGGTGGATCGGCTTGTTGATGAGATCGAAGGAATACCCCTTCTCCGAGGCCTCCTGCAACAGCCCCATCGTTGCCGCCTGTCCGGAGAAAAGCAGTATTTTGCACTTCGGGCACGATTTCTGTACCGCGATGGCCAGATCGATTCCGGATAACCGTGGCATCATCACATCTGTGATGAGCAGTTCCGGTGGGTTCTCGCGCGCGGCCGCCAAGGCCTTCATGGGATCGGTGTAGGATGTCGCGTCGTAGCTATTTTTCTGAAGAATCGTGGCAAGAGTTGTAGCAATGATAAACTCGTCGTCCACGACAAAGACGCGACGATCATGCGATTCGGACACTGGTTAGCCTCACTTGTCTGATCCTGTTTGTAACGTTCAGAGCCATGAGCCGTGCACGCCCATTACGGTTCTCTCAGAGCCTAATAGTTCCGAATTCGTACGTATGTTCGACATCGAACCTAACGATTGAAATCTTCGGAATAAGCTGTTTGGAAACAGTATTTTGCCGAAACAATTGAGGAGTGTTTACCGGTGGAAGCGGGCATTTTTAAGAACACGTTATTGCGGGCGCTGGATTCGAGGATAATCTCGCGCCTGAATCTCGCACCGGTGAAATTTGAGCTGAGCTACGAGATGGAATATCCTCACCGGCCCATCAAGTACCTTTACTTTCTCGAGACCGGTATGGCTTCGATGACGGCCACATTCAAGGATGGCTCCCAGGTTGAGGTCAGCACCTTCGGCTTTGAATCTGTCATCGGTGTCTCGGCCCTCATGGGCGCGAGACGGTCTCTCAACCGTATCTACACCCAGATCGCCGGCCACGGCTTTGCTTCTCCAGTTGATCTGGCACGCAAGGAATTCAGACTTGGCGGTGACTTTCAGACTCTGGCGCTGCGTTATGTACAAGCCCAGCTTGACCAGGCCACACAGTACGTGGGCTGCAACGCCAAGCACCAGTTTGAGCCACGCCTGGCGCGCTGGCTTCTGGTCTGCGCAGACCGTTCGCACAGCGACACCTTCCGCATGAGCCATGAGCTGCTCGCCGACATGCTTGGAGGCACCCGCGCCACCGTCACGCTGGCCGCCGGCAGCCTCAAACGCAAAGGGCTTATCGAGTACAAGCGCGGCATCATGCACATCGTTGACTCCGCCGGCCTCGAAAAAGTCGCCTGCGAGTGCTACCAGGTCATCAAATACCACCTGAAGAACTACGTCGAGTTCGACACCACGATCGCGGAATAGGCTCGCAACGATACTGCAAATCCGTGCTCAACCCGTATTCCGCAAACCCGCGGCGATGCCGCTGATGGTTGCGGAAATGGCGCGGTTCACCTCCGGTGTATCTTCACCCTTACGCTTGCGGCGCAGCAGATCCACCTGGATCAGGTGCATCGGGTCGACGTACGGATTGCGCAGCCGGATCGACCGCGCCAGCACCGAATTCTTTTCGAGCAGCGCCTTTTGCCCCGTGACCGCCAGCACTGCTTCGACCGAGCGATCGTACTCGCGCTCAAAGTCTTCATAGATCCGCTGCCGCAGGGCCGCATCTTCCACCAGGGTCGAGTAAAGGCGCGCCGTGCCCAGATCGACTTTGGCCAGCGCCATCTCCACATTGCGTATGAGATCGATGAACAGAGGAAATTCCCGCGACATCGTGAGCAAGATGTCTAGTCTCTGTTCCCTGTGACCATCTTCCGCAAGATACTTTTCCACAGCGTATCCCACGCCGTACCACGCCGGAATGAGCAACCGCGACTGCGTCCATCCAAAGACCCACGGAATCGCGCGTAGCGTCTCCAGACTCAACGATCCCTTGCGCTTGGAAGGACGTGAGCCGATCTTCGCGTGTTCGAGTTCCGTCATTGGCGTCGATTGCGCAAAATACTTGAGCAGCCCCGGATCTTCCAGAATGTGCTCACGATAGAACTCGTAGGCTAGCGTCGAAAGCGCATCCAGCGCCTCTTCCCACTCCGGCTTCAATGCGCCACTGAAATGCCCCTCGGGATCGCGCAGGTTGGGCCGCGCCAATGCGTCGAGCGACGCGGCAATCATCAACTCCAGATTGCGCTCGGCCAGCACCACGTCTGCGTATTTGAAGTTCAAAACCTCGCCCTGCTCCGTAATCCGGAGCTGCCCCTCGAACGAATCAAGCGGCTGCGCAAAGATCGCACGATGCGTCGGCCCACCACCGCGTCCTACAGTTCCACCACGCCCATGAAAGAGCCGCAGATGCACACCTTCCTCCCGCGCCACCTGATGCAGCGCACGATGCGCGCGGAATATCTCCCAGGTGCTCGTCAGCATGCCACCGTCTTTATTGGAGTCCGAGTAGCCGAGCATGATCTCCTGCGTATTGCCCCAGGTTTCGAGCAGCGCACGATAATCTGTCCGCTTCCACAGCTCGCGGCAGATTTCCGAAGCATTGCGCAGATCTTCGATCGACTCAAAAAGCGGTACCGGCATCAGGCCCGGATCTGAACCTTGCCCGCCGTCGCTGCCCTCGAAGCGCACCCCGGCCAGCCGTCCCAGCCGGATGACCGCCAGCACATCGTCCACGCACGTAGCGCCGCTGATTACGTAGTGCCGGATCGCCTCCGGCGTCACGCCATCCTTCACTTCGCCGATCACGCGGAAGGTCTCGAAAATGCTCGTAGTCTCAGGCGACGGCGGCTTGGGCAGCGTGTGTGCCATCGTGTCCCTGATGGCCTCTTTCAGCGCCAGCGTGTGCTGCTTCGCGTGCTGCCGGATATCGAGCGTATGCAGATGCAATCCGAATGTCTTGACCAGCAGCAACAGCGGATCGACAAGATTGCGGGCGATACGCAGCCCGCGATTTGCTGCCAGCGATTCTCGGAGCAGATCCAGATCGCCCGCGAATTCCTGTGCCGACGTGTAGCCCGGCAGCACCTGTTCCAGCATCGCCTGCGAGCCCATCGGGTCGAGGGCCGCGGCAGCCGCACCGTATCCACGCCTGCATCCTGCATTGTGCGCCGCGCGCGCACCCGTATGCAGATCAGGAAACGACGGTAGATCTCAAACTCGAAGTTCTGCCCATAAGCTTCGGAGACTGCCGTACGAATCTTCGCTTCGTACTCTTCGAGACGCTGACGAAGAACATCGCTCACCGGAGATTGCTGTGCCGAACTCGAGAGAAGATCGATTACTTTCTGCAGCTGCTCGTCGTAGAAGCCCAGTAGATGCTCGCGCGCCAGGTGAATTGCATTGCGCGTCACATCCGGAGTCACAAACGGGTTGCCGTCGCGGTCGCCACCGATCCACGAACCGAACTCGAGCATCTTCGGCAGCTCGTGAATTTCCAGCTTCAACCCGTAGGCCGAATCCAGCGCTTCAGCAATCTCGCGATACAAGCTCGGCAGTGTGGCAAAGATGGAGACATCGTAGTAATCGAGCCCCATCTTGATCTCGTCATAAACCGTCGGCCTGCGGCTGCGGACCTCATCGGTCTGCCACAGCGAAGTGATTTCGGCGAGCACCTGCTCTTCCAGGCGCGCCAACTCACTCTCCGCAACCGGAATTCGATCCAGCAGTTCGAGCAACTCACCAATGCGCCGCCGTTTGAACATTACCGAGCGCCGCGCGATCTCGGTGGGATGCGCCGTGAACACAGGCACAACGAGGATCTTCCCCAACCAGTCGAGCGCCTCGCCGGCCGGAATGCCAACCCGCTTCATCGCCCGCAGCGTGCCGGCCAGCGAACCACGCTGCCGGCTCGCCGCGCCGCTGACCTGCAGCGTCAGCCGACGCCGCTTGCGATGATTCGTCTCTGCGAGATTGATGAGCTCGAAGTAAAAGCCAAAGGCTCGCGTCAGCAGCAGGGCTCGATCCACGGGAAGCTTGTGCACCATCGCCATGGCGCTAGCCGCGTGTTCGGCCGCCGCGGCCTCTGCGCCCTGATCCTCGGCCTCACGCCGCCGGATCGTGCCCTGCCGTAGCGCTTCCACCTGCTCATAGAGTTCATTGCCGGCCTGCTCGCGCAGCACCTCGCCCAGCAGCATGCCCAGCGAACGAACGTCCCGCCGCAGCGGTGTTTCCTTCAGTTCGCCCGAGTCATCCTGCAGCTCTGCCAGCCGTTGCGGCCAGCTCTCCGGGTTCCACAAGACTGCCATTATGTCTTGATTATGCCTGAGTCATTCCGCGCAAATCCCACGGCGTAGGAACAGCGAAGCGCATCGTGCGTCAGGCCGCACAAGATTACGCTGCGGACGGCTTACTCCGCCCGCAGCGCACGCATCGGATCAATTGTCGCGGCGCTTCGCGCCGGCAGCGCCGAAGCTGCGATGGCGAGCGCGAAGACAGCCAAAGCTGCTCCCGCCGTTACCAGCGGGTCGAAGGGGCTTACGCCGAACAGCAACGACCGCAACAGCCCTGAAGCCGTAACCGCACCGCCCAAGCCCCAGTACGCAGCCGACAACCGCCAGCTTCGCGCCCGAGTTCACGATGAGCCGCATGATGTCAGAACGCTGCGATCCCAGCGCCATGCGAATCGCGATCTCCTGCACGCGCGACGCCACCGAAAACGCGATGACACTGTAGATGCCGAGCACAGCCAGCAGCACCGCCGCAAAGGCAAAGCTGCTGATCAGGACTGTATTAAACCGCCGTGGGGCCTCGCTCTCCGAGACCGCGTGCTCCATCGTCTGCACCTGGGTCAGCGCCAGTTGCGGATCGAGCGCGCGCACAGTAGCCCGCAGCATTCTCCATTTGTTCCGGCGGCAATAACGAACGCAGCACGATGAAGCCGCCATTGCCGTTGAGATCTCCGGCCGAGCCAGTGATCCCAGCGAATCCTCGATCTGATCCGCAGGAAAAAAGACTGGTTCTTCGTCTCCTCATCGGGCGAGTCTAGCTTAACGTCCGCGATCTCGCCGACCACCGTCATCCACGGCGTCTTCATCTGGTGTGTTCCAATTCGCATGCGCTTGCCGATGGGATCCTGGCCGGGCCAGTACTGCTGCGCCAACTTGTGATTCACAATAACCGCCAACTGCGAGCCATGCGTCTGCGCCCGTGGAAACGCGGCCGCGCAGCAACGGGATCGCATAGTGTGGAAGTAGTCATCCATGACCGCGGCGACCGTCGCCAAATTCATGCGTCGCGCCCTTCGGCGGAACATACCCATCCACGATAAAGGTCTGGCTTGTTATTATTGCCCGACACCGGCAAAAAGCTGGTGAGCCCCACGGAAACCGCGCCGGGCAGTTCCCGCAGACGTCGCAGCAGTTCCTCGATTGAAGATATCGACTGCGCTTGCGTGGAGTATTGTTTCTCGGGCAGCGAATACGATGCCGAGGTGACATGATCTGGGGGCGAGTAGCCAGGCTAGGTGGGCGCATCTTGTCAAAGCTGCGCAGCAGCAGTCCGGAGGCCGTGAGCAGCACCAGGGCGATGGCGATTTCCGCTATCACTAACGCGGAACGCAGGCGAGCATGACTGCCGCCCGCCGACCCGCTGCGTCCGCCCTCTTTCAGAGTGTCATTGACATTCGTCCGCAGAGCCGCAAAAGCGGGCGCCAATCCACAGCATCAGTCCTGTCGACGACGCCGAGCAGCAGGGCAAACCCAACCACTTTCCAGTCGAGCCCGATCTCGCTGATGCGCGGCAAGCTCTCCGGCAGGAAGCTGCTTGCCGACCGACAGCGCAAGGGCGGCCAGCCCGAGGCCGAGCAAGCCTCCGGACGCACTGAGCACCAGGCTTTCGATAAACGACTTGCCGCAAAAGTGCCACGAAGGCGCTCCAAGCGCCAGCCGAACCGCGACCTCGCGCTGCCCGCGAATGGCCCGCACCAGCAGCAGCCCCGCCAGGTTTGCGCATGCGATCAGCAACACCACCGCCTACAGCCAGAAACAACGTTTCCACCAGCGGGCGCGCCTGCTCGATGGTTTCTTCCTGCAGCGGACGAACGACAGGGCTGATGTGCAGGCTCGCGATGTCCGCCGGAAACCCGCGCATGATCTCCTGCGCCACGCGGTTCGGCATCGCTTCGCGCTTGCTGCGGTCGAAATGCCTGGCTTCAGCCGGCCCACCATCTGATAGCTCCAGTTGGAAGCCGACTGCGTCGAAAGTTCCTGGGGGCTGAGGCTCATCGGCAACCACAGCTCGACGTGATTGAGCTGGCCGGGCTGCAGCGGAAACTCAAATCCCCTGGGCATCACGCCAATAACGACATACGGTTTGCGATCCAACGATATCTTCGATCCCAATATTTTGGGTTGGCTTGAAACCGGCTCTCGCCACCCTGAATAACTCAGCATCGCGACATGTGCGCTTTGCTCATCTTCGTCCGCCGTGAAGACGCGCCCCGGATAGGCGCTACACCCAGCGCCTGAAAGACGCCGGCGGTCATCCGCGCGGCATTCACCTGCGCCGGCTCATCCACCCCCGAAAGCTCATATCCGCCGAAGGTAGACCCGCCAAGCGCAGTAAACGAATGCGTGTCGCGCGTGATAGGTGCGGATATCCGGCACCGTGACGCCGGCCTCTCCGTTCCCACCCACGATTCACACCGGCGATCTTGTCTGCCAGCACCACCAGGCGGCCAGAATCGGGAAACGGCAGCGGCCGCAGCAGCACGCCCTCCACGATCGAAAAGATCGCCGTAGTCGCGCCAATGCCCAGCGCCAGCATCAGAAGTGCCGTCAGAGTAAAGCCGGGCGACTTCAGCAACTGCCGCAGCGCCACTTTCGTGTCCAGAGTCCATGCGTGCATTGGGAAACCTCGCGACCACGTGAATAAGAGACGAGCCAGCATCTCGCCTGCCACTCCATACGCATCCGATTCGAGATTAGTTCAGTGACATCTGAGACTTTGTTCTGGACCGCGGGAGCAACATTGTCCGACAGTGAAATCGTCGTGTCCATAAACGAACACGCGACCCGAAGGCCGCGTGTCATGCAATGCCAAAATGCGTCTGAGATTGCTACGCGAACTGCTTCAAGTCCATTCCAAGCTCGTAGGTTTCGCCATGCGCCATCAGCTCGTCCCATGTCACTTCGCGCTTCTGGTAGCCCGCCATGCGGCCGAGCATGCAGCTGAGAGCCGTGTCCACACCGGAGGCAATCTCGTTGTTCGGCTGGCCCGATGTGATGGTCTCGATGAAGAGCGCTCCTTGTCTCGGTCGGCGTACTTCAGGTTGTCGAGGAAGGCACCGTTGGCGGCAAACTGGCCCGAGCCCGCTTGCGCGGCCGGCGGATCCGCGTCCTGCCAGTCCCACGCCTGCGAGCCCAGAATCTTCACCGGACCCGAGTAGGGCGGTCGCCGAGCCCTCCGACGCCATAGAATTTGAGCCCGGCATCAAAGCCGCCATACGCACCAAACTGCGTCGAAACAAACGACAACTGCACATCGTCTGGATAATGTAGTCGACCTGATAGTTGTCCCAGATGTCGCCCCAGTGGTTAAGCACATTGCGCCCTCCCGTAGCCGTCGCCTTGACCGGTTGGCGCCAAGGATCCAGTTGCAGAGATCGATGATGTGGATGTTCTGCTCGACAAGAATGTCGCCCGAGAGAGCGCGATACCACAGCCAGTTGCGCAGACGGTGCTCATCCTGCCGAAGCACTGGGCGGACCTTTTCCGTTGAGGCCGGCGCGTTGTAGTTGGCGATCACCGCCGCCATCTTGCCCAGCGCGCCGGCCTTGATGCGTCTCAGCAACAGCCGCGATGCGGCGGCGCATTGCGGCACTGAAAGCCTACGTCGACGCTCTGCGTCGGCTTGACGCGCTTGGGCGATCTCAAGCGCCTGGCGAGCCTGCTTCACGTCGATGCCCACCGGCTTTTCGCAGTAGACATGCTTGCCGCCGGCGACGGCCGTTCCAGGTGCTGCACATGAAAGAAGGGCGGCGTCGAAATCTGAATCAGGTCCACATCGTGCGAGTGCAGCAAGCTCTTCAAACGCATGCGGTCCGCGAAAGAGATGCTTATCATCAGATCCAGCCTTGCCCAGGCCCGCATTCACCTGGTTGAAGTGTTCGTGCCCCTTGGCGAGATTGTCGGCGAAGATGTCGCCGAGCGCCACAATCTGCGCGCTCGTATTTTGCGCAAACGACGTAGCCACACCTGTACCGCGATTGCCGCAACCCAGCAGCGCCGTGCCGCACCGCCGAGTTCGCCTGATAGCCAAATGCAGTGCTCGGCTTCACCAGAAGCAGACCTGAAGCCGCTCCCACCGCCTGTACAAATTGCCGTCGATCCATGAGACCTCATTTCATGTTCAGGAAATGTTAGATGGTGCGCTACATCTGACCGCGTACTTTGCGGAGAGATGTGGGAGCAATGCGGGCGTGACTGCCTGGACTAAGTTGCTGTCACCTCATCCAGAATGCGCTGCAGATACAACTTCTCCGCCGCACATCCTCGATCTGCTGCGGCCCCGAAGTCTCGCGCTCAATCGTTACCGCGCCCCTGTACCCGATGCTGTGCAGCTTGGTGAAGACTTCCTGGAAGTTCACCAGGCCCTTGCCGATCAGCACTTCTTCACCCAGCTTGTCCGGGTCGGTAGGCCAGCGGCCATCCTTGGCATGAATGCCGCGCACATGCGGCCCTAGAATATCGACCGCATCGACCGGGTTAGCTTTGCCGTAGAGAATCAAGTTCGCCGTGTCGAGACCGACAGCGAGGTTCGGCATATTCACATCGCGAATCATGCGCGACATCGTCGTCGGTGTCTCCTGCCCGGTTTCCATCAGAAAATATTGGCCGTTGTCCTGGCAATGCTTCGTCACCGCGCGGATCGCTTCGACAGCGCCCGGATACAGCGCGTCGGCCGGATCTTCGGGAATAAATCCGCAATGCGTCTGCACCTGGCCAATACCCAGTTGCTTGGCAAAGTCGGAAGCCTGCTTCAGCGCGTCAATGCGCGCTGCTCGCGTCTTCGGCGGCACCACTCCAATGGTCGAAGGGCCGTGCTCGAAGTCCCACACCAGCGGCGGCGGCCCCACCACCTCGACCGTTGTCACCTGTATGCCGTACTTGTCGATGAGCCCGCGATAGAGATCCACTACCTGCGAAGTAAACCCGCTGCCGCCCGGATTGATATAGTCATCGAGCGATAGATAGCAGTTGCGCAGGCCAAGATCCTGCAGCATTTTGAACTTCTCTTCCGGTGCGGAATACGGGACGATCAGCAGCCCGATCTCCATCGGCTTCAACGGCGCTGGAGCAACCGCACTCGCCGGCATTGCCTTGCTCACCGCGCCGGCAGCGACCGCAGCCATTGCACCACCCATGAACTCTCGTCGATCCATAACATTACCCCTCGTATCGAAAACACCAGCCTACACCAATACTCCGGTTGCAAACGGTGATCAGCGCGGTACTCACTGCAGCGCCGCCTGCTCTTCAAGCGCCATCATCGACTCTTCCCATTCGGCGGTTAGTTGCGCAAGCTGTCCGCGAAGGTCGTCGAGCAATCGTGTCTGACGCTCCGTCTCTGCAACGGAAACAAAGTTTCCCAGCGCCGTCTCCGTCGTTGCAATCGAGGCTTCAATGCGCGGTACCTCTTCTTCTAGAAACACGCAGCGATCTTCGATCTGTTTGAGTTTGATCGGATTCAGCCTGCGAACTTTGTCTTTACCCGCTACAGGAGCGGAGCCGTTGCCGGACGATGTAGCGCTCTCCGTGACAGGAACGGGGAAGGGTGAGACAGCGGCAGGCGCAGTCTCGATTTGTTTCGTCGCAACGCCCTGCGCCGCGGCTTCCTGATCGCGGACGAAATCCGCAAACCCTCCCGGATACATCTCGACATTGCCCTCCTTCACCTCCATCACCTTCGTGGCCAGCCTGTCGAGAAAATAACGGTCATGCGAGACGAAGATCACTGTGCCGGAGAAAGCCTCGATCGCCTCCAGCAGCACATCTTTCGCGCGCATATCGAGATGGTTCGTCGGCTCGTCGAGCAGCAGAAAATTCGAGGGCGACACCAGAATCCGCGCCAGTGCAAAGCGATTTCGCTCACCACCCGAGAGCACGCCGAGAGTCTTGAAGACATCATCGCCGGAGAAGAGAAAACACCCCAGCAGCGAACGCAGCTCCACCTCCGGCACTTTGCGAGCGGCCCTGTTCATCTCGTCCAGCATGCGCGCTTCCGGGTCGAGCACCTTGTACTGGTCCTGCGCAAAATACTCCGGCACCACGTTATGCCCGAGTTGCACCGTGCCGGAAGTCGCAGCCTCCACAGCCGTCAGCAATCGAATCAACGTAGACTTGCCCGCGCCGTTGTGTCCCACCAGGGCAATGCGGTCGCCGCGCTCAATGGTGAAGCCGATGCCATTGCCGTTCGCTCCGGTAAGCACCTGCTTCGCGCCGTAGCTCTTCTTCAAGTCCTTCACCGTCACCACCGTGCGTCCGGATGGCGGAGGCTGCGGGAAGCTGAAGTGAATCACCGGCTCTTCTTCCGGAATCTCGATGCGCTCGATCTTTTCGAGCTCCTTGACCCGCGATTGCACCTGCTTGGCCTTGGTCGCCTGCGCGCGAAACCGGCTGATAAACGATTCGAGATGCTCGATCTGGTCGCGCTGATTCTTGTACGCCGCAACCAACTGCGCTTTGCGGTCTTCTTTCTGCTTCAGATACTTCGTGTAGTTGCCCGCGTAGATGTTGAGCTTCTTGTTCCACACCTCGACTGTGCGCTCTACGGTCACGTCCAGAAAGTACCGGTCATGTGAGATCAGCACATAGCCAAACGGATAGGTACGCAGATAGCCCTCAAGCCAGTTGCGCGTTTCCAGATCGAGATGGTTTGTCGGCTCATCGAGCAACAGTAGATTGGGCCGCGCCAGCAGCAGCTTGGCCAGCGCAATGCGCATCTGCCATCCGCCCGAGAACTCCTCTGTCCGCCGCGCCCAGTCTTCCTTGCCGAAGCCAAGCCCGGTAAGCACCGTACCCACCTGAGCATCGAGCGCATAGCCATCGAGCGCATGAAAGCGCGACTGTAGCATCGAGTAGCGCTCTGCCGCCGACGCGTATTCCGCGCCCGCATGATCGAGAACGGCCATCTGCCCGGCCAGCGCTTCGATTTCCTGCTCCATCGCCCGCAGCTCGTCAAAGACCGTCAGGCACTCCTCAAAGACCGTGCGCCCACTCAGCCGCAACCCCTCCTGCGGCAAATAGCCGATCGACATGCCGCGCGTGCGCTGCATTTCGCCGTAATCCAATGTTTCAAGTCCGGCCAGCACCTTCATCAGCGTGGATTTGCCGGTGCCATTGGCCCCGACCAGCGCCGTCTTCTCCTGCGCCGTGATCAGCCAGTTGGCCTCGGTAAAGAGAATCCGCGCTCCAAAGCGCTTGCCCGCATTTTGTAAGGAAAGCATGCCTCTTCAGGGTATAGCCTTTGGGTGGTTCGCCGCGCCGGATCCGATCTCGGCGCGATATGGCATGAGGCTTCGCCGCCACTAGCTACAGCTTCGGCTGCGCTGGCTGATCCCCCGGCTTCTGATTCGACCTCAGCTGCGCACCCGGCTTGTCTGTCTGGTCCGTCTCGCGATGATGTCGCGACCCGGGCTCGGGCTGGTTTGCATCCTGACTGCTCTTCGCTGGATGATTCGTCGTCGCTCGTTCCGCTGATCCGGGCTCCAGCGATGCAACAAACTTCCCGTACAGCGCCAGATACCGGAAGGAACTCATCGTCTCGAACTCGGTTGCCATCAGCAATGCCTTGCCATCCAGGCTCTCAATGCCCTCGTACGAGATCACCAGTTGCTGGCCCTGCGCATTGATCGCCTGTCCCGTACAGTAGACCCTCGGCTTGCCGTGCGCCGTGCTGGCCTGCTGCACCGAGTTCAGATGGAACGACTTGTAGCCCGAGGCCTCGCGCCGCGCGACATTCATGAACCATTCGGAAAGCGTCCCTTGCATCGGCTCAGGAGCCAGCAGACGCATGCGGTTCAACGAACCTGGCTGCGCCGGCGTAAAGACCATCGCTTCCGGCGTGACCTGCGCATGCCAGCTGGAGGGTGTCTGGTAGTACCAGCCATTCCAGCTCTCTGAGTTCGGCGCATGCGAGGCGCCCGCAGTCTGGCCAAGCGCTGAATGGGCCAACGCCGCCGCTGTCAGCAGAAATGCAATGACAAGAATTTGCCTGAGCCGGTGGCACATCGCAACAGAACTCTCCATTGAGCTTTGCGGGAATTTGCTGCCTTTCTGCTCACGAATCTTGGAAAACGATCCATGCTTGTCTTTCAGATTAGGCCCCCGCATCCGCATTGCGTGTTGAGAAAGTCAACAAATCGCGACTGAATGAGGTGGAGTGAGCCTCTATCGCAGACCTTCCCCAGGAAGAAATTCGGCGAAAATAGAGACATGCAGACCGTCCGCATGGATAAATGGCTCTGGGCAGCGCGCTTCTTCAAAACCCGCGCACTGGCCGCCCGGGCCTGTGAGCTTGGCCGCATTCATTCCGGCGCTATCGAGGCCAAGCCGGCTCGCGACGTGCGCGTTGGCGATATGCTGCGCATTAAGACCGAGGGTGGTGAGTTCGAAGTCGAAGCGCTCGTCCTCAGTGAAGTGCGTGGTCCCGCCGCAGCCGCCCAGACCCTCTACCGAGAGACCGACGAGAGCCGCCAGCGCCGCGAAGAGCTTGCCGCCGCCCAGCGCGTACTGCGCGAGATTGAAGGCGCACCGCCCGCCGGTCGCCCCTCGAAGCGCGACCGCCGCGAGATCAACCGGTTTCGCGGCCGCCGCTAACCCGCCGCACGCAAAAAACGGCCTCCGTTAGGATCTTTGCCCTAGTCATCCCCGCCCCTGAGACAGGTATGCTCTCTTTGCCGTTATTCTTGTGGGACCGAAATTTTGTTTCGCGGAGCGCGCTCATGAGCAGTTCTCTCTTTGATCTCTCTGGAAAAACAGCCGTCGTCATAGGCGGCACTACCGGCATCGGCCACTCCCTCTCGCTCGGTCTGGCTCAGGCCGGAGCCGACGTCGTCGCCTCTTCTCGTCGTCTGGAAGAAGTAAACAAGACTGCCGCCGAAATCGAAGCGCTCGGCCGCAAAACCCTGCAGATCACCAGCGACGTCAAGAATCGTGATTCCCTCGTCTCGCTGCGCGAAGCTGTCATCGAGTTCTTCGGTAAAGTCGATATCCTCGTAAACTGCGCAGGCACCACCAAGCGCACACCCACGCTTACCGTGTCTGAAGATGAGTGGAATAACATCATCGAGACCAACCTCACCGGCACCCTCCGCGGTTGCCAGGTCTTCGGCGAGCACATGATCCAGCGCGGCCAGGGACGCATCATCAACATTGCATCGCTCACCACATTCCTCGGCTTCAACGAGGTTGCAGCCTACGGAGCAAGCAAAGCCGCCGTCGGTTCGCTGACCAAGACTCTCGCTGTCGAATGGTCCAAGCACGGCGTCAACGTCAATGCAATCGCTCCCGGCATGTTCCGTACCGCGCTCAACGCCAACCTGCTCGATAACACCGACCGCGGCAAAGAGCTCAAGCTGCGCACGCCAATGGCTCGCTGGGGACACACCGATGAGCTGATCGGCGCCGCTGTTTATTTGTCGTCGGATGCTTCAAGCTTCGTCGCCGGCGAGATTATCGCCGTCGATGGCGGCTTCCTCGCCAGCGGCGTCAATCAATAACAAGCCAATCCGAGGAGAACGAACTTGTCCGCCCCCATCCTGAATCTGAAGCCCAAAAACTCCTGCAAATGGGACGAAGTCTCCCTCGGCGAAGTCATGCTCCGCCTTGACCCTGGCATCGGTCGCGTCCACACCACGCGCCGCTTCGATGTCTGGGAGGGCGGCGGAGAATACAACGTCGCCCGCGGCCTGAAGCGCTGCTTTGGCTTGCGCACCGCCGTCGTCTCCGCACTCGCCGACAACCCCGTCGGCCGCCTCGTCGAAGACCTCATCTACCAGGGTGGCGTCGATCAGTCCCACATGAAGTGGGTCAAGTACGACGGCGTCGGCCGCACCGTCCGCAACGGGCTCAACTTCACCGAACGTGGCTTCGGCGTGCGCGCAGCCCTTGGCTGCAGTGACCGCGGCAACACCGCCATCAGCCAGCTCAAGCCCGGCGAGATCGATTGGGATGAAATCTTCGTCAAAGAGGGCACTCGCTGGTTTCACACCGGCGGCATCTTCGCCGCTCTCTCCGAAACCACCCCCCTCGTCGCCAGGGAAGCCCTCGAAGCCGCGCATCGCAACGGCGTCATCGTCTCGTACGATCTGAACTATCGCGACTCACTCTGGAAAGCCATCGGCGGCAAAGCCCGCGCACTCGAAGTCAACAGCGAGCTCGCCCCGCTCGTTGACGTCATGCTCGGCAATGAAGAAGACTTCACCGCCTCGCTCGGCTTCGAAGTAGAAGGCCTCGACAATCTCGAAGCACACACCGGCGATCTAGACACCGGCAATTTCCGCCGCATGATCGAGAAGGCCGTCGCCAAGTATCCCAACTTCAAGGTCGTCGCCACCACCTTGCGCACCGCCCGCACCGCGACTGTCAATGACTGGGGGGCCATCTGCTACGCCAGCGGCGAATTTTACGAGGCTCGCCCCATGCCCGGCCTCGAAATCCTCGACCGCGTGGGCGGCGGCGACAGTTTTGCCTCCGGTCTCATCTACGGCTTCCTCGCCGAAAAGGGCCCTCAATATGCCGTCGACTGCGGCTGTGCCCACGGCGCCTTAGCCATGACCACCCCCGGCGACACCACCATGGTCACGCTGCCCGAAGTCGAGCGTGTGATGAAAGGCGGCGGCGCCCGCGTGCAGCGCTGAGCTGTCCCGCCGCAAAGAAGTTGAAGGGTACGGGCTTCAGCCCGTACATTCACTCACAAGACAATCGGGGCTTTAGCCCCTGAGGTTCCATGCACAAGTCCGAAGTCCTAAAAAAAATCCGCCAGGTCGGCCTGGTACCCGTTCTCCGCGCCGATAGCGAAGAAGAAGCCCTCCAGATCGCCTACGCGCTTGAAGCCGGTGGTGTCACAGTCCTCGAAGTCACCATGACCGTCCCCGGCGCGGTCGACGCCATCAAGCGCCTCGCCGCCGAAGCCGGCGACCGCATCTTGGTCGGCGCAGGCACCGTGCTCGATCCCGAAACCGCACGCGCCTGCATGCTCGCCGGAGCGCAGTTCATCGTGAGCCCCGCGCTCAACCTGCGCACCATCGAACTCTGCCGTCGCTATGATGCCGCCGTCTTCCCCGGCGGCCTCACGCCTACCGAAGTCATCACCGCCTGGGAAGCAGGCGCAGACGCCGTCAAAGTCTTCCCCTGCAGCGCAGTCGGCGGAGCAAAATACCTCAAAGCGCTTAAGGCCCCGCTGCCGCAGATCGAACTCATCCCCACCGGCGGCGTCTCGCTCTCCACAGCGGCAGAGTTCCTCGAAGCTGGAGCCATCGCCCTAGGCGTTGGCGGCGACCTCGTTGACAACAAAGCCATCCGCGCAGGGAAGCCTGAAATCATCACTGAGAACGCAAAGAAGTACCTCGAAATCGTAGCCGCACATCACGCCAAAAACAGCGGAGCAAAATGAAAGCCCTTGTCCTGGAACAGCCCGGTCATGCCGCTATTCAAAACGTCGCAGACCCAGCCCCTAAGCCCGGCGAAGTCGTCCTGAAAATCCGCCGTGGCGGTCTCTGCGGCACCGACCTCAACTCCTTCCGCGGCAAGAATCCGATGGTGAGCTACCCGCGCGTACTCGGCCATGAAATCTGCGCCACCATCGCCGAACCCAATGCTGCCTATCCGCACCTGACCACGGGAACGAACGTCACTGTGTCGCCCTATATCCCTTGCGGCAAGTGCCCGGCATGCCTGCGCGGGCGCGCCAACGCCTGCCAGTTCAACCTGACCCTCGGCGTCATGTGTGACGGCGCACTCGCCGAATACTTTGCCATCGACGCCGCCAAGCTCCACACCGCCAGCCTCGGCCTGGAGGAGCTCTGCCTCGTCGAGCCTCTCTCCGTCGGCTTCCACGCCGTGGCTCGCGGCCGCGTCACCGCTCACGATGCCATCGCTGTCTGGGGATGCGGCGGCGTGGGCCTGGGAGCGATCGCAGCTTCCGGCTTCCGTGGCGCAAAGACCATCGCCATTGACATGGACGATACCAAGCTCGCACTCGCCCGTAAGGCTGGAGCTACCGACACCATCAACACCGCTACCGAGTCGCTTCACGAAAAGCTGCAGGAGATCACCACCGGCCGCGGCCCCGACGTGGCCATCGAAGCCATTGGCCTGCCCGCCACCTTTCGCGCCGCCGTCGAAGAGGTCGCCTTCACTGGCCGCGTCGTCTATATCGGCTACGCTAAAGAGCCCGTCGCCTACGAGACTCGTCTTTTCGTCCAGAAAGAGCTCGATATCCTCGGCTCGCGCAACGCCCAGGCCGCCGACTTCCGCGAAGTCATCGCCATGCTCGAAGCCGGTCGCTTCCCTGTCAACGACACCATCACCCGCATCGCGCCGCTCAGTGAAGCGCCGCAGCTCCTGCAAGCCTGGAGCGATCATCCGGCCGCCTTCTCCAAGATCATGATCGATCTCGACGCATGAAGTCCCGTCATACTTTCAAACTCCTAAAGCAAAAGCGGCAGCCCCAAAGGACCGCCGCTTAACTGATTACTTCAGGCTTGCGAGCTTCTTAGCTGCAACCGCTTGTCGATCCGCAGCTCATGCAGCGGTAGCACGATCCGTTGCGCACCATGATCGCACCGCAGGTTTGGCAGCTTGGCGCATCCCCCATGTCATACATCTCTCGCATGGCGTCGGCTGCGTGATACACACCGCGATCTTTGAGTGCAGGCATCGTTGCGGCGCCTGGGACAGACGCTGCCTGCATCGGGTCCGAAGCGGAAACACGCACCTCCGGCACCGGCCCGACCGCCGAAGCATTCACCTGGTTGAGCCGCCGCGCAATATCCTCGACCAATCTCGTCAGCGCCTCACCCGAAACACCCGGTACACCCTCACCCGGCGCAGGCTCCATTTCCGGCTCAGGCTCAGGCAACAGTGTCGGCGGAGGCGGCGCAATCTGGGCCGGCTGCGGAGCAAGCCCCGCAAACAGCGACAACTGCGTTCCTGATAAGAAGCGCAACTGCAGCCAGCGGAAAATGTAATCCATCAAGCTCTTCGCATAACCGATCTGCTCATTGCCCGTCCAGCCCGAGGGCTCAAAGCGCGTGTGCGCAAACTTCTCGCACAGCACCTTCAGCGGCACGCCGTGTTGCAGCGCCAGTGAGATCGACGTCGCAAAGGCATCCATCAAACCCGAAACTGTCGAGCCTTCCTTCGCCATCTTGATGAAGATCTCGCCCGGCTGCCCCGTTGGATACATGCCCACTGTGATGTAGCCCTCGTGCCCGGCAATCGAGAACTTGTGCGTCACCGAAGCACGCTCTTCCGGCAGCCGATGCCGCACGGCCTTCGGGGGAGCATTCAGATCCTGATTCGTCTCAACCGACGCCGCAGGAACGGCTGGAGCCACCCTGACCTGTGCGGCCGCGGCGGCTGCACTCGCTTGAGCCGCTGCTGCTTGAGCCTGAGCCGCTGCTGCCTTCGCCTCCAGCGCCGCAATTGCCTGCATCTGCTTCTGGAAGGCCGCCGCAGCAGCAGCTACCTGCTTCGCCGTCACCTCCAGCTTGTCGGCTACCTTGGCTTCCAATGTTTTCACATCGGCATCGGGAGCATTCGCTCCAGTAGCCAGCGAAGCCAGCACACGCGAACCAGCGACATCAAGCGCCGAAGGTTCAGCCTTTTTCGCGTCGGTACTGGTGTTCAACGGCTGCACGCCCTTCGAGCCATCGCGATAGATCGCCACAGCCTTCAGGCCCTGCCGCCAGCTCTCTGCATAGGCTTCGGCAATATCTTCCACCGTGGCCTCATGCGGCAGGTTTACGGTCTTCGAAATCGCGCCCGAAAGGAAAGGCTGCGCCGCCGACATCATCTTGATGTGGCCCATGTATTGAATCGAGCGTGTGCCTTTCGACGGCTTGAACGAACAGTCGAAGACACTCAGATGCTCCGGCTTGATGCCCGGTGCGCCCTCGATCGTGCCGGTCGCGTCGATGTAGCTCACGATCCCGTTCACTTCGTCGTCCGTGTAGCCCAGCTTGAAGAGTGCCGAAGGCACCGTCTGGTTGACAATCTTGATCATGCCGCCGCCAACCAGCTTCTTGTACTTCACCAACGCCAGATCCGGCTCAATACCCGTCGTATCGCAGTCCATCATGAAGCCGATGGTTCCCGTCGGCGCCAGCACTGTCGTCTGCGAGTTGCGATAACCATAGCGCTCGCCATAGATCAGCGCCATGTCCCAGCACTCGCGGCTGGCCTCGATCAGCGAGTCCAACTGCGGCACCGCAAACGGCTCGCCGCTCGCCTTCGACTTGCCGATCTTGTTCACTTCAGCACGGTGCATGCGCACAACGTCCAGGAACGGCTCGCGATTCACGTAGAACCCAGGGCATGCTCCGCCTTGACGGTCCACCTGAGCCGTCAGCGTCGTCGCGGAGGCTAAAGGCGGGCACGTCGCAGCCACGATCGACGACTGCAGATACGCCTGGCCGCACATGATCGCCGTCAGGCAAGCCGCATAGTCACGCCCCGCATCCGAGTCGTACGGCAGGCCAGTCGCCATCAGCAGCGCACCGAGATTGGCATACCCAAGCCCGAGTGGACGATAGTCATGTGAGTTACGCGCGATGTTTTCCGTCGGATAACCGGAGTTATCCACCAGAATCTCCATTGCCGTGATCATGATCGAAACCGCGTGCCGATACGCCGGAATGTCGAACGTCCCCGACGGCGTCATGAATTTAAGCAGGTTAAAGCTAGCCAGATTGCACGCCGAATTGTCCAGGAACATGTATTCCGAGCATGGGTTCGACGCATTAATCCGCGCCGTGTTCTTGCTCGTGTGCCAGCGATTGATCGTCGTATCAAACTGCATACCGGGATCGCCGCACTGCCACGTCGCCTCCGCAATCTTCATCATGATGTCGCGAGCCTTGTAGGTCTTCACCACCTGCTGGTCTTTGACCGTTAGCGTGCTGAATTCACCATCGCGCTCATACGCACGCATGAACTCATCGTTCACGCGCACCGAATTGTTTGCGTTCTGGAAGAAGATCGATGAGTACGCCTCAGAATCCGGCCCCGAACCGTCATAACCCGCGTGGATCAACGTGAAAGCCTTCGCCTCTTCCTTCGCCTTGCAATCAATGAAGTCGATGATGTCCGGATGATCCACATTGAGAATCACCATCTTCGCCGCGCGCCGAGTTTTGCCACCCGACTTGATTACGCCAGCAAATGCGTCAAAGCCGCGCATAAAGCTCAGCGGCCCCGAAGCCGTACCACCACCTGACAACAACTCCATCGACCCGCGAATCGACGACAGGTTCGTTCCCGTCCCCGATCCCCACTTGAAGAGCATGCCCTCGGTCTTCGCCAACGTCAAAATCGAGTCGAGCGAGTCATCGACCGCATTGATGAAGCAGGCCGAGCACTGCGGATTCCGGTAGCCCGTCACCGAAAAACGCACCGCGCATGTATGCGGATCCCAGTGCCAGTTCTGCGCATCGGAATTCGGCTCCAGCCGGTCGCAGCCCACGTTGAACCACACCGGCGAATTGAACGCCACTTTCTGCGACACCAGCATCGCCACCAGCTCGTCGTGAAAGATGGCCGCATCCTGCGTGCTCGAGAAATACCCCCCAGTCAAACCCCAATCGCGGATCGTCTCCGCCACACGGCCCACAAGCTGGCGCACGCCCGTCTCGCGCTCCGGTGTGTTCATCTGCCCATGCAGGTACTTCGAAGCCACGATGTTGGTCGCCGTCATCGACCAGTCGACCGGCACCTCAACGTCTCTCTGCTCAAAGATCGACTTGCCGCTCGCATCGGTGATCGAAGCGATGCGGCGCTCCCATTGCACTTCGTCATAGGGCGAAACACCTGCTCGTGAAAAACGGCGCGCAAAGTTCAGACCGCCGCGGGAAAACCCGCTCGTCGGCGTATTGGGAGCAGAAGCCGCTACGGGGTTGGAAGTGGACGTTGGGGAATAAGTGTCGGGCATCGAGTCTCCTTCGTGAACCTTGGGGTTAGGTCCGTAAAACGTGGCGAGGACCGACCTTCAGCCCTGACCATTAGATGAATCAACCTGCCGGTTTGCACCAGCACTGATACAGCCTTGTCGCGCAGCCGCTCGATCTGGAAAAGAGAAGTAACCCGTTAAAAACCAGCATCTTTCCTGGCCCCCGGGACTAACCCTGTAATTTCCGGAAAATCGAGCCGAAACTCCAAAACAACCCGAAGTTGTTTCACAGTCCTGTAACAGCCGCAGTTGCAAAAATACCGCTGTCCGTGGGGTAGGTCAAGCGTGAACCACAAGATGTAGTACTTTCATAACCTTACTGGGCACCAACCTCGGCAATAACCGGTTTTAGCTGTGCAAAACGGGAAACCCCTCGTTTTACGCGACTTCCAGCGGCTCAACGCCGGCAAAGAACGGCCGATAAAGCAGGCCAAAACCAACTTCACACCGCCTCACCCGGCCAGGCATAGACGCGCTATTTCCAAGACTAGGCCTCTGGCTCAGGCCCCGCAAGGCGCAGAAACGGTGCAATCCATGTGCAAGCTGTGGACAACGCGACCGGAAATGTTGGTGATGGACCAAGCACAAAAGTCCCGCGCGGCTTTTCGACCGCGCGGGACAGGAGTGATGAATTTCCGTGAAACGTTTAGAAGTGGAACCGCGCGCCCACCTGCAGCGTTCGCGGATTGCTCGTCGTCTTGCTCGTGACTAGGCCAAACTGCGACGAAGTCGGGTTCAGCTGTGGCCCGGAAAGATTGGGGTGATTGATGAAGTTATACGCCTCGGCGCGGAACTCGAATCCCGTCCCCTCCGTGAGCGGAAAGCTCTTGATCATCGCCAGGTTCCAGTTCTGCAAGCCCGGCTGGTAGATATCATCGCGCACGCCCTGCTGCAGATTGAACGTGCCAGTCACAGGCGCTGTGAAGATCGGACTTCCATCGCTGTTCTTCGTGGCGAACCATTGACCGCCGGTGCCCGTTGCACCGGCAAAATGCCCCCGGTGCGCCGGGTTTCCATTCTTCACCCAGAACTCACCCTCGCTGCCGCAGCCGAAGCTTCCCACTTCGCCCACGCCGGCATAGTCATTGTTGGTACCTATGCCGCAAGGAACTCCTGTCTGCGCCTGCACATTGCCGCTCAACTGCCAGCCACCAAGCGTCTCACCCAAAAGATTGTGCTTGTTCTGGAAAAAGGGAAGTGCGTACAGCCCATTCACGATCAGCACATGCCGCGCATCGTACTCCGATGGCGCCCACAGGTTCGACGTGTTATAGGCATCTGGCACGATGTCACGATAGTTTGAACTGCCGTCCATGCTCTTCGAGAGGGTGTACGACACGCCGATCGACGAACCGGAAGTAAACCGGCTCGTCCACGACACCTGGAGCGCGTCATAAGTCGAGCTCACCCCGCTCTGCTCCTGCTGAATCGATGCGAAGCCCTTGTATGGTCGCAGATACTGCACGTTGATCCCGGGGTTGGCCTGCAGCGCGCCCACTGCCGGCTGATTGATGTCAATCACATCCCAGTTATGCAGCCCGCGCGCGCCCACATAGCCCACTTGAAAGACCGAGTGGAAACGCGCTATTTCATGCTCCACCGTCAGGTTCCAGTTCCAGCGCGTTGGCGGAACAAGATTCTTGTTTAGTGACGTCAGCGTGATCGCCGGCTCGATCGTCGGGGTCAACGATGCGCCAGGGTTGTCGACTGAAACATTGCTCACCGTCACCGTCGGCTGGAACGGCGAGTTGCCGCCGGGGAAGATGTTATCCAGCAACCCCTTGTTCGAGATGAAGCGGCCGACGCCGGCGCGCACTACCGTCGTTGGCAGCACCTGGTAGGCGATACCCAGGCGCGGCTGCAATTGCACCGTCGTATTCACATACCCCTTGGGAAGGTTTGGAGCAAACAGGCCGGTGCACGGGTTGCCCGCGCAGGCATTGTTCCCGGAATTCGCCGCTGGCACGCGATTGTCTTGCGTTGCCGAGCCTGGGAAAGAGCTGAAGCCCGGGATTACTACGCCGTCGTATGGATTTCCCGTACCCAGCGTCACGTTCCCCGTCGTGGGGCTTACGTATGGAGCCGTGGCTGGATCGTACGAAGCCGGGTCGAAAAACGTCGCGTTGGCCCATTTCGCAGACGGTGGAAAGACATTCGTGATGCGGAGCCCATAGTCCAGGTGCAGTTTCGGCGTAATCTGCCAGTTGTCCTGCGCAAAGTATTCAAATGTCCAGCCGCGCCACTCCGTAAATGCCTTGGGACCGATCTCTGTATAGCTGTCGGCTATTCCGAGCGCCAGATTCGCGAGACCCACTCCCGATGTCGCACCGAAGCCGCTGCGTGCGTCAGTGAAGATGAACGTGCCGTTCTGGTTGCTCGCGCCGCCCGGTACAGTGCTCACGTTGATCTGGTCATTGTCGTTCTCGCCCATATACGTGAGCGAGAAACCGCCCTTGAGAGTGTGATTCCCCCACACCTTCGTCAAACTGTCCGAGGCAACAAAGATCAGCCCCGAAGAATGCGAGGGGTATGGCCCGCCTGCAATGCTTGAGAAGGTCGGTACACTCGCGGTTGGTATTTTCTCCTCCTCAGCCTTCTGACCGGGAAGGATATAGGGGAAGTTAATCCCGAAGGATCCGCGATCATAGCCCGCTCCGCCGGGAGCGGCGCTGATGTACACGTCGTCGATGCTGACGCTGGCACGTGCTTCGTTAATCATCGTTGGGCTGATCGTCCAGACCCATCCCAGCGCATTGGTCTGGTTAGGCCTTTCAAAAACGATAGGCACCTGCGGATTGCTCTGGTTAAACGGGCTCAACTGATAGTACGTGTCGTCCGACCGGCGAAACTCAAGATGCTGTACCGGTGTAAGCAGCAGATCGCCATTGATCTGGCCTTTGCGTTGGTTCTCCGGATCAGGTAGTGTGCCGGCGTAATTCTGGTTGCCTTGCAGAAACCCAGGCGTTGGCTCCGGATAAGAGCTCAAAATACCGATGCCGTTAGCGCTCAGATCCGACGCGGGGATGATGTTGCCTGGATACGCCTGGCAGGTCGGTGCGCCAACCTTCGGGCAGGTTCCAGGCTTATATATCTGCGTTCCAGTCGGATAAAACGGATTCGCCTGCAGCAGCTCGCTAAAGTTGCCCTGTCTCATCAGATCCGTAGGTACGGTCATATTCTGCGTGCTTGCAAAACGATAGCGAACCCAGTCCTCGTTCACAAAGAAGAAGAACTTATCGCGCAGCTTGTCGAGCAATGGTACTTTCGGCGCCCACACCGGGCCGCCGACCGAGAATCCGAAGTTGTTGTACACAAACGGTGACGGAAATTGCGTTGCCGGGTTGAGATTACGGCTCCAGGTATTCGCATTCATCGCCGAGTTGCGCAAATACTCGTATGCCGTGCCATGAAAATTCGTCGTGCCACTCTTTGTCACGATGCGGATCTGCGCGCCCGAAGCACTACCGTATTCCGCTGAGTAGTCGCCCGTCAGTACCTGGATCTCCTGCACCGCGTCCGAGTTCGCGCCCGCGATGATCTGGCTGTCTGCGCGGGTTCGCACCGCGGGAGCATCGTCGAGCGTAAAGCGCGTATCGTTGGTTCGCGCGCCGTTCACCTCGAAGCTGTCGCCGCTGTTGAACGCAAAATTGAAGTCGCCCATCGTCGTCGTGCTGAATACACCGGCGGACAATTGCGCCATATAAATGGGATTGCGGCCGTTCAGCTCCTGCTTATCCACCTGCTGCCCGGTCACCTCGGCCTGCATCGCGCCGGATTGCGTCTGCAGCACCGCAGCCGTATCCGACACCTCAATCGTCTGCGTCGCCTGCCCTACCGTCAATTGCCCGTCGATGGCAATCGTCGTATTCGAAGAGAGGCGGTTGTGTATGCTTACAAATTTCTCAAAACCTGCGGCTTCCGCAGTCATCGAGTAGACCGCAGGGGGCAGGTCTGGAACGGTGTAATGTCCCTGAGCATCCGAAGTCACCGTGCGCGTTTCGCCGGTACCTTCATTCTTCACCGTCACGTGCGCGCCTGGAACTTCCGCGCCACTCTGATCTTTCACAAATCCCACGATGCTTCCTACGTCACTCTGCGCCAGAGCAACTGTCGCGCATAAGCAAGTCAGGAAAATCGCACAGACGCACGTTATCCGTGCGCACGCCTTCCAGAGATAAGCCCGTTGTAGCCTGCAGAGATCCATCGAATGCCCCCTGATAAAAAGAGCCTTTGTCTCCGGCCGTCCCGCCCTGTCTCGCAATTGATGAGCCAGCAAGATCGGCCGATACTGTCATGTTTCGTCGGAAACAGTCTTTGTCGCGAGTAGATGTGGAGTTGCTTTAATGCGTTAAGAGAAAAGTGGTGTGCTGTAGCTTTCCGGATCTTTCTTAGTTATTCTCAGCAGCTCAGTCAGCGCGGCACGCCCCTGTAGCACTTATTGTTGATTGGTACCGATTCCAGCAGGCATCACAGCCGCATGAAATTCGATAATTTGTCGGATTTTTTACATTACTCCGTCCGGAATGGTCTGTTCTATCTCGCACTCTTTCGCAGTTAATTTATTAATTTCAATTGCTCCGAGTCTTCAAACTTTAAGTTGATTTTTCTTACTTTTCGATCTCTGGCAGCGGCAGGAAAACCGTCACCACGGTGCCATGCCCCCCTGCGTCAGTGCTCGATCTCAACCGTATCCGGCCGCCGTGCTTCTCTACAAGCTGCTTGGACACCCAGAGTCCGAGTCCTGTGCCAGTGGAGTTGCGCGTGGTGAAAAAGGGCTCAAATATCTGCGCGTGTATCTCCCTCGGCACGCCGCAGCCATCATCGGCAATAGTGATACGCGCATATGGCTTGCCACTCCCGTAAACATGGCACACTCGGAGCCGGATGCGAATCTCGCCGCCGCTCTTCATTGCCTCAATGCTGTTCGACAGCAGATTGCAGAACACCTGCCGCAGTTCACCGCCGACCGCCTCGATCTCAATATCGTCTTTCCATTCCTGGCATATCGTTACGTTCAGCTTGCGCTGCCTGCCCCGAAACAGCTCTACAGCCGACTGCAATACCGCCGCCAGTGAAGTAGCCTGTGCCGTCGATGGCTCCCGGTAAAACCCCAGCGACTGCCGCGTGATATGAGCCACGCGCTCCAACTCCTCTGAGGCCATGCTGATGTACTGTTGCGCCTCGTCGGGAAGGTTCGTCACGTGCCGCGTCAGATAGAGCAGATTGGTCACTGCCTCCAGTGGATTGTTGATCTCATGCGCAATCGAGGCCGCCAGCCGTCCGGCTGAGGCAAGTTTCTCGCTCCGTATCAGCGCCTCCTGCGTCCGCTTGCGATCCGTAATATCAATTGCGGCACAACTCACCCCGGTTGTATTTCCGTTTGCATCGCGCAGAGGCTCCACCTGCAGGTCATATGTCTCGCTCACTCCTCGTGAGTGGATAACTACCTCTCTGCGCTGTCCAATCCCCGTTCGAATGACTTCCCGCTTGATCGCTTCGGTGACCTCAGCGTCCGCTGCGCGATCCACAATGTCGCGATCTCTCTTGCCTAGAAGGTCATTGGCATCCCAACCCATGGACGGGTTATAGACCCATATAAAGCGCAGGTCACGGTCCTGGTGAAACACCGACACAGGGGTCCCATGCAGCGCCAGCTGAAACCGCTCCTGCGCCACCCTGGCCTGCTCCTCGACACTCTTGCGATCTGTGATGTTCGTAACCAGCGCGGACAGTCCATCACCCGTAGGGTGAGCGTGTACCAGAAAGTATCGAGTCGAACCATCTTCCATGGGATACTTCACTTCGAAGCGATGCGGCACTCGCTCCCGCATCACCTTTTCATAGCCCGGCTTGAATTCCGTTTCCAGCGCCTCGGGATAGATCTCCCACAGCGGCTTCCCATGCATCTCTTTCCACGTCATGCCGCGATGTTCCAGCACGCTGTCGTTCGCGTACTGAAAGCACCAGTCCTTGTCCAGCACAATGAACGACTCCGAGATCGAGCTGAGAAGTACGCTCAGGCGGTCATGCGCGGCACGCAGCTCAATCTCGGCCTGCTTGCGTGCCGTTACATCAATTGCAACTCCCAGCCATCGCCGTTTGCCGCCCGAGTCGAAGAATGGCTCAAGATGAGCGAGATGCCAGTGATACGCTCCATCCGCAGCATGCTTCACCCGATGCTCGTCTTCAAATCGCTGGCCCGATAGGAGACTGATGCGAATCTTCGTCAGCATCCTCTCCCGGTCCTCGAGATGAAATAACTCAAGCGCTTTGCCGGACTTTACCTCATCCATTGTCATCCCACAGAACTCAAGAAAGTGCTCGTTGCAATAGTCGATGCTGCCGTGGTCGTCCGCTGTCCAGATGTACTGCGATAGCGTCTCCGTCAGCAGTCGGTATCTTGACTCGCTTTCCACCAGCGCCGCCTGCGCATAGTGTTCACGCGTTGTCTCGAGCACGGCGGCGCCGACAGCCTCGATCCTGCCTTTCGCGTTGCGCACCGGGAAATAGCTGGTCGACCAGTGACGCCGCTTGTCATTCGCGTCATGCGGATCGCCCGCGATCTCAGCTGTAACGCTTTCGCCTGTTTCCAGGACGTGACTCAGGTAGGGAGTTAGAGCCACGGCCAGCCCAGGCACGACCTCGGCGATCGTGCGCCCCAGATGCTCTTCGCGACGCATGCCGTTCCACGCAGCCAGCCGAGGATTGATATCGATGTAACTCGTATCCGGGCGATGGAGCGAGAAGCCAATGGGCGATGCATGCGTGAAGTCCGCAAAGGCCCTTGTCGATCTTGCTTCTCCAGCACGCGCCAATCGCAACTTGTGTGCCAGCAGGCAAACATAGCCTGAGATCGCCGCAAACAGAAACTCCCGCACAGCCATCGATATGCCAGGGGTATACGCTGGACGGCGCCAGAACAACAATCCCAGTAAAATGTCCGAGAGCACAAGCGCCGTAATGCTCGATTGGAAGTCCCCGTAGATGGCCGACGCCGTAACGGCGCACAGGCAGTAGAACGCCGGGGCTGCGGGGTACTCATTCAAATAGGGCGCAAACGCAAGTCCAGCCGCCACCGCCAGCGCCACCCAGGTCACAGCCAGCAGGTGGTTCCGAACCGATGTACGGCCCAGCTTCTCGGAACTGCCTAACACGCGCATGACACACCAGCCTCTTCGAGTACTTCAACAAACTTCAAACATCTGCTCCTGCGCGCCACTTTCGTGTGAAGCAACTCGATAGCGGACTCCGCTCGGTTCTGACCAATGAGTCTTGCCAGACATCTTACTCCCCGGCAAAGCCCTGGATTGTTGCGCACTTTTTCTCGACGTTGGGTTGGCTGCAAACACTATACCTGTTTTTCCGCACACTTTTTTGTATCGCAAAGAGGCGCCGATCTCCTGCGGCCTGGCGATCCGCCGGCCCGTCTGTGGTAACATCCCACCCATCGGAGGAACCACCTTCCCATGGCTCCCTTCTCCCGACGCGACTTCCTCAAAACCACCCTCGCCGCCGGCGCTGTCGCTTCCGGCACCGTTCCACTGCAAGCCAACCAGCAGACTGCCACTGACTGGGTCACGCTTGGCAAATCCGACATCAAGGTCACCCGCCTCGCTTTCGGAACCGGCAGCTTTAGCGGGCAGGTGCAGCGCGACCTCGGCCAGGACCAGTTCACGAAGCTCGTCCGATACGCCTACGACCGGGGCATCCGCTTCTTCGAAACCGCCGAGTCCTACCACGAGATGCACACCATGCTCGGCATCGCAATGCAGGGCGTGCCGCGCGACAGCTACCGCATCATGTCCAAGGTCACCACGCGCCCCGGTGTCGACCCGCAAGCCAAGTTCGACGAGTTGCGCACCATGGCCAAGACTGACTACTTCGACATCATGCTGCTGCACTACCAGCACACCCCGACCTGGCCTGAAGACACGAAGCATTGGCAGGATGCCATCCTCGAAGCCGAGCATCGCGAAGTCATCCGCAGCCACGGTGCATCCGTGCACGGCCTGCCCGCGCTGCGCCAGGTGCCCACCATGGAGTGGCTCGACGTCGCCATGATCCGCATGAACCACAAGGGCACGCGCATGGATGCGGAGATCCCGGATGCCGACGAACTCGGCAACGTCAGCGAAGTCGTAACGCACATGAAGGCGGCACGCAAAGCGGGCATGGGCATCATCAGCATGAAGCTTGTCGGGGAAGGCGTCTTCAACCACGAAGACCGTCAGAAAGCGATGCGCTTCGCCTTCAAGAACGCAGGCGTAGACTCCGTCACCGTCGGCTACAAAGCTCCAAACGAAGTGGACGAGGCCATCGACAACCTGAACCTCGCCCTGGCCTAGGCACGCTCCTGAAAGTATTCAGCGACCCTCAGTCCGGTTAGGAGCCGGACTGAGGGTCGTGGATCACTGCGCCACTGCCAATTTCGTGGTCTTCCATTCCCGTATCTGCATCAGGCAGATCAAGTGCAGGATCAGAAACAGCGGCACTCCGAACGTCGGAATCAGGCTGCTGGGCAATAACGTCATCATCGTTGTGGTCAGGCCGTGCGGTGCCACGAATCCCGCCGTTGCTCCGAAAGCAAGCGCGAGTACCAGGTCGGTAATTCCCAGCAATTGCCACGCGATATAGAGAGGCTTGCTCTCTGGCCGCAGCCATCGCGCGGCGACGATCGGTGCCGTCAACCCGATGGCAACGTCCCCAAGTCCCGCCGGCAGTGCAAAGTAGCCAGGCAGGAGTCCCAAAGAGTAAAGCACCACGAAGTCAAACCCCAGAATCCTCCACGACTGCACGTACACCAGCGTTCGCGCATCCAGGGATTGGACAAATTGGCGAAAGCTCGCTGAGACCTGAAACCAAACGAGAAATACCAGCACCGGCAATGCAGCCGCCAACGCCAGCGCCACAGGCGGTTGAGATGGTTTGCCCTGAAACACATGATTCGCAGATCCAAGAACTGCGAATGCAAACCAGACCGCCAATAACACGGACATGACCCATCGATATTGCACCTTGCTCATAGCTCATCCTCCTTTGCATTTTCCATTTGCGCCACGCTGTCCGAGACGTCGAACAATGCGGCCCATCTCGTTTCTCCGAGTTCCTTGCGCAGATTTTCCTGCACCTTCTGCCATCGCGGTTTGACAACCGTAAGCATCTCCCGCCCCGCATCCGACAGAGATATCAACCGCTCCCGCTGGTCCGTTCCGCGACGGTCCGACAGCCACCGTTCGCGAAGCATAATGCGCAGTGTGCGGGTCAGGGAGGTGCTGTCCATGGCCAGAATCTCGCCCAGCGCTCCCTGCCGAACCTCACCGGTAATGTCGAGCGCCTGCAGAATCGTGAACTGAGATGAGCTCAGGCCAAAGGGCCTGAGTTCCTCCTCATATCTCTGCGTTAGCACTCGCACTGCACGCCGCAGGCTGGAGCAGGCACATGGCAATCGCGGAAGCTGTCTCTTCGTTTTCTCCATCTGAAGGAAAGATGTATATACATATAATATGATTCAGGAAATCTTTCCGATACCTGTCGGGCGTACCGGCACTGAGTGCTCGAAGGCGAAAACGCGGAGAGTCATTCCGACCTCTCCGCGTCCTCGTCTTCGTTCTGACTAATTCTTTGCAGCGATTGCGGCGCTATCCTTTATCAGAGCAGGCTTACTCGTTGGCCTCGATCTTGCGTCCCCGTGTGGGCTGCTGTAACCGGCTGTTCACCGGATAGATAACCCCGAACGCCCGCAACTGATCCCGCGATAGCTCCACCGGCCGCTCCATCACAAACCACCGCACGCCTTCGGTGCACGGCGGAGCTGTCAGCGATCCTTCGTAGGTCCAGTACCCCGTATCTCGCGGCAAGAGTCCCAGCGGACTCATCACATCCGGCATCTTGTCGGTCGCGCCCACCGTTTTCGGCAGATGCTCCCAAAGCGCCGCCAGCAACGCGTTGGCATTACCCTCCATCAGCCGAACCGCCACCACGACAAACTTGCCGTCCGCGCTTTGATGCACGAAGTGCACGTCCATATCCGGCAACGTTCCCTTCACCGACTCCTCACCAGGATGATGAAAGTGAAACTGCACCAGGTCGTACCGAGTCCCGTTGACCATGATGTAGCTGCCCGGAGCCGCCATCACCCGCACCGTGTGCCCCGTATTCACCAGGGTCATCGGGCCGGCTATGTAGTGAAACTCTATAGGCTGCAGCTTCTTGTCCAGGTGAGCGCCGCGAATATCGATCGGCGACTGCTCCTTGCCGTCCGCGCATGCTCTATATGCCGGATCAAGCTTGCCCCAGTGCAGTGGCCCCAGCTTTCCCTGATAATCCCAGGCCGCGCCCGTCTGCTGCTGCCCGAGCATCGCCGCAGGAACGAAACCTACACACAATCCCAGTCCAATCACCATCCGAGCCAGTCGTGCCATGATCAGCCGTTCACCTTCCTCGTCGAAAATTCCAAGAGCCAAGTCACAAAGAGATGGACGCGTCAGTATCCGATCGGTCCCATTTCTCGACCGTGAATCGAGAAGTGAGAGGCCCGACCAAAACCGGAGCATCCATTACCCCGCCCGAGCATTTCAAGCGCAAGTCTTAGAAAGCATACGTGGGCGGCTTAATTCCCTTCAGCCTCAGGTACACCTCAGCCTGTCCGCGATGATGCGCCGTATGCGTAAAGTACGACCACAGCCACTCGGAGCCCGTAAGATTCCGGTTCGGCGGTCCAAGTACTTTATCCATGTTTCCGGCCGGCATCTCGGTGATCGCCTTCTCGCAGAAGGCAAAGGTTTCCTGAAGAAACTGGATCGCCGTAGCCCTGTCCACATCCGCTTTCACCAGATCCTTGGTCCAGTCGCCTACCTTGGCCGGCAGCGCAGGCGCCGCAAGTCCGCTGGCATTGGCGCAGGCCCCGCGATCGGCCGCTGCGATGTGCACCATCAGCTCGCCAAAGCTCATCTCCTCCGGCACCGGGCGAAATCCATAGTCCTCGGCCGGCATGGCATTCGCTACCGCGACCGTCAGATCTCCTGAAGTCTTCCAGTGCTTCAGCAGCACATCTTTGTTCGTCGTCTGGGCCAAGCCCGGAATTGCGGCAGTCAGTAATGCGAAAGCAAGAAATTTTTTCATTCCAGCTCCTGTGATGTTTTCCGCCATCGGATAACTCTGCGACCGCAAAGACCGCGTGCGAGTCCCGCAGCATCCCCGGACAGACTACCTTGTTCTCCCCTGCTTGCCAAAGCAAAAGGCCCCCGCATGGCGGAGGCCTCTCGTTTCTCACGTCCGGCGTCGGAGTTGCTTCATGACCGAAGCGAACTAATTTCGCCGGGGCAAACTACTTCGCAGCCGCGACCACGCCTGCCTGCTCCTTCAAAGCAGCAGCTTTGTCGGTCGCTTCCCAGGTGAACTCTGACTCAGTGCGTCCAAAGTGCCCGTAAGCCGCCGTCTTGCGATAGATCGGGCGACGCAGCTTCAGACTTTCAATAATCCCCTTCGGTGTCAGTGAGAAGTTCTTGCGCACCAACTCCGTCAGCTTCGCCGGGCTCACCGTACCCGTCCCAAATGTATCCACCAGCACTGAAACCGGTTCAGCCACGCCAATTGCGTAGGCAAGCTGCACTTCGCACTTGCTCGCCAGGCCCGCCGCCACAATGTTCTTCGCAATGTGACGCGCCATGTAAGCAGCCGAGCGGTCCACCTTTGTCGGATCCTTGCCGCTGAACGCGCCGCCACCGTGCCGTCCCGCGCCGCCGTAGGTATCCACGATGATCTTGCGGCCCGTCAGGCCCGTGTCGCCCATAGGTCCGCCGATCACAAACCTACCCGTGGGATTGATGTGGTACTTGGTGTTCTCGTCCAGCCACTCCGCCGGAAGAACAGCCTGGATCACGTGCTTCAGAATGTCCGCGCGCAACTCTTCGGTCGAGATATGCTCCGCATGTTGAGTCGAGATAACCACCGCATCGATGCGCGCTACCTTGCCATTCTCGTCATACTCCACCGTCACCTGGCTCTTGCCGTCAGGCCGCAGGTACGGGAGCTTGCCATTCTTACGCACTTCCGACAGTTTGTGCGTCAGCTTATGCGCCAGCGAAATAGCCGCAGGCATCAGCTCCGGCGTCTCATCCGTAGCAAAGCCGAACATCATGCCCTGGTCGCCGGCGCCGCCCGTATCCACACCCTGGGCAATATCACCCGACTGTCTGTTGATTGACGAGATCACCGCGCAGGTGTTCGAGTCAAAACCATACAGAGCATTGTCATAGCCGATCGAAGCCACGACGCCGCGCACCAGCGTCTGAAAATCCACATAGGCCTTGGTCGTAATCTCACCCGCAATGACAACCAGCCCGGTTGCGGTCAGCGTCTCTGCCGCCACGCGGCTATAGGGATCCTGCTCCAGGCAGGCATCCAGAATGGCATCGGAAATCTGGTCGGCAATCTTATCCGGATGGCCTTCCGTGACCGATTCCGACGTAAACAATGTGCGATCGCTCAAAGCGTCTCCTCCTGTGTCATCTGTGCTGGGTTATCTGCGCCGGATTACTCCGGACCGAAACGCACGCACCGCGCTCAAGGCATTTTAGGTAAAGATGTAGACCGATCAACCGAAGTTCGCCTGGCCTTTCTGCCAGGGAAAGGCCACTCTTAACGAATCCTACTGGATCACTGTATTACCCAAAATGCTTCAGACGCGTGGCACATTCCCACAGAGCAGCGGATCGCGTATCACGCGAGTATCCGCATCTCTACCATCATAATTTCCCTGGACGGGACTCGCCAAAGACCCTCAGCCAATGGTTCCCTCCGTCACCTCAAGGGTTACCAGAGCGCTGTGAGCGGGGAATCGGCATTTTGGCCAAAGGGCGACGCCACCCCTGAGCAGTCCCGGCTCAATTGAAATCTGTTGATTTCGAACTGTCAGCGATCCGATTTGAGCTCGTCCGCCTGCGCCTGGCGGTCCATCACAGCAGATTCACGCCCCGGCACCACCGTCGGCCACCATCCGGAACGGTAGCCGTAGTAGCGATACGCAAAAAAGAGCGCCATCCCGACAACCAGCATCAGCAGCAGCGCGCCAGCCCATTTCAACCGCTCTGTCGCCGCATCGCGCGGCCTCACGCGGGCGCGACCTACATTGGCCGCAAACTCCATCCAGTTGCGATCGTCTTCCAGTACGTCACCGGAAGCCGCATATGCATTCTGGAAGCGACCGATCCAATCCATCTCATCCAGGCCGAGAACGTTCACGTACCCGCGAACAATGCCCTTGTTCAGTATTCCGCCTGGGAGCACACGAAACCGGTTCTCCTCCAGCGCAACCAGATGGCGCTGGCTGATCTTCGTGATCTCCGTGATTTTTTCGAGTGCGATGCCGCGAGACAACCGCTCCATTCGCAACTCTTCACCAAAGTTACCCATGCTCATCGCAATCGGTACACTTTTCCCTGCCGGGGATTTCCACAGTTCAAGATACTGCCGATTCCGCGCCCGGGTCAAAATGACTTTCGGAACTTCCCTTTATTTTCATGAGGGTGGACTCGATTTTGCCAATACGGGAAAATCTTGCGGCACCCGCAAATTTCACCTTTGACTCCAGTATCTCTCTTCCAATTCACCCACGAACTCCGCTATGCCCTGCCTGTTACCCTCATGCAAGAGGCCTGAGTGATTTTCGCTTGGCGGACCGCCATCGCGGTCCGCGAAAAGCCGTGATCGCAAGTCTTCGTGAGGAGCACTTAAGCCTGTGCGCGGGCTTGCCATTCGCCTATGAACAAGCTGGTCTTCGCCAATCTGATTCATCGCCCCATGCGCTCGGTCATCTCCGCTGCCGCCATCGCGATCGAGGTCGTCATGATCCTGTCCGTCGCCGCCATCTTCCTCGGCCAGATCGACAGCCAGAAGATTCGCACCAACGGCATCGGCGCCGACCTCATCGTGGCGCCTCCAGGCTCCAGCTTTATCTCCGCCCTCGGCAGCTCGCCCGTCCCGGCCAAAAACGCCGAAGCCATTCGCATGCTTCCCCACGTTTCCGTCGTTTCGCCCGTCATCCAGAAAACCACCGTGGGTGGTGCCCTCGAAGTGCTCTACGGCATCGATTACCCAACCTACAGCGCCCTTAAACCCTTCGTCTTCCTCTCCGGCGGCCCATTCACCGGACCCAAAGATGTCATCATCGACGACATCTTTGCCCGCTCCGACAAGACCTACCAGGTCGGCGACACCATCCAGATCCTCGGCCACCCTTTCCACATCTGCGGTATCGTCGAGAGCGGCAAAGGTGGCCGCAAGATGGTTCCCATCGATTCGCTGGGAGCGCTCACCGGCGCGGAGGGTAAAGCTACCCTCTTTTACGTCAAGAGCGACTCAGCCGCCAACGTCGACCTGATTCGCAAGGAAATTCTTGCCGCACCGGGCTTCAACAACTACCAGGTCTGGACCCTCTCGGAGTGGCTCTCGCTGATGACACCTGAGCACATCCCCGGCTTCAACATTGCGCTCAATGTCGTCACCTTCATCGCTACCATCATCGGCTTCCTGGTCATCTTCCTCTCGATGTACACCGCCATCCTTGAGCGCACCCGCGAGATCGGCATCCTCAAGTCGATGGGCGCCTCCAAGACCGCTATCGTCACCCTCGTCCTGCGCGAATCGGTGCTCATGGGCATCGCCGGCATAGCCCTCGGCCTTCTCCTGACCTACGGCATCCATTCTTTCTTGCTCGCCACCAAACCCACCCTGCTCTTTGAAATCACGCAGACCTGGATCATCCGTGCCTGCGTCATCGCCTTCCTCGGCACCATCATCGGCGCGGCCTACCCCGCTTTGCTCGCCGCCCGCAAAGACCCCATCGACGCCCTCGCCTACGAATAAACAGGCGACGATCTGAAAACCGGAAAGGGTCGAGGATACTGAAAAACCCATCAAAAAGAGCAGAAGCCGCTGCCTTATATACTCCCCTTATCGCCCCATCCCCGGTACCTTTTCAAAGGAACGCTCTTGGAGAACCCCCGCTGGATGTCGCTCAAACGTTTCAGCTATCCGCTCTGGATCGCCTTCCTGGTTCTCATGGCGGCGATCCATGCCTGGCATCTGCGCGCCGATTTCCCCAATTTCTCCCCCTGGGAAGACTGGTCCAAATACACCGACGAAGGCTGGTACGGCAACGCCGCGATTCGCGCTCATCTCTTCGGCAACTGGTACATTCCAGGAGACTTCAATCCCGCCGTCGCGCTGCCTGTCTGGCCATCCCTGCTCTGGCTTCTTTTTTTCGCCACGGGCGTCACCATCCAGGCGGCCCGGGGGCTCGCCGTCCTCTTCTTCTTGGTAAATCTCTTTCTCGCCTATAAGCTCTTCCGCGACCGTGGTCCCCGCTGGGCCGGTCTGCTCGCTGTCACCTTCCTGGTCACCAGCCCTTTCCTCTACTGCTTCAGCCGCCTCGCCCTTCTTGAGCCTCTGTTGCTTTGCCTCACGCTTTGCGCCATGAATCTGGCCATTCGCCTGCCCCACTTCCGTCGCCAGGAATCCGCCAGTGTTCTCATTGGACTGCTCTTCACCGCCATGCTCCTCACCAAAACCACCGCCGTTTTCCTGCTCCCTGCGCTGGCCTGGACCATGGCTCAGCCTTTCTGGCGCAAGAAACGCAGAATGCTCCGCCTGCTCGTCGCTGCCGGCGGATCATTCACCATCAGCTTCTGCATCTGGATGTATCTCGTCGTCAGCAACGGTCTCTTCGCCGACTATAAATACCTCTTTTTCATCAACAACTACCAGAAGCCCACCGCCTTGTATGGGCGTCTCGTGAGCGCCTGGTGGGCAGTGCACGGTGCTCTCTGGGCCGATATCATTCTCATCCCGCTCTCAGGTTTTCTCGTCCTGATCGCAATCGTCCATACGTTGGCGCACCGTCGCGAATCCCGCGAGTCCCCCAAGACACCCGCCGATCGCTGGACCACAAACCTCTGGTCCGATCCGCTCTGCACTGGCTCCATCCTGGCAGCCTTCGGCTACATCGCCTTCATGGCTTACCAGAACCATCCGCAGCCCCGCTATTTCGTCGTGGTCGCGTTCTTCTGCTTCATCATCGTCGCCCGCATCATCGCCCAGCTTTCCTACGCAAATCGCTCTTTTAATCCGCTCTCCGCCCGCAACCTCGGACTGGCCGCACTTACGCTCTCGCTCGCCACCGCGGCCTTCAACACGCTCTGGACCCTGCGTTACGCCCTGCACCCGCAATACACCTGGGTTACCGCCGCGCAGAACCTGACCGACTACATCGACCAGCACCCCAACGGCAATCGCATGCTGCTCTCGATCAGCGGCGATGAGATCACCCTCATCACCCATTTACCGTCTCTCTGCGACGATTTCGGCACCATCGACCTGCCCGCCAAGATCGCCCGCTACCAGCCGGGCTGGTACGCCACCTGGAACGACCTCGACCCCGACACCCTCGAAGACCTCCACGTCCACGACTCTCTCGAACAGGCAGACAGCTTCCCCGCCTTCGACGATCCCGACCGCAATATGCTCTACCTGCTCAAAATGCATCCTCTTCCCAACGGACAGACGCGCGATCAGGAAAAGCAAAACCTCAAAGTCCAGCTACCGGACGACAACTTCACCATCGATGTTGATTAACAAAAACAAAAAGGCGGCCGAAACCGCCTCTCTGTCGCCATCAAATTTACTTATTCGCCCAAATAGCTCTTGTACTCTTGCTCCAGCACACCAGTGCTTCGCGCCAGCGCCAACTTCGCCACGTTGTACTGATACAGACTCTGCACCAGGTTGCTCTGTGCGCTCTGCAACGTCGCCTGCGCCTGCACCAGCGGCAGCGTATCGTCGATGCCCGACCGGAATCGGTCCGTCTCGTCCGACAACGACTGCTTCGCCAGATCCACATTGGACTGCGCCACTTGTACCAACTGCTGGGCCGCATTCACATCCAGTACAGACGATCTCACCTGCTCATCGATTCGCCCACGCAGCTCATCCAGTTGTTCGTCTGCCTGGTTAAGCTGTGCCCGCGCGGATTCGCTGTCGCCACGCAGCGATGCCTCGCGAAAAATTGGGAACGACAGCGTTCCCATTGCCAGCATCGTTCCGTGCGCGCCGATACCCGAAACATCCGTTACACCGTAGTTGCCTTTGAAACTCAGCGTCGGCAGCCGTTCCTGTTTGCGAGCACCCAGCGCCATCCGCGCTTCTTTCTGCTGGTACTGCATATTCTGGTAATCCTGCCGATTCGTGTAAGCTTCCGTCTTCAGATCGTCAATCGACCGCGCCGCCAGCTCGCTGTATGGATTCGGATTGGTGAGCTCAATCTTCTGCCCCGGCGCAATGCCAATCTCCCGTTTGAGCAGAATCTCTGCCTTCTCCAACTGGTTCTGCGCGGCAATTACCGTCTGCTCCTGCTGCTGATACTGCACCTTAGCCCGCAGCTCATCCAGATTGGCGGCCACACCGGCCACATGCTTGTCATGCGCCTGATCGGCCAGTACCTTGTCCGCGTCCAACAGCGCCTTGGCATTCGCGACGTCGGCCCGGTCGGCAATGATCGCCAGATACGCCGTCGCTACGCGCTGCACCACCTCGCCACGCGCTGACATCTTCGCGTAATATGCCGACTTCTCCGCAGCCCGCACCGCGCGATATCCATCGATCACCGGCCCGGAAAAAATCGTCTGGTCATAGTTGACCTGCCCCTGCGTCACGTCCGCCTTGGTAATCAGCGAAATTGACGGAGACGCACCCGGCGGAAAAAGTGCCTTGAATCTATCCAGCACGCTCGGTCCAAAGCCCAGCGCCGCCAGATTGTACTCGTGATACGACGTTCCTCCAGTCACCGTGATGGTCGGCAGAAAATACTGCAGCGCCTCGGTCTCCTCGCCGTGCAGATTCTTTTCCCCCGTCTCGGCTTCCTTGAGCCCGAGATTGGTTCCTAGCCCCCTCTGCACCGCGCCATCCAGGGACAGCTTCAACACCTCGTCCGTCGCCGGCTTCAGCGTCACGCTGCCGTAATAGGGGCTCGAGAGCGAACTGGGATTCGGATTCGACGGCAGGTTGGAGTTCTGCGCCTGAGCGCTGACCGCGGCAAGCAGCCCAACGCCGAACCAACTGGCAATGGGCAGCAAAGCATCACACGTCACACCCAGCCGCAATTTCAAACGTATCTCGTTCACAAACATCATTGTCTCAGATGAAAAAATCGCCACGAGGATTCCCGGATTGACGGATTTCTGCTCAATTTCCTCCAGTACCGCCGCCGATGCGCCCTCGCTGATCCACCTCTCCGCGACACGTTTGCCGTCGCGGAGCCGGCGCCGTGAATTCAGGGACCGGTCACAGCTCCCCGGCGCTCATGCTCCGTATACTTGACCGGTGCGCATCGCCATCCTGCTTGCCTTTATCACCTTTCCTGCGATTGCTCAGCAGCCGTTGCAACAACAGATCCGCTCGATTGCTGCCGCCGCTCACGGAAAGGTATCCGTGGCCTGTTCCCTGCCTGGATCGCGGCTCAACTGCGATCTCGATCCACATGCGCATCCCCCCATGCAGTCGGTATTCAAACTGCCGCTGGCGGTAGTTGCTCTGCATCAGGTAGAACAGGGCAAATTGGCGCTCGATGCGCCCATTCGCTTTCGGCCCGAAGACCGCATTCCACACGCTTACAGCCCCTTGCAGGACCGATACCCCGAGGGCAACGCCGATGTGCCTCTGCAAGAACTCCTGCGGCTGTCGGTCTCATTAAGTGACAACGTGGCTGCCGACATGGTTCTGCGCAAAGTGGGCGGCCCCGGGATCGTGAACGCCTACATCGCCTCGCTCGGCGTAGACGGATTCCATCTGCAGGATGGAGAAGCGGCTCTGCACCGCGAGACAGCGCTGCAGTACCGCAACTGGTTTCAACCCGGCGGAGCAGTCGAACTGCTCCGGCGAATCGCTGACAATTCTCCCCTTACGCCGGGGCACACGGCTTTGCTGATTGGGTGGATGGAGAGCTCCAGGCTTTCGACGCGTCTCGGTGGCAGTCTCCCTCCCGGAACACGACTGGCCCATAAATCCGGCACCTCGGACGTAGACAACGGCTTGGCCCATGCAACCAACGACATCGGGCTTATCACCCTGC
Organism: uncultured Acidobacteriota bacterium; assembly: GCA_963720285.1. Classification (GTDB taxonomy): domain Bacteria; phylum Acidobacteriota; class Terriglobia; order Terriglobales; family Acidobacteriaceae; genus Acidicapsa. The sequence continues at coordinate 984,213 of CAVREZ010000007.1, forward strand.
CGAACGGGCATCGGCTCGCCATCGCTGTATTCGTGACCGATTCCACAGCCGACGAGAAGACACGCGAAGGGATTATCTCGAAGATTGGCCGCGCAGCCTACGACGCCGCGCTGAATGAGAGATAGACCCATCGCGACATGTGCAATCCAATCGTCGGCCTGGACTCGACGCTATTTGGGGTCAGCATCAGTTCAGTTCGACTTGCCCCAAGCTCAATTTTGATCGCAATCGCCGGCCCGATTCGGCATTTCACGCGCGTCCTGAACCTCAGGAACCCAAAGCAAGCAACAGCAGCCCGCCATAGCGCTTCCTATCCTCCGTATCAACACGTTCTGGATCGCGTGCGATCCGGAGATAACGGGAGGAAGAGATGCCGAACCCATCCACCACACTCCAAAACGAAGAATACGCGCTGCAAAACATCATTCAGGCCCTCGTCGATGGGCAGGAAGGCTTCAAAACCATCGGCGAATCTATCAAAGACGAAGGTCTCAGAACGTTCTTCCTCGCAGAGTCACTGGAGCACGCACGATTCCGCGGCGATCTCGAATCCGTCCTTCATCAAGAGGGCGTGCGCGACGTCGCATCTCGCGGCACTGCCAACGGCACGCTCCTTCGCGCCTGGGGCGGACTCAAGAGCAAGCTGGGTGGTGGCGACACAGCTCTGCTCTCCACAGCCGACGAAGCCTCCCGCGACACCCTTGAGGCCTACCGCAACGCACTTCAATACGAGTTGCCCTTGCCAGTCCGGCAAATGATCGTCAGCCAGAGCACTCATATCGAGGTCGTCCGCGGCCAGGTGCAAGACGCCCTTCGGGCCCGCAATTAATCCAGGCAGAATGCAGGAGCGCCCAGGCCGGCCCGCGCGCTCCTGCGCCGTATTTCGTACTACTCTTCTTCCGGCTCCACGGGCTTTTTCGCCGTAGCCAGAATCTTCTCCGCTACAGCCTGCGGTACAACGTCGTAATGCTTCAGTTCCATGTGAAAGCTACCCCGCCCCTGCGTCATCGACGTCAGCGATGTGCCATAACTCAGCATCTCCGCCATTGGGACCTCAGCCTCGATCACCGTCGACTTCCCACGCGGATTCATGCCCTGCACGCGCCCACGTCGCTGATTCAGGTCGCCCATCAGGGTTCCGGCAAACTCTTCCGGAGCCTCCACTTCGACCTTCATGATCGGCTCCAGCAGGCAGGGTCGCGCCTGCTCCATCGCCTTGCGAAACGCCAGCCGCCCAGCAACCTTGAACGACAACTCATTCGAATCCACCTCGTGATAGCTGCCGTCATACACCGTCGCCTTGAAATCGACCATCGGAAAGCCCGCCAGATACCCCCGTAGCGCCGTCTCGATAATGCCCTTCTCCACCGCGGGAACATACTGCCTCGGAATCGAACCACCAAAGATTTCGCTGGCAAACTCGAAACCCACGCCACGTGGCAGCGGTTCAAAACGCACCTTGCAGTCGCCAAACTGCCCATGCCCGCCGGACTGCTTCTTGTGCCGCCCCTGTGCCTCCGCCTTGCCGCGGATCGTCTCGCGATAAGGCACCTTCGGCGCCTTGAGCGTCACCTGCGTGTTGTAGCGCCGCTTCAGCTTCGAAACAATCGCCTCGATGTGTTGCTGCCCCGCGCCCGCCACGAGAAACTCGTGCGTCTCCGCGTCGCGGAAGAAGCGTACAAGCTGATCTTCTTCCATGATCTTGTGCAGCGCTCCTGCAAGCTTGTCCTCGTCCGCTCTGGTCTTCGGTTCGATCGCGTAGGTCATCGAAGGCTCTGGCATATCCATCAGCTCCACGCGAATCTCGCCGCCCTTCTGCCCCAGCGTGTCTCCCGTGAACGTATCGCGCAGCTTCGCAACCGCGCCCAGGTCGCCGGCATGCAGCTCCGGAACCTCAACCGCCTTCCGCCCTTGCATCACGCTCAAATGGCTCAGCTTTTCCTGCCCCTTGCGTGCGTAATTCTCAAGACACATATCCGTCTTCACCACGCCGCTCACGACCTTGAAGAAGCTGATCCTTCCCGCAAACGGATCGCTCATCGTCTTGTAGATGAAGATCGCCACCGGCTCATGATCGTCCACAGACCGCAGCACAATGCCGCTGTCGCTCTTGTCCATCCCGCGCCCATTGCCCAGCCCGGTGCCATAGCCCGAAGCCTCGTCATCCGAGTGGCCATTCACCGCCGTAGCAACACCGTTGCCGCTATTGCCCGCGGCAACAGCCGCCATCGCGCCATTGGTTGCGGCCTCGCTCATCACTGCCATCGCCGTGCGCTCTGCCGCTGCCGGTGCATAGACCTTGATGAAATCCAGCAGATGATCCGTCGCCACGTTCGTTTCGCCGCTCGCGAACAGCACCGGAAAAATCCGGTCCTCGCGAATCGCCTCATGCAGCGCGGTGATCAGGTGCTGCTCCGGAATCGTCCCCTCGGCAAAGAACTCTTCCATCAACTCATCCTTGCCCTCGGCCACGAGTTCTACTAACGCTTCATGCGCAGCCTTGGCCTGCGGCATCAGGTGTGCCGGCATCTCCGCGATCCGGCCCGCGCCATTGCCATTCGGCTCGTAGAAAAACGCCTGCATCGTCACCAGATCAACCACCCCGTGGAAACCTTCAGGCCCCGTAATCGGCAACTGCACCGGTACGCACGTTCGTCCCCAGCGGTCATGCAGATCTTCCATCAGAGCCGCCAGCCCGCCGCTGCCACCGGCCCGCGGAGAATCCATCTGGTTCAGCACCACGATGCGCGGCAGATTCGCCTCTTCCGCGTATTTCCAGACCCGCTCCGTCACCGCTTCCACGCCGCTCTGCGCATTCACCAGCACCAGGGCAGCTTCCGCCGGCAGCATCGCTGCCCGCGACTCATGCGAAAACATATGAAAGCCCGGCGTGTCGATCAGGTTCACCTTCACGCCCTGCCACTCGGCATACGCCACGGCCTTCTGCATCGTCGTCCCGCGCGCAATCTCTTCCTCGTCATACGCCGTCGCAGCAGATCCATCCGCCACGCGGCCCTGAGTGCTTGTCATCTTCGCGGCATGCAGCAGCGCGGCAATCATCGTCGTTTTGCCACTGCGCGCATGCCCCACTACAGCTACGTTGCGGATCTCACTTCCCTGGTACGTTTTCATGTGGTATCTCCTTAGTGCGATGCAGTTGAAAAGTGTTCACGCTCCGGATGACAGAGAAAATATGCGTCATCCCGAACCCGTCGAACTCAGATTGCCGGCACAATTTGCTGCAGGCCCAAATATGCGCGATCGTTATGGGCCCGCATGCAGAACAAGGCCAGCCCGCCCACAACCGAGAAAATCTTTGGAGAAGATCGAACAGGCTGGATGTGGCCACAGGGACATCGCGACAGCGTCCAAAAGGGCGTCTGAGTGGCCGCTGAACTCACACCCTCCAGCAGCCGAAACTCCGATACTTCTGCCGTCCTCCGTCATGCAGACGTCTCCGGCAGGCGCATTCAGAAACCGCAATTCTGCGGCTCGGGAACACGTCGTCGCTTAAGAACAGGAAGGCTATCACACCCGAGCGCCCGCCTCAACGTAACTTGGAACACAAACTCCCGGAACACGCTTTGTTGGGCCGCGTCCGAACCCACAGGAAACCAGACCGAGTCCGCAGTCCGGCCGATGGGCAGGAAGAATCAAATACGTCGCCGGCCGATCCGAAGAGAGATTCAACCTGGCAGCGCTCCTCATTCGTCCCGACGGCTTCGTAGCATGGGCCACCGAAGGCAAACCCCACGCCGCCCAACTCATCGAAGCCATCACCTGCTGGTTTGGCGCACCGGACAGACCGTAATCGCAACTTCGCAGCGCTCGCTCCCGACGCACCACGCACACTTCCCCCGGCGATTTCATGCGATCCTGTCCTCAGCCGTGAAATACCTCTTCCTGCTCACGCTCGTCGTTCTGGTTGGCGTCACCCTCTACGCGGACCACCTCTGGAAACGCTGGATCCGCACGAGCCGTGAAGCAGGCGACCGCGACCGGCGTCAATGAGCCACATACACCGAACTCCATACGGGCGACACCGGCCCGGACCGTTACAATCGCAGCGAGGCCTAGTCCAACCGCCATGTTTATTTCGTTCCCGAACCTTCGCTCCCGCGCATTCTTGGCCTGCGCTCTTTCCGCGCTCTTAATTCCAGCCGCACTGTCCGTTCACTCCCGCGCACAGACCTCGCATCCCCAGGCCCCACATCTTCAGACCCCCTCCGCACTCAAGCCACCGGCAGGTTCCCGCGTCGCCATCGTCGAGTTCGGAGACCTCGAATGTCCCTTCTGCGGCAACATCAACCCCACCGTCACCGGAGCGGCTGAAAAGTACAAAATTCCGCTCGTACGCCATGATTTCCCGCTCGCCATGCATCCCTGGGCCTTTCAGGCCGCCGTCAACGCGCGCTGGTTCGATTCGCAATCCAAGAAGCTCGGCGAGGAGTACCGCAACGCCGTCTTCGCCAATCAGTCCTCCATCTACAACCTCGGCGCGCTGCGCCAATTCACAGAAGACTTCGCAGCCTCCCACAAGCTCCAGCTGCCCACCCCACTTGACCCGCAAGGCAAGCTGGCAGATGAGGTCAAAGCCGACCAGGCTCTCGGTCTCAAACTGGGCGTCCATGTGACACCCACCATCTGGATCGTCGCCAGCCCAACCAAAGGCGCGCCGTATACCGAAGTCAAAGACCCGGCCCGCGATCTCTACACCACCATCGACCAGGCAATCGCCGACTCCAAAGACGCAAAATAGAACTGCGTGAACGCCGTCCATGTAGCCCTTTCAGAAGCAGCCCTCGCGCGCTTTCCGGCACCGAAGTAATTCGCGGCGCGGTCCTGCCGCGTTCTCGCTACAATAAAACTCAAAGGACGCCGTCCAACCGATATGGCCCGAACCCGTTTGTTTCTTCTTTCGATAGCCGCCTTCGTCATGCTGAACCTTTCTACCGGAATCTCTGCCCACGCCCAGTTCGCCGGCCCCCAGGGCACGCAGGTCCACGACGCCACCGTCCTCAGGCCCCCCGCCGGAGCGCGCGTAGCCATCGTCGAGTTCGAAGACATGGAGTGCCCCGACTGCGCCCACGCCAACCCGCTGCTCAAGGAAGCCTCCGAGCAGTACAAAATTCCATGGGTCCGCCATGACTTTCCGCTCAGCTTCCATCCCTGGAGCTTCCAGGCGGCGGTAAACGCGCGCTGGTTCGATCTGAAGTCCAAGAAGGTCGGCGATGACTATCGCGACGCCGTCTTCGCCAGCCAGCCCTCCCTAGCCTCGCTCAGCGACCTGCGCAGCTTTACCGAAAAGTTCGCCAAGGACCACGGCCTCGTGCTTCCTTTCGCCGTCGATCCCCAGGGCAAGCTGACCGCCGAGGTGAAAGCCGACTACGCCCTCGGCCAACGAGTTGGCATCGAGCACACGCCCACCATATGGATTGTCACCAACCACTCCGGCGGCGCGCCACCCTTCGTCGAAGTCGTCGACCGCAGCAAGCTCTATCAGCTAATCGACGCAGCCCTGGCCGAAACCCGCGCCAGCAAGTAATCCAGGGTTCGTTACGATTGCAGCCCCACAACTTCGGGTGCCCCATTCTTTCGGCGTTCTGCGCCGAAAGGGTGGGAAACCACCCAAGCCCGCACTACCATTGTCTTTGCTCTTGTTCTTGCCTTTGCTCTTGCTTTTCTTGCTGTCATCCTCGAAGAGGATCTGCTTCTCTCCCGAATCCTCACAGAGCCAGGCAACACCATTCTCCAACCACCTTCGCACGAACCCGCGAATCAATTAACCCTTCGGTCTTCGATCCAACTCCGCGCAGATTCCCCGCCAATCTCCGCTTCTCTGGACAGAGGCAACCGCCTCGATCCTTTGATGCCGGAGCAATAACAATGATCTTCTACGGCTGGCGCAAGCGCGTCCGTCCACTCCTTAACATCGGCACCTATCACTGCTCGCAATGCGGCGACCGCCCATTCCACATCATCGTCAACTACTCCTACTTCCACCTCTATTGGATCTTCGGCTTCATCACCGGTCGCCGCTACATCGCCGCCTGCACCAACTGCAGCCGCGGAGTCTCTGTTAGAGAAGAAGCAGGTTCAACCACTTTTCGCCCCCAAACCCATCAAAGACCCCATCTCCTTCATGGAACGTTGGGGCTTCACCATCCTCGCCTCTGCAGCCATCGTCGTCTTCATAGCCGCCATGCATCGCTAGGCATTCATTGAATGAATGCTTACAACATGCTACTCCCGTGCTATTCTCGCTTCTTCCTCCCAAACCATATGCTTAGTCACTCCCATGAATCGCATAAAGGTACTCGACGGCTGGCGCGGCATAGCTATTTTGCTGGTGCTCTTTGACCACGTCCAGGACTCTCTGCTTGGTCATTACATCCGCCCATGGACGCGGACTGGCGTTCATGGAGTTACGATATTTTTCGTCTTAAGCGGCTACTTGATTACTTCTAAATTGCTTCAGGAACAGATTGATCGAGGTATATCCCTCAAGGCCTTCTACATCAGGCGTTTCTTTCGTTTAATGCCTGGCCGCGTGGCTGTTTTTGGGTACGCTCTACTTACTTGCAAAATTGACTCATACTCGCATTACATCGATTCCGGAAGTGCTCTCGTGCATTTTCTTCGCACGAAACTTTGCACAAGTTTCGGGAGGAGCGGCAGGGCATTTCTGGTCGCTGTCGATCGAAGAGCAGTTTTATATGATCTGGCCCGCAGTTTTGATCTGGCTCGGATGGAAAAGCGCAAGATGGTTTGCAGTCGCACTCGCGCTCGGATGCGCTTTTTATCGCACTGTGGTTTGGTCTTCTGTCAGCAGGTTCCCCGAAGATCGTTGGACTCAATTTCACGCGGATGCTTTGTTGATAGGATGTTTGCTTGCACTCTTACTTACCGATAAGAAGACCGCCCCTATAGTTTCGACAATAGTTCGAAAGGGACAATTTCTGGCATGGCCTGCTCTCATCGCTTGCATCGGTTGGTTTCATGATCTGATCCCGCTCACTGAAAGCGCCGTAATTGCTGTGCTTATCGGTGCTGCAGTGCTTGATTCAAACTCTTGGGCTTCCCGCGTTCTTTCGATTCAGCCTCTGCCATGGATCGGAGTAATTTCCTACAGTCTGTATCTATGGCAGGCCCTGTTCATGCCTTTCAGGAATCCCTTAGCTATGGCTATAGGAATCCCGCTTTTCAGTCTCGCAAGCTACTACTTTGTAGAGTCGCGCTTCAATCGTTTCGGACACCGGATCGCCTCACGATATAAGTCGCTCCGGCCGATCCCGACATTTCCTGCCAGAACAATAGAAAGCCCCCAGCCCGAAGGATGAGGCTAGCTAGTTCAGCTCTTATCATGCAGTTCGCTGTCCCCGCGTTGTCACTTGTATTTTTAGATTGTCGCTCCAGCATGGGATCGAATCACCCACCAGATGGATTCCTTGAAAGATAAAAATAGCTGGCATGGTTGCGGTGACTCTCGTCATTTGCAGCATTGTCGAATTCACCGTTTGCGCCTAACATTTTCAGCATCATGATGACTGCGGGCCCTGAATCCCACTTCTTCCTCGAGACCAACCGCTACCGCCGCTCCCTCTGGGCAACCGTCTTCGCCGGACTCTTCGCCGCGCTTTCCGTAGCCATCCTCCTCTGCCGTTCGCCGCAGACCAGCATGCCGCAGATGGTCGTAGTCCTGCTTGCCGGTGGATATCTAACTGCCGCCGCACTCTTCGGCACGACAGGCAGCTACGTCTACTGGCTCCGTTCCTACGCCCGCTCCGCGCCGGGTCTGGTCGAGCTTCTGCAAAGCACCGTACGCGGCTGGTACTGGATACCCGCCATCGTCCTGCTCTTCCGCAAAGATTCCGCATGGGCCCCCGCCGTCGCCGCTGCCGGAGCGGCAATCCTCGCCTTCTCACTTCGCCGCGAAGGCCCAGCCGCCCTTACTCCTGATCCAGTGTCTGTCGCAGATCCGGCCGATCACCCACTCTTCGCGCAGTCCCTGCGCACCGCCAGCGCCGAATGGTCCGGACCTGTCGTCGCCATTTGCATCTATGCAGCGGTTCTCGTTCTCCTGCGCGGATGGCTCTTCCTGGCCTGTGCCTCTCTCGCACTCGCAGCCTTCGTCTTTGCCTGGAATCGCACAACGGCAGTGCGCTCCGGCCAGTACCGGGTAAAGCTAAGTGCCATCGACCTGCGTCAATTCCGCTCCGCCATCCCCGCCCTCATCGTCACCGTCCTCGCCATGCTCGCCGGCGCGGGACACGATCTTCATCTCTGGGGCATGGGCCTCGGTCACGGCCACTCAATGGACCTGCCAAAGCTTCAACACGCGCCCGTCTCGAACGGCCTCTCCGGACACGTCAGCATCATCCTGCTCACAGCACCGCAGCAGCAAAGGATCGTCGCCCCGCAGCCCACCCAGCCGCTCCTGCAGGGGACCCGTCTCAACAAACCCCTGGTTATCCAGTTCGACGGTGAGTACTGGTACTTCCAGCCACCTGACTCCGGCCCCGGACCCGGCGCCTACATCGCCCACGAGAGCCCGCTGGCCACCAACATCCACTCCGTACTGCAAATCCCGTTGCTCATGCAGGCCCACCAGCGCCTCGGTTCGCCGCTGCCGCTCACCTGCTGCCACGCCATCGAAGTCGAGCTCGAAAACCGCGATCAGAACCCCGGTGCCATCGACCTTGGCATGTCTCTCTCAAACTCCGCCACCCCCGGCAACACGTTGCTGCTCGGCATGCAGCACATCCAGTCGAGTGAAGGCGATCTTTGGCGAACCCACTCCGCCACGGCCCGCGAAACCCTCCGCTTTACCATTCCGGACCACGGCCAGCTTCGCCAGTTCAACCAGATCGACATGCTCATCATGCCCAGTCCCACTCATCTGCAAAATGGCCCGAAAATCGCCATCCGCACCATCCGGCTCATCCCCTGAGAGCCGCCGAACGCAACAATCCGCATCTGGCGCAACCGGAAACTTGCGCTACTATCGTGTGAGAGAATCGTGAATCAGCCGGACTTCCGGCCCGATTCCAGTCCAGACCCATGCGACCCGGCACTCACAAGCATTCGTCCGCCTCGCGCCTGCCTCAATGGCTGGCCGTACGCGCAGCCGTCTGCCTGTTCCTGCTCGTCGGCGCCAGCTTCGCTCAGGTCGCTCATACCCATAAGCTCGATCTGGCGAGCGCCGCCGCCAGCTCCGCTGTCTCGGCGCAGCACCACGGCCCGCATTCGAATCTGCCCGGCAGCGAAGAGACCTGTCTCCTTTGCAGCACGATGCACTCCGTGCTCCTCGGCGCAATCGTCACCGCCATTGCGGTTGCTCTCCTCACCATCCTCGCCGCTTCGCTCTACCATCAGCGGCCCATCACGCAGCTTTGGCATTTCTGCCTGTTCAGCCGCCCTCCTCCCTGTCTTGCCTAATCTCTCCATCGGATAAACCACACAGGCACTGAATCGCACGCGCTCCACTCGGAGCCGTCGCATTCGTCCATCCGTCTCGTCCGCCTTCACTCGCGGACGAAGAGATCAGGAGTCTTTATGAAGGCGGCCAATCGTCGCAATCTTCTAGCCCATCGTGTCGCCGGTTCCCTGCGAACCGTGCTGTTCCTCGCTTTCATCACGCCTTTCCTTGCCGTAGTTCTACACGCGCAAAGCACCTCCGGCATCCTCTCCGGAACCGTAAAAGACCCCACCGGCGCCGTCATCGTGGGAGCCTCCGTCACCCTGCAAAACCAGGTCAGCGGCTACTCCCGTACTGTAAAAACCGGCTCCGACGGCTCTTTCCGCTTCCCCAACGTTCCCTTCAATCCCTACCAGCTCGTCATCACCAACTCCGGCTTTCAGACGCAGAGTAAAACCCTCGACGTCGAAGCCTCCGTTCCCCAGGCCGTTCCAATCACCCTCCAGATCGGAGCCAGCACCACCATCAGCGTCGACGCGGGCCCCGAGTTAGTTGAAAGCGACCCGACCTTCCACGCCGACATCGACCGCTCCGTGATCGACCGTCTGCCCATCGAGAGTCCATCGAGCGCTCTCAGCTCCATCGTCACTCTCACCTCGCCCGGCGTCGCCGCAGATTCCAACGGCCTCATGCACGGCCTCGGCGACCACGCCGAAAACTCCTTCAACATCGATGGCGAACCCATCACCGACCAGCAAAGCAAAGTCTTCTCCAACCAGGTTCCCGCCACGGCCGTGCAGTCCATTGAAGTCATCGACGGCGCGCCGCCGGCTGAGTTCGGCGACAAGACCTCGCTCGTCGTCAAAGTCACCACCCGCTCCGGCCAGGGCATCACCTCACCCACCGGTACACTGCGCTACTCCTACGGCGCCTTCGGCACCAGTGACGTCGCCTTCGACACCGCATACGGCGGCGCCAACTGGGGCAACTTCATCGCCGCCGATGCCCTCCAAAGCGGACGCTTCCTCGACGCGCCCGAGTTCTCCGTCTTCCACGACAAGGGCAACGAGGCGAACTTCTTCGATCGCGTCGATTACAACTTCACCAACAGCGACTCCATCCACCTCAACGCCCAGTACACCCGCTCCTGGTTTCAGACGCCCAATGACTTTGAGAACGTAAGCGTCCTCGATCCGAATGGCAACAACATCGGCAACACCGATCAGCGCTCCAAGATAGGCACCATCAACCTTGCGCCCACCTACACCCACATTCTCAACCCCAACTCCGTCGCCAACCTCGGCTTCTTCTTCCGCCGCGACGCCTACAACTACTACCCCAGCAACAATCCCTTCGCGGACTACGCCCTCGACCAGCAGCAGGAGACCGTCACCCAGGACCGCACCCTCACCAACGCAGGCGCGCACAGTGATATCTCCTACGTCCGCGGCATCCACAGCGCCAAATTCGGAGCCACCTACGAGCAGACCTTCCTTCGTGAAAACGACTACGTCGGCATCATCGACCCCACCGTCAATCCGGCCTGTTTCGACAGCAACGGCAACCCCGTAAGCTGCAACACCGCGGGATCAACCTCTAACCCCAACTACAACCCCGTCCTCGCTCCCTATGACCTGACTCAGGGCGGATCGGACTACGCATGGCACGGCCGCACCGATGTAAAAGAGCTGGCCCTCTACGGCGAAGATCAGATCACCGCCGGCGACTGGCAGTTCAACCTCGGCCTTCGCGGAGATTTCTACAACGGCCTCACCATCCAGCGCCAGGCCGAGCCCCGCGCCGGCATCTCCTACAACGCGCACAAAACCCACACCGTCCTGCGCATCTCCTACGCCCGCACCCAGGAGACGCCCTTCAACGAAAACCTCGTGCTCTCCTCCAACGGCTGTGCCGATCCAGTCCTGTACGGCATCTTCGCCACACTCTCCGCCGGTAGTTGCGCACAAGAGGCGGCCACGCCCTTCAACCCCGGCTTCCGCAACGAATTCCACGCCGGCTTCGGCCAGTCCGTCGGCCGTCACTTCGCGTTCAATGGCGAATACATCTGGAAGTACACCCACAACGCCTACGACTTCAGCGTCCTCGGCACCACCCCCATCACCTTCCCCATCGAGTGGCACAACTCCAAGATCCCCGGCGTAGCCGTGAGCGCCACCTTCACTGACTGGAAAGGCCTCTCGGTCCGCTTCAACGCCTCATCCGTCGCGGCCCGCTTCTTCAATCCACAGTTAGGCGGAGTCGGAGCAACCCCCGGCATCGCCGGCAGCACTCTTCCCTTCCGCATCGATCACGACGAGCACTTCAACGAAACCACCCACTTCGAATACGCAGCGCCCTTTCGCAAGAGCCTCTACTACGCCTTCAACTGGCGCTATGACTCAGGCCTCGTCGCCGGAGCCGTCCCTTGCTACAACATCACCGACCCCAACAGCATCTGCAACCCACTCAACGGCGGCGCTTCCATCACCATCAACGGCCAGCCCGGCGTCAATCTCAGCGGCCTGAGCCCCGATCAGCAGTTCCAGGCCGGTATCACCTGCAACGGAGTTCGCGCCACTCCCACTGCCGGGCTCACACAATGCCTCGCCTCGCAGCTCACTTCGAGCCTCGTAAAAATCCCCGCCCCCGGCACCGAAGACGACGACCTCAACCCGCAGCGAATCCAGCCGCGCAATGTCTTTGACATGGGCGTCGGAGACGACCGCATCCTGCGCTTCGGCGAGAACGACCGCTACCGCCTCGGCCTGCACCTCACCGCCATCAACATCGCTAACAAATACGCACTCTACAACTTCCTCTCGACGTTCTCAGGCACGCACTACCTGACCCCAAGAGCCATGACAGCCGAAGTGGCCTTCCACTTCTAACGCATGCACAACCACAACTCCGGGTGCCCCACATCTCGCTTCTGAGATGTGGGTACCACGAAAGCTCGAGCCATCAGTGTTGTCGTCCTGACCCACGCGAATGATCCGCTTCTCGTTCGCATCACCACAACCGGGGATGCCCATTCATTCGGCGTATTTAGCCGAATGAGTGGGTGACCATCATCGCCAGCATCACCACCAAAACGACAGCCCACTTAGCAGCGACGGAGAACCTCATGAAGCCCACCATGCGCGTCATCAGTCAGGCTCTTCAAAAATTCTCGGGGCACAGAAAGACCGGAAGAAATCCAATCCTCATCCACTTCACCCGCGAAGACCTCATCAGTCTTCTACCCTGGATCGTTGCCGTCCTCATCGCCATGGCCGTAGGCACCTGGCTAGGCCTAACCTTCCCCGGCGACATCATCTCCGACTGAAAACACAAAAGCCCCAAGCGATACGCTTGAGGCAGCAAAATCTAAAAACTGGAGTAAAAAGCAAAAGGTAGGCCGGGGATTTATCCCCGGCACAAAACCACCGCCATCATCAAGGCTGGTAGGGATGGGCTTTAGCCCATTCATTCATCCCCTGAGGCGAGCTTGTCTCAGTTCGCGCCCTGGATCGTCACCAGATGCCCACCGGGTGAAACCATATCCTTCTGCGGCGCCCGCCAATGATCGATGTAACTCACCTGATGCACACAGCTGACCGTGCAGTTAGGCGCGCACGACTTCGCCGTGAGAAATTCACGTTTCAGATCCTCGCGCGTGTACTCCGCAATCGGCACACCGGGAAACCCTCTCTGCTGCGAGCAGTAATGCACCAGCCCGTCCTCGCAGATATACAGGTATCGCGAACCCGCCCGGCACCGCCACTCATTCGGCCGTCCCTGCGCAATCGCCTCCTGGAACTCATTGAAGCGCGAATAGCTCCGTCGCTCCAGATTCCGCACTTCAAAATAGATCTTCGCTTCTTCCTCGCCCAGCGGCTTCAACTGCCCGTCGCCATCGTGAATGATGCCGATCGTGTTGCTGAATCCCAGCTCCAGCGCGCGCTTCGAAATCACCAGCGCGTCGTTCGGATTCTTAATGCCGCCGCCCACCACCGAGTTGATATTCACATGGAACTCGGCATGCTCGGCCAGCATCTCCAGCTTCTTGTCCAGAACCTTCAGGCTCTTCATCGACACATCGTCCGGATTGATGTTGTCGATCGAGATCTGCATGTGGTCCAGACCAGCTCGATTCAGTCGCTCAATCCGCTCAGCATTCAGCAGATAGCCGTTGGTGATCATTCCGGCCATCGCGCCCACCTTGCGCATCCGCATGATCACGCCATCCAGCTCCGGATGCGTCAACGGCTCGCCGCCCGAGATCGTGATGATGCTCGTCCCCAGCCGTCCAAGATGGTCGATCCGCCGCTCCATCTCACTGAGGGGCACCGGCTTCGAAACCTTGTCGTACTCATTGCAATACCCACACGACAGGTTGCAGAAACGCATCGGTATAATCTGCGCCATCACCGGATGCCCGGTAGAAGCCAGCGCCTTACCCACCAGCGCAAGCTCCCGCGCACGCCGCAACGCAGCCTTCGCGCGTCCCTTAACCGTCATTTTCCGGGCAGTAGCCATCTTTACTATTGAATCACATTCGCCATTTCTCCGCGATGAACCGGCCTCCGCCGAACAATAGACCGTCTGATATCCCAAGACTGTGTATAAACCAGACGCTTGATTTGATAACCCGCCCGTCAGATCATGTCCATGCCGCCAGCGCACCCTGACTTGCCACAATTTCAGAACTGCGTGCATGATTTCATGGTCAACGACAGTATTCCAACGAGACGCCAACCCGCTGTAGAAAAAGCAATTGCAGAATATGTATGGTTGCGAAAGCCACTCTTAACTACAATTCTCTCTTTCGAAACCTTTGATGGAGAGATTGGCCAAACCCAATATGTTTCTAATAGAAAACAAGACGTTCGATCCCGGATCGTCAGGAATTCTTGCCTCAGGCCGCCTCTGCAGGACGCGGGCATTCCTCTGGGCAGTCCTTCTCTTCGCGATTGTTCTCGGATTCTTCTTCGCTTCCGTTTTTGGCGCGCGATGGGTCGGATTGCGCGGAAACTGGTCTTACCTTCCTCCGATTGCTCTACCGGTTATTGCCTGCTGGGTGTACACCATCCTGGTCCGACAGTTTGAACGACGGACAACGGGGGAGTTCCAGATCAGTCCTCGCACGATCTCCGAAATTCCTGTTGGCTTTCTCCTCGGTGGAGCTTTCATCACGGCGATGTGGCTTGTTCTTTGGAGTTTCAAACTGTACTCCGCGCATCGCGGGGTATGGTCGCGGTGGTTTGATGACCTGCTTTTTGATAGCTATATATCGGCGGTTCTTGAAGAACTGGCTTTTCGCGCCGTGATTCTTCGTATCTCCGCGAGGGTGTGGGGTGTCCGGACCGGAGTTATTTTTTCATCGATCATCTTCGGCCTCGCTCACTTTGCGCATGGTTCCTGGCTTGGCATTTTCGGAATCATCATCAACGCCGGGATTACGATGGGACTTCTGTATGTCATTACCGGACGCCTATGGATGTCGATTGGCATGCACTTGGGCTATGACTTCATAGAGACCTCTGTGCTCGGGATCGGCAGTCACCATGGATTCCTCGTCAATACACCAAAACCGGGCGTGGCAACATGGCTCACCGGTGGAAACTTTGGCCCCGATGCGGCCGTTCCTGGCATAATTCTAGGTCTGCTCATCAATGCGGCCTTGTGGCACTACGCGTTCAGAAAACCAATGTCCTCGGCTCCAAAGAACGGGTACTAAACAAGCATTTCCTGCGCTTTCAGTTTGTGTCGTCACGAACCGTCAGTGCGCGCCCGGATTCGTGCTGAGCCAGATACCCTTGGGAGCGTCCGATCACGTCGCCACGATATCCGGATTCTGCACAGCAGCGGCATACTGCAACACGCGACAGCAACGCTGCGGCTCACCGATATGTGAGTTATACTTCTGCTAAATAAAATGACAGTCTTAGCTTATTGTCTCGTTTGTTCAAAGTTCGCGATTGACAAGGGGGCCTTCGTATCTTCATGACAGCAATGAAAATGAAAACCTCCGCCCGCATCAGCAGCAATCTCCCGCACCGACACGGAAACCAATGAGCGATCGTTTGGCATCAAGCGTATTGCTGGGCGCTGTGCTTTCAGTTCCCCTTTTCTTTGCCGGCGCGCAGCGGCTCCCGGCGCCTCCGCCATCGGCATCGGCAAATATTGGGGATGCAGTCCAACTTTCGCTTGTCGCTCTTAACAAACGAGGTGAGCCTGTCCTCGACCTCAAACCGGACGATCTGAGTATCACCGAAGATGGCGTTCCCGTCCGGCTCGATGATCTTCGACTAGTCGACCCGCACAAAGATGCCAAGCAACTGATCAGCTTCATCTTTGATTCGTTCCCCCCAGAGCGAGACGCGCATTCAGATAAGAATTCGTCGCAGATCGCAACAGCGCGAGATGCAGCTCTGAAAATCCTTACAGTGCTCGCCGAATGCGGTTGCGACTTTTCGGTGCTCAACATCGGTTCGAGACTGCATCTACAGCAAAACTTCACTTCCGATCTGAATGCTGCAAAAGCCGCTATCGACGCAGCTACAGGGCCACTCGCATCCAGAGATAAGGATCATGCGGCAGTTTCCGAAAAGGAGACCATTTCAGCCGCAGTCAGAGGGTCCGACCTGACAGGCAGGAGGGTCGCAGCGCGGGATCGCTTGCAGGCTCAATCCATCTATTCTGCACTCCGTAACTCAACGCGCATCGCCCAGGACCGCCGTATCGCGCCATCTTTCTCCTCTCTTCTGGCGTTCGTGCAGTCTCTGCAAAATCTGGCCGGACGAAAAACCATCATCTATCTCAGCTCGATTCGCCAGGATCAGATCGGTGATTCCGGCAAACAGGCAATCGAGTCTATCGCCGGCGCAGCTAGCCAGGCCAACGTCGGTGTCGACGTGGTCGATGTGTCTTCCTTCGGCCACCATGGATACAAGACGATACTCACATACACTGGCAGCGACGCGGTCACCGCCGCATTGAACCTCGGTAACCACAGCACTGCTGAAAGCACCACCGAAGTGGTGGACGACGCACCGGTTGATACAGACCTGAAACACATGGCTGAAGCTACGGGCGGCATCTATCTCAACGGCGATAACTTGAAATCGATGCGCCAGCTCGCCTTAGATCTGTCGACGTATTACAAGGTTTCCTTTCTACCAAAAAGTGCGGAATACGATGGAAAGCTTCATCCACTCGTGGTCACGCCGCTTCGCAAAGGGCTCAGGATTCGTACCCAGACCGCCTATCTTGCCTTGCCTCCTCCTTCGGCGGATGGCAGCAGCCTGCAACTGTTTGAGCTGCCTCTGTTGAAACTGCTCAAAGAGTCGCCTCTGCCTGTCCAATTCCCTTTCCGTGCCACGGTCCTCGACATGGGCGACAGTGAGGAGGGCGCAAGAAGTGCGCTTGCAATTGAGATTCCGGTTGAAAATCTGAATCTGCAGCAAGACGCCAACTCTCCCGCCTCACTGGTGCATCTCGCGATGATCGCGGACGTGAAAGACGAGGCCGGCACCGTCGCAGCGCACTTCAGCTCCGACATCCCTCAGCGCATCGGCTCCCATCAGAAAGGCGTCAAGGCCGGCGAAGTCGTCTCCCTGCAGCGTCATTTCGTTCTGCCGCCGGGCAAATACACTCTCGACGTCCTGATCGTCGATACAGCCGGCGGCAAGGCCTCGGCGAAGCAGATTCCCTTCGAGGTATCGGGTAAGTCTAGCGTGCCATCTCTCAGCAATATGATCCTCGTGCGCAAGACCGATCCTGTTCTCGCCAGCGATCTCGACACAGCCGATCCGTTCCGAGATGGCAAGACTCGGATTTTACCCAATCTCTCCGGAGCCTTGCCCACGGGCAACAGCAGCTTTTCCATATTTTTCGCTGTGCACGAAAACCCGCTCTCACCGCACCCGGCAAAGCTGGAGATCAAAATCCTCCGCAATGGACAGGTGCTCGCGGACGCCCCATTGCTGGCCCGGCAAGTCCGCCAGGGAGAGTACTACTCATACCTCGGCAACTTTTCTCTCAAGCCCGCAACCGATGGCACGTATCAGCTCGAAGCGCTGCTCACTCAGGATGGAAAAAGCGCAGAGTCGGAAACTTCCTTCACGCTCAACGGCATCGAAGACGCTGAAGCAGGCTCCGCAGGTAGTACCCCGAGTGTCGAGTCTGTCGAACGGCCTTCCGGTCCGCTGAATATTGCCGTTTCACCCGACCCGATCCAACGCCCCTCCAGCGAAGAACTCAAAAACCTCCTTGCTGAAGCAGCGCAATATGCAAATGCATATTGGAATTCCCTGCCAAATTTCATATGCCAGGAAGTCACCGAGCGATTTGTCGGTTCCAGCAACGAAAAAAAATGGAAACACATCGACACGCTGTCGGGTCAGCTCACGTACTTCGACAGTCAGGAAAAATGGGAGTTTGAGGAATACGAAAAAGACCACCAGACAAGCCATGACCGCAACGCCGTTGCCAGCCGTGGCGTCTCCAGCGCCGGAATCTTCGGCGGTGTCATCCACGGTTTATTTCGGCCAGAAGCAAAAACGGAAATCTCGTGGTATGAAACCGATGCGCTCGGCGACGGAACCGTGCAGGTCTTCAAATATCGCGTCGCTAAAGAGAACTCTGCTTTCTTTCTCCGCGCCGGCTCCACGGACGTGTTTCTCGTTGGCTATCATGGCTTGGTTTATATCGACAGCACCTCTCACGTGGTACGGCGCATCACCCAAATCGCAGACGATGTACCGAAGGATTCCCCCATCCACGAGTCGCTGCTCAGCGCAGACTACGACTACGCCTCCATCAGCGGCGAGCAATATCTGCTCCCAATTGGAGCGCAGATCGTCGTCCGTAGAAGAGGTCGCAATCGCAAGCTCGAGCTGAACCAGATTCGCTTCCGTGACTTCCATCGCTTCCGATCCACATCGAAAATTCTGACCGGCGCAACTACGTCGGAACCATAACCGCGCAGCATAAGCACCTGCGCTCGTGCCTCTTCAACATCACCCAGAATCTATTCGTAGCGCAGCGCGACGATCGGATCGATACCGGCTGCCCGACGCGCCGGCACATAGGCGCCGGCAAGCAGACATGCACTGATAATCAAAACCGCAGAGATCAGTGTCAGCGGGTCAGTTGGATTAATGCCATACAGGCCCGCTCGGATGGCTTGGCTTGCCGCCAGGCTCGCAGGAATGCCAAGCACAATTCCAATCGCAAGCAGGTAAAAGCTCTCCCTCAACACCAGCCTGATCAGCATTCCCTTCGAAGCGCCCAACGCTATTCGTACTCCAAATTCGCTCGTGCGCCGGACTACGTTGTACGTCATCACTCCGTAGAGACCAATGCAGGCCAGAATCAGCGCCAGCGCGGCAAAGACAGCAGAGAGTTCCGAGATGAAGGCAGGCCGGTCGATCAGATCGTCGAATTGCTCTGCAATCGTCTGTGTCTTCAGAATCGGAAGATTCGGATCAATCTCCGCCAGCGCCGCGCGAACCTCGCCTGTAAGCTGGCTGGGATCGGCGTCGCTTCTGACCTGCAGCCAGTAGTCATACTGGTCCTCGCCCGTCAGTTGCGTAGTGGCCAGATAGGCGAAGGGCTCTGCCTTTTCCGTCGGATCTCTGTGCTTTGAATCGCGCACAATTCCTACGATGTGCCAGACTCCCGGAGCTGCGGGATCGGCGATCGTAAAACTATGTCCAATCGCATCGCGGTTGGGAAAATAGCGATCCGCAAATGTTTTATTCACCACCGCAGCTTTGGGCGCATCCGCGCTGTCAGCGGCTTGTATCGTCCGGCCGCGAAGCAGCGGAATACCCAGCGTTTCAAAGTAACCGGTAGTTACACGGTTGAGCAGCGTGCTGATATCTTCAGTCGGTGGAGTAGGTCGGCCATCCAGATCAATCGGCGATCCCCATGTGCCGTGCTGCAGGGGTGGCGTTCCAGCTAGGCTCGCGGAGCGTACGCCTGGAAGCGCGCCGATCCGGCTAAGGATGCGGTCGTACAAGGCATTGAGCCGCTCAGGCTTGTAACCGGCAAATTTGGGATTCGTATTGACCAGCAGAACATGGCTGCGGTCCATCCCCATGTCTTTCCCGCGCAGATTCTGGAGAGTCCGCAACAGCAGCCCGCCAAGCGTAAGCAACACGACCGAGAGTGTGACCTGGGCGACAATCAATGCCTTCGGGAGTATGCGGTGTGATCGTCCAGCCGAGCCTCCTGAAGTTCGGGCGCTTGCCGTCAACACTCCGGACACATCCGTGCGCGAACCACGTATTCCGGGAGCAATCCCAAACAGAACCGCGGTCACAATGCAAACGGCAAGCGTAAACAGCAGCACTCGCGCATCCGGCGCTGCAGAAAAAGCACTGCGTGCGGCCCCGCCGTCGATGAAGTGAAGGATGGCCCGCGTCGACCAGAAGGCAACAACGAGTCCAAGTGCTCCGCCAGCCAGCGCCAGCATCAGCGCTTCAATAAGAATCTGCCGCACGATTCGACCACGACTCGACCCCAATGCAAGCCGTGCGCAAAATTCCCGCTCGCGGGCAGCAGCCTTTGCCAGCAACAGATTTGCAAGATTCGCACATGCAATCAGAAGCACGACGCCAACCATCGTCATAAGTACCATCAGCGGCGCCTGGTAGGCTTGGCGCACATCGGAGAGACCGGCCCCACCCGGCAGCAGTGGAATGAATGTGCCGCTGATCTGCTTCTGCCTTCGCTGCGAAATCTGTGCCCCCTCGCGCTCGGTTAGAAAACGTTGGAACTCGATGGTCGCCCAGGATTGAGCCTCTGTCACGGAGACGTTTGGTTTCCGTCGCGCCATGATGTCGATCCAGAACAATCCGTCAGGCTTCAGCAGTGAAGGCCGCATCATCACCTGCGGCTGCATCGTGATCGGCAGCCACAGATCGGGCGTCACCTCGCTCAGGGTCACACCATAAAACGACGCAGGCATCACCCCGATCACTACGAACGATGTGTTGTCAATCGTCAGCGCACGCCCAATGACATTCGGATCTGCCAAGAGGTTTTCCTGCCAATAGCGATAGCTGATGACCGCGACCGGATTGCCTCCCTCTACCGCTGTATCCTCGGCCGTAAACACGCGCCCCATAAGAGGCTGTGCTCCCAACACGCCGAAAAACGTCCCTGAAACAAGATGGCTGATTGCCTGAGTTGCAGGGCCCTGAGCTATCGAGTCCTGCCCTCCCGACCCCGAGCGCACACTCACCTGGTTCGTAAAGCTCGCAAACGCGCAAATTCCGTCCAGTACTTTTCGCTCGCTGGAGATTCGCCGGTAGAAATCGTACGGAAAGATGTCATACGGTCCAGGGCTCGACGAGGCCATGATTCCGGCATCGCTTCCGTCGCCGAAAGAAACGAGCATTTTGGGATCGTGAACCGGTAATTGCTTCAGCAGCAAATCATCGATAACCGTAAATATGGCAGTGTTCGCCCCGATTCCCAATGCAAGCGAGAGAATCGCCACGGCGGACAACCCTCGAGAGCGAGCAATCTGACGCAGTCCGTAGCGAACGTCCTGCACAATCGATTCGAGCCATAGCGTTCCCCGGCTCGTCCTGCACTCCTGCTTGATTTGATCCATGCCGCCAAACTCAAGACGCGTCACCCTGCGCGCTTCCCTCCTCGTCATGCCGCTCCGAACTTTATCCGCGACCTGCGATTCGAAGTGAAATCGCAACTCTTTGTCGAGATCGATCTCCATGCGCTTGCGTGCAAACAACCTTCGAAGCCAACTCATGAGAGTCCCTCCAGCGTTCCTTTGAAAATGAGGCCGACCACGTCGGTGAGGCGTTTCCAGTTCTCTGTTTCGGTCTTGAGTTGGGCTCGCCCCCTGGCAGTGAGCTCATAGAACTTCGCTTCGTGTCCGGTCTCGGAAGGCTTCCAGTTGGCGCTGAGCAGCTTCTTGTACTCAAGACGATGAAGCGCGGGGTAGAGCGATCCCTGCTGCACCTGCAAGGCCTCGCGAGACATCTGCTGGATTCTCTGCGCAATGGCATAGCCATGAATGGGTCCAAGCGCAACAACCCTCATGATGAGGAGATCGAGCGTGCCTTGCGGAAGGTCGAATCGATTTTCAGTCGTCATACCTTGAACTTCTACACATACACCGTGGATATGTAGAAGGTCAAGGCATATTCGAAGAAAGCGCTCTCGAACAACAGAACTCAGCGATCTGGCGCGTCGGCATGCGATTTGCGGAATGATCCGTTGGTATAGACGCAATTGGCTTATCGGCTTTACTCAGCCGTGACTCGCTGGCAATTCATCACGACTCGCCCAAACCGCCCCATCTCCGCACACAAAATATTTCCAAATCGCCGAACGCTTTTCCATTTTCCTGCTCTTTACTAGGTGAGATGGAAAACGCGCTGACGATGACGACGCTGGGATCTCTCGGACAACCGGAAGAGACCGAAGAGGCCAGCCGCTCCGCCGTCTTCGCTGAAGTCGTCGCCGCTCACGCGCGCCTGATGCACAAGATCGCCCTCAGCGTCACACGCAACAGCGATGACGCCGAAGACATCGTCCAGGAAGCCTTCCTCCAGCTCTACCGCACCACTGGCTGGCCCCAGATCAATGACCACCGCGCCTATCTCGCTCGCATCACCTGGCGCATCGCCATCCGCCGCCGCCCGAAACCTACCGACGAACTCCCGCTCAATCTGCCCGCAACCTCCGCCGGCCCCGAGCGCGAAGCCATCCACCGCCAGGCCGAGTCCACCCTCCACACCCTTATCGACTGCCTCCCCGAAAAGCTCCGCCAGCCCCTCGTCCTAACCGCCATTCAAGAGCTCACCTCACCCGAAGTCGCCGCCATCCTCAGCATCCCCGAGGGCACCGTGAGACGCCGAGCTCATACCGCTCGCGAACTGCTTCGCGGCGAATGGGAAAAAATCACAAATTCGAGCAAGAAAGGAGCCCGGGCATGACCCAACCGCAGGAAAACCACACAAATTTCGACCACCTGCTAGATCAGGCTCTCCAGTCCTACTCCTCAACCGAACCACGCCTCGGTCTCGAAAACCGCATCCTGGCTCAGATAGCCGCTCAACCCGCCGCACGGCAGCTTCCGGGCATTTTCAACCGTAGTCTGTTCTGGACAGGGCTCGCAGCCATCTGCCTCGCCATCGCCGCAACAGTCTTTCTCTCAGAACGTCGAATGCCGGAAAAGAAGCAGGAGATAGCCCGTAGCGTCCCGTCGCCCAACTCAAAAACACACTCATATCAAATCGCTCGACCCGGCGGCACACCCCATATCGAGCAAGCCACAATGCGGCATCATCCTCGCGCGGCCAAATCCGAATACGGACAAGCTCAACTCACCCAGCAGGATCGTCTGCTCGTCGAATTCGTGACTCTTCATCACAAAGACGCACTGAACATAGCCAAACAGCAGCAGACTCCTGATTCACCAATCGCCGACGCTCCACTGCACGTCGATCCCATCGTTTCCAACCCTATCGTCATTGCTCCCATCGCCGTGGAGAGCAAGGACCAGGCCAGCTTCTAAGGAGAGCCCATGCGTCACAGATTCCTCGCCCTGACCGCCCTTTTCCTTGCGGTTCCACTCGTTCGCGCCCAGGACACCGCAAAAGCCTCGGATGCGAATACCCAATCGCCGGAGCCATATCAGATCACCTTGACCCTTAAGATCACAGATCACGGCAAGCTCACCACCGACCAGACATTCACCCTCGCCGCCGCCAATCAGGTTCGAGGCTCGAATTTCGCAAATCCATCCGTGCGCGATGGTGACCGCATTCCAGTCGCTACCGACGGCTCGAATTTGCACTTCGACCGTCTCGACGTGGGTACCAACATCGACGTTCAAAATCTCGTAAAAATCGGCTCTCTGGTCGGAATGATGCTTCGAATAGAAAGCAACACGGTGATTCCACCCGCCGAAGCTCCGCACACTGACGTCCCGGGTCAGCCGATCACACGCACCTTGAGATATGCGCTCGTACCCATCGTCCCGCTGGGTAAGCTAACCACCATCTACTCCTCCGGCGACGGCGTCAGCAGCCAGAAAGTCGAGATCCAGCTTCTCGCCCAACCCCTCGGCGCAAAGTAGACGCCAAAAGCAAAAGGGGTGCGTCACCGCACCCCTCACACGCCACACTAGCTCTTACTTCTTCTTGCCCGTCACCTGCAGCAGCACAAGCTGCTTCATCCGGTCCCGGAAAATCTCCACCTGCACCGGCTTCCCTTCGCTTGAGCGCAGCAGACGTTCCCAGTCGCTGGTCGTGGCCACCTGCTCGCCGCCCACCGCCAGCACCACGTCATGCACCTTCAGCCCGGCGGCGTCGGCCGAGCTCTTGCGTGCCACGCTCTTGATCATCACACCGTTCTGCACGCCCAAAAAGTCCGCCATCTGCGCCGTCAGCGGCTCCACCATCGCGCCCACATGCAGCGAACTCCCAAACGGCAGGTGAAACCCGGACGGAATGTCTCCACCGCCGCCGGCAACGAAGCCGTTGCCCGCGCCATCCGACGAGCCGAAAGTATTCAGACGCTCCCGCGCCTCTTCCTGCACCTTGCGCCTGTCCGCCAACTGCACGGTTACTTCCTGTTCCGCGCCATCGCGATTGATCACAAGTTGCAGTTTCTTCCCCGGAGGCATCGCATGCAGCATCCCCTTCAACTGCTCCGCGCCATCGATCGCCTGCCCGTTCACGTCCACAATCACGTCATGCAGCTTCAGTCCAGCCTGCCCGGCCGGCGCATCATGATCCAGAATCGTGATCTCAGCCCCGTGATTGTCTTTGAGGTGTAGAGCCTGCGCACGGTCCTGGTCCACATCACCCAGATCCACACCCAGAAATCCGTGTGAGTGCGAATGCAACAGCAGAAACCTGGGCCGCTCTTCCTGGATCAGAATCAACCCCTGCGCTTTTGCCCCTGCCGCAAGCCCCCAAATAGCGCCTCCGGCAGCCAGCAGCGCGACGCCCAGCGCCCACTGCATCCTCGATATATGTACGAACGGCCTCGAAAAGTACTTCATCGTAACGCTCTCCACGGTTGGCACGGCTTATATCCGTGTCCTTTGCCAGCCGGAAGTCCAGTCCACCCTGAGGCGTCAAGTTTCGCCTCTTCCGATCTCATGGAACCGTTACCGCCGCCTGTGCAATCGCATCTATTCAGACACCGCTGGTAACCCAACACCCACACTCTTTCTGACGGTGTGATGTGTGGAACGTGAGTTGTACAACGCTTGAAACCAGATCCCCGAAGTGTTTGGGCGTGCCAAAAAGCTACTGTATCTCCGAAACCCGCCGCAACACCAGCCGCGACGCGCTCCGGATACTGGAATTCTGGTCCGAAAGCGCCACTGTTGACAAGACCTGTCTAACGCTCGTGTCCGCTTCCACCGGCTCCAGCATCGAAATCGCCGCCGACCGCACCTTTGCGTCCGGATCGTTCAGCAGCGTCTCCAGCACCGCATCGCGCACCTGCAGGTCCTCGGCGACATACGGCTGCAGCCCTTCCAGCGCCTTGGCTCGCACCGCAGCGCTGCGGTCGTAGCGCAAAGCCACCATCAGCGCCTCGCGAATTCCCGTTCCCTGCAGCCCCGCGTCCCCGCAGCCGTGGCCCGTCCGGCACTCGTCCGCCAGCAGCGCCACCGAGTCATCCCGCACTGCCGGATTCGACCCATTCTGCGACGCCACCATCAGTAGCTGCCGGATCTGCGGATCGTCCAGCGATCCACTGACCTGTCTCGGCCGCACCTGGTTAAATGTCACCTGCACCAGATTCGAGTTCGGTTCCCGCACGATTCCCGAAACACTGGCAACCTCATTCGGTGAAAGCTGCGAAACCGCTCCTGTCTTCACGTTAATCGGTACCGGCATCGGGACCAGCGCGGCGTTGTCCGTACCACCCTGAGCCAGTGCCGTGTGACGCGCCGCAAATTCATAACCGCCCAGGCTGCCCAGTCCCGAGCCGGCAACCAGCAGCAGGCACGCCGCAACGGGAGCCGCCTGCAGCCCAGTCGCCGTCCGCGTCATCCAGTCGCCAACGCGGTCGTACCACCGCTTCGGAGGAATCGCGTCAAGCGCCTCTTCCAGCCGTGTCCGGCTCCGTGCCACAAGATTCGGGTCAAGTTCCAGAACCGGATGCGCCGCCGACAGCGTCTTCAGCGCCAGTAGTTGCTCCTGTTCCTCGCGGCATTCTGCGCAACCTGCCAGATGCAGGGTCAGCGCATGTGCCTCGTCGTCCGGCAGCTCACCATAGGCTGCCAGCACAACCTTTTCGTGACTCTCGTTGCAATTCATGGGTATTACGTCCTGTTTGCCTCAAAATATTTACTTCCCCCGGTTACTCTCTCGCCGGCGCTTTGCGCGCTCTCGGGAGCAACTCGTCACTGCTTAGACCCCTCTGATAGCGGATCGTCTCTATCGCGCACCAGCCAACTGGCCGCGCAATTTCTTCGTTGCACGGAAGAGCGTATTCTTTGCAGTCTCTTCCGTCGTATTCAACATCTCGCCGATAGTCCTCAGCCGCAGCCCCTGGTAGTGCTTCAGCTCAAAGACCATCCGTTCCCGAGGCGTCAGCGTCTCCAGCGCGTCTTGAATCCGTGCGCCAAGCACCTTTCTGTCCAGTTCCCGGCCGGGATTGGAAAACGCCCGGTCGTCGGAAACCGTCGCCATCAGATCGATCTCGTCTCCGGAGTGATCCACCACCACCGCCGAATCCTCGCGTCGCGTCTTCTTCCGCCGAAGCTGATCCAGACACAGGTTGGTCACAATCCGGTAAATCCATGTGTAAAACGAGCACTCGAAGCGGAAATTGTTCAGATACCGGAAGGCCTTCAGAAACGCCTCCTGATAAATGTCCTCCGCATCCTGTTCGCTGCCCGTCAGATGCAACGCCAGCCGCAGTACCTGGTGCTCATACTGTCGTACCAGTGCATCGAAAGCCGCCCGCGATCCGGCCTGCGCCTCGCGGATCAGATCCATCTCCGTTGCACGTATCTTCAGCCGGTCTTCCTGGCTCTGCTGGACGTGGCTGCGCCCGCGTGCACCGTCCCGCCCACGCGCCTGCCCGTCGCTCGCCGTCGTCGTCATACCTGGCAAGGATTGTACGCCCAGGCCACGAGACCAGGCTGTATTGATCGGGGCAGCAAGCGGAACTGCGTCGGTCGCCATACGTCGGTTCTCCAGCGAAACAGGTGCGCTACAAGCTTCAGAACAGCGTACTTATCAGACCACCCAACCCCAATTTCGTGAGCAAAACCACGCCGCTCCGCGGGCCTATCCCCCGGAACGGTCCTTCGCAGCAGCTAGCCACCGGCCACCAGCCGCTAATCACTGCCCACTGTTCCCTTAAACTGAATGCGTGACCCCGACCCTCTTCACCCCTCCGCCCACTTCCTCCGGCCTGCTCACAGCCCACTGCGACGGAGGCTCCCGTGGCAACCCGGGCCCCGCCGGCTACGGTGCTGTTATCGAAGACGCCGGTGGACGCATCCTCGCTCGCCTCAGCGAATACATCGGCAAGAAAACCAACAACGTCGCCGAATACTCAGGCCTCATCGCCGCTCTTACCTGGACGGTCGAAAACGGGCACCCCGCACTCCGCGTCGTCGCCGACTCCGAGCTCATGGTCAAGCAGATGAAGGGCCAGTACAAAGTCAACAGCCCTGACCTGCGCCCCCTCTGGATTGAAGCCCACCGCCTCGCCAACCAGCTCCAGCGCTTCGAAATCGTCCACACCCTGCGCGGCGGCAACAAGGAAGCCGACCAGCTCGCCAACGACGCTATGGACCGAGGCATGGGCCGCACCCCTGCCCCAGCTCAAACCTCCGCCAAGTCTCCCGCGCCCTCGCCCACCTCCGAAAAATCCAAACCCTCCGCTCCCAAATCGTCCGCCAGTCCCAAACCCGATAATTCCGGCGCAGCCAAACCCCGGCTCGTCCTCGAAGGCTTCGTAAAGAACGGCGTAGTCCACCCCCTCGGCGGCGAACTACCCGAGGGCATCTTCGTCAAAATCATCCGGGAATAGCTTTTTCCTTACAAATTCCTTAAAGTAAGGAACGGAGAAGGGTGAGAAATATGGCATCCGCAACACTTACATCCAAAGGCCAGATCACTATCCCCGCTGAGATCAGGGCAGAGCTCAACCTCCGGCCCGGCGATCGAATCGACTTCGTCAAGGTGGGAGATCGCGACATCCGCCTCTTTGCCAAGAATCAATCCGTGAAGCGGCTCAAGGGGATGTTCGGCAAATTTCCGCGGACTGTATCCATCGAAGAGATGAACGAAGCGATTGCCGAGCGAGGGTCGCGCCTCCGTTGATCGCACTCGACACCAATATCCTCGTTCGCTACATCGTGCAGGACGACACAGTTCAATCGCCACTCGCGACCGTCCTGGTCGAATCGCTTACCACCGCCAATCCTGGATTCATCCCTCTGGTCTGTCTCGCCGAACTATATTGGGTTCTCGATCACACCTACAAACTCACCAGCCTCCAACTAAGTGAAGCGATCGAAGCACTCCTCACCACTGACACTCTCGTGCTGGAGGAGGACCTTCGTGTGCAGAAAGCTTTGACCAATTACCAGAGTGGCAGTGCTGATTTTGACGATTGCCTCATCATGGAGACGGCAATCTCTCACGGGTGCACAAAGACTTTCACCTTCGACAGGAAAGCAGCAAAAACACTGGACATGACGTTATTGACGTAGTCTGCGCCATCAACAAAAACGGCGACCCTTGCAAGGCTCGCCGTTTCGTCATATGCAATGTTCCGAGTTGTCGAATTCTTAAAACGTCAGCAACCTTCCAAACAGCGCTCGATACCGCTTGATCGCCTGCCGCATCTCCTCGGTCGAGGCGTTCGTTCCACTCTCCCACTGCTTCTCCAGCTTGCTCCGTTCCTGCGCAAACTGATCCTCGATCCGCTGCACCACATTTGCCACCAGCGAGTCGGCATTGCGTACCGCCTCGCGCGGCGCATCCACAAATGAGGCCTGCACCTGATCCCACCGGTCGCGAAAACTCTTCAGTTCCGCATCCGCAAACAGCGGACCCACGAAATCCGCATTGGCATAGTCGGCGTCCGTGTAACTATCCTTCGCCGCCGCCACACCTCTGCCGGATTCATCGCACTCTTCCTCAAGCGCAATCACCGAGCTTGTCCCGTTTTCAACGCTGGCCCGTGGTGGATACGCAGTAATTGGCGCTTGCAACTCTTCGTTATTAAGACGCGATTCGCTCATGTACTGCTCCTCGTTTCTCTGCCGCCACTTCGACCAGTTCCTCGAAGAGCGAGCGATAGTGAACCATCGCCTGCCGCATCTCTTCCGTCGTCGCCTGTCCCTTGCTATGCCGTCCGACAATCAACCTTGCAGCACGATAGTTCTGAACCACACGCGGATAATTCACCGAGATATCCGCGGCTCTTTGCTCAAAATCCGTCATCGGATAACCGCGTGCAGCCATCAGCGCCGTCACCAGGCTATCGGCTTCCATCACCGCCATCGCCGGATCGTCCACAAAGCGCCGCTGCACCGCGGCCCACTCATTCACATATCGTTCCCGATCGGCCATCGTCAGATGACGAATTGAAAACTTCGATACGCGTTTCTCGCGCTCGGCCAGCATCGCCTCCGCCTTGTGCGCATCGCCCTGCTGCAGCACCACACGGTCATACTCGGGACCGAACTTCTGCCGGAGCTTTTCGCTCCTCCGTTTCCGTTCAACCAACCAACCCACGAGCACAAGCAATACGACGACGCCTGCGCCGATCGCAATCAGAGTGCCTGGCTGCATAAGAGTGTTTGTGTCCATGGCTCCCTACCTTTCGTGCATTGGGATGCCATAGTTACTCAGGAGATTGCCTCGTTACCTTTTCGCCCTGTTCGCTTTTGAGCAGGAAATACGCGGCTTTTCGGGTTGTACTGTGCTGTCATGCACTGAGATCCGCCGCGAATGCTTCAGCAAGACACACGTTTCCAGCAGGTTATCCGCGCATTGACGCACACCCTGATAATTTCAGCCCGTTGAAATCTCTTTGGCGTAATTGATAAAACGTTTGCGGCATCTTCAAAACCGCAGCGACAAACAGCTCAGCCCGCCATCCATCTTGCGAAACTCACCCATCTCCAGCACCAGCGGATCATACCCACGCCGGCTCAACTCTTCCATCATCTCCGGAAACCCCGCAGCCACCAGCACGCGATCATTCACCCGTACACAGTTCGCCGCGTAGCTTTCCTCCGCGTTCACCACCAGACGGTCATACGCCGCAAACTCTGGCCACTCCGCCATCTCTTCCATCACCACCAGCGTCTCTTCATCCCTCGGCCCAGGCCCGATATACGAGATGCCACTCTTCAAATGCAGAATCGACATCATCCCCCGCACATTCACGCATTGCGACGTATACCCCTCGCGCCGCAAATGCTCCAGCAATTGCCTTGCACCCTCTTCATTTGTCCGCTGCGA
Source organism: uncultured Acidobacteriota bacterium (assembly GCA_963720285.1). GTDB lineage: Bacteria > Acidobacteriota > Terriglobia > Terriglobales > Acidobacteriaceae > Acidicapsa. The sequence continues at coordinate 1,014,108 of CAVREZ010000007.1, forward strand.
CAACCCCAGAAAGAAATGCTTCCCCGCCTCGCAAATATCCCCGCCATCCAGCGTCCCCGGCTCCCTGATCTGCGCAGCCTCCGGATAAAACCTCCGCACGGTCTGCGCTATCGCCTCCACTTCCCCCAGCCGGCTCACAGCACCTGGCCGCGTCAGCATCGCCCCATGCGGAGTCAGCACCGCAGCATCCTCCACAAAGGTCGAGTCCGGATACCGCTCATCCTCATCCAGCCGCGTCAGCACCAGCCCGCAGCTTTCAAGCGCCGCGCAGTAAGCCTCCCACTGCTCTAGCGCCTTCGCATAGTCCGGCACACCCAGATCTACCGTGGTCAAACCGTCAGCAAAGTTCTTCGCAGGCTTCCTGACAATCGCGTCCTTGAATTGTGTATGGATCAAGCTGCCTCGTAACGTGAGCACACATCTGCCGCACGCCGAATTATCAGATCTCAAGCCATTCTCAATCCCTGACAATACGACCTGCGGCTCGCTCTAACTCACCCGCATATAAGTCCGGTACCGCTCCTCATGTATTTCAGTGAACGGCGTCAGCAGCAGCGGCCCGTTCCCCGACTGCAGCCATCCACACCGCCTGCCCCTTCATCCTCTGCGCCGCCAGCAATTGCTCCCGCGTCACCGTCGGATGCATTCTCCGTCAACGCAAACAGCACCAGCGGCCCGCGGACCAGCGCCACCGTCTCCTGATGCGACGCCTCAATCGCCTCCAGCCGCATCGCCATGGGCAAATCGAACTCCACGCGATCGCCATTTTTCCACTTCCGCGCCACCGTGGCAAACCCCTTCACCACCGGAGCCTGCACCGGCTGCCCATTCACCTTGATTCCAGCCTGCTCCGCATCCCTGCGCCCACGCCGGAATCCGCAGCCGCATAGCAAAGTTCTCACTCTTCGACGCCTTCAGCACGAAACTCCACACGCCCATCCAGCGGATACCCGCCCGTCTGCGTCAACTCCATGTGCGCCCGCATCCGGCCCCGTCCACTCCAGCGTCGACGGCAGATACAGATTCACCCACAGCCCATCCGCATCGTGGAAATACGCCGAGATCCTGTAATCCGCCGCCACCTGCGGCAGCGTCCCCGAGCAGCAAGGCCAGGGTCATCGTGGTAATACTTCGTCGCCGTATTGCTGTAGTCCGAGTAATAAAACGAGTGCCCATCGGCTAAGCGTGGCTTCGCGCCTAGCACCGTGTTGTAAAACACCCGCTCCATGCTGTCGCCATACTTGCCATCGCGCGTCACCCGCAGCAGATACCGCGTCAGCTTGAAATGCGCATAACTTCCGCACGGCGTCTCAAAGCTATGCTTGATCTTCGTCAGGCTGTCATACAGCGCGCCCGATTCGGCTCGCTGAAAGCTCTCATCCGGACCCCAACCACCCGTCGCAAAACTCTGCGTCGTCACAATCATCTCGTGGGCATTCATCGCCGCCCGCAGATGCCGCTCGCTTCCGTCCTCAGATACGCCTGCATCGCCGAGCTCAGCGCATTGCAAAAGCTGTACGCATGATGCCCCGGCAACACGTTCTTCCCATCGCTCAGCGGATAGAAGTATGTCTCATTCAGCAGATACTTCGGAGCCATCTGGTGATAGCGCTCGCCCGCCCCGCGCTGCCATGCCAGGTACAGATTCTCCGCCAGCGTATACGGCTCGTCCCAGCAATAATCGTCCGACGTAGGATCACCGACCGAAGCGCGCCACTTCCGCTGCACCTCGTCGCGATCCATCGCCATCGGCTCCAGATGTTGCACCGCCGCATCCGTCGTCCTGTCCAGCAAACGAAACGCACTCTTCGACCCCGCAAACTCGTGCGCGTCGATCAGCCCGATCACCATCTTGTCGTAGTCATACGCAGGAAACCGAAAATCCTTATAGAACCGGTCCGAAATCGCCGGCTCATACAACTCCAGCAACCGGTCCATCTTGGCCTTGGTCTCTGGATTGCCCGTCGCCCCATATCCTCGCGCCAATGCCGAGATCCACTGCCCAAAGGTCTCCGCCGGAGCAAATCCATGCCCGTCCTTGCGCAGAGGACCGGAAACCTCGTCATACCACCCACCCATATCCGGCCCCGGAGCAGGCAACCCCGCCCGTAGCCGCCAAGGCTTCAGCAGCGAATCCTCATCCAGCCCCAGCAGGATCGACTGTGTCTCTTCAAACTGCTGTTGCGGCCTCCCCGGCGACAGCTGCACATCCCCGTACCCAAACTGCTCCAGCGGCTTCTCTTCCGTCGCAGCAAAAACGCTCCCATCCACCGCAGCCCCAGCCGCCACCACCGCCCCAGCCTTTAGAAAATCCCGCCGATCCATTCTCATCTCCATGTCGACTCACATATTGCGCTGCCCACCAGCCTACTCCAACCCCAATTCCTTCCGCGCCTCAGCAATCTCCACCCGGCCCGGCCGATCCGCACGCCCCGCCACAACCAGCATCTTGCGAAGATAACTTTCTTCGTCCGCGCGGTCTCCGGCCATCTTCGCCGCCTGCGCCACTCCATACAAAGCCTGCAAACGGTTGGGCTCCTTCTCCAGCGTCGCTTTAAACTCCTTGCGAGCCTCCGCCGGCCGCTTCAGCGCAAGCAGCAGTTCACCCAATTGCTCGCGCGCCGGAGCAAGCGGACCCGGCGTCACCACGTTCTTTTCTGTCTTATCTTCCTCAGCCGCCGCCGCCTGCAGGCCCGCCAGTGCGGCTTGAGAATCACCTTCGGCATACATCTGCCAAGCCGCTATCTCCTGCCGCTGAATCTCCACCTGGTTTGCCCAGTAAGCCTCGCCTCTCTGCTTCAACTTGTCCCGCATCTGCGCCAGCGATTCCGCCGCTGACCGCGCCCCAGCCACATCCTTCGTGCGCGCCGCGCCCAGTCCACGTGCGAAATATGTAATCGCGTCCGCTTGCGCCGTGGGGCTCGGATGCACCTCAAGCCTCGCAGCAGCCGCCCAGTCCCGCCGCTCCAGACAATAGCGCGCAGGAATCGCCGCTCGCGCAAAGTAAGCCGCCGGAGGACCCGCCGCTCCACCCACCACCGCTGAATCGTAGTGAGCAAAAATCTCCTCAGCCGAACTCACAACCTTCAGCGCCGCCTCATCCTGTCCGGTCTGCAGATACGCATAGACCAGATAATCGCTGGCATGCAGCTCTTCCGCAGACTGGCCCGCAGCCCGCGCAGCAGCAGCCGAAGCAACGTTTGCCCGAATCGACGCCTCCCAGTCGCCCAGCCTCGTATAGGTATGCGATGGCATGTGCAGCGCATGCGGAGTCGATGGCGCAATCTCGCTATACCGCCGCGCCGCCTCTCGCGCACGCCCCGCCAGCGCCGGAACGTCGTACGTGTGAATGATGTAATGCGCCAATCCCGGGTGATTGGGATACTGCACAAACAGCTTCTCCAGAATCGCTCCGGCCTTCAATTGATTGGCGTAGGTCTTGTCCGTAGGGTCGGCCGCAGCCGCCAAGGCCAGCGCATAAAAGATGGCCGCCTCTGCATCGTCGGGAAAGGCCGCGCTCACCTCGCCCATTGCGTTCCCATACGCCACCATCCGGCCCCGTTGATCACGATTCGCAGGATCGCCATACAGATGAGCGACAGCCTCGATGTAGCCACGTTCGCGTGGCGTCTTCGCGCCAGCCGCACGCGCCTGCTCTATCGTCTTACTGCCCTGCTCCAGTAGCACCTGCGATTTCGCGCTCGCAGAAAAAGGATTTCCCCAATCACTCAGCGCAATCCCCAGTACGCCATTGCGCAGGAAGGATCAGCCACAAGAATCGCATGGAAACCATCAATCGCCGCCCCAAACTGAAACGAGTGCATCAGCGCCACAGCACGATTGAACTGCGGCCGCACAGCAGCACTACACGACGTCGAGAACGCGACATCTCCTAGATGTTCTCCAGTCAGATGTTCCGCGGCAGCATGTTCCTCCTGCGCGTGTACCGCCGATGGTGGCGACAGCAGGCAAACCGTGATCAACACGAGAGGAACTTTCACCCGAACTCCTCACTTAGAAAGTGACCGCTTCTTGCGCGTTGACAACGCCATTGGGGCCGGGTGCCCACCTTCAACGCAACCACATTGCATGTAAGGTAAGCCCAATTCGCGCTGAAGCGCGAACCGTTTGTTAGTCCCTATTCCCTAGTCCCTATTCCCTATGCCAGCGCCGCCTTCACCATCTCGCTCACCGCGCGCCCCTCGGCCCGGAGTCCATCGGCCGCAAGCTTCGCCTGCACAGCCTTGATCACCGTTCCCATCTCCTTCGGCCCCGGCTTCTGGCCAGCTCCCTCGGCAATCTGCGCCACAACCAACCCAACCACCGCCTGCAATTCCTCGGCAGTCATCGCCTTTGGCAAAAACTCCTCAATCACCGCAATCTCGCCGGCTTCCTTCGCCGCCAGTTCCGGCCGTCCACCTTTGGTGAACTGCTCGATCGAGTCCCGCCGCTGCTTGATCATCACCGCAAGCACCTGCTGCTCTTCCGCCGCCGTCACTCCCTCCTCCGAACCGGCCCTCTTGTCGATCGCCTTGTTCTTCAGAGCAGTCGTAATCAACCGCAGTGTCGTAGTCCGTTCGCCATTCCGCGCCTTCATCGCCGTAATTGTCTCTGCCTTAACCCGTGCCTCAATCGTCTCGCTCATCTCGTCCCTACTCCATATCTTTATCTCTCGCGATTGTATCTACTCACCTTAGTGCCACTCCATCCGCGTAAACCGCCACTGACCATCCGCCTCCCTCCGGCCCACAAACACATACTTCCCTTGAACCTCATCCACCTTCCCCGTGTCCCGATGCCGCAGCGTCTCCGTATAACTCCCCGACTCCTGCACCGAAGTCCCCATCTGCTCAACCATCGTCGTATGCAGATGCAGATCGCTGTCCAGCATCGACGTCACCTGTTGATACAGCTTCCGCAGCTCCGGCCCACTGTGCGCCACACTTCCATCCGGATTCACAAACACCGCATCCGCCGTATAAAGCGTCAGCACGTCATCCACATTCTTGTCATGCAGATCCCGCACAAACCGCTCATCCGGCAAAGGAGAAGCCGCAGCAACTGCAGTCGATTGAGCGGCCGTCATTAACGCGAATAGCAATGAAAGCATGCAGCCAGTATGCGTCGATTTTGCGATTTGCGCCCCGCAAAATCCGATCCGGGCATACCATGATTCTGCCCCGGCACATCATCGCAAGCGAGCCCAGCCATGCTTCTCAAGATCGCCGCCGTCGTCGTGCTCTTGTTAGCTGCCATTCTCATCGTGGCAGCGCTTCGCCCCGATACCCTCATCATCCAGCGCTCCATCACCATCAACGCACCCGCCGAAAAAGTCTTCCCGCTCATCAACGACTTCCACAACTGGCCACGCTGGGCACCCCAGGACAACGAAGATCCCTCCCTCGTTCGCACTTACAGCGGATCCGCCAGCGGCCTCGGCGCCATCTCCAACTGGACCGGCAAAGGCAACTCCGGCGAGGGCCAGATCGCCATCACCGCCTCCCAGCCATCCAAATCGCTAACCGCGACCGCCGACTGGGTCAGGCCCTTCCGCTCCCATAACCAGAACGAATTTCTCCTGGAACCTGCAGGAACCCAAACCCGCGTCACCTGGACCTGGACCGCCCCAAACCTTTTCCCCATGAAGCTCATGAGCCTCGTCATGAACATGGACAAAATGATGGGCAGCCACTTCGAATCCGGCCTCAACCGCTTCAAACAAGCAGCCGAACAGTGATCGAGTTAGAAAATTATCCGGCCAGCTCGGAACGGTCCCTTCGCAGCAAATCCCTCACCGCGGAGCCTTCGAATCATCAGCTTTCGGCGAATCCCCAAGCGCCTCCCCAATCTTCTTTGCGGATTTGCCCAGCGCATGCACCGTCTTGCTGTAACTCCTCTGCAGCGCATTCCCGGTAGAGCTCTTCGCCGTCGAGAGCGCATCTCCTGTATCGCTACCAGCAACTGAGATCGCCGCGCCCGTATCGCTACCGCTGCGCGCAATCGCCCCCTCCGTAGACCCGCTCACCGCAATCACCTGCTGCATCGGATGTCTCCCGCCGTTGAACCACGCAATATCTGTCTCCGGCAACCCCTCCACACGCGCCACCGCATCCTCCGGAAAATTCGAAGCCTGCATCTTCTCCAGGAGCGGCCAGCCATTCCAGGCAATAAACTCCGAGCCGTTCATCGGATGCCCAGGCTCTCCCAGGTTGATCAGCTTGTCCCGTTTCAGAGCAACCATCGCCTCGCAACGATCCGCACCGCACCCCCGCTCGCAAAGCGTCTCATTCAGATACGACGCATGTTTTCCCGGCGAAACCCAAACCCGCGCCCCACGATCCTCCGCCCCCAGCGTCGAAGCCCGGCTGATCTGGCTCACATCGCAGACCGTGTTTTCATGCGCCGCCGCGTACCAGTAAATCGCCTTCCATTCCGGTGACGCCGAACCTGTCCCCCGCACCAGCGACGAGACATGCTCCGTATCCAGCCAGTGACCGTGCGCCCCGCAGTCGCGTTGCCAGAGATGGTAGTAGTGGATCTCGATCATCTGCCCCGTTGCCGGTTTCGTTGATTCAGGCGCAGTCTTCACCGGAAACACCTGTCCATATACAGTTCCATTCGCCGCAAGCGGCTCAGGCTCCATCACATCCCGCCTAAACTCCGCCGGAGAACCCGAGCAATCGTGCCGCGCAATCAGAAACGTCGGCGCGAACTGCACCAGCAGCTCCTGCTCCAAAGCATCGCTCAACCCATCGCCATCCGAATCCTGCCGCGAAGCATCCGCCGCTGAAACAACCCCCAGAGACTGAGCCATCAACGGCGCAGACACCAGGCAAAGCGCCAGAACTCCGAAAACACCCTTCAAAATACCCATCCGTGACATAGCCATTCGACGCCAAATTCCGACTTTGCGTCAATTTGCTCTCAATCCCCACATCTCAGTCACACACATAAATCACATTTGTGTGTATTATGTGATTGTCGGCAGCGAAAAAGCCGCCCAGGAGATGATCATGTTCCGCAAAACCCGCCTTTATACCCCCGGACCCACCCCACTCCTCCCCGCCGCCCAGTTCGCCATGGCCGCCGCCGACATCCACCACCGCACCCCCGAGTTCCGCGCCCTCTACACCAAGGTCCTCGCGCAGCTCAAAGAATTCGTCGGCACCCAGAACGACGTCCTCCTCCTCGCCTGCAGCGGCACCGGCGCCATGGAAGCCTCCGTCTCCAACCTCACCTCACCCGGCGATCGCGTCCTCGTCCTCACCGCCGGCAAGTTCGGTGAACGCTGGACCGCCCTCGCCAAGGCCTTCGGCTGCACGATTGATCAGGTCAGCACCCCCTACGGCCAGACCTTCGACCTCGCCGAAGTAAAAGCTGCCCTCAAGCCCGACACCAAGGCCGTCTACGTCCAGGCCACAGAAACCTCCACAGCCACCCGCCACGACATCCGTGCGCTCGCGGAGACCATCCGCGCCGCAGCACCCGAAGCCCTCCTCGTCGTCGATGGCATCACCGGCCTCGGCACCACCCACTTCGACGTAGACAATTGGGGCATCGACATCCTCATCGGCGGCAGCCAGAAGGCCGTCATGATCCCGCCCGGCCTCGCCTACCTCAGCGTCAGCGACCGCGCCTGGGCCGCCATGGAAACCAGCAAAAACCCGCGCTACTACTTCGACCTCCGCAAAGAGCGAAAAAACGCCAAAAACGGCGAATCGGCCTACACCCCATCCGTCGCTCTCATCGCCGGACTAGGCGCCGCCCTCGACTACATCGCCGGTCAGGCTGCCGGAAACCTCGCCGAAGGCCGCATAGCCCTTATCGAAAACGCCGAAACCTGCGCCGCCATGACCCGTGCCGCACTCGTCTCCCTCGGCTTCACCCTCTTCTCGCCTGACGCCCCGGCCGCCGCAGCCACGGCAGTATCCGTTCCCGAAGGCCTCGACTCCGGCGCAGTCGTCAAGGAGCTCAAAAACCGCTTCGGCGCAGTCATCGCCAACGGCCAGGGCGAAATGAAGGGCAAGCTCTTCCGCATCGCCCACCTCGGCTTCTTCGACTACATGGACACCATCGCCCTCATCGGCGCACTCGAGCTAGTCGCCCGCGACACCCTGAAGCTCCCCATCCAACTCGGCCAGGGACTAGCCGCCGCCCAGGAAGCCTTCGCCTCCCGCAAGCCCAACCAGGCCCTGCACGAACAGTTAGGCGAACCAGTCACGGCTTAATCACAAATGCGGGTACTCACACAAATACGGGTGCCCCATATCTACCGCGTCTTTTGCGGGAGATGTGGGAGCAGTACTCACCAAACCAGGAATCGATCATGTCAGAACTAACCTTCGGCGAAAAACTAATCCTCGCCCGCAAACAACTCAACCTCTACCAGTACCAGATGGCCGAAAAACTAGGCGTCCACCCTAACTCCATCTGGAAATACGAGCAGGGCGAAGGCAAGCCCCAGGCCGCCGCAGTTCGCCTCTTTGAGATCTTTTGCGAACAGAACAACATCCGCTTCGACCAATACGAGCACCCCGACCGGGAGAAATCAAAGGCCATGAAAATCGTCCTCGCTGAAAAGGTCTCACCTGCCACGCTCGCCGTTCTCGCTTCCGAGCCCGATTGGCAGATTCTCACCCCCGACGATGTAGCTAAGCTCCCGGGCAAACTTCACGAGGCCCTCGCCGACGCCGACGCCCTCGTCGTGCGCTCAGCCGTCCAGGCCGACGACGCCCTCCTCGAACACGCCCCCAAACTCCGTGTCATCGGCCGCGCCGGCGTAGGCGTCGACAACATCGACACCGATTCCGCCACTCGTCGCGGCGTCGTTGTCATGAACACGCCCGGTGCAAACGCCGTCGCCGTCGCCGAGCTCACCATCGGACTCATGCTCGCCCTCGCCCGCAAGCTGCCCCAGGCCAATGCCAGCACCCACGCCGGCAAATGGGACAAGAAAAATCTCCAGGGCCTCGAACTCCGCGGCAAAACCCTCGGCATCCTCGGCCTGGGCCGTATCGGTCTCGAGGTCGCCAAGCGCGCCCGCGCCTTCGGCATGGATCTCGCCGCCCACGACCCATTCGTTTCCGCCGCCGTCGCCCGCGAAGCAGGCATCAAACTCGTCTCACTCGAAGAGCTCTTCGCCGCCTCCGATTACCTCACACTCCACGTCGGCCTCACCCCGCAAACCACCGGCATCATCAACGAGCGCACCCTCGCCACCATGAAGAAAGGCGTCCGCATCCTAAACTGCGCCCGTGGCGAGCTCATTGAAGACGCCCCCCTCCTCGCCGCCATCCAATCAGGCCACGTCGCCGGAGCAGCCCTCGACGTATTCACCTCAGAGCCGCTTAAGGATTCCCCCTACTTCAATCTGCCCAACGTCATCCTCACCCCGCACATCGCCGGTTCCACCGACGAGGCGCAGGAAGCCATCGGCATCCAGCTAGCCCGCCAGGTCCGCGAATACCTTAAGCTCGGCGTCGTGCAAAACGCCGTCAACGTCGCTTCCCTCAGCCACGAGGAATACCTGCAACTCGCACCCTTCATCGAGCTGGCCGGCCGCCTCGGCAGATTCCTCTCGCAGGCAATCCCGCGCAATCCCGTCTCGGCGCGTCTCGAGAGCATCCATCTCACCTACGCCGGCCCCATTGCCGAGGGCAAGACCGACCTCATCCGCAACGCCGCCATCGCTGGCCTGCTCTCCCATACAGAAAACGTCAACCGCATCAACGCCACCTCCGTTGCTCAGGAGCTCGGCATCCGCATCCATGAAGACAAGCGCGAATCCGCCCGCGGCGGCGCAGCCAACGTTCTTTCCATCACGGTCCACGATCCCACCGGAGCCAACAAAGCCGCTGGTACGGTGCTCCACGAGAGCCACCCGCGCCTGCTCGCCTTCGACGGCATGGATATCGAAGCCCCGCTCGAGGGCAGCCTGTTAGTCTGCCGCAACCTCGACGTCCCCGGCGTCATCGGCAACATCGGCACAGTCCTGGGACAACAGGGAGTCAACATCGCCAACTTCGCCCTGGGCCGCCAGCGCAATCGCGAAGAAGGCACCGAAGGACCACTCAAAGCCATGGCCGTAGTCCAGGTCGACTCACCAGTAACCCCAGAAGTCCTCGACGCCTTAGCCAAAATCCCCAGCCTGCTCCAGGTCCGCCTCGTCGAACTCCGTTGACAAACCACAAAATCGGGTGCCCCAGGTCTCGACTTTGAGACCTGGGGTTCAGCAATAGTCCGAATCACCGCATCTGCTTCTCACCCGCTCCACCACAACTCTAAGCGACAGCTACTTCTTCCCGCCGCTCCACTCCAGATAAGACTTCCACTCCGTCTGCCCCGGCATCTCCATCTGAAACTTCCCCGACATCACGCCATCCTTCAGCACATACATCAGCCGAAACAACGGCCCAGGCGCAGAAGCATCCGAAAGAAACATCACAGTATTCGGTTCCGGTACCGACACATCGTAATGAATCACATGTCCCTCATTGTCAAAGAAGATAGCCTTCAGCGCCCGCCCCTCGGCATACACATACAGCAGATCGCTGTGCCCGCAGTCATAATCCGCAGGCCCTTTACATTCGCCAGTAGAGCTATGCCGTGCCAGCACATGGTTCCCCAATTCCATATCAAAGGAATACGAGCCAACAGCAGCGGCGCCATTACTACCCCGCGCCTGCGCACTCCACGTCCCCACAAGAAACGACAGTGACGCGAACGGATCGCTCGCAACTTTCGGCATCTGCGCCTGCAGACCGGCTGCACACAATGTAAGAAAGACCAGCGCGCTCTTCATAGCGCCGAGTCTATCTCAACGAATGAAACCGAACCTCTGAATTTGACGTTGCATTTCTTTCTGTCATTCCCGAAGGGAATCTGCTTTTCCCTTCCGGTTCCACAAATCGGGGGCCTCAGGTCCGGGTCCCCAGTGACAGGTCGTCGTCGCTGGGGTGGAGATCTCGATTTTGAGACCTGGGATCCAATACCTTCTATAACTCCTACTTCTTCTCATCCAACGCCAGAAAATCCAACTCCACCGGCTCGATCAACGCCTTCAACCATCCCAGCAGTTTCAAATGCTGCGGATGCGTCATGTACGCATCACACGCCGCCTTACCCGCAAACCGCATCACCCCGGCAAACGTGTATCCCTGCCCATGCGGAGACAGATTCGGACCCACATGCACTTCCAGCAATCCCGGAATATTCCCCTTGAACGCGAGAATATCCGCCTGCGCCTGTGCCTTCTGCGCCTCCGTCACATCCGCATGCCACTTGAAGCCAAAAATATGAAAATACATGCGCCCGCTCCCCTCGAAAAGTCTCCACCCCATTGTGACGCATCCGGCAGCCGGAGTGCTTCCCATCTTGCATCTCCAGCAAACCATTGCTAACCTGAGTGCGTTCCGCAAGCCTCACCGCGCCAAAGGAAATGCCCTCATGTACACCTCGAAACACGGCAAGATCTGCTACATCGAGCTCCCCGCCGCATATCCCGATCACTCAGCCCGCTTCTATAGCGAAATTTTCGGCTGGGACATCCGTACCCGCGGCGACGGCGCCACATCCTTCGACGACTCCATCGGCGAAGTCAGCGGCTCCTTCGACACCGCTAAAACACCCGCCGCGCATCCCGGCTTCATCGTCTCCATCATGGTCGACGACATCCGCAAAACCATCGCCGCAATCGAAGCCTTCGGCTGCGAAATCGTCAACCCACTCGGCTTCCATCCCACCGAGTTGATCGCCCATTTCCGCGACCCCGGCGGCAACCTGCTCGGCCTCTATCAGGAGCCGGAGAAGCCTTGAAACAGACACCCGCGTCGCGCAAACCTACCAATGTCGACAAGAGAAATGAGCAAAATGCCTGAAAGGCACAAAACACCGAAGGTTTACGAATCGAAAATCTTCCGAAGAAGATGTCGTGAATCGACACCCGGAATATAGACTGATGCGAACCTTTGGAGGCACGACTTTGTCTAACCGAACTCTCGCACTTTTATCGCTAATGGTGGTTTTTAGAATCACCGCTCTGGCTGCGGATCTTCCCGGCTCAAAAGACCCTCCGGGAATGAAGCGCTACGAGGGCAGCGAAATCATCGGGTACAGAGAGCCAAGGTTCGACGAATTCCTGCTGCCGATGGGTCCCCCTACGTCGCAAAGTCCTCCGGCATACACAAAGAGCCAGAAGATCGAAGGGCTGGTGAGCAGGTATACCTATGTGGCTCCCGCTGGCAGAACTCCGACGGAACTTCTTCGTAACTACAAGCTCGAATTTCAGCGATTGGGTCTTGTGACTTTGTACGAGAAAGGGACCAGCGACAGAGGCTGGTTTGGACCGACCCTCAGCCCAATCGCAGTGGAAGACAAGATTGGCGACATTCTCGCCTACAACGAAGCGCAGGAACGTGTCTTGGTGGGCAAGTCGAAGGACGCTTCGCCCACCTACTACTACGTCTTTGTCACCTCATATCGAGACGGAAATATGCCGGATCGGCTTCAGTCAATGGTGAAGAAGGATACCGCGCTCGCGGAGATAGTTGTCGTAACGCCTCAGCAGATGGAAACGAAGATGGTGTTCGTGAATGCCGACGAGATGTCGCACTCGCTGGCGGATTCGGGCAAGATCGCACTGTACGGAATCCTTTTCGATACAGACAAAGATTCCGTGCGGCCTGATTCGCAGGCCACCTTGCAGGAGATTGCAAAGCTGCTCACCGCCAACCGAAGCCTTAAAGTTTCGGTGGTTGGGCATACGGACAATCAAGGCAAGCCGGACTACAACCTGGACCTGAGCCGTCGCAGAGCTGCGGCAGTGGTTCGTGAGCTGACTTCGAAGTACGGTATTGCAGCTGATCGGCTGAGCTCGTTTGGCTGTGGTTTCTACGCGCCCGTCGCATCAAACGACACCGAGGATGGCAAAGCGAAAAACCGCCGCGTAGAGCTGGTGAAGTGGTAGCGTGCGGAAGCCGGCTGGCGTCCGCCCCTCCGTCCGGGCGCGATTCGGCCGCTAAGCCCCAAGCGCAAAACCCCGCCCAGCCTCCAGCAGCGTCGCCACCGACTCCTTCGAGCATGACTCGGAATAGATCCGCATCAGCGGCTCCGTCCCGCTCGCCCGCAGCAACAGCCAGGTCTCCGCAGCATTCGGCTTGGTCTTCGCCTCTGGATTATCGAGATAGAACTTCACGCCATCCAGCGTATCGATGCGCAGAATCGGCATACCCGCAAACACGGCATCGCCAACCTTAAGCTGCCTCGCCCGCGCAATCGCCCCATTCTTGATCTCATCGGCAATGTGCAGATCGATGCGCCCATACTGATGCTCGCCATACTCGGCCTGCAGATCCGCCACCAGCTGTCCCAGCGTCTTCTTCTCTTCCGCCATCACATTCGCCAGGAGCAGCGCATTCAACAATCCATCGCGCTCCGGCAGATGCCGCTGAAATCCGATCCCACCCGACTCCTCGCCACCCATCACAATCGGCTGCTTCTGCATGTAGTCCACAACATACTTGAATCCGATGCCATGCTCATGAATCGTGCGCCCATACTTCGCGCATATGCGATCCAGCATCTTCGTCGTGTTGAACGCGCGCGTCACATCTCCCGGCCACTGCTTGTACTTCAGCACCCAGCTCAGCAGCACACTGTAAATCTTGTGCGGATCGACAAACTCCCCATGCTCATCTGTCGCGCCGATGCGGTCCGCATCGCCATCCGTGCATAGCCCCGCATCGCATTTGTTGGCAACAACAGCCTCGCCCAGCGCGCGAATATGCGGCTCAATCGGCTCCGGATTGATTCCCGGAAACAGTGGATTCACATGCCCACGAATCTGCACTTGCTCCACACCAATCTTCTGAAACACGCCTGCCAGCAGCTCGCGTCCCGCCCCATACATCGAGTCGATACAGAACTTAAATCCCGACCCCGCAATCAGATTGAGATCAGCAAATTTCTCGATCGCCTCCATATACGGCGCAATGAAATCCACCTCTTCAATCGCCGCTGGCTTCGGAGCCTTCGTCGGCGGCACGCCCAGAAACGACTCAATCTCCGCAATGATCGACGGGCTGCCGGACCCGCCAAACCACGCCTTGTACTTCACGCCATTCCACTGCGCCGGATTGTGCGACGACGTAATCATGATGCCGCCCGCCGCACCCCGTACCCGAACGCCATACGAGAGCGCCGGTGTCGGCGTAATCTCCCGCGCCAGCTTCACCGGAATGCCCGACGCCGCCAATTCCTCGGCACACGCCTTGGCAAAATCGTGAGACAAGAAGCGCGAATCGTAGCCGATACACACTCCGCGCTCCGGCTTCTGCGCATCGTCTCGCTGCGCCTGGATATAGCAGGCCACAGCCTTCGCAGCCGTTCGCACATTCTCAAAAGTGAAGTCGCTGGCAATCACGCCGCGCCAGCCGTCGGTGCCAAATTTGATTACGGGATGGGCCATTCGCTCGAGTCAGTCCTCCGTTGCGATCAGTGTACCGTGTGAACAATCCGCGACGTATCGCGTTTCGAACACGGATAGAATCCACCGCAATCCTTGCGACACCTGCCAAAGTATTCGCTCAGCGCAGGTACACCAGATACCCGGCCATCCCTACGCCCAGCGCAGCCAGCAACAGCGCCAGCACAATCCCGCCACGCGACACACCGGGCGTCCATCGTCCCTCTTTGAGCTGCCCGACCAATTGCAGATGATGCATCACCGCAGCCACCAGCACCACAACGCCCAATATCACCAGCGCCACGCCGCCAATAACCGATAGCCCAGTCGCATGCACCGGCTCATGCGTCTCACTCGCGCGCATCTCGCGCAGAAAAAGCCCAAACCGCGACACCGCAAAACCCACGCCCATCAGGCCAAGGCCCGTGCGAATCCATGCCAGGAATGTACGCTCGGCGGCAAAATACGTGCGAGGATCGCCTGCCGCGCTGAAAGCGGCGCTCGGCTTGCTATCTTCAGCCTCCGAGCTCACAGCAACTCCGTCTGCCCGGTCGCCGCCAGCTCCTTCACAATCTTGCCCACGTCTTGCGAGTGTTTACGGTCTGCAATCAGCAGCGCGTCCTCGGTCTCAACCACCACCAGGTCCTGCACTCCAACCAGCGCCACAAATTTCTTCGGGCTGTAAACATAGTTGTCCGCCGACTCAAGCGTGATGATCCCGCCGGTCTCGGCCACATTGCCTTCTTCATCGCCGCGCAGCCGCGTCCCCACCTGGTACTCGTACAGCGACTCCCAGGAACCCAGGTCGTTCCACCCAAACTCGGCCGGAATGCAGTACAACCGCGAAAAATGCTCGCCCTTCGCCGACCGCGGCTCCAGCAGCGCATAATCCACCGAAATGTTCTCGCACTTCGGATACAGCTTCGCGAACACCTCTTCAAACCGCGGCGTTCCGTAGCACGACGCAATCTCCTCCAGCAGCGGAGCCGTCTCCGGAAGATGCTCCCGCACCGCATTCGCCAGCGTCCGCGCCGACCACAAGAACATCCCCGAGTTCCAGAAATAATTTCCCGCCGCTACAAACTCTTCAGCGCGATTAGGGCTCGGCTTCTCCGTAAATCGCCGCACGTGCAGCGCGTCTTCACCCAGCTCCGCAGGACCGGCATCGCCGGTCTCGATGTACCCATAGCCCGTCTCCGCGCGCGTCGGCTCAATGCCCAGCACCACCATCACGTCGCCCGAGGCCGCCAGTTGCACGCCCCGCTCGATGATCTTCAGAAACCGTGGTTCATCCCCGATCACGTGATCCGACGGAAACACCCCGATCACCGCGTCCGGATTCGACTTCTCCACCAGGAACGCAGCCAGCCCGCAAGCCGGCGCCGTGTTCCGCGCCACCGGCTCCTCTACGATCTGCGCGCGTGGCACCTCCGGTAACTGCGACTCAATCTCGTTCGCCAGTAGTTCATTTGTAATGACCCACACATTGCTCTGCCCGGCGATAGGATGCAGCCGTTCCACCGTCTGCTGTAGCATCGAGCGGTCCCCATCCAACGCAAGCACCTGTTTTGCGCGCGCTCTGCGAGACCGGGGCCAGAAACGGGTACCACTGCCGCCGGCCAAGATAACTGGGCGAAAATCGATCGTCTTCGTCATGGAACCGTTATCCTACCCCACCGGATGGACCGTTGCCTAGCTCTCCCGAGCCACACCTCAGTAACTCTCCGGGCAACAATTTCAGCTTTTAAAACGCCATAGGAAAACTGCACCGCAGATGCAGCAAGATTGCCGGCGGTTTGCAGCGAAATGCCCGACACAGATCGGGGCAAAACAACCCTTCCGCCGTTGAGTTGTCATCCTGAGAAATAAACCGGCAAAGGATCTGTCTTCCGCCCGCCTCATCACAGACCAGGAGTCATCTCAAATCGGAGCTTCTATTCACGCACGGGCGCGAATCCTCTCCCAACCACTGACCACTCGTCCCTACTCCGTCCGAAGCGCCTGCATCGGCTCAATCGCCGACGCCCGCAACGCAGGCAGATATGCCGCCAGAAGCCCAGTGACAGCTACCACTACGCATACCGCGGCCATCACCAGCGGATCGCGCTCCTGCGTGCCATACAGCATCGTCTTCATCACCGAAGCAAACGCCAGCGACGCCGCAAGCCCCATCGCAATGCCCGATCCAAGCAACAGCCCGGCATCTCGCAGGATCATGCGCAGCACCATCGCACGCTGCGCGCCCAGCGCCAGCCGCACGCCAATCTCCCGCGTCCGGCGCGATACCGAGTACATCATCACGCCATACAGTCCAACCACCGTCAGCAGCAACGCCAGCCCTGCAAATGTGCTCAGCAACACTACTGCAAAACGCGGCTGCGACATCTGCAGGCTCATCAGTTCCGGCATCGTGTGTACATCGGTCACCGGAAGATCTTTGTCCATCGATGACACAAGCTGCCGCACCGTTGGCTCCAGGCTCGACGGATCAACAGAAGTCCGCACAACTGAAACCAGGCAGCACCAGCCGGGAAACTGCGCGGATGGCAGGAAATATCCCGGTCGATCATGATTCTGCGTCATAGAGTGGCCCATGTTGCCGACAACTCCCACAACCTCCCGCATCGTCGGCGGATCGTCGTCGCCGGCGCCCGGCTTCAGCTTCTTCCCAATCGGATCCTCGCCATGAAAGTACTTCTCCGCAAACGCCTGGTTGATGATCATCACCGGCGCCGCCCCCCTGACGTCTGCATCGCTGAAGTCGCGCCCCTTCAGCACCGGCGTTTCCATCGTCTTGAAATAACCGGGCGTAATCATCGAGATATCCGCCGAAGGCAATTGTCCTTTCGGCATTGGCTGCTCCGGATTCTCGAAGCTCACATCCGCGTTATCGTCCGTCATCGGAAGAAGCAGCGTGCCCCCGGCGGAATTCACACCTGGTATTGCCCGCAGCTTTTCAAAGTAGTCGCGATAAAACTCCGGTCGCGTCTTTTTATACCGGCTATCCGGCAACTCAAAACGGTAGGTCAGCACATGATCGGGATTGAAACCCACACTCTTGTGCATCAGCTTTACGAAGCTCGAGATCAGAAGTCCCGCGCCTGCCGTCAACACAATGCCCAGCGCTACCTGGCAAACAATCACCAGCGAACGCAGCCGGTCATGGCCAGACATATCCGAAGCGCCGCCAGTCTTCAGCGTCGACACCAGATCCGTCTTCGAAGCCGTCACCGCCGGCACCATGCCAAAGACCAGTCCAGAAACAATCGCCGCCGCAAACCCGAACGCCAGCACTCCGACATTCACGCCCGCATCCGCCGCGCGCGGCACGCTGTCTCCAATCAGCCGCAACACCACGGGCGTGCACAGAAATGCCAGCACGCATCCGGCAACGCCGCCCGCCACGCTCAGTGCAATCGACTCAATCAGCAACTGCCGCACAATCCGCGTCCGCGATGCGCCCAGCGCCGTGCGCATCGCAATCTCGCGCCGCCGGTCTCGCACCCGCGCCAGCAAAAGATTCGCGATGTTGCCACATGCGATCAGCAGCACCAGCGCAACCGCACAAAGAATCACCTCAATCAGCGTCTTCGTATCGCCCAGTACAAAATCCAGTTCGCTCTGCACCTTTGCCGAGCTGAGTTTTGTATTGGTGTTGGGATACTGTTTGGTAAGCTGGCCCGCTATCGCCTTCATCTCCTGATCGGCCTGCGCCACCGTCACGCCCGGCCTCAGCCGCCCCATGCCATTCAGCCAGTGCATGCCGCGATTCGTGATCCCATCGCCCGTCGGCGTATCGTCCACCGCCAGCGTCGTCCACATACCCGTCTTCGGTGCGGTTATCGGAAACCGGAAGCTCGCGGGCATTACGCCGATCACCGTAAACGTCTCGCCGCTCAGTTGAATCGTCCGCCCCAGTACGTTCTTATCGCCCGCAAACTGTGACATCCACAGCTCATGGCTCAGCAGCACCACGCGTGTGCCACGCTTCTCTTCCTCCTGCCTAAACCCACGTCCGATCTCAGGACTGACGCCCAGCATCGGTAGCAGATCCCACGAAGTGATTTCCGCTTGCACATGCACAGCTCGCGCCACGCCGGTCAGCGTATAGCTGTTGTCGTGGTAGCTCACCAGGTGCTCAAAGCTCTTGTTCTGAGATCGCCAATCGAAAAAGTCAGGATACGAAAAATTGCTAATGGACGTGTTCTTGGGGTTCAACGGCCCGGCCTCCACCAGCCGCTCCGGCTGCATGTAGGGCAGTGGCCTCAGCAGTACCGCATCCACCACGCTGAAGACCGTAGTATTCGCCCCAATACCCAGCGCCAGCGTGATCACCACCACAGCCGTAAATCCCGCCGACTTCCGCATCTGCCGGATCGCCTGCTGCAAATCCCTCAACAAGTTCCCCATCGCATCTCTCCTTACAATCCGTGTCCCATCAAAATCGACTAGGTATTAGCCTCGATACGAATAGCTTTTGCCTTTGGTGATAGGTAGGCGAGGGCTTCAGCCCCTGAGGCGAGCTTCCTGCTCATCGAATCACAATCCGGATCGCGGACAAAAGACTTTCTCGACATCTCCGCAGCAATTCATCATCCAACCGCCCTTGCCAGCCCGGTACTCATTCCTCAAGAGTTATCCCCACAAAACAAATACGCCCGCGAGCAATGAATGTTCGCGGGCGCACTCCAATGTCCATCAGCGGACACTCTTATCCTCCATTACGCCGCAGCAACTCATCCGCCTCCGCATACCCCGTCGGCAAAACAATCCCGTCCTTAGAAGCCCCAGCCTCCAGCAGCATCGCAATCGACTCCGGCGACCGCCGCGACCTCCAGTACGAGTCCACACAAGCCCGCACCGCAAACATCAGCGCCGTCCGCCCGCGCTCATCCTTCGCATCCACCGGAACACCCCTCTCCAGCAGCAGCTTCACCGCGTCATGCTGCAGCCGCCAAGCCGCTGAATGCAGCGCCGTCCCGCCCTTAGCAACATCGAAGTAAGCATCTCCCTCAAGATTCCGAGCAGCCGGGTCGACACCAATCCCCATCAAGACACGCATCCCATCCACGCATCCCGTCCCCGCATACTGCGAAAGCAACGCCCCTCCATGGACCTGCAGAAACGCCACCGAGCATCGGCTCCTCGGCAGCAATCACCTTAGCCCGCTCAAGATCTCCATGTACGCAAGCCTCCAGCACTCGATGCAAACCTGAAAGCTCCGGCATCAGTCCGCGTTCCTCCAGCAGCTTCAGCACATCCGCTCGCCCACGCCGCACCGCCATCTCAGCCGCTCCAGCAATCGAAGCCTGCACCGCTTCCGTTTTTTCTCCCAGCGGCCCCCGTACATCCCCCAGCATCGTCTCCACCAGCACAATCCAGTTATCGCGCTTCACGCTCCACATAAAGGCCGTGTTCTTCCACTGCGTTCCTCGGTGCGCATCGGCGCCAAACTCCAGCGCAAGCTTTGCCCCCTCCAGATCGTGCCAGTCGGCCTTGCGCACCAGCAGCGTCGTCTTGCCCACTTCGCCGAGCTTCCCGCTCTCCAGCAGCGCCCGCACTGGCCCCTGCTCGTAGTTCTCAGCCGCGTGATACGCCGTCTCCTCATCATTCGGATCGGCCCCATACTCCAGCAGCAGCCGCGTCATCCCCTCATGCTGCGCAACGCCGGCAACCCCATAGATCACCGACTCCCACACCGGCGTCGGCTCGCCAATCCCGTCAAACCACCCCGTATCCGTACTCGCCCCGGCATCCAGCAGCGCCCGCGCCGCCTCTACAAATCCACGCGACCGCGCCTCGTCATTCCGAAACGCCTTCAGATAACGCGAGAAACACAAATAAGTCAGCGCATCCCACGCATGCACCCCGCCGCGCTGTGAAGCCAGCCCCTTGTCCTGCGCCAGAAACGCCTTCACGGCAGTCGCATCGCCATGCACAGCAGCCGCCCAGATACTTTCCGCCTCTATTCCCGGATGCGCCTTCCGCACAGCCTCCGCCGCGTCCAGCGTGCCACCGACATGCCAGTCCCCGCGCGGAACACTCGCCGCCCGCAGAAACGCCGCCTCGGCATTCTCCTCAGCCTCAGCGCCCGCTCTCCGAGCCTCAATCGCGTGCACAAACTTCGGCCAGCTCAGAAACCCATGCTCGCGCGCAATCACCAGCTGCGCATCGCTCAGAGCAAACTCCGCCCCGCGTATCTCCGCCTCTGTCTTATCTCTGAATTGTGGATGGTATTGCTGGGATCAGCTTGAAAAGACGCCCCAGTTGCAACTGCTCCTGACGCCCCTCACCCGCCTCGCGCCTGAAGCGCACCAGCTCTTTAGCCTGTTTCTTGTATTGCTCCACGCTCGGAACGCGCGCAAGCTCTCTCGATTGAAACGACATACGAAGCTCCTCTCGGTAGTGGCCTGGAGTCCGCACTCGAACAGCATTTCGCCGCCCGTCAGGCTGAAAGAAGTTTCGTTACCGCAACTCAAATTGTGTAGGTGGGCACTGCCCTTCCCGCGGACCGGATGCGCCCTGCGCGCTGCCAACAGCCTAATCGCGCCATCCAAACCCAGTCAACAACCACAAAAGCGGGTGCCCCATATCTCGAAGTGTTCAGTACCATGACATCCTTTACACATTGTCTCCGGAGATTCTTTACACTTTCTCGCGAGCGTAAAGCGAGCGCAAAGCGCGAGCCCGAAAATCCCCACCCCAAAAAAGAAAACCGGGGCCGAAGCCCCGGTTCCCACACTCACACTGGGCTCCCTACAGCCCCAGCAAAAACTCCCGCATCCGCTTCACACCCTCATCAATCGACTCCCGAGTCACCGGATACGACAGCCGCACATGCTCCCGAGTCCCAAACGCCTCACCCGGAACCACCACCACGCGCCCCTCATGCAGCATCTTCGTAGCCAGCTCCGTCGCACTCTTCGTCCCACCCTTGCCGATATAAGCCCCCACATTGGGATACACATAGAAAGCCCCAGCCGGCACCGTGCAAGTCACCTCAGGAATCGTCTTCAGCGCAGCAATCATGTAGTCCCGCAGCAGCTTAAACTCCGCCCGGAACTCCTCCACGCACTGCTGCGAACCCGCGAGGGCCGCAATCGCGCCCTTCTGCACAAAACTCGTAGCATTCGAAGTCTGCTGGCTCTGCAGCTTCGACAGATTCGCAATCACATGCTTCGGACCCAGCGCATACCCAGCCCGCCAGCCCGTCATCGCATACGTCTTCGACAGCGAACCCAGCACCACCATGTGCTCCTTCGCCCACCCAAACGAGCCCGCCGAAACCGGCTTCGACTCATAGTTCAGGTACACATAGCACTCGTCCAGAATCAGATAAATCCCGCGCTCGTGCGCCACCCGCACAATCCGCTCCAGGTCCGCCCCGTCAATCACATTGCCCGCCGGGTTCGACGGCGAATTCAAAATAATCGCCTTCGTCCGCGGAGTAATCTTCGACTCAATCGCCGCCGCCGTAATCCGGAAGCTCGCCGCCTCCTCCGTCTCCAGGAACACCACCTTGCCCCCGGCATACTGAATGATGTCCTTAAAGCTCACCCAGTATGGCACCGGCAAAATCACCTCATCGCCATCCTCCACCAGCACCTGGATCGCGTTAAACAGCGCCAGCTTCTCGCCCGTAGTAAAGATCGCCTCGTCCACCCCGTAGTCCGAGCCAAAATCCTCCGCATGCCGCTGCACAATCGCCTTGCGCAGATCAGGAATCCCCGGCACCACCGTGTAGCGCGTGAAGTTGTCTTCAATCGCCTTAATCGCCGCATCCTTAATGTGCTTCGGAGTAGGAAAATGAGGCTCTCCCGCCCCAAAATCCACCAGGTTCACACCAGCAGCCCGCAACCGCGCCGCCTCAGCAGCCACCGCCATAGTCGCCGAAACCTCAATGCGCCCAATGCGGTCCGCAAACACCTTACGCTCTAAAGAAACAGAAGTAGCCATATCACTTCTATCTTACAGTTCTAATCTGTTGGAGCTCATCGAACAACATCGAGAGCTGGCTGGATTGCCCGGAAAACCAGTCCTCCAACATCTGGAAATTGATACGCAATCCAAGTCACCATCGGCACTGCTCCAAACATTGCGATCCGGAAGTAAAACTCCATCCCAAGCTCGTTCGGACGAGTCTCGGTGATTCTGCTGAGAATTGGATCTCGATACATTTGCGCTAAGACCCACATAACACCCCCTCCCAACACGGCCAATAGGGCGGTAAAGAGCCAGTTCAATTCATTACGCGGTTGGAACGGATATGAATTCCAGGCAATGATCGACAAAACAAAGGATGCAGAGATAAATCCGATCAGATAGCGCATATTTGCCAATACCCCGCGAATGAGAGCTACGTACCGAAATACCAGGAACTCCTCAGCCTGTGCGATATGCTTCGGCGTCCGCACCTCCTCGTCTCGGTCCACTGCTTCATCGATCCGCTTGGTATGAGCCATCGTCTCTTCGAGCATTTCCATCGCGAGCCGGTGATCCAATTCCTCACTCTCCACATACCCCGTTTGCTGATTTCGCCAGAAAGGAATAAGCAAAAATTCCAGTAACTTGGTTCCGATCCATGCGAACTCCACTTCAACGCTCCGGATCAGCCTGAATCCCTGCCCATTGCCGCGCCATGCATGAGACTCTCCTTGAACCTCCATCATCAGGCGCTCTGCCTCGCGCAAGCGATTCTGCATTTCGGCCAATTGGGTCTCGGTCAGCAACGTGCGAGAATCCTCGTGAGCCAGAATCCTCCTAATCGATTCCAAGGATCGGTATAAATGACGCTGCCGATCCTGTATCCCGCCCTGGCGTAGAAGCGTCATCCATCGCACAGGACGGATTCGATTAAAGGCGATCCGGATTGGCAGCCCTTCGAGGCGCTCCAGCAACTCATGCTGCAATGCCCGCCAAATCAGTACCAGTCTCAGCCAGCCGCAAACGGCCACCGCCAGCAACGGCCAGAACAATCCACCCATCAGCGTGTCGTAAGCGCCGGCCGGAAGATCGGCTTGATCTCGGACCAGCCGGTCGATGCTTCGAATGGGGGAAAATATGGTGAGCAACCCAGCCAAAACCACGAAGCACAGGATCAAACCTATTCCAATCAGCCTTCGCCGCTGCGGCAGATAACGCAGCATCACATTTCGCACAATCATCAGACAGGTGATGTTCTTAAAAAGAAAACCGTCATGTGTTAACCCGCTTCCCAATTCTTCCGGCTGACCAGAATCGTCCTTGTCCTCCAGACCGCGGGTGCACGTCGCCGCCTCTGGAGCATTCCCGCCCAGATCCTGCGAACTCACAAAATAATGATTTTGAATGGGGTCGTTTAAGCGGTATGGCAGTTCACTTCGATTGTTCTCGGAAAATCTCAGGCGCAGGGTCTGGCTGACCGCCCACACATACCATCCCAGCAAGAGCAACAAGGCCGGAACCAATGGCGCAACGCCGTTGCCGGTATAGATAGACCGGTAGCTGAAACACAGCCCAGCGATGTTGAGGTTGTGGTTTGCGGTGCAGCACCTCCACCAAAGCATCGTGACTGCCACTCCCGCCGTTAGGGTCAATGCATTTGTAAGAAAATAAACATTGCCTTCGAGCCATCGAAGCTTGTTTTTAAGGAGCGATCTTTCCTCCGGATTGCACCTGCTTGGGCTGGTCCACAGAACGCTGCCCCGGCAGCTTACAACTGTAATCAACACGCCGAAAGCGCCGGTCGCAAGTGCAATCCAGATGAGAACGTCCGTTGCTGGGGTAACCTTTGCGTTCAATGAAAGCGCCAACGCCGGTGCCGCAGTAACAAATACAACACACCACAGAACCGTCGCCGCAATCACCATGTAGGTGCTGCGGCGGCGCGGATTGTCATTCCTTCCAACTGCAAGATCGCGCAGGAGAGGCGACCAATAGTGCGCGAGACAGATTCCGATGATGTGCGTCACACAAAGGATCGCAGCCAATACGCAAAGCCATTCCCAAAGCAACGATGGGTGGATGGCAGGGATATTTCGAAGAGCGTTCGGGTCATATGCGGCTGCCTTACGCAAATCTGTCGACTGTTCGCATTGCTGTGGAGCTGGCATGTCAGAGTAAACGTCCGGAAGAAGATGCGCATTGTCACTCGAACACTGGTCAATGATAGATACTGGATAATACCCGTCCAGTCCGCTTACAGTAATCCACAAAGGAGGATACGATGACGGAATAGTCTTGCCCTCTATCTTCCCAAATGGCCACTTGTAATCTGCCAGCACCGGGCCCGACGGTGCGTCAATTCCTGGTTTTTGTTGCGATGACTTGTCATTCCCCGGCCCGGGCTGCGGCAACCTGCCATCCGTCTGTTTGAGCTGCGATGGTTTCTTTTCCGACATATCCCAAAAGGTATAGACGGCTGCATTGTGATACGCTTCCGCAAAAGAATCGGGATAAGCTCGCGAAGTAGTAGTCAGGCCAATCAATGGATACGGAGAAAATGAGAGGGTCCCTACAAACGGGATGTTATCTACGTCCCGTTCCATCAAAAGATCGCCATTGTCGAACAACATGCGGACATCCGGACAAGCCCTGTGAAGGAATTCTGCAAGAAAAATCTGATCGAGCGGATCGGAAGAGACAATAAGCGCAAACCGAATTCTTTTTTTCTGTATCTGCCTTGCAATTGCCATCAGCTGAGCTTCTTGAGATAGGGGCGCGTTTTCGCGAGAGAAATGCGGAACACCATCTTCCGTGCTGGTGTCTTTAAGCGAAAGATGTAGATATGGGCTGGGTGTTCCTTCTTGGCTTGTTGTGGCACCCAGCGAAGTTTCACCATGTGCATTACGAAGGAGAGATAATTCGCGTGGAAAATGTATGGTTAGAGGACGCCTTTCCGCCTCTTCCTTCGCTTCTTCCACTGTTAAGCCAACACTCGTGAGGATAGGTATAATCGAACCTTTATCGAAAGCGGATTCAGACGACGCCGCGCCTAGGGCGGTGTTGTCTTCTGCGAGTAGGGCAAGTTCATCAAGATGGTAATGCGCCTTGAAAATCGTCCTCAACAGGGCGTCTTTCGCGTGATGACTGTCGGCCTGAAATCCATAATAAGTAACCCGCTTTCCGCCCTTTCCATTGAGGAGTTCTTCGGAGATTCCCGTAATCGTTGTACCCGCGAGCTGGAATCTAGTCGTATCGTTTCTCGAGTCAAGATCGGCCTCAAGCGCAGCGGCCATCGATGCTGCTGATCCGGTAAAGATAGGCCCAATGATGTGATTAACATTAGTGGCGCTTGGGAACAACGTCTGCAACGGTTTATTAGATAACTCGGAATTCACCTCGGTGCCGTATGTGAGCGCTTTTCGAAGTTGAAACCCATCCACTCCAAGGACGGGAGACTCCGCCACAAGAAATACGTAGATGACATCGTAGTAGTTGTCATACAGGTTAGGCGGTGCAGGCTTGGTCTTGAAGGGGTTCCGTTCTTCGTCCAAACCTTGGACCGCAACTCGCTTCAGAATTAGTAGTCCTGGCTGGCGCTCGCGCTCAGCATCATGCCCCGGTTCCATCTCGCCCGTTTCTTCTGAAGTTCGCAGAGCTTCTCCGCGGTGATGCCAGGGGAGCCAGAAGTAACTGCTTTCATAAGAATTGTCGTTGGCTGCAGAAAGCAATCCATCAACAATGCGATCAAACTCCAAAGACTGATGAGTGTGTACTGGATCCGGCACAGTAGCGATGATGCTGGTTACCCGCAACCGACTTCTGTCCTTCGGAAATCCCCAGCGGGCACCTTGGGTTGGGTTACATCCCATCTCAGGGTTGCTGTTCCTCACCGACATCTTCACGTGAAGCTCGACCTCGTCCTGTTTTAGGTCGAACTGATGTTCGAGCTTCCTTGATGCCTTTTCCAGGTGCTCTTCGCGTACCGGAGCCCAGTAACGGCAGGATGCGATCCACGGCCCCTCTTCCGGCAATTTCTCATTTCCGGAGACAGAAGGTTGATTGCGCTGGGGCGACGAAGACTCCGGCTGTTGCGTCCCAAAGGGCCGCAACAGCACCCCCGCAAGAACGATCGCGCCCACCATGGCACCTTGTCCCTTGTTCATACATCCTCCTAGCGTTCAGAAGAATGGCCCGGGAACAACTATTTGTAAGTTATTTTTAGGACCTAGATGAAGGACACTGAAGATTTTCACAGATGAGCCCGGAGCAGCCCTCGGATTAAGCGTGAACTGAGTCCAAACCCGTCTTGGAAGCCGGGTAAACAGCCATCGATTCGGAACCGATCAATGTCTCGCCCTCTTTTAGGTGTATTCGAGATTTGCGCTGATTTCCCTTTTTGTTAATTCAACTTGGGAAACCGCGTATCACCTCCGAGCCGCAAAAAATAGCGGACCAAAGGCCCCACTCATACCAGCCCAGGGCAAAGCCAGGCGGGTGGCCCACCCTTAATCCTTCTCTTCGCCGAAACCACCACAACTCTCGGGGCACCCCACCCTTTCCGCGCACTTCGCGGAAAGGGTGGGATAGCGGATACCCGCAGCGCTAAACCACATTCGTGCAAAGCACGAACCGCCACGATCAACTCCAACTTCTTTGCCCCCGACCAACACCCCAAAGCGCCAAACGCGCTTCCGGAGGGAGCAGTGGCCTCCAGGCCACTGAAACCCACACCACAAAACCAAGGGCTTTAACCCCGGGTCTTCTGCACCGCCACCTACAAAATATCCTTATTCCATTTTTCGTCTCAAAATGGAATAACGCTCGTTCTAAATCCGAAAATCAAGAGAACCGGCTCAGTTATCCTTCGATTTCTCTGTCGCGCTCTTTTCCTGCGGCTTCACCGTTCCGCGGACCACCATGAACTTGTTCAACAGATCAAACCAGAACGGAGCGCCCAGCGAGAGCGCAATCGCCGTAATAATCCAACCCATCAGCGACACAACGAATTTCTTCTGCATCGCCGCATCGTTCCACTGGGCTAGATACGTGGCCGGATTCCGTTTCCAGCCCACCGGCAGCAGCGACTGCTTCGAGATGCCGTCAAAGGTCTGGTATGCAATCCTCACGTTGCCGGCAAGCTCTGCAGGGCTACCCGGCTTATCTGCCGTCTGCGCCGAATCTAGCTGCGGATGTTTGCCCATATAGTCACTCGCCGCCGCCGTGATCGTGGCGCGCGCGTCCTTATCCAGCCACAGCATGCGCGCCACACGAATCGAGTCCACATTTAGCCCGACCGCGAGCGCGAATCCGATAACGATCAGAACCTTCTGCGCATAGTGCTTGTACCAGCCTGACACCCGATCCATCGCGTCGTTGTACCAGTTCTCGATATTGCTCTGCAGCCTTGCCGCCTGCCCGCCGGCATCCTGGCTCGCGGCATCTCGCACCAATGCCAGCAGCGCCTGCACCGCCTTGTTCTTGCCGTCGGGTCCGTTAAGGATCTTGCCCAACTCCGTCTCTAACTGTTCAATCCAGCTTTGCGCCTGAGCCGCCGCCACCTGCGCCTGCTCAACCGCTGCCTGCGCCTGTGCACCAACCGCCGCAGCATTCGCTGCCAGGTTCTGCACCGCGCCCTCCGCATTCTGTACCGCACCTGCACCACCCTGCACTTCACCTGCCGCAGCCGCAACCGCGGCATCGCCAACGCCCGCTTGGTCCGCAGCCTGCGCGCCGGTCTTCAGGATGTCTATCAGTGCCAGCGCAAAGGTGCGCGAAGGAATATAGGAGGGAAACAGCAAATTCACTGTTTTTGCTGTCTGTCCCGGCAACGTCAGCCCTAGAAAGTACCGAAGATACCACTTGATCCTAACTAGCAGTTTCTGCAGTTTGTTAGTTTGGACTGCCAGATTTCCCAGTACATCTTTGAAGTCGCTCGCCGGGTCCTGGTAAAGCCCGCGCACCAGGCCATGTCCGTAGATGAGATCGACAAAACTTTCCAGCTCGCCTTCGATAGGTATCTGATCCCCTGAAAACAGACTCCGCAAGCCGCGCTCCAGGTTGGCTGCGCGCGCCTGAACAAACGAGGCCAGCATCTCCTGCATAGCCGAGACGATCAGGCTCAGCAAGAGATAAACAAATGCCATGCCGATGGCGACATCGAGAATCGGAGAACCAAACATGGAACACCTCTGCGAAGTTTTGGCAGTCAGGGTGAAAGAAGTCGGGATTGTAGACCACGCAATATCTCCAAGGGAAGAAGATTCATGAGCCTCGGCTGGGTGGCGTGTGGCCCACCCTTAATCCGTCTCTTCGCTGAAACCACCGCAACTCTCGGGATACCCCATCCTTTCCGCGCACTTCGCGGAAAGGACGGGATAGCAGATGCCCGTAGCGCTAAACCGCATTCGTGCAAAGCACGAACCGCCACGATCAACTCCAGCTTCTTTGACCACTCCCCGATCAACACCCCAAAGCGCCAAAGGCGCTTCCGGAGGGAGCAGGGGCATTCATGCCCCTGAATACCCAGACTCAAAGAAAGGGCTGAAGTGACTGCGTGAGAACTCTGGGAGTCACTTGATTTCCACCGAAGCGATGAGCGACAAGAGAGTATGTCGCGTTTCATGGATTACAGTCCGGATCAGGCTTATTTGCTGCCGCCGAGTGTGCGGGATGAGTTGGGAGCCGATCACCTCTGCTTTTTCGTACGCCGGGTGGTGGAGCGGTTGGACCTGAGCCGGTTTGAGCAGGCTTATGGAGCCGAGGGCGGTGCGCTGTACGCCCCTGAGTTGATGCTGGGTGTTTGGCTTTACGCCTACGCATTGGGCATTACCAGTGCGCGGCAACTGGCGCGGCGTGTTGTCGAGGACTTGCCGCTGCGCTATCTTGCCGGCGGCGCGCGGGTGGATAACTGGACACTGAGCGCGTTCCGGCGTCGCCATACTCTGGCCTTGAACGACTGCTTCACGCAAGTTCTGGAGATGGCGCGGACACTGGGGCTGGGCAAGCTGGGGCGGGTAGCGATCGATTCGACGCGTATCCAGGCCAGCGCCTGCCGCGACCGGATCGACAGCGAGCAGGCGTTGCGCGATACACGAGCCAGACTGCGCCGTCAGGTACGCAGTTGGCAGCAGGCCGCCGACCGCGACGATGCCGAGCCGGGTGGTCTGGCGGTGGCCATCGGCGTGTTGGAAGACAAGCTGGCAGAACTGCCACAGAGGCTGGAACGGCTGCAGAAGAGTGCGCTCAAGAAGCTCTCGCGCACCGATGAGGATGCTCGCTTCCTGCGCCAGCGCGGAGGCCATTTCGTGCTCGGCTACACCGCCGAGATCGCCGTCTCGGACGACCATCTGATCGTCGCCCAGCGCGTCACACAGAACGCCGCCGACAACCACTCCCTACTGCCCATGATCGAGCAGACACGCCAGCGATGCGGCTCAGCCCCCGGCCAGGTGCTGGCCGACAGCGGCTTCTTCTCCATCGCCAACTTGGAACAGATGGAAAAGCAGAACCTCGACGCATATGTTCCCGACTCGAACCTCGCGCAGGCACTCAACCTAGGTGTCCAGTGCCGATTCAAAGCCTGTGCCCCGGCTCACCTGAGGATGCGCCAAAAACTCGACAACGATACCGGAAGAGCTGCCTACGCCAGACGAAAAGCCATCGTCGAACCCGTCTTCGGAGTGCTCAAACAACAACGCAACATGCGCCAGTTCAGAACCAGAAGCCTCAAACGCGTTGGCAACGAGTTCACCCTGGCCACCATCGCATACAACCTCACTCGCATCCACACAAAAACTCACGCATAAACATACCCAAAACCTGAAACAGAACAAATCTCCCCTACATCCAAATCAACTTCAAAACTCAAATCCAGACATATCCTCCGTCAACTCGGTTCTCACGCAGTCACTTCAGCCCCGGGCATAAACCAAATTCGCGCAAAGCGCGAACCGTCTTTCAACCCACCCGGGCCAAAAGCCCACGCATCCAGCCCATGCCATCGGCCGCGATAACTATCCGCCACGAAGTCAAAGGCCGAAGATCCACCCGAAAATCCCGCTCACCCATCGCACCCGCAAAAAATATTCCGCAAGGCGAGAGAGTTTTTACGCTCTTATTTAGTGTTGTGTGCAGTACGCGGCTCTGGGCGCTGAAAGACTGTTATGCGGTCAGACGCTTTCCCCATCTTCTTCCCTCACCGGCTGTTTCCCCTGACCTTAACGCTGCAGAAAACGAAGGGCGGTTATTTTTACCATATGACGAAGAACAGCTTCGCCAAGGGATTCTTTGCTTGCTTCTTCTGTATCTCAATTCTGGCCTGCTGCCAGTTTCAGGCAGCGGCACAGTCCACCGTCGAGATTGTCGAATGCGAAAGCTCGGGGTGCACGCCGGGAAGTCCTGGCTCGCCGACCTGGTCTTTTTCCGGTTCGCAGGGTGTCGGACACTTTGGCACCGGCAATCAGCCACTCACTATCGAGCACATTGACTCCACTACGATTGCCGTCCGCCGCGCCGATAGAACCGGTCCCGCAACCGGCCTTGTTGCTCTCTACATGGGCCGGATCGAGGGCCAGGCCATCACCGGAAGCGTCATCTACTACGATGGCGGACGCACCAATGCACCGCGGACCAACGCCTGGAACGGCATCTTGAGAGGCTCGCCGGCCGGGCTCAGGCCTGCCGTAGGCGGCAACACTCCCAGGTTTCCATTTACGCTGCGCGAGTGCGAAAGCAACCGTTGTTTGCAGTCAGGCACGCCCTATCCGATCATCTGGACTTTCCCTTCGCGCAACGGCCAGGGTTGGGTCGGAGATCATCCACGCTCCATGGTTCTGGAAGACCTTGCCCCGGGCTTTCTACTGGCGCGCCGCATCGATGGTCCAGCGCTCGGCGGACTCACGGCCTTGTACTTCGGCGAGATCACCGGCAAACACATTACTGGCGGCGTGATCTATTTCGACCGCGACCGCCCCAACCAGCCGCGCTCCGATACATGGTTTGGAGAATTGCAGGATACCTTCACGCAAGAAGACGCGATGAACACGCCCCCGCCGCCCAATTCTTCCCCCAACACCGCGCCTCCGCCCTCCAATGGCTCGAATACATCGAATCCCGCCATGCCTGCTCAAATGGCGAGCGTTACGGGCTATCCGCCTCCGCCGGAGGGGGTGCCCACAGTGATTGGCAACCGTCCCAAGATCGTCGATTTTAACGGTCAATGGGAAGGCTACTATGCGTCCCCAGGCATACCGACCGCGATCCAGATAAGGCACAACGGGACACATATCGAAGCCGAACTGCTCAAGGATGACCTCAGTGCCACCGGCACCACTTTCTTCAAAGGAGAATTCGAGCCAAGATCGTCGATTGCCGACGTGCAGGTGCTCGACATGAATGGCTTCTCGGCTTTCACGGGAGCGACGAGCGGCAACTACCATGCGGACAAGTTCGGCACTATCGATTTCGATCATGTGGCCATTCAAGGCCATCAGCCTTTCCAGCGCTTGTCGCTGCCGTCTTACAACGACATTCCGTGTTCAAGCGCAAATGAGACCGGCGTGAAGGCCGAGTGGGCTTACATGCGTGCAGTCGTCGACCAGAGAGCCAAGGACATGCCTTCTGCTGTTTGCTGGCTGTATATTGCAGCTACTCAGGGAGATGCCAGGGCAGCGTTTTATCTGGCCTATTGCCTTCACGATGGCAACGGCACGGCGGCCAATCTGCCACAGGCCTCTCAGTGGGCGCGGGTAAGCGCGGAAAAGGGCAACGAGTACGGAGCCTATCTGGTTGGGCTCTTCTACGAGCATGGAGATGGCGTGGCGCAGAGCGCCGCGAATGCCCGGTATTGGCGCCAGCGCGGCGACGAGATCAAAAAACAGAAAGCCGATCAGGCAAAAGCGGAAAAGCAGCGCGAAGAGAAGGAGACTGCGGAAGTTCTGCCGTTAGCGGCGATGAGCTTGATCGGCATGGCGCTGCTGGCGGATGAGATGACCAGCGATCATCTGTGCGATAAGCCTTCTTACCCAATGAGCTACAGTCAGCGGGCCAGTTATCAAGCGGTAGTCAACGACCGCTTGCGGGAAAAAGGCATGCACTGCGAAGACGAAGTCGAGGTGCCGAATTCTCGATAAGTCAACACACGGAAGGCGGCTGCGGCCGCCTTCCGTGTGTTCCCTTGCTCCGGTACAAATCTGGCTAACGCCTCTCGACTGCGATAGCTCAGTCGGACATTCTTGTGGATGTCCATTCGTTTTCTCCGAAGTTCCTGGTTGCTCGTCACAACCAGCTTCTCCGGTCAAACTCGAATGGACAACCTCTTGAAAGATCACAGGTGCCCCATATCTACGCGCGTTCTATGCGCGGAGATGTGGGACCACATTCGTGCGCAGCACGAACCGGAGGGAGCAGGGGCATTCATGCCCCTGAGATTGTTGAAAACCTGCTGTTTTGAAAGGGCACGAGTTTACTCGTGCCGTAAAAGCTGCAAATAGAACACGGCTTTAGCCGCTGAGGGATGCATTTCAACTATTACTGGACTTTGTCAGCAGTCTGAGGGGCATTCATGCCCCTGAATAGCCAGACTCAAGGAAAGAGGCTTCAGCCCCGGGCATAAACCAAATTCGCGCAAAGCGCGAACCGCCTTTTAACCCACTGGGCCAAAGGCCCGACTCATACCAGCCCAGGGCAAAGCCAGCCTGACAAAGTCAGGCGCGACGCCTTGGGTTCCGCCACCGAATAATCCCCCGCGGACTGAAGGTCCGCCTCATCACTCGCAACCCAGCGGGTGGCCCCGGTATCGAGACGCCTACTCCACCACAGGAGGGTGCCCCAGGTCTCGCTTCTGAGACCTGGGAACCACCAATGCTCGCAATCCCCAAAACCACATTCGTGCAAAGCAAGAACCCCGCCTTTGAACCCACCATCAGCACAAAAAGATAGGGCAGGGCTTCAGCCTTGCCACACACGGTCCCACTCCAGGAGGCTTCAGCCCCTGAGGCGAGTTTCCTGACCCACCCCGGGCCAACGATCCTATCCGCGTTCTATGTGCAATGGCTATCATCCACGATCCCAATTGACATACTCACTACCCTCCCATACTCTTCTCCCGCCATCCCCAGGTATTTTTCTCAAACTCACAATTTACCCCGGAGGAAGAAAGATGAAAGCCAAATCCCTCGGTCTTGCTGCTCTGCTATTAGCCTTCGCCGGTTCGGCGTTGGCCCAAACCCAGTTTTCCGCTTCCAGCAAATGCGCCAAGCCAGACAACTCGCAATCCATCGAGGTCGACGACCACCCCGGCCACATGTTGGTTATTGAAAAGGGTTCCTGCACCTGGAGCACCTCTGTCGAGATGGCCGGCCTGAAATCGGCAGGCTATACGTACACTGAGTCCCTTGATGTGAACGGCGCGAAATTACAGGTCCACGGCTACGTTGTAATCACGATGGACAATGGTGACAAAGCATATGGCCGTTACCTGGGCGCTGGGACTATGAAGGGAGATACCACCACCGGCGGCGGCACATGGTCCTATACAGGTGGAACCGGCAAGCTCAAAGGGCTCAAGGGCAAAGGCACAAACAAGGTGTCGAGCACCTCAGATGGCGGGGCAGAAACTCAACTGGAAGGCGAGTACTCGCTGCCCGAAGCGGGCGTTGCAGCAAAGAAGAAATAGCGCGCAAACGACCCACTCTTGCGCCGGATCCCCCACATCTACACGCGTCCTTTGCGCGGAGATGTGGGACCACATTCGTGCGCAGCACGAACCGGAGGGAGCCGGGCCATTCGTGCCCCTGAATACCCAGACTCAAAGAAAGGGGCTTCAGCCCCGGGCGTAAACCAAATTCGCGCAAAGCGCGAACCCCTGGTCCCTATTCGCTGGTCCCTTGGTCCCTGCCTCTAAGGGTGCGGCGAAATCGTCCCGCTAACCTCAATCGAGCAAGTATTCCCGCCCAGATACCCTCCCTTGAACGTCGAGTCGCCCGAAACATCAATCCCGCCGTCACTCGTCATCGGCTTGCTGCCCGTCAGCGTGATGTTCAGGCTCGACGGCCCCGCCAGGCTCGTGCTGTGCTCAAAGTAAAGCTCCAACTGAAACGTGACGAATCGAGTCTTCTCGTCAAACGTCCCCGACCCGGTCGTCATCGAAACCGTCGTCGTCACCTCGCCCACCGGCGAGTGCGTGTCATACGTAACCGATACACCTGGAAAATCCGTGACCGCGATATGCGCGTTGTTCCAAGCGCTAAATCGCAACCCGATCGTCACGTTCTGCGTAAACGGGCCCTTCGCATGCTCATTGTTCGTGCGCATCGTCGCCTTGCCCTTGAAATTCGCGTCGATAGCCAGCTTGCCGCCATGCTTCAGCAGGCAATCGTTGTAATCCTTCTGCTTCGCGGCAATCTCCTTCACCAGCGGATTCGTCGCCATGATGTTCGCGCGCGTTTCCTTGATCTGCTGCAGGATCCCCGCCTTCTCGCCCCCGGCTGCCTTCTGCAACTCAGCCTGTATCGGCGCCAGCGCCTTCTGAATCACCTGCTCCAACTGCACTTGCAGTTGTTGTAGATCGTGATAGATCGAGAGGCATGGATTTTTCGGCGGCGGCGGCGGTGGTTGATACGGATGCTTCTTCACGCAATCCGCCAGTAACCCCTCTTGCTGGGTGACCTGCTGCTGCAGCTTTGTAATCTGCGAAATCAGACCAGACTTCGCTCCCGGAGCAGCAGTCTGCAGCTCCTTCTGAAATGAAGCCACATCACTTTGCAAACCCTTGACCTTGTCCGCGAGCGGCTGACATTCACTCGAATAACCCGGCATGGCAAACTCCTCTTCAAGCGCCAGCAGCGCGATCAATAGTGGCGGTTACATCGTGTGCGTTACATATGTATGCATTCGAGAGTGCGAGCGGCCTGCAAACCTCCCTAGGTAGGAACCCCGCTCTCCTCGTCACCGCTTTCCCATAGCCATCGCGTGTGGAACATAGCGCAACAGATATAAATTCCCACCGACCCTCTGGCCGATGCACAAACACCCACAATTCCCCGCAAAAACAGAACGAGCAACATCACTCACTTGCAGAAAACCCGCTTGACATAGCTCCGCAACCCGCATCCCGCCAAGCCAAAATGTTCCACGAGGAACATTTCCCCACTTCAACAGGAATTGCTCCACGTGGAACATTCAGAAACTCGCGCAGCCGGCAAAATTGCTCCACGTGGAGCAATTTCCCGCACTCACTTTTGCAATTGGAAATCTTCGGCTAGCCGCGCTTCATGCGGCCGACCAGCCGCCGCGCCACATTCGAGGGCACCAGCCCATCTACCTTGCCGCCAAAGCTCACCACTTCCTTCACCAGCCGCGAACTGACAAACGAATAGCGCCCAGCCGGCTGCAGGAAGACTGTTTCGATTTCCGGAGCCAGTCTCCGGTTCATCAGTGCCATCTGGAATTCGTACTCGTAATCGGTGATGGCGCGGATTCCACGCAGGACGGCGGTGGCGCCGATTTTTTTGGCAAAATCCACCATTAGTCCTTCAAATGTCGCGACATGGATGTTGCCAATCTGGCGGGTTGATTCGCGCAGCATCTCGACGCGCTCTTCCACGGTGAAGAGGGGATTTTTAACGGGGTTGTTGAGAATCGCGACAGTTAGTTCGTCAAAGAGCTTGGAGCCGCGCGTAATCAGGTCCAAGTGGCCGTTGGTGGGGGGATCGAATGTACCGGGATAGATTGCGTTCACGCCCATGGAAATGCTGATCCTTCAGCGCGTCTGGCAGCGCCCAACTCCACGAATTCTAGCAGTGATGGGAAAGGCGGCTGTCTTGAATAAAAAGACAGTCGCCCGGATTGTGGGACTGGATTTGCTGCACTCAAGCAGCGTCACAAGAGAGCTTCACAGCTAAAACAGGTTTCCCTCCAGGCCAACGATAAATCGGATACCGGGAACTGTGAGATTGAGAAGGGATTTATCGTTTGTAAGAAAGACATCCGCTGCTGCCAAAGAAGCTGTCGCAAGCTGGATTGCATCGGCCTGCCTCATCTTACCGGTGGCTCTCAGCGAGCTATAACGGTCTGCGGTATTGAGGTCAAAGGGCAACAACTCAACACTTCCGCTCTCAAACCACTGTTTGATCTTCGCAGCTGTATCAAGAGAACCTAGTTTTCGAGGTCCAACGAGAACTTCTCCAACAGTAAAAACGCTCGTTAATAGTCGGTCCCCTCTGGACTCCATTCGCTCGAGAATCGTTTTGACTCGCGGTGCGAACCCTGGATTTCCTTCCAAAAGGTAAATGAAAATCATTGAGTCCCAATAGACTCGGTTCATTCCTTTTCACCGAGCTTTCTGCCTGCTCCAGGATGATTCTTTTCCCAAGCATCCAGACCCCAGTCGCGCTCTTTGTTCATGAATGCCTCAGCCCCTCCGAGTTGCCGATATCCGTCGGCGAAAATGCCATACAGTTTCAATAAGGAAGTGACGCCGGGGGGATTTCCGATTTCTGATCCTCCAGTATGTTCAGTAAGTTTTTCGCCCTTTAAACCGTATACAAATTGAACGGTCGTGCTTGGTCCTCCGGAGGCTGGACCGCCTTTTTTTTCGACCAACTCAACGCCAGCTTCGCGCTGGAACGATTGCGACGAGAGTGTTGAGAACACCGAGGGTGTACGGTTGCTCCAACCAAGCTCCTTAAGAACATTACCGACGCGGATGGTCACAGTTTTCTCACCGCGAAGCCGGGCGGGCTCAATGTAATTACGAATCACGTGTTTTCTGGTAGTGTCAGTTGGGTTCATACGACAAATCGTCCTTACCTACATAACTATACCCTACTTTTTCATTTTTACCAAGAAAAAAGCCGCCCCAATCAAGGAGCGGCTCTGGATATTGCCCTTTACAAGCTCAGCGGCGCGGGCGAACGGCCTGCTGGGCTACGGCGGGGCCGTCTTCGGGAACTTCGGGGACTTCGGCTTTAGCGGTCTGAACACCGATGTTGAGCTTCTGGCGGACCTGCGCGTCGAGTTTCGCGAATACGTCTGCGTGTTCCTTGAGGAAGTTGCGGACGTTTTCGCGGCCCTGGCCGATGCGCTCGCCGTCATAGCTGTACCATGCGCCGGACTTCTCGACGATGTTGTGCAGTACTGCGAGGTCGAGCACGTCGCCTTCGCGGGAGATGCCTTCGCCGTAGAGGATGTCGAATTCAGCCTCGCGGAAGGGAGCGGCGACCTTGTTCTTGACG
The DNA here is from genome assembly GCA_963720285.1 of uncultured Acidobacteriota bacterium. Taxonomy (GTDB): domain Bacteria; phylum Acidobacteriota; class Terriglobia; order Terriglobales; family Acidobacteriaceae; genus Acidicapsa. The sequence continues at coordinate 1,051,725 of CAVREZ010000007.1, forward strand.
ATCTTGACCTTGGTGCGCGAGCCGGTGACGACGTCGCCTTCCTTGACGGCTGCGATGCGGCGGATATCGATGCGGACCGAGGAATAGAACTTGAGAGCGCGACCGCCCGTGGTGGTTTCAGGATTGCCGAACATGACGCCGATCTTTTCGCGAATCTGGTTGATAAAGATCAGGGAGGTACGCGATTTCGAAACGGTACCGGTGAGCTTGCGCAGAGCCTGCGACATGAGGCGGGCCTGGAGGCCCACATGGGAGTCGCCCATTTCGCCGTCGAGTTCGGCCTTGGGCACGAGAGCCGCTACGGAGTCGACGACGAGGACGTCAATGGCGCCGGAGCGCACGAGAGCTTCCGTGATCTCGAGGGCCTGTTCGCCGTAATCGGGCTGGGAGATGAGCAGGTTGTCGGTATCGACGCCGAGTTTCTTGGCATAGATAGGGTCGAGGGCGTGTTCGGCATCCACGAAAGCGGCAAGGCCGCCGTTGCGCTGAGCCTGTGCGATGATCTGCAGAGTGATGGTGGTTTTACCAGAAGACTCAGGACCGAAGATCTCGATAACGCGGCCGCGCGGCACGCCGCCGACGCCGAGGGCGGCGTCGAAGCTGATGGATCCGGTGGAGATAACGGAGATCGGCACGATGGCTTCCTTGGCGCCGAGGCGCATGATGGAGCCTTTGCCGAACTGCTTTTCAATCTGAGAGAGTGCGCTTTCTACTGCTTTGGCGCGGTCGTCCGCGAGGGGCATGATGTACGTCTCCTGTCGCGGTTCGCAGTGCAATTCGCGTTGAAAAAGCAGCGAAAAAGCAACGCAGAAATCGCGTATTCGAATGGGATTGTAGCAGGGCAGATGGGGAGAAAGATAGAAGAAAAAGCGAAGATTTGCCGGTGGTTATCCAGCTAATGAGGGGATGTTAACAGAGAGGCAGTCGTTAGTGAACGGTGAACAGCGAACGTGATCTACCGGGGGTGCGGGGTGTTGTGACTCGCGGGGATCCAAGTGGGTAGCCGCAGACTACTCGCCAAGGACCAGAATGCAGCCTCTGTTTGCACCTTCATGAGCACGTTGGCGAGAGGTCAGACATTTTGATTGACAGAAATCGGAAAGCGCTGCGACACTGGCATAGTTAAACTATGTCAGTGCCTTTGGAGATAGTTCTATGGCTGCGCTTATCCGACAGAAGTCCGATCCGGACGGAGATCGTGACGAGATTCCACCTGGCACACTCTACCTGCTCATTCTCAAGACACTCGCGGTCCGTTCGCGGCTGCACGGCTATGAGATTGCAGAGTCGATTCAGAATTGTTCCGACGATGTGCTGCAGGTAGAGGAGGGGTCACTTTACCCGGCGCTGCAACGCATGCTGATCAAAGGGTGGGTTACGGCGGAGTGGGGGGTGACGGCGGGGAATCGCCGCGCCCGCTACTACACGCTGACGCGCGATGGAGAGAAGCAACTCGGCATCGAGGTGTCCCAGTTCGAACGCGTCATGGGCGCTATTTCCCGCATCATCCTGACTGCCTGAGGAGAACCCATGAGCCTCGCGGGTGAATTCAAAAGACGACTTAGGATGCTGCTGCATCGCGGCCAGTTCCGGCGTGAACTGGACGAAGAGATGCGTCTTCACCTGGAACTGCGACATGAGCAACAGATTGCCTCGGGGCTGACGCTCAAAGAGGCGCACTGGTCGGCGCAGCGGCGATTCGGGAATGTAAACCGCATCAAGGAGAGAAGTCATATGGAGTGGGGTTGGAGTTGGCTGGAGACATTTCTGCAGGATGCCGGTTATGGGCTGCGCTCGATGCTGCGCACTCCTGCGATCACGGTAGTGGCGCTGACTTCGCTGGCGCTGGGGATTGGCGCGAATACCGCCATCTTCAGTTTTCTTGATGCCATCATGCTGCGCTCGCTGCCAATCCGAGAGCCGCAGAGACTGGTCAAGCTCGGTGTCGAAGATCCGGGCGGCATCACTGACGTATTTGCCAACACAGAACTTTATTCTTACCCCTTCTATCGGCAGTTTCAGCGCAAGAACGCGGTCTTCTCTGATACTGCGGCTGAGTACAGCATGACGAACGCTGTCCACGGCTTCATTGATAATCGACAGGATTCGCAGCTTATCCAGGTCAAGGCTGTTTCGGGAACGTACTTTCAGACCCTGGGCGTTAGCGCGCAGGTGGGGCGCGTGCTCAACGGTGTAGACGACTCGAGCAAGGGAGACCATCCGGTGGTGGTCATCAGCGATGCTTTCTGGAAAGGCACGTTTGGAGCTGATCCGTCCGTCCTGAGCCATAAGCTGAAACTGGGCAACGTGGTTTACGACATTGTGGGCGTAGCGCCGCCGGAGTTCTTTGGCACCAAGGTCGGTGAAGCACCCGATGCCTGGGCGCCGTTGTCCATGGCTGACGTTATTCCTCCCGGCTGGGGCGGCTACGACAAGAACTTTACCGAAGGACTCTACATCCTGGGCCGATTGAAACCTGGCGTGACGAGGGAGCAGGCAACGGCCAATGCGAATGTGCTGTTTCCCCAGATTTTGCGCGGCTTTCCGGATGCCAACCTTTCGCAATGGAATCTAGTTCGAGCTATCGCGAGCGCATGTGTCGCTCAAGAGCATGGCCAGCGGCATCTCCGATCTGCGCGACAGCTACTCGAAACCCCTGATCGTGCTCATGGTGATCGTTGGACTGGTGCTGCTTATTGCGTGTGCGAACATCGCCAATCTGCTGCTGGCGCGTTCCACGGCACGGGCGCGCGAACTGGCTGTGCGCCAGGCATTGGGCGCACACAGGTCGCGGATCATCCGCCAGCTTTTGACCGAGAGCCTGCTGTTGGCGCTGACGGGCGGAGCGCTGGGTATTGCGTTTGCTGCGGCTGCCGATCGAGTGCTGCTGCGCATGATTTCGCAGGGCTCCGATCCCGTTCCGCTGGATGTCTCGCTCAATCTGCAACTGCTTGCTTTTACGTTTGCGGTCACCGTCTGCACGGCGCTGCTGTTTGGCACATTGCCGGCTTTACGGGCTACGCGCGTGCAACTGGTGGAGAATCTCAAGAGTGGCCGTGGAGCATCGACTGCCGCGGGCCGGTCACCGATGGCAAAGATCCTTGTTGTCTCGCAGGTGGCGCTTTCGCTGGTCCTGACGGTGGCTGCGTGTCTTTTTCTGCGCACGCTCGTAAACCTGAACCGCGTCGACACCGGCTTCAACAAGGAGAATGTACTGCGTCTAGACATCGACTCGGACATTACCGGGTATAAGCAAGACGATCCTCGGCTGAAGGCGCTCTTCAAGCAGATTGAGGATCGTGTGAGTGCGCTTCCGGGAGTGCAGGCGGCGAGCTTTTCGGCTTTCACGTTCAGCGAGGGAAGCTGGAGCAGCGGTATTCGTGTTCCCGGCATGCCTGTGGATCACAAGACGGAATGTGAACCACAACGTCATCGGCAACGGATACTTTGCGACGATGCAGATTCCGCATCATTGCCGGCCGTGCGTTCGCTCCTCAGGACACGGCTACATCGCAGCGGGTGGGCATTATCAGTGAGCATATGGCGCGCACTCTGTTCCCAGCTGGTTCACCGATCGGACACACATATACCCTTGGCTCCGATGACAGCGATTCGGCTGCATCCGCTGAATGATCATTGGCGTGGCAAAGGACGTGAAGCTTCACGGCGTCACCGGCCCGGCCAGTTATATCGATTATCTCCCGTACACGCAGCGGGACTGGGGCTTCGGTGACTTCGAGGTCCGCTACTCCGGAGACTTCAACTCCATTTCCAACGAAGTGCAGCAGACCATTCACGCGGTCGATCGCACATTGCCAATTTCTCACGTCATGACGCTCAATGCGCAGGTGGCTGGCTCATTCACCAACCAGGCGATCATCGCCGAGCTCTCTGCTTTCTTCGGGCTGATGGCAGTGTTTCTGTCGTGCATCGGGCTCTATGGCCTGATGTCGTATCTGGTGGGCCGCCGCACCGGCGAGATCGGGATACGCATGGCTCTTGGCGCCAACCGCTCGGCTGTGGCCTGGCAGGTGCTGCGCGAGATAGGGCTGCTGGTTTTTGCCGGGATTGTCATCGGCCTGCCACTCACGCTGTCCGGCGTCCGGTTGGTGCGCAACATGCTCTATGGGCTGAGCGGAACCGATCCGCTCAGTCTGACGGTGGCAACTGCTCTTCTGTTGTTTGCAGGAATGGCCGCAGGGTATTTGCCTGCGCGCCGGGCTTCCTCCGTTGACCCGATTGTCGCCCTTCGCGACGAATAGAACAGGCGAACAATTTCATTTCACTCCGGTGAACGGCGCTCAAGCCCGACGGTACTTGACGCGAACACGGCTACCCACCCCAGCTCGACTTTTGCAGTGTCCAATCTGATCGCTCTTTTCGTCAGCAGACCTCGATTTCAGATTTCATTACTGATGAGAAGCCGAGTTGTGAAGGCTGCTCCAGTCGCAGAGGAACAGGAATTGATGCTGTTAACTGTTCCCACTATTCCGCGCAATCTCGGACATGACCGATCGATATTCGCCATCGGAGTGCAGGCTTTCGACGGCCTTGCGCAGTGCTGAGTTTACGGCTGGGTCCTTAGAATAGCGGGCGGCGGCATCGTGTAGTACCCGTGCCTTATCTCCGTCTGAAGAAATGCGAGTTGCCGACTGAATGGCTCCGACGGCCATTGCGGACGATGTGCCGGGCTTGTCGAGCAGAGCTATCAGAACACTGCTGTGATCGCCATCGGAACTTATGCTGTCGGCGGCTGCGAAGAAATCGTCGCGGACCGGCTCAACGTTGACTCCGACAAGCTCCATAAGGACACGAGCTTTGTCTCCGTCGGACGAAATCCGCTGCGCGGACTGGGCAATTCCGCCCAGTGTAGGTACGGTGTTTCCTTGCCGGTGAACGAGTGTCACGAGCACCTGTTGGTGATCGCCAGCGCTTGAGATTGAATTTGCCGCGTCGAGGAAGGCTTTGCGGATGGTCTCGTCATCGCTATAGCGGGCAACTGCCTCTTTGAGGACGCGGGCTTTGTCTCCATCGGAGGAGATCTTCTGGGCCGAGCGCAGCACCCGGGCGAGCGTGTCGCGATCGTCGCCATGCGCGGCCAGCATCGCTGAGCAAAACTCGCGCGTGATCTCCATCCGATGACACCGATTTCGCCGTTTCGAAATAAGCCATGGCAATGCCACCAGTGGCGCGATAGGGGTTTGCCATCTCGATCAGCACCTGGGCCTTGTCGCCGTCAGAGGAGATGTGTTCGGCCGTTCTTGCCACGCTGAGCAGTGTTTCGGTGTTTCCTCCATCCTTGTTGAGAATGTCGGGGAGAGCACGCGGCGTTTATCGCCATCGGAACTGATGCTTGCGACTGCGTCGAAAAGATTCCACGCAAGTCACCGTTGAAATACTTTTCATCGACGGTCGTGAGCACCTGAGCCTTGTCGCCATCGGAGGAGATGCCGCGGATCAGTCTTGCGGCCTCCTTCAACTGTTCGGTGTTCAGGGTTGCCTGCGAAAAGAGCTGCTCCAGGTAGATGCGTTTCGATCCATCGCTGTGGATCAGCCCAATCTCAGTGATGACGGCTGGCGGACCACCCTGGCGGAGGATTCGGGCGACACGCCGTTCCGCTCCCACTCCGCTCTCGCGGATCATCTGCGGCATCAGCGCGCGAGCGCGCGCCTCGGCGTCCAGGGCTTTGTGGACATGCCCACGGAATATGTTTTGTCAATATTCCCGGCTGAGTCCGCCTTTACGTCATAGGTGCGTCCGGAGAGCCAGTTCCCATCCTCGATCCGGAAATGGCCGCCAGGGGAGAGCGACTTGACGTTGGTGTCGTCATCGGTGAATTCGATCGAGCCGTCGATCTTGACGCTGTACGAGGTCAGTCCATTGCGGGTCGTCATGTTCATGTGCGTCTCGCCGTCCTGCGCTGCGGCAATTGGCGCCAGTGGTGCGGTGGCCGTCAATGGCGAGCTCGGCGTCGGAGGGGAAGGTGGTGAGAGGGGTGATGCTTCAGGGGACGCAGGAGAGAGCGCGGCGATCTGCGCGACTGGCGCGTGTAAAGCCGGTACTGCGTCCTGGGCCTGTGCTGCGTCCGGGGCCGATACTGCATTCGGGGCTGTTACTGGAAGTGGCGCTTGCGGCGCAGGCGCGGGGTGCGGCGGGTTCGTTGTGAGCAGCTCCCGATGGCTGTTTTCGTGCGTTGTATTCTGCGCGAAGGCGATCATCTGCGGTGTTCGCACGCCTACGTAGAGCAAAACTCCTGCTGCGGCGATCGCCGCACCCAAGGGGCGGAGTGCCAACTTTGGAGCAGCATTTCGGGTTCTGTCGAGCATGTGATGGACGCGGCTGAAAAGCTGCGAGCGGTTTCCGGTCGCGCCTGCTGCCAGAATGCCCGCGTGGGTCCATTGCGAAAGTTCCGCCACTCTTGCGAGTGAGGCCGCATAGGGCTCGGCCGTTCCCGTTGCCGCGATGACCCAGTCATCGCATGCCATCTCGCGCTCAAGTGTCATCTGGTGACCGACCCAGTAGATTGCCGGCTGGATCGGCAGTAACGCTTCAATCAATTTCTGCGCGAGGTTGGTCCAGTCATCGCGGCGGCGCAGGTGGGCCAGTTCGTGCAGCACAACGTGTTCGAGCTCTGAGTCCGAAAGAGTGTCGAGAAGTGTTTGCGGGATCAGGATCGCCGGATGGAGAAACCCGAGCGACATGGGCGCTGCGATGTGGCTTGAAACGAGCAATTGCGTCTGCCTCTGGACGCCATTGATTCGGCTCAGACTTTTCAATCGCCGCTGCCACTCTGCTGAGGCCGGCGCGGCCTGTGCTTTCAACCTGCGCAGTTTCCGGTAGCCAAATCCGAGGCGCGCCAGCATCACGAAAGACAGGAGCGCCCACAGGGCTCCGAGCGCGCTCAGAAAGCTTCCGGAACGGATGCGGATCAGCGGGTGCTGAACGGACGCTGCCACAGGCGATGCGGACCGAGGGGCGGTAGTGAGCGCTGCGACAGGTTCAGACGCTTGATTCGATAATGGCTGAGGCTTTGAATTCGGAAGCGGTGCAAGATGCGCCTGGCGGGTCGCCTTCGTATTTTGGCGGCTGAGGACGGAATGCTGAATCTCAGCAGGCGTAAGGGTCATGGTTATGGGCATGGGCGTGGGCGTGTTCGCCGCGGCAACCACAGGCGAATCCGCTGGCGTGCCTGGAGGGAATACTCTCGACGTGAGAGGCCCGAGGGGCAGCACCAGGACAGCCAGCAGCGTTACCCACAGAACGGTGAAGCGAGTGGTCGGGTTCAATCTTGGAAACAGCTTCAGAAAGAGCCACATCGCGGCTGCCAGAAACGTTCCTTCCCAGATGCCGTTGAGAAGAGTTGTCATCGCGAAATTGATGTGCGTCATTTCTGCTCTCCTTGTTCGCTCTGCGCGATCATCTTCTTGATTCGTCGCAATTCCGCCGGGTTGATCGTTTCTTCCTTCAGAAGATTTACGACCAACTGTTCACAGGAGCCGCCAAAGAAGCGGTTCACCAGATAGCCGACTGCCTTGCGGCTGGCCTCTTCCTGAACGATGACGGGTTCATAGACGAAGGCTCGCCCCTCCTTCGTGTGTCGCAGGTAGCCCTTGGATTCGAGGATGCGCAGGGTGGTGAGAACTGTGCTGTAGGCAAGCGGCGGATCGGCCGGTAATGACGCGGCTACATCGCCTACGGTGGAGGGTCCGTTCTTCCACAGCACTTCCATGAGCGGCAATTCGCCTTCCGTGAGATGGAATGACTTTTTCCTGGCCAACATTTCCTCCGGAGCTCAGCAATTAAGAAATTAATAGTTCGAAGAATTTATACGGCGAGCGGAATCAATTGTCAATTAAGAAATTAATAGTTTGTCAGCCGAGCCAACCCAAAAATCGTAACTTCTCCTTCATGACCGGCTCCCTTCCGCTTGTGGCTCTGAACTGTGCGTCCTTCTGAACTCACAGCCTAACCCACGGTCAGCGCATCGGCACCGGTCACTCCATACTGACTGTTCTGATCAAGTGACACTCAGGTTCTGTATGGCCCGTGACACGTCCGAGCGCGCAATTTGGACGATGCCGCTATTCACTGTCCGCTTCGGCACGTGATAGTTACTTACGCTTCAGCTCAGTTGCTAGCCTTACACAAGCCCTTTGGCGTCCAATCATGAGCCATTGTGGTCGAGGGCTGCGATGACTGATGGAGGATGATCACGATCGAACGGCGCCGTTCAGTGCCAACAGCCGTGAGGTGCATTGATAATCCCATCGGAACGATTACCGGGGAGCCTCCTGCGCGGCTGATCTGCACGCGACCATCGGAGGTCTCCAGGCATGTTTCGCCGCCGACCGCGTACCAGGCCTCCGGGCCGGAGTGTATGTGTGCGGGTGCCGTCATTCCGGGTGTGAAGTCCGCTTCCATAAACTGTGCCGAGTATTTTTCTCCTGCGACGACCGGAAGCGGTCCAATCTCTGCAATGCGATTTCCGTGGGTAGATTTCCAGCTCTCGTCCTCGATGGTCATCAACCACACTTTGCCAAACGATTCGATGACCGTGCCACGCGGCCCCTTGTCTGCTTCGGCCGCGATGCGTGTTGGATACCTATCCAGATGCCAGAACACTTGCGGTTTTGCAAGTTGACCCACGGGATTGTCGGCCAAGATCCAGCATCCGATGTCTTGCGTTCGTGCACTCGCCGGCTTGCATGTGTCCCCCGGAACAGCAACGCCTTGCGCCGCTAGTTGTGTGCATAGGAGCAGTAGCAAACAAGAAGGGAACGTGCTGTTCAACCGCACTTGTCGAATCATTTATCTGAACCTCAAATTCATTATTGACTGTCAGGGACAAATTGTACCGAACCAACATAGATACGCCAGCCAGGAAATGCATCGTAAGGTCAGATTTCAGATTCTGGCCGTATTGTCGAGCAGCCGGAGATTGGCCGCAGCAAACTGAGCTCTTCGTTGGCAAATAATCGCCGATGCGCTAACGGAAGTCGGTTTGACACCGATAATGTACGGTCCGTCGGACGACTGCAAGGGGAAGTTTAGC